>MENQ01000011.1 GCA_001768325.1 Bacteroidetes bacterium GWC2_46_850 | reverse complement strand
TCCTCGACCGAAAAGGATTCCCTTCCCAGCAGCTGGAGTGGGACCAGAAACTGTGGTGGGTACACCTTGAGACACTCATCTCACTACTGAAAGGGTATCAGTTGACCGGTTCACAGGACTGTCTCAACTGGTTTGAGAAAATCCATAACTATACCTGGAGCCACTTCAAAGATCCGAAATATCCGGAGTGGTGGGGTTATCTGAACAGGCAGGGCGAGGTGCTGCTCGACCTGAAAGGGGGAAAATGGAAAGGATGCTTCCATGTGCCACGTGCACTGTACCAGTGTTGGAAAACGTTGGAAAAAATAAATATAGAGAGTCAAATCAAAACAACCATGTTTAATTATTAATTGAGAGATGAAAATGAGAAACTTTAAAGATTTCAATCTTTTGAAAGCAGGATTATCAGGTCTTTTCCTGATACTTTGCTCTATCTCGCTGTATGCTCAAAACATCACAGTAAATGGAAAGGTCAGCGACAATGTGCTCAATGAGCCACTTATCGGCGTGACCGTGCTGGTGCAGGGAACTTCACAGGGGACAGTGACCGACATCGACGGGAACTATACTTTAACGAATGTCCCGGCGAACGGGAACCTCGAGTTTTCTTACGTGGGTATGAAACCTCAGGTTATAGCAGTAAATAACAGAACGACAATAAACGTCACGTTGCGTGAAGATTCTGAAATGCTGGAAGAGGTTGTGGTCACCGGTTACGGAGGTACACAGTTGAGAAGCAAAGTAACCAACTCTATTGCCAAGGTTTCGAACGAAACACTCACAGTGGGTGTATTCGCAAACCCTGCACAGGCTCTCTCGGGGGCAGTTTCAGGACTTAGGGTAATACAAACATCCGGTAACCCGGGCGCGGCACCACAAATCGTGTTGCGTGGTGGTACCAATCTCGATGGGTCGGGTTCACCGCTTGTCATGGTTGACGGGCAGTTACGGAGTGGATTAAACGACATCAACCCTGAAGACATTGAATCAATGGAAGTACTGAAAGATGCGGGAGCTACCGCTTTGTACGGAGCCCGCGCCAGCAACGGTGTAATTCTTATTACAACTAAAAGCGGAAAAGCAGGACAACGATCCATCAATCTGAAAGCAAAACTGGGTTTTAATTATGTAAACAATCCTTACACCTTCCTGGGTGCAGAAGATTACATTACCTATATGCGCAAGGCATATTAAAATACACCCTGGGCTGCAAAGACCAATCTCACCGGTTCTTCTCCGCTTGGAACGGGAAACGTATACGGTGACGGCATGCTCTGGAATCTGATGAAATTGAATGAGAGCAATAAGTTCTTGCTGGAAAAGGGATGGAAGACGATGACTGATCCAATCAACACAAATGACCAACTTATTTACCGTGAAACCGACATTGCAAAGTATAGTTTTGTAGATCCTTCCATGACACAGGATTACAATCTGAATATGTCGGGTGGTAACGACAGGGGCAACTATTATGCCGGTTTGGGTTATAACCACTCTGAAGGTTTACCGATTACCTCTTTCTACAAACGATACAGCTTCATCTTTAATGGTGGGTACAAGGTGACAGACTGGTTAAAAACCAACTCAAACTTTAATTACAACCGGGCCAACTGGCAGTCGATGCCTCCTACACAAACAAGCGAAGCAAATTATTTTGGCCGTATCCAGTCAGTCCCCCCCACCGCACGCTTTGAAGACGAAGATGGGAACATGTTACTCGGTTCAAATTCGGGCGACGGAAATCAGTCTTATCAGTCCGACCGATTTAAAAGGGACAACCAAACCGATAAGTTCACCATGATTCAGTCCGCTGAAGCAAAACTATTACAAAATCTGACATTAAGAGCTTCGGCACAATGGTATTACGAAGAGGGGTTCTATGAATCATTTAACAGGGATTATGAAACCAATCCCGGCAAATGGAACAGAACCAGAAGCACTTCTGCTCAGTTTGACCGTGATTTCTCTCAGACATACAATGCGACACTCAATTACAATCGGTTGTTTGCAGGAAAACATAACCTGGATGCCCTTCTGGGAACAGAATACTTCGACAAAGAAAATAAAGGATTCAGCGCATCAGGTTCAGGTGCACCCACTGATGACTTCTGGGATCTGGGGCTGACCGAGACAGAAGAAAATAAAAGGAGTATCGACTCATGGCATTCTCAATACCGCATTCTCTCCTATTTTGGACGTGTCAACTACGATTACTTAGGCAAATACCTGCTCTCCGGTGTATTCCGTTACGACGGTTATTCATCGCTTCTTGGCGACAACAGATGGGGATTTTTTCCCGGGTTATCTGCAGGATGGATTTTCGGGAATGAAGATTTTGTAAAAGAAAACCTGCCTGTGCTCTCATTTGGAAAACTTCGTTCCAGCTTTGGAGTCAACGGGAACGCGAGCGGTATCGGATCTTATACCCTTCAGGGTGCATACAATCCGCAAACTTACAACGGGCGTACCGGCTTCCTGATTGGTATTTTACCCAACCCCGGACTGAGGTGGGAGAAAACCCGCACCTTTGAGGTGGGTGCCGATGTAAGTTTCTTTGAAAACAAACTCAATGCCAACCTTACCTACTATAGCCGTCTGACGATGGATAAGTATGCAGCTTTTGCATTGCCCTCTACCACCGGATTTTCTTCCATCACCAACAACAACGGTGAATTCCGGAACAGAGGTCTGGAACTGGAATTATCGGGCAGAATCATTCAAACGAAAGATTTCAGCTGGGAGATGAAAGGAAACATCACCTACAATAAAAACAGAATTATCTCACTCCCGAACAATGGACTGGAAAGGAATCGGCAGGGTGGTAGTGAAATCTATACAGGTAAGAAAATTACAGATCCCCAAACAGGACTCGAAGTAGATGAAAAAATATTCGTCGGCGGTTACCAGGAAGGACAGGAACCGGGCCTGATGGTCGGCTATCAATTTCAAGGAATCTATAAGGGTGTAGATGAAATTCCGGGTAATCTGGTGGTGAAGACTGGAAATGACCAGGGAAAATATCAGTATGGCCCTGCTGCTTATGCAGCATTGACCGATGCACAAAAAAGTCGTGCCATCTTAATTGAACCGGGAGATGCCAAGTGGAAAGATATCAACGGTGACGGTATGATCGACAATTTCGACCGGATTGTCATTGGAAATACCATTCCACGCTGGACTGGTGGTTTCAATACTACATTCAAATACGGGAACTTTATGTTATACGGCCGTTTCGACTTTGGATTGGGGTTCTGGACATACGACAATACCACACCCTGGTTCCTGGGAGCCATGCAAGGAACTTACAACACGACCACGGATGTTTTCAACACCTGGACACCTGAAAACCCCAACGCAAAGTACCCACGCTATGTATGGGCCGACCAGCTTGGTACAGGCAACGTAAACAGACCCTCGACACTTTTTGCCTATAAAGGGGATTATCTCTCCTTCAGAGAAATCTCTCTGGCCTACTCATTGCCCGAAACCCTTGCAAAAAGACTTTATATGCAAGCAATGAACGTATCAATTACCGGACAGAATCTGGGATATCTCACCGCAGCACCTGTGGCCAGCCCCGAGCGTTCTATCGGTGCAGGAGTTGCCAGTGGTACCGGCTATGGCCTTCCAAGAACCCTGTTGTTGGGAATTAACTTAACATTTTAAACATCTTTAGAAATTCAACCTTATGAAGATTACAAAATTAACAATCATATCGGGTGTAATGCTGTTTCTGATTGGAGCCACACACACCTCATGCAGTGACGCGCTAGATCTTTCTCCCATAGATTACTACGGAAGCGGTTCATACTGGAAAACCGAAGCACATGCCACAGGTTATATAGACGGAATTCACAAACACCTGAGGGATGCTGCATGGCAGCACACAATCGTCTTTGGTGAATTAAGGGGAGGACACTATGTTTCAGGAACCAGCGGCGATGGTTCATCGGTATATAACGGATCAATCATTCAGCAAAACTTTGATGCCAACAATACCGGTGTATCCAAGTTCGGCGATTTGTTCGGCAGAATTACCAACTGCAACCTTTTTATTGCCCGGGTGACGGATGCCGATTACATTCCGGAAGCAAAGAAAAATTATTACCTGGGAATGGTATACGGGATACGCGCTTTCTATTATTTCGACCTGTACCGCATCTATGGAGGAGTTCCTTTGAGACTCGGTGTGGAAGTGATTGACGGGGAACTGGATCCGACCAAGCTCTATATGCCCCGTGCCAAAGCATCTGAAGTAATGACACAAATTAAAAGTGATTTACAAAAGTCACTCGACTATTTTGGCGATGTGAACGATTTCAATCCTTACGGCTTGGGAAAGAAAGTATACTGGAACAAGGCGGCCACCGAATCACTCATCGGCGAGGTCTATCTCTGGAATGCAAAAGTGAGCACAGGTGACAATGCGGCAAAACAGGCTGACCTGACCGTGGCCAAACAGCATCTGGAGAATGTGACTAAAAACTATGGATTGAAGATGCTGACTGACTTTTCAAAAGTCTTCGACGCTAAAAACAAAGCCAACGACGAAATCATTTTTGCCATCCGCTATGCCGAGGGTGAAGCATCCAATGCGGTCAACCAGTACATATACAACGTAGGTACAGGCCAGACAAACAAAAATGCCTATCTGGAAGATGGGACCCTGTTTAACGATCCTTTAAATATTGCCACGTCGTCCTCCCAACAACGTTACGAATACACCAAAAAATTCTTTGAAATATTCGATATGAAGGACAGCAGGCGCAATGCTACTTTCCTGCCTTCCTACAATAAAGATTCTCAGGGAAATCTTGTCTACAGGGGTGTATCGACGATCAAGAACATCGGCCTAGAAAATTCAAACGGCATCCGCCAATGGGTAGGCGATTTTATATTCTACCGACTTCCATGGGTTTATCTATCCCTGGCTGAAATTGCCAATATGGAAGGCAACGACCCCAAAGTGGAAGAATACATCAACCTTGTCCGTCAGCGCGCCTATGGTGCTAATTGGGCCCCTGAGTTTGCCTTCACAGCAGGTAATTTTACAACCAACGAATTGGCCATCCTGAAAGAGAAGGACAAAGAGTTCGTACAGGAAGGACAACGCTGGTGGGATTTGCGCAGAATGACCCTCACCAAGGGAGGAAAACCTCTTGTCTTCACTACGGAAGGCAGTTTTGAAGGAACCCCGGTACTGAACGAGGCTACCGAAGCGCACAAGGTGCTCTGGCCGCTCGACAAATCGTTACTCGATAACGACGACGCCCTGGAGCAAACACCTGGATACTAATCTATCCCATAAACTATACACACTTTTCCAAAGATGGCGATAAATTTTATCGCTATCTTTGGTTTCTTGATTACGTAACCCTAAATGTTTGTCGCAATGAAGATGATTCCTCTTTTACTGATGGCACTAAGCCTTGCATTCCCGCTCTCCGCACAAAACAGAACGTACTCCACATTCTGGCATCAGCGGGTTTCGCTGTTTGAGAAACTTGCAGTTACGAATGAAGATATTCTTTTCGTGGGAAACAGCATCACCAATGGAGGCGAATGGGCGGAGCTCTTCCACAACCTGAAGGTGAAAAACAGGGGTATCAGCGGCGACATCTGTATGGGTGTATACGACAGACTGCCATCAATGTTAAGCGGCAAACCTGCCAAAATATTTCTGATGATCGGCATCAATGACCTGGGAAGAGGTGCCTCACCCGATAGTATCATTTGCCAGACGTATCGCATAATCGGGAAAATTCAAGAAGAGTCGCCTAAAACAGCAATCTATCTGCAAAGCATCCTCCCGGTTAACGAGTCGTTCGGTATGTTTGAAGGACACACTCGTAAAAGGGAAATCATTGCCCCACTCAACCACCGGCTTGAACGACTCGCCAAAGAAAAAAAAATCACCTACATCGATCTCTACTCACATTTCATCATACCGTGTACCAACAAACTGGATTCGGCCTACAGCAACGACGGTCTGCACCTGATGGGAGCAGGATACATAAAATGGGCGGAACTGGTAAAACCATACATCAATGAGTAATATGCCAAAGCATCGAATCATATCCTTATTGCTATCATGTTTCGTTTCGGGTCTGCTCAGTGCACAGCAGGTAAAGGTAGCCTGCGTGGGTAACTCAGTTACTTTTGGAGCAGGGATTGAAAATCCGGAAGAAAAATATCCCGCACAACTGCAGTCGATGCTGGGAGATATATACGAAGTGAAGAACTTCGGACACAGCGGCGCCACCCTGCTGGAAAAAGGGCACAATTCTTACCGGAATCTACCAGAATTCCATGAGGCGCTCTCCTTTCAACCTGATATTGTCATCATACACCTCGGATTGAACGATACCGATCCCCGCAACTGGCCCCGTTATCGTGACGATTTCGTACGGGATTACTCCCAGCTGATCGACACATTCAGACAATCGAAACCGGGCGCGGACGTAAAAATATGCCGGATGACCCCCATCTTTACCGGTCACAAACGATTTACATCAAGCACCCGCGATTGGTACTGGCAGGTACAGGTAGCCATCGAAACAGTTGCAGAAATTAACAATGTGGAGCTGATCGATCTGCATACTCCACTCCATCAGCGGCCGGATCTGTTTCCCGATGCACTGCACCCCACAGGGGAAGGGGCCATGATTATCGCAAAAATAATCTACGGAGCCATTACCGGAGAGTATGAAGGATTTGCGTTGGCCCCGGTTCTGGGGAGCGGAATGGTACTGCAGCGTCGCATGCCCATTACCTTTTGGGGTAGGGCAAATGGAGGCACGCCCGTGACAATACACTTTAGCAAACAGAAAAAAACGACCACAACAGACAAAGCAGGAAACTGGCAAATAGAATTTCCCTCTCTCGAGGCAGGCGGTCCCTACACTGCAATCATCGAAAACGAAAATAATAAAATAGAACTAAAAGACATACTCATTGGCGACCTGTGGCTCTGTTCCGGCCAGTCGAATATGGCATTCAGGCTGCAGCAGGCAGCCACCGCAACAGAAGATATTCCCGCCGCCGAATTTCCACAAATACGTCTCTACAACATGCAACCTATAGCTTATACCAACAACGAGGCATGGGATGAAGAGACACTGAAAAAAATTGATCGACTACAATATTTCCGGGATACGGAATGGCAGCTTTGTACGCCGGAGACGGCCAAAGATTTCTCTGCGGTGGCCTATCATTTTGGGAAAACCATTTATGAAGAAACCGACGTCCCTGTCGGACTCATTCTGAATGCAGTGGGCGGGTCGCCCGCAGAGGCCTGGATCGACCGGTTGACACTGGAACATCAGCCGCGACTGGTGAATATGTACAGCAACTGGAAAAACAACAATTATATCAATCCCTGGTGCAGGGAGCGGGCCGCCAGAAACAGCGAACTTTCAGGGAACCCGCTGCAACGCCATCCCTATCATCCCTCATACCTCTATGAAGCAGCTGTGGCAGGGATGACCAGACTTCCTATTTCGGGTGTGATCTGGTACCAGGGTGAATCGAATGAACAAAACGTGGAGTTGCACGAAGTGCTCTTCCCCACTCTGGTGGAAAGCTGGCGAAGTGCATGGGGCGATGATTTTCCGTTTTACTACGTACAACTCTCCAGCATGGCAGCCGGTAGAGAAACCTGGGGACACTTCAGAGACAGCCAGCGCCGGCTTCTGTCGGTTGTCCCGAACAGCGGGATGGCAGTATCCTCCGACATGGGTGACAGCACCGACGTGCACCCCAGCCGAAAAAAAGAGGTCGGGGAACGACTGGCACGTCTGGCCTTGCATCATACATACGGGATGAATGGCATTGTTCCCTCAGGACCATTATTTCACGGTTTCTCCCTGGAAGGCGGGTCACTCCGGCTCTCGTTTGAATATGCAGAAAAATTGCATACATCCGACGGAGAGTCGCTTCGGTCATTCGAGGTGGCTGAATACCCGGGATTATATTATCCGGCAACAGCCGAGATTCATGATAATGTGGTCAGGGTGAGTTCTCCCATGGTAAAAAAACCCAAATATGTACGTTATGGCTGGAACTCTTTTTCTGACGGGAACCTGGTGAATGGCGACGGGTTACCGGCCTCCACATTTTCAAGCCAATACAGCAACAATAAATAAGTACCGTCCATGTCACACTGCAAATTTCTCCTTCTATCATCCCTCTTCTTTCTGCTTTCCTGCTCCACAAAGAAGGAAGTCGCAAAGTGGAACCTGTTGCCCTGGCCGCAAATGATTCATCAGGAAGAATCACAACCACATCAGCTGATAAAAGGAGAGATAGGCCCCGGCATGATCCGGGAAAGATGGGTAAATCATATTCCGGAAGCTGTTGTCAATCCTGAAGAGGCCTACCGCTTGCGAATTACAAAAGATTCCATTCTTGTGGAAGCCGTCACCGGGGAAGGGTTTTACCGGGCACGACAAACGCTGGATCAGCTCGTTGCCTCTTCTGGCGGCAACACCATTCCTGCACTGGAGATTACCGACTGGCCGGCTTTCCGCGTGCGCGGTTTCATGCACGATGTGGGACGCAGCTTTATCTCAGTGGAAGAACTAAAGAGACAGATTACCCTGCTCTCGCAATTTAAAATAAACGTTTTTCACTGGCACCTCACCGAGAACCAGGGATGGCGACTGGAAAGCAAACGCTATCCGAAGCTTACCGACAGCAGCAGCTTCACACGCCTGCCGGGGCAATACTATACCTTCGAAGATGCCCGTGAGATTGCCGTACACTGCAAGGCACACCACATGCTGCTGATTCCGGAGATAGACATGCCAGGGCACAGTGCCGCCTTTGTACGTGCCACTGGTGTCGACATGCAATCCGAAGAGGGAATGAAGATATTGAAGGATCTGATGGATGAAATTTGCACTGAAGTGTTTCCCGACATGCCATGGATCCATATCGGAACCGATGAGGTACAGTTCACAAACCCCTCTTTCGTTCCGGAAATGGTGGCTCACATCAGAAGCCTGGGCAAAAAGGTAATTTCCTGGAACCCGGGCTGGAACTACCAGCAGGGGGAGATAGACGCCACACAGCTCTGGAGCTACAGAGGAAAGGCACAACCGGGCATTCCGACGATCGATTCACGGTTTCACTACATCAACCACTTCGATGCATTCGGAGATATCGTCGCTTTATATAACAGCCGTATTTACAATGCCGACCATGGAAGCGATGATCTGGCCGGATCCATTCTGGCGGTCTGGAACGACCGGATACTACCTCACGAGAGCGACATCGTATTGCAGAATTCCTTCTATCCGAACATGCTGGCTCTCGCCGAACGTAGCTGGCTGGGTGGTGGATCCGAATATTTCGACAAGCATGGCGTGATCCTGCCGACAGATGAAAGTGACGATGTTTTCAAATCTTTCGCCGACTTTGAGCGCCGCATGCTCTGGCACAAGGAACATACTTTTGCGGGTGAACCCTTTCCTTATGTACAACAAACCCAGGTAAAATGGCTGATTACCGATCCTTTTCCCAATGGGGGTATCCTCGATGCTACATTCCCTCCTGACTCAGCTCTCAGCGACAATTATTCATACAACGGAAAAAACTATGGTGTACGTCCTGCAACCGGTGCAGGCATATACCTGCGCCATGTGTGGGGCAACATCGTACCCGCATTTTACAAAGATCCGCAGGAAAATCACACGGCTTATGCCTATACCGCTGTGTGGTCGCCACAAGAACAAACTGTCGGGCTCTGGGCATCCACACAGGATTACAGTCGTTCCGAGAGCGATCTGCCACCACCGCAGGGGGAATGGGACTACAAAAGAAGTCGCATCTTTGTCAACAACAAAATTATTGCACCTCCCATCTGGGACAACAACCATACAGAGAAAACAAATGAGGTGACACTGAAGAATGAGAACTTCACGGCACGTCCTCCCATAGCGGTACACTTGAAGAAGGGATGGAACAAAGTACTGCTGAAATTGCCGGTGGGGAAATTCAGTACACCGGAAGTGCGGCTGCAGAAGTGGATGTTTACTTTTGTATTTGTAACACCCGACGGAAAAAAAGCCATGCCAGAATTAATATACAACCCTTCCATGTTAAAAGAATAATACATGCGTCATACCCTTTCCGAGATAGTACGATGGTTGCTCGTTGCATTGCTTGCAGCGACCTTTCCGGCATGTCGCCAATCGGGAGGTAAAGCAAATAAGATGAAAATGATACAGATAAAATGGGAAAAACTATCCACGGACGGATTGCAAGGCGATCTGGCAAAAGGGGTGTCGGCTGCTTACGCCGCACTGATCAACGACAAACTCATCGTGGCCGGTGGTGCCAACTTTCCCGGTAAGCAGGGGTTTGAAGGTGGAAGCAAAGCCTTCTACAACCAGATTGTGCTGTATGATGAAACAAAAAAAGAATGGACAGAAATAGGACAACTGCCCGAGGCGGCGGCCTACGGCGTGTCGGTGCAAACTACGGATGGAGCCCTATGGATTGGCGGGAACAATGCATCCCATTCACTGAACAACGTCTACCGCGTTTCCTTGCCCGAGACCGGTGGAGTTGCACTGGAGCCGCTCCCCACCTTGCCGGCACCCATGGATAATTTCGCAGGATGTGCATCGGGCGATCTGGTATTTGTGGGTGGAGGCAATGTGAACGGAGCTCCGTCGAATGGATTCTTCTGCATCAACATAAAAACAGACAGTGTCTGGACAAAGCTGCCTCCTTTTCCCGATGTTCCCCGTGTACAACCGGTGATGGTTTCCATTGTGATGGAAGGGAAGCAATCGGTTTATCTGTTGGGCGGTTTCTTTGGCGGGGATGCCACCACAGGGCCTACCATGGCAACCACCATCCTGCAATATGATATATCGACAAAAGTATGGACAGAGGTAGGAGATCAGATCGATCCGGAAACAGGAAGGCCATTCTCGCTTGGTGGTGCAACCGCAATGCAGCTCGACGACCGTTACATCTTGTGTCTGGGAGGAGTGAATCACGATGTCTTCCTTGATGCCATCACCACACAGTATCATATCGGACAGAATCCGGCGTGCTCTCCTGAAGAAAAGCAAAAAAAGAATCTGGAGTTTTCAAAGAAATATATGACACAACCGGTAGCATATTATAAGTTTAACGGGGAATGCCGTATCTTCGACACAAAGACAGGAGTATGGAGTACCGTTGACCGTTCATCCGATTTTGCCCGCGCGGGTGCCACACTCGTCGGTAAGGCAGACCATTTTTATGCTGTCCAGGGTGAACTGAAACCTGGAGTACGTTCTCCGCAAACGTTCAGGGGTGAAATTCACTTTTCAAACCCGCTAAAAATAAAATCTAAACAATAAAAGAAGTGATATGAGAAACAGTAAATATTATCCCTGGGTCGTGGTCGGCCTACTTTGGTTTGTGGCCCTACTCAATTACCTCGACAGGCAGATGCTCTCCACCATGCAATCATCCATGCAGATCGATATACAGGAGTTGGCCATCGCCGAAAACTTTGGCAGGATCATGGGTATCTTCCTGCTCATCTACGGGTTGATGAGCCCCATGGCAGGTATCATCGCGGACAGAGTAAACCGCAAATGGCTCATTATCGGAAGTCTATTTGTATGGTCGGCGGTGACCTACGGCATGGGTTATGCCCAGACATTTCAACAGGTTTACTGGCTACGGGCGCTGATGGGAGTGAGTGAAGCTTTGTATCTGCCTACCGGTCTGGCCATGATTGCCGATTTTCACAGCTCCAAAACCAGATCGCTCGCCATCGGCGTACATATGTCGGGCCTTTATACCGGCCAGGCACTTGGTGGATTTGGCGCCACCATCGCGGCAAACTACTCCTGGCAGACTGTATTTCACTGGTTTGGAATTGTAGGCATCATCTATGCCGTGGTGCTGGTGTTTATGCTGTACGACAAGGAGGGTCATGCCGGTACAAAAACTGCCAGACTGCAGACCGATCCGCAAAGGCCACCTGTCAAAAGGGAATCAGTCTTTCAGTCACTCGGACTCATCCTCGGCACCCTCTCGTTCTGGATCATGTTGTTCTATTTCATGGCTCCCAGCTTCCCGGGATGGGCGACGAAGAACTGGCTCCCTACCCTGTTTTCCGAAAACCTGGGGATTGAGATGGCGAAAGCAGGGCCCATGGCCACCATCTCCATTGCGATCGCATCGTTTATCGGAGTACTGATTGGCGGGCCACTGTCCGACCGGTGGGTACAGAAAAATATTCGTGGCAGGATCTATACGAGTGTCATCGGACTCACGCTGACGCTACCCTCGCTCATATTGCTGGGCTACGGTCACACCTATGCCGGGTTGATTGGTGCCGCATTGCTCTTCGGCATCGGCTACGGAATGTTCGATACGAACAACATGCCAATTCTTTGTCAGATCATCCCGCAAAAACAGCGGGCTACCGCCTACGGCATCATGAATATGATGGGTGTCTTTGCAGGATACGCAGTCACCCTGATGCTGGGCAGCTCCACCGATGCGGGTAACCTGGGTGCCGATTTCAGCAAGCTCTCCGTCGTGGTGCTGGCCGCCATCGTGCTGATGCTTATTTTCGTGAAACCAAAGCGGGATCTTACCTACCCGGAAGAAGATAAAATAACAACCAAATAAATAAATCGTATGAAACAGTTTGAAAAAATTAAAGGATTAATCGTGGCGCCTTTCACGCCGTTTGACAAAAAAGGCGAAGTAGATTTTGGTCCCATCGGGGACTATGCTGCCATGTTGCAGAAAAACGGGCTCATCGGTGTTTTCATCAACGGCTCATCGGGCGAAGGCTATATGCTGACAGTGGAAGAACGTTTACAGCTGGCAGAGAAATGGATTTCTGTCGCACCGGAAGGGTTCAAGGTGATTGTGCATGTGGGTGCTACCTGTATCAAGGACAGTTTCAGGATGGCACAACATGCACAGGCTATCGGCGCCTTCGGCATCGGCGCCATGGCTTCACCGTTTCCCAAGGCGGGACGTGTGGAAGAGCTCGTGAAGTATTGCGAGGAGATCGCCTGCGGTGCGCCCGATCTGCCCTTTTATTTCTATCATATCCCCGCATTGAATGGTGTTTTCCTGCCGATGCTGCCCTTCCTGAAAGCGGCGGACGGCCGCATACCCAACCTGGCAGGTATCAAATATACCTACGAAAGCCTCTATGAGTATAACCAATGCATGTTGTATGAAAATGGCAAGTTCGATATGCTGCACGGCCAGGATGAAACCATTCTCCCGGCTTTGGTGATGGGCGGTGCACAGGGAGGCATCAGCGGCACTGGAAGTTACATTGGCAACTCGCTGGTGAGGGTGATTGAGGAATACAACAACGGCAATCTCGAGGCAGCAATCAATCATCAGAACTTCGCACAGGAGGTAATTAACGTGATTGCTCGCTACAGAGGCAACATCGTGGCCGGAAAGCGGATCATGAAACTGATCGGGATTGACCTGGGCATCAACCGCACCCCTTTTCAGAACGTGTCGAATGAGGAGGAATCGATCATCAAAAGGGAACTCGAAGCCATCAGCTTTTTTGAAAGATGCAACAAGATCTGATTCTTGGGAGCATATAAACCAGGAGGCCGGATCTACCACAGGTGTGTTTTGATCCGGCTTTCTGTTATTTGTTGTACCGCCTTGTTTAAAGCCTGCCCTCTTTGATCTCTTCCACGATCTCCGGGTTCACAAGTGTGGTGATGTCCCCAAAATCAGTCAGCTCTCCGCTGGCAATGTTCCGAAGGATGCGCCGCATGATCTTCCCCGAACGGGTCTTGGGCAAACCACTCACAAATTGCACCTTATCCAGCCGGGCAATGGCGCCAATCTGATCCGAGATTAACTGGTTGATCTCTTTTACCAGGTTATTTCGATCACGCCACAACCCGGTCTCCTTCAATACCACAAAACCATACAGGGCATTTCCCTTGATGTCGTGTGGAAATCCCACCACGGCACTCTCGGCCACCGTCTGGTGTTCGTTGATGGCATCCTCAATGGGTGCCGTGCCCAGGTTATGTCCCGATACAATGATGACATCATCCACTCTCCCGGTAATGCGGT
This sequence comes from Bacteroidetes bacterium GWC2_46_850, assembly GCA_001768325.1. Classification (GTDB taxonomy): domain Bacteria; phylum Bacteroidota; class Bacteroidia; order Bacteroidales; family Dysgonomonadaceae; genus Proteiniphilum. The sequence continues at coordinate 247,249 of MENQ01000011.1, read as the reverse complement.
AATAACCCACTTCGTCGCGCAAAGCCCCGTCACCCGAGAAATACTTTCCCGGAAATTTTGTAAAATAGGTATCTATGTAACGTTGATGATCACCCCAGATGGTTCTGGCAATGCCTGGCCAGGGATACTCAATACAGAGGTTCCCTATTTGCTGATTCTTCACAATCTCATTTCTCAACTCGTCCATCAGCACCGGCTTGATCCCGGGAAACGGGAGAGACGCATAGGTCGGCTTGGTAGGAGTCACAAAAGGGATGGCAGAAATCACAATCCCACCTGTCTCGGTTTGCCACCAGGTATCCACCAAAGGACAGCGTTTGTTGCCCACGTGATCATTATACCAGTGCCAGGCTTCCTCATTGATGGGCTCTCCCACGGAACCGATCACTTTGAGCGATTCCAACCGGAAGTTTTGTATAAATTCAATCTTTTCTTTTGCCAAGGATCGGATAGCTGTGGGTGCCGTATAAAACTGATTTACCCCATGTTTTTGTATCACTTCCCAGAACCTGCTGTGGGTGGGGTATGAGGGAATTCCTTCAAAGAGAACGGTTGTCGCCCCATTCAGCAATGGCCCGTAAATAGTATAGGAATGGCCTGTGATCCATCCGATATCGGCAGTACACCAATAGATATCGTCCGGTTGGTAATTGAATATATTTTTGAAAGTATAGGCAGTAAATACCATGTAGCCGGCCGTAGTGTGCACCATTCCTTTTGGTTTTCCCGTAGATCCCGAAGTATAGAGGATAAAAAGCGGATCTTCCGCATCCATCACCGCCGCTTTGCTGGTTACATCCGCCTCATCCAGCAGCGGTTGCAGCCACATATCCCTTCCAGCCGTCATCGGAATATCCTGGTGGGTACGTTTCACTACCAGGACTTTCTCAATACCGGGAGACCGCATAAGCGCCTCATCGGCGATACGCTTAAGGTCAATTGTTTTGGCACCCCGGAAACCACCGTCTGCGGTAATAAGTAATTTACAGGTGGAGTCATTGATTCGTGTGGAGAGTGCATTTGCCGAGAAGCCGGCAAAGACGACCGAGTGGATTGCGCCGATGCGTGCACATGCCAGCACGCTAAATACCAGCTCAGGGATCATGGGGAGATAGATACAGACTCTGTCTCCCTTTTGAACCCCCTGCCCAAGCAGCACGTTGGCCATTCTGGATACCTCGGTATATAGTTCGCTGTAAGTATAATACCTGGAAGGTTCCTCTGGATTGTTCGGTTCAAAGATGATGGCATGCTTATCACCCTTGTTGGCCAGATGACGATCGATACAGTTTTTGGTGATATTCAGTCTGGCATTTTTAAACCAGGTGAACTCAGCTTTCTCCATGTCGAACTCCACCACTTTGTCCCATTTCTGATACCAGGTAAAATTATTTTCGGCTATTTTACCCCAAAACTTTTTGGGTTTATTGATGGAACGACGGTAGACCTTGAAATATTGTTCCAAGGAATTGATTGAATAATTACTCATAGCAAGCTGGATTTAAAAGCTACAAATAAATAAAAAAAAGAGGACTTTTGTTTATATCCGACGTTATTTCCGCTATTTTTCGGTCATTTTAATTTTTATTTTAAAAATTAGAGTTCTTATTTAACGTTCAAAGACAAAATATAAGGCCGGCTCATACTGAACCGACCTGTTTTATAAAGATTGTGTTGAATGCTGTTATTTACGAATAACAACTGTATCTATCAGTCGAACATTTTCTTGAACTTGTTAAACACGTTCTTTTTCGCAGTAGAGGAAGGGACAAAGTTTTCCGACTTGTTCAACTCCTCCATCAACTTTCGTTCTTTTTCACTCAATGTTTCCGGGACATAGACATTTACGTTGATCAACTCATCACCTTTGCCGTAGGAGTTCACCGATGGCAGTCCCTTGTTGCGCAACCGGAGCACCTTGCCAGGCTGCGTGCCCGGTTCAATCTTCACCTTGGCTACACCGTCAATGGTTGGTACTTCTACGCTACCGCCCAAAGTAGCCATAGGGAAACTAAGGAACAGATTGTAGATCACATCGTTCTCATCGCGAATCAGATTGGGATCTTCCTCTTCTTCGATCACGATCAACAAATCGCCGTTGATCCCACCCCTGCGGGCTGCATTTCCTTTACCCGACATGGAGAGTTGCATTCCTTCGCCCACACCGGCAGGTATCCTGATTGGGATCACCTCTTCTTCCCGAAGAATCCCTTCACCGTTGCAATGGACACATTTTTTGGAGATGGATTTTCCTTCACCGTTGCAGGTGGGACAGGTAGAGGAGGTCTGCATCTGTCCCAGGATGGTGTTTGCCACCCGTGTCACCACACCCGAGCCATTGCAGGTGGAACAGGTTGAAAGGGATGTTCCGTTCTCTGAACCATTTCCGTCGCAATGTGTACAGGATACATATTTTTTTACTTTGATCTTCTTCTCCACACCATTGAGAATCTCCTTCAGGTTTAGTTTCACCTTCACACGCAGGTCGGAACCTCTGTTCACCCTCCTGCCACGCTGCGAACCGCCAAAGCCGCCGAAACCGCCGAAGCCGCCAAAATGGCCGCCAAAGATGTCGCCAAACTGGGAAAAAATATCGTCCATCGACATGCCACCGCCAAAACCGCCGCCCGATGCAGCGCCACCCACTCCTGCATGACCAAACTGGTCATAGCGGGCGCGTTTGTTCTCGTCGCTCAACACCTCATAAGCCTCTGCCGCTTCCTTGAATTTCTCTTCGGCCTCCTTGTTGCCCGGGTTCTTGTCCGGATGAAACTGAATGGCTTTCTTGCGGTAAGCTTTTTTTATCTCTTCGGCCGTAGCAACTTTGGGGACCTCCAGTATTTCGTAATAATCTCTTTTTGCTGACATCTTATTCTCCTACTATTACTTTTGGGAAACGAATGATCTTCTCATTCAGGGCATATCCTTTCATGATGCAATCGACAACCAACCCCTTCTGCGACTCCTCCTGTACCGGTATCGTTGTCACCGCCTCAAAACGGTCGGCATCGAAAGGCTGACCAATGGCTTCAATCTCTGTTACCCCATGTTGTTTCAGGAAATTTGTAAATTTCCCGTAAATAAGATCCATTCCCTCTAACATGGCATCCTTGTCTTCGGCATCATGCAGAATAGCAAGTGCCCGTTCAAAATCATCCACCAGGGAGATGATATCGAGTAATACCCTTTCACCGCCGCTTTTAATCAGATCGGCTTTTTCTTTCAGGGTACGCTTGCGAAAATTATCAAACTCAGCATGCAAGCGTAGATAGCTGTTGTTGAGATCATCAAATTTCTGCTGTAAATCTTCCTGCGCTTCCTGACCTTCTGCAGCTGCGTCTGTCAAATTGTCTACATTCTCTTCACGTGCAGCCAGATCTTCCTCATGCATCGCTTCTTTATTCAACTCCGTGTCCCTTTCCCGGGATCCTGTATGCTGATTATCGTTTTGTATCATATTTATTTGAATTTACCAATTATGGACACAGCAAATAGTTTGCCAAAAAAAAAGATCATCCTGTAAAACCGGCCGGCTACAGGAATATTTCGCACCATTCATCAAATATTTCTACCTGATGCCATCCGTGCTTGTTCAGATTCTGTCTTATCTTTTTAACCGGTTTCTCTTTATCCAACTGTGATTTGGAATAAAATTTATCAGCAAAGCAGATAATCTTCTCCTCGAGGCTTACCGGCCGCATGTCACGGTGGGGTATGGGTAGTTTGCGGTTGATAATTGTCTCCAGGCTCAGTCCCGTACCGGTATGCCGTTCACTGACCAGCCCATGTTTTGGATACCCTTCAGCCGTCAGCAACTCCCGCCCCAGATAACCATGACAGATATAGGGAAAAGTACCTTCACAGGCAATATGGGACGCATTCGTCAGAAATATACCGATATCATGAAGCATGCCAGCCTCTTCAATAAACCGGACATCCACTGCCAGCTCCGGATGATTGCGGGCTATGGAAAGCGCCTTACCCGTCACATGTGTCACATGCGACAGATAAATATCATACAATTTAGTTCCTTCCTTATAGTATTTCCGAATGATCGTCAGTGGATCCATAAAAACAACTTTCCAGCTACAAAAATAGTATAAATTCTGAGAAATTGCCATATATTTGCAACCGTATGCACTGGAAGAAATATACACCGTTAAGATGGTTCTGCCTGACACTCTTTGTACTGTATGCAGGCGGGATGTCACTTTTCACCCATAGTCACATCATCAACAAGACCATCTATATCCATTCTCACCCCTTTAAATTGGGGGATCAGCCAAACCACGACCATACCGAAAAAGAGTTACAACTGCTCGATCAGATCTTTAAGACCAACCTCACGCCGGATATAATACCTACAGTTGAGGTGGCCGGCATACTCCTATCACTGCCGGTTTACTATCCCTACTTATACCAACCGGACCACCTGTTAACACTGGCCACTCCCCTGCAGCTGAGAGCTCCCCCTTCTGCGGTCTGATACCGTCACCACTCTACTCCGCAACACGGACAACAAGTATCCTTATTTGAATCTAAGCACAGGAAACTGTTTGCCTGGATATACATGTGCGGATACTTTACAACCATACATATATTTACATCAAAAAAATAAGTTGAAATGAAAAATATCATTTTCATCATTCTTTATATATCAACCCTGTCGGTCTATGGACAGGCGGAGGGAAACAATCCCGTCCAAACAGACGCAAACATATTCGGTCACGTGCTGGATAAAAAAACAAGAGAGCACCTGCCCTATGTGACCATCAAACTGCATAGCACCACCATCGGTATCACCACCGATGCCTCGGGTCACTATTTCTTGCGTAACCTGCCCGCGGGCAATTTCAGGATGGAAGTCTCCATGATCGGGTATAAAACGGCGATCAGAGAAGTAGCAATTCAGCCAGACAGAACACTGGAGATTGATTTTGAACTGGAAGAGGAGCAAGTGTCTCTCGAAGCGGTAGTGGTCTCGGCAAACAGAAATGAAACCACACGCCGCATGGCCTCTTCTCTGGTGAGCGTACTGGACATGAAGACACTCAATGTCACCAACGCCAAAACCTTGTCCGAAGGACTCAGGTTTCAACCGGGACTGCGGGTGGAAAACAACTGCCAGAACTGCGGTACCACACAGGTACGCATCAACGGGATGGAGGGTTCCTACTCCCAGATATTAATTGACTCCCGGCCGATGATTGGCGCACTGGCAGGGGTATACGGTCTGGAGCAGATACCTGCCAACATGATCGAACGGATTGAGGTGGTGCGTGGTGGTGGATCGGCTCTGTTTGGTGCCAATGCCATCGGCGGCACCATCAACATCATCACACGGGAACCTATCCGCAATACGGGTGAGTTTGCCCACACTGTTTCTTCCATATACAATACAGGAGCTTTAGAAAACAATACCACATTCAATGCCTCGCTGGTAAACGATTCGAGGAACGCAGGAATCATGGTTTACGGACAACACAGGCTCCGCGACGGAGTGGACATGGATGACGATGGTTTTACTGAGTTGCCGTTGCTTAAAAACCGCTCACTGGGATTTCGCTCTTTCCTGAAGACAGGTGTTTACTCCAGGATGACACTCGAATACAGGAATCTACATGAATTCAGACGAGGGGGCGATAGACTCAACCGACAACCGTTTGAGAGCTATATCACGGAACAGGTGGAGCATTATATCAATAGCGGATCACTCAGCTTCGACAGATATTCTTCGAACCAGAAGCACAAGTTAAGCCTCTATGCAGCGGCCAGTCATACCGACCGGGACAGTTACTATGGGGCCGGCGAGCCCTTTGATAAAAATATTCCGGCCGTTGGGCCGGACATGAATCAACAGGAGCTGGATGCAATCAATAAAGCCATATCGAACAACCTACTTCGTATGAATTCATTCGGAAATACGTCGGAGCTCACCTATCAGCTGGGAGGAAATTATATTCGCTCTTTCGATAATTTGTGGTTTATGCCGGCCGACCTGACAGCCGGTCTGGAATATACGGGCAGCGAATTGCAAGATGTGAGCGGGTACCGGACAGACAATATTGCACAGAACACGCACACAGCAAGCACATTCCTGCAAAACGAATGGAAAACAGCGATGTGGAGTTTCCTCATCGGGGGGCGTCTAGACAACCACAACCTAGTGAATCATGCCATCTTTAGTCCACGATTCAATTTCCGGTATAACCCCACTGAAAACATCAATATCCGGCTCACCTACAGCGAAGGGTTTCGTGCACCCCAGGTGTTTGATGAAAACCTGCATGTGGACATCGCGGGAGGAAACCAGGTAATCAGGATATTGTCGGACAAACTGACAGAGGAGCGTTCAAAAAGTTTGAGCGGCTCTGTCGATCTCTATCATTCGACGGGGACAGCCCTGTTCAATCTCTTGATAGAAGGATTCTACACACAGCTTGAGAACCCTTTCACCGAGGTCAAAACAGGCAATGAGATCATCATCGAAAATGCCAGCTATGGAGCAAAGGTATATGGGATAAATCTGGAGGGACGAGCCGTGTTTGGGAGCTTTCTCGATCTGCAAGCGGGAGCGACTATCCAGCGAAGTTTGTATGATGTAGAAAGGAAGTGGTGGGAACCTGCCACTCCGCAGGAGGAATTACTCGATAAGGTGACGCCCACCAGAAGAATGATGCGCACCCCCAACAGCTATGCCTATTCCGTAGCAACAATCACCCCCACAGACAGGATTACTGCTTCAATTTCTGGGAATTATACTGGAAGCATGCCGGTGCCTCATGAGGCTGGATTCGGCGTGGAGGGGAAGGATCGGTTCTCGCCGATAAATATCACGGAAAAGTCACCCTCCTTCCTGGAGTTGAATACGAAGGTTGCCTATCTGATCGATCTCTATTACGATACGCAACTGGAGCTCAATGTAGGAATTCAGAATATCTTCAATGCATATCAGCGGGATTTTGATACCGGAGCAGGGAGAGCTTCAGGCTACGTATACGGTCCGGGAATGCCCAGAACCTTTTTTGCAGGACTGAAACTGATGTTATAAGGGAACTACATATTTTTTCATTGCCTCGTCCTGCATTGAACCCGGGACGGCTGTCTTCACTTCATCGAGAATGATGTTGAGCAGCCTCTCCCGATAAAATTCCTTCCGCGTCACCAGACTCACTTCCCGCACTGGGGTACTATTTTTAAAAGGACGTACATTTTTCATCTGGGCTTCACTCAGGTTTGCCAGCGCCATCTCGGGAATAACCGTCAGACCGTCGTTCTTGTCTACAATGTTAATCAGTGTATCGATGCTTCCTGCTTCATAGGAAAAGATAGATTGCTGGTTACCGCCTTTCTTTTTTCTGAGATTACAGAGATGTAAAATCTGTGTTCTGAAACAATGTACCTCATCGAGCAGCCACAGTCGGGCAGCGGTAAGGTCACTCTCATCGAGTGATGTCTTTGCAAAGAGCGCCCTCTCCTGGGGTGAAACATAGGCATAAAAACGCTCATAGTAAATGGGATTTTCTCTGATAGATGGTTCCCTAAGGGGCGTGGCCAGAATACCGCCATCCAGTGAATCGTTCGACAACCCCTTCAATATATGGTCGGTGGTCAGTTCGGAAATTACGATGCGGATATCGTATTTATTTTCACTGTGTACCTGCATCAAGCGGGGAAGGAGATAGGGAGATATGGTTGGAATGATTCCCAGCCGGAAAACACCCTTTATGATGCCTTTCTCCTCCTGCACCACTTCTTTGATCTGATTTACCTGGGCCACAGCCACCCGGGCCTGATCAATGATCCGCTTCCCTATTTCTGTGGGATGTACGGGCAGTTGTGAACGGTCGAAGATCTTCACGCCCAGTTCCTCTTCCAGCTTCTGAATCATCATGCTCAACGTGGGCTGGGTAACAAAGGATGCTTCGGCAGCCTTTGAAAAATGGCGGTAATTATCTACCGCAATAATATACTCGAGCTGTTGGATGTTCATAATCTTATTTGTAATTGGAAAAATATTTCATGAACTGCACCCTTTCATACAACGCGGGACTTTCGATATTTGCGTAGCTAAGTTTACCCCTGAATTCTTCAATTCGATCGTAATTGCTTTGTTGCATCCACTCCTCCATCAAGGTAAGGATATCTCCAATCACCTCCGTTCCCTGTTCATAAAGCACACTGCAGAGCTGGATTCCGCCGGCACCGGCAAGTATCCCTTTGATCACATCTTCCCAAGTGTGCACTCCGTAAGAACAGGCTACATCGAAATCGGGCACGCGACCCGCAACGATGGCAGTCCACCGCAGGGTATCGCTGAAATCGGCCGGATTGCTAAATACCGGGCCCGAGGTGATTTCCATCTTTTTTATGTCGATATCGAGCTGATAAAAACGGTTGAAGAGCACCACGCCATCGGCACCCAGTGCTTTTAGTTTACCTACCAGACCGGGTAAGTTGCTGATGTTCTTTGCCATCTTGATGATCAATGGAATGCGGATGGTCTTCTTCAGTTCCCTGACTACATTCACGTAGGTATCCTCCAGATAGGAATCGTGGAATTCACCGGCGTTCAGCACGAAGAGATTGAGCTCCAGCGCATCGGCACCGGCATCCTGTATCGTTTTGGCGAAATCTACCCACCGGGCTGATTTATAACAATTGATGCTGGCCACAATGGGTACCGAACAGACTTCCTTTGCAGCACGAATCAGATCGAGATACTTCTCCACATGATTCATCTCGATGTAGGTGTTGATGTAATCGGCTGCTTCAGGGTAGTCGGTCAGCTGCGATAGTTTCTCGGAATGATTCTCAATCTGCTCTTCAAAGAGCGATTTCAAAACAATGGCACCAATTCCGGCTTCTTCCAGCTCCCGGATCTTTTGAATTGAATTGGTCAGTCCACTGCTTCCTGCAATAAGTGGGTTCTTCAGTTTTAAACCTGCAAAGGATGTTTCTAAATTAATCATGTGCCAACAACTGTTTTTCAATTTATGGATCAACAAAAATAAACAATTTAATCGATAAAATCGATACCTTATCGGTAAAATAAACCGGAGGGAGCAGCGTAACTCCAGGAACTATCGTTCACCGAAAATAACAGTCCCCAGTCGCACCATGGTACTGCCTTCATCTATGGCAACGGGGTAATCGCCCGACATGCCCATCGATATTTCTTTAAAGGCCGGTTCTTCGGTAAAATAGGCTGCTTTAAATTCCTCGAAAAGAGATTTCAAAAGTCTAAATTCAGCGCTAAGTTGTGTTTTATTTTCGGTGAACGTAGCCATTCCCATCACGCCGGCAATTTGTACATGAGAACACTCCCGCCAAGTCCCTTTTGCCAGAAAACTTCGGCACTCATCGGGAGAGAATCCCGATTTGGTTTCCTCCTCGGCTATGTGAAGTTGCAGCAGGCAAGGGATAACCCGTTGGTGAGCGGCACCCTGCTTGTCGATCTCCTGCATGATCTTTTCACTGTCGAGGCTGTGGATCAGCGAGATAAAGGGTGCGATCTGTTTCACTTTGTTACGCTGCAAGCTGCCGATAAAATGCCACTGAATATCTCCAGGCAACTCCTGCTGCTTGGTTACCAGCTCCTGCACGCGGCTCTCGCCAAAGATACGTTGCCCGCTGTCATACGCTTCCCGGATCATCGCTGAGGGATGAAACTTGGAGACCGCTACAACGGTTACATCTTTTGGAATGCTCTCCTGCAATGCCGCTATATGTGCCTGAATGGTCATGTTGTAGTTTCTGCAGCTTTTCCTCCCGTATAAGGAAATACATCCATGATGGGTGTTTCGTTGACGGCGGCAAAGGTGTAATCGATCATTGTCTTCTTCATCTCCGCCTCCACAATCTCTACCGCCTCTTTCAATTCGGTAGCCTGCACCAGCATGTTGATCGCTGTTTTCTTTTCGGAGCCACTTTTCTCATCGAGGGTGATGAAGTAAAGTTTGGCCTTGAAATAGCGATCGCCTGTCTCGTTGAAGAAAGACTCGGTATATTTTACGCGCTTGATATCGGAAACGGTAAACTCACCGGAGATAAAAGGCTTGATCTCTTCAATAATTCTTGCTTCCGCCTCGGTGAACGACAGTGCGTCTACCAGATAGGGTTCGGTCACTGTTTTCTGCATGCCGGTCTCCAGCATCTTGTCGTATCGTATTTTACATTCAAACCAATTGTACATATCCTGTTATTATAATTTTTCAAGGGTCACAAAGGTACGAATTTTGTGCAAAAACAGTTCTTTTTTCCTTGGAACAAATCTTTGCAGTATTATCTGCGTTTATTTCTCACAATTAATGGGTATTTTTGCCGATTATTGCAATAAATGATGATCGGAACCCTTGTAAATACAGCAGCTGTATTGGGTGGCGGAGTGATCGGGCTCCTGCTTAAAAAGCGGATGCCTGAACGTATCTCCTCCATTTATTTTCAGGCAATTGGCCTTTTCACGCTGGCCATTGGCGCTTCCATGGCCGTGGAGATGAAAAAAATCCTGATCGTGGTGAGCAGCCTTGCCATCGGCTCATTGTTGGGAGAATGGTGGAACCTGGAAAAAGGCGCCGCACAGCTGAGCGACAGCCTGAAGCATCGTTTTCGCATCGGCAGTGAAAAGTTCTCCGAAGGGTTAATCACAGCGTTTCTCTTGTTTTGTGTGGGGTCGATGACCATTCTGGGTACCATCCAGGAAGGCACAGGAGGTTCACCCGACCTGCTCTACACCAAATCGTTGATGGACTTCTTCTCTGCCATTCTGCTGGCATCTGCTTTTGGCGTGGGGGTAATTTTTTCTGCACTACCCCTGTTTATATTTCAGGCATCTCTTACGCTTTTGGCAGGTTATGCAGGGAGTTTCTTCAACAATGAAATCATTCTCGGGCTCACCAGCGTGGGTGGCATCCTGTTGATCGGTCTGGGAATCAATATTCTCGAAATCAAAAAGCTCCGCATCATGAATATGCTCCCATCCCTGGTTATCGTTGTGCTGCTGATCTGGATTTTTGGTTGACAGCAACACTGGGTGCTGGCATTTATTCCATAGAAAATGGCAAAAAAAGAGGAAAAATTGGGTTTGTGGCTACTGGTTTTTGTGGCACTTGGCTCCATGATTGGATCCGGCATTTTCAACTCACCCAAGGATTTGATTCAGGTAGCCAACCCACAAGGCACACTCATTGCCTGGATAGTAGGCGGTCTGGGAGCGTTGATGCTGGCGTTGGTGTTTGTCTACCTTGCTGCACGCAAGCCCGATTTAAAAAGTGGGGTCTATGCCTATGCCCGCGATGGTTTTGGCGATTACATGGGCTTCAACTCGGCCTGGGGCTACTGGTCGGTAGGCTGGCTCGGAAACATCAGCTATCTGGCGCTCTTCTTCAAGACATTGAACGACCTGCTGGGAGAACGGGCGCTCTCTCCTTTCACTGCTTTTCTGATCGGATCGGCGCTGCTCTGGTTCTTCTATGCCATTCTGATGGCCGGCATCCGCGAAGGAGCCATCCTCAACTTTATTGTGACAACAGCAAAGCTGATTCCCATTCTGTTGATTATAATTCTGGGAATCTCTTTGGTACGAAGCGATCTCTTTTTCACGGCCGACTGGCACAACCGGCTAGCTTCTACAGGTGAACCCACGGCTCCCCTATTGCAGGTGAAGGAAGCGATGGCGATTATCCTCTGGTGTTTTGTCGGTATGGAAGCGGCATCCGTGTTATCGGGACGGGCAAAGAGCCAGAAGACCGTGCGACTGACCATCATTCTTTCCCTACTGATCGTGCTGGCCGTCTATATGCTGATCACTTTTATCGCGATGTCCTCAGTTCCGGCTGAGGAGCTGGCAGCCTCCGACACACCATTGGCACCGGTACTCTCCCGCACAGCCATCGGCGCTGCCGGGGGCATCATTATCAAGCTGGGAATCATGGTCTCGGTACTGGGCGCCAGCCTCTCCTGGATCCTGCTTTCGGTGGAAACGCTTTATGCTGCTGCACAGGATGGGGTGCTGCCCCGCACTTTCCGGAAGGTAAACCGGAAGGGCACACCGGTGAATGCGCTGCTCCTCACGCAGTGCTTCACGCAGCTCTTCCTACTCTCCATCCTCTCACCCCAGCTCAATGAGACCTACCTCGCCGCCATCACCATTGCCACCACGCTGGTGCTCATCCCCTACCTACTTTCATCGCTCTATGCTGTAAAGATTGCGCTGAGTCTCAGAAAAAAAGAATCGCCCCACCATCTTGTGATTGCGTTGCTTGGCACCCTTTATTCTCTCTACGTGATCTACGCTGTGGGCATCAGATACCTTGTCTTATCGATACTCTTCTATGGCATTGGATCGTTGTTGTTCATCCGAGCAAAAAGGGAACAAAAAAAACAGCCCAAGCGCTGGGAATGGGCTGTCATCATTATTTTACTGATCGGATCGGTCATTATTGCCAGCTTGATGCTGAGTGGGAAGATTAATCCGTAGCGCACGCGAATCCGACGGAAAGATTACCCATTATCTGTCAATCGTATAACGCAAGGTGGCTCCCAGTCGGGTGGGATAACCGCGCTGCACAAATTGATTGACCTTTCCGGTGGTCATGTCTGATGCTTCAAAAAGGAACGAATGATAATCGGTGTTAAATAGATTCTTAACCCAGAACTCCAGTGAGAAAGCACCCTTTTCGGCAGCGATGGTCCCATTGACCAGTCCGTAGAAAGGCTGATAAAGTGCAACCGCTTCTTCATTGGCCGCAGGCGTTGTTTTGTTCGACTCTGTCCAATAAATTTTACCGACCCCCGCATATTGAATGTTTGCAATAAGCCTATCGACAAAGGAACCGTAGCCAAATTGATGTACATAGCCAGCTCCCAGACTCAATGTATGCCTTGGAGCAAAGGGAATATAATTTCCCGAGTAATCCACATCTTCTGCTGCCTCATAATCCACAAAACGTGCATCTGCAAAGCCGTAATCGGCGTACAATGAAAAGTTTCTTACGGGGCTATATTTCAGACTTAACTCAAATCCTTTGCTATCTGATGTACCGGCATTCTTTACCGTACGACCGGAAGTACCCTGATCTTCCAACTGTATAATCTGAATGTTGTTGACGCGGGAATAAAACAAAGCGTAGTTAAGTGTCAGCTTGTTACCGAGCATTTCATAGCGCCCGCCCAGTTCATAGCTCCAGCTGGTTTCGGGATCGTAGGAAAGCTGTTCTTCAAGTGTGACCGTTTCGGAGCCATTACTTCCACCGGAGCCTGGCGCACCCCCAGGGAACATTCCGGGAGGCATGCCGCTCATCGCGTTAAGCATGATCGATGCAGAGAGTGCGCTTTGGAGTATTTTTGAGAAAGCCTGTTCGTTGTATCCTCCTGTTTTATACCCTTTCGATGCAGAGAGGTAAATGGTGGAAGTGGGTGAAAATGCATACTTGAGTGCAAACTTAGGGAGTACCTTCCAGAAATCCTTGCTGTAGTTCCCTTGCAGCAAAGTGTCTCCTTCAACAAACATGGGAGGCATGGGCCTGTTTGGGATATTGAATACCAGATTTACATCGCCACCATTGCTTTCGGTAGAAAAATCAATACCGGTGTGTTCATAGTCGAGCCGCAAACCGGCCGTTGCCGATAAACCCTCCAATCCGAAAAGATCGGTCAGCGTAGACTGATGGAAGAGTGCAGCCCCACGGGAAGGTTTTGTATAAATACCGGGGAGATCAATCCGGTCGTTGGCATACACAATTCTCAACGGAGCTCCCATTCGCTGCATCGCCACGTCCAAATGTCCTTGCATGGCGACCATGCCATCCTCTTTAATTGCTACAGGGGTATCAATCTCCCTGTGATCGTAAAATCCGAAAACTCCCCATACCCAGCTGTATTTCCTATCTGAATCGGACTTCAAGGTAAATTCCTGACTAACGGAGTGCTGCTTCTGCTTCTGGTTGATTGAAAAGACTGATTTATCTGTATAATCCTGATCCATCTTCATGTCGTCTTTCAGATACTGGAATCCGGTTGTAGAGTGAATGGTATATCCGTCTTTGATCCAGTCGAGCGATAATCCATTCGTGAACAGGTGACGATCGTAGGAGGAGGGTTCGTTAAACCGGGACGCTGTGGAATCCACATGCATATAGGGAAAAGCGCCACCCGACAAATAGTCATAATTGGCAAAGAACATGGCCTTAAAATCAGGTTTTGCCTGCCACTCAAGCTTCACCCGGCCACCCACGTTTTCAGAACCATCCACCTTCTCGTTTCGGTAACTGTTCGTGAAATAACCGTCGTCCCGCTTATAATAAGCTCCTACCGAAAGACCTAAGTGATCGGAAAGCTTGCTGTAGTTGGATCCCTTTACCGAAAACTGTCCATAATTACCGCCACTCAGCGACAGTCGTGTTCCCTGAAAGGTGAGCGGAGACAGCGTATACATGTTCACAATTCCTCCAATGGCATTTCGTCCATAGAGGGTACCTTGTGCGCCACGCAACACCTCTATCCGCTGAATATCCTGAAACTCGAAATCGAATGCCGAAGGGTTGAAACTGGGAACATTGTCCACATACAAACTGACTGTCTGGGCTCCCAACCTGGCCCCGATGCCGCGGATATAGATGGGGGTAGAAACCTTGGAACCATACTGCGGAATAAAGAAATTGGGAATAAATGAACTCAACGCCGGAAGCGATTCAATCTGACTATCCTTAAGCTGCCGCGGTGATATCACGGAAACGGCAGTTGGCAGATTTTTCAGATCATTTGTTTCCTTCACGGAACTGCGAACAACTACCTCATCGAGATAATACACCTTTAAAGTATCCTGAGGGTTTACCCCTTTTTCGGGTGTATTTCCCATTGAAAAAGTCACAAATATATTGCTGAACAGAAAAATACACGCTATCATTAATTGCTTCATCTCGTACCTTTTATTGGATTCATAATTGAAAACAAAGGAACATCTATTTTTTTTTCGTGTCAATCACTACAATTAGTGATATTTTTCATTAATACTCTAAATCATCTTTTTTAATCCCACAAATTGAGAATTCGCTCATTACTCCATGCAGCAAAATATTTGTTTTTTAAGGGTTAATACTTAATTTTTGTTATTTCTTCACTCAATACTTAATATTTTTATTATATGTCTTGCATATTTGAAATTATTGATCTTAATTTGTCGAATAATAAATAATTTTATTATCTGACCCCTTAAATAGCTTCATTATTTAATAATCATTTATGAAAAATCTAAACACTCTTCTTGCTCAATATAAAGGTGAGCTTTTTGACAATGTAATACCATTTTGGCTCAACTTTTCCCAGGATAAAGAATTTGGTGGTTATTTTACATGCCTCGACCGACAGGGTAACGTGTATGACACCGACAAGTTTATCTGGCTCCAGGCAAGGGAAGTATGGCTTTTCTCGATGCTCTACAACAAGGTTGAAAAACGACAGGAATGGCTTGATTGTGCCTTACAGGGGGCTGAATTCCTGAAAAAAAATGGGCATGACGGGCAATATAACTGGTATTTTTCCCTTACACGGGAAGGAAAACCGTTAATTGAACCCTATAATATCTTTTCCTACACATTCGCCACCATGGCATTTGGTCAGTTGAGTCTGGCGACAGGGAACAGTGAATATGCGGAAATAGCAAAAAAAACATTTGACATCATTCTTTCCAAGCAGAACAACCCGAAAGGTAAGTGGAATAAGGTGTCGCCGGGGGGACGCTCATTGAAAGGATTCTCCCTGCCGATGATTCTCTGCAACCTGGCCCTGGAAATCGAGCACTTACTGGAAGAGGACTTCCTGGTGCAGATCATGGAAAAATGCATTCACGAAGTGATGGAGGTCTTCCGCCATCCTGAGATGGGTGGCCTGATTGTGGAGAACTTGAACATCGACGGCTCACTCTCCGACTCCTTCGATGGGAGGCTGATGAATCCCGGCCATGCCATTGAGGCAATGTGGTTTATCATGGATCTCGGTGTAAGGCTACATCGTCCTGAACTGATTAACAAAGCAGTGGAAACCACATTGAAAACACTGGAATATGGTTGGGATAAAAAATATGGCGGCATTTTCTATTTCATGGACCGGAAAGGATTTCCTCCTCAACAGCTGGAGTGGGATCAAAAATTATGGTGGGTGCATATCGAAACATTGATATCCTTGCTGAAAGGATATCAGCTTACTGGCTCTCAGGAATGTCTTTCATGGTTTGAAAAGGTTCACAATTATACCTGGGAGCATTTCAAAGATCCGGAATACCCGGAATGGTGGGGCTACCTCAACCGGCAGGGAGAAGTACTGCTCGACCTGAAAGGTGGAAAATGGAAGGGTTGCTTCCACGTGCCCAGAGGATTGTATCAATGTTGGACTCTTTTGGAAAAAATCGATCAGTTAACGGATGAGCAGATTCTCAAAACAAAGACAACCGTTCGATGAAAAGCAGAAGAAATTTTATCAAAAGTGCAGTTTTGGGATCGGCTGGAGTACTCGCTGCACAATCATTGCACAGTGGCAACTATGCCACAGAAAAAGGGGTGGAGCTTGCTAAAAAAAATGACCTCCTCTCGAACAAAAGGTTTGAAACTCCCGGTATTTTTAAAGGAATGCCCATACATGCCACATTTCTGGATGAAGTGAGCTGGGATATTCCACATCAGAATTGGGGAGTGAAGGAATGGGATCGGGATTTTCAATCGATGAAGGAGATCGGAATCAACACAGTTGTGATGATTCGTTCCGGACTGGGTTGGTGGATCGCCTCTCCCTTTGAATCAATTCTAAAAACGGAAGATGTCTACTATCCACCCGTTGACCTGACAGAAATGTTTCTTACACTTGCCGATAAACACCACATGAACTTCATGTTCGGCATGTATGATTCAGGACGCTATTGGATTGAGGGGCAATTCCAGAAAGAGATTGATCTCAATTTGAGACTGATCGATGAGGTTTGGGCAAAGTATGGCCATCATCCATCTTTTAAAGGATGGTACCTCTCACAAGAGATCAGCAGGCGGACAAAGAACATGTCGAAAATATATGCAGAGGTTGGGAAACATGCAAAGAAAGTGTCGGGTAATCTTACCACCTTGGTCTCACCCTATATCCATGGAGTCAAAACAGATCAGGTAATGAGCGGCGACAGCGCAATCTCAGTGCAGGAGCACGAAAAAGAGTGGGATGAGATTCTAACAAATGTGGAAGGCGCCATAGACATTCTTGCATTTCAGGACGGACAGGTCAATTATCATGAACTGGCCGATTATCTGGAAGTGAATAAAAAGTTGGCAGATGCCCATCAAATGCGATGTTGGACAAACATCGAATCATTTGACCGCGATATGCCCATCCGCTTTCTTCCAATCAAATGGGAAAAACTGTTGCTTAAACTTGAAGCTGCAAGATTAGCCGGCATGGAAGACGCCATTACGTTCGAATTTTCACATTTTATGAGTCCTAACTCAACTTATCCACAGGCGAAATTCCTTTATGAAAGATACAGAGAACATTTCACCATCTAAAAATAACAGTAATTACAAAAACAAATGCAAATGAAAAGCAAAAACCGATCTATTAAATGGAGATACAGCTCCTTACGGGGACTGTTCCTTACGCTCTTCATTCTCTCAACACTGATCACTTATGCGCAGGTCAATGTGAGAGGAAAGGTAGTGGATGCGACAGGGGAAACTCTGATTGGCGTAAACGTCGTACTCAAGAATACTCGTCAAGGTACCGTTACAGACATTGACGGTGAATTCAACTTATCAGTACCATCAACAAGCAGCACGCTGCTCTTTTCTTATGTTGGTTTCAAAGAACTGGAAGTTCCCCTTAACGGGAGGAATTTTGTCAATGTAACCATGCAAGCGGATACCGAGCTACTGGATGAGGTCATTGTAGTGGGCTATGGCACACAACGCAGGACCAGTGTAACAGGCGCTGTTTCGACCCTCTCAGATACAGAACTTATCAAGGCTCCCGTGGTGGGTGTAACCAACGTGTTGGGAGCCAGGGTAGCCGGTGTCACCTCCCTGCAACAGTCGGGGCAACCAGGACAAGATGGTGCCTCATTGCTCGTAAGAGGTGAAGGTGCCACCTATATCGTGGATGGTGTAATCAGAAGCATCAACGAGATTGATCCCAATGAGATCGAATCCATATCTATCCTCAAGGATGCTACTTCTGCCTCCGTATACGGGTTGAATGCCACCTCCGTGGTCATTGTCACCACCAAACGGGGTAAGGATGGAACACTGGGTATTTCCTACAACGGCAACTATGGTATCAGCCAAAACGCCAACCAGATCAAGTGGCTCGACGGTCCGGGATATGCTTACTGGTACAATATGGCCCGGGAGATGGATGGTGATGACCCTGTATTCACTTCGGCGCAAGTAGAAAAGATGAAAGCTGGAGTCGATGGCTGGGGCAACACCAACTGGTACGACGAAGTATTCGGCATAGGAAGAAACATGAACCACAACGTGAGTGCCACAGGTGGTACCGAAAAGGTGAAATTCTTCTCTTCATTGAGTGCTTTTCAACAGAAGGGTAACGTGGACAATTTCAATTATACCCGTTACAACATGAGGGCCAACATCGATGCCAAGATCACCGACAACCTCAGCCTGATAATGAACGTAGCTGGGCGTCTAGACGAACATGACCGCCCTAACTATTCGGCTGACCCCAACGACTGGCACAACATTCCCCAACAGGCAGTAAGAGCGCTCCCTTATATACCCAAAACGATTGTGGGTAACGATGGAAAGGAGTATTACACTTCCACGCGTACCGCCTCTTCACCTGTAAGCCCGCTCGCAGCGATCTACCAGTCGGGTTACAATAGGCCAAGGAACACCACGATCCAGACTAACTTCTCGCTCAACTACGATGCCCCCTGGATGGAGGGGCTGAGCCTGAAATTCATGGGAGCCTATGACAAGTTCTTCCAGTTCAACAAATCGCTCACGATACCCTTCGAGACGATGATGGGGGCTTTACCAGTGGCTACCACCGAGGCTATCAGCTACACCTCTTTCAAAAATAACTCGGGGAACACGGCCCTGACGGAAAGTGCACACAGTTCCACCAACGTGGTTACACAATCGAGCTTTACCTACGACCGTCAGTTCGACAAGCACAAAATCAATCTCTTCGGTCTTGCCGAAACTCGGAATGCTTTTTCCAATACCCTGGGAGCCACAGGCTATGGCCTGAACTTCCTTAGTCTGGATGAATTGGACATGATCACCAACACCACAGGCAACGGGGAAGAGAGAGTTCCTTCCATCTCCGGTGGCAGCGGCCAATCGCGTCTGGTCGGTTTCGTGGGAAGGCTCAATTACGATTATGACAACCGTTATTTGCTGGAAGCATCTCTTCGCCGCGACGGTAGTTATCTCTTTAGTGGAATGGCCGGCTCACAATGGGTCAACCTGCCTGCAGTCTCTGCAGGATGGAGAATGAACAACGAGGAATGGTTCCAGGCTGACTGGATCGATAACCTCAAGCTAAGAGGCGGTATCGGAAAAACAGCCACGTCAGCCGTGAGTGCTTTTCAGTATCTGAACCTGATGAACATCTCATCCAACGCGCTGATTTTAAACAACCAGGCACAAAGCATGATCTATTCCGGTACGCTCGGCAATCCCTATCTCTCCTGGGCCAAAGCGATCACCTACAATGCCGGCGTCGAGTTCATGGCTTGGAGAGGCTTACTCGGTGTGGAACTGGATGTATTCTATAAGTATCAGTATGATTTGCTGGCCAGCGTGGGCGGCTCTTATCCTCCATCCATGGGTGGGTATTATTTCAGCACCGACAATGTCAACAAGATTGACTACAGGGGATTTGACTTCACCATCACGCACAACAACAAGATCGGAGACTTCCGTTATGGTGTGAAGTGGATCGGAACCCTGGCCAACCGCAAGTGGCTCTACTATGCAGGCGACTCGGAGAACACCCCCGATTATCTCAAACTGACTGGCAAAGAGGTGGGCTCACAGCTTGGATTCATTTCCGAAGGCCTCTTCCAGACACAGGAGGAAATCGATAATGCTGCAACCATTCCAGGTTCACCGGTATTGCCCGGTTACATCAAGTACAAAGACCGGAACGGAGATGGCAAAATCACCTATGCACAAGACATGGGATACGTGGGAAAAAGCCCCTATGCAAAATTTCAGACTTCGCTTAACCTGAACGGTGATTGGAAGGGATTCGACTTCGATATCCTGCTGCAATCGGGTTTGGGACGTACTGTTGCACTGACAGGTGTCTACTCTTCGGGTGTGATGGATAACACCGTATTTACCCGGATGTTCTATCACGGAGGCAACACTCCGGTGTTTGTTCCCGAAAATTCCTGGCGACCCGACAATCAGAATGCGGAATTTCCTCGCCTTTCACTCGTGACGGTCAGCACAAACAACGCCTACTCATCGACTTTCTGGTACAGAAACGGGAACTATCTCCGCGTAAAATCATTCCAGCTGGGATATACCATTCCAAATTCCCTCACACGCAAAGCGGGTGTAGATAAAATCAGGCTCTTTATGGAAGGTTCCAACCTCTTTACTTTCAGTGGACTGACAAAGTACAACATCGACCCGGAACAACCCGGAGTGAACAACGGATACTACCCGCAGCAGAAAACCCTTTCTTTCGGGCTTAACTTCTCATTATAATCACTTTAAACTGACAGAAAATGAAAAAAATATTAAGGACTTTACTCTACCTGACCACTGCTGTGATCATCTTCAGCAGTTGCACGGATTGGCTGGACCTGACTCCTACTGATAAACTGACCGACAAAGTGATTTGGGAGGATGAGTCGAGCGTGGATCTCTATATAAATGGTTTTTATACTTACCTGAACCAGTATGGTCAGTTCGGGTCGGCACAAGCCAGTGGAAACCTGTCTGAGAGCTTCACCAACACCTTTAAATATGGTTCCTATGCGGCAGGACACAAAGCAGGTCATCCCAACAACTATGTTTTTGACCCGAACCTGATCACCACTGCTACTGGGGGATTCTACAGTGTTTGGAGCGATGCCTACAACAAGATACGCAGGATGAATGAATTCCTTCACTCCATGGAACAATACGGTCAGTTCCCCGAAGAAGTGAACACAAAGTGGAAAGCCCAAGTGCTCTTCTTTCGTAGTTTCATCTACTTCCAACTGGCAAGGCGTCACGACGGCGTGATCCTTTATACCTCCATTGAAGAGATGGAAAAGGACAAAGCACGCAGTTCAAGCGAAGCAACATGGGATCTTATCGAGAGCGACCTCGATTTTGCCATCGCCAACCTGCCTGAATCGTGGACAGGACAAGACAACGGAAGAGTGACCAAGTATGCGGCTCTGGCATTCAAATCGAGAGCCATGCTATTTGCAGAACGCTGGCAATCGGCCTATGACGCTGCAGATGCAGTGGTGAAATCAGGGAAATTTGAACTGGTGGATGACTATACCCAAGCTTGGAAGGGAAGCAATAAGGAAACAATCCTTGAGTTCAAGTATAACATTCTGGGACCCAATCACACCTTCGACAAGGATTACGTGCCCTTGAGCGATGGGTACGAGTTCGGAGGACTTGGAACGCCCACCCAGGAAATGGTGGAGAGTTATGAAAAAGCCGACGGAACCAAAATGGACTGGACACCCTACTATACCGCCAACGCCACCCGCCCTCCCTACGAAGATCTGGAACCGCGTTTCAAAGCCACTGTAATCTATCCGGGGAGCACCTGGAAAGGAAAGGTGATGCAAAACTCGGTGAACGGGACCAATGGTACCTTCATGGCATACAGGGAACAACCCTACAGCTACGGACTTACCACCACAGGTTATTACTTGAAAAAACTAATGGACGAATCGCTGATCGATGTAAAAGGTATACCAAGTACCCAGAGCTGGGTGGAGATCCGTTACGCAGAAGTATTGCTTAACAAGGCGGAAGCTGCCTTCCGACTCAACAAGATGAGTGAGGCAAGAGATGCGATGAATGAGGTCCGCGCCCGTGTAAACCTGCCAGCTAAGAACTCCTCCGGTAATGAATGGTTCAACGATTACAGAAACGAACGGAAAGTGGAATTGGCATATGAAGGTCATCTCTTCTGGGACATGAGAAGATGGGAGCTAGCACACATCGAATACAACAATACCCGTGCCCACGGATTCAAGATTGTTGGCGACAACTATGAATACATCGATGTGGATTATCAGGACCGAAAGTTCTCCGCGAAGAACTATATCCTCCCAATCCCCGATGCAGAGTTGGCAAACAACTCACTGATTGAACAATATGACAGTTGGAAATAAAAAAAATAGAACCGCATGAAAAAAATATATTCAATACTGGCGACACTTACTGCATTGATGATCATTCTTGGCGGATGTCAGCAGGTGGAAGATCTTACGCCTTCGCTTTCGCGATATGGGATCAACAGCCTCAGTGCCTCCTTTTACGGAGATGAAAGCTCAGAAAACAATTTTTCTAGCGAAATTGATTACGAGAACAGCACCATCACACTTGTATTTCCCTATAACTATCCTCGCACCTCCAACAACGTGCTGACAATGGATGCACTGAAGAAAGTGAGGGTTGTGGCTAATTTGGATGACAATGTGACGATTTCTCCAGCGTTACTCTACATGGATCTGACAAAAGAGAACTTCATCACAATAACAGACCAGACCAAAACGAAAAAGGACTATAAGGTCGTGGCTGAAATACGCAAAAGCGCCGAAGCCCGCATCACGGACTTCAGTCTGAATTCGCTAGGCATATCGGGTATCATCGACGAGGAGAATAAATTGATCTCTCTCATCTCGATTGATCCAATCGGTGAAGTACTGGCTGAGATGAGTATCTCGCACGGCGCCACCATCAATCCCGATCCTCGAAACACAGCACTCAATTATGACGAAGACGTTACCCTGACCGTTACCGCTCAAAATGGTATTGACAAAACAGTTTATACGGTTCGCAAGGATGTACCCAACAAAGTAGAAAGGGGTATGCGCAACGGAAGCGCCAAGATCCTTTGGACTAAGAAACTGCAGTCCGACCTGGGTATCACAACTCTACACAACACTACCAGCTTGGCAGTAACAAAGGATTACGTGGTAGTAAACACCCGAAATGAACCCGGCATGTTGCTCGATCGAAAGACAGGAGCAAAAGTGGGTACAATGCCCAATATGGGATCGATCCAGGGCGGCCTCACCAACTTCTTCGCCACTGCGGACGATGCTGACAACATCCTCATAAGCAACCTGGCTCCCAATGCCGGTACCTACAAGGTGTGGAGATTTAAAGGGGTCAACAGTGCTCCTGAGCTCTACATCGACTGGTCAGCAAGCGGAAGCACAGCCATTGGCCGTAAACTTTCGGTGAAAGGGAACTTGGATGGTGATGCAATTATCACCGCAGCATTGATGGGTGCGGGAAAAAGCTTCGCCCGCTGGCAGGTGAAAGATGGTGCGTTGCTCTCACAAGTACCCGAGATCATTGCCATCAATGGCATTGAAGGTGCCTGGAACAACAATGCCGACATTGTTGCAACCGATCCCACCGATCTTACAGCCGACTACTTCGTTTCTTACTATGCCACACCGAGGAAGTTCGCATGGGTAGACGGTAAAACCAATACCATCAAAGCCCAGGGTCCCGAGATCAGTGGCAACTGGATTCAGAATTCGGCCGACTACACTGTCTTCAACGGCAATCCTTACGCTGTAAACATGTCGATCAACTCCTTTACATGGGGTAGCGACGACAAGGTTTATTTGCACGATGCCAATGCGGTGACCACCTTCACCGAACCGATCTGGGCAACACCTATCGGTACCTATGGAGGCAAGGACAATGGCGGCACCAATGCAAATGGTACGGGTGATTCTATCCTGAAGGTTTCAAATGACGGATATTATATGTATCTCTATTTCATGTTCACCAACGGATGTGTTGTTTGCGTACAGTTCGACTGTATCGACATGTAAAATGAGATTCGGAGTTAATGAATGAGTTAGTTGTCCGGGTTTTGTACCTGATTAAAAAGAAGATTTGTGTTACCTTTGGTACCAACTTTGATTTAGTTGCATACAGAGCCTGGACAACTTTTTTTTAACCAGCATATATCATGGTAGACGGTGTTGATAAACAGTTACCAACAATTCGCACATGATAGAAGCCTCAACAAGTAAACAGCAAACAAAATGAAAAGAGGTATCATTGTTTTACCATTTCTATGGGTATTGATTTGCCTGCTATCCTGCTCCAAAGAGAAGCAATCCTTTGCAGTCATATCCAAAACAGAACTGAATGATAAAATAAAAGGAGCCTGGGCTGGGAAAATGATTGGCGTGATGAAGGGAATCGGAATGGAATTCAAAGCAGCCAGTGTCACCTATGAAGACTCAATCATATGGTACCCCGAAATGATAGAACGAGCTCTGCTCGAAGATGACATTTACGGTCAACTGAGTTTCATGAGCTCGATGGTGAGAAACCAGGGCTTGCAAACACCGGTTTCAAAACTGGCCGAGGATTTCGCCAATGCGGAGTTCAATTTGTGTCACGCAAACCTGCAGGCAAGAAAGAATTTTTTTGATGGTATCATGCCACCGCTTTCAGGGGCTCCCGCTTACAACATGCATGCAAATGACATCGATTTCCAAATCGAGTCAGACTACATCGGCTTTATAAACCCCGGCATGCCACGTGCCGCAACACTGATGGCTGACAGCGTGGGCCGGATTATGGCCTATGGCGACGGGCTCTATGGGGGAATGTTCGTTTCGGCGATGCACGCACTGGCCTTCTTTGAGAAGGATGCAAAAGTGGTAGTAAAAAAAGCACTCCAAGCGATTCCATCGGAGAGCCAATACGCTAAAGCGATTCAAACAGTGATAGATGGGTACGAGCAGGATCCGTCAAATTGGAGAAGCACCTGGCAAATATTGCAGGACAGATGGGGGGAATCAGACCTTTGTGTACCCTACCACCCCTTCAACATCGATGCCACCATCAATGGTGCCTACATCGCTATGGGACTACTCTATGGAGAGAACAACATGGAGAAGACCATTGAGATTGCCATTCGCTGCGGGCAGGACACCGATTGCAACGCGGCCAATGCAGCAGCCGTATTGGGTATCATCCAAGGATACGAGGCCATAGACGAAGAACTAAAGTCTCACATACCAGAGATGGCCGATAAGCCTTTTCTTTACACAGACATCTCTTTTAACAAAGCAGTATCGCTCACACAATCGTTTGCAGAAGAAAATATCCTGACAAACGGAGGAAATCTGGAAGATGACATCTACCGGATGAAGTTGCAACCTCTCTTATTCTCAGGTCAGTTGGAACAAGCGTTCCCAAACATGTCGATGTCTCACTTCATCCAGATGAGCGACACTGACCTGTACCGGATTGAGGGTAATTGGGAAGATTTCAGGTATGGTGAGGGCGACAACGACCTATATAAGGTTTCCACCACACCAGGAGACATCTTCGAGGTGGAGTTCAGTGGATCCGGCATCTCGGTACTGGGCAGTTACAACATCGACGGGGGAACAGCCATGGCTTACATCGACGGTGAACCTTTCAGAGAGTTCAACTGTTACCACCGGACTGAAGCAGGGAAATGGAACGGAAACCGGCAACACATCATTCACAAGATGGACTTGGCCGAAGGAGACCACACGCTGAGAATCGTGGTTTCAGACAAGAAAGAAGAAGCCTCAACCGGCCATAAAATATATATCGAGCGAGTCATCGTATACAAAGACACGACCTTATCAGCTTCTAAATAAAAGCATGAGAAGTCGAAATTCAGCAATCATCACAAAGATTACATCACATGACAAAAAAGAAACCTCATTTTTATACAGTTATCGCATCTACACTGCTCTTCGGCTGGCTTTTCCTGTCAGTCGCCTGCAATGGCAACGATAATCCGGATCCTGGATACGAGTTCCCGGATCCTCCCAAGGATAATGCAGAGAAACCACGTTATATATGGATCGATGCGGCAGCGAACTTTCCCGACTTTGCGAACAGCAGAGAGAACATTACGCGTGATCTGAAGCTGGCTAAGGATGCAGGTTTCACAGATGTTGTCGTGGATATACGCCCCACCTCGGGCGACATCCTCTACAATTCCTCTGTACCAGGTTCGGCGAAGGTACAGTGGCTGGGGGCTTGGGTAAACGGAGTCTATTCCAAAGTAGAACGCTCCGCGACCTGGGATTATCTGCAGGCATTCATCGAGGAAGGACACAAACTGGATTTAAAGGTGCATGCCGGATTCAACACCATGGTGGGTGGACACAGCAGTGGACTGGGAAGCCAGGGTATCCTCTATCGCGATGCATCCAAAAAGGATTGGGCTACCTCCGAGAACCTTTCCATCGGCATCACCAACACGATGGATGCGGGAGGAGGTACCAAGTTTTTCAACCCCACCAACGAGGAGGTGCAAACCTATCTGTGTGATCTTTTGAAGGATCTGGCCAAGTACGACCTCGATGGCATCATACTAGACAGGGGACGCTTCGACGGCATGCAGTCGGATTTCTCTGAGCTGAGCCGAAGAAAATTCGAAAGCTACCTCGGTAATGTGAAATTGAGCAGTTTCCCGGGCGATATTGTACCCCCCGGGGCAACCATGCAGCAAGTCATGGCCCTGACCACTTATCCCCCCTATTTCACCAAGTGGCTTGAATTTAGGGCAAAGGTAATCCACGACTTTATGGAAAAAGCAAAGAGTGCGGTAAAATCTGTCAACCCTGACATCCTGTTTGGTGTCTATGTGGGTGGCTGGTATTCTACTTACTACGAAGTCGGTGTCAACTGGGCCAGCGATCGATACAACCCCAGTCTGACCTACAAGTGGGCAACCCCCAAATACAAAGATTACGGTTATGCTGCACTGATGGACCAGATACTGATCGGTGCTTATGCTTCTCCTCTGCGGGTCTATGGAACTTCAGAATGGAGCATGCAGGGTTTCTCCAGGCTGGCCAAGGATAAGATCAAAGATGGACCAATTGTTGTCGCTGGACCCGATGTGGGAAACTGGGACAGCAACAACCAAGCCTCCCAGCAGCAGGAAAACCAGGCCATTGTGGAATCGGTAAAAGCCTGTATGGACGAGTGCGACGGCTACTTCCTGTTCGACATGATCCACCTGAAAATAGCCAACCAGTGGCAATATGCCAAGCAGGGAATCGACCTCGCTGTCGGAAACAAGTAATTCCTCCTCCTTCAAAATATGATTTACAAATAGAGAATTTATAAACAGACAATTTTAGAAAAATGAATAATATCACCAATTTACTTTTATCCTTCTTAATCATTGTGAGCTTCTTCTCCTGCAACAACGACAGCAAGAAAGAAATAACAAATGTTGCACCCAAACTGATGTGGATAGATGCCACAGCCAACATCGAACGTTTTAACAACAAGGACACCATTGACTATTATCTGGAAAAGCTGAAGGACCTGGGATTCACCGATATTGTAGTAGATGTCCGCCCCATCTCGGGCCATCTGCTATACCAGAGCGAATATGCTCCGTTGCTTACCGAGTGGAAGGGTAAAGAAGTCCAGTATACCTTCGACTACCTGGGATATTACATCGAAAAGGCACACAAGCTAGGCTTAAAAGTGCAGGCATCCCTCAATACCTTCGTGGCAGGTCACAATTACATGGACGAAGGGCCTATTTATGAGGGAGGCAAGGCCGAATGGGCCACAATTGTCTATCCACCGAACGAAGAGGTGAAGTTCATCTCTATCACAGAGGAGAAAAACAAGTATTCGGCAATGGTAAATCCCATCAATGAAGAGTACCAGGAATACATTCTGAATATCTTCCGCGAAATTGTGGAAAAATATCCCGAACTGGATGGCATCATCCTCGACAGAGTACGCTACGACGGATTCACAGCCGATTTTTCAGACCTGTCACGCAGAAAATTTGAAACCTACCTCGGTAAAGAACTGGATCTGTTTCCTGACGACATCTATCGCTGGAAGAAGGATGAGCAGGGCAACTTCTATCCCGAAAGAGGAAAATACTTTCTACAATGGTTTGAGTGGCGAGCCTCCGTCATTTACAACTTCATGGCAAAGGCCAAGAAGGTGGTCAAAGAGGTAAATCCGGAGATTTCCTTCGGCACCTACACCGGAGCATGGTATCCCTCTTACTTCGAAGTGGGAGTCAACTTCGCCAGCAAAAACTACGATCCTTCAGCCGATTACGACTGGGCCAGCCCCAATTATAAGGAACAGGGCTATGCAGAGCTACTCGACCTGTTCACGGTAGGCAACTACTACACCACCATTACCATCGAAGAATATCAGAAAGAGAACCCTGAGGTGAAGAACGAAACCGACATGTGGGGTCAGAAGAGCATCTGGTATTGCGTGGAGGGATCGAATCAGAACCTGAAAACGATTCTCGATGGCAACAAGTTTTACGGTGGCATCCTGGCCGATCAGTTCTATGACAATCCGGCCGGTCTTACCGAGTCGATCAAGATGAACCTGGCCACCTCCGACGGGCTAATGATCTTCGACATCGTACACATCATCGAAAAGAACATGTGGGACTATGTGGAGAAAGGAATGCGTGAAGGTGGTGCCATAAGTGAATAAGACGATGAATCACACCTCTTTAGACAAAACGATATACAGCCGCAGCCTTCTCACCCTCATTGCTTCGTTGCTGCTCCTCCTTTTGTGTGGCCTCCCTGGTAATGTTGCTGCGGCCGCGGTGGAAGGGAAGGTGAAATTCCAAGAGGTGGGATTGCCAAACGTTGTGGTGACCGACGGTTACCAATGTGTCACAACCGATAGCGACGGTCACTACAGGTTGACTCCTCACCAGGATGCGAAGTTTATCTACATCTCCACGCCGGCAGGTTACCTGCCGGCAGAGGAGATGCAAGTACCCCTCTTTTACATTCTGTTAGAAAAAGGAAGAGCACACTATGATTTTCCTTTAAGGAAAAACCCCCAGGACGACACCCGTCAGCTGCTGCTGGTGACCGCGGACCCTCAATTCCACAAAAAAGAGAACTTTTTGCGTTATTCAGGGGTTGTGGATGACATGCTGCAGTTAAAAGAAACGTACCCTGACAGGGATATCCTGGGTATCGACTGCGGCGACCTGGTGGGCGACAAGCCAGAGCTCTATCCCCTTTATGTCGAGCAAGTAAGTCGCGCCGGTATTCCCTTCTACCGCCTGCCGGGTAATCATGATCTTCAGTATGGCGGGCGCAGCACCGAAACCTCAACAAAACGCTACGAGAAGAACTTTGGACCCGACCATTATTCCTTCAATAGGGGGAAGATACACTATGTGGTACTGAACAATGTTTTCTATGTGGGCAGGGATTATTTCTATATAGGATATATCGATGAAAAGACTTTTGCGTGGCTTGAACAGGACCTGGCACAGGTGCCGGAAGGATCCACCATCATGCTTTCTATGCATATCCCCGCTCGTCTCGATGAGGAGGTTCAACCCTTCCGTTACAATTCACGTGAGATTAGTGCACAAACCATCAACATCTCTTCCCTTTTCGAGATGCTTAAACCCTATAATGTGCATCTTTTCACAGGGCATATGCACTACAACCGCAACATCATCCACGCGGATAAGCTCTATGAACACAACACAGGTGCCGTATCGGGTGCCTGGTGGCAAGGCGACTACTGTCTGGATGGCACTCCCGTGGGATACGGTGTCTACGAGATCGACGGTACAGAAGTGAGCTGGTACTTCAAGAGCGTGGGGAAACCACGCGATCATCAGATGCGGATTTATGCCCCCGGCACAACCGTCAACTACGGTAACGATGTGGTGGTTAATATCTGGAACTGGGACAAAAACTGGCAGGTGCAATGGCAAGAAGATGGCGTCGACATGGGTGCAATGAACCGTTTCGAGGGACTCGATCCGGAAGTGGAGAAAGCATATAGCGACAAAGAAAAGCTCGAATTCAGCTGGATAGCACCCGAGAAGACCGATCATCTCTTTCGGGCTACTCCCTTGAAGAGTAATTCCGATATAACCATCGTTGCTAAAGATCCTTTTGGCAACGTTTACAGGGAGACCATCAAACGCTGAGTTTATTAAAAAAAAGGTAGTACAACAAAAAAAATATCATAACATCGACCGAAATGCATACAGAAAAGAACAACCGTCGCGATTTTATCAAAAAAACAGCACTCGCGGGCGCATCTATTGCCGTCACATCTAGTTTGGCTGCCTGTACTGGCAACAACCGTCAGGGTGCTACCACCAACTCACCGGGCTCAGTGCGGAAAGATGAGTCACTAAAGAGCACGCTGATCGTACCCAAAAATAACGGTCTGCAGATCACCGGGGCCTTCCTCGATGAGATCTCTCATGACATTCCCCACCAAAACTGGGGAGAAGCAGAATGGGATCTTGATTTTCAATACATGAAAGCTATCGGCATCGATACGGTAATCATGATCCGGTCGGGTTACAAGAAATTTATCACCTATCCTTCAAAATATCTGCTGGACAAGGGCTGCTACATGCCTTCTGTGGATCTGGTAGATCTCTTCTTACGTCTGGCCGAGAAGCATGGCATGAAGTTTTATTTTGGTCTGTACGATTCCGGTCACTATTGGGCTACAGGTGATATGAGCCATGAGATCGAGGACAACCGATATGTGATCGATGAGGTGTGGAAAAACTACGGTGAGAAGTACAAAAGCTTCGGCGGATGGTATGTCAGCGGTGAGATCAGTCGTGCCACCAAAGGTGCTATCGGAGCCTTTCATGCCATGGGTAAGCAATGCAAAGATGTATCAGGAGGTCTTCCCACTTTTATCTCTCCCTGGATCGACGGCAAGAAAGCTGTCGCAGCAAGCGGTTCCACTCTCTCGAAAGAGGAGGCGGTATCGGTACAGCAGCACGAGAAGGAATGGGACGAAATCTTTGCCGGCATCCACGAGGTGGTAGATGCCGTCGCCTTCCAGGATGGACACATCGACTACAACGAACTGGATGCCTTCTTCGAAGTGAATAAGAAGCTGGCAGACCGCTATGGCATGGAATGCTGGACCAATGCCGAGACATTTGACCGGGACATGCCAATCAAGTTCCTCCCCATCAAGTTCGATAAGCTACGCCTTAAGCTGGAGGCTGCCAAGCGGGCCAACTACGTCAAGGCGATCACCTTCGAGTTCTCTCACTTTATGAGTCCCCAGTCGGCCTATATTCAGGCTGGGCATCTCTACAACCGATACAGGGAATATTTCAACCTTTAAGCAAGCAGTATGATGCAGAAAAAAAACAACATCCTCTACGTCTCTTTCCTGTCAGTTGTAGCCGCCCTGGGAGGTTTTCTTTTCGGCTACGACACGGCGGTCATCTCAGGCACCGTCTCACAAGTGTCTTCACAGTTCCAGCTCACCACCCTCCAAAGCGGTTGGTACGTGGGATGTGCCCTGGTAGGTTCCATCTCCGGGGTGATCTTCGCCGGGGCGCTGAGCGACCGCTTTGGAAGGAAATGGACCATGATCCTCTCAGCCATTCTCTTTACGGTATCTGCTGCGGGCTGTGCCATTTCGGCCAACCTCGATCAGCTGGTCATCTTTCGCATCGTCGGTGGTATCGGCATTGGCATCGTTTCCATCGTCTGCCCTCTTTACATCTCTGAGGTATCACCAGCCTCCCACCGTGGACGGATGGTATCCCTCTATCAGTTGGCAGTCACCGTCGGCTTCCTAGGTGCCTACCTGATGAACTACTATCTGCTGGAACAGTCTGCTGGCTTTATCTCATCCAACCCCTTGCTGACGAAGATCTTTGGGACGGAGATATGGAGAGGCATGCTGGGTGCAGAGACATTGCCCGCACTACTTTTCTTCCTCATAATTTTCTTCATTCCCGAAAGTCCACGCTGGCTCATTGTCAAAAGAAGGGAAGAGCATGCGGCCCTTATCTTTTCGAAGATTTACGGAGATAGCACAGTGGTGGAGAGCCAGATCAACGATACGCGGGCAATGCTCAATTCGGAAGGAAAATCTGACCGCAAGCTGCTGTTCTCGCCCGGCATCTTCCGTGCCGTACTGATCGGATCCGCCATCGCTATCCTGGGACAATTCATGGGAGTGAACGCCGTCCTCTACTATGGTCCTTCCATCTTTGAAACCAGTGGTCTATCCAGCGATGATTCTCTCTTCTACCAGTCCCTCATTGGTGTGGTGAACATGGGTACCACGGTGCTGGCGCTGCTCATTATCGACAAGGTGGGACGCAAGAAGCTGGTATACATCGGCGTAACCGGCATGATTCTCTCCCTCATCCTAATCGGGCTCTACTTTCTCAAGGGAGAGGCCTGGGGGATGACCAGCCTCTTCCTGCTAGGCTGCTTTCTGGCATACATCTTCTTCACCGCCGGCTCCATCAGTGCCGTTATCTTTGTATTCCTCTCCGAAATGTATCCCACAAAGATTCGTGGACTGGCCATGTCCATCGCAGGACTCTCGCTTTGGATTGGCACCTACCTGATCGGACAACTTACCCCCTGGCTGCTGGAGAACGCTACACCTGCAGGAACTTTCTTCCTCTTTGCTCTCATGTGTATTCCTTACATGCTGATCGTCTGGAAGATGATGCCGGAGACTGCAGGAAAATCACTTGAAGAGATTGAACGCTTCTGGTTAAAAAAGAGATAAGAACCCATGAAAAAGAAAACGATACAATCATGGTTGCTCCTGGCACTTCTGTTGTCTTTCGGCAACGGCCACGCTCAAAACCTGATTCCTCCCACCCATCCGGCGATCAATTACATGGGCCGTGTGGACAAAAGCAACCCCCATGCGGTTCTTTTCGACTGGCCGGGAGTATCCATCGGATGCCGTTTCAAAAGTCAACAGATCGGACTGAGAATCGAGGGAGGAGAGAGAGACTACTTCAACCTGTTCTTGGACGGCGAGTTGGTATCGGTCTTCAGTGCTCCACATGACACCACACTCTATTTCCGGCCGACAGCCGATGCGGCATATCACGAGCTGCTGCTGACCAAGCGCACCGAAGCCGACATGGGCAAGGCACGCTTCATGGGATTCATCCTCGACGACAAAGGAGAAGTTTTTCCCTCCAGCCGGAAAACAGACAGGCGGATCGAGTTCATCGGCAACTCCATCACTTGTGGTTACGGTACCGAGGGGAGCAACCGGGACGAACGTTTTAAGCCCGAAACCGAAAACAACTACAAGAGCTATGCCGCCATCCTGGCAAGGGCTTTCAACGCCGAAGCCCATTTCATTGCTCACTCCGGAAAAGGAGTAGTACGAAATTATGGCGATGAGAAACCTGTGTCAGACCCAAAGGAAACCATGCCTGGCCGTTACGATCGCACACTCGACAATGACCCCTCGCAATTGTGGGACTTTGATCAATGGAAAACAGACTGTGTCGTAATCAACCTGGGCACGAACGATTTCTCCACCTCTCCACACCCGGACAGGGATTCCTTCCTGAAAGCCTACAAGGAGTTGATATCTAAGGTAAGAAGCGCACATGGCGATGTGCCGATCTTTTGCGTAGTGGGTCCGATGATTAACGAGCCCTGTTTCTCCTACGTGAAGGAACTTACACAATACTACAAGAATCAACTCAAGGATGAACACGTTTATTTTGCAGGTCTTCCCGATAACTTGCTCAACCAGGAGGATGACCTTGGCTCCGACTGGCATCCTTCATACCGGGGGCAGCTGAAGATTGCGGCACAGCTACTGGGTCCCCTTGCCACGGTGATGAAATGGGACTTCCGTACCGACGAGATTTATCCATGACAGTTTGGAAGCACAAAATAGCATGAAAGAGAAAAAATACCGTTTTGAAGCACTCGACGCTTTGCGTGGCCTGGCTATCCTGATGATGGTCTTCTCCGCCAACATTCCCTTCGGTGGTGCATTACCGGGATGGATGTACCATGCCCAAGTACCACCACCCCTTCATCAATTCCAGGCCGATTTGCCCGGCATCACCTGGGTCGACCTGGTCTTTCCATTTTTCCTGTTCTGCATGGGGGCCGCCATTCCCTTCTCGTTGGGAGGAAAAGTCGACAAAGGGATCAAACACTGGCAGATGGGACGCGACCTGATCTTCCGTTTTACAGGCCTCGCACTCTTTGCCATCCTCTCTCAACACGCACGTCCCTGGGTCATGAATGCGGGTGAAGGTGCCCAATGGCCACTGGCGCTCCTCGCCATGGCCGGGATGGTACTGCTTTTCGCTTCCCCCTCTTCCGGTTGGTGGAGCCGGCACCGTTCCCTGATGGCAACAGCTGGTATTCTCATTTTGGTGGGACTCTTCGGCACGTTGCACTATTTCGACAAGGTCACCTTCCGTTTGCAACGTTTCGACATCATCATCATGGTACTCGCCAACAACGCACTGGCAGGATCCCTCCTCTACCTGCTGCAACGCAAGTACAAGCAGACACTCTGGGTATCATTTGCACTGATGGCTGCTTTTTTCCTCTCCGGCCGTGCTGGCGACAACTGGATCGCACAAATTTATCAATACTCCCCTCTTCCCTGGCTCCTTTCCTGGAATTATCTCAAATACCTGCTCGTCATCATTCCAGGTATCCATACCGGTATCGTCGTACGCGATGCCGTCCTCTCGGGTTCTTTTACCGGGACCATTACCACCAAGAAAGGAGGCAGCTGGCTGTTGCTGTTCTCTTCAATCGCACTGATAGTGACATCGGTTGTGGGTCTCTATCAGCGGGAGATGAATCACACGTTCCTACTCACGCTGGTGTTGATTGCTCTTTTCCTGATAGGACTCAGAAGGTGGGAACACCCCTGGAAAAAGGTTTTCGTGACGCTACTGCCCATGACCCTTGCTTTACTGATCGCAGGATATCTGAGCGAACCACTCAACGGGGGCATCAAGAAAGATTCAGCCACACTCAGCTACCTGCTGCTTACTTCGGGGTTGGCTCTCTTCGCACTGTACGCCTTCATCATACTCATTGATCAGTTGAATTGCAGGAAAGGAATGTTTCTGCTCAGCGGGTCCGGCAAAAATGCCATGTTGGCATACATTGCAGGTAGCAATCTCATTCTTCCCCTGCTGCATCTCTCCGGTATCACTCGCTGCTTCCAGCATGCGTGTTGCCAAACTGAGCTCCAGACCATCCAGGCTGTGCTGGTCACCCTCCTGGTAGCGTGGGTCAGTGCCATCGCTGCGAGAAAGAAGTTTTTCATGAAGGTCTAATTTTTCACATCAAAATAAATCATACTGATATGGACAGAAGAAGTTTTATCACATACGCTTCAATTCTTGGAGGTAGCGCTGCAATAAAAGGTTGCTCTGCTTTCACCACCACGAACAAGAACAACCATACAAAAAACAACCAATCCCGTGAAATGAACGCCGATGTGATTATACTCGGCGGAGGAATGGGGGGCGTTGCGACAGCACTGGCCTGCTGCCGCAACGGACTGAGCGTAATCATGACCGAAGAGACCGACTGGATTGGCGGCCAGGTGTCACAACAGGGTGTACCCCCCGATGAACATCCCTGGATCGAGACACATGGCGCACCACCCTCCTACAGAGAGTACAGAAATAGGGTACGCGACTATTACCGTCGCAATTACCCCCTGACTGAGAAAGCACGACAAGATCCCAACCTGAACCCTGGAAACGGTAGCGTTTCCCGTCTCTGCCACGAACCGAGAGTCACGGTGGCTGTGATGAGCGACATGCTTGCACCTTATATGAGTACTGGCAAGCTGCTCTTGCTCACCGACCACAAAGCTACAAGTGCGGTGGTGTCGGGCGACAATGTACGGGCAGTGGAAGTACAGAACCTGCGCACGGGTGACAGGGTGATGCTCTCCGGAAGTACTTTCGTGGATGCCACCGAGTGTGGCGACCTGCTTCCCCTTACCGGCACGGAGTACACCACAGGGACCGAATCAAAAAGTGAAACGCGTGAGTTGCATGCTCCGGAGAAAGGGGATCCAATGAACAACCAGGCATTCACGGTATGCTTCGCCATGGATTATCAACCTGGAATAGACAACGTACAGGACCCGCCGAAAAACTACACATTCTGGAAAAATTATATCCCGGAGATGACTCCTGCATGGTCTGGTAGGCTGCTGGATCTCTCCTACTCCGACCCCCGCACATTGAAACCCAAGAGACTGGGATTTGATCCCACAGGAAAAGAACTGGACGATGTGCTCAACCTCTGGAACTACCGGCGTATCATCGACCGCAAGATGTTCACCAAAGAAAGTTACGCCGGTGACATCACCATCGTGAACTGGCCACAGAACGACTTCTTCCCTGGAAACCTGATCGATGTTCCGGAAAAAGAGTTTCAGGATACCTTCGAGCGTGGCAAACAGCTGAGCCATTCGCTCTTCTACTGGCTGCAGACAGAAGCGCCCCGTGAGGATGGTGGAATAGGATGGCGCGGGCTGAGACTACGGGGTGATATAATGGGTACCGAAGATGGCATGGCAAAATATCCCTATATCCGTGAAGCCAGAAGAATCAAGGCAGAATTTACCGTACTGGAAGAACATGTAGGTGCCGAAAACCGCAAATTGGTCGCTGGAGAGGAAGCAGGCAAACGAGCTGCAGACTTCTTTGACAGCGTGGGTGTCGGATATTACCATATCGACCTGCATCCCAGTTCACGGGGTAACAACTACATCGATTTCCCCTCTCTACCCTTTGAGATACCACTGGGAGCACTGCTTCCACAACGCATGAACAACCTGTTGCCGGCCAATAAAAACATCGGAACAACCCATATCACCAACGGATGTTACAGGCTACACCCCGTGGAATGGAGCATTGGCGAGGCTGTGGGATGTCTGATTGCCTTTGCAGGCAGGAAGAAAGTGCCTTTCCGGGCTGTGCGCGAGGATAAGACCCTGCTTCAGGACTTCCAGCGTGAAATCGAACGACAGGGTATCGAAACGAAATGGCCCCGATAAAAAAATATAACATGATGAATATCTCTTACAAACAACTAACCTCAGTCATCCTGCTGCTGATCGGCACAGCAATTTCCACCTATGCACAGACTAGCTGGTATGACGGGACCCTCTTCCCGCTAATCGGCAAAACATCCGAACAGACCGAAACACGCTACGAACGCCTCCCGGTATCTCTCAAAGAGGTAAGCCGCCCTCCGGTATGGCACCTGGGAAAGAACACATCCGGCCTGGCTCTCCGTTTTCGCAGCAACAGCACGCATATCTCTGCCAGATGGGAGCTGCTTGAAGATGTAAGCATGAATCATATGACCGACACCGGCATCAAGGGGCTTGACCTCTATGCCTGGAACGGCCGGCGATGGCAATTTGTCAACAGTGGACGTCCCACGGCAAAAAAAAATGAGCAAGTGATTATCTCCGGAATGACTCCCCTCGAGAGAGAGTACATGCTTTACCTGCCACTCTACGATGGTGTCACAGCCATCTCCATCGGTGTGGATTCTCTGGCCACGATCACTCCCCCTGTCCTGGATATTCCTTCCAGAAAGAAGCCGATGATATGTTATGGCACGAGCATTACGCAGGGCGGATGTGCCACGCGTGCGGGTATGTCATACAGCAATATATTGGGTAGAATGATAAACGGAGAAGTAATCAACCTGGGCTTCAGCGGCAACGGTCAACTCGATTATGAGATTGCCCAAATCATGAGTGCCCGCACGGATGCAGGACTCTACGTGCTCGATTTCATTCCCAATGTCAATCTGGAACAGATCAGGGAGAAGACGGCCCGGTTTGTGGAGATACTCCGTAAAGAAAACAAGGATATACCTGTACTCTTTGTGGAGTCGATCATCTTCCCCCACTCCTTCTACGACAGGAACATCTTTGAAATCGTGCAGGCAAAGAATAAAGCGCTAAGGGAAGAGTATGAAAAATTGAAGAAAGCAGGACATTCAAACATCCACTATCTTGCGGCAACAGAACTGATCGGACACGACGGCGAGACAACCGTCGACGGGATTCATCTTACAGATCTTGGATTCGTTCGAATGGCAGAAGAGCTCTACAAAAAGATTGAAGAGATCAACCCCTGATCATTTTGCGTCGGAAATTTGATTCGCAATCTGCTTGAAATAATCGATTGATGCTTTTATTTCAGGCAGATTGTTTTCCCAATTTGCTTCATATTCAATGGTGAAGTAGCCCTTGAAATGCTGGCGTTTGAGTTCTTTCAGCATTTCTTCAACCTGCAGAACGCCGGTACCCCAGACAACATCTTCCAGAGTAGCTTCGCTTCCTACCGGCGCTATATCCTTGAAATGAAAGGAGATGATTTTCCCTTGAAGTTTTCTAATGCATTCCAACGGATCCAATCCCATTCGTTTGTAATGTCCCACATCTGCCGATGAGCCGATTAACTCGGAACGACCCTTAATCGATTCCAATAAGATCTCAGGCTTCCAGTAAGATGATGCACTCGGATGATTGTGAACAGCCACCTTTATCTGATAACGTTTGGCGAGTTCTTCTACCAGGTCCCAGTCATCCCTGGCCGGTTCAGCACTGATAAATTCCTGTTGCATGTTTTTGGCAAAAGAGAAGACCTTTTCCCATTCATCCCTTTTTGCAGTCCATACCCCCGAAGAAACTATCGTAATTCCTTTTGAGGCAGCAATGGCTTTCAGTTTTTTCTGATCATCCTCACTAAGTTGATATCCAAAGAGGGCATCACCGAAGTTACCCCCCATTTTCTGGCCGGGATAGATTTCGATGTACTTTAACCCCAACTGCGCCGTTTTTTCCAAAGACTCCACCACAGAAAACAGATGAAGCGTGTACGATTGCATGGAGAGTTTCCACGCTGCATCATCCGCATTGACTACTTGCTTTGCTGAGGAAGAACTGCTGCAAACAAAAAACGATATCAATAAAAAAAACGAAAGGATTTTACTGCTCATACTTGATCTTAATTAAACAGGTTTATTCTGGACAAATCTGGTATCCTCAATGGAATCAAAAATATCAACACGAAAAAACAACAAAATTTTATTGCTGTCAATCACCAAAGTTAGTGATTTTTTCTTTCATATTACGGTTTAAAAATAAAATATACAGCCAGCACAAGAAACAAGAAACCAACCAAATGATTCAATCTGATCTGGGTCTGAAAAGCTACTGAAGAGAAGATTACAAATACCATCAGGGTGATTACCTCCTGTATTACCTTCAGCTGTAGCAATGAAAAGCTACCGCCATTGCCTTGAAAACCGATACGGTTGGCAGGTACCTGAAAACAATATTCAAAAAAGGCAATCAGCCAACTGATCACAATAATGCCCATCAAGGGTAATTTACTAAACCAGCTGAATTCAGCCAGCTTCAAATGGCCATACCAGGCCAGGGTCATGAAAATGTTGGAGACAACCAACAGTCCGATAGTAAGTAAATAGTTCATCATTTAGTAAAAATTGCGCAAAAATACAATATTTCCATCAAGATTATTCTCCGGATGGGTATATTCATCCGATTATTTCGTGTCGTAAATTCCAGAACGTACCATGAGCTGCGGTGAATCTGAACACCTTCCCGAACTGGTTGTTATAAAGAGAAAAAGAAAAAATGAAAAAAGCATTGCTGATTGTCGACGTGCAGAACGATTTCTGTCCCGGGGGTACCCTGGGAGTAAAAGAGGGAGACAAAGTGGTTCCCGTAATCAACAAACTGATGGAACAGTTCGCCCTGGTGATCACATCACAAGACTGGCATCCGACCGATTCGGTACATTTTGAAAAATGGCCGGTGCATTGTGTGGCCGGAACGCACGGAGCAGACTTTCACCCGGATTTACTCAGTGATAAAATCGACCTGAAACTCAGGAAAGGAACGGATAACCGGGACGATGGCTATTCTGCTTTTGAAGCGACTAACATAGCACTTGCCAAGTATCTCCGCGATCACGAAGTGACAACAATCTATGTTTGCGGGCTGACGACCGACTACTGCGTAAAGCAGACCGCCCTTGATGCGGTGAAACAGGGATTCCATACCTATGTAATTACCGATGCCATCGCCGCCGTCAATGCTCAACCCGGAGACGATCGCCGAGCATTGAATGAGATGTATGCCGCAGGTTGCGTCTTAGTAGAATCTGAGGAGATTTAAAATTCTTCCCACTTTCAGGGTTAATTCTTCCCGGGAATTGGCGTTTTGTCTTATATTTGCCGAATGGAAAAAGATCTTTCTCTGCGTACCGTCCGGGTGATGCGTTACATTGTGCCCCTTCGTGAAGGGGGTTCTTTGCCTGCACTGGCTGAAGCGGACGACGGCTTTAAGTATGTACTGAAGTTCCGTGGTGCAGGACATGGCACCAAAATGCTTATTTCCGAACTGTTGGGCGGAAAAATTGCATCTGCATTGGGATTACACATTCCTGAGCTGGTCTTTGCCACCCTCGACGAGGATTTTGGCCGCACCGAAGGAGATGAGGAAATACAGGATCTGCTGAAGGGGAGCAAAGGACTCAACCTGGGGATGCACTTCCTGTCGGGTGCAATCGCCTTTGATCACACCATGACAATCGACCCGCTCACG
This sequence comes from Bacteroidetes bacterium GWC2_46_850, assembly GCA_001768325.1. GTDB lineage: Bacteria > Bacteroidota > Bacteroidia > Bacteroidales > Dysgonomonadaceae > Proteiniphilum. The sequence continues at coordinate 206,585 of MENQ01000011.1, read as the reverse complement.
GCATCGAAGATCGTCTGGCTTGATGCTTTCACCACCAATATCGACCGCACCTTCAACAACACGAACCTGTTGTGGTGGCACCGCGAACTGTGGGTCATCGACAATGGCGCTTCTTTTTATTTTCATCACGGGTGGAAAGATTTTGACAAACAGGCGCTCAATCCTTTCCCGCATGTTAAGGATCATGTGCTGTTACCGCAGGCGACAATGCTCGAAGAGGCCGACCGACTGGGAAAAGAGTTGTTGACCGACACACTGTTGCAACAGATCTCCGCATTGATACCGGACGAATGGCTTCGGTGGCCACACACGACCGAGACACCCGATGCAATCAGGGAGGTCTATTTCCGTTTTATGAAAACGCGACTGCAGAATTCTCACCTCTTTCTAAACAGTGCCCGCGATGCAAGAGGATAAATTATATCATTACGCGGTGATCCGCATGGTGCCGAAAGTGGAACGGGAGGAGTTCTTCAATATCGGGCTGATTCTTTTTTCGAAGGAAGCGAAATATATCCGGCTGGCCACACATGTGTGCCCTGAGAAATACCGGCTGATGCAGGCAGAAACGGATTATGAGGATGTGATGAATAACCTGGAGACACTCAAACAGATTGCCGAAGGAAACAAGGATTGCGGTCCCATTGCCCTGCTGGATATCCCCGAGCGTTTCAGATGGCTTACTGCCACCCGCAGTTCCATCATCCAGACATCGCCGGTGCATGCCGGAAAGACCGCCGATCTGGATAAAACCTTCGACCGGCTGTTTCAGGAGCTGGTCATTTAATCAGGGTTGTTCATCGACCAAAAGTAAGTTCTTTGCTTGGCTCCACGCCGATGCCCGGTTTGTCGGAGGCGATAATTTTGCCGTTTTCCAGCGTGGCTCCCATAAAACAGTCGTTCGCAATGAGCAGTGCCCCGTCGAGATCGGCAAAATCCATGCCCGCATAGAGTTGTGCGGCGGCCGAGATGGCGCAGGAGGTTTCGGTCATGCAGCCCATCATCACCTTCATCCCCAGCGATTTTGCGAGCTGGCGCATCTTCCATGCTTCGTGCATTCCGGTACATTTCATCAGTTTGATATTGATTCCCGAAAAAACGCCTTTCAGTCGCTCCACGTCACCAAGTCGCTGCACCGATTCATCGGCAAAGACGGGAAGCGGACTCTCCGCCGTCAGTCGGGCGATATTGTCCAGATCATACTTCGGCATGGGCTGCTCCACCATCACCACCCCTTTCTCTTTCAACCAGAAGATCATCTCCAGAGCCTCATCACGGTTTTTCCACCCCTGATTGGCATCTACCGCCAGGGGCAGATCGGTGACCGACCGGATGGCTTCAATCATCCTTTTGTCGTCGGGTCCACCCACCTTTATCTTTAAAATGTTGAAACGTCCTATTGCTTCGCGGGTCTTTTCCTGTACCACCTCATCACGATCAATCCCGATGGTGAAGGTTGTATCTGGTACATCCGTTTTATCCAGTCCTTGTATTTTATGCCAGGGGTTGCCCATGATTTTTCCAGCCAGGTCATGCAAAGCAATGTCGACCGATGCTTTGGCCGCGGTGTTGGCGGGAGCAATCGAGTCGACATACATTAAAATCTCCTCCAACTGTGTGGGATCTGAGAAGCCTGACAGGTCCACCTTTTTCAGGAATTCAATCACCGAAGCCTGCGTTTCGCCCAGATAAGGCGGCAACGATGCTTCACCGTAACCGGTAAGGCCGTCATATTCAAGTCTGGTAAGCACCACAGGTGTGGTTTTCCGGGAGAAACCGGAAATGGTAAAGGTATGTCTCAATTGCAAATCGTAGGGAGTCCAGGATAATTTCATTTTAGATGATCTTGTGGATTTATGGGAAGCAGCGTGCATAATAAGTGAAGGAGCTGTCAATGCGGCAGCCGCAACGACTAATCTTTTTAGAAACTGGCGACGATCTTGTTTCATTTTTTATTGCCTGTAAGATGATAGAAACTGTTCTCAAAAATCTCCTCAATTCCTTCGCTGTTTACCTCGCCAATAACTCGTTTGGTACGGAGATAACGACGGGTATTGAATTCGTCGTACAACGGGTCGGCAGGATCAAAACTATTGATGCGGATATAATCCGATGCATGAATAAAACGTTTCTGACCGATATAAATACCGACATGCACCACCCGTTCCTTCGGGCTCTCCGGGGTTGCTTTCGTCCCGAAGAACACCAGGTCCCCCGGCAAGGCGTCACCGAAGTCACCGGTCTCATCGATCAGCCTACCATAGCGTACTTGCTGCGAAGCGTCGCGGGCAAGGACAATGCCGTGCATCCAATAGACCTGCTTCGTGAAACCGCTGCAGTCCATCCCCTTGGTGGAGGTGCCTCCCCAGAGGTAGGGCACACCCAGCAGCTGTTTCGCAGTATTCACAATGCTCTCCCCCGTCAGCCGGTTCTTTCTCAGCCAGTCGGGCACCTTCATCGCATCGCTTTTTTTCACGAATGCCTCCCGTCCGTCGGGGTATTGCACCTGATAAAACCCTCCTTTTGCCGATTGAACCACCAGCATATCGCCTGCCACCAGGTCGGTGACGGGTAGCGCTTCCTTGTCGGTATCGGTAAAAGAACGGGCATGCAGGGAGGTGACGATCGCCTTCGGCAGCTTCAGGTACTGCTGCCGCTGTGCATCCGTCATGGGCTCCACCGATCCGTTCATCCAGCCGATATACCGGTCGGGTGTCTGCACCCGGTGCCAGCCACCTCTCTCTTCCAGGATCCGCACCGGCATCCCGAGCAGCGCCTGCGACACCAGCTCGGCACCGTAGCGGGGTTCGGCACGGAGCGTTCCCGAAGAATTGTAGATGATACCCCATATCTCTTCACCGAGCGCCTTGTCGGGCAACAGCCGGATATGATCTCTCAGCGTTACCGATGTTTGCCGTGCCTGCACGAGAAGTTCCTCATATGCCTCCCTGCTGGTTGTTTCGCCACGCAGCACCAGTGTGTCATTCTTTTGGGAAGCTGTTATTTGAAACAACTCCACGCGGCCGTCCGGCGCATACCTTCCCTGTATTCCTGCGATTATCTGTTGTATATCAATGTTCTGGGCCATACCATATAACGTTGAAAAGATCCATAAGAAAATGATGCCTGCTGCTTTTCCCATGCTTTCTGTCCGTTGTTTAAATTTGGGCGAAATATACAATTTTTATTTGAACACCGCTCACAATCATTCAATGAATCTCCAGTGGTTATTGCCCCTTACCTTTGATTTTGTGTTCTGATTAAGGGGTGAGGATAAAACCGTATTATTGTAGTGAAATCTCCTATTTTTTATCTATGTTTGTCCCGGTAAATCAATGAATGGCAACGATGAGAACAAGTAGAAGAGAAATCCTGTTACTGTTCTTTGTGATGTTTTACGGCGCCCTGACTGTAACCTGCATACCACAGACAGTGAACAAACAGAAAGAAAAAACGGATACTACCATGGCTGATAGCGCTCGAAACAAAAACGTAAAAGCGGAGGAACTCGCCAAAGATCTGAAAAGAAAAGGGATCAGGGATGAACGCGTGCTGGCGGCGATTGCAAAAATACCCCGGGAACAATTCGTGGATAAGAGCATGGCCGAATATGCCTATCTCGACCGGCCCCTGCCCATCGAAGAGGGGCAGACCATCTCCCAGCCCTACACCGTTGCCTTCCAGACGGAGCTCTTGCAGCTGAAGCCGGACGAGAAGGTGCTTGAGATCGGGACCGGCAGCGGCTATCAGGCAGCCGTGCTCTGTGAGATGGGTGCAAAGGTGTACAGCATTGAAAGATATGAAGTATTGTATCTCACCGCAAAAGAGACGCTCCACAAACTGGGATACTATCCCCATCTCTTTTTTGGTGACGGTTATGAAGGGCTGCCTGAAGAAGCACCTTTCGACAAGATCCTGATCACGGCGGCACCGGAAGAGATACCGGAGAAACTAAAGAAGCAGCTCCGCATCGGCGGGTGGATGGTCCTCCCACTGGGGGGACGGCAGGGGCAGAAGATGACCGTGGTCAGGCGCACGGGTGAGGAAAGATACAACCAAACCACGCATGGAGACTTTATCTTTGTACCCATGCAGAAAGGTACTGAAGAGTAAACACCGCATCAACGACTCATATCAGTTAAACAAAGCTGCCGCCAAATAAATTCAGCGGCAGCGGACAATTGAACCAACAGGGAATTTTTATTTGCCGATGGGCAAACGGCTCAATTGTTTGATATGCTGCAGATCGGTATAATCATATTGATAAATTCCATCGGCGGCTATCATCATCAGCACATTGTTGAAGGGGATCACATCAAAACCGTCCATCTCTTTGAAGTGGGCAAGTACATTATCGGGATGCATGATGGTCAGCGGATCTTTTGTATTAAAGATACGAAGGCCATCGTCGCAGACAAACAGCGTCTCCCCATCTATACCCAACCCTTTCGGGCTTTTCATATTGTAAGTAACCATATGTTTGGGCTTTTTCACGTCGCTCACATCCACCACAATCAGTTCATTGGCATCCTGTCCGCAGAATGTACCCGAGCGAACCGTCACATAGGCTATATCGTCTTCCACCACCACCGGATCGCAACCAAACACGTGGCTGATCATCGACTGGCGTTCCGGTTTTAAAGGGTCTTCCATGGAATATATGATCATGCCCGTGGGAGTGCCCATAAACATGCACTCCTTGTAGCTGAAGATGGTCTCCACATTGAAGCCAATATAGGTATCATTCCCTGCTTTCACGGGTACATCACCGGTGAGGTTGAAGATACCAAGCATATTATTCATCACGGTATAGAGGTTGTCCTTATAAATGGTGAATCGAGACATGGAGCCGGCAATGCCGACACCTGCACCAGCTCCGTCACCCACCGAAGCATACATTGCATCCTCTTGCATACCGTCCCATCCCCACCAGCGTGGCTTATAATATCGTACCAGCTCCCTTTTCTCCACTTTCTTCCAGCCGACTACAATGCCATTCTTCCTGTCCATCGATTTTTCGTAGTCAATGCTGAATCCATTCTCCGTCGGAGGGAAAGCCAATGGGAATACCTCTTCTTTTCTACCTTTATAAACAGGTTTAGCAGGATCGGTGATGTCGAACCAAACCAGGTCTACATACGAATCGGCATAGAGGATGTTGTTTCGAACTTGCATATCGGCATTTCCCAACAATTCAATAAACGCCACATTGCGGGGGCTCGATGGATTCCTGTTATCGATCACATGAATTCCTTTCTCCGGCTGAGAAATGTAGAGATAGCCATTAAAAAACAAAATCTTCCCCTGTTTTTCAATGGGTTGGGGCATCTCAACATCGACCATGCTTCTGAACTCGCTTGCAGGCATGAAAACCGGCTCATTGATGGTGTAGGAAACGTACTCTTCCACATAATCTTTACATCCGGCAAAGAGTAACAATCCGGCAATAAAAAATAAATAAGTCAACTTTTGCATAGCGATATAAATTAGTTATTTGAATTGTACTCTTAAACCAACATGAAGTCCGAATATAAGCGGGTTCTCGGTGCGGGCGCTCAGCGGCTGATTGTTCTTGAAATAATAGAGCAGACGTGGTTCACCAAACAGATGCAAATTATTTTGTAACCGGTAGCTAAATCCGGCACCGCCCTGGGCAGAAAACTGAAGACCGGCTATGCGATTATATACCTCAGTGTGATGCACCACATCGCCCTGCTGTTCAATTTCCTGTTTATAAATGGAGCGTATCCCTTTTTCTACGGTAGCACCACCCAATAGATAAAGGCTCCAGGAGTCGTTCTGCCACACCTGGTATCTCAGGTTTACCGGTATCCCGATATAATGCTGCTGCAGCGTGCCCCGATAGGTCAGCTGATCGTTCCGCCGGAAACGGGAAAACAGATAGGTATAGGATAATCCGGTTTCCAGGCTAACATTGTTCCCGACGGGAAAGTCGGTAGTCACACTAACAGTAACCGGAAGGTGATGCACGATTTCAGTATAATCACCAGGTGTTAACAGGTTATATTTTTCACCCTGGCTGGTTTCTGAATCATTGGGAAACCCTCCACCCGAAACAGGGTTGTCGTAATAAAAAGATTCATTTCCGTCGTATCCCCCAAAGGTGATATCCGGCAGGCTGTTGCCACTACCCAAAGCTAACAGGAATGAATGCTGTTTTTGCGAATCTTGTGCCTGAACGGGAAGAGAGAGACTATCTGCTGCCAAAAACAATTCTACCGGATTTACATCCTGCTCTGCTGGCGTTGACTCTGCCGATGATACTTCCGGCATATCCGGTTCCAGAAACGCAGCCTGCGTAGTAATATCCTCAGGCACAGCCGATTTTTTCATTCCGCTTTTTTGAAGTTGCGTCTCTTTCGCGAATAGGGTCTGTGTCGATGCCTCTTCCTTTAGTGTGAAGACAGGCTCACTGACAGGTATATCGGGTTGCTTCCCCATATTTTCAGGATTCTCCCGTACCATTTCAACGGCACGTTCATCTGACAAAGGATTCAGAAAGAAGAAAAATCCCAGTAATAAGGCTGCCACACCGGCCACCGACCATATCCAGTACACCGGAATTTTTTTTCTGGGTGCAGAAAGACTTTCCACCAGTGAATTCCACACATCAGCATCGACAGGCATACGGTATTCCCGTAACTTCTCTCCGACTTCACGTGAAAAATCATCCACCTTCTCTATGTCTCTATTACCTGAATGCATCTTTGCTTCCCATTATTTGAACCACATAACTGAATAACCCTCTTTTGTAACAATTGCCTTGCCCTAAAAAAGAACGAACGTGAGGTGCTCTCGGACATACGCAATAAAGTTGCAATCTCACGGTGGCTATATCCCTCAATGGCGTACAGATTAAAAATTGTCCGATATGTCTCCGGAAGCTCCGTTATGCACTCCATCAACTCCTCTGCGGTAATATCTTTCAGATAAGGCGCTTCTTCGTAACTCTCCGATTCAATATCTGTCAAAATCTCTTTTTGCTTTAAACGGTTCTTTTTTCGTATGTAATCGAGTGAGGTGTTGACAAAGATTTTCCTTATCCACCCACCAAAAGATCCTTTGCCCGAATATTGTCCGATTTCGGTAAAAACTTTTAGAAATCCTTCTTGCAGTATATCCTTTGCATCTTCAACATCGGAAACATAACGCCTGCACAGAGCCATCATCGTGGGAGCGTACTGTTCATACACTTCCTTTCTCGCCCACAATTTACCCTGCTTGCAAGCAAGTATTAAATGATGTTCCGACATAACATTCCCCTGTTTACCTTAAAGACGTTCGGAAGAGTGAAAACGTTGCAGCTGATGGGTAATAATTCTTTATTTAAAACAGCAACCGGAATCACGAGGTGAATCCGGTTGCTCATCTTATTCAGTTCAGTCCGAAGCCGGACTACTCACTTCCTTTGCTGTAATTCGGCGCTTCGCGGGTAATCATAACACCGTGGGGATGACTCTCGGTATATCCGGCCGAAGTGATCCGGGTAAATTTGGCATCGTGCAATTTTTCAATATTTTCTGCTCCACAATAACCCATGCCGGAACGAAGACCACCCACCATCTGATAAATAACTTCCTGAATAGTACCTTTAAACGGAACACGGGCTTCAATACCTTCGGGTACTAGCTTTTTGATATCGTCCTCCACATCCTGAAAATATCGGTCCTTTGACCCCTGTTGCATGGCCGAAAGTGAACCCATCCCGCGATATGATTTAAATTTGCGGCCGTTAAAGATGATGGTCTCTCCCGGGGACTCTTCCGTACCGGCAAGAAGCGATCCCATCATCACCGAGGAGGCACCCGCAGCCAGAGCTTTCACAATATCTCCAGAATAACGCAATCCGCCATCGGCAATCAGCGGCACATCGGTACCTTTCAGCGCCTCGGCTACGTCGTAGATAGCCGACAATTGAGGAACACCCACACCGGCAATGATCCGGGTAGTGCAAATTGATCCTGGGCCGATACCCACTTTCACGCCATCGGCACCGGCATCTGCCAAAAACCGTGCAGCTTCGCCCGTAGCCACGTTACCCACCACTACATCTATTTCCGGGAAATTCTTCTTTACCAGCTTCAGCATATCGGCTACACCCTGCGAATGACCATGTGCCGTGTCGATCACGATCGCATCTACACCTGCCTCAACCAAAGCAGTAGCCCTTTCAATGGAGTCATTCGTAACACCTATTCCTGCGGCGACACGTAGACGCCCCTGTTCATCCTTACAGGCAAATGGTTTGTCTTTCGCCTTCGTAATATCTTTGTAAGTGATTAATCCCACCAATTTATAGTCGGAATCTACCACAGGTAGTTTCTCAATCTTGTATTGCTGCAGTATCTCTGCTGCATCCTCCAGGTTGGCTGACTGACGAGTAGTAATCAGGTTATCCTTCGTCATCACCTCCTCGATGCGTTTGTGCATCGATTTTTCAAACCGAAGGTCCCTGTTGGTCACGATACCGACCAACGTGTTATCGGTCCTCACCACGGGTATACCGCCTATTTTGAATTCAGACATCATGGCCAGCGCGTCGGCCACTGTTTTATCGGGGGTGATGCTGATGGGATTCAGGATCATGCCGTTTTCGGCACGTTTTACGGCACGCACCTGTCTGGCCTGCTCCTCGACACTCATATTCTTGTGAATCACGCCAATACCTCCTTCACGAGCAATGGCTATGGCCAATGTTGTCTCGGTGACCGTATCCATAGCGGCCGAGACCATCGGAATATTGAGCGAGATATTTCGGGAAAACCTGGTGGTGAGATCTACGTTCCGGGGTAAAACCTGAGAATAGGCCGGAACCAAAAGAAGGTCGTCGAATGTCAACCCCTCCATAACGATTTTGTCTGCAATAAATGACATAAATATAACCCTTTATTTTTTATTGCGTGCAAAAGTACATATTTTTTGCCGATTATACACAGCAAGGAATGTTAATTTTTTTATTTTGAGGGGTATAACATTTCTCTTTAGATCAGGAGAATGATAAAAACTTTCTATGCATCATTGCTGACTGTTAATTTTCTTTCCAACGTCAAAAGACGTATCTTTGGTTCCGATAAGATTACATTAATCATTTAAATATTATGTCAGTATTAGTTGGAAAAAGGGCACCTGTATTTTGGGCGCCAGCCGTTATTAACGGATCAGAAATTGTAGAAAATTTTTCACTGGATGATTATCTGGGAAAAAAATATGTGGTATTCTTCTTTTATCCCGCGGATTTTACTTTTGTATGCCCCACGGAACTTCACGCTTTCCAGCAGAAGTTAAAAGAATTTGAAGATAGAGATACAGTTGTGGTTGCAGCGTCTACCGATTCGGCTGTTTCACATTGGAAATGGCTGCAGACTCCCAAAAACGATGGCGGCATCCAGGGGGTTACTTATCCCATCGTGGCGGATCATTCATTGACTATCTCCATGGCATACGACGTATTGGCCGGAGAATATACGACCGATGATGCGGGCAACCCTCTTTTCGAAGGTTCTCCGGAAGCTTATCGCGGATTGTTCCTGATTGACAAGGATGGAATCGTACGCCACCAGGTTGTAAATGATATGCCTCTGGGAAGGAGCGTGGATGAGATTCTACGCGTAATCGATGCCCTGCAGTTTACCGAAGAATATGGCGAGGTATGTCCTGCCGACTGGCACAAGGGAGATCAAGGACTTTCAGCCACGCAGGAAGGGATTGCCGATTACCTGTCAGAAAAATAATCTACCCTTTATGTGTAATTAAAAAACCATCTTGCGTAGCAGTTTCTTTACCGGACGTGATAAACCGGTAAGCAGACTACCGGCTGAAAGCAGTCGTCACTGCTCCAGGCAGGATAAACAGAAAGGGTTGAAGTGCAAACTTCAGCCCTCTTCTATTTTTTAATTTCCTCTAAAAAATCAGATGGATGTATATCTCGGTAGCGATATGTGTAGTATGTAACTGTTGTTGTACAATTACGTGCCTTTTTCATACTATCCGTTATTGATGGCACTGGTGATGCTGGTCGGAAACATTCTTCCCGGACATTATCTCAATCACAAAGGAAAAGAACGTGGTAATGTTTAAAGAGCTTGATCCACTGCTTCATTCACAACTACGACTGGCTGTCATGTCTCTTTTACTGTCGTCGGTGGAAGAGGCTGACTTCGTCTTTCTGCGTGAGAAAACAGGTGTGATGCCTTCGATGCATACGTGAAAGTGCTGCAGGGTTATATCAAAAAATAGGTGTTATTTACCACCTGTCGGATATCCGGCAGGTGGTTTAAAGCTTCTCAAAAACTTCCTTCATTTGTCCTTCACCCTGGCACCTAACAAGAGCAACACTACCAGCAGAATGATTGCGATTGTATCTGTAACTACTGCAGTAAGTGAAGCGCTGTCATGCATCAAGGTAAATATCAATATGACAAACCAGCGGGTGAGCAGGACAACAGCAATCAGCCATGCCACAATCCGTACCTTCTCCCTCTCTCTGTAAAAAGCCATGAAGATCAATGCCACGCCGAAGATCAGGTTTTCAGCAGTGATGATATGCCAAACATATCGAATGATGGTTTTTGTAGCCTGGTCGAGCGAGGTCTTATCAATTTCCGTCAACAGGGTTAAATGTCCGTTCATCGCGTGGGTAAAAGCGAACAGTACAGATAAAATACCCACGATCAAATAGAAATAGTTTTTAATTTTTTTCATAATTCAATATTGACAGCTTTCAGTCAACGATCAAAGGTAAATCAACTTTCAATCTAAAATGCATGAAAGAATAGTTTTTTAACAGATTCAGACAAACCGCTTATCGATGAATTTGGAGTTCAGTAGCCGCGCTACTGCCATGTAGTTGGGTTTGAAATTTATCTTATCGCCAACCCTGTATTTTTTAAGCCCCTCACTGGTCTTGTTCAACCCAATATCCACCACCATCATGTCGGAGGTGATCCCCACGAAGTTCACCTCAGGATCCATCGCCACCAGGTCATCCTTATCCACATCCAGCATGCCAAAGTCAAGGATTGCCTTTACGGTTGTTTCATCCACGTCATGTTCATCAAAATCGGCTGTATGCCCGATATTGGCATCACTTAACACCCCTTCCGGCACAATCTTCTTCTTTTCCAGCTCAATGATGTTGGCCTCAAATTCAAAAGTGTCCGTGTTCAGCTCTTTAAACTGTTTGTTGTAGAGGGGACTGACACCGAAGAATGCCGCCTCCCCAATCCTGAAATGGTTGATATCCTTAGGCATGCTCCCCTGCTCAATCAAAGGCAGCGTGATGGAGGTGCCTCCCGAAACATATTTCAGCTTCTTCCTGAATTTTTCTGAGATCAGCTCCTTATATATGGAGAGCTGCAGGAGCTTGTCGTAGGTTGGCTCAATCCCGTACATACAACCCAGGTTGGAGCCAATACCGATCACATCGATATAAGGGAGGTTGAACACCTTCTCGTAGAACGTCATCACATCATCTCGGTTCACTCCCTCACGCAGTTCACCCAGTTCAATCATGATGATGATCTGATGGATCTTACCGGCTCTCCCGGCTGCCTCATTCAACGACTGTATTGTGCTAAAGGAGCTGTTGAGGGAGATATCCGCATATTTCACCACATCATCAGCGTAGGTCTCTGCCGGTGGTTTGATATAGATGGTGCGCATATCGGGGTTCACAGCTTTCAGGTTCTTCAAACTGGTCAGCCGTGAGTCACCCACCGAGTTGATCTTATCGATCACATCACTGGTGAGTATGTTCCTGAGGAATTCCTTATCTCCGGAAAAAACTTTGGTGATCAGGCTCCAATGAATACCATGACTATCAAAATAATCACTCAGATATTTGATATTGCTTTTTATCTTCTCCGCTTGTATGATCAGCTCAGCCATTACGTCCTTTTTTAAGCCTCATCTCTAAATAAGGATTGGTGAATCCCAGTTTCTCATATAATTTCGTGGCCGGGTTATTCGCCTCCACATGAAGCGCGATATCACCTTCGGCATGTGCGATGGCCTGCGTCATCAGTTTCCGGCCAAGTCCTTCACCACGACTGCTGCGATCCACCGCGATGTAAACCAGTATATTTTCCGGAATATAACCATCCATGCCTGTGCGGTTGATCACTACCGCTGCCCGAATCCTCTCCTTCTGTTTGAGCAGCATCACAAAGCCACCAAAGGAGTCGAACTCCCTCAAGGAGTAGTCAATGGCTCTCTCGATCTGATTTTTCGGGTCTCCATACTGTTCCAGCTGGTCATGCAGAAAGTCTACCAGCATCTTTTTTTCCTGTTCGTCAGGTTTGTTCTCTTCATCAAAGATGATTGTGTGCACCATTCATATAATAATTTGTCAGCAATACCTCTTCCAGTATCTGCTATTTTCAGTTTGTCTCTGATAAAAAGACAACTCAAATCCCAAATTGTTCAAATTATTTTTAGGAAGGCAAGGCAACCACAAATCAAGACACCCTGCTAATAGTTTGTTGTACTACCTTATACCTTACAGTTTGACGGTGGGTAAATTTGGTGATCAATCTTTTGTTTATCAGTTCAAGCCTCTCAACATTTCCCATTTCTCTGTGTGATATTCGAGTTGAACAACATCTTCTATTTTCCGACCTTTTACAGCAGAAACATCTTTCAGTTCATTTTCCTTATTCATGAACTATTTACGTTAAACATTGTTTTAATTCTAAAATATTATCAATATTCTCGCAGTGATTTTGCAGCAAAAGATTGTTTAAAAAAAAACCACCGACCCGGAACTGGAGATGTTGTATATCGTCTTCGATCAGAGTTAAAAAACGGATGCACACCGTAAACTGTGCAATATTAGATTGATCGGAGATTGGTAATGTTATTGGCAATAAAGGCTCCTGGCAATGTCAATTCTCAAAATTTATTTAACTTCTATTTAAAAACCCAGCAGATGAAAAGAACAAAACTTCTCAGCTTTAGAGTCATCATGCTATCCCTGATGACCTTGATGACCTTTTCCTTATTTGCTCAGAGAATTACCGTGAGTGGTACAGTGACCGATGATACCGGCATGCCGGTAATCGGGGCCACCATAATCGTAGTAAACGAAACTACCCGTGGCACGGTGACCGACATCGATGGAAATTATACACTGAGCAATGTACCGGCAGACGGGAGCATCCGTTTCAGCTATGTAGGAATGACGCAACAGACTGTACCCGTGCAGGGACGCAGCAGCATCAATGTGGTACTGCTTCCGGATACAGAATTGCTGGATGAGGTGGTAGTGACGGCACTCGGTATGAAACGCAATCAAAAAGCACTGGGCTATGCCATGAAAGAATTAAAGGGCGAAGAACTAATCTCCAACATCATCAATCCGGTAGCAGCATTACAAGGCAAGGTGGCCGGTGTGGAGATTGCCCAGTCCGACGGCGGCATGTTCGGTTCCACCAAAATCCTGATCCGGGGTGCCTCCACACTGGGCAAAAACAACCAGCCCATCTATGTGGTAGATGGCGTGATCCTCGACAATGCCATCTCCAGCTCGGGCGATGCGGACTGGAACGATGCTGCCAATGACTATGGCAACGAATTGAAGAACCTCAACCCGCAGGACTTTGCAACGGTATCGGTGTTGAAAGGTGCAGCTGCAACTGCTCTTTACGGATCCCGGGGTCTCAACGGTGCCGTGGTTATTACGACCAAAAGCGGTGAGGCACGTCGGGGTCTGGGTATCCAGGTGTCACAGACATTCGGTACAGACTATGTTTACAAACAGCCCGATCTCCAGAATGTGTACGGTGATGGTGCTATCTCCGGATATGTGGATTACGGCGAAGAAGCACCGGGTGGAGGATACTACAGGTTCGACAACCAACGTCAGTTTATGCTGAATGCAGAAGATAAGCCAACCCATATGGGTGGTTGGCAAGGTACGGGCTTTGGTCCCAAATTCGACGGATCACAGATTGAATATTATGACCGCACCTATCGTCCCTACGAAGCGGTGGAAAATAACTTCAAGAATACCTACGACCTGGGGTTCAACTCCAACACCAATGTGGCAATCAGCGGTGGCAATGACCGGACCACCTTCTACACCTCACTGGGTTTTCTGCACAACCAGGGTACGCTACCTAACAACGAATTCAAACGTCTCTCTTTGCTGACAAAGGCATCACACGCCATCACCGACAAGGTGAAGCTGGAAGCGACCCTTTCATTTGCCAATTCCATGCCACGCAACGCACAGCCCAACATTGGGGAAAGATACACCGATGGTACCTGGCCCCGGGCATATGACCCTGATTTATTGAAAAAGAAATATAAGGGATCTCATGGCGGATTGGCCAGCACTTCCTACGGAGATGAGTACGGATCTATTCCCGGCAGAGGTATCTGGTGGAGTATTTATGAAAATGATTACCGTCGCAAGGAAACGTCTGTCCGACCAGGCTTGATCCTCAACGTAGAGCTAACCGACTGGCTAGACTGGATTACCGAAGGAAACTACAACTACTACTACACACACGATGAAAGCAAAGAACTGGGCAGTGGCTATGCCAATGAGGGAGGTTATTACTCCATGTCACAGTTTACCAAGGAACAGACCAACCTCAATACCACGCTGAATGCGATGTATAACATGAGCGACTGGACCCTGGGCGGTTTTCTCCGCGGTGAGTATTACAACAACAAGGAGCAATACAATCGTCTCTGGACCAACGGGGGACTGATTGTACCGGGCCAGTTCTTCATCAACAACTCAAAAGAAAATGTAGGTTACGACGGTTATATTGGCGGACAGAAACGGATGTACTCTATCGCTTCACAGATCAGTGCCAGCTGGAACGACCAGGTATTCGTGGATGTTACTGGCCGTAACGACTGGTCCTCCTCTTTGGTATACTCCGACGGACACGGGACCTATTCCTACTTCTATCCCTCAGTTTCCGGATCATGGCTGATGCACAACACACTGGACCTTCCGGACTGGATATCGTTCATGAAACTCCGTGGTTCATGGGCGCAGGTTGGTAATGACACCGGTGCCTACGTCATCAATACTGCCTACTCCATGGCCACCTCTACCACAGCAAATGGTAAGACCTACTCGCTGGAGTTGCCGAATACGGTTTATGATGCCAATCTGAAACCTGAACGCAAGAACGCCTGGGAGGCAGGTCTCGACTGGCGATTCCTGAGTAACCGGATCAACCTGGACATTGCCTATTACAAGGAGAACACCTACAACCAGATCATGTCGATCGCTGTTCCCTATGTTTCAGGCATCAGCAACCAGTTGGTCAATGCGGGTAATATCCAGAACCAGGGGATTGAGATTGCTCTAAGCACGGTACCGTATACCAGTAATGACCTGGAATGGACCGTCGACTTCACCTACACGAAGAGCGAGAACAAAATCATCTCACTGCACGAGAACGTAGCCAACTACATCCTGCTCGACGGATCGGTGGACTATGGTAATTACCGCATTGGTTCGGTGGCAAAGGTGGGAGAATCATATGGTGTTTTGATGTCCGACTCAAAAAGAGCAATCGATGAGAAAACGGGGCTTCCCATGCTTGCATGGTCTGACACACGCCGCTTTGCCTACTACCGACGCAGCGGTAAGGCCGAGATTGTAGGATCAATGATTCCCGATTTTCTGGGATCAGTAGCTACCGGCCTACGCTATAAAAACTGGAACCTACGCGCATTACTCGATATGCGTTTCGGCGGAACCATCGCCTCATACGGTTCCCGTTATGGAACAGCTTACGGATACACCGAAGCTTCCCTGAAATATACCGCTCCCGAATATGGAGGTATCACCTGGACTTCCAAATATGACAACATCACCTACAGTGACGGCTTAATTCCGGAAGGTGTCATCACCGCGGGAACAGCCATCAAACAACCCAACGGAACCACCTACACTGTAGCAGCAGGGGGGGAGACCTACCAGTCGCTATATGAAAAAGGGATCGTGGAACCTACTCACGCTTCGGCATGGCACTACTTCACCAATAGCTGGGGACAAGGTGTGATAAATGACAACTGGGTATCGGAACTCAACTACATTGCTCTGCGCGAGATAACCCTCAGCTACATGGTGCCCCAGGAAATAGCACGACGGATGGGCGCCACACACCTGAACCTCTCCCTCACAGGACGTAATCTGGGCTACCTGCTCAACAACATGCCAAACGGTGAAAACCCTGAATCAGTGCGTGGTACTTCAGTATCTGAATTTCGCGTGCGTACCTTTTCGCCTTTCACAGCTAATTACATGTTTACCGTGAACATTGGTTTTTAATGGTTGAACGATAAAAAAAGAAAACAATGAAAAAAATTACTTATACAACCATCCTATTTCTCAGTGGATTGATGTTACTATTGAGCGGCTGCCGCGACGAAATGGCGAAGCTTAATTCCAATCCTTCACAGGTAACAGAAGCAAATATATCCTATCTTTTTGCACAGTCGGTAATCAACTTTGAACCGGCAGGATACCTGCTCTGGTACTACAATGCACCCATGACCACACGCTGGGGACAGATGGCTGTTCCCACTGGCGGATTTACTTCTACCTATACACAAACCACCGCCACAGGAGACCAGGGAAGCCAATATATCAACGTGCTGAAATATGCAAGGGATATTGCACAATTAAGATCTACCATGTCAGCAGAAGATGCGGCCAAGTATGCCAACATCGCTGCCTGTGTGGATGTACTGACCGTATACCTAGGTATATTCGACAGTGACATGTACGGGGATCGTCCCTTTACCGAAGCGGCCATGGCTCGCTATGGCGGCACGCTCACTCCGAAATATGACAGGATAGAAGCACTTTATGATATCTGGCTACAAACACTCGATGATGCCACCACCACACTCACCACATCAACCGACCAGACCTTCCCGCCAAACCAGGATGTGGTGTACCGCGGTGATGCCGCCAAGTGGGCCCGACTCGCCAACTCGTTGAAGTTGAAGATTGCTGTACGCCTGTTGTCGCAGGATAAAGCACAGGCACTCTCCATTGCCTCCGAGGCAGCATCCAACATAGCTGGACTGATCGACGGTGCCGATTACGACTTCCTTTTTAACAAGGCTACCTCCATCACCAAGGATGATGGCGACAAGGTATACCACTGGAACCAGGGATTCATGGAATCCACCGCCTCCAGCCGCCGCGTGATTGATTTTATGCTCAAGAACAAAGATCCCCGTGTACGCTTCTTCTACCGCAAGAATGGGTGGAACTCAACCATCGTACAAGGGTTCTTCGATCAGGGAAAAAATATCCCATCCTTTATCATGGAGAATATAAACTACACCGAAGAAAATGGCAAGAAGAAATTCGTTTCGTGGAAGGGAATGGGCGAACCGTGGGTTCGTTACTATGGTCTGCCGGTGGAGATGGACGCAGCTCAGAACACAGCCGAGAATGCCGATTATTTCGATTACGGCAACCGCTCGAAACTGAAGATTGGCGATGCAGAGAAGACTTTTGTTCCCTTCTCCGGATACAACCAGGAGATGATCATTGGTCGTTACGATTTCACACTTCCTACTCTTCCGGGAGGACCGGTAATCCAGGATCTGGACGACCGACCCTGGTACGGCATGTATATGTCTACCTCCGAGGTGAACCTCTACCTGGCCGAATTCAAGTTGCTGGGGGCATCCCTGCCAGGAACCGCGCAACAGTATTTCAACAAGGCACTCCGGGCTTCGGTGGAAGAATACAACCGACTGGCAGCGATCAACAAGATCCCCTATTATGGAAAGACTTATGAATATGACGAGCATGAGGCAGCGATCGACTTGAAAGCTGGTGAGATTGATGCCATGATGGCCAACACCGATTATCAACTTACCGGAAATACCACACTCGACCTGGAGAAAGTTTACATCCAGCAGCTGCTGCATTTCGTCCTTTATCCCAACGAACAGTTTGTGACAGTGCGTCGGTCAGGGATTCCGAAGGAAAATTCAACACTGATAGCCTGGGAGAATTTTGCTCCCACAGTGCCCAATAATGCCATTCCACGTCGCTTTGAAGTGGGTGCACCTTCTCCCACTGACTTGATGTACCAAATCCTGCTTGATGCCTACAGTGCACAGGAATTCACACCTGGATCCAATCAGGATGGTACACTGCTTAACTCAGAAAGGGTATGGCAGGACAAAAATGCGCCACAGTTTGGACAGGGACCAAAGTAACAAATACTCACGGTTAAATCGATATCACAATTTTCAGCCGCCTCAACAAATTGGGGTGGCTGCTTTTTCCATTATTTATTGAAACTATAATAATTTGAGCTTCATTCCTTTAATTTCTTTTATTATCTTTGAATTCAATAAAAATCGCCGACGCTATTCTTTATCTCTTTCATTTCCTTTCACAAAAATAAATAGCAATGAAAAACAGACTGAACAAAACAGCGCAAGAGAGCATTGGTTTATTGCTCCTGACAAGACTATTTGAAAGATCTGCCTTCTATCTGGTGCTATCCATCCTGGCAAACTTTCTGATGGAGATAGTGCAACCCGGAATGAAAAATGTGGGCTTCTATTACAGCTTTTTCATGGTTGCGTTGATAATCACCACTTTTTTTGCAGGACTATTGGGTGATAAGCGCAACCGAAACAAAGTTGTGATTACCGGCTTTGTACTCCTGACTACAATGTACCTGGCAGTTCCCTTCCTGTCGGGAGTGATCTTCCTGCTGATAACCGCTTTCGTACTGATGGGTGCCGGTGTGGGTCTCACACTACCCAATATGGTGGTGCTGCTGGGTAACCTCTACAGTGAGAAAGACAACGAGATCCGCGGGCTCTCCGGATTTATCCTCTATACCTTCATGGCCGAGTTGGGAGGGTTGCTGGCACCGCTGAGCACAAGTTTTCTGAAAACACGATGGGGTTTCACCCCCATCTTCCTACTGGCAGGGGCCTGCGGTCTGGTCGCATTGCTCCTTTTCATGCACTTCACCCGCACATACCGCCTGACCAACCCAGCAGCAGCGCAGCAACCCGACCAGCCCTCCGTTCTCATGAGAAAACAGCACAGGGTTATCCTTTTGTCTGTTCTGATCACGGCACTGATGATAAGTTTTTCACTGCAGCTCAGGGGTACGACGCTGGTATTGGCACTAAAAGATTTTACGGGGTGGGCCACTGAGTTGTCCTCGATACTAACTCCAATGGAAGGGTATCTTCTACCGCTCCTTATGCTCCTGTTTTTTGGATGGGTCATGCACATCAAATCGATGCACTGGGGCAGAATCTTTCAGCTAATGCTTCTAGGTTTGGCTTTTGCCATCGTCGGTTATCTGGCCTTTGCCGGCTTCATACCGTTGAAGGAGTTCATCGGAGAAAAGTTCATCATTTATCCAGCCTACTCCTTCCTGCTCATTGCAGAGTCAATACTTACATCTATCTTTCTCTATACCGTTTACAGGAGCTCCCCCGCGAAGTACAAAGGCCTCTTCCAGGGAATATACTACGCTGTGCTGGCTCTAGCCAGTAGTCTGTTGTTAACGGGAAGATCGCTCTACGGGAGCATGGAATCGAAGGTGTTCGTGCTAATTGCCGCGTTGCTGCTGATCAACGCCATCGTGATTATATGGTTGAAGCGACACGTAGCCTCTTTATCCTATCTCTCCTAATATAGTCCAAATATTCTCCAAATATATCCGGGTCGTTGCATCATAGTCATCCTTCTGTTACGAATCACCACTCCAGGTCTTCCATCAACTTGTCGGAGTGCAGCAACATGTCGATATATTGTGCTCTTTTGTAGATAAGCAGGGTATTGTTTTTGTTGAGTACGCTATCGGAGAGCTTACCCTTGAACTGATCGATATGATTGTAACCTTTGCGCTGCATCCAGTCGTCTATCTCACGGTTTATTTCACCGATACGTTCCATGCCGTGTCGGTAAGCAGCACTCACAACTTGTACACAGGAGGCGCCGGATAGAAGCACCTTGATTACATCGGCACCGTCCTGAATGCCACGACTACTGCAAATGTCCGCTTTTACACGACCATAGAGCATTCCTGCATAGCGTAACGACTCCTTGTACTCACCTTTGTGGGTAAGGTTGAAGGCTTTTCGGTGATTCTCATGCCAGATATCCACATCGGGCTGAAAAAAAGCATTGAAGAGCACCATGCCGTCAATACCCTTTTCATCAAGCCGTTTGGCAAAATGAAGGATGTTGGTATAACCTGAACTCAGTTTCACGCTCACAGGAATAGAAAGCTGCTGTTTGACGGCTGCAACAATATCTGCCTGATGCTGCTCAATGGCAGTTGCGTCAAGATCAAAATTCACTGGAATCTGGTAGAGGTTTAGTTCAATACCATCCACACCGGTCTCCTCGATCATTTTTGCATATCTGATCCAACTCGTTTCGTTCACGCAGTTGAGGCTGGCGATCACAGGGATGGAGAGGCTCTCCTTCACCTTGCGGAGCTTCACCAGGTAATAGTCGATATCAGAACGGTCGATGTCGGGATGGAGGGTGACCATCTCCGCATGAATATCATTGTACTGACTGATTTTCTCGTCGTGATACAGGTTCTCCATCTGTATCTGCTCCTCGAAAAGTGATTTATAGACTACGGCGGCAGCCCCCTGTTCTTCTGCTTTTTTCAGCATATCGGGATGAGAGGTAAGTTCCGAGGCGCCCAGGATGACTGGGCTGCTGAGCCTGAGGCCCATGTAGGATGTTTCCATGTTCTTCATTTAATTGACAAATAATGTAAAACGAAAAGATGTTTCAGGTATAACAGCAGAAATGCCGGAAAAGTTTTTCAAAGGAAACAGTTTATCTGTTAAGTTATCCTCCTGATGGAAAAACATATTTTCAACGACATCCTCCAGCATTATGATTCCTCAATCACCATCTTCGCACGCGGGTTGTTGAGCCTGCTCTTCAGCCACTCCTCAATCTTGTTCCTGTCAATGAAACGCAGCCCGTTGCGCGGGACAGTGAAGATCACTACCGGCACCATTCCGGAGCGCTGCGTGGTGTCATTCACGGCTGAAAAGAGATAGGTCTCGGCGTAGGAGCAACCGACGATCTGCGGGAAGAGCGGCTTGATCTCCGACAGGATCCTTTCACCAAAAAGGGAGATATTGCGGATACTATCTACCCTGCTCTCTGTCTGCCGCAGGTTAAAAGTAGTGGCTGCCAGCTGCGTGGACAAACGTTCCGACTCTGACTGGTATCTCCGTACGTTCTCCTGCACCTTGCTGGCATCATACCCCTGCCGGATTACCAACCGTGCGGTATCGAGCCCGTGTACCAGCGCCGTTTCAATGATCTCCTCCCGGATGGAATCGTTCAGACCGTAACCGGAGTAAAGCAGTTCCACCGTGCGGGTAGCCGGGGACACTTGCCTGCTCTGAAGGTAGTTACCACCGAGCAGGGTCACCTCTCCGATAAAGTTCTCGGCATGTTGTGTAAACTCTTCGTTCTTTACCAGGTTCACACCGAAAATAATACTGGGAATCAGGGTAAGAAGAATGACGGCGGAGATCATACGGTTCACATGTTTCTTTCTAGTGGGATCGACGATGGAACGGATGGGAAACTTCAGCAACTGACAGACAATGAGCGCAGCAAAAGCGATGAAGACGGTGTTGATGGTGAACAGGAACAGCGCACCAAAGAAGAAGTTGAATTGCAGCGTAGCCAGTCCATAACCGGCTGTGCAGATGGGGGGCATCAGTGCCGTGGCGATTGCCACACCGGGAATCACATTGCCCTTGAGGCGGCTGCTCATGGCCACGATACCGGCCAGACCACCGAATAGGGCGATGATCACATCGTAGATGGTGGGACTGGTACGCGCCAGCAGCTCGGAGTGAGCCTCGTTGAGCGGGGAGAGCAGAAAGTAGAGCGCGGAAGTGAGAAGGCTCACCCCCACGGCGAAAGAGAAATTCTTAAGGGAGCGGCGAAACAACTGAAAGTCGTAGGTGGCCAGACCGTAACCCATCCCGTTGATGGGACCCATCAGCGGCGAGATGAGCATGGCGCCAATGATGACCGCTGTGGAGTTCATGTTGAGCCCCACGGAAGCTACCACAATAGCAAACATCAACACCCAGAGGTTTGTTCCCCGGAAGACAATCCCGCTCTCGATGTTCTCATGAATGAGATCATATCCCTCCATCTCACTGCGCAGGTCAAACCACTGCAGCAGCTTATCTATTCTTTTCTCCATGGCAATTCATCTTTTCGCAAATCTACGAAAAAAAACATTCCCCGTGTATTCGCGGGGAACAATTTATAGGGAGCATTAACAAATAAAAGAGATCGTCAGAGCACGCCCGTTTTTTTGAAGATGGCAGTGATCAACTCAATGGAACGGTCTACCTGCTCAAAGGTGTGCGTAGCCATCAGCGAATAACGAATCAGCGTATCGTTGGATGAAACGGCAGGGGGTACAACGGGATTGACAAAGATGCCCTCCTCGAAAAGTAGTTTGGTAACAAGGAAAGTCTTGTCATTGTCCCTTACATAGAGCGGAAGAATAGGCGTTGAGGTAGGACCAAGCTCAAACCCTCTCTCTCTGAATTGGTTGATGGCATAATCGGTCAGTTCCCACAAACGCTTTACCCGTTCTGGTTCCGATTTAAGGATATCAAGTGCCGCTGAAGCTGCTGCAGTTGCTGCTGGCGTGATGCTGGCACTGAAGATATTGGTTCTGGCGTTATGACGTAAAAAGTTGATTACCGGATAGGAACCGGCGACAAATCCGCCGATGGAAGCGAGCGACTTGCTGAATGTACCCATCACCAGATCTACGTCGTCGAGCAAACCAAAATGATCGCAGACACCACGGCCGCTGTATTTCTTACCCAGCACGCCCAGGCTGTGTGCTTCATCCACCATGACATTGGCATTGTATTTGTGTGCCAGCTTCACAATCTCCGGCAGATTGGCCAGATCTCCTTCCATGCTGAAGACACCATCGACAACGATCAGTTTCACTTTTCTGGAATCACAACGTTTGAGTTGTTTTTCCAGCGAATCCATATCGTTATGCCGGAACTTGTACTTGGTGGAGAATGATGTTCGGATTCCTTCAATAATGGATGCATGGTCTCTCTCGTCCCAGATGATATACTCGTCCCTTCCGGTAAGGCATCCCAGCACTCCTTCATTTACACTAAATCCGGTGGAGAAAACAACGGCCTCATCCTTATTCATAAAGTTGGCAAGTTTTCTTTCCAGTTCCAGATGGATGTCGAGGGTACCATTTAAAAAGCGAGATCCGGCCATCCCCGTACCATATTTTTTGGTAGCGGCGACAGCTGCCTCTTTCACTTTTGGGTGGTTGGTCAGCCCCAGGTAGGCATTCGAACCGAACATCAATACTTTCTTCCCGCTAATGAGAACTTCTGTATCCTGGTCGCTTTCAATAGCCCGAAAGTAGGGATAGATGCCGGCAGCTTTAGCACGCTGCGGAGCATCGTATTTCATCATTTTTTCTTTTAAAAGATTCATTTAAAGAAAATTTAAAAAATAACCTCTTACGAAAAAAGTGTAAGAAGTTTCTATTTTCCAAGAAACCGTGCACAAAGATAGTAATTAATTTAAATAGTGAGAGGCAACTCTTTTTTTTTGAACAGGACAGGAAGATGCTGTATCTTTGTTAAACATTTTCGAATTGAAAGCGTTTTAACAGTAATAGACACATTTAACGAATAAACAATCGTACAACTATGGTAAGTAAAGAATTAGAAACTGCAATCAACAAGCAGATCAATGCCGAATTCTGGTCGGCATACCTGTATCTGTCAATGTCTGCTCATTTTGCGCACGAAGGTCTGCCAGGCTTCGCCAACTGGTTTAAGGTACAGTTTCAGGAAGAACAGGATCATGCGCTTAAACTCATGAATTATCTTATTGCAAAGGGTAATAGTGTGGAGCTCAAGCCCATTGACAAAGTGGATACATCCTGGGAATCTCTGTTAAAGGCATTCGAAGTGACACTGGAGCATGAAAAAATTGTCACTTCGCTCATTAACAATCTGGTTTCAATTGCACGCAGAGAAAATGATTATGCCTCTGAGAACATGCTACAATGGTTTGTGAATGAACAGGTGGAAGAAGAGGAAACAGCCCAGGCATTGATTGACAGTCTGAAACTGATTGGCAGTAACGGATTTGGTATCTACACAATGGATAAGGAACTGGCACAAAGGAGCTATACCCCAATAGACACTTCCGTAAATCCTTAATTGGGAGAGATTCTTTAACATTCTAGTGAATTAATATTTCAAGTGAAAAGAAAGATACTCTCACTGGCAACATTTTTATTGTTGCTTTCCTGCATTGGTGCCTCCACACGGGGCACCAACTCTTTATTGTGGAAGATATCCGGAAACGGTCTTAAACAACCCTCCTATATCTTTGGTACACATCATCTGGTACCTCTCTCCTTTCTTGATTCCGTTCCAGGAGTATGGAATGCCTTTGATAGCACAGTACAGACTGTGGGAGAGTTGGACATGAGTAATATGTCCAGGATGCAGATGGAAATCATGGATGAATCCACCCTGCCTGTCGGGATCACATACGAATCGCTGGTATCACCGGAAGAGGTCGCACTGCTCGACAGTACCCTTACCCGGCTACTGGGTGTGGGATTGGGACAAGTGGGCAACCTCAAACCGGCACTTCTCTCAAATCTGATTTCGGTCACTCTATACCAGCAGTATTATCCTTCTCTTTCATCCGGAACAAGTCTCGACCAGTATTTCCAGGAGGAAGCATTAAAACGCAACCGCACGGTTATTGGACTGGAGACAACAGAAGATCAGATAGAAGTTTTACTGAACTCTCAAACGTTGGAGCGCCAGGCCGAGTTATTGACCTGCATGGTGAAACATCCGGAATTGCTGAAAGAGCAGATGGATGAGCTTCAGGTTGCATATCATGCGCAGGATATCCATGCCTTGCGGGAACTGTCTGAAAAAGAGATAATCAACGATCCCTGTCCCTCTACCGAAGAGGAGAAAAACAGACTGAATAAAGACCGGAACGAGAAATGGCTCAAAAAACTACCCCAAATTATGGCTGAAAAGCCATCATTCATTGCTGTGGGATGCCTGCATCTACCAGGAGAGGAGGGTTTAATTGAAGGTCTGAGAAAGTTGGGATATACTGTCGAGGCAGTAAGATAGCAAAAAGCGGGGTGCTTTAATGTAAACCCCGCTTTTTTCACAATTTACAGTTTCTTTAATCCTTTGACCTGCACTTTATCCTTTACCGGAAACAGGCTAATAGCAAAACCACCTCCAGCTACCGTTTGCTGTCTCAGTTCGGATTTATCAGTTACGACTACCTTGCGGATAGTGTAAGCCTGTGGATTGGTCTTATAGTTAGCATCCTTTGCATCAGCATATATCGTAGCAATATATTGTTTGCCGGGATCCAAAAAATCGAATGAGATTTTAGAAGTAAACTTGCTATTCCCCGTGGTATTGCCGACGAACCAGTTATTTGTTCCTTTCTCTTTTCGGGCAACAGTAATGTATGCTCCCGGCTCTGCTTCGAGGTATAAGCTTTCATCCCAATCCAATGCCACATCTTTGATGAACTGGAATGCATCGGGAAAACGCTCGTAATTCTCCGGAAGATCGGCAGCCATCTGCAATGGACTACTCATTGTCACGTACAATGCCAGCTGATTGGCGATGGTAGAATTGCAGTGCGACTGATTATTGGGATTGATTTTAGAAATATCCATTTCGAAAATACCCGGGGTATAATCCATCGGTCCGCCGATAAGACGCGTGAAAGGCAGTACTGTTACGTGACTCGGCTTGCTACCTCCGAAAGCCTGATATTCTGTACCTCGTGCCGATTCGTTGGCGATCAGGTTGGGCCAGGTACGTGAAATACCGGTGGGACGTACAGCCTCATGGGCATTGACCATGATCTTATATTCCGCCGCCTTCTCTATCGCATACTGGTAATGGTTGTTGATCCACTGACTATAATGGTTCTCACCACGAGGAATAATATCCCCCACATAACCGCTCTTCACGGCAGGATAATCATACCTGTTCATCAATTGATATGCCTTATCGAGATGGCGTTCATAGTTTCGCACCGAAGATGATGTTTCATGGTGCATGATCATTGCTACGTTCTTGTTTTTCGCATAACGGTGTATTTCCTCCATATCGAAATCAGGATAGGGCGTTTGAAAATCGAAGACAAAATCTTTCGAATTACCGAACCAATCCTCCCAGCCAATGTTCCACCCTTCCACAAGTACACCATCCATCCCATGCTTTGCCGCAAAATCGATATATCTTTTTACATTGGCTGTGGTGGCTCCGTGTCGTCCGTGAGGTTTCACCGTGGAATAATCCGTAACACCTATCTGAATACTCGGCAGATCATGCGTATATGACCAGTCGCTTTTTCCGGTAATCATTTCCCACCATACGCCGACATACTTCATGGGTTTAATCCAGGAAGTATCATCAATCTTCGAAGGTTCATTGAGGTTTAATGTAATATTGGATGCCAGGATATCACGTGCATCGTCACTTACGATAATCGTACGCCAAGGTATTGTGCAGGGAGTTTGTAAATAACCTTTTGCTCCATTGGCATCGGGTGTGATCCAGGATTGAAAGATAAAATCATGGTCATCCAGATTCAGGTGCATGGCTCCATAGTTAATCAAGGCTGCTTCGTGTAGGTTGATGTAAATGCCCTCGGCTGTTTTCATCTGCAATGCAGTTTGTACGCCTGTATCAGAAAATCCAGTCTGAGAGAGGTTTCCCTGTCTACCTCCTTCATTGAGGCCTCTGATCTCCGATAATTTGGAAATATTATAATCATATTCCTGGGTATCATAGTCGCCCGGAATCCAGTAAGCGGTATGATCTCCGGTCATAGCAAACTGGGTCAACTCTTCTTTGACGACAAAGTAAACCAGATTCTTCTGCTGCGGAAATTCATACCGAAACCCAAGTCCGTCGTCAAACAGACGAAAACGGATCACCATATCGCGATCAGTATCCTTCTGGTTGAGTGTTACCGCCATCTCGTTGTATCGGTTGCGGATCTCTTTCGTTTCACCCCATACGGGCTCCCATATCTCATCGAATGAACTGTATTGTACCTCAGCTACATTGAATCCGTCGTACAAAGATGTTTTGGGATCTTTTTTACGATTAATTTCAGAACCGAACTCCACCTTGTCGCTTCCAATCAGCTCAAGGCCCAATTTACTTGGATTGATCACCGTTTTCCCATTATATTTTAAGGTATACACCGGCGTTCCTTGTTGATCGACAAAGAAATTCATCTCCAGATCACCGTTTGGTGATCTCAGATTCTGTGCCGCTATGATGCCGGCAATCAGGCAAAAGTATAATAGTATAAATATTTTCCTCATATGATTAAAATTAAGACATGAGAACCAAGACAAAAAACCGGACCTTCATTTGTCTATAAGTTCCTTATTCATAAGTCTTGGTTACAATGGATTCTTTTATATGCTTTTAATTAATTAATATGGTTATCTTTTTTCTATGATCGGGTATTTTCACTCGACACTCATTCAACTCCTCGCTCCACCACCATGCTATAGATGAAACATCGTTCTCCGCTGTGCGGTAAATAGAAGCTTCATCCGTTTTTTTGGCTGTTTTACCATTCACGGTGACCGAAACAGGCATTTTATCGAGATGATAAGCCAGGATCATGTTCCTTTTGTCCGATTGTTTGAATCCATTATCCGACGGTACAATTTCCGTACGGTATCCGTCGGACAGAGTAGTACAGGTAAACCGCGTTCTTGAAGCGATGTTATCGAGATACTCGAGGTTCTCTCCCTCATCTTCATAGAGTTCGAATTCTGCCGTTTCATCTTCATAGTCGGGAAAAATATGAATAAACAACGGATAGTCTTTCTTTTCGTGGATATATTGCATTACCGGCATCATCGGGACGATGGAGCCTTTCTTTACAAAAATGGGAATCACATTTAAAGATGCACGATAAGCAATTTGCTGTCCACCCAAATAAACGGTTTTTTTGTCGTTAAAATCAATCCATTCCCCTTCGGGCAGATAGAGACGCTTTACCCTTTCTCCCTTTTTCAACACCGGTGCTACAAGCAGTTCCTCACCAAACATAAACTGATCTTCAACTTTCAGTGCCACTTCGTCGTAGGGATATTCCATAAACAGCCCCCTCATAATAGGCAATCCTGTATCATGCGCCTTCCGGGCATAAGTGTACAGGTAAGGAAAGAGCTGATATTTCAATTCGATGGCAGCTTTACTGTTTTTCTCAGCTGTTTCTCCAAACATCCAAGGTTCTACCGCATTATCACCTTCGTGATGAGCACGGCTCAATGGATTAAAAATGCCAAACTGCATCCACCGGGTGTAGAGTTCTGCCATCGCCGGGTAATCGGTAATATCACCACAATAACCGGAAATATCTGTTGTCCAGAACGGAATACCTCCCAATCCGGCAGAGATACCGATCGCCACCTGGTTCCGTAGTTGCCCCCACCCTTCGAGGAGATCATTGCCATTGCCGCTGTCACCACTCCAGCCAAACGTATAGCGCTGGAGTCCGGCATAAGCTGCACGCGTCATCTGGAATATCCGTTTGCCCGGGTTCCTCTTTTCAAACTGCTCTTTTACCACCTTGTCCCAGGTCAGTCCGTACACATTGTGAATCTCACCGTGCATACCGATATGGTGCCGCATATGAAGTCGATCAATGTCCTCCTCATTGCTCCATGCCGGTTCGCCCATATCTGTCCAGAATCCGGCAGCTCCATCATTTAATGGTTTCTGCTGGTACTCACCCCACCAGTCGGCCACCTCCGGAATGGTAAAATCCACCACCCCACAGTTACCTCCCCATGGCCAGGGCATATCATACGCTTTCCCTGTTCGGGAATCCTTTACGAAATAACCGAGACTGTCGGCTTCTGCCCACTGTTTCCTATTTGCTTGAGAGATCACCGGATCCTGTGAAAGAATCACTTTAAAACCTTGCTCATTTAAAGTAGAGAGCATTTGCTTCGGATTGTTGTAATTTCCCTCTCTCCATTCAAAATTCTGCAAATATTGTGTCCAACCGATATCCTGATAGATTATATCGCATGGAATTTGACGCTTACGGAATTCGGCAGCCACCTCCAGTGCCTGCGCTTCTTTCGTGTAAAGACCACGACTTTGCGAGAAGCCAAACGCCCACTTAGGCGGCATAATAGGTTTCCCTGTCAGGGAGATATACTGACTCTGGATATCCTTATAATCTTTCCCGAAAATAAAGTAATAGACAAATGCTCCGTCTGGTGCCTCAAACGAATAATATTCATTGGACTCTGTACCAAATTTAAATTCTGTTTTATAAGTATTATCAAGGAAAATCCCATATTGGTAACTACTCATAAAGAAGGGTATGCTTTTATATAGCGGATCCTCGTTTACACTGTAGCAGGGGCGGTCGCTGTTCCACATCTTGTATTCCCGTCCGCGTCGATTGAGAGGCCCGGCCTTTTCTCCCAAGCCGAAAAACTGTTCGTCGTCTCGCAATACCTTGTAAGCTTTCTTCGCCGTGGAGTCAGACAAGTGACCGATCTCCTTATAATCACTGAACAACAGTTTTTGCCATTTATCAAAAATCTGTAGTTGCATCGGGCTCTTGTTCATCCTGATACGGAGCCTGGAAGTGTATATCTCGTAGGATGATGGTTCGTCGTTCACCGCTATCTTCTCCATATTTTCGAGGTCCTCATTGATTACTGCAAACGATTTATTTTTGCGAACAAATGTGCCATGGGGATCGAACCATATTTTTACGACGGAGTTGTTGAGAAAGTCCAGTGACAGCCTCGATCCATCTTCCGTGTTAAACACAACCCTATTCCCTTCTTTTGTATATGAGGTAACCTCCTTCGATCTACCACCTTGTTGTGCATAGATGACAAAAGGAGTGAAGAGAGTCAGCAGTAATATAAATTGTAGGTACTTCATCAAATTTCTTTTACGTGATAGTTAATACTCGATGACAATCATGTCCCAATACTTCAACGACGGAAGTGTGAACCTGACTTCATTCCCTGCCTGTGTGAAGTCGAGCGTTCTGGCTGCTCCTCCATTTATATCGGGTGAAGCAAACCAGATTTTCTTCACAGGACGGGTCACTGTTACTTTTATTTCAGTACCGATGATGGCCAGAGGCTCTTTTTGGGTTCCATTGGTATCTCTCCACTCCATGGAGTTTGCATTAGAGAAATTAAGCAGATGGATTACTTCCTTGTCAGTAAATCTTTTGCCAGTAACGGCTACGGCTCCCTTTGATGCAGGCCAGTTTTCAAACCTGGCCTGGTTGTTGTCCGACTGCACATTGAACGAGGCAAACGCTCCTCCGTCACGTAAAAGATTCTGATAAGCCACAAGAAAATCGTAGTAACAAACCAAAGCCTCCTTTAACTCTTTCTTCATCTGCAGATTCGAATTGGGGAAGTATTCGTTTGCCAGGTAGTGTTCACCCAGTTCAAGGTGAGCTCCTCCGAACGAGAATATCACCGCGTTGGTCAACAATACACCCGGTGCGTTTACATAACCAGAGCTGCTGGATTTTGCATAGTTAACATAAGCAGCCAGCACGGTCTGCTTCTTGTTATCCGAATAGGCATTGTTTTCAAGGATCACATTTGCCAGCTCTCCAAAAGTTTTGCTTTCATCCCACACTTCGGTATAGAGAAAATCGACCTCGTTTTGGGATATATAACTCTGCCCAAACTGGCTAACCGCATTCATCACCAACCTTTTGTCGGGACGGGACTGCTTCATGGCTGCTATAAAAGACGCATAAGTCTCCTCCAACTTTAGCAGATTACCGTTATAATCGTATACTGCTCCCCGGTTACCCAGCTGATCAATATGATAACCGTCGAAATCGAATACCCGGTATACATCGTTATGACGTGCTATGAGATAGTTCTGCCACGCATTGTTTGCCGGATTTGTGAGGTAAATGCTACTGCGAAAGGGGGAATCAAGATGGTGACTGTCTTTGACTGAGCGGTTGGAATCCTTGAAAATATACCACTCTTCCTTTACACCATCCGCCGCCGCATTGCTCAATGCGCCAAATGCGAGATTGTAAAACATCGCTTTCATTCCTCTCCCGTGCATGGCATCAATATAACTTTTCACTGTAGAGAGATAGTTGGTACGACCAATGAGATCGGGCCACTGGGACAGCGGATTATCTACGGTTCCTGCCAGCGGGCGGTGGTGGTCGTGCATCCAGTCATAAAATTGTACCCCATTTATGTGATAACGGTTTAAAAGCTCAATATTTTTCCCGATCTGCGTCTTCGACAGATCACCATACGAAGAGAGAAAGCCGTAACGGGGAAACTTTGTCCAGTCGGAAGAAACATCCACAGCAATGGTGTGATAAATCTTTTCTTCTTTTCCATCAACTTCATAAATATCCACCATATACCCTTTGAAATCTTCTGCCGGTGTAATCCATGACCAGCTCGTCCCCTGCAGCTCCTCCTCCTTTATTACTTTTCCCAGGTGCGAATAACGCACTTTTGGGTTACCGGAAGGTTTTTCTTTCAGCGTAAAACGGACAGTCTCCCCTGGTTTGTATACCGACTTATCGGTTGTGATGTCGACCGACAGATAGGTATCGCCGTAAGTTATCGGATTATTTTTTGTATCATAATCATCTTTGCATGAAGTCAATGTCAGCAAACAGATTAAAAACAGAAAGGTGATTTTTTTGATCATAATTTGAATCGGAGATCTGCCGCACCGCTCATCCGGTGCGGTAGATCATCCCTGTTTGTTTATTGTTTTTGAATGGTGATGGTTTCTTTTAACTGATCGAGTTCGATTTTATAAGTGCCGGATTCCGAAATCCTCCACTTGTAGTCCACGCCAGCCCCGGGATAATTAAACAACATCTGTTCTGTCTGCCCCGTAGGTGATTTATCTGCTTCGCTCGCAATAAACCAGGCACCATTCCAATCGGATTGCTTGTCGCATGTAAACTTCAGCTCTCCGCCCTTAAGTGATCCACTCCATGTGAACTTGTAGGGATCGGCTGTGGCCGTCATGGGAGTGGCATTGCCAATATCCCACCCGTTGGGTGAAGCATCGCCTACGAGGTAAATCATTTCAAATGGCACAAATGGAACGATATCTATCTTCATGTCCCGTGTATCCAGTTTGATTTTATATACGCCGCCAGTAATGTTCCATTTATAATCAGGATCACCCGCCCATTTGTCCACATCGAGGCCTATGCCTTCTGCTGTCTTATCAACAGTGGGACGGAAAAAGGGTGCGTCCCAGTTTCCCGCGGCAGTTCCTATTTTAAATTCACCCCCGGCTGAAAGGTCACCATTGTAATGGAAGATAAACGGATCCACAGGATTCACGGCCATCGGCTGAAAACTCCATCCGGTGGGATTGCCTACAAACCACAATTCGCTATATTCCGGTCCTTCACCTCTTACAATACTGATTGTCAGCGTAATCAAATTCACTTTTACCGTATAGGTTCCTCCTTCAGTTATTTCGAACTGTTCGTCGTAGGGATCATCAAAACTTTCGCGCAGATAGAGTTTCGTATCGCTCTCTCCCTTGTTGTAAGAGGGAGCAAACTCTCCCGGCGTGGCGATAAATTTGAATTTTCCTGGCGAAAGCGATCCGGTCCAGGTAAACCCTTTGGGAACATTGCTGATGGGGCGCATTTCGGTGGCATCGTCGGCATTCCATCCGTTGGGTGTAGCATCACCCAGCATGTACAGTGTCTTGGTAATCGGTTTGTGTGTTTTAACCGAGAGGCGTTGCAGGTTCGAAATCTCCGGTTCGATACCCTCTGCAGCGACAGTGGCTTTAACACGGACCTCCAGCACCACCTCCTTATTTACTTCAACACCAAAATTATTTAGCAATATCTCATTCAGCTCTTCGTTCTTGTAAATTTTTTCGTATACACCCCTTCCCAAATCAATCGATACGCCTCCTGCAAAGTTGTCACCCTGCAAATCCATCTGAAAGGTATAGCTGATTCCGGCATTGGTACCTTGGTTGGAACCGGTTGTCCATGACAATTTCAAGGCTTCCGAAGTCGGATTTGCAGCATCCAGCTCGATTTCAGCCAATGAAGCAGTTATTTCAAGGGGACTGCTTCCCTTGTCCAGTTCCATGTAATTATCGTCGGCACACCCTACAAACAGTGTGACCCACAACGACAGTAAAAATAGTAATCTGTATATCTTCATAACAGTCTCTCTTTTTGATATTAATATCCTTGATTTTGTGTGAGATTAGGATTGGCATCCCTCTCCTTTTGCGGGATAGGAAACAACAGGTGTTTCTGCGTCGCGTTGATTTTACCGATGGAGTGCAGGAAATCCAAGGCATATTGTCCGTTATCCCACCTGATGATATCGAACCAGCGATGTCCTTCGAAGGCCAGTTCAATGCGACGTTCATTTCTGATTTTCTCTCTCATCTGTTCGGTTGTGAGATTCTCCACATCTCCCCTATTTGTCAGGCCTGCCCTTTTACGCACCTGGTATAATGGTTCTTCTGCTTCTGTTGTTCTTCCCAGCTCATTCAGCGCTTCAGCTTTCATCAACAACACATCGGCAAAACGCAATACCACAACATTTGCAGAGTTGGTATTATAATCGGGAGAGACGGACAGCGGCACAAGGAACTTCCGAACATTGTAACCCGTGTTCGACATATTCGCCTTGTATGATTTGCCGTCGAAATCGGGACCTCCCTCATACAGGATGGTTTTGTCTTTACGCAAATCTCCATTCTCATATTGGTCCACGAACTCCTGTGTCGGTTGGTTCCAGCCATAAGCACCGCCAACCCATCCTGTATTACGCGGACCCATGTAGGTACTTAGCCAGTTGGCCTGGTTTTCATCACTCCAGAAACCAGCCTTGGTCAGTCCGTAATATTGCACTTCAAATAGAGATTCTGCTGTGTTCTTATGCCGTTCCTCACCCCCGAAGCTATCGCTGTAATCGGAATTCAGGGTATAACCGAGGCTCTCTACCAGCTCACTCATCTGTAGTGATTCTGCATACATTCCCAATGTCAGATAAACCTTTGCCAGCATGCCGGCAGCCGCACCCTTGGAAGCACGGCCGATGTCGCTTCCCGAATATGCTTCCCTGACCGGCAACAATTCAATTGCATCCTTCAAGTCAGGAATTATCACCTCGTTGTAGATGGTCATCTTGTCGGTACGTTCGGGCAGCAGGTTGTCTCCAGGCTTCGGTGTGGAGACTGTCATCGGGACATCTCCGAAAAGCTGCACCAGAATGAAATAATAGTTGGCACGAAGAAACTTCGCTTCTCCGATAGAACGGTTTTTCAACGATTCGTCGATATCCATCTTCGGCACATTTTCCAATACCGTATTGCAGTATAGTATCCCGGGATTGGGACCTCGCCATATGTCCAGTGCAGCTGCATTGTCGGCTGTAGCTACAAAATTTGCCAAGGTAACAGTCTCTATCCCGTCGGTGCCTCCACCAGCACCCACTTCGCTGTTTCCTGCAATGATATCGAGCGTCCAGATTCTCATGTTGTATAATTTGGGACGCTGTAGCGGCTGATAAGCCCCATTTACCAGGGCAATAGCCGACGCTTCGTCCGTGAGAGCCTCGGCACTTGGGTCTTCATACGGAACTTTATCCAAAAAATCGGAGCAGGATCCAAAGAGTGTCAATACCGATAAAAGTCCAATTATATATGCTATTTTTCTCATATTGTCATCGATTAAAATTGAATATTTAGGCCTAAACTGATTGTACGTGTTACCGGATAGGTGCCGAGATCGACACCTCCTGCCCCTACTTCAGGATCAAAACCAGAATAACCGGTCAATGTAAAGAGGTTCTGGCAAGAGAGATAGAGTCGTGCCATACTTAGTTGAGCCTTCTGTGCTACTGATTTCGGCAACGTATATCCTAACGTGAGATTTTTCAAACGAAGGTATGATCCATCCTCGATAAACCGGTTGGAATGGCGTACATTCTGATTGGGGTCGCTGTAGACAGCACGCGGAACACTGTTACTTGTTCCTTCTCCTGTCCAGCGGTCCAACACTTTTGTCGTCTGGTTTTGCGGGACTGACATACTTTCCTGCCATATTCTGTTGGCATTGTAAATGTCGTTTCCGGCCACACCCTGGAAAAAGACCTGCAGGTCGAAATTTCCGTAAGCAAAGCTGTTGTTCATGGAGAACGTCCATTCAGGGAATGGATTACCGATAAAGGTACGGTCATCGGCATTGATGACTCCGTTGTTGTCAAGATCACGAAACTTGATATCGCCAGGTGCTGTTCCGCCGGTTACCTGCGTAGCATACCGGTCCACCTCCTCCTGATTCTGGAAGATGCCGTTGGTTACATAACCATAGAACGCGTTCACAGGTCGTCCTTCGGCACTCACCTGCACTTTAGTCATATTGATATCCCCACCGGTAAACAGGGCAATACCGTCATTCATTTTGATTACTTCATTCTTATTGTAAGAAACATTGAAATCGGTATCCCATTCAAACTGGCCCGTGAGGTTTCTGGAGGAGACAGTCAGCTCAAGCCCTTTGTTCCTAATCTCTCCGGCATTTACACTAGGCACGTAAATGTCTGAATAACCTGTTGTGATGGGTACTGACATCGGCACCAGCATATCGCTTGTATTTTTCAGGTAAGCATCAAGCGTCAGATTAATCCGTTGATTCAATAAAGAGAGATCCACCCCGGCATTAAACTGCCTTACCGTCTCCCATTGTACATCCTGATTGGGCATCACCAGCGGATAGAGCGTAGAAACCGGTGTACCGTTGAACACATACTGTCCCGTTTTCAACCGGGTAAAATAGGCGTAGTTGTCTATACCTCCCTGGTTTCCCGTTTCTCCGTATCCCAAACGGACTTTCACATCGTCGATCCATTCGTTTGCGTGGAAGAAAGATTCTTCCGACAAGCGCCAAGCTGCGGAGAACGAGGGAAAAGTACCCCACCTGTTTTCTTTGGAAAATCGGGAGGAGCCGTCGCGACGGATTGTTGCGGTGAAAAGATATTTGTTGTCGTAATTGTAATTGGCTCGCCCCATAAACGAGAGGATAGCCCAATCGTTTTTGGTACCCCCGACGGTGGGGTCGGTAAGCCCGTTATTTAACTGGCTGTTATTATCACTCAGGAATCCCTGCACACTTGCGTTCATGCGGTTATACAAGTTATTCTGGGCGCTGGAACCAATCATCACGTTGACGTTGTGTTTATCTGCGAAGGTGTCGAGGTAAGTAAGCGTATTGTCCCACAGATAGGTAAGACTTTTATTCGACTCTTCATACAGTGAAGACTGCGGCTGTGGGATAGGCTTCCAGTCATATTTGGGACTAAAGCTGTTCTGATCCCAAAACTTGAAGTCGATGCCACCCAGTGACTTAAAAGTAAGTTTATCTGCCGGTTTTATCTCAGCGAAGATATTTCCAAGCACGTTGTATCCGTTGGTTCTGTTTCGACTAAGTGTTGCTGTTCCAATAGGATTGCGTATATCCCCGTACTGATAAGCCGGTTCTCCGGGACCGGAGTAAGAACCATCTTCGTTGTAAACAGGCTGCGTAGGCAGCGAGGCCATCGTACCGCGAATATCATAAGAACCCTGTTTCTTGATATCGTGACTCAGGGTTATATTGTTCCCGAATTTTATCCATGAACGCACGTTCGATTCGCTATTGAACTGCACCGTGTATCGTCGGTATGATGTATTAGACACAACACCGTCCTGATCGAATACTCCTCCCGACACATAATAATTTCCCTTATCACTACCTCCGGAATAGGAAACCGTATAGTTTCTCATTCTCGCCGAACGGAAGAGTTCATCAAGCCAGTCGGTACCTTCACCCCAGACCGTTGGATCAGCAAAGTCGGCGCGCTGTGTCAGCGGGGAGGAGGCCAACTGGTTATAATTAGCAATCATCTCGTTATGTAACGAGGCAAACTGTGTAGCATTCAACATCTGTGGCATGCCGGTAGCAGTTTGTACTCCCCAGTTCGCACTGAATGAGATAGATCCGTCACCCGATTTGCCCTTCTTCGTGGTAACCAATATGACGCCGTTTGCCCCCCGCGACCCGTAAATGGCAGTGGCAGAAGCATCTTTGAGCACATCCACGGTTTCCACATCTTCCATATTCAGGGAATTGATTCCCAGGTCCGTGGGTACCCCGTCTATAACCAGAAGCGGTTCGCTGTTATTGATAGTGCTGATTCCCCTGATGCGGAAGGAGACATTGTCACCCGGTTTACCGGAGGAGATAACCTGCACACCTGCAGCCCGTCCCTGAAGCGCTTCCCCGATACTGGCTACCGGCTTGTCCTTCATCGTCTCCCCCGAAACCGATGATACAGCGCCTGTGAGATCTCTTTTTTTCATCACACCATATCCGATTACAACCAACTCGTCCAACAGTTGGTTGTCCTCTTTTAGCACGATAGAGAGATGTGTTTTCCCTGCAACAGGGATCTCCTGTGGGTGATATCCTATATAAGATATGGTAATTACTGATGATTCGGGCACCGATAAAGAAAAATTACCATCGATATCACTTACGGTACCGGTCGTAGTTCCTTTTACAAAAACGGAAGCACCTATCACAGAAACACCATTCTCTTCGGTGATATTCCCGGAAATAGTTTTTTGATTCTGAGCCGACAGATTCGCTGTAAAGGCCGCACACAATACAAATAAAACCAGCCTATATGCAAATGGCTCTTTGAAAAATTTCTGTTTTTCCCTCATGTTAATAAATTTAGAAAATAAAAATGTGAAAATTCTCACTATAATAATAGCTTAAACAAGTTCCCAGGCTACGCCCGCCCCTATTTAATTGTTTTTAACACTAACTTCGATGTGAGTTAACACTCGTTTTGCGCAGTGAAATCGGCCAAGAACAAACCTGGTGAGGACTTTTCATCCAGAGTAGATCATCTTTAGGAAATAATCCGGTAGAAACAAACGCAAATCATTCGAACATTACGTTAGCAAATGTAAAAGATGAAATGAT
Organism: Bacteroidetes bacterium GWC2_46_850; assembly: GCA_001768325.1. Classification (GTDB taxonomy): domain Bacteria; phylum Bacteroidota; class Bacteroidia; order Bacteroidales; family Dysgonomonadaceae; genus Proteiniphilum. Next base: position 168,427 of record MENQ01000011.1, on the reverse strand, counting down.
GACTTAAAAATTCAAATAGTTAACATATAGATGTATAAAACATCAAAACGCTAATTATCAAATAATTAAAAATTATAATTGCAACAAAAAAGTGGATAGAATATATTTAAATCTTCTGAATAACCCCTATTTTCATCACAAAGCTTTCGAATTTATCACGAGGTACGGCAGCTTTATTTCGGACTCTCGTCCGATAATTGTAGATCGTATTTGCAGAATAACGCAAAAAGTTGGCTATGCGTGAACTGTCGGTTATCCCCAGCCTAATAAGTGCAAATATACGCAATTCGGTATTGAGCAGCTCATCGGGTTTTAGATTGAATCGCTCTTCTTCGACCAGAAGAGAATTAAATTCTTCTACAAAATTTGGATAGAGATGTAGAAAGATGTTATCGAACAGGCTATAAAGCTCCTTTAACTCCTGATCAATCATCTCATGCGATTTCAACATTCTGAAAAGTTCTTCTAATTTTCTTTCGACCGCTTTTTTATTGAGTGTGCTCCGGTATTTCTCCAGTTTATCGATATAGGTTGAACAGAGATCCAGGAAATGACCGATATAAGTCTCTTTGATCTCGTTCGATTCAGACAGCTCGTCGTTTATATCCGACATTTTTTTATTCGTATCATTCAATTGATCAACGGTGCGTTGCAGATCTTCATTCAGCTCATTCAATCTCAGGTTAGTGTGGTAAAGTTCCTTTCGTATACGGGTAATCTTCTTCATCTGTCGATAGACATATATCACCGCAATGATGAGGAACAGCGACAACAAGCTTACAAGGTAGAGGAAGAGCTGAAGTTCCGATTTCTGATTACGGACTCTTTCCTGATAGGCCGAGTCGATGATGGGGAGTATTTGTGAAATTTCATAGGTCCGCAGCCGTGCATTACAAAACATGGCATCTTCCATCGATGATTTGATGCAGTCATAGGCTTTTTCTATATTCCCGATCTCAAATAAAGTCACTGCCAGAGCCTGCATAGAAGCATTTTCCATAATTGCGTTTCTGATATCACAAATGGCCGATATGGCAAAATAGGTTATTTGCTTGTCAACGATTCCCTCTTCCCGGTAGATGGTTGCAAGAGCATAGGTCAATACTGCCTTCTCGTGATTTTCTTCCTCCGATTGATTGATCAGATCTTCCAGTATTTGTTTCGATTCGGTCAATCGATTTTCATCGAATAGTTTTTCTGCCAATACAATCCGGTAATGGTTAGATTCTTTATTCAGAACGTTCAGCAAAGAATCGCGATATAGACTACTCTTCGCGATATAAACAGAAGCATTGGGATTATTGAAGGAGTAGTTTCTGTAAAGCTGTTTATAGCTGTCATAATAATATATTAACAGATTGTCGGTAAGCTCGCTCCGATCAATTTGATTTAAAATATCCAACGATTCAACATACAAACCTGAAATGATATATAAAGAGGTGAGGCTAAGTTTCGATTCATTCATCCTGTAACGATCACCCAACCTTCCGGCAAGCTCTACATTCTGTTTTGCATAATGAATGGCTGAATCGGATATGTATGTTTTGTATTCGTTATACAACTGCAGGTTGATCTCATATTGCTGTAGATTGCTTATGTTGGGTGTGGCAAGCATCATTTTTATCGCTGATATCCGGCCTTCTTTTTCCGACATAAATGTTTCCTTACTCTCCATCATTCCGTACAATCTCCTGAGCACCTGATCCTGCTGCGTGTCAGTGTCCAAAATATTTCCGCTGTACACAACAGAAACAACTATCAGGAACAGGGAAGAGATTGCTTTGCGAATATTCATAAACACTTTTATTTTCGCAAGTTATAAAATATTTTTTGGAATATAACTTAATCCTCAATATATACGAAAATTATTTAGGACTAGGAACTTATAACTATTTTTTCTCCAGCAACACCACATTCTCTACATGATGGGTATGAGGGAACATATCTACCGGTTGTACACGGGTCACCCTGTATTTGGCGTCCATCAGACTCAGGTCGCGTGCCTGTGTAGCTGGATTGCAACTCACGTAGACAATTCTTTGCGGCTCAGCAAGCAAAATGGCGTTGACCACATCTTCGTGCATCCCGGCGCGGGGCGGATCGGTAATGATTACATCGGGATGACCATGCGCTGCGATAAACTCCTCAGTAAGCACATCCTTCATATCACCGGCATAAAAGCGTGTATTTTCGATTTGGTTAATTGCTGAATTCACTTTCGCGTCTGCAATCGCTTCCTCCACGTACTCTATCCCAATAACTTCCCTGGCATTGCGTGCCACGAAGTTGGCGATGGTACCCGTACCGGTATAAAGGTCGTACACCAGCTCATCGCCTGTGAGCTGCGCGAAACTACGTGCCACCTCATAGAGGTGATATGCCTGTTCGCTGTTGGTCTGATAGAACGACTTGGGGCCAATGCGGAATCGCAGGCCTTCCATCTCTTCAACAATATGGTCGCGCCCCTTCCAAACCAGCACCTCCTGGTCGGTAATGGTATCGTTTGCTTTCTGGTTGATGATGTAGAGCAGAGCGGTAATTTGCAGAAACTGAAGAGCAAGATGTTCCATTAATTTCTCCCTCTTCTCCTGATCGTCTTCATAAAAAACCACAATCACCATCCATTCGCCAATGGAACTGTTGCGAATCATCAGGGTGCGCATCAGTCCCTGCTGATTACGAAGATCGAAAAAAGAATATTCATTCTCCAGACAGAACTCCCGTATAGAATTTCTGATTTGATTAGAGAGATCATCCATCAGCCAGCACTTGTCAATATCAAGCACCTTGTCGAACATTCCCGGAATATGAAAACCTACGGCATTCATCTGGTCAAACTCCCGGTCGGAACTGATCTCCTCTTCAGTGAGCCATCGCTTATTGGAAAAGGTAAACTCCAGTTTATTCCGGTAGAAAGTATCTCTGGGTGCTCCCAGAATAGGAGTTATTTCGGGCAAATTGATTTTACCGATACGCTCCAGGCTATCCTGCACCTGTTTCTGTTTATATTTCAGTTGTTCACTATAAGGAAGCTGCTGCCATTTGCACCCTCCACACACACCGAAATGGTTGCAAAAAGGGGTTATCCTGTCTTCGGAATATTTTTCGAAGCGCACCACCCTGCCCTCAGCGTAGCTGTTCTTTTTGCGTGTCAGCTGTAGGTCCACCACATCGCCCGGTACAGCATACGGCACAAAAACAGCCATGCCATCCACCTTTGCAATTGCTTTGCCCTCAGCAGCTACGTCGGTGATAAGTACCGACTCCAGCCGGGGGAGTTCTTTTCTCTTTCTTGCCATCAATTCATTATTTGGAATACAAAGATAGACAAAACGCCCCACCTTTCGATGGGGCGCTCCTGTTATTCTATATGATGCCGAACTACTTTGTCTGAATATTGACCGAAGCTTTTTGCAATCCTCTGGCAGTTGCCTCCAGGATAATGGTGCCCGGTTGTTCGGTGGATTCTACGATGGCAACCAGTTTCCCGTTAAAGAGATGCATCTGTGACAGGTGAAACAGGTCGAGGCTGGCGGGATCGCCATTGGCACCGGCACGGTATGTACCGGCTCCCTTTACTTTAAAAGTAACCAGGTCGTTCACCGTTGCACAGGGATTGCCGTTTTTATCAACCACCGACACAGTAATGAACGAAAGGTCCTTCCCATCGGCACTGATCACTTTTCTGTCGGCCTCCAAAACCAGACGGTGGGGTTTTCCTGCAGTACGGATTTCCTTCTCCGCGGCCACATTGCCCTTCTCATCGTAAGCTACCACCCTCACGGTACCCGGCTCATATTTCGTGTCCATCCACATCAGCCTGTATCGTTTCTGACGTTCCAGCGACTGCTGTGCTTCTTTTGTATAACTGCCATCGAGCGGAACTGACAGGTCCTTTGACTGCCTTCCCTGGCTTTTGCCATTGATAAACAGTTCGGCAGAAGGGTAACTGGTGTAGACGAAAACGGGCGTCACCTCACCCTCACGTCCTTTCCAGTTCCAGTGAGGCAGGATATGAAGTGTTTCGACCTCTTTGTTCCAGTGGCTACGATAGAGGTAAAAACGATCCTTGGGTATGCCTGCCAGATCTACCGCTCCAAAGAGGGAACTGTGACTGGGCCAGTTGCTGTAGTAGGGTGTGGGCTCGCCCAGATAGTCGAAGCCGGTCCATATAAATTCACCCATGGTGTAGGGCAGATCATCATGCTGGATAAAATCATCTTCCGGCAAATTCGACCAGCTGGCATGTTCCAGGTCATAGGAGGAAGCCTGGTGATCCTCGTACAGTGCCATCGCTTTTCTCTGCACCGGGAATTTATATACCCCGCGGGAACTTAAAGCAGATGTGGTTTCACTACCCAGAATAATCTGCTGGGGCAGCTTTTCATAAGCTTCCTGATAGCGGAAAGAACGGTAGTTGAATCCGGGCACATCCATGATGGCAGCCATATAATTGGAGAGGACCTGATCCACACGGTCCATGCCGTTTGTCACGGGACGGGTGGGATCTTCGCGGTGACAGATATCCTGCAGATAACGGGCTACCTTCGCCCCTTGCGGGTTGCTCTGTTCTTCCACCTCGTTCCCAATACACCACATCACCACACTGGGATTGTTGCGGTAATGATGCAACAGGTTTGTGACATCCTTCTCCGCCCACTCCTTGAAATATCGGTTATAACCATTCTTCACCTTGGGGATGGCCCACTCGTCGAAGGTCTCCACCATCAGCATCATCCCCATCTCGTCGGCAATGCGCACATACTCCGGCGCCGGCATGTTGTGTGAGGTGCGGATGGCATTTACACCCATATCCTGCAGGATGCGGATCTGACGGCGGATGGCTGCCTCGTTCACGGCACCTCCCAAAGGTCCCAGGTCATGGTGCATGCAGGCACCCTGGAACTTGATTTTCCGGCCGTTCAGGTAAAATCCTTCGTTCGCCACCACTTCAATAGTCCGGATACCAAAAGGAGTCGTATATTCATCTACGGACCTGGCCATCTCAGTTGTGGTGGTTTTGTTGTCTTCTTGCCTGACGCTCCTCTCAATCCTGCTCAGTACCGAATTTACTTTGTAGAGATTGGGTTGTCGGATATCCCACAACAAAGGTTTTTCTACAATAAGTGTCTGCTCCATCTCTTCCTCGTCGTATCTCGTGAACGCATCTTCGGCTACTGCCACCACCTTTCCGGAGGGATCGAGGATTGATGTCTTCAGTTTAAAAAAAACATCTTCGGAGGGTATTTCGCCCTGTTGTAGTTTTGTCCGCACTTTTACACGGGCAAATTCGTCGTTCACTACGGGAGTCGTTACGTATGTCCCCCATACGGGAATACGTGCCTGATAAGTTGTAATCAGATGCACATTCCGGTACAGTCCGGCACCGGGATACCAACGTGACTGCTCATTGAAATTCTCAAGTCTCACCGCCAGTGTATTGTTTTGCCCGTCACTATTAAGCAGTTCAGTAATATCGAAATAAAAGGTATTATAGCCATTAGGCCAGTAACCAGCCTCTTTCCCGTTGACAAAAACCCGGGCATTGCTCATGGCTCCGTCAAATTGTATGGTTACTCTTTTATCATCCCTGAAATCAGGGATTGAGAAGCTATTCCGGTACCATCCCACCCCGGTGAAGGGGAGACCGCCGGTGCGGCCATAGTGCTCAATGGCGGTGGTCTGTCCGTCCTGCACGATCGCCATGCGGTGAATGTCGTTCTGCTTGTCGAAGGGGCCGTAGATGGCCCAGTCGTGCGGCACCCGCACCGATTGCCAGCTGCTGTCGTCGAAACCGACTTCCGATGCGCGGCTGTTATCTTCCCGCGTGAACTTCCACCCTTTCTCCAGCGTCAGCTGTGTCCTGGCCTGTCCCCACGAAAGGGATAGGCCGACAATGAGACCGATACAAACCAATATCGATTTTTTCATTATTCTTATTGTTTAAGAGATTTAAAAATAAATTCTGTTTGAAAATTTATTACCTCAGCTGCATCTTATCCCATCGCACAATTGGGCTGCGTCACCACTTTGAAAAAATCGTTCCCCTTGTCGTCCACCAGGATGAAAGCTGGGAAATCTTCCACTTCAATCTTCCAGATGGCCTCCATACCCAGTTCGGGATACTCCAGACATTCCAGGCTCCTGATGCTCTCCTGCGCCAGGATCGCGGCAGGTCCGCCGATGCTACCCAGGTAGAAGCCGCCATATTTTTTGCAGGCATCGGTCACCTGCTGACTGCGATTGCCTTTGGCCAGCATGATCATGCTACCGCCATGTGACTGGAACAGATCCACGTAGGAGTCCATGCGTCCGGCAGTGGTGGGCCCCATCGATCCGGAGGCATACCCTGCCGGTGTCTTTGCCGGTCCGGCATAATAGATGGGATGATCCTTGATATACTGTGGCAGTCCTTCACCCCGATCAATCCGTTCTTTCAATTTCGCGTGGGCGATATCACGTCCCACGATGATGGTACCGTTCAGCGAAAGACGGGTAGATACCGGGTATTTGGAGAGTTCTGCCAGTATTTCGTTCATGGGTCTGTTCAGATCGATTTTCACACCGCCTCCCTCACCTGCCTGACGATATTCCTCCGGAATAAGCCGTGCCGGGTTGTCTTCCATTTTTTCGATCCATATCCCGTCGCGGTTGATCTTCGCCTTGATGTTGCGGTCGGCCGAGCAGGAGACACCCATCCCCACCGGGCAGGAAGCACCATGACGTGGCAGACGAATCACCCGTACGTCGTGTGCAAAATATTTTCCACCGAACTGTGCACCCAGGCCCAACTCCTCGGAAGCTTTCTTTAGCCGGTTTTCCAGCTCAATGTCTCTAAATGCCTGTCCCAATTCATTTCCCTCGGTGGGCAGGTTGTCATAATATTTGGCAGAGGCCAGCTTCACCGTCTTCAGGTTCGCTTCTGCCGACGTACCGCCAATCACAAACGCCAGGTGATAGGGCGGGCAGGCAGCGGTGCCGAGCGACTTCATCTTCTCAATCAGGAAGGCTTCCAGTTTTCCAGGGGTAAGCAGTGCCTTGGTCTCCTGGTAGAGATAGGTCTTGTTGGCAGAGCCACCTCCCTTGGCAATGCAGAGGAAGTTGTACTCATTTCCCTGCACCGCATAGAGGTCGATCTGTGCCGGCAGGTTGGTGCCAGTATTGACCTCATCGTACATGTTTAGCGGAGCATTCTGGGAGTAACGCAGGTTTTCATTGACAAACGTGTTGTAGACCCCTTCCGAAAGCGCTTCCTCATCGTTCCCTTCGGTCCACACCTGCTGTCCTTTCTTGCCCATGATGATGGCCGTACCGGTATCCTGGCAGAAGGGAAGAATTCCCTTGGCCGATATCTCTGCGTTGCGCAGAAAGGTGAGTGCCACAAATTTGTCGTTTTCGCTTGCTTCGGGGTCGCTGAGGATTTTGGCTACCTGCTCCTGGTGCTCCGGACGTAGCAGAAACTCCACATCGCGGAAGGCGGTTTGCGCCATCAATGTCAACCCCTCTTTGGAAACTTTGAGGATCTCTTTTCCTTCAAATTCTGATACAGAAACATGCTCTTTGGTGAGCAGATAATAGTCAGTCTGGTCCTTCGACATGGGAAAAGGCGACTGATACCTGAATGGTTTATTTGCCATAAGAAAATTGGTTATAATCGTTTGGATGATGATCCGGTTTGTTAATTTAGTGGCAAAAATACAAATAAAAAACGGCATTGTCAATGATCCATGGGACCGATCATCTCTTCCGGTTTTACCCATTCATCGAACTCCTCCGGTGTCACGTATCCCAACCGCACCGCTTCCTCTTTGAGGGTGGTACCGTTTTTGTGCGCTTCATTGGCAATCTCTGCCGCCTTGTAATAACCGATCTTTGTGTTGAGCGCTGTCACCAGCATCAGCGAGTTGTCCAGCAGTTCTTTGATACGGGCCCTGTTGGGCTCAACACCGGAAACACAATGTATATCGAAAGATACTGCCGCATCACCCAGCAGCTGTGCGCTCTGCAGGAAGTTAGCTGCCATCAGCGGCTTGAATACGTTGAGCTCAAAATGGCCCTGCATGCCCCCTATGGCTATCGCCATGTCGTTACCCATCACCTGGGCACATACCATGGTAAGCGCCTCCGCCTGGGTCGGATTTACTTTTCCCGGCATAATGGAAGATCCCGGCTCGTTGGCTGGAATAATGATCTCGCCGATGCCACTTCTGGGGCCTGACGCCAGCAGGCGGATATCGTTCGCAATCTTGTTGAGCGACACGGCCACCTGCTTCAGTGCACCATGCGTCTCCACAATGGCATCGTGGGCCGCCAGCGCTTCGAATTTGTTTCTGGCGGTGACAAAAGGCAGACCGGTAAATTCGGCAATATATTTTGCCACAGTCACATCATAATCCCTGGGTGTATTCAGTCCCGTACCCACAGCAGTACCACCGAGTGCAAGCTCCGACAGGTGGGGCAGCGTGTGCTCGATGGCTTTAATGCCAAACGCCAGCTGCGCGGCGTAACCACTGAACTCCTGTCCCAATGTAAGTGGTGTCGCATCCATCAGGTGGGTGCGACCAATCTTTACCACCTCGGCCATCTCTTCTGATTTGGCAGACAGCGACCGTTGCAGCTGCCTCAATCCCGGCAATGTTACCTCAATCACTTTTTTATAACAGGCAATATGCATGCCGGTGGGGAAAGTATCATTGGAAGACTGTGATTTGTTCACATCATCATTGGGTTGCAGCGTCTTTTCTCCTTCTCCGATCACTTTGCCGGCCAGCTGATGGGCACGGTTGGCAATCACCTCATTCAGGTTCATGTTGCTTTGTGTACCCGATCCGGTTTGCCAGATCACCAGCGGAAAATGATCATCGTGCTTTCCTTCCAGTATCTCATCGCACACCCTTGCAATGAGATCCCGCTTTTCCTGTGACAGGATACCAAGTTCATGATTTGCATAGGCTGCACCTTTTTTCAGATAGGCAAAGCCATATATAATCTCCATCGGCATGGAACCTGGGGGACCGATTTTAAAATTGTTGCGCGACCGTTCTGTCTGTGCACCCCATAACTTATCGGCAGGCACTTTCACCTCGCCCAGCGTATCTTTTTCAGTTCTATATTCCATCTCGTATCTGTTTTTCACCAGTAACATTATACATTTTTCAAATATACTAAAACAACATCAAACAATGTATTATTTATAACTAATTTAAATAATACAGAGAAAAATAGTATCTTTGCAGGCTAATCAGGGAGTTTATTTATGCGTCTGTCGGAACTGCAAACAGGACAAAAAGCATACATCATAAAGGTTAATGGTAGCGGCGCTTTCAGGAAACGTATCCTGGAGATGGGATTTGTGCGGGGTGAGGAGGTGAAGTCGGTGCTGAACGCCCCGCTGAAAGATCCCATCAAGTATGAACTTATGGAGTATGAGGTATCACTGCGTCGTAGTGAGGCGGTGATGGTTGAGATTGCCATGCTCGAGGAGGAAACGCGGGAAAAAACATCTTCTCAGGAAGTGGTGCAGGAGGATGACATGATAGAGCCTGTAACCATTTCCCAAAGCAATGGTTCAGGTGATTTCCGTACGGATCATTCCCGTTCGTCACAAAAAAATATCAAAGTGGCTTTGCTGGGTAATCCCAATTCCGGCAAAACCTCAATTTTCAATCTGGCATCCGGTGCACACGAACGCGTGGGAAACTACAGCGGCGTGACAGTTAACGCCAAGGAGGGCACACTAAAGCACAATGGCTATTCCTTCACGCTGGTCGACCTGCCCGGCACCTATTCACTTTCCGCATACACCCCCGAGGAGTTATATGCCAGAAAATATATGTTGGAGGAAAAACCCGATGTGATTGTGAATGTGGTATCTGCATCAGCGTTAGAGCGAAACCTCTATCTTACAACCGAGCTGCTGGATCTGCAAGTCCCGATGGTCATCGCCCTCAATATGTACGATGAGCTTGAGAAGAGCGGTCGCACGTTCGATCATGAAACATTTTCAACACTCATCAACACACCCATTGTACCTACTGTGGGCAAGAGAGGGGAAGGTATACCTCAGCTCCTTGAAAAAGTAATCGCCGTTTACCTGACCAAAGGTCGGGAGCCGATTCAAATCCCTTACGGGAGGGTACTGGAGAAGTCGATATCCATCATGGAAAGAGAGCTACATCGTGAGGTCGGAAATTGGGAGATGCCCCTGCGGTACGTATGCGTAAAATTACTGGAGGGCGACAAGGAGGTGGAAAGTCGCATACGCACACTTCCCATGCGGGAACAGATTTTCACCCGCAGGGACAAGGAACGTAGTTATATAGAGAAACTACTGCGTGAAGACCCCGAGTCGGCATTCACCAACGCCCGCTACGGTTTCATCGCCGGAGGGCTGAAGGAAACGCTCACCGAAAAGATTCATTTTGCCGAAAAGACAAAACTGCTCGATTCCATTGTCACAAACAGATATCTGGGATTTCCGTTCTTCTTTCTCTTCCTATGGGTGATGTTTGAAGCCACTTTTCGTCTGGGCAATTATCCGATGGAATGGATAGAATGGCTGGTGGCAACACTGGGTAACCTGATCCGTGAGAATATGGCAGAGGGCCCTCTGAAAGCGCTGATTGTGGATGGCATCGTAGGTGGCGTGGGCGGTGTAATTGTCTTCCTGCCCAACATCGTGATCCTCTATCTTTTTATTGCCTTCATGGAGGACTCCGGATATATGGCCCGTGCTGCCTTCATCATGGATAAGCTGATGCACAAGATCGGCCTTCACGGGAAGTCATTTATTCCGCTGATCATGGGTTTTGGCTGCAATGTACCGGCCGTGATGGCTACTCGCACCATTGAAAGCCGCAGCAGCCGCATGATCACCATGCTCATTGTCCCGTTCATGTCATGCAGCGCCCGCCTACCGGTTTACATCCTCTTTGCCGGCGCTTTCTTCCCGGAGCGTGCAAGCCTAGTCCTGCTGGGATTGTACGCTTTCGGCATCCTGATTGCCGCCTTCACGGCACGATTATTTCGCAGAACACTCTTCCGGGAGGAAGAGACTCCCTTCGTGATGGAACTGCCTCCCTACAGGATGCCTACACCGAAATCGATCATCACACATATGTGGGACCGCTCACGGCAGTATCTCCAAAAGATGGGAGGCCCCATCCTGGTCGCCTCCATCGTCATCTGGTTTCTGGGTTACTTTCCTCAGGACTGGAAAAAAAATGCTGTATTTGAGGCAGAGGCAACACAGGTGGAGGCGAGGTTCGGTGACAGCGAAATAAGCCGCACCGAAAGAGATTTGCTCCTTGCCGATATCGCCCATTCAAGAAATACTGCACATCAGGAAAATTCCTATATCGGTAAAATCGGAAAGTTCATTGTGCCTGTGATGAGACCGTTGGGGTTCGACTGGAAGATATCGGTAAGCCTCCTCTCGGGGATGGCTGCCAAAGAAATAGTAATCAGCACCATGGGCGTACTTTATACGGGTGACAGCGAAGACCAGCAATCGTTACAAACCAGGTTGCAGGCTGAAGCTTATCCTGACGGATCACCCGTCTTCACCCCGCTGGTGATCACAGGCTTCCTGCTATTCGTGCTGATTTACTTCCCCTGCATTGCAACCATTGCAGCCATCAAGGAGGAGTCTCATTCCTGGAAATGGGCCCTATTCAGCGTCTTCTACTCCACAGGACTGGCATGGCTTATTGCTCTCGTGGTACACCAGTTGGGAAGGCTGTTTCAATGAGATTTACGAGAAAACAAACTTTTTACTGACTCTTTTTGTTGTAACATTTATGGATATACAACTTTTCATTGTTATCATCATTGGTATTGTCACAGGGACTATCCTTCTGCGACAGATCTACTATTTCTTTTTTATCCAGAAAGACCACACACGCTGCGGCAGCTGCAACATGTGTGATCTGCCGAAGAAAGAGTCCTCCTCTGGATCATAGTCCTGTTTCGTTCTTCATCACACCGGATATCACAGTGCATGGCGATATTTTCAGTTTCAACGGGACACGAGTGACGCATCATATATTACAGTCCCCTCAGATACTGTGTATAATACTCGTATGTCTTCATCGAAAATTACCAGATCTGCATCTTTACCGGGCTTAATAGATCCTTTTCGGCTGTCGACGTTCATAATGCGTGCAGGCGTAAGGGTCATCATCTTTACTGCATCCGTCAACGACACTTCGGCCATGTTGACCATCGTTCGAATCATCCGGTCGGCTGTAACCACGCTACCGGCAAAAGACGAACGATCAGGCAGCTTGGCCACCCCACCCTCGATAATTACACGTTGCCCCTCGTGAAGACTCCCCAGCACCGAATCTCCGTTAGGCATACCTGCACCGCGCATCGAATCGGTACAGAGGGCTATCTTATCGGCACCCTTAAACTTGTAGACAAACTGCAATAGCGGACGAGGAAGATGTACACCGTCGGCGATGATCTCTACAGTCATATCATCAATAAGATAAGCCGCCTCTACCACTCCCGCATACCGGAAGGCGTGGCGGCGTGTTACGGATGACATTCCTGAATATAAATGCGTAATGTGAGAGAATCCGTCTTTAAATGCCAGTTCTACTTCTTCACACACTGCGTCGCTATGTGCTACGGCCGCAAGTATATTTCTTGATAACAATTCCCGACCCAGATCCAATGCTCCCGGCAATTCGGGAGCCAGGCTCCATCGGACGATATCCTCCGATGACTCCAGAATATGCATATACTCTTCCCGCTCAGGATTACGAAGATACCTGGGATCTTGTGCACCTCGCTGATTATACGAAAAGTAGGGACCTTCAAGATGAAGACCCAGAAATTTGGCTCCTTTACTGTTCACTTTTACCGCTTCCCGATACACCGAGAACGTGTTCATTAATTCCTCGGTCGTACTTGTCAAGGTTGTAGGCACCATAGCCGTGGTACCATAACGGGCATGTAATTCGGCGGCTCCGAGAAAAGCTTCCACTGTACCGTCCATAAAATCATGACCGCCGCCACCATGAAGATGGATATCGACGAATCCCGGTGAAACATATTGTCCCGAAGCATTAATCCGTTCGTCCGAGTCGTAAAAAAAAACGTCTGCCGAAGGAACAATACTCCGGATCTTTCCTTCTTCACAGACTATAGAAACATCTTCCGCTATGTAATCCGGAAAGATGACCTTTCCTTTTTCTATGATCAATCTTTTCATATGACTAAAATATTTATTTTCAATGGTGTCATATGAAACTCGCTTTAGTCATGATCTTGTGTGATAATGATTTTGACAAAGTCGATTACTTCGTAATTCATGCTCGTTTCATGTGATTACTTTATTATTTTCTTGTTGGTATATGGAACCCTTGATGACTAAAGTATTCACTAAAGTTAGATATTTCTTCGCTATGGCATAATCCAAGCAAGCTTCTCCTCTGCTCATTTAGCTCAACAGAAATCATCATTCCCTTCGGGTGTTTAATGATTATTTTAATCATGTCGGTTTCATATTACAATCTTTTTTCTCTCTTCCAAAAATGAACGGTATGTCCGTGAAAAGCAAACCACATCAGATAGAGAAAGCACGGGATCAGCACCCAATACCCTGCTCTTAAACCATGATGATCACCTATCGCACCATAGATCAGTGGCAGGATGGCATTCCCGCTTAATCCCATAATCAAGAGGGAAGAACCTGTTTTGGTTAGTTTCCCCAGATTATGAATCGACAAGGGCCAGATACCGGCATAGATTAGTGCATTAGGAAATCCTATCGAGGCCAGAAACCAAATTGAGATGTCCGCGGTGTGCCCAAACAGGGTAACGGTATGATTGGCAAGCACGATCCCTAATGAAAGGAACAACCCCAGTGTGGTACAGAATTTTAAAGCAGCCTTTTGTGAAACAAACCGGGGAATAAGTAAAATGCCCAACAAGTAACCGATGATGGTACATATGAGTGTGTAAGATGGAAAGAATTTTGCATCCAACAGGCCGATACCCATCGATCCGGCATAGTTAATAATCGTATCTATAGCCACCACTTGCGTACCCACGTGTACGAAGATTGCGATGGCTCCAAAAATGAGATAGGGATAATCCAGAAGAGACTTCCGTGACGTCTTCATCGACGTGCCTGCCACCGACGCAGTCGTTTCTTTGATTTCGTCTTCCTTTTCTTCAATCTCCGGCAAGACCGAATACCTTATACCGATGCCTGTCAATAGCAAAAGGACGGCAAGGATAGCGTATGGCATAATTACCCTTCGGATCAGTTCCTGCAAGATCATATTTTTCTCCGCTTCGGAGAGTGTCCCTGCCTCGAGCAATGCAAAGGTGCTACTATCAGTCGATTTGAACACTACAGCTGCAAAAAGCAAAGGAGCAATGATACCGGCCGACTTGTTAAAAATACCCATCACGCTCATTCGCTGTGCTGCGCTGTCGATCGGTCCGATGATGGTGACATAAGGGTTTGCCGCCGTTTGAAGGATGGCTAATCCTGTTCCCAGGCAATATAACCCTGCGAGAAAAATCGCATATTGCCGCGCAAGAGCTGCCGGGACAAAAATGAGGGCGCCCAACGAGAGAAATAGAAAACCGTACATGATTCCCTTTTTATACCCCACTTTGTTTAGTAATAATCCTGACGGAATAGCCATCACGAAATAGGCGATATAAAAGGCAAAGGTCACAAAATAAGATTGAAAATGGGTCAGTTCAAGCGCTATCCTGAAGTAAGGAATAAGGATTGCATTCACCCAGGATACCAGACCGAAGACAAAATACATCACGGCCAGGATACCCATCGATATATAAAAAGCTTTTCTATTCATCAAGAAATATTATTTCACGTTTCACGAGTCATATGAAGACAACTTAAGCATTGGTCCGGCAATATTTTGTGCCCTATTACAGATTTCGTTCACTGTTTTTATCCGACAATGCCCGTGGTTCCTCCGCTCTTTAAGGAAATATCATGAGGTTGATTTGTTTTCCAGGCCCCATTTGTAAAATCTGGAATATCGATCGGTGCGGACCGATTGGCTACGGACCACTCGCTTAACGGGCCAATGACACTCCACGAAGCGGCATCGTATACATCCATATCCACTGGCAGGCCGTTTCTTAAACAGTCAATCAATCTCCAATCCATCAAAAAATCCATTCCTCCGTGACCCCCAATCTCTTTGGCGATATCTTGCATCTTTTTTATAATAGGGGGATTATATTTCAATTCAAGTTCTCTGAATTTATCCTCAGACAACCACTCCTTATGATCCTCAGCGATGGAGATACGAGGAGGAAGCGGATATTTCTGCGCGGTTGCTTTTGTTCCGCTGATGGTGTGCAGTCGGGAGTAGGGCCGTGGCGTGGTGATATCGTGCTGAAGCAAAATTGTTTGCCCTTTTGCCGTTTTTATGATCGAATTATTCATGTTTCCCCGGAATGTGGCACCTTCAAACTGTTTAAAGTAATCTTCCTTCTGTGACAATTCTTTGGCATATTTATTCATTAGAAAATCATCGGAAGACATCGATACCATATATTCCATCCGATTTCCCCGGTTGATATTCATGATCTGTGCTACCGGTCCCAATCCATGAGTTGGATATAGATTTCCGTTCCGCCTCATATTTTCATTCAATCGCCAGCTACGCCCTGGCTTACCCCTGAAGAACAGACTTTCTCCTATTTCATGAACGTAACCTCCTTCGGCATGCACTATCTCACCAAAAAATCCGTTGCGTGCCAGGTTCAGGGTAAGCAATTCAAAAAAATCATAACAGCAATTTTCCAGGATCACACAATGCTTTTTAGTTTGTTCCGATGTTTCTACTAACCGCCAGCAATCTTCTACAGTAGTGGCCGCAGGAATTTCCAATGCCACATGCTTGCCTCGCTTCATGGAATAGATCCCGATGGGGGCATGCAACTCCCAGGGAGTAGCCACATAGATAAGATCGATGTCTTCCCGCCTGCACACCTCCATCCAGGCATCTTCTTTCCCGGAATAGAGAATAGCCGGATGTCCGGGAGATTGGATACGCGCCTTTGCTTTCTCGGCAGGTTCGGGCAACTCGTCACAGATAGCAACGATTTTCACCCCATCAATCCGGCTTATCCTTTCCACGGCCGCGCTGCCTCTTGACCCGACACCTATAAAGCCAACCCTCACGGTTTCCAGCTTCGGGGCAGCATACCCGCACATATTGAATTTCGGGGGATGCTTTTTATACGCCTCATCGTATATTTTCTTTAAAGACTTGTCTGTTAGTTGATTTTTAGCGGATATTTCGCTACCCAACCCTTTGACCGGTAACATGGCGGCAGCGGTCGCAACTCCTGCTATTTTAAGGAAATTTCTTCTATTAATTTGCATGGCGAAAAATATATTTATTTTACAAAACTGACCTCAGAACGTTCCCCTGAGAGTGAACGGAAGTGGTAGAATTCTTTCCTGAAGTCATCCGTTTCTTTGACACTTAACTCTCTTCCGGAAATAGTTACCGGATCAATAAAGGTAATATCTTTACCTGACATTGCAACTGCCAGCGACATATCTCCCCAAAGTAAGAATCCGGGGATATGGATCGCCATGGAGAAATGATTGACATCTCCGGATTTGTCAAATAAATAACTCAATGGCATCTCTCTTAAGATTAATCTGTTCACCTTATTCCCGAGGACAGAAGACAGTACGCCTGCCACTGCTAATTCCTTATCCGCATCGATTGTGATTTTTTTTACATGATGTGAATTTATGAGCCAGTTGACAACAATCTCCAGCTGCCCGGCCCAGATACCCTGCATAGTCTGGCCCAACCATAATACAGAACGGGATAAAGTGTGGAATTCCGGTAGCGAACCGTCAATACGTGTCGCCTCGGGAGACGCGTTCTCTCCAATACCCCATAAATCTACAATACAGATACCGGCTCCTTTTGTTACGAGTTCATCAATCAAAAGGGCCTTCACACCGTTTTTTCCTTTTGAATTCGCGATTAACACGTATTCCCTGCTAATCTTGTTTGGCAGGTATATCAGTAGGGGTATGAGATCTCCGGTCGTTGTTTCTAAAATATACCGTTCCCAGTCATTTGAATCCGACAGTTGGTGAATGTCCTTCAGTTCATAGTTATCCGATATCTTCAGCATTTGCTTTAGCGCGTCTTTTTTTTCTATCATATCCATACTTTCATCCGATAACATCCCTGACCTCAGCCGAGAACCCTTATTAAAGCAGTAGTCCCCGGTAGAAACCACCTCCGACGGGCGTTGCCCATTGGAAAAGACCATTAATACGGATGCTGGTAGCGGCGTAAACTGCTTCTCTTTTTTAGGAGCACCGGTCCCCTCTCTTTTTAAATGAAGGTCGAACCATCCAAGCATGGCTTCCCTCATTTCGGGAAAGTAACCATGAGGTGTATCAAATATCTGGTAGGACAGGTTATCATCTGCTCCATATATTCCATATACAGCCTTGGCACCATGGAAACTCTTCAACATTTCCTGCGGATGGAAGGCGGCATTGGCATCCCTCAATCCGCTGCAAATTTTGATTGCCCTGGGAGCGATAAGGCCCAGTACGGCCGACTCTTCGGTAAAGGTCAATCCTGCGGGCAATGCTTCACATATACAGTTACTATTTAATATGTACGACTGAAAAGTCCCCACACTCACCACTGGAACAACCGCTTTGATTCGCTCATCCATTGCAGCAAGCCACATTACCTGATTTCCTCCGCCACTGGCTCCTGTTGCCCCGATATTTTCGTTATCCACAAAGGGGAGGGATAAGAGCAAATCCACAGCCCGCATATTGTCTGTAATTTGAACTCCCATTAAGGTTTCTCCCACATTCAACAAAGATGCGCCCAAATTCGCTCCATGATATTCAAAATCGCCATGCACGGTAGCTCGCTCTCCTGCCCCCCAAGGATCGATGGCAATGGCTACGTAACCGTTCATGGCCAAGGTTTGGCCCAATGCCTGATACTCAGGATACAATTTTCCGTCGCGGGAATGTCCCATTGCCACCACTACCGCGGGAAATAGGCCGTTTCCGTCAGGAATATACAAGTTCGCCGCAGCATATACACCCGGCCGTGTCTGAAAGAAAATGTTTTTGATAGAAAATCCTTCCATTTTATAATCCCCTGTTTCCCTATATGTCAAAGGCAAGTCGGGGTAATAAGACACACTTGCATGGTGCAGGATACTATTCTTTAATTCTTCTCTCCGTTTAGTCCACTCCTCCATATTTTGCGGGACAGTTAATAGGTTATAAGCTTTTGCCGCCTCTCTCTTAAGAGAAAAACTGATCAAATCATTATTCCTATCTCCGGTAAAGAGATCCGGGAGAACATTTTGCCCCCGGACACCTTTGGCGAATATGACCAACAATATGAGAATAATTAAGTTTCGTTTCATTGCAATTGTGATGCAGAGTCTCTATCCAAAAACAAAACTGTATGAAGATGTCTTCTCAAAATGGTTGCCGGGCAAGAAGTTGATATTTCCTCATTCAATGTATTATACACAGCATTGGCTTTTCTCTTATCCGGTACCATACAACTGATTACTTCACAACGTGTGATAGCAGGGATCGTCAGGCTGATGGCCTCTCCTGGTACCTCTTCCAGAGTAGAAAACCATCCCTCTCCCAATTGTTGGCGGCGGGAAATTTCATCGAGCTGTACTATTTTCACCAACTTGGGATCATTAAAATCGGCCACTTCGGGGTCATTAAAGGCAATGTGTCCGTTCTCACCGATACCTATGCAGGCTACATCCACTGTAACTGCTTTCAATAACTCCTCATAACGGGCTACTTCACGGTCTATTTCTTTCGCATCCCCATTAATATAATGTACCTGAAACGGTTTTACCTCATCGAGAATTCTTTCTTTCAGATATTTTCGAAAACTGGCCGGATGTGTTTCCGGCAGTCCCTTGTATTCATCCAGATGGAACACGGTAATTTTACTCCAGTCGATTGGAAGCGTTTTGATCGCCTCGATAAAGGCAAATTGAGATGCACCCGTGGCCAGGATCAGGTTGGCATGTCCTTTGGACTGAATGGCATCATTCAAATGGTGGGCTACAAACTCCGCACTTCCTTCTCCGGCAGAGGTTTCATCCCTGAAAATACGAATCGAAAGATTATCTTTCTTGAATTGTTTGATTTCAGTTGTCATTTCTTTTTAATTATACACAAGTTATTGCAGTCTTTCTTTGAGTAAATCTATCTGTATACGACTAATCCACGTCCCACCAGAGGTTGGTTGCCACATTATCGGGTCCACCAAGTAGGGCTTTTCCTTTGTCCAGCTCAGCTTTATTATTCGCCTCTTCTGTTAACGGAAACGGAACTCTTTTTATAAAACTCCCTGACGGAAGCAACGGATTGTCTGATTGATACACCGGGTACATGACAGGATATCCCGACCGTCTGAATTCCGCCCAGGCTTCCATCCCGTTGGGAAAAATAGCCAGCCACTTCTGGGTCCCTATCTGTTGACGTTGTTCGTCCGTGTTATTGCTCCATTTCACTGGAATGGATGCCACGGCCGGGGATTCCTGATCATCCTCAGGAGCTGTGGGCTGCCTGGTAGATTGAATATACCCGGCAATTTCGTTCGAACCTATTCCCCATTGTTCCATACTTGTCTGGATCCCTTTATTATATAGCTCTTCGGCGACACCCCCCATGTTCCATCCGTTCAGAGCCCCTTCCGCTCTTAAAAAATAAGCCTCGGCAGCGCACATCACATGGAATGAGGCAGTAAGACTCGGGTTAAAGGTTTTATCACTTTTGGGTGTCACCCAATAGGTACCTACATTAGAGTTGCGAGAAGGGGTGTTTCTCGGTTTTCCCAAAAGAGTGGCTGGTAATCCGTTTCTTAAACTCGTATACGTCCCGGTAGTCACGTTGGGTTGAAAGTAGATTTTCAAACGCGGATCTTCATAACCTTTCAGATAAGATGCCATGGTAGAGCTCATCGCAAATTCATTCCAGGCAGCCACCTGCGACAAACCGTTCGTATCGTTACCCGGTTCCGCCTTTTTCAGGAACGCATTTTGTGAATTATTCAACAATACTCCGGCCGTTACCGCTGCCTCCGCCTCAGTTTTAGCTCTGGCAGGGTCTTTTTTCGATATGCGTAACGCGAGACGAAGACGCAATGTATTTGCAAAAGCGATCCACTTCTTAATGTCTCCGTCATACATCAATTCATAACCTTTAAAAATGGTGGTTCCTTCCGGCAATCCCTTTAGAACATTCACAGCAGCCTCCAGGCGGATAAAAAAGTCATCATAGATTTTATCCTGAGAATCGTACGGAATTACCTCAATCGGCTCGGCAGCCTGAAAATAGGGTATCGGCCCAAAATGATCGGTTAGGCGATGAAAAGCATATACCCATAGTATGTCAGCCAAAGCTGCTTCTCCCGAACCAGGTTCAGCGTTCTCTTTAATTGCTTTCAATTGTGGTGCTGTATCCACGTAAACAACAGTCCAGAAGCGCCGTTGCCAGTCTGGAACAAGTACGTAACGATCAGTGGAGAAAGATGTACTTGTCAGTGCAAAATATTGGGAATACAAGTCTGCACCCAGGTTTTGGACGGTTTGATAAAAACTGCGGTTTAAAGCCGATGCTGATTGAGCTTTGGCAAACATGAACGGCATTTCGCGCGGGCCTACTTCCGTCAAATTATTCGGATCTGTATTCATTTCCTCAAAGTCTCCCGTACAACTCATCAACGCGATAAGAGACAACGCACAACTGAAAATATATTTTTTCATCATACTGATTAATTAAAAAGTTAATTTAATATTAAATCCAAAAGACCTCGCCATGGGCGGCAATCCCAATTCCACTCCCTGATAATTTCCGGCACCCAAGGAAGCATCCGGATCAGTGGGGTTGTCTCTTTTTCCGATACCGTGGATATCCATTATCGATTTTCCTCTGTAAAAGAACAATAAATTTCTTCCTGTCAGGGAGAGTGAGGCTGATTTGACGATAGCGGTTTCTTTTAATTGAAAATCATATCCTACCGATAATTCTCTGAGCCGCACGTTGGTCATATCATACGTGAAGAAGTCGCCCCAGCCGTCACGGCCATTCTGAGAAACGGTAGTCCACAATTGTTGTGCGGTAACGGCGGTAGTGTTTGCAGAACCATCGGCTTTTACTGCATCAAGAACCAAGCCTCCTTCCCTGAATTTCTCCGTGTAACCGGCCACTCCATAGGCTGCGAGGTATGCGTCGGTCCCGGAAACCGTTTCTCCTCCAAGACGGGCATCAATCAGGAATGAAATCCTGAAATTTTTATAACCAAACCGGTTGTTCCATCCCAACATAGCATCGGGATTAAAATTTCCCAGTTTTTGATTAGACTCTGCTACCGGAAGCCCTCTGTCATCTACCACATATTTCCCTGAGGATTCCTCTTTTTTCCATGCCCTTCCATACAGATCTCCATACGAGCTGCCTTCCTTGACAATCACCGTAGCATACTTCGTATTGTCGGTAATATTCACCTGTGTGGTATTCGGGGCCAGTTTAATTACCTTATTGACATTCCTTGAAAAATTGACGTCGGTACTCCAGTTAAAATCATTCGTTTCAATGGGGGTAGCGTTCAGTTGAATTTCTATCCCCTTGTTCTCAATATTCCCCGCGTTGATATATCGCCTGTTAAACCCGCTGGCCATTGGCAAACCCACATACAGCAACTGGTTAATAGTATTGCTCTTATATAAGGTTGCATCCAGACCTAAACGGCCATTCAGGAACCGCCAATCCAGGCCGACCTCGTATGACTTCGTCTTTTCGGGTTTCAGATCCTGAATTGACTTTATCTGATTTCGGGAAATAAAACCCTGCCCTGCTCCCAGGGCAAATTGAAATCGTTGTTTCAGTAAATAGGGATCCGGATCATTACCCACTTGTGTATAAGAAGCTCTTATTTTTCCGAAACTAACCCAGGAAGGCATACTCACCATATCGGATATAATTGCGGATAAACCCACGGAAGGATAAAAATAACTATGTGGTGAAGGCAACGTGGATGACCAGTCATTCCTTCCGGTCACATCTACGAATAAATATGACTTAAGTCCTACTTGCAGGTTCCCATATACAGAATTCAAAGCGCGCACGTATCCGCCCACATCCTGAAAAGCCGGGGTAGTTGCCGCGGTCAGGCTGAATTTGTTCGGAATAGAAAGTCCGTTGGCCATATCCGTCGTGGTAGTATACTCCCTCTTTAAAAAACTGGTGCCGAGATTGTAATTAATGCTTATATGCTCGGTAATGGAATTCTCTCCCGATAGTAATAAATCAAAGTTCCTTTCCCAGTATTGAGAATTGGTCTCGTAATATTTACCACCTGTCTTTACGTCTCCCAATGAAACCGTACCATCGTAAAAAGAGCCGTCTACCTTATCATCATACCGGTCATAACTCACCCGTCCCAGGATGCTTAGCCAATCCGATAGCTGATACTTGGCAGATCCCAATAATGTTATACGGTTTCGTTCCTCATTTACCGACGTCCTTTCGGTACTCCAGTATGGATTGTCGTAGATCGAAGAGGTAGTCCAGTATTTTCGTACCGGTTGTCCATTATTCGGGTTGATGGTTTCATAGTCTTTCAACTCCACCTCGCTCATATCTCTCGGCATGATATATGCCTCTATGGGGGTCCCGGCATCTCCCAAACGCGGACGGTTTATTATTCTCTGATTCACATAGGTGATCTTGGCATCGGTAGTGAGTTTAGAATGTAACTGAGTGTTTATTCTCAGGTTCATCGTATTCCTCTCCAATTTATTACCGGGTATCATTCCCTCCACAGAATTATTGGTATAGGAAGCAAACCCTTGCATCATATCTGTTCCCCCATACAGACTCAACGTATTGTTAAAAGAATAAGCTGTTTTAAAAAAATCCTTCACATTCGTATTATAAGTCTGGGCTGCTGCCCCCCAGCTTTCTCCTACTCCTTCCGCCCCAACTCCTCCGTTGCCTCTGCCGTATCTGTCCTGAAAGTTGATTAATAAATGGGGTTGATCTACGGACATGCCGCTATTCAGATCTATCTTTAAAGCTCCTTCTTTCCCACGTTTTGTTGTAATTATTATGGCTCCGTTGGCCGCCCTGCTGCCATACAATGCAGCTGCAGAAGGTCCCTTAAGTACGTTGATAGATGCAACATCGTCGGGATTGATATTCACAGCACCGTCACTTCCTCCATAATTATAGGTAGTACCCGTAGCTTGCCTGTATGAAGTATTGTCATACGGGACACCGTCGATAACGATCAGTGCGGTATTATTTCCGCTGATAGATCGATTTCCTCTAAGCACCACCCGGGCAGCGGCTCCTGGACCTGTGGCAGCAGTTGATATTACAGCTCCCGATATCTTTCCCGATAAACCGCTTAAGATATTGGAACTGTTGTCTTTTATCTCTCCTATTGAACCTTCAATTTGTTGCGTTGAATAGGACAATGTTCTGGTCTTTCGCTCAATACCTAAAGCAGTCACTACAACTTCTCCCAAATCATAGGTAGTAGGTGTCAAATCAATACTGAGAGATGTTTCGTTTCCTATCAAAATCTCCTGTGATTCATAACCGAGCATGCTAAAAATCAGATAGTCACCACTATTTACTTCTATTTTAAAAAAACCGTCTACATCAGTTACTCCCCCCCTGGTTGTACCTTTCACAATGACCTGGACTCCGGGTAAAGTTTCTTTTGTGATTTTATCGACAACAATACCCTGTCTGATAGATTTATCTTGACTATAAATAGTGAATGATAAAAACAGGAGACATGTACTTATAAAAAATAATCGTCTAATTGCTTGTTCCATAGGTATACATTTAATTTTGT
This sequence comes from Bacteroidetes bacterium GWC2_46_850, assembly GCA_001768325.1. Classification (GTDB taxonomy): domain Bacteria; phylum Bacteroidota; class Bacteroidia; order Bacteroidales; family Dysgonomonadaceae; genus Proteiniphilum. The sequence continues at coordinate 144,512 of MENQ01000011.1, read as the reverse complement.
TATTGAATTTTTAAATCATTTATATTATTGTTAAACAAATACTCTGATCAAATGTGCCATATATCACCATATCGATAAAGCTTTGCAGGGAAAGTCTATCTTACAGGAGTTTTTCCATGAGCCCTGCATGTATATTACTGGTTCAAATTTTCACAAAGATACCCTCCCCATAAAGATCTTATAAGACATTTTACGAAAAACTAATGACAAATCACGAAAATATTTCTACAAATAATCTCGATTAAAGAAAATTGTACTAATTTCATTGTTAAATGGTAACACTTATTTGGATTTCAATGATTAAAATACTCGTCCTCATAGATTCCGCCACTGAGTTCAGCCGTCGTTTTCTGACGGGGTTAATACGTTATGCGCATGAAAAAGGTCCCTGGATATTCTATCGGTTGCCTTTATATTACAAAATGTTGTACGGTGAAAACGGAATCGTACAGCGAATTGAGGAATGGAGTATCGATGCAGTTATTGTTCAGTGGGAATATCAGGAAGTCAGGTTTTTAGAGAAATTGGACATTCCTGTATTTCTTCAAAATTATGAGGATGATGCTGACTGGTTTTCTAAAATTTCCGGCGATTATATAGAAGTAGGCGCAATAGCCGCTAATTTTTTCGCGAAAAAAAAATTTCAAAATTTTGCCTTCTATGGTAATAAAAACTTTCTTTGGTCAAAAGGCAGAGCAGAAGGCTATCGTATTGAAGTGGAAAAATTAGGAGGAAACTTCTACTATTTCGAATCGGAATATTTAACCAACAGTCAATGGAGTAAAAGTCATATAGAATTGGACGAATGGTTGTCGTCACTTCCGAAACCGGTGGCTGTTTTTGCATGTGATGATTATTTTGCTATTCAGGTAGCCGAAATGTGCAAAATAAACAACATCGACATTCCAAATGAGATATCCTTATTGGGTGTTGATAACGACGAGCTTATCTGCAACTTATCTAATCCGACCATCTCTTCCATCGTAACCGACGATGAAAATATAGGATATGTGGCAGGCAAGAAACTCCATACACTGATTCTAAATAAAAAGAATATCCCATTCAAGATAGCAAAAAAACCGATTCGTATTGAACAAAGACAATCTACCGAAAGATACAATATCTCTGACAGATATATTATAGAAATAATAGATTATATTGAAAAAAATTTCACTTCTGACATATCCATCGATAAATTGTCGCAAGTTGTTCCTCTTGGCCGAAGAACTCTTGAAAAAAAATTCAAGGAAACCATGGGCACCTCTATTTATCAGTTTATACTCGATAAGAAGATCGAGTACCTTTCCAATGAATTATTGACGACAAGAAAAAGCTTGTTGGACATAACTATTGAGAGCGGATTTAACGATGTAAGAAACGCCTATCGGCTTTTCAAAAAAAACACGGGATATACCCCTTTAAGTTTCCGGAAGAAATTCTCAAAAATAGACAAGTAACATATAAATTCACACGACTCATTTATTTAATCAATAATTTCTGCAACACCGCGATGTTATGATCCGAATCCGGCTTCTTTCCTTCCGGCGTATGCATCATCTCAATTTCCTCCGCATACTTTTCATACACCTTGTGCTTCACGATCTTCATGGTGGAGTTGACCATCCCGTTCTTCTCGCTGAAAGGCTCCTCAATCACCGCAAAGGCGGAGGGAATCCAGCGGTGGGGGAAGAGGCCGTCGTGCTTGCCCCCCTTCATGTAGGCCGCGATCTCACCGGCGATAACCCGTGACGCCTCTACCGGGTCGGAGGTGCGTCGCTTCAGCGCCTCCCGGTTGACCGTCAGCAGGGCCGTGGTGTAGGGGCTCTGGTTATTGTGCAGCACGCACTGGTCGATGAACTCCGACTGGGCCATGATCGACTCTTCGATCCCCTCGGGAGAGAACTTCTCTCCATCGTTGCTGATCAGCAGCGACTTGGTGCGTCCCAGCACATAGAGGTAGCCGTCGCTGTCGAGGTAACCCATATCGCCGGTACGGAGCCAACCGTCGACGATGGTTTCCGCTGTCGCTTCCGGATTCTTCCAGTATCCCTTCATCACGTTACCCCCTTTGATCAGGATCTCGCCCTTCTCACCCACCGGCAGCGGGTTCATCGCCTCATCGCCGATGCGGATCTCCATGCGCGGCATGGTCTTGCCCGAGGAACCCAGCTTGTGGGCTTGTGCGCAATTGGCGGAGATGATGGGCGACGCCTCCGAGAGGCCGTAGCCCTGGTACATGGGTATGCCGATGGCATAGAAAAAGCGTTGCAGCTCGATGTCGAGCAGGGCACCGCCGCCAATGAAGTACTGCAGGTTACTGGCGAAGTTCTGTCGTATCTTCGAAAAGATCATCCTATCGTAGAAAGCAACGAGCGGTTTTAACAAAGCCCGTTTTCCACGCCCCCGGTTGTACCCCTCCCCGTTGTAGGTATATGCCACTTTCAGTCCCTGGCGGAAAAGGCGCCAGGCGGTCTTCCCCTGATTCTCGATCCCCGTCTCGATGTTCTTCCGAAAGTTGGCGGCCAGCGCCGGCACACTCATCAGCAGGTGGGGGTTGATCGCCTTTATACTCTTGGGCACGTTGCGCAGAATCTCCATGGCGCTCTTGCCGGCCGCCACGGAGGCGATGGCGGCACCGCACTTCATGAAGGCGTAGATGCCGGCGGTATGTCCGAAGGAGTGGTCCCACGGCAGGATCAGCAGTGTACGGAAGTATGAGGGGATGCCGTTGAGATGGTCCACTGCCTGCTCGGCGTTGCAGACATAGTTGTCGTGCGACAGCATGATCCCCTTGGGGTTGGCCGTCGTACCGGAGGTGTAGGAGATGTTGGCCAGGCTGTCGGGCTCCACCGCTGCCATCCGCTCCTCCACCTGCTTCCTGTCGGCCGCGAGCAGGGCGTCGCCCAGCTCGAGCACCTTGTCGAAATAGATCTCATCCTCCGCCGGATCTTCCACCGCGTCGAGCAGGATGTAGCGCTTCACCGTGGCGAACTGCCCCTTCATGGGGCGCAGCTTCGCGATCTGCTGACCGGAAGCCAGCACCATCACCGAGTCGGAGTGGTTGATGCGGAAGGTGATATCCTGCACCGTCTCCAGCTTCACCGAGAGCGGCACGCAGACCGCCCCGGCGTGGAGCACACCCAGTTCACCCAGCACCCAGTTGTTCTTCCCCTCCGAGATGAGCGACACCCGCTCCCCTGCCCTAAGACCGAGTGCCATCAGGCCCGCCGCAAAGCGAATTGACTGCCCCTGCACCTCACGGAAAGTGAATGAACTATATTCTGCGCCGTTGCGTGCCTCATAAAGAAAGGGCCGTTCTCCATATTTCTCTACTGTCTCCTGCAGGAGCGCAATAATTGTTTTTCCCATATTGGATATTGATTGGTATACATTATGAAAATCTCACATCCTGAATGCCGGCATCTCTGTCAAACACTTTTTTTGCAAAAGGACAAAGCGGAATTATCTTCAGTTCCTGCTTTCGCGCAAATTCTACACCCGCCATCACCAGCTGCTTGCCATATCCTTTTCCTCCGTGAGTCTCTTCTACTTTGGTATGATCAATGATGATCTTGGAATCATCAATCCACACATAAGTCATTTCCCCGACGGGAAGATCATCTTCATACATGACAAACCGGCCTTTCTTGCCGTTGTCTTTCTGTTCGATCCTCGTCATTTTCCTTCTTTTTTTATACTCAATGCCCCCGAGGGACACTTGGCAACCTGATCAATCATTTCCTGGCTGGTTGCATGTTCCATCTGTATCCATGGCCGCTCGTTGGGTTTATATACATTGGGCAGTGTTTTGACGCATACACCCGAATGAATGCATGCATCGGGCTTCCATACAATTGTAATCTCTCCGTTGGTGTACTCTTTTGTTTTCATCGTCTGGCTATATTGAGTTAATGAATCCCAAAGTTATCATTTTTTTGATCGGCCTCACCGGCCAATACCATAATCTTCGCCATAAATTACTGCTTTCATCCAAAAAAATACCGTGTTCACGGTCGAAATACGTGACATTGAGGGGGACCGCTGGCATGATCGGCAAACTGTGAATAGTCTATCCCGGAAAGATTCCGACGGACAGGCTTTGACGCATCCGCATTTAGCAGAAGCTGGCCCGGCCGTGTAATGTGCCATGTCAACGGATTGAATGGCATTATCCCGGATACTATATCTCTGTACGTTGTGGAAATCCCGGTATCCACATCAAAAATCAGGGAAGTAACAAGCCGCTATATCTCATTTTCCAGATATTCTTTTAATCCCTGTAATATGTCGGTCCACCCGGCCAGATAACTTGCTTTTGTAAAATACTTGCTTCCCTCATCAAGAAAAGTCTCAATTCCTTCGTGCGTAAGCACCACGGTGGTGGATCCCTCATGGGGAAAAAGTTCCCAGGTAAGCACAGAGGTTCCCCCGCTATGCCCCGGATGCTCCCAGGTATGCTGCAGTTTTTCAGCAGGACTGACTTTCAATATTTTAAACAGGTGACGGAAATTGTGTTCTCCGTCTTCATCGGTAAAAGAAACGATAAAATCGAATATTTCTCCTTCTTTGGGTTCGAAGTTCGAGATATTGAAATACCAGTTTTTCATCTCTTCGGGTTGGGTAAGTGCCTCCCACACTCTCTCAACAGGCTGGTCAATGATAATTTCCTTACGAATCATACCTAAGTGTTGTTTATACTATAATTATGTATATGTAGTCTAAACAACTATTTTTGTCATAATGTTTGTGATATATCTTCAAAATTAGTCACTTCGCTGTTGCGTGAGCAGGATAATACTTTCTTTTGAGTTGCTTCGCCACATTTACCAGCAGGATGAGTACGGGTACTTCCACCAGTGGACCAACCACACCGGCAAATGCCTGTCCACTGTATAGCCCGAAAACACCGATGGCCACGGCAATAGCCAGTTCAAAATTGTTCCCCGATGCAGTGAACGAGATGGAAGCGTTCTTGTCATAGGAGGTATTCATCGCCTTGCTGATAAAAAAACTGATGAAAAACATCAGGGTAAAATAGATGATCAGCGGAATGGAAATGCGCACCACATCCATCGGAATCTGCACAATCAGATCACCCTTCAGGCTGAACATCAGTACAATGGTAAAGAGAAGGGCAATCAGCGTAAGTGGCGATATGGCCGGAATAAATTTCTTTTCGTACCATGCCACTCCCTTCACTTTTACCAGAATCAGCCGGCTCAATATTCCCATCAAAAAAGGTATTCCCAGATAGATGGCCACGGTCTCAGCGATGGTACCGATAGAAATATCTACGATGGCCCCTTCAAAACCCAACAGGGGAGGCAGCTTCGTAATAAACAGCCAGGCATAAAAGCTGTAAAAGAATACCTGAAAGATGCTGTTCAGTGCAACCAGACCGGCTCCATACTCGCTGTTTCCTTCCGCCAGGTCGTTCCATACCAGCACCATGGCAATGCAACGCGCCAATCCGATCAGGATTACTCCAGTCATATATTCAGGATAATCGCGCAGGAAAAGAATGGCAAGCAGGAACATCAGGATGGGTCCAATGATCCAGTTCAGCACGAGCGAGATGGTAAGTACCTTCCCATTGGCGAACACTTTGGGCATCAGCCTGTAATTCACTTTTGCCAAGGGTGGGTACATCATCAGAATCAATCCGATAGCCAGCGGAATATTCACTGTTCCCCGCGAGAGGGAATCAACCCTTCCGCCAAAAGAAGGAATGTAATGACCCAAGGCTACACCCACAGCCATCGCCAGGAATATCCACAGGGTAAGGTATCTGTCCAGAAAACGCATTTTACTTTTGCTCATAAATATCCTGTTTAATTAGGGAGCGATATGCCACCACCCCATAGTCATCTTGTATCATTTATTTTTATCGCTTGCTAACGGATCTGCTTCTGGTAAAAATTATGAAACCCCTCTTTTATCTCGTCGCGCACACGGATGTATTCCGACTGAATAAATTCGGGTGTTCCAGTAGCATCCGAGGGATCGTCGAATCCAATATGCAACCGGTGTTTCACTTTTCCCATAAAAGCCGGGCAGCTTTCGTTGGCTCCACCACATACCGTGATCACGTAATCCCACTCTTCACCCAGGTATTTGTCTACGCTGTCAGAGGTATGATGCGAAATATCCACTCCCGCTTCTTTCATTACCTCCACCGCTTTGGGATTTAGCTTGCCGCTTGCATTGGTACCAGCCGAATGCACATCCAGCTCCGGATCGAACGACTGCAGGAAGCCGTGTGCCATCTGACTACGGCAGCTGTTTCCCGTGCACAAAATCAAAATTCGTTTTTTCATCTGTTTGTTATTTTTTTGCGTTCACTGTGATTGAAAAGACGCCAGACCCTCCCGATTTAAAAGCGTGTAAGGAATCCTTATTGAGATATTCAGAAAGTATTTCATCGGAAATATCCACATTCTTCCTGTTGACGATTTCAATTTTCTGAAATTTTGCTTTCGATATCCCGGCAATGTATTCTTCCTGCGGTATGGCCCCGGCAACACAGCCTACATACATCTCCACGGCATGTGACAATTCGGGCGGAAGTTCGCCCTGCAGCACGATGTCTGAAATGCAGAAATGGCCCCCGGGCTTCAATACACGGTATATTTCGTGGAATATCCTATCTTTGGCGGGAAGTAAATTGAGTACACAATTGCTGATAACGACATCCACAGAGTTATTTTCAACAGGCAAATCTTCAATATCCCCTTCCCGAAATTCGACGTTTTTAAATCCTCTTTTCGCGGCATTTTCACGCGCCTTGTCAACCATTGCCGGTGTAAAGTCGACGCCAATCACTTTCCCCGATTCACCCACTTCAGCACGGGCGACAAAACAGTCATTCCCGGCTCCTGAGCCCAAGTCCAAAACGGTATCTCCTTTTTGGATATTCGCAAACTGAGTAGGGAGTCCACACCCCAGGCCCAGGTCTGCATCGGCAACGTACCCGTCCACATCGCTGTAGTCTTCATTCATTGTGCCATTACCTTCGGCGCAACAACAAGGCGAAGCACAGCAGGAGGCGTTCTTTTTTAGCAAAACAATCTCTCCATATTTTTGCTTCACCGCTTCTTTTAGCTGAACACTTTTATCCATCATGTTGATTATAAATTCTTCCATTCAATTAACGCTGTATTATCATCCGAAAGTTCCCTCACTTTGTCAATCCACGCAATTTCGCCCTGTGCCTTTGATCGGAGGAAAGGATTTATTGTGTTGACCAGTGAAAGGCAGGCATTGGTTTACCACACCATTTGATACAAAAGCTCCCGGTTCTTCCTTTAAATTATGACGCGAGATATTTATTCCCTTTCTTTTCAATGTATCCGTTACTGTGGCCATCCGCATTAATTCCGGATTAATATTTGGGCCGCACTATCCCATAGGACAACACAGTGCCGGATCAAAAATTTCGATTGTCTTCATTCTTTATTCATTTGGTTGGTTGTCGTATTTCTAAAAATTCGCAATTACAGGTTCTTAATTCGCCGAATGACGAACATTGAACGCAAAAAATATATCTCTACTCAGCAATTCATCTCCGTCTCTTCGAATAAACCAAAGAGATCAGAAAACAGCTTACGGGCAATCTCCCAGTTTTCCTTGTGGATGCAGTATCTCACTTTGGGCGTTTCAATCTCACCCTGAATCAAACCGGCATCTTTCAACTCCTTCAGATGCTGAGAGACAGTAGATTTGGCCATAGGAAGCTCATCGTGAATATCTCCAAAAAAGCAACTGTCCTGAGATGCCAGAAAAACGAGTATCTCAATTCTGGTAGGGTGTCCCAATGCCTTTGCCATGCGGGCCACCATCTCCTGTTCAGCTGTCTGCAATGTAAGTTTTGTTGTTTCCATATCAATTTATTGTTCGCAAAAATACGAACAATAATTATATCCTACAAACTTTTGAATTAAAAAAAGATCATCGATAAAATATCGTGAGGTTTGATCATTAGCGTGCGTTTAACATCACATTGTATTTAAATCTGATCTACAGTGAATTTGGTTTCATGCGGAAGAATAAAAAAAACTCCCTCAAAATTTCTTTTGAAGGAGCATATTGTGCGGCTGAAGGGACTCGAACCCCCACGACTCTCGTCACCAGATCCTAAGTCTGGCGCGGCTACCAATTACGCCACAGCCGCTAAATGGACTGCAAAGATACAATTTATTTTGCAACTCCCGTGATCATACCCTATTTTTTACCGGCGCACTACTATCCGATACGACCCTTTTCATTGGAAGGAATATCTCCCCTCATATACAGTTCTCTTACCACATCTTCAATTACCCTGGGAAAATGAGCGTACTCCAAAGCATGTACCCGCGCCGCAAGGATGTCACAGCTGTCACCGCTCTGCACTTCACAGCTGACCTGATAAATAATGTGACCCGCATCATAATGCTCATTCACATAATGGATGGTGATGCCCGACTCGGTTTCGCCTGCATCAATCACCGCCTGATGCACCTTGTCGCCATACATTCCTTTACCCCCGTATTTGGGAAGAAGTGCAGGATGAATATTGATGATACGTCCTGAAAAGGCATCCAGAATAGGTTGTGAGATTTTTAACAAAAAACCGGCCAGCACAATGAAATCTATCTTATTTTTACGCAGGACATCCAGGATTTTTGTCCCTTCGTCGAACTCAACTTTTGTAAAGAAAAAAGAAGCAATACCCAGCTTCTTTGCCCGTTCATGTACGTATGCATCCTGTTTATTGGAAAGAATGAGTGCAACTCCGATGTCGGGGTTACCCTTGAAATAGTCAGCAATATTTTCGGCATTGCTGCCACTGCCCGAGGCAAATATGGCAATTTGGGTCATGAATAAAGTACTATTTTATGCACAAAAAAACGGTATTTGTGCACTTTTATTGATTTTAGTGAGCAAAAGTTTGCACAATTAGAGAAAAAATGCGTTACTTTGCAATCGCAAATTTAAGAATAAAATTTTTATTTATTAATTAATATCGAAAGTTATGTCTGAAGTAGCAGAAAGAGTAAAATCGATCATTGTCGACAAATTAGGTGTGGAAGAATCAGAAGTTACTGAAACAGCCAGTTTCACCAATGATCTGGGAGCAGACTCTCTTGACACGGTAGAATTGATTATGGAATTCGAAAAAGAATTCAATATCTCCATTCCCGATGATCAAGCAGAAAAAATCTCTACCGTTGGAGACGCTGTTTCGTATGTAGAACAACACGCGAAATAATCCATTTTATTCATGGAGTTAAAAAGAGTAGTAGTAACAGGCCTGGGGGCAATCACCCCGCTCGGAAACGACGTGCAAACCACATGGGAAAATGCCCTTGCGGGGAAAAGTGGCGCCGGGCCTATTACTCATTTCGACGCATCACTTTTTAAAACACAGTTTGCCTGTGAAGTAAAAAATTTCGATCCAAGCGATCTGTTCGATCGCAAGGAAGCAAGAAAATATGACCGGTATGCCCAATTGGCCATCCATGCAGCAAAAGAAGCGATGGAAAGCTCGGGTCTCGATCTGGATACAGAAAACAGAGATCGTATCGGCGTGATATTTTCTGCAGGAATTGGCGGAATAAGAACGTTTGAAGACGAAGTAGGTGAATATTATCTCAACAAAGAGAAAGGACCACGGTTCAATCCCTTTTTCATTCCGAAAATGATAGCGGATATCGCAGCAGGGCATATCTCTATGATTTATGGACTGAGGGGCCCTAACTATGCCACCGTCTCGGCTTGTGCTTCATCTACCAATTCTATTGTAGATGCGTTTAATCTTATTCGTCTGGGAAAAGCCAATGCGATCCTCACCGGAGGTGCTGAAGCGACCATCAGCCCATCGGCAGTGGGAGGCTTCAACGCCATGCATGCCTTGTCCACGCGCAATGATGCACCGCAAACCGCTTCACGCCCGTTTAGCGCCAGTCGCGACGGTTTTGTGATTGGTGAGGGTGGTACTGCCCTCATTCTGGAGGAGCTGGAACACGCCATCGCACGCGGCGCAAACATTTACGCCGAAGTGGTGGGCGGAGGAATGTCGGCAGATGCTTATCATATCACAGCTTCACATCCCGAGGGATTGGGTGCAAAGCTGGTGATGCGTAACGCGCTGGAAGATGCCGAAATGAAGCCGGAAGACATTGACTATATCAACGTTCATGGTACCTCCACGCCTGTAGGAGATATTTCGGAAGTCAAAGCCATCCTCGATGTATTCGGTGATCACAGCTACAAACTGAACATCAGCTCTACCAAATCCATGACCGGCCATCTTTTGGGAGGCGCAGGCGCACTGGAGACTATGTTCAGCATCCTGGCAATCAGAGATCAGATTGTCCCCCCGACCATTAACCATGAAGATGGGGACGAGGATCCCGAGATTGATTACAACCTGAACTTTACATTCAACAAAGCTCAAAAAAGGGAGATAAGAGCTGCGTTATCTAACACTTTTGGCTTTGGGGGACACAACGCAAGTGTAATTCTCAAGCAATACAACAAGTAGTGTGTTAAGAAGATTCGTAAAAAGGATCAAGGCTCTTCCACACAAAGGTAAAGAGCCTTATCTTTCGTTTTACAACGTATTGGGATTCTATCCCGACTGGATAGATCTCTATAGAGAAGCCATGACACATCGTTCATCCTCGATCCGTTCGAGTAAAGGGAGGTGGGTGAATAATGAACGTCTTGAATTTCTGGGCGATGCCATCCTGGATGCCATTGTCGCAGATATCCTGTATAAAAAGTTCGAACATAAGAAAGAGGGATTTCTCACCAGCACGCGTTCACGCATCGTACAAAGGGAAACCCTGAACAAATTGGCAGTGGAGTTGGGACTCGACAAGCTCATCATCTCATCGACACGCAATCTGGCACACAACACCAATATTTATGGTGATGCACTGGAAGCATTGATTGGCGCGATCTATCTCGACCAGGGTTACCGTGTAGCCAAGAAGTTCGTATATGAGACACTCATCAAACAACATTTAAACATTGAGACCGTACTCAAAAGTGAGGTCGATTTTAAATCCCGTCTTATCGAGTGGGGACAAAAGAATAAGGTGGATGTACTTTTTGAAGTAACCGATGCCTCTTACGATGCGCAAAACAATCCGGTCTTCAGTTCCTGTGTGAAAGTGGGCGGAGTGGAAATAGGATCGGGCAAGGGTTACTCCAAGAAAGAATCTCACCAGATGGCAGCGAAGGTAGCAATCAGAAAACTGCGCGAAAGCAACGAACTGCAGGAAGTGATTGCCCGAAAAGCAGGCACCGCTGCTTCAAACCCGGACAATCACATGGAAAAAACCTCTTTTCCTGATCTGGAAGAGGAACAAACCACCGAGGAATCCTGATTTCACAAAATATCTTTTTTTACCATACACCGAACGATATACCCATTCGTTTTCCCTGTTGTACAAGATTTGACTCAGGCGTCACCAGACGTAATTTACCGGCGACTTCCGACAGCGGCACGTCGGAAATTGTATTACCGAGTCGTGCCACCATTCTGCCGAATTTTTTCTCATGAATCAGCCTGGCAGCATGTCCTCCCAGCAAGGTTCCCAGAATTCGGTCGTAAGGTGAAGGTGAGCCCCCTCGCTGAATATAGCCGAGGACTGTTTCGCGTGTCTCAAAACCGGTCTGTGTCTCAATTTCACGGGCAAAGTAGGTAGCGGGACGTTCCTTGGTAGGCACCTCCACACCTTCTGCCACAGCCACAATAGAATAGGCCTTACCCATTTCCATCCGTTTTTGAATCTTGTCGATCACAACCTTCATATTATAACCCAATTCGGGTAAAAGGATGATGTCGGCACCACTGGCCATTCCGGCATAGAGTGTGATCCAACCGGCATGATGTCCCATCAGCTCGATCACCATCACACGCCGGTGCGAACTGGCTGTGGAATGGAGTCTGTCAATTGCTTCGGTGGCGATATTTACAGCGGTGTCAAATCCAAAGGTAATGTCCGTACCATAGACATCGTTATCAATGGTTTTTGGTACGCCTATCGCATTCAGACCTAATTCGGAAAGCATCCATGTGGTACGTTGCGTGCCGTTTCCTCCAATACATACAAGACAGTCGAGCCCCAGCTCATGATAAGCAGCTTTTATCTGTTCACGGTCTTTCTCATCGGGTGAAGTAATCATCTTCCGGAACACCTTTTCACGTGCCGTTCCCAGAATAGTGCCTCCCAAATTCAATATTCCCGACAAGGAAGGATCGTTGAGTTCCACAACATCTTTATATAACAATCCGGAAAAACCATTCTGGATACCGATCACCTGCATGCCATAGTTATTGATGGCCGTCTTACCAATGCCGCGTATGGTTGCATTAATACCGGGGGCGTCTCCGCCCGAACTAAGAATACCTACCTTCATTTTTTTACTTTTTTATTATCTCTACAAAGAAAACAAAAAAAGACAGAAATAATGCCGATTCGAAAAAATTAAATTACAAACTTACCTTTCACAAACAATTGCATCGCTGCACAAGTGGCATTACAAAGATTCAGGGATACAGAAAAAATCAGGGATGCAATGCGCGAAAAATAATTGCTGCTGCTCTGTCAGATGCACCCGGCCTCCCAAGTTTCGCCTGCATCTCCCGGTAATTGTTGAGCATATTTTGCCGGTAGCTCTGCACGTGGAGCAATTGTTTGAGTTCAGTTCTGATCTGATCGACGGTAAATCTTTTAGCAAAAAGTTCCTTTACAACTTCTCTGCCGCTGATCAGGTTTACCAGTGAGATAAAAGGTGTATGCAGAATATGCTTAAACCCCCACCAGGTCAGCTTCGGGAATGATGTTCTGTAACAGACTACCTGCGGTACATTGAGCAAAGCTGTTTCGAGCGTGGCCGTACCGGAGGTTACCAGGGCCGCATCGGCCTGTGCCAAAATCCGATATGTACGATTAAACAACACCCGAACAGATGGAAATCCATGCTCAAACTCCTTATAAAACAGGGGTTCTATTCCGGGAGCACCAGCTACAAGAATCTGATATCCATCGGCGAAGCTTTTTACAGCCTCCAGCATTGCCGGAAGATTACTGGCTATCTCCTGTTTCCGGCTTCCTGCCAGCAATGCAATAATTGGTTTATTTTCAAGTCGATGTGCATCTATAAACTCGTCGAAAGACTCCTCGCGGCAATCCCTGTCCGCAATGGCATCCACAGTGGGATTACCGACGTAATGTACCCTATATTGATGTTTCCTGAAAAAGTCCACCTCGAAAGGCAGGATGCAAAACATCTCATCTACATACTTCTTGAAGGATTTCACACGATACTCCTTCCAGGCCCACACCTTGGGTGAAATATAATAATGAACCGGTATATGTAGCTTGCTCTTTACATACTTTGCCACCTTCAAATTAAACCCGGGATAATCAACCAGTATCACTACATCGGGTTTATACGCTGCAATATCTCTTTTGCAAAAATCCAGGTTGCGCAGGATAGTCCGTGCATGCAATATGACCGGGATAATTCCCATATAGGCCATTTCGCGGTAATGTTTCACCAGCGTGCCGCCTTTTGAATGCATCAGATCGCCACCAAAAAAACGAAAATCAGCATCTCTGTCCAATTCCTGAAGCGACTGCATCAGGTTGGAGGCATGCAAATCGCCCGACGCTTCTCCTGCCACAAGATAGTACTTCATATCTCCCACTTTTTCAATGTCGGCATAAAATCATAAGCCGTCATGTCAATCTTTACCGGCACAATGGCAGCATATCCCTTTGCCAGTGCCCACTCGTCGTTGTTGTCGTTTTCTGCTTCCCAGTTCTCGAAGTTGCCGGTCATCCAGAAAACATCCCTTCCCGATCCATCTTTCGAGCGATGGTATTCATTCACCCACTTGCCTTGCGTCTGGGTAGTAACCCGGGTACCTTTTACCTTGCCCACAGGCACGTTCACATTCAGACAAACTCCTTTGGGAAGACCGGCAGCAAGCACCTTTTTTGCCAGTTCACGCGCTATCGCAGCCGTGGCTGAAAAATCGGCGTCGGGCGTAAAATCGCAAAGCGAAAAACCGATGGAGGGTACGTTGAAAACACAACCCTCAATGGCTGCGCCCATCGTGCCTGAATACAATACACTTATTCCGGCATTGGAGCCGTGATTGATTCCTGAAACCAACAAATCGGGTTTCCGATCCAGAAACTCATTCAATGCCAGTTTTACACAATCCACCGGAGTCCCGTTACAAACATAGGAAGTCAGCCCGGGCTCACTGTGAATCAACCTTGCACGCAGTGGATTTGAAGTAGATATGGCACTCGACATACCCGAACGGGGTGAGTCTGGAGCAAAAACGACAATTTCTCCCAAACCTTTCATCGCCTCTGTCAGCGAGACGATACCCTTTGCATGATAACCATCGTCATTGGTAATCAATATCAGGGGCTTTCTGTTACTCATCTGTTATTCTATTTTCTTTTGAAATACAAATATAAGGAAAATCAGGCTGTTTCCCAATCTGCGGGAAGAGCCAAAATACTCTTTTGATCAATCTTGATTAAAACGTAACAACATTTTTATAACTTTGTATGTTCTACATCACAAAACAAAATAATTACGCAATGAAGAGAATAAACATCCTTTTATTCCTGTCCTTTTTTACCATAACACTTTTGGCGCAGGAAATAAGACCGGTTAAAAATATCATCGTCATGATCCCCGACGGCACCTCCATTGGTGTTTACTCAGCTGCCCGCTGGTTTAAACAGTATAACAACCTGGGTGAGGGATTGCATGTGGACCCGTATCTCAGCGGTACCGTAACCACCTTTTCCTCCAACGCTCCCATCGGAGACTCTGCTCCCACGGGCTCAGCCTATGCGACCGGCGTGTTGCAGCAAACAGGAAATGTGGCCATCCATCCCGAGGTATCGGAGAATGATTTGGTTCAGGTTGACGGATCACGTACCTGGCAGCCTGCGGCGACCATTCTTGAAGCAATGAAGATTGAAAAACAGAAGGCAGTCGGACTGGTTGTCACCTGTGAATTTCCACATGCCACACCGGCCGACTTCTCTGCACATCATTACAAAAGGAGTAACTACGATGCACTGGCTTCACAGATGGCCTACCAAAACCTGGACGTGATGTTCGGTGGTGGAAATGGTATCCTTACGGACGACATCCGGCAACATTTCAACAACAACGGTACCACACTTATCAGCAATGACCGGAACGCACTCCTCAATTACGCAGGAGACGGAAAAGTGTGGGCTTTGTTTGGTGATAAGGCACTGCCATACGACATAGACAGAAATCCCGACAAAGTACCCTCCATTGCCGAGATGACCGAGAAGGCGCTGAATATACTATCGAAAAAAGAGCATGGTTTCTTTCTGTTGGTCGAAGGCAGCCAGGTGGACTGGTCTGCCCATGCCAACGATGCAGCCGCCATCATTCACGAATTTCTGGCTTTTGACGAAGCAGTGGCAAAAGCGATAGATTTTGCCCGTAACGACGGAAACACTGCGGTGCTGGTTCTTTCCGACCACGGCAACAGTGGTTTTTCAATCGGTGCAAGTAGCTGCCCCGGTTACGACAAGCTTTCTCTGGAGCAGTTGTTTGGTCCTGTGTCTAAAATTCAACTAAGTGCCAACGGCATTGAATCGATGCTGACAAACACAAAACCGGAGGAGATCAAGGCGGTATTCAGAAAATTTACCGACATCGATATCACCGATGAAGAGTTGCAAACACTGCTTTCTTCTAAAAATTACAAGGAAGGGGATTATACAAAAGTAGGAACCAGCAACAACCTCGCACACAACATCGGCAACATTCTCAACTCACGTAACTGCTTTGGTTTTACCACAGGTGGACACACGGGCGAAGAGGTACTTCTTGCTTCTTACCACCCACAGGGTGATCTGCTCAGAGGACATGTCACAAACCTGGATGTAAACAAATATCTGCAGAAAGCAGCAGGCTTGAAAGTCTCGCTGCAGGAACTGTCGGACAGGATATTCGTAAAGCATGACCAGGTTTTCAATGGCATGAATTTCACAATCGACAAGAAGAATCCCGATGCTCCCCAGCTCAGGGTGAAGAAAGGCAGAAACACGTTGGAGATCAAAGCATTTTCTTCAGTGGCAAAACTGAACGGCAAACCATTCGAACTGGGATCCGTGGTAGTTTACATCGACAAGAACGACACCTTCTACCTGCCCGCCACGCTGGCAGATAAATTATAATTTTATTTCAATATTTCCCTGAAATGAAATAGCCTGCCGGTTCATGTCATTTACATCGAGACGTGCTGTTCCGTTTTCCCATATATCGAAACGGAAAGTTACTGGTCTGTCCAGGTCGAGTATGGTCACTTCCGTTTGCCAGTTTCCTTTCCCTTTTACGGGTATCAACTTATATTCAAAATCGGTACTCGTGAAATTAAATCCCCCCTCGCGCGGATCCATCGGAGCACGATAAGCCCTACCATAATAGGGTAAGTAGACTTTTACCGTGTCGGGAGATACCTTAACATTGTAATAAGGTGAAAGATAAACCGACCTGTATCCGGTTGGATAGGCATAGGTGGCTTCAAAAATAAAGTCGCATCTCTCCACAGCATGACGAATATCGGCAGCAATCTGTTCTTTCTCTGCAGCCGAACGGGTAGTTCCGCAGGCCTGAAGGAGCAAAGCAGAAAAGAACAACCCAATTCCATAAAGTGCAAATTTCTTCATAACCGCCCTCCTTTTCTCTTGTTATTTATTCCAGCTCCCATCAATTATTTACTTGATAATCAAAGAGAGCTATACAATAAACAAACGACAGGAAGAGATTGTTTAGCGAAGAAAATGCAAATCAGAAAAAATGTGAGAAATAGAAATATAATGCGATCACGGCTATCAGCAACGCCAAATAGATATGTGCGACCGATTGGGTTCTTGTATAAAAATAAGCATTCAGATAAGATATCAATGCAATAGAAAGTGTCAGAAAAAACAGCGTCTCCTGCCAAAAGAGAAATTGAAGCGACAACTGGAAAATAATCAGGAAAACTATAAATTGCATAAAACTTAACGTAAGCACCTTATCGCGGGAGTAGGTTTTGATGCTGAGAACCATATTCAAAATAAAAAAAAGTCCGACCAGCACAACCACCCCCCACTCCATCAAAGTGTAATCCGGAAGTTGTGGCAATGAAAAAGAGACCAATGAAAGAAGAGGATCAGTGAATCCTGAAAGATCATCTTTCAGAAAAAAGAGGGAGAAGAGGGAAAAATAAATAAGTGACAAACCGAATAAAGAAGAGAGAAATGCACGGAACTGCGACCCGCGCATCGATCGTTCTCCGAGCCACCATAAGGGAAACAGTGCGAGTGCATAAATTTGAAACAGGGATGCTACGCCTATCAGTATGGCAGAGCGAAAAGAATACAACGTTGCATCGGCTGTCTGATATGATTTCAAAAATGGGAAAAAAGCTAGAAGGATAAATATTACGGCAATGTAATCAGTCGTCATCACCAAAAACCATGGATGGAGGCTCAACAGGAGCAGAGGTGCCGCAAAAGGAAGCGAGGAACGCGAGCGGAGTAGCATAAACCGGCTGTTAATGGCCGATATGAGGAAGGCGATCAGAAAAACCGAAATAGTAGAAGCAGCGGCTGAGATCATCGGATCGGAAAACAGAGGTGCAGCATAAGGCCACAGATATCCGGTATCGCTGAAAGAAACCGGGGAACGATCACCCTTGAGAAAGAGGGCTGCACGCATGATGATGACGACCAAAGAGACAATCAGCGAAGCAAAGCGTCCGTCAACAATATATGTTCTGAAAGATCTGACGACAAGATGCATGACAAAAACCGTTCCTTTTTACCGAACGTGAAGATCGAAGCCAATATCTTTTCGGAAATAGGCCTTATCGAAATAAATTTTGGTAATATTGCTGTACGATGTAAGGAGGGCTTCCTCCATGTTTTTTCCGTAAGATGTTACCGCAAGTACACGTCCCCCCGAAGAAAACACTTCGCTGTTGTGGATGACAGTACCGGCATGAAAAACAATGCTGTCCGTCACACTATCGAGACCCTCTATTAGTTTACCTTTATCATACGTTTCAGGATAGCCGCCCGAAACCATCACAACAGTCACGGCATACCGGTCATCTACTTCCAGCACGCGCTCGCCAAGTGTCTCAGTGGCCACTCCTATAAACAGGTCCAACAGGTCGGATTTAATTCTGGGCAGCACCACCTCCGTTTCGGGATCTCCCATGCGAACATTGTATTCAATCACCTTGGGGTCACCCTCCACATTGATCAGTCCCAGAAAGATAAATCCCTTGTAATCGATATGCTCTTCCTGCAACCCTTTCACGGTTGGCTCCACAACCTGACTGCGTACTTTTTCCATGAACAGTTCATCGGCAAAAGGCACCGGAGAGACAGCTCCCATACCACCGGTATTCAACCCGGTATCCTTCTCTCCAACCCGTTTATAGTCTTTTGCCACGGGTAGTATCTTATAAGATTGGCCATCCGTCAACACAAAGACTGAACATTCTATACCCGACAAAAACTCCTCAATTACCACTTTGCTGCTGGCCACCCCGAACTTTCCATCGAGCATCTCCCGAAGCATTTGTTTGGCTTCATCCACATCGTGGAGGATGAGAACACCTTTCCCTGCAGCCAAACCATCGGCCTTTAATACGTATGGCGAAGGAAGGCTATCGAGGAATTCGTTTCCTTCCACAATGTTGTCGAGTGTAACACTCTTGTAGCGTGCTGTGGGAATATGATGACGCAACATGAACTGCTTGGCGAAATCTTTGCTTCCTTCCAATAGGGCTCCTTTCTGGGAAGGTCCTATTACGGCAATATGACAAATGTCTTCGTCCTTATGAAAAAAATCATAGACACCTTCCACCAGCGGATCCTCGGGTCCCACGACAATCATGTCAATATCGTGGCTGAGTGAAAACTGTTTCATCGCTTCAAAATCGGTCACCCCGATGGGCACGTTTGTGCCAACCATCGCCGTGCCGGCATTACCAGGAGCAATGTACAGATTATTCAGATAATTGCTTTTACGTAACTTCCATGCCATGGCATGTTCGCGGCCTCCGGAGCCAAGAAGAAGGACATTCATAATGTCTGAAATAAATCAATTTTGAAATTCAAGTTTAATGCCGATGCAGATACAATGGGCAATGATGTGCAAAGCTACTAAAAAAAATCTAAACCAGAGATTAGATGGTGAAAAATGGAGATAATGTTACCTTTGCATAAATTTAGAGAAATGAATAAAAACAGGATTACGACACTCTTCGGCATCCGCTATCCGATTATACAGGCAGGAATGGTATGGTGCAGCGGCTGGCGGCTGGCAGCGGCAGTGAGCAATGCAGGCGGACTGGGACTCATAGGGGCCGGATCAATGCATCCCGACACGTTGCGGGAGCATATCGTGAAATGTAAGAACGCAACAAAAAAACCGTTTGGTGTAAATATACCCCTCATGTATCCTCAAATTGAGGAGATCATGCAGATTGTAATGGAGGAAAAGGCACCCATTGTCTTTACTTCGGCAGGTAATCCCAGAACATGGACTACCAGATTAAAAGAGAACGGGATGCTTGTCGCCCATGTCGTATCCAGCTCTAAATTTGCCCTGAAAGCTGAAGAAGCAGGCGTAGACGCAATCGTGGCTGAGGGATTTGAAGCGGGAGGCCACAATGGGCGGGAAGAAACAACCACCCTCACACTGATTCCCCAGGTGCGGCAGGCAGTGACGTTGCCGCTTATTGCTGCCGGCGGGATTGCTACAGGCAGTGCAATGGCCGCCATGTTGGCATTGGGTGCCGAGGGGGTACAGGTCGGAACGCGTTTTGCTTTGACCGAAGAGAGTTCTGCCAGTGAGGCTTTCAAACAGAAATGCCTTTCACTCAACGAGGGAGACACACTCCTTTCACTCAAGAAAGTAAGTCCCACCCGAATGATCAAGAATGCATTCTATCAGCAAATACAGGAGCTGGAAGACCGTGGGGCCACACCCGACGAGCTGCGTACATTGCTGGGAAGGGGTCGCTCAAAGAAAGGAATCTTCGAGGGTGATCTTACGCAGGGAGAGCTGGAGATCGGCCAGATCGCATCGCACATCAAACAGGTGATTCCGGCCGCACAGGTAATAAAAGAGATGATTGACGACTATAACCGGACCGTGGTCAACTTATCGGTAAAAACGTTTTAAAAGATAGTTTTCAAAAACTTATTATCTTTGCATCCACTATGCAGTACAAACTATTCCAGGCAGACCGGATCTCTTTTTTCAGCCTAAGCAGCGGCAGTTGCGGCAACTGCTACTACCTGGGCAATGCGCATTACGGTATTCTTATTGACGCCGGCCTTGGCCCGCGTGTGATCAGGAAACGACTTGCTGAACATGGAATCGAACTTTCGTCTATCATGGCTATCCTCATCACACACGATCATTACGACCACATAAAATCGGCCGGATATCTCGGGGAAAAACTGCACATTCCCGTCTATGCCACCCGTGAGGTACATCGTGGCATCTCCAACTGTCCCATGATCCACAACAACCTCAACGGTTCAACAAAATATATCGAAAAAGGAAAACCTTTTCAGATCGAGGATTTTAAGATTACAGCATTTGATGTACCCCATGACAGCAACGACAATGCCGGCTATTTCTTCGAATTCGACGGACAAAGGATGACACTGGCAACCGATGTGGGCGCCATCACAGATGAAGTGGCCTTTTATATCTGCAAGGCAAATCACCTGGTGATTGAGAGCAACTACGACGAGGAGATGCTGCAAAACGGCCGTTATCCATGGCATCTGAAACGGAGAATTACCTCCGGAACAGGCCATCTGAGCAACCGTCAGACAGCTGAGTTCCTGGCAAACAATTTCACTTCTGATCTTCGCAATATTTGGCTCTGTCATTTGAGTGGAGACAATAACAACCCGGAGCTGGCCTTCAACACGACGAAGCTCCAACTTTCGCTGAAAGGAATCGAAGTAGGCAGACACGTAGCCCTGCATGTGCTCGAAAGAAATATATTATCACCAAAAGTTGAATTCTGATTTCTCAGTTTTCTTAATCCGGTTATTATGACGCAAGCTCCTGTTCTCTTATTCACGTACAATCGTCCCTCCCATACACAAAAAACCCTGGAAGCTTTAATGAACAATGAGCAATGCAATACAACAGAATTATTTGTCTTTTCAGATGGTTTCAGTGATAACTCTGATAAGAATGAGGTTCTGAGTGTACGCAGGCTGATTCATTCAATCAATGGATTCAAAAATATTCATATTATCGAACGGCCTCACAATATAGGACTGGCTAGCAATGTAATTGAAGGAGTTTCCAACATTGTAAACGAGTACGGGAAAGTGATTGTTCTGGAAGACGATCTCATTACATCGCCCCGGTTTCTAACTTTTATGAACGATGCACTTGATCAATTCGAAAATGAAGAGAAAATTGGTCATGTTCATGGATATTGTTATCCTTTAGAGGATATCCCGGATGTTTTTTTCATAAAATGGGTCGGCAGTTGGGGCTGGGGGACATGGAAGAGGGCATGGCAGCATTTCAATCCCGACGGCGAAGCATTGTTGCAGGAAATTAAAAGTCGCAAACTTTCAAGAGAGTTTGATTTTAACAACAAATATCCCTACACTCGTATGCTCAAAAGGCAGGTTAAAGGTGAAAACGACTCCTGGGCAATTCGATGGAATGCATCTCTTTTTCTGAAAGATATGCTATCGTTGAATGCAGGAAAGTCGCTCATTCAAAATATCGGTTTTGACGGAAGTGGTGTACACAGTGGAAGCGATGAAATATATACCACTCATCTGCACAAAGGGAATTTGAATATTGATATTGCTGATGTTCGTGAAGACAAAACAGTACGAAAAGTATTTGAGCAATATTATGGAAGAACAAACTCCTTTTTAGCAAAAGCAAAAAGGAGGATTAACCGCATACAAAGAACCGTTGGCTCATGAATATCCTTATAATCAGCACATCAGACACAGGTGGCGGAGCTGCCATTGCCGCTTT
Source organism: Bacteroidetes bacterium GWC2_46_850 (assembly GCA_001768325.1). GTDB lineage: Bacteria > Bacteroidota > Bacteroidia > Bacteroidales > Dysgonomonadaceae > Proteiniphilum. Next base: position 122,411 of record MENQ01000011.1, on the reverse strand, counting down.
CCGCCTGATGAGTGCGTTAAAATCGGAAGGGGAGAACGTAAAAATGGTTGTACGCGAAAAACGCTCCGATAATCCGGATGTGATTCCGGTTGGTAACCGATACAAAAACCGATGGAACTTTTACCATGAACGCGGAATGATATTTCTGCACAACCGACTTTCACGTGGCAATCTTTTCGATATTTCCATCGCCAATAGAGGGGTATCCATTACGGAAATGGAAGAATATAAAAAGGCGGATATCATTCATCTACACTGGATCAATCAAGGTATGTTATCGATCAGTGAGATTGAAAAGATACTCAAATCGGGGAAAAAGGTAGTATGGACCCTGCATGACATGTGGTCGTTTACCGGTATATGCCATCATGCGGCCGGATGCGATCACTACGAAAATGGTTGCGGCCATTGTCCCTACCTGAAAACGCCGTCTCATAACGACCTCTCCCGCAACATTTTCCGCAGGAAAGAATCAGCCTATCACGGGAGAAAGATTACCTTTGTCGCCTGCAGCAACTGGTTAAAAGAACTGGCCAAAAAGAGTCCGCTTACCTTGAACCATCATCTGGTTTCTGTCCCCAATCCCATTGATACGGGAATCTACCGGCCGATGGACAGGAAGGAGATACGCAGAAAACTGGATCTACCACTCGACAAGAAGATTGTCTTGTTCGCTGCAGTGAAGGCTGCCGATAAACGCAAAGGAACAGACTACCTGGTGGAAGCGGCCAGGCTGATGGCACATCGTTCAGACGACTTGCTTTTTCTGATTGCCGGAAAGCTAGGTGAAGAAGTAAAACAGCAGCTTCCACTGCCTGCAAGAAGCATGGGATACCTCTCTCCCCAACAGATGCCGGAACTTTACAACGCCTCCGACCTGTTTATCACCCCCTCCCTACAGGAAAATCTGCCCAACACCATCATGGAAGCCATGTCTTGCGGAACACCCTGCCTGGGTTTTTCCATCGGGGGCATCCCTGAAATGATCGATCACCGGCTTAACGGATATGTGGCCGAATACAAGAATGCACGGGATCTGGCAGCAGGGTTGAACTGGATATTATTTCAAGCCGATTACGAAGCGCTTTCCGTCCAGGCTCGCAAAAAAGTGCTGGAGAAATATGCTCAGGAGAAAGTCATACAACAATACCGGGCTATCTACGATGCAGAAGTAGACTGCAAAATTCAATTGCATGAAGGAGAACAACAAAATAACCGATAAGGAATACTGGGATAATTATTGGAGTAACTACCGATATGACAGGATACCCGATAAAGTAGTGTTCGAACAGTTTATCCCCAGGTTGGTGAAAGGTGAAAGTTTCATCGAGATTGGTGGCTTTCCCGGTATATCTGCCGCCTGTTTCTACCAACGTGGGATACGTGACGTAACGATACTCGATTTCTATATCAACACAGACATTGTCCGAAATCTCGAGAAAACCAACAAACTGCCGGAAGGTGTTATCCATTGTATCGAGTGTGATTTTTTCGCATTCTCCCCTGACAGAAAATATGAGGTGGTCTTCTCCTCCGGTTTTATCGAGCATTTCGAAGACACAAGGGATGTGATCAGTCGCCACATAGATCTCCTTTCCGAAAGAGGACAACTCCTGGTGCTGATACCCAATTTTCTGGGGTTAAACGGGAAATTTCAGAAATGGTACGACAGGGAGAATCTGCTGGCCCACAATCTGCGATCGATGGAAATACCTCACTTGAAAGAGATCATGCAATCATTTGGTCTTCGTGACATTTCAATAGATTATATCGGAAAGCCCATGATCTGGCTGGAGCCGAAACCGGAACACCGTAACAGGAGAAAATGGGTGAAGATGCTGAGTTATGCCATCAAATTATTTCCTGTGAAAGGGAAATTTTTATCCCCCTATATTGCCATATACGCGAGAAAATGAAAAAATTATCTATCATTACCGTCACGTACAATGCCGAACTTACGCTTGAACGAACATTGAGAAGCGTCGGTGAGCAGTCCTATCCCAGCATCGAGCATATTATCGTGGATGGGAAGTCGTCAGATAGAACGATCCAACTGATAAAGAGGTCTGAAAATGAGCACATGACTTGGCTTAGTGAGCAGGATAACGGACTTTACGATGCGATGAACAAGGCTGCCCGGATAGCGGGGGGCGACTACCTCTGCTTCCTGAATGCAGGCGATACATTTTTCGCACCCGACAGTGTGGAGGAGATGATGCGTACCATAGAGGAGGGAGAAGCACCTGACATTATTTACGGCGAGACAGCCATCGTGGATGAAAATGGAACCTTTTTACACATGCGCAGGCTGCATGCACCGGAGAAACTCACCTGGAAAAGCTTCAGGCAGGGAATGCTGGTGTGCCACCAGGCATTTATTGTGAAGAGGGAGCTGTTTGAACCTTACGACCTGTCGTACCGTTTTTCATCCGATTTCGACTGGTGTATCCGCATGATGAAGAAATCAAAGAACCTGCATAACACACATCTCACCCTCATCAATTACCTGCATGAGGGAATGACCACCGTCAACCGAAAAGCGTCCCTGAAAGAGCGCTACCGCATCATGGCACACTATTACGGACAAATATCCACCTTCCTGCATCATATTTGGTTTGCAATACGGGCCATACTGAAATAATTTAAGAGTGACTTTGTCAAACTGAACAAGACAGATAATACTATCAATAAGAGCTGATTGCTGACAGCTGAACGCTAAAATTATGAAACGACGAAAACTGAAATTGGAGGAGCTGCACCGCATCAGCGTAAATGAGTTCCGTGAAGCGAGGAAAATTCCATTAATTATAGTACTCGACAATGTCCGCAGCCAGCATAATATCGGGTCGGTTTTCCGGACGAGCGATGCCTTCCGGGTGGAGGAGATTCTGCTGTGCGGCATCACGGCAACGCCACCCAACGTGGAGATTCATAAAACAGCTCTCGGAGCTGAAGATGCGGTCAGATGGCACTATTTCGAAGAAACACTGGAGGCGGTACAGGCATTGAAATCTGCCGGCTTTACCGTTTTTGCCATTGAGCAGGCAGAAAACAGCATCTCTCTGGAATCGGTTCTATTGGAAAGAGAAAAAAAATATGCCGTGATCTTCGGCCATGAGGTACATGGGGTACAACAATCTGTGGTAGATGCTGCCGATGGCTGCATTGAAATCCCTCAGTATGGCACCAAGCACTCACTCAATGTGTCGGTCACGGCAGGCATCGTCATCTGGGATTTCTTCAGTAAGTTGAAGTAGTTCCTTCAAACTGCTCCAGCCTCATTGTCTTTCCATCAAATACTGCATAGGAGAAAAAAGTGATCCAATCACCCAGCATGACAACACGACTCTGCTCTGCGATGGAAAGATCAAGCAAAATATGGCGGTGTCCGAAAACAAAATAGTTGATATCGGGTGCCGCAGTCAGGTATTCCTTTGCAAAACGGATCAGGTATTCCCGCTCCTCCCCCAGATACTCCTGTACACCGCCGTTCTCACGGCTGCTGTTCGACCAGGCATGCGCCAACGGAATCGTCCATCGGGGATGTATGGCAGAGAAGCATTTGCGCAGAAACTTATTGTGAAATATTTTCCGCAGTAGATGAAACAACCGTGATTCATCTCCCAGGCCATCGCCGTGCGCCATAAAAAATCTTTTCCCCTGTATATCGGTTGTCAGTGGCCCGAAATGAAGAATCATTCCACATTCTTTTGCAAGGTAATCGGTGAGCCATATATCGTGGTTCCCGATAAAAAAATGAACTTCTACCCCGGCATCAGTCACCTCTGCCAGCTTACCCAACAGACGGGTGAACCCCTTCGGCACCACATGTTTGTATTCGAACCAGTAATCGAAGATATCACCCAAAAGATATATTTCCGATGCATCCTGCTTCACAGCATCAAGCCATCGGCACAACTTTCGCTCTGCATCAATTGTGTTGGTATGTGATATGGATCCCAGATGGGCATCGGCGAGAAAATAGACTTTCTTACTCACGGTTATGCTGTTCAAAGTCGTCGCAAGAATTACATCATCCCCAGCTCCAACAGCGCCTCTTCACTCATCATGGAACGATCCCAGGGGGGATCAAAAGTAAGATTGAGATCCAGGCTGTTCACTTCCGGGATGGATTCCACCTTCATCTGTACGTCCATCAGGATGAAATCTGCTGCGGGACAGCTGGGCGATGTAAAGGTCATCTCGATGGTCACGTTGTTGTGGTCATCGATGTCCACATCGTAGATCATTCCCAAATCGTAAATATTTACCGGTATCTCCGGATCATAACATGTACGGAGCATAACCACTATTTTATCTTGTAACGCTTGTAATTCTTCGTTCATAATCTGCTTTTTTTATTAAACCGATTTTCAGGCATAATGTTTAATGTCATTAGATGATTCCCTCGTCGGCGTAACTAAAATAAATGTCTCCACATACAATGATATGGTCGAGGAGCGTAATATCCATCCACTGGGCAGCTTCTTTCAGTTTCTTCGTGATCTGTGTATCCTGCGGACTGGGCCTGCAGTTGCCAGAGGGATGATTATGCCCCAGAATGATGCCTGAAGCGTAATGGTTGAGCGCCTCCCTGAGAATCAGACGAATATCGACCACTGTGCCGGAGATGCCACCACGACTCACCTGCATGGTTGTCAGCACCTTGTTGGAACGATCTGTCAACAGCGCCCAGGTCTCTTCGTGATTCAGATCTGCCAGAATCGGATAGAAATGATCATACCCGTCTCGTGATGACCCAATTTTTTTCCTTTCAGTGGCCTCGGTGGATTTGCGTCTTCTTCCCAGTTCCAGTGCAGCAATCAATGTGATTGCCTTCGCCGGTCCAATGCCCTTGAACTGACTTGTCAGGTCGGAGACGCCCATCTTTCCCAGCACATTCAAATCATTGCCCGTTTTCAACAGGATGCGCTTCCCCAATTCTACAGCACTTTCTTCTGCGTTGCCTGAGCCAATCAAAATGGCCACTAACTCGGAGTCGGACAGGGCCGATACACCTTTCAGCAGTAATTTTTCACGCGGACGGTCTTCCTCGGCCCATTGTTTGATACTCAACTTGCTCATGATGTTTCATTTCAGGCATAAAACGAAACAAACTTACAAAGAAATAACGAAGTAACAAACAATTTGTTACCACATCATTCTCTCACGCGTTCCACGTAGGATCCGTTGCGTGTATCTACCTTGATCTTTTCTCCTGCGTTGATGAACAGGGGCACGCGTACTTCCGCACCAGTTTCAAGGGTGGCCGGTTTCAATGTATTGGTTGCTGTATCTCCTTTAATTCCCGGTTCGGTATAAGTAATTTCCAGCACCACATGCGTGGGCATTTCTGCAGTCAGGATGGTACCACTTTCGGCATGAATCTGTACTTCCACCACATCTCCCTCTTTCAGGAACTGTACACCTTCTATTTGTTCTCCCGGAATAGGAATCTGTTCGAAGGTTTCGGTGTTCATGAAATTGTATCCCATATCGTCACGATACAGGTATTGAAAAGAGCGACGTTCAATGCGAACTTCGTCTACCTTCACACCCGAGTTGAATGTTTTATCCAGAATGCGGCCCGTGGTCACATTTTTTAGTTTAGTGCGCACAAAAGCAGCACCTTTACCGGGTTTTACGTGAAGAAATTCAACAATAACATAATATTGTCCGTCCAGGTCGATGCACATGCCGTTCCTGAAATCAGCGGTTGTTGCCATAAATATTTGTTCTAATTTATTTTATAATGTTTTGTATGAGAGCGCAAAAGTAGTCAATTCATCGGTAAAAAGCAAGAGAATAGCCTGCTACCTGCTGAAAAGTAAATAAATAGTTGGCCAGGAAGTTCCAAATGGTGACCAGGGCTACGGCAATGGCCTTTGCCAGATAAAAATTCAGTTTTACTTTCTCGTGAAAAAAATAGAGAAGCAGATTATTCAGCAAAAGACCAATCAATGAGACGAGAAAGAAAGAGATGAACTCACGTCCCACCTGTTGATTATCGCTTTCAAAGGTCCATACTCTGTTGAGTACATAATTGGAGGTGGCAGCAAGTATAAACCCAATGGAGTTGGATATGAATTTATTCCATCGAAGCTTTTCCTTACAAAGCCAGGTAAAGAAAAAGTCAATCACCATACCCGACAATCCGACCAGGCCGAACTTGATAAACTTACTGAGTAATGCTATCATCTTTGAAAAATATTTTTACTGGCCTCTCAATCGTGGCTGGATATATGCCCGGACTGCCTGCTGCAAAATACACTGAGTATTCACCTGGTGGCATATCGGGCAGAAAGAAACTGATTTCTCCGGTCACATGCTCGCCCGAGGCAATCTCTTGCCGGTTGAAGGACGATCGGGTAGATATTTTCTCCCGGGTGAAGCCTTCATTCCTTTTTACCATGAACACCAACGAAACCTCCAGCGGCATAGCCGAATGATTTATTACATACGTTTCAGGATATGGATTGCTCACCGTCACGGTAACAACCTGTTCCCTGCCGATGATGAACGTACTCTCCGGCAGAATCGGTACCACTTTGAGTAATTTGTAAGACTGATAAGCAGCTATTTCTTTCAAACAAAAAACCGAATTCCCCCGACGGGTAGGTACCACGCCGGTAGAATCATTTCGGAAATCGATCACCACAGGTTTTCCCAGGTAGTTTTCATCGAAACGCCAGATATCGTACTGTGTATTCCGGTAGTTCAAGGCTCCCATGGCATGTGCCTCACGACCCGTATAAAAACGATACTTCGACGGCATCTGGAAACCGGAGGTGAAGATTACGGGACGATTGCCGGCAATTGCCTCAAGATCGGCCACCCGCTGTTTGTCACCATGCCACTCGGTTCGCACTGGAAGTATATCCACCATCAGGAAAAGACGGGCTGCCAACAGCAGGACGATGGAAGGAGCAACAACCTTGTAAAGATAATTTCTCAGTTTTGGGCTTCCGGCAGCCTCACGTACAATCAGAATAATCATCGGCACAGCTGCTGCAATGGTCCAGTGCGGCTCTACCCTCCCCTTGAAGTTCCAGAGAGTAAAAAAAATCAAGAAACCGGCAAAAAGAAATTTCAATGCCCTCTCAAACAGGTCCGTCTCTTTCCTCCGAAAAAAAACGTATATACCGGCACCCAACGTAAAGGGATTGAAAACAGGTAACTGATTGGCCAGAAAGTCTGGGAAATAATTCCACCGAAAACCTTTCGACCGCTCCACGAGGTGGTACTTTATCGAGGGGAAATCGTTGTTTAGCTGCCACAATATATGGGGAATATACAGGCTCACGGCCAACAGCACCGACAGATAGAAAGTGGGTCTTCTCAGGAGCTTCAGATTGGAGAGCAAAACAAAGACGATTACCAGGGCACCATGATACTTGCTATACATGAGTCCCGCCATACAAAAAGCCATCAGTAGCGCTCCCTTTAGTGAATATGCGGTTTCCAGGAAATAGTGGTAACTCCACAGAAACAACGCCGTGAACAGCAAGAGCGGTGCGTCAGGTGTGGCAATGAACCCGTATGCCTGTATCATCACCACGGAAAAAGCAACCAAAAAGAACAGAATAATGTTGGGCCGCGTATGGGCCACCCTGCTTAGCCGAAAAAGGATGATCAGAAAGAATAGCTGCATCAGCATCACACAAAACCGCACGCCCAGGGTGGTGTCACCTGCCAGCAAAGTCCCCATTTTTATTACCAGCGCCACCATGGGCGGATGGTCGTAATAGCCCCAATCTAAAAACTGAGCGTACACCCAGTAATAGGCCTCATCGTTTCCGATTTCCATGAAAAAAGACTGAACAACATTCAACAGAAACCATAAAAACAACATCAGCAAGAAAAGCGGACCGGGCTGCACGTTGTATTTTGCAAGCGGGTTCAACATAAGCGGCTATTTACAAGACGTTCATTCCATCGAGTACCAACTTACCGATAAAAAGCACGAAGATAACCCACATGGTCACCGAGATATGTTTCCATTTTCCGCTTAATGCTTTCAACAACACGTATGACAACATACCAAAAATAATTCCCTGTGCAATACTGAAGGCGAAGGGCATCATCACGATGGTGAGGAAGGCGGGCAGCGCCTCCGTCATGTTGTCGAAGTTGATCTTCACCACCGCCGTGATCATGAACAACCCGACAAGAATCAGTGCCGGTGCGGTAGCAGATGCGGGAACCATCAGAAAGAGTGGTGCCAGAAACAGGGCAAGGGTAAACATGGTCGCCGTTGACAGTGCCGTTAAGCCGGTACGTCCACCCACAGCCACGCCCGATGCGCTTTCCACATAGGAGGTCACCGTGCTGGTACCCAGTACCGCACCGAAAGTTGTTCCAAGTGCATCGGCAAAGAGCGCTTTTTTAATCTGCGGGAAATTACCATCCTTGTCGGTTATCCCAATTTTTGAGGCAACACCCAACAGCGTACCAATTGTATCAAACAGATTTACAAAAAGGAAAGTAAATACCACGATCAGCATATCAAGGGTGAAGATGTGATCCCACTCAAACTGCATGAAAATGGGAGAAATGTTGGGTGGCAGAGAGACCAGGGTTCCCGATGGCAACTGCACCAATCCCAGAATAATGGCGAAAACAGTGGCCACCACAATGCCGATCAGAAAGGCACCGTGTACTTTTTTATAATAGAGTGCTGCCGTAAGAATGAGTCCCAATGAAGCAACCCACACATGTGGGTTCGACATGGCTCCCAGTGTAACCATTGTATTTTCATCCCTGACAATGAGTCCGGCATTCTGCAAGCCGAGAAAAGTGATGAAAAGACCTATTCCCACCGGAATGGCATTTTTTATCGTTGTGGGGATACTTTTTACAATCATTTCACGCACATTAAAGAAAGTAAGGATAATGAAGATAATACCTTCTATAAAAACAGCTGTGAGCGCCATCTGCCAAGAATATCCCAGACCGAGCACCACCGAGAAAGCAAAGAAAGAGTTTAGCCCCATGCCCGGTGCCTGTGCGATGGGCAGGTTGGGGATGAACGCCATAAAAAGCGTTCCAAGCACACTGGCGAGTGCCGTGGCGGTAAACAGTGCAGCTTTATCCATTCCCGATGCACTCAGTATATTGGGATTCACCACCAGAATATAAGACATGGTGAGAAAAGTGATGATTCCGGCTACAAACTCAGTACGTACTGTAGTTCTATTTTGTTTTAACTTGAAAATCTTTTCCAACATAATTGTTCGTCTTATACATTAAAAATTCCACTTTGTGGCCAGGGTAGGAATGACATAAAATTTACTCTCGGTAAATTTATTCACAAAATTATAACTTAGTTCAATCTCGCTGCCCAGCGAGAAGTTGGGCGTGATGTTATACCATATCTGGGGCTCGCTCAGGAAAATCATTTTTTTCCCGCTGGCATCGCTTCCTTCCGTAAAAGATTTATCCTCAGTCCAGAGATCCGCGAATCCACCCAGGGAGAGCTTACCATCTGCCAGCGAAGCGTTCCATGTTACCGTCCATTGGGCATCGTTGCTTACTTTCTGAAATGCATTCAGCTTATATACCACATAGGTACTCATGTAGAAATTACCCAGTCGAAAGGGATAACCAACGCCGGCCATATAAGAGGAAGGAATGGAGAACCCATTTCCCAGACCTCCATTAAATTCAATATGAGGAAGCAATGGAAAATCAGCGATTTTAAATTCCCGGGCAATTTCAGCATAAACAAGTCCGATATTTTTTTTGTCGTGATTGAAATCGAAATCCGCAAACATGAACGTACTCCCCCACCGGTCCGGCTTAAACATCTCAAAGGTTGCGGTAAGATAATTCGCAGGGGCTACATCATCGCCGTACAAGGAATGACGCGGATCGAAATGTAACTGCAGATTTTGTGCCCTGACAGCTCCAAGCACACAGAAGAACAGAAGTATAACAGAAATTTTACGTGACATAAAAACATGCATAAAGGTTAGTTTATTTAAAGAAATGACAAAAGTATCAAAATATTGGTAAACCTCCATCAAACACGCATGACTTTCTCCTCTTTTTCATCCGGATGAACGATCTTAACGCATAAATTTGTATTTTTGCCTTTTTAAAATTATCAGCCCCGACATGGACACAGAAAAGGCAAACAATTTGGTCATTTACAACACACTCAGTCGCAGGAAAGAAGCTTTTGAGCCGCTCCACCCGCCCCTCGTGGGCATGTACGTATGCGGACCCACTGTCTACAGCGATATTCATCTGGGCAATTGCCGCACGTTCATCTCTTTTGATTTGATTTACCGCTATCTGCTACACCTCGGCTACAAAGTGCGCTATGTGAGGAATATCACCGATGCAGGACATCTGGAAGGCGACCGGGATGAGGGAGAGGATAAGTTCTCAAAAAAAGCCAAACTGGAACAACTGGAACCGATGGAGATCGTGCAAAAATACACCCTTGGATTTCATGAGGTGCTGGCACTTTTCAACACCCTCCCCCCCAGTATTGAGCCCACAGCAACTGGCCACATCCTGGAACAGATAGAGATGATAAAGATGATCCTGAAAGCCGGCTACGCCTATGAGGTGAATGGCTCTGTCTATTTTGATGTGGAGAAATACAGCAGGGAACATGATTACGGCACGCTCACCAACCGAAAACTGGAAGACCTGATGGAAGGAACCAGGGAGCTGGACGGCCAAGACGAAAAAAGAGGACGACTCGACTTTGCCCTCTGGATCAAAGCAAAGGCCGAGACACTGATGCAGTGGCCCTCACCCTGGGGACAGGGGTTTCCCGGGTGGCACATCGAATGTTCTGCCATGAGCACCAAGTATCTGGGAACAACCTTTGACATTCACGGGGGGGGTATGGACCTGCAGGCCACCCATCACACCAACGAGATTGCCCAATCGCAGGCATGCAATCATACTGAACCCGCCAAATACTGGGTACACACCAACATGCTCACCGTAAACGGGACGCGCATGTCGAAGAGTGCCGGCAACGGTTTCCTTCCAAAAGAACTCTTTACCGGTGACCATCCGCTGCTGGAAAGAGGTTACTCTCCCATGACGGTCCGTTTCTTTATGGCCCAGTCGCATTACCGGAGCACGCTCGACTTCTCCAATGAGGCATTGCAGGCTGCTGAAAAGGGATATAAGAAATTGATGGAGAGCCTTTCTGCGCTGGAAAAGATTACACCCTCTGCCTTCTCTTCGGTAAATATCGACGAACTGGAACAACGCTGTTATGCGGCGATGAATGATGACTTTAACAGTCCCACCCTCATTGCCCACCTTTTTGAGGGAGTGCGTATCATTAATTCGGCGCTCGACAAAAAAGAAACCCTCACAGCTGCAGACCTGGCCACGTTGAAAAAGATCATGCAGACCTTCATCTTCGAGGTGCTGGGGCTGGTGGATGAGACAAAACAAATGGCCGGAAGTGATGTAATAGAGGGACTGATGCGGCTAATCATTGACATCCGTCAGTCGGCCCGTGACAACAAGGACTGGACTACCTCAGACAAGATCAGGGATGCCCTGAAGGAAGCCGGCGTTACACTGAAAGACACCAAAGAAGGTGTAGAGTGGAGGCTGTAACCATGCAAATACTGATGTCACCGGCGAAACTGATTTCATTTCCGGAGAAGAAAGACCGGTTCAAAACTACGAAACCACTATTTCCGGATAAAACGAAGGAATTGATCACAGTTTGTCAACAGTTGTCTGAAAAAGAAATTGGAACAATCATGAAGATCAACCCCAAAATGGCACGCAATGTCTATGAACAGTTTCAGACCTTTTACTTCAACTCCACCCCCACGCGTGCTGCAGCGTTGGCTTACAACGGGATCGCCTATGCGGGATTAAATGCGCATGATTTTTCGGATGACGACGTTGCATTCGCCCAGAGACACCTCAATATCCTTTCGGGCCTCTATGGCATGTTACGCCCATTTGATCTGATCAGACCTTATCGACTGGAGATGCAAAGACAAATCGTACCCCCAGGGTATCGCACGCTCTATGAATTCTGGCAGGAGACGGTAAACAGACAGCTCGCGACCCGGTTCAAAAAGGAAGACAAAACAATCATCAATGTCGCCTCCGCCGAATATGCAAAGGCAGTGCAGAGAAGTGCACTACCTGAAGGTGTACGCATCATCGACATCCGGTTTTTACAACTGGAGCACAATGATTTTAAACAAATTGTCGTCCACACAAAAAAAGCCAGGGGGCTGATGGCCCGCTATATCATCAAAAACAGGCTCACCAATACAGAGGATGTGAAAGGTTTTCATTATGAAGAATATTTCTATTATCCTGCCCTATCAAAAGAAAATGAGTGGGTCTTTGTGAGATAAAGGAGTCACATATGAACGAAAAACGGATAACATTTGCTTCCAAAGTTGGAGTAATTGCCGCGGCAACAGGATCTGCCGTCGGCCTGGGCAATATATGGCGCTTTCCCAGCCAGACAGCCGATGGTGGCGGTGCCATATTTATTCTGGTCTATATCGGATGTATTTTATTTTTCGGCATTCCACTGATGGCCAGCGAGTTTCTTGTGGGCAGATCATCCCAGGCCAATACAGCAGGAGCCTTTCATAAGCTGGCACCCGGCACACACTGGAAATGGGTGGGTCGGCTGGGTGTGCTCACCGGTTTCGTGATCATGGGATTCTATATGGTTGTCTGTGGCTGGACCCTGGACTATCTGATGCAATCTGTCACAGGCAACCTGCACACGGTGGATGATTTTTCAGCGAACTTCTCCTCATTATTAAGCAACCCGTTGCGACAGATCTTCTGGATGATACTCTTTACCTTGCTGACGGCATTCTTTATCCTCTCTGGTGTAAAAAAAGGAATTGAGCAATCGTCGAAGATTCTCATGCCGATGCTCTTTCTGCTACTCATTGTTCTTGCGGTACGGGCTGTCACGCTGGAAGGTGCAACCGGTGGTCTCTCCTTCCTCTTTATGCCCAGCCTGGAACATGTGAAGCCGACCGTCTTCCTCGATGCAATGGGCCAGGCCTTCTTCTCACTCTCCATCGGCATGGGCTGTATGATCACCTATGGCTCCTACTTCAACAATCGCATCAACCTCACCAAAACAGTGGTACAGGTCTCCATGCTCGATTCACTGGTAGCCATACTCGCGGGAGTGATTATCTTTCCTGCGGCCTTTGCATTGACTGCCAACCCGGGAACCATCATCGATGAGCTGGTTGCAGGAGGGCCCGGACTGCTGTTTATCACCCTTCCGGGATTGTTTAATCAGATGCCGGCCTCCGCGCTATGGGCAGCGATGTTTTTCTGTCTGCTGACACTCGCCGCAATCACATCCACCATCTCTTTGATGGAAGTAGTGACGCTCTACCTGCATGAAGAATATCGCCTTTCCCGAAAAATGAGTACCCTCCTTGTCACCACGGGCGTCATCATACTAGGGGTAATTTCCTCACTTTCCCCTTCTTTCTTCAATCTGCTTGACATTAGCTCTGCCAAGTTTATGCTTCCCGCAGGGGGCTTCTTTATCAGCCTTTTCGTGGGATGGTATCTGGATAAAAAACTGGTATATGCCCAACTGACCAACCAGGGCACCTTGAAAATGACTGTCGGCTTTCTGAGAGCCTACATCTTCCTGTTGCGATACATTGTTCCTCCCGCCATCCTCGCCATATTTATCTACGGACTAATGGGATGATCGTCCTGCAAGGTGCCGAAAATTCATTAAAGGAGTTTAAACAACATAAAACAGAAAAGAAACTGCCTTGTCTTCATTTTAAATGATTATTTTTGTATCACTTTTGCATTGAGCAGCAATGAACAAAAGTCAAACTTTAGCGAAAATGTTACACAACGATGCAATTGCGATATAAAATTTCACCCCCTGATGCAATTCACACCACCGTACAGCTCCCTGCATCAAAAAGCATGAGTAACAGGGCACTTATTCTCAACGCACTGAGCTTAAGCACCTACAACATCAGGAATCTTTCCGACTGCGAAGATACGCGGGTCATCATCGATGCCTTTAACTCCGATTCCAATGTGTTCGACGTGAAAGGCGCCGGTACTGCCATGCGTTTTCTGACAGCTTTCCTGGCAGGTATGGAAGGAGAGTGGATCATCAAAGGATCCAAAAGAATGCATGAACGTCCCATTCATCCGCTTGTGGAAACACTCACAGCATTGGGTGCTGAGATTGAATATCTGGAGAAGGAAGGTTTTCCTCCTTTGCGCATCAAAGGGAGAAAACTGAAAGGAGGAGAAGTATATCTTTCCGGCAATATCAGCTCGCAGTTTATCTCAGCCTTGTTGATGGTCGCTCCGCTCATGGAAAACGGGTTGATCATGCACATCGAAAAAAAGATTGTCTCCAAACCCTATATCGACCTCACCATGGCCATGATGGCACAGTGTGGGGTCGTTGTCAAATGGGCCGGCAATGATATCCTGATAAAACCACAGCAGTATCAGGCCATTGAGCTAGCAGTAGAAACAGACTGGTCTGCAGCCTCCTACTGGTACGAGCTGGTCGCACTAACGCCCGGTGCACAGGTGACACTGTTGGGACTACATAAAAAAAGCCTTCAGGGCGACGCCAACGTGGCCAACCTGTTCAGCGACCTGGGCGTAACCACGGAATTTGTGGAAGAGGGAGCCGTCATTCGTCACACAAAACGAAAAGCACGAAAATTCTTTCACGATTTTGTCAACGAACCCGACCTGGCGCAAACATTTGCCGCAACCTGTTGTTTTATGGGTGTACCGTTTCTATTCTCGGGCATACAAAGCCTGAAGATCAAGGAAACAGATCGTGTGCAGGCCCTGATCAACGAATTGAAGAAGTTGGGCTTTATACTCAAAGAAACTGAAATCGGCATGCTCGAATGGGATGGCGAACGTTGTACTCCGGTGAAGGAACCGGCGATAGACACCTACGATGATCATCGCATGGCCATGTCCTTTGCACCCGGAGCGATGGTTTTTCGCACACTGAACATCAACAATCCCGAAGTGGTGACAAAATCCTATCCAAACTTCTGGGATGATTTGAAGAGAGCAGGCTTTAATATTGAAGAAAGGTAATTTAATTATGCAAGTCATTGTATTATTTCTTGGAATTATTCTCTTTTTTGTGCTGGCGTTGGCCATCACCAATTTTATCCAGCGAAGAAAAGGTAATACAACAACCCGTGTGATGCCACCTCCCTCCATAGATCTGGGAGAAGGTGGTTGTTGCGGTGCACACGAAGTGTGCGAAAAAGACAGTCTCATAGCCGCGTTTGTGGAAAAACCGGAGTACTTCGATGACGAGGAGCTCGACAAGTTTGTCCGTCGTGATTCGGCTCAATATACTCCTCGCGAAGCAGATGAGTTCCGGGATGTCTTTTACTCCGTCCTCGATGCGGAGAAACCACGCTGGGTACGCAGTCTGCAGATGAGAGGGATCTCTCTACCCGATCAACTCAAAGACGAAGTGTTGATGTTTGTGAATGAATTGAGAGCGCATAAAATGCACGCCTGAACCAGGAAGAGATGAATATCCCGGAACTGCTCGAGTATGCTTTCTTTCGGAATGCTCTTTTGGGGAGTCTCTTCGCCAGCATAGCCTGTGGTATCATCGGCACATACATTGTCTCGCGCAGGCTGGTATTTATCAGCGGCGGCATCACACATGCCTCTTTTGGGGGGCTGGGTATCGGTTTTTATTTCTCTCTTCCGCCCATCCTGTCGGCCATGGTCTTCTCGATCTTTTCTGCCTTCGGCATTCAGTGGCTCTCCCGCAAGCAGGGCGTGCGGGAAGACTCCGCCATTGCCGTCTTCTGGTCGCTGGGCATGGCGCTGGGCATCATGCTCACTTTTCTCACACCCGGATACGCCCCCAATCTGTCGGAATATCTGTTTGGCAATATCCTCACCATCACACCGACGGACATTGTGTCGCTGGCAGTTTTATCGCTGACGCTGGTACTCTTCTTTGCTCTATTTTATCACGACATCGTTTCTGTTTCTTTTGACACCGAGTTTGCACAAACCCGACGTATACCCACCCAGTTCATCGAATACACGTTGATGCTGTTCATCGCCGTCACCATTGTACTGAGTATCCGCCTGGTGGGCATTGTTCTGCTCATGTCGCTCATCACCGTACCGCAGATGACAGCCAACCTGTTTACCGTAAAATATTCGAAAATTATCTACCTCTCTATCATCCTCAGCTTCGTGGGCTGCGTGGCAGGCCTGCTCCTATCCTATTACCTGAATGTGCCGTCGGGGGCATTCATCATCTTCGTACTCATCATCATGTTTTTTATTGCCAAAGCTGTGAAGGCCGTCGGGAGAAAGGTCGATTAAACCCAGGCACCTGCTTGTGAACAAACAAAAGCTGATCGGTCGACCGCCGACTGGTGCGCTTCTATTAGCGACTTTCCACCCAAAATGGCAGATATAAATGCACCTGTAAACGAATCGCCTGCGCCCACGGTGTCCACTACCTTTACATGCGGAGTGTTAATCAGGGAGTCAGATTCAGAGGTAACAATCAGGCTGTAATCTGCTCCGGCAGTTAAAATCATGAATTCCAAGTCAAATTTTTTCATAAACCACTTACAGCTCTCTTTTTCGTCCGATTCCGGGACATCGAACATCTCTTCCACAATCGCCAGCTCCTCTTGGTTAATTTTAAACACATTGCATTGATTGAGTGAGTCAATGATAATTTCTCTGGAGAAAAAATGCTGCCGCAAGTTTATATCAAATATGCGGTAAGCACTCACGGGAACCAATGATAGCATTGTCTGGATAGTATTTCTGGATTCTACCGACCTCTGTGCCAGCGTACCGAAACAAATAGCATCAGCTCTTCCTGCCAATTCCATCATGGCTTCAGTCAGTGGCATATGATCCCAGGCCACATGCTCAATAATTGTATAGTTGGGTATGCCATCCTTCAACTCCACCCGAACTGTGCTGGTGGGATAGTCGACCCGTTCCACGAGATGATGAATGCCGATCTTTTCAATTTCATTCATAATCTCATCTCCAAGCAAATCATTGCCCACAGCGCTTATTGCGTAACTTTCCGCTCCCGCTACGGAGGCATGGAATGAAAAGTTAACAGGAGCGCCTCCTGCTTTTTTTCCGGAGGGAAGCATATCCCAGAGCAACTCACCAATACCGATGATAATAGGTTTTTTCTTCAAAATAGTTTGTCTTTGATATAATTTAATTCCATATCGATTTTACAGAAAAGACCTTCAGGTCTTTTACCTCAATGTTGTTCCCCCAGAAATGGAAGCCCTCCTTATTATTGTGATCCGGTTTCTTTCCATGGAATAGGAATACGCTCCATTATCGATAAATACTTCTATTGATGTACGATCATAAATATATCGGCTGAAAGTTCCATACTGGTCATATCCTGCATGACACAACAACAGTGCAAGATATACTTTTCAGGTGATTTCACCAACCCTGGATTCTTTAAACAATAAAATCCTATTTTTCGAGTTATGATGTAAGAGAAATAAAGCTCGGCAAAACAGGTAAACAGTGACGGCAAAAATAAATCCCATATATTGTGTGATGATCCTGTATGGAATGATGCTCGGTATGGGTTGTTCCACCCAAAGGAATACGCCGGGAACACGTGCCTACCATGAACTGACCACCCGTTATAACATCTACTACAATGCCGAGAAGGCCTACAACGAGATTCTGGAGAATCAGTCGGAAGACTTTACGGAAGACTATACTACCTTGCTCCCTTTTTATCCTGCCTCACCCATGCAGGAAAAAAAAATAGACGGAGGACCTTTCGATCCGGTAGTAGAAAAGACATCCAGGGCTATCCGGGAGCATTCCATCTCAACCAAACCACGACGCGATCCGTCGCAACCGCAGACACAGGCATTCAGGCAATGGCTCCGGCAGGAGGAGTTCAACCCTTTTATCCACAACGCCTGGTTGTTGCTGGGCAAAGCCCATCTGCAAAATGGAGACTATGACACGGCGTTGGCAGCATTCATGCAAATAAAACAACTGTTCAATCAGGACAAGGAGCTGATCACCGAAACCGAGATCTGGTTGTTACGCACCTACACGGAGTTGGGGAGGGAGTATGATGCGGAGAACATGCTATATGCATTACAAAGCAAAATAATACCGACCCGTCTGAACGATCTTTATACGGAAACATATGCTGCCAGGCTCATTCATAAAAAGGAGTATGATGCCGCCATCCCCTGGCTAAAAAAAACCATTGACCGGGAGAGAAATTTTCGACAAAAAAAACGTCTCCAATATTTACTTGGGCAAATCTATGCGCTCCACGGTAAAAAAACAACTGCCTGGCAGGCTTTTGAGGATGTGAAGGGACTCAGTACACCGGCAGAATTCAACAGGCAGGCCAGCCTGGCACAACTGGCGTTGCGAGACAAACCCAATCCGACCATTAAATCCGATCCGCTAGCCAATGAACTGAGCAGCGATTCCACGCTGTTAACCGATCCGAAACAAACACACCACTTTCAGGACTATTACCAGGCTTATCTAAAACGCTCCTCCTACGACGCGGCGGTGACCGACTCCGTACCCCGACCTTCACCGCATCCAGAAACGACCAGTCCCAAGTCAGCACAACCGCCGTCGGTGATTCACCGACCGAAAACAATGGAGGAACTGAAGGTGCAGCTTGAACAAAAAACAGCCGAAGCTTTGCAACAAAATCAGCAAACCACCACAAACAAAAGCCGGGAGAAACTGTTAAAAGAACGGGAAAAAGAAAGAAAGGAGAAGATTCGCCAACGCGAGAAGGAACTCCGGGAGCGGCAACGTAAAAGGGAAGCTACCATCAAACAGAGAGAACAACAACGGGAAAAACAAATACGCAGACAACAACGACAATGAAGAAAACTGGTAAACAGTCACATTCAAGAACATGATTGTCGCGAGTTCCATACACCAAAATGAAAAATGTAATAATCGTATGAAGAAAATAGTATTCGCGACCAACAACAAACACAAGCTCGACGAGATCCGTAAAATCACAGATGGATCTTTGCAAATTCTCGGTCTTGCCGATATTCATTGTGAAGATGAGATTGAGGAAACGGGCACCACCCTGGAGGAAAATGCGCTTCTCAAGGCACGCTATGTGAAAGAGAAATATGGCTACGACTGTTTTGCCGATGACACAGGCCTGGAAGTGGAAGCACTCGGCGGCGCCCCGGGAGTTTACTCCTCACGTTATGCCGGTGAGGCATGCAACCCGGCAGACAATATGGCAAAGCTTCTCCATGAACTGGCAGGAGTGAAAAACCGCAACGCCCGTTTTCGTACGGTGATCACACTGCTGATCGGTGATGAAATGCACTTCTTTGAAGGAGTGGTCAATGGACGGATCATCGAAGAGCAAAGAGGGGAAGCAGGCTTTGGATATGACCCTGTTTTTGTTCCTGAAGGAAAGGATCAGACATTCGCAGAGTTGGGCAACGATGTGAAGAATCAGATAAGCCACCGCGCGCTGGCTACCCATCAGCTGGCACAATTTCTGACCGAACGATAAAAGCGTTTCCCGTCTGTCACTTCTTTCTTTTCACAAAATTGCCTATCTTTGGAGACGTACATTCAATAACACCAAAAATAATAACCTATGTCGACCAACATTCGCACGGGCATTATCGGTTACGGGCTTTCCGGCCGGGTTTTTCATGCCCCCTTTATTGATGTGGTGGAAGGATATGAACTGACCAAGATCAGTACCGCCAAACCCGAAAGCATTGCACTCATCGATGAGCGTTACCCTGTGACGGCAGTCGTGCCCGACGGAAAGAGCATCATCGATGACCCTGAAATCGATCTGGTCATTGTCACCTCCCCCAATA
The DNA here is from genome assembly GCA_001768325.1 of Bacteroidetes bacterium GWC2_46_850. Classification (GTDB taxonomy): domain Bacteria; phylum Bacteroidota; class Bacteroidia; order Bacteroidales; family Dysgonomonadaceae; genus Proteiniphilum. The sequence goes on along the minus strand of MENQ01000011.1, from coordinate 102,519 downwards.
CCGATCATTTTCGCTGGGCCCGGGAAGCACTGCTAGCTGGCAAGCATGTGGTGGTGGAAAAGCCGTTCACCGTCAACGTGGCTGAAGCCGATGAACTGATAGAACTGGCCGCAAGACAGAAAAAGATTCTCACTGTCTATCATAACCGACGTTTTACGAGCGACACACGCACCGTCAAGAAATTACTCGAGAGTGGCCTGCTGGGCGAAATTGTGGATTACGAATCTCACTTCGACCGGTACCGTACCGACCCTCGTCCTAATGGCGCCTGGCGCGAACAACCCCTGCCCGGATCGGGTATCTTCTACGACCTGGGGTCTCACCTCGTCGACCAGGCCCTCTGGTTCTTTGGCATGCCGGAGGCTGTGACAGCCGAGATCAACGCACAACGTGCATGGGCGAAAGCAGACGACCATTTCGACGTACGCCTCCACTACCCCACCTTCACCGCCACATTGAAATCGGGCATGATCTGCCGCATCCCGGGCCCCACCTTTCTATTGCACGGCACAAACGGCTCTTATGTGAAGTATGGACTCGACGTGCAGGAAGCCACCCTCGACGGGGGCGCCATCCCACAGGGAAAGGACTGGGGACGGGAACCGGAAAGCATCTGGGGAAGCATCGACGCCGAATACAAAGGAGTGAAAATAAAAGGCAAACTGGAGAGTGAGCAGGGCGACTATCGCGATTACTTCATCAACCTGCGCGACGCCATACTGGGTAAAACGGAGATAGCCGTCAAACCGGGAGAGGCCCGCAACGTGATGCAAATCATTGAACTCGCATTCCAGAGCAGCAAGGAAAAAAGAACCATCGCAATCAAATAGTGAATCATTAGATCAATGAAAAAACCAGCAGTAGCAGGAAAATTACTCTTGCTACTGCTTCCTCATCAATGCAAGTATCCAAAAAACAATTTTCAGCGTATTTCGAAACCTACTATCGCCAGCTCTGTCTGCATGCCCTTCATTTTATGGGAAACAGCGAGGATGCGGAAGACGTGGTGCAGGAGATATTCGTTCATTTATGGGACAAAAGAGAACGGTTGGAAACAGTAGGCTCTGTAAAATCTTATCTCTACAAAGCTGTCCGCAACAATTGCCTGACACGCATTCGCGATGCGAAACCCACCACCTCCATCGACAGAATTACGCCCGAAGAATTGCTTTCGGAAGAGGAACAGGAAGAACGCGTCGAAATGGAAGCCCGCATCTGGAAAATGATTGACGAGCTTCCGGAACGTCGCCGTCAAATCTTTCTGATGGCAAAGCGTGACGGAATGAACTATAAAGAAATTGCCGAAAAAACAGGATTGACGGTTAAAACCATTGAAAACCACATCTTCCGGGCCATGCAATCACTTCGCTCCAAGGATTTCAAGGCATATCTTTTCTTTTTTGCCTGATTTTTTCTGCTTCGGGATGAGTGATTTCTCATTTCTTGCGTCATATTCATAAATGACATTGACAATCATTGCATGAAGAAAAACAGGCATAACCTGGATGAATCGGTCCGCTTTGTGGCACAGCACTACCAAAAAGGATTGTTTGATCCCACCACGGGCTGGAGAAGACTGGGTGATACCCTCCCCGAATTCAGACGAGCAGGACATCTGTCGCTCCTGAAACGGGTGGCCGCTGCAGCTTTGCTACTACTGATCACAGGAGTTGGCATATTGATGATGGTGAACCGTCCCAAACAACTGTTCGCACAATCAGACAACACGGCGTTTACCCTCCCCGACCAGACAGAAATAGTGATGCAGGAAGGGGCAGCACTGGCATACGACCGCCATTTCGGCGACCAGTCACGGCATGTCTCCATGCGCGGGAATATCCGTTTCAGCGTGGCACACGACAAAAACAAACCCTTTATTGTTTCCACGCCCACAGCGAATATCACAGTTTTGGGAACTGTATTCGACGTGTCAGAGCACGGTGAGGGCACAGCGCTGTCGGTGATTTCGGGTAAGGTACTCTTCACACCGGAATCACCCGCTGTACAGATTCTTTGTACCTCCGGAATGCGCATAGATTACAAGATGAAGGGAAAAGAAATCAATGTATACGCTGACGACTCATCCATCCTCTACAGTGCCGGACAAAATACGCTCACACTCAACAACGCTCCACTCGAACAGGTAATCCTGCTGCTTTCTCAATTCTATGATGTGAAGCTGGATGCTCCTGCGGAGGAATTGCAGTTACGGCTCACAACCTCATTCTCAGGTCAAGGCATCTTTGAAATTGTGAACATCATCAATTTCACATTGGATACACAAATACAAATTACAAATTGACCGTTCATTGATAACGAGTTGATCGATCAGGAAGAATATGAAACACTACACACTTTTTTCACTGCTACTCATTTGTTTCTGCACAGGGACATCCGGACAACAAAAAATCACGCTGCGCATGGAGCAGAAACCAGTCGCCGAAATACTCAAGGAAATTGAGATGCAGACCGACTATCGCTTTTCTTACAACCCGGAATTACTGAAAAATATTCCTCCTTTGTCACTTCAGATACAGGATGAAAACATCGAAAAAGTACTTGAAATAATTTTCGCCAAGACCGATATTCAGTTTATTATGCGTGCGAAGCATGTCATCCTGAAAAGAAAGCCCAAGGAAATCACCATCAGTGGATTTATCTACGACCGGGAATCACACGAATCGCTGATCTCTGCCAACATGATTGATCTCGTTACAGGACAGGGTACTGTCAGCAACAATTTCGGATTTTACAGCATCTCTCTCCCGCCCGGCAATACAACACTTCGCCCGAGTTACGTGGGATATACCGCGGAAGCCTATTCTTTTGCCACCACGCAAGATACGGTGATCCATTTTTTTCTGCAACCCTCCTCACTCCTGAATGAAGTCGTGGTGGAGGGGGAAGTAAAGAATCCAGTACAACATGTGGATGCGGGTAAGATAAGCTTCAATGCTGCCACATTGAAAGCAATACCGGCATTTATGGGCGAAAGTGATGTCATTAAAGCATTGCAGCAGATGCCCGGTGTGGCAGTGGGTACCGACGCAATGGCCGGGCTCTATGTACGTGGCGGCAATGCCGATGAGAATCTCTATCTAGTTGACGGGAATCCCCTGTACCATGTACACCACCTGTTGGGTCTTTTCTCCACCTTCAATCCCGAAGCAGTAAAAACAATGGACTTCTACAAGGGAAGTTTTCCAGCACGGTATGGGGGTCGCCTCTCGTCGGTGGTTGATGTACGGATGAACGACGGCGACATGAAGAAAACATCGGGTACGGCCTCCATTGGATTGATATCCTCCCGCCTGAACCTCCAGGGTCCCATCGTGAAGGACAAGACATCCTATTCGGTCTCGCTCCGTCGTACTTATCTCGACTTGCTTACCCGTCCCGCAATGTATTTCATGAACAGAAAATACAAAAAAGAAGACCCTGAGAACTACGACGAAGTTGATTTCGGTTACTATTTTTATGATTTCAACGCAAAGGTCAATCACAGGTTTTCTGACAAAAGCCGACTCTACCTAAGCTTGTACAGCGGAAAAGATAAACTATTTTTCAACAATGAATCAAGATACGGAAACACCTATCCATCTGTCGACACATCCGGTGCAACGGAACCATCGGAAGCACAGACATATCCCACCGCAGCACACAATACCGAAACGGCAAACATCGACATAGACTGGGGAACACGCATGGCTTCCCTCAACTGGGCATATGCCGTGAACAGCAAACTGTTTGCTAATTCCACATTGGTATATAGCCGTTTCCAGTCGGATGTTTCACTTTACACCAAAAATGAAAACTTCTATACGACCACAGATTCGCAGACAGGCACAAAAGAGCTTGTGAGCACCTACCAATTTTATAACCCCGTATACCGATCAGGCATCGAGGACAGCGGTTATCGCCTCGATTTTGATTATGCATACAACAACAATCACCTGATTCGCTTCGGATCTGCCTTGTTACATCATAACTTCCGACCCGAAGAAAGCCGCATTTATCGAAGAGATGATGATGGGTCAAAAAAGAGAAATGATACCATCACCTACGCCGATGAACAAATCAACGTACAAGAGATATCTCTGTATGCTGAAGATGAAATGCATATAGGCCAACGCCTGCGGGTAAATGTGGGCCTGCACCTATCGGGATTCTTCGTACAGGGAAAATCCTATCTTAGTGCTCAGCCCCGCCTATCGGCACGATACCGCTTGTCGGACGATATTTCGCTGAAAGCATCCTACGGCAGGATGAGCCAGTATGTACACTTGCTGCAGAGCAGCTACCTCAGTTCGCCAAATGATTTATGGGTACCGATTACCAAAAATGTGAAGCCACTCTCTTCTGATCAGATAGCCGCCGGCATCTTTGGCCGGCACCGTGGTTTTGACCTTTCGGCGGAGGCTTACTACAAGAAATCGTTGAATCAGGTGGAGTACAAAGAGGGGGCCAGCATCCTCACAGGCAACAGCAAATGGGAAGATCGTATCGCACAGGGGATCGGCACATCCTACGGGTTGGAACTGATGACTAAAAAAAGTTTTGGCAATACCTCAGGATGGGTCGGTTACACGCTTTCATGGACCGACCGGCAGTTTCCCAATGGAGAAATCAATCAGGGGAAAAGCTATCCTACCAAGTATGACAATCGACATAAGATCAACGCCGTAATTTTACATCAATTCAACCGGAAATTCGACCTGAACCTTTCCTGGGTCTACGCTACCGGGAACTGGACAACCCTGCCGGAAGAAGAGTACATCAACATGCAAGGTGTAAAAGAACCATACATCCACCAACGAAACAACTACCAGATGCCGGCTTATCAGCGACTCGACCTGAGCTTTAATTACTACCGCCATAAAAGGAATGGCAGAATGGGTATCTGGAACTTTAGCATCTACAACGTCTATGCACATCACAACTCCTTTCTGGTATTACCCTCCGAAAGATACACCCTGGCTCCTTACGGCTCAGCCGGATTTACGGAGAAGCGTTATCCCACATACCAGAGCTACAACCTCTTTCCCATCATTCCATCGTTCTCCTACACCTATAAATTCTGACAAAATGAAGATACTCCGAGAAAAATATCCGATCGTTGTGTTGATCATCTGGACTCTCATTTTTACCGCCTGTGAGAAAGAGATCAGACTTGATCTGGGTGACTACAGACCCCGGATCGTGATGAATGGCATCATATCACCCGATTCACTCATTGAAATCAGGGTCAGCAAAAGCTTCCTCTATACCGATACGTTTACTGACAAAAGTCGACTGAAAAATGCATCCCTGACCTTATATATCAACGGAAAAGAGAGAGAAAAAATGATGATGACCGGTTACGAGCGACATACCGATAACGACCGGCTTGGGCTCCAATATACCGCTGTGGTGGCTCTCTATCGTTCTACAGTACGCCCTCAAACTGGAGACTGGATCCGCATCGAAGCTACGGCAGAGGGGTTCAAACCTGCCTGGGCCGAGACTACCATACCGGTACCACCACAGATTACCCGGATTGACACAGCCACCTTTTTTACCCGACAAAGAATCATGGGACAGATTAATGCCGGATATGGTGGCTATGTGCCCCGCTACCCCGACAGCATCTATGAAGAGGAATTATACCGCAACATGCGTATCAGGGTAGGAATCACCACCCAGCCATCCGATGCATCACAGTATTTCATGCTAAGATTGCGATGCAACAACAACCTGGTGTCAGATCACCCCGATCTGAACGGATACTTTCTCGGATTGTATACAGACGATGATCCCATTTTCAGGGAGAGTTACCGAAAAAGCCTCCTGGAAGATATCATAACCGAGGGTTCTTCCTATGAGGGATTCAAATATTTTGATTCAGCCATCTTCTCAAATAAATTGTTCCGGAATAACAGCTACACAATCGACCTCTCCATTACCGACTATTACCCGACTCTTACCACCTATGAGAAGACCGGGGAAACATCAGAGTGGGGACAACCCATCTACGTGCCGATAAAAACGGAAGTATTGAATCCACCCCTTGAGGTACAGTTCACACTTATTTCACCTGAATTATATCCCTATTTCCGGAAAGGAGAATATGATCCCCAAAGCGATGAAGAGTCGTTCGAATTGATTTCCGAACCCGAAATAACCTACAGCAACGTACAGAATGGCATCGGCATCGTGGGTTCAATATCTACAGCAAAGGTACAAATCAACACGCCTCCATTTCCCGGAGGAGAAAACAGGGTTCCAAAAAGATAGCAAATAGTTAGACAAATTAACTGAAATCAATACCTTTGCATAATACATTTGGAATCAATGTTGCGAATAAAGAATGCAAAAACATTGTCAAAAACGAGATATCTCAACATTTTAAAGTTTCCAAAGCTAACCAAATGGGCTTGCATAAGCTATAAGGAGGCCAAAAGTACATAGTGTAAGGCGAGGATGAAAAGAGAGTTTTATAAAGTTTATTACAGGAAGGAAAGTAAGCATGGAAAAAACGAGGCCCCTGCAAATACGCAACAGTACCGCTGAATTTTTGGTATTTACCTCTCAATCAGGAGAGGATACAATCGAAGTACGCATCCAAGATAATACGGTATGGCTCACTCAAAAGCTGATTGCATCATTATTTGATATAGATCGGAGTGTTATTACCAAGCACTTGGCAAACATTTATCAGGAAGGTGAACTGATCAAAGACGCAACTTGTGCAATTTTTGCACAAGTTCAAATCGAAGGGACTAGACAAGTTACCCGCGATATTGAATTTTACAACTTAGATGCTATCATTTCAGTAGGTTATCGCGTTAATTCACAAAGAGCAACGCAATTCAGACAGTGGGCAACGACCGTTTTACGCGATTATGCCATTCGTGGTTATATTATCGACAAAAAACGCATGGAAAACGGTACGTTTCTCGGCGAAGATTATTTTGAACACCTACTTGCCGAAATCCGGGAAATTCGATTGAGTGAGCGTCGATTCTACCAAAAGATAACGGATATTTATGCCACGGCAATGGATTACAACAAAGATGCTGTTACCACAAAAGAATTCTTCGCCAAAGTTCAAAACAAGTTACATTATGCTGTACATGGTCATACCGCTGCCGAGTTCATTCTATCAAGAGCCAACGCAGAGAAAGAACATATGGGTTTGATCTCATAGGAGAAAAGCCCCGACGGGAAAATTGTAAAAACCGATGTTTCCATTGCAAAAAACTATCTAACCAAGACCGAACTGGAATCGTTGGGGCGTATTGTCAATGCTTATCTGGATTTGGCTGAAGACCGTGCAAGAAGACATATTCCAATGACAATGGAAGATTGGGCGATACGCCTTGACAGGTTTTTGGAAGCCGATGACCGCGATATCTTGCAGAACAGTGGAAAGATTACCGCACAAATGGCAAAAATAAGTGCTGAAAGCGAGTTTGAAAAATACCGCATTATTCAAGATCGCTTATTTGAATCCGATTTTGACAAGGAAATAAAGCGTATTGTAGGTAAGCGCAATAAGACTGATGATTAAAAATTCTAACTTTAGGAAAACAGAATAGATAGGCCGAGATTAGTATTGAGCTATTTGAGTACTTCCTTTTTTATTTTATAAAAAGAAGATAGTCGCTCCGGCGATGCTGATCACCGCACCGATTACCTGACGGGCGGTGATCTTTTCTTTGAACATGATGGCCGAAGGCATGATAATGAAGATGGGCGTCAGCGCCATCAGTGCCGAAGCGATGCCTGTTTCGGTGTGCTGCACCGCATAGAGCGACAAGGCTACACCGACAAAAGGTCCGAAAATAGCACCCACGGTAATCCCCTTCATCCCTTCTTTGTCGCCGACAGCCAGAAAAACCCGCTTCCACCTGCCCATAAAAGTAACCAGCAGGGAAAAAGCAGCGAACCCGAAGATGGCGCGAATCTGTGTTGCCGCCACAGCATCATAATCACCCATCCCCTTTTTACTGAGAATCAGGCCGACTGCCTGTCCCAATGCACCTCCCAATGCGTATAAAAATCCCCGGAGCGGCACATTCAGTTTCAGTTTTTTCCCGGCCACCACAATCATGATTCCTACCACGCTCACCACAATACCCAATATGCTCTTGGGTGACAGAATCTCATTCAGGAAAAACCATCCGATAACTGCTGTGATCATGGGCGCAAGGCTCATCACCAGTTGTGAAGTACGGGATCCAATGATGAGATAAGATCTGAATAAAAACAGATCACCCAGAAAAAAGCCAACGATGCCCGATATACCCAGCCAAAGCCAGTTATAGGGAGTGGCATCCATTGGGAAAAACATGCCACGCGTAAACAGTGTAGTCATTCCCAGAAAGAGGATTCCCAGAAAGATCCGAATGATATTCACCGACAACGAGCCTACACGCCGGCCGGCTTTCTCGAAAAAAATGGCACTCAGTGTCCAGCAAACCGCCGTCAGCAAAGAGGCAATTTCACCAATGTGTGTTTCAAAAAGCATGAAGCAGGTCGTCTGTTTTTAGGGTTCCACCACAAACGATGTGCAAAGGTAATATCTGTAAACCGATTTATTCATTTTTCATTCCAGATATTACTATTTCGCATTATTATCTTATGGTTATTACTTTATAATAATCATGACATAAGTTGTTCTCACTTTGGATCGATCGCAATGATTAGCTTTTTGGCTGCCTCGTCAATTGATTTCTCACTTCCCAACAGCGAGATAAACTTGCTGCCGATGATGGCCCCCGATGCTTCACGGCAGGCTGCATCGAATGTCTCCTTGTTGGATATTCCGAAGCCGATCAGCCGTGGATTTTTCAGTTGCATTGCATTCACCCGGCGGAAATAAGCCAGATTCTCATCGCTGAACCGGTTCTTTGCTCCGGTAACCGAGGCAGATGAAACCATATAGATGAAGCCGGAAGTATGCTGATCGATTATCCTGATCCGCTCTTCCGATGTTTCGGGCGTAATCAGCATAATCATGTGTAACCCATATTTTTCAGCAACCGGCTTGTATGACTCCTTATACTCGGCAAAGGGTAGGTCGGGTATAATGAATCCGTCTACCCCACACTCTGCTGCTTCACGGCAGTAATTCTCAAAACCGAATTGAATGATCGGATTGAGATAACCCATCAGCACAAGCGGAATGGAAACCGACTGTCGTACATCGGCCAATTGTGAAAAAAGAGTTTTCACTCGCATGCCGTTACGCAGTGCCTGCGTTCCCGATGCTTGAATCACAGGACCGTCGGCCATGGGATCACTGAATGGCACACCAATTTCGAGCATGTCCACCCCATTTTTCTCCAGCGCCTGCATCACTTTCACTGTATCGTCTAGCTCGGGATACCCCGCAGTAAAATAAACCGATAATATATTGTTTCCCTTCTCCTGAAATAGTTTGTCGATTCTGTTCATATATTTAATTCTAACTTCTTATTTTATATTTCATACAATAACATCAACCCTCCTAAACAGCTGATTCCTGATCCCTGAATCCTGACTCCTTTTTAACCCAATTGTTTTATAAATGTCTTAATCATTTCAATATCTTTCAACGCCGGTTCGATCTCAAAACGGCTGTTGATATCGATTCCTGCAAACCGGGGATGAACGAATGATTTAATTTTCTCCACGTCTCCTGGCGAGATACCGCCACTCAACAGGAAAGGGGTATCACCCTGATAGTCGGCCAGCCTGTTCCAGTCGAACTTCCTTCCCGAGCCGCCGTGAAGAGTTGTTTTCCGGTCGAAAAGAAAATAATCGCATTTCCCTTCGTAAGCATCCAGTTGTGCAATGGGTATAAAATCATCTTCATCTATTCCGAATGACTTGATTACCTTATATCCCTCTTCGCGTAAATTGATGCAATACCAGGGCGGCTCACTCCCATGAAGTTGAATGGCATCCAACTTATTTTGCGCTGCCCGCTCCCGTACGATCTGGGGATCCTGGTCGACAAATACGCCGATTTTCTTTACTTTTGAAGGGATATAACCCAAGCTTCTTCCCACGTAGCGGGGTGAACCGGGGTAAAAAATAAATCCCATCCAGTCGATATCGAGCAATTCCAGCTCTTTTATGTTGGCTGCATCGCGTATGCCGCATACTTTGATGATCATGATTTTTAGCTTTCAGCTGTCAGCAATAAGCTGTCAGCTTTGGTTTGTAAAATGTAGCAAGTTTAGCGGGTTGTTTTTTAGCGGTCGCTTTCAATTTCCCGCAAAAAATTCCTGAGGCTCTCCCCCGGATCGGCAGTTTTCATAAAATTCTCGCCAATCAGAAATCCTTTGTAGCCAGCGTGGCGTAACTCTTTCAGGATGACTGGATCGGAGATACCACTCTCGGAGACCCATATAGCATCCTGCGGCAACAATTCAGCCATCCGGAACGATTTCTGCAGGTCGGTCACAAAGCTGCCAAGGTTTCTGTTGTTCACCCCGATAAGTTTGTTGATGGGCGTGATATACTCCGTTTCCCGTTCATCGTGTAGCTCCAGCAATACCTCCAACTGCAGCTGATGAGCCAACTCAGTGAGCTGCCGGCACTCATGCGTAGTGATTGCGGCTGCGATAAGCAGTACCGCACCGGCACCGGCCAGCTTCGCTTCAAAAAGCTGATAGGCATCCACGATAAACTCTTTCCGCATCACCGGAATGTGTACCGCTTGCGTCACCTTTTGCAAATCGACCAGGGTGCCTCCGAAAAAAGTCTCGTCCGTGAGCACCGACAATGCCGCTGCGCCGGCCGCCTCGTAAGCACGGGTCACCTCGTCGGCACGGGCCGACTGGTTAATCCACCCCTTACTGGGTGAACGACGTTTGAACTCGGCTATAACTCCCGTCGGCGAAAGTTGCAATGCTTTCTTCAAAGACCAGAAAGGAACTTCCATCTGTGGCAGTAGCTTCTCCAGCTCCGTAAACGGAACCCGTTCCTTTTGCATGGCTACCTCTTTCTTTTTGTGAGCCACAATCTCACTCAGTATATCTTGCATAATTGTTAGTTCTTAGTTTTCAAGATTCAGCGTTTTTAGCGTTCAGGATTCAGCGATCAGCTTTTAGCTTTCATTTGTGAAATGTTATAAATTCAGCGGTTTATAGCTTTCAGGATTCAGCGATCAGCTTTCAGAGATAAGTAAATTATTCTTTTATCGATTGATTTTAATAAACTTCTCCAATACTTTCAACGCCTTTTTACCGTATAGGGAATCTCTGGCAATTTCGATACATTCTTCGATGGGTTTATTCTGCTCGATGGTCTGGATGCCGAATGCAGCGTTGGCCAGTACTACATTCATCTGTGCTTCGGTACCCCGGGCATGCAGCACATCCCTGAAAATCTGAGCCGCCTCCTCCGGCGTGTTCCCTCCATAGAGTTCCTCCTGTCCGATCCGTTTAAAACCCAGTTCTTCAGGAACAAATAACTGCTCCCCTTTGTTGGATACCACCTTAAACTGACTGGTGAGAGAGACCTCATCATACCCGTCCATGCTGTGGACGATACAGAACTTTTTATTCTCCTCCTGATAAATGTAGCTATACAACCGCGACATGGACAGGTTGTAGACCCCCAGCATCTGATACTCCGGCTGTACCGGATTCACCAGCGGCCCCAGCACATTGAAGAAATTGCGTACGCCCAGACTCTTTCTTACCGGGGCTACAGCCTTTAATGCGGGACTAAACAGCGGCGCATGCAGGTAGGCAATATGGCAACTGTCGAGACTCCTCCGAAGCTGATCGTTATCGGTACAAAACTTCACACCCTGCTGCTCAATCACGTTGCTGGCCCCGCTGATGGAGGTGGCGCCATAGTTACCGTGCTTCACCACGTTGTATCCCGCACCGGCCACCACAAAGCAGGCGGCGGTGGATATATTGAATGTATTTTTTCCATCGCCACCCGTACCTACGATATCCAGGGGAGCATAATCGGAGAGATTGACCGCGACCCGCATATCGAGCAGTGCATCGCGGAAACCGAGGATCTCGTCCACCGAGATACTACGCATCAGAAAGGAGGTAATGAGCGATGCAACCTGCGTATCGGGTATATCTCCCTTCACAATGGCAAAGAGTACCTCTTTGGCTTCCTCACGCGAGAGATAATGATAATCGAATAATTTATAGAGTATTTCTTTCATAAGATCTGTCCTGTTTTACCTGTTTATGCATGTTGCAGAAAGTTCTGCATGATGCGAATCCCTTCCGGGGTGAGTATCGATTCGGGGTGAAACTGCACGCCGTGCAGATCGAGCTGCCTGTGTTTCATCGCCATCACGTCACCTGCCTTATCCACTGCGGTGATCTCCAGCTCGGCAGGAAAATGCTCTTCGGATACAATCCAGGAGTGATACCGACCGACCAGAATCTCATTCGGGATACCGTCAAAGAGGTAATCACCTGCAATAATATCCACTGGCGTCTGCACCCCATGAAAGACGAACGGAATGTTTTCCAGCTTCGCCCCGAAGACCTCCCCCATGGCCTGATGACCAAGGCACACACCCAGCATGCTTTTCGTTTCTGCATACTGTCTGATAAGCGGCATCAGCAGGCCTGCCTCTTCCGGCAAGCCGGGTCCGGGGGAGAGGATGATCTTGTCGTATTGCGCCACGGTAGAGAGATCGATCTTGTCATTCCGAATCACATCCACCTCATTGTATCCCAACGACTTTACAGCGTGCAACAGGTTGTAGGTAAATGAATCGTAGTTATCGAAAATTAGAATCTTATTCGTTTTCATCTTTGTCTGTTTATGAATTGTAGAGGGTGGCAGCCTTGTCGATGGCTTTCTTTAATGCTCCCAGCTTGCTGTTCACTTCGCGCAGTTCATAAGCATCGTCGCTCTGTGAAACGACGCCTGCTCCGGCCTGATACCACAACTCGTTGTTGCGGCTGACAAACGTGCGGATGGTGATGGCCTGGTTGATGTTGCCGTTCAGTCCGACAAAACCGATGCAACCACCGTAAGCTCCCCGGTTGTGCGATTCTATTTCCGAGATCAGCTGCATGGCCCGCACCTTGGGTGCACCAGAGAGGGTGCCGGCAGGGAAGGTATCGAAGAAGGCACGAATGCGGTCGGTGCCTTCATTCAGCGTGCCACTCACGCGCGAGACCAGGTGGATCACGTGAGAATAGAACTGCGGCTCCTTGTAGAAATCGACCGCCACATCGTGGGCATGACGACTCAGATCGTTCCGCGCCAGGTCCACCAGCATCACATGTTCCGCGTTTTCCTTGGGATCGTTCAGCAGAAACTCCACCGCCTTCATATCTTCCTGATGGTTGCCGCTCCGTTTGGTTGTCCCCGCTATGGGGTCGATACTGATCTGTGATCCGTTGATCTTGCAGTGCGTCTCGGGCGATGAGCCAAAAATACGATATCCGCCGAAATCGAAATAAAAAAGATAGGGAGAGGGATTGATGGAACGCAGCGCACGGTACACCTTGAAGTCGTCGCCTGTGAAACGTTGTACGAACCTTCGCGAGAGCACAATCTGAAACACGTCGCCCCGAAGGCAGTGCTGCACCCCGGCGCGCACATGCTCCTTGAACTGTTCGTCGGTGATGGTACTGTATTCCTCACCTTCGGTAAAAAAGTTATAAGTGGCAAAGTTGCGTTGGTTGATCAGCGACTCCACCTTCATCAGGTTGTTCATTTCACCCTCACCCTGCAGCTCAATCAGGGTGATCTCATCGGTGAAGTGATTGAACACCAGCAGGTATTTATAGAGGATGTACAGCAAGTCGGGCGCATCGTTTCTTTCCTCCTTGCTTTCGCGGATGGCAATGTTCTCGGTATACTTTACACAGTTGAAAGTGGAGTATCCGAATAATCCGCACTGCTCCATCTCGTTGCCGACAACCTCAAACCGACCTATGAAATGGTTTAACGCATCGGAGATGGTGAAGCTTTCAGACAATTCCTGTTTTTCCGCCTTGTCGTCGGGAAACAGAAAATGACACACACCCCGGTTCACCTCCACCCGGGCAATGGGTTTCAGCGCCAGATAGGAGATACTGTTTTCATTGGCATGAAAGTCGGAGCTCTCCAGCAGTGCCGACTGGGGGAAGGTGTCCCTTACTTTCAGGTAAACGCTCACGGGTGTGTGCAGGTCGCCCATGATCTTCTTGCTGTTCGTTTGAAATTTGTATTGCATAATTGTCAGTTTTTAGCTTTCAGGATCCAGCTGTCAGCGATTAGCTCTTTTATCCCGAAACTTGTTTAGTACAGCGTTTAATTATCTGCTCTTGTGTCTTACAAAAAAACTTTTTCATACTGGAAATAGGTCTCCAGATCCTTGTCGCCCCTTCCGGAAAGGGTAAGCACCACCACATCGTCTGGAGCGAAAGTTACCTTCTCCAGTGCAGCCAGTGCATGCGCCGATTCCAGTGCGGGAATAATTCCTTCGTTGCGTGTCAGTTCGAAGGCTGCCCGCAAAGCCTCGTCGTCGTTAATTGCGATTACCTGCGCCCGTTTCGTCCTGGCAAGATGGGCATGAACAGGTCCAATACCGGGATAGTCGAGGCCTGCTGAGATAGAATAGGGTTCGGTGATCTGTCCATCCTCCGTCTGCATCAACAGAGTTCTGCATCCATGCAGCACACCGGCCGTTCCCAAATGGATGGTCGCAGCCGACTCTCCGCTCTCCACTCCCTTCCCGCCGGCCTCTGCCAGCACAATCTTCACCTTCTCATTGTCAAGATATTCGTACACAGTGCCTGCTGCATTGCTTCCGCCACCCACACAAGCCACCAGGTAATCGGGATAATCACGACCCTCCTTCTCTGCCAGCTGTACTTTTATCTCTTTGCTGATCACCGACTGCAGACGCGCTACCATATCGGGATAGGGATGCGGACCAATCGTTGAACCGATAATATAGTGGGTATCGGTCGGATGGCTGCACCAGTCGCGGATGGCCTCGTTGGTGGCGTCTTTCAGGGTCATATTTCCGGAAGTCACCGGCACTACCGTGGCGCCCAGCATCTCCATCTTCTTCACGTTCACCTGCTGTCTTGCCACATCCGTCTTGCCCATGTACACGGTGCAGGGCATCTGCATCAGCGCGCAGACGGTGGCCGTGGCCACACCATGCTGTCCTGCTCCTGTTTCAGCAATAATGCGTGTTTTGCCCATTTCACGGGCAATCAATATCTGTCCGATGGTGTTGTTGATCTTGTGGGCACCCGTGTGGTTCAGATCCTCCCGCTTCAGATAAATCTTTGCACCGAAGCGTGCCGACAACTGACGGGAGAGATAAAGCGGCGAGGGCCTCCCCACATAGTCGCGCAACAGGGAATCGAAATCGGCCTGAAAGCGCGCACTCTCCATGATGCGGAGGTATGCCTTTTCGAGGTCGGTCACGCACTGGTGCAGAATCTCCGGAATATAGGCTCCCCCAAATTCACCATAATACCCTCTTTCATCTACTGAATACTTTTGCATATCATCTTTGCTTTAATTGTTTTTTCATCTATCCCTTAAAACTCAAAAAGCCTGTCGCAGGATTGCGACAGGCTCTTAAATTATATTGTTTATACTTACTTCAAGACACGGCTGTTCTTCCTTACGACTTTTTGGGTTGTAAGTAGCGCCACCAATATCCGTTGTTAAGTAAATTCATTATTTCACTTTTATTTCGATGCAAATGTATGTGATCAAAAAACAAAAAACAACTCTTTTTTATTTTTTAACTTTAATGACTTCTCACTATCTCATTATTCTCTCTAGCTTATTTTTCCATTTTTCCCAATCTGGCATGATCTTCTCCAACAAATGGTAGAACTCCTTAGTATGGTTTGGATGGACTAGATGACACATCTCATGCACAATCACATATTCAATACAGAGACGCGGGGTTTTTATCAGTTCTCTGTTCAGGATAATTTTACCGGAACGTGTACAACTTCCCCATCTATGTTGCATCTTCTGAATGTAAAGTCCTTGGGGAGACACATAATATAATTCGAATTTCTGCAGGATCGGTTCTGCGATTTCCGGAAATTTCAGTTTGGCCCGTGCATGATACCACTCATTCATCAAGCTTTCCACTTTATCCCTACTGGTACATTCCACTTCAAAACAATGACCTCTGTACCTTACTTCATTGCGTTTTCCCTCAGTAACTCGCAATATGTATTGTCTTCCCAAATAGAGATGCGACTCACCGCTGACATACCTGCGCTTGGGTGAAGCCTCTCCAAACGACCGAAAAAAACGTTGTTGCCGGATGATCCACCCGGCACGTTTCCGCAACTTTTGTTCTATCTGTTCCATGGTGGCAGTTAATGGTGCTTTTACCCACACCGATCCTTCCGGGTTGACGGATATACCGAGAGTTTTTCTCTCTGCATATATCAACCTGTATGGCAATTGCACCTCTCCCATATTCAATATCCGTTTATCTATCTCAACCATTTTTTTGCAACCTCCACCGACTGATCAATTAGCAAATCCATGTCGTCGAACGTCATTGGTATTTCTCGTTCGCGTTTGATCACATCAATTAAATAATCTTCCATCCTTAACTTCATCGGATTGATCAGATTCGTTTTCGACTGCCAGTCAATGACCGGATCTCCCTCGTGCAGTACCGTACTGCAAATTATTTCATCAAAAGCAAGTGCGGTTTCTTTTGCGACCTCCTTCAGTCTCCTGTTTTCTGTATCGATCCGCTTGTAGCACTCAATGCTTATTCCGAAATAGGCTTTCGCGGGATTGTTATCATGCAACTCTTTGGGGATGTCACTGTCGGTGTGTGACAGAACATCCTCTTTCAGCTGCATCACTTTTTTCAGATATTCCACTTCATCGATACGACCCTGTTCATAAGCTGCAATTGTCTCCTTGAGCAATTGCGAGAATTTTTTGTAAAAAGCGGGGTCCATATCCATGTTCTCAGTGATATGCTTTGCTGTACGGCTGGCGATGGTGTCAGCTTTAGCAGCCTTACCAACCACCTTTTCCACCTCTTCGGCAAATTCTTTTTCATTGAAAATATTCACCAGTTTGGTGATGATCTCCACTTTACCGCTTTGGATATGTGCATCCATCAGTTTCTGTATTTGCGCTTCATAATGTTTGTAGTCGACAGCGTCAGAATAACGTTTTTGTACTGCACCCCGCAGATTCAGGAACAGTGTCAGATCCTCTTTATACCTTTTAATCTCTTCATCCGAATTGTTACGGAAAAAAGTCATGCTAGATAATGCAACTTTCATACTTCTTGCGAAAGCCGCCAACTTCTCGTAAAACAGCTGACGCGTGATCTCGTCGCGCAAAAGTTGGGAATAAGCTTCCAGATCTTTTTTATTGGCAATTGCTTTAAAAATATTCCACACCTCAGAATGCCTTTGTGGAAGTTTATCAATTTCCTCCCGCACATCGGTCATGGTGCCCTCAATTTCAGAAGGTTCATACTCCCCATAGAGTGTAATGGCATCGTTTAACTCTTTTAATACGCCATAGTAGTCAATGATATACCCAAAATCTTTCCCTTCACTCACCCTGTTTACGCGAGCCACTGCCTGAAAAAGCGAGTGATCTTTCAATGAACGGTCGAGGTACATCACCGCGTTTTTAGGCTCATCAAAACCGGTCAGCAACTTATCTACTACGATTATTACTTCTGGTTTATCGCTATTCTTGAAACGACTAATCAGGTTATCTTCATACTTTTTCGGAGTACCATGTTCGTCCATCATTTTCTTCCAGAATGATTTGATCGTATCCGATGTCTCCCCGTATGCCGTATCTTCGCCTTCGCGGTCATCGGGAGAAGAAATGAGTACTTCCGTTGAAATAATTCCTATTTCATCCAATATTTTCTTATAACGGATGGCCACCAGCTTTTTAGGACAAACCAGTTGTGCCTTGAAGCCGGTGTTTTGCCAATTTTTTTTATAATGCAGCGATATATCCCAAGCAATGGTATATATGCGCTGTTCTCCTTGATTGATTACATCTGAACGGTTAAACTTCTTCTTTAAATCGGCACGTTCGTAGTCGGACAATGGTTCGCAAACCATTTCAAAATAGCTGTCAATTGAGCTCTCATTTACCTGTTGCGGCACCACCCTTCCTTCGTAAAGCAACGGGAGCACTGCCTTATCAGCAATTGCCTGATTTACCGTGTAAACTGGTAAAATAATACCGCCAAACTTTGTCGCCGTATTCTTCTCTGCTTTCATTAGTGGGGTACCAGTCATGGCAATAAAACAGGCGTTGGGTAATGCACGTTGCATCTGAACATTCAGTTCACCATATTGTGTACGATGTCCTTCGTCGATCAGAACAAAAATATCTGGACTTGGCAGTGGCCTTTTCATCCGTTTTACGGCATTCTCAAATTTATTCACCACTGTGGTAATGATCGCATCGGAATTGCTTTCAAGGAGGCGGGACAGATCCGCTCCCGAAGTGGCACGTTCCACATACTTCCCGCATTTACGGAATGTACCCGCTATCTGTTTGTCCAACTCCGTACGATCTGTCACCAGTAGAATTTTTGGATTTTTCAAATGCAGAGCTATTGCCTGCGCCATCATCACCATGGTAAGCGATTTGCCGCTGCCTTGTGTATGCCATATCACGCCTCCCTTGCGCCGTCCGTCTTCAAGGTGTCTGACACGTTCGGTTGTTTTTTTAATGGCAAAATACTGCTGGTAACGGGCGATTTTCTTTATGCCTGCATCGTACACGATAAAGTTAAATATCAAATCCAGTAATCTTTCTGGCGTACAAAGTCCGGCCAGATACCTATCCTGTTCGCAAACCTGCATACCGTGCATCTCCTGTTCTTCAAAATATTGTCTCACGTATTTAAAACGGGTAGAGAAAAGCTTATCACGATCAGTTGTTTTCAACGGCGTGTTTATCAAGGAAACCATTCTTCGCTCAAATTCGGCTTCCTCTATCTTGTCGACGTATTGTTCCCGCCAAACACTCCAGAATTTACCGGGAGTACCTGTCGTAGCGTAACTGGCCTCATTGTTCGAGAGTGCAAGCAGCAACATAGAATAACCATACAAAGCCCTGATTCCATCCTCGTGTTGATTTCGCAGATGCTGTGAAAGAGCCTGCTGCAACGAATTTTTCACGTCGGGCCGCTTGCATTCTATTACAACCAGCGGGATCCCATTCACAAACAGCACCAGATCGGGGCGATAGGTATCGTTTACACCTGTACGGGTAACCGTGAACTCCTCGGTAACATGAAAAATATTGTTTCTCGGATTATTCCAGTCGATGTAATTTAGTGTATAACTTTTCTTGTCTCCGTCGATACTCTGCTCCATGGCTTTACCCAGTGTAATCAGATTATAGACATATTCGTTACCTGCAATATAGCCCTCCTGCAATGGCAGGTTGCGTATTGCTTCAATCGCGTTATCAATATTTTGCATCGAGAAAGGCTCCACCTTACCACCCAACAAAGAGATAGAGTTTATATTCTTCAACTGCTCCCGCAAAACTGGCTCAAGCAACACGCCCGTTGTTTTATCACCCCGCAGTAGCAGCGCTTCCTCTTGTGTGAGGTAGGTGTAACCCAGTTTTTGCAGCAGCATCAAAGCCGGAATCTGGCTGATATGGTCTTCTTTAAAGGAGAGATTCATGGGTATCGCATTCATATATTATTTCTGACTCCTATTTTTCAGGGCTTTCTTCTCTTCACTTTTCAGTCGCCGCTCTACTTTTTTCACATCTTCGGCAGGTGGCAATTTCTCCGGAACGATTCCTCTGTCGATAAGCATACTTCGTACAGCCGCATTATTATCCACATGTTCATGGGTAATAGGGTTCACACCTTTTAGATCTTTCGATTGCACATTCACGCTGGTCATTTCGGCAGCCAGATCCTTGGCTTTGATGCTTACTGTGGGCAGGAAATCGGCTACGGGACGACTTTCAGGTACATTCATCCTGCTTTTCAAAACTGATGTGGAGAGACCAAACAGTGCCTGATCACCTTTGGAGCGGATAATGGCAAATCCCTTGTCATCGACACCCCGTTCATAGATCACACCCGATAATTTCTTCTCGGTCTCCTGAAGTTTTAACCTTGCTTTCACTCGCTCAGTTTCCAGCAGACGCTGTTCTATCAGCTCCGCACGACGGGTTTGTACGGCAAAATAAGTTTGTGCGAATGAAATTTGCTCTTTCCGGCTATCCCCGTTTTGTGCGATCAGGTAGCAGGCATAGCGGGTAAGCAGCATGTCGGGTATCTCTTTTTCAGCACCCGAGCCAATCTGAACCATCTTCCCGACGTCAGGAAAATGGTCGGAAATATTCTGTCCCGCATTCTCACACGACTCTTTCGCTTTAACGATCACCTTTTCAAAGTTTTCCCATTTGCTATAGCCCAGCAAGGATTGCAGCTCTCTCGCACTCCAGCACTCCACCTTATTCACCACGGTAGCTGCCTGTTCAAACTGCTCGAATAGATTTCTGATTTCTGATGTTTTCATTTGTTTGGGTATTTGTTGTGGTAATTACTCTTTTCTTCCCGATCAATAAAACCTGCATCAACCCTTTTTTCTGCTTCTTGAGTTGCATCAGTTTTTCTTTGGCAATATGGATTTCTTTATCAACTACTGAAATAACTTTAATTATTGCTTTTTGCTCTTTAATTGGTGGAAGTGTCATACCAAATGATAAAAATGTATCTAAAGAAAATGTCATTTTTTCAATATGAACCCCGTAACTAGAAATGAATGCTTGGCGATAGAAATGTGGCATTTGAGACCAAAGATTAAAATAACACATGTCCAAGATGTTTTTATTTTTTGAATTTAAAATAATATACGATCCTGATATTTTCATGTCATTGAATTCTTCAGTTACCAATCCAGAAGCGCCATGAACTATTTGCATTTTTGAAATTAGGAAATCTCCTGTAATAATTGGACGTAAATTTTTTGTTTGTATTTCTTTACCGTAAAGGCTCTCACGCTCAAACAATCCTCCCGACCTTCTTCTAACACTTACCAATTTATAGAGCTCTTCATCGTTCCATTTCAATTTACTATTAATTTCCTTAACTATTTCAGAATAGCATACTTTTCTCCACTCTCCGTCAAAACCCTTCAGTCTCTTCTTCCCGGTAAGTAATTGCTGCATCAAGGCACGTTTTCTAAGTTCTAGTTTTTCGATCAGCAGGGTTTGCTTCTCGATGGCAACGTCCCACACCGAAAGAATTTCGGCTATCTTTTGCTGTTCATTTAAAGGAGGAATAGGAGTCTGAAATAAGGCAACGTCTCGACTTGTTATATTTGGATCTTTTCTGCTACTCGCAGCATATCTTTTCCATGATCCAACATTGTGATTAAGCCAATATAAAATAAATAAGTTATCAGCAATAGTTTTGTTTAACAACAGAGCAGAAAGTGCTTGATTAATGGTTGCGTCCAATGTCAGCAATGCTGTTCTCCCTATTTGGTTAAACCCTCCATACATTGCAACGAGCACTGTTCCCTTTGGTAGTATTCTTAGTGATGTTTCATCTAACGCCTTTTGTGTTACTTTCTCCTCTGTTTCATACAGCAAACCATTATTTAAATCTGTAGTCTTGACCCAAGGAATATTTCCCTTAAAAAAATAATCCTCTATGGATCGCAGAGGCGTCGTTCCTGATTTAATTTCTGCAATTTCCTCTAATCGTTTCACCTCCCACTCCTCAGGAATAATCCCCACAGGTGAGTTTTTGTATCCTTCTGGTATCTCAGTCTTCATGAATTGCATTTTGAATTTTTAGCAGCACATCTTTTTTGATGGCATCAATGACCAACTTCGTTTCTTCCTCGGAAGGATAAGTGCCATAAACAAAGCTTTTCCCATTAAAAAAATAATACCCTCTTTCAAATGTGACACCTGCGTCGTGATGAATACTGATATCTTTCATTTTTAGTCCACCTCTTATACCCTGTAATCCAATTTTCAGCATGATTGACTGAGAATTGACCACTATATCTTTCTGTTTGTCTGTTAACAGCTCGGACGAAAGATCTTTCATTTCCTCTAAGGAGAAAAAACCATTGCCACTGATTTGCCCGATATCCTTTGAGAAAAAATAAAAGAAATGATAAGTATTGAAAAAATCTGACGCAGGAATCAATGCGGCTTTCAATTCAATGGCAAAAAAACGATGAAACAAATTATACACATTCAATTTATTCTGAGGAGTATCAAGCGCCGGAGAATTTTTCTCTTTTTGCGCTTTCTGTTTCAACAGAGTCAACTGTTTTTTAAAATCGCTATCGTCCTCGATACTTTCGCCTTTGGCAGCTTTTATGGATAATTCCAGGCTGCGTTCCAATTGCGTCACCATATATTTTAAGAACGGTTGTACCTGAACCAGACTCGCGTTTGCCCCGTCGGAAGGGCTAAATCCTACTTCAACATCACTTTGCCGCAGTGCACTTAAATAGTTTGATTTGTCTTCCGAATGTATGATGACCATGGGATATCCAAACCTGTGCAGGATAAAATTTACAATTAAACGGGCTATCCGCCCATTACCATCTTGAAACGGATGAATTCTAATAAACCGATAATGGAATAAGGTCGCAATTTCAATTGGGGTAAGTTTCCCCTCCGCCATCGCTTTGTTACACCATTCCACAAGAGCTGTCATCATAGAGGCTGTTTCTTCGGGAGCAGCATATGTAAATTCTTCTTCTGTTGGGGTGATGACGGAATTTGGACGTGATTTATATTCTCCTACTCTAATCTCTATTCTGGTAGGTAGACCCTCTTCTGTTCTGGACGTTTCCCAATAATTCTCTACCAGGATTGTTTTGTTTAAATCACGAATAAAGCTCTCCGTCAGCGGTCGCTCTCTATCCAGAGCCTCAATTTTTATCTTTTCAAGTCCCACATTATGCGCTTTCATCTCTTCATAATCTTTCAGGCTTGCGCTACCCTGTGTTTCTCCAAACATCAAAAGCAATTTGGTTTGACCATAAGTGAGTGTGTTCCCTTCAAGATGGTTGGAGTTGTAATTAAACTCAAGCATAAATTTTTGAGTCAGTCGGGTTTGATCCTCCGGCTTCAATGGCTGCAATCGCTGCCATTCATCAAATAATTGTTGGATTTTATTCATGGGATATAAATTTCAATCGTTACAATAATTCCAGTTCGTTCAGATAGTCGTTCATTTTTGCCTGTACGGCTTTCAATTCTGTTTCCAGCTCCTCAATTTCGCGCTGTACCGCTTGCACATCGATCTCTGCCTCCTCCTCAAAGGTATCCACATAGCGTGGAATATTCAGGTTGAAATCATTTTCCCTTATTTCGTCGGAAGAAGCCACATAAGCATATTTTTCCTCCATCACACCGGCCGGAATGTTTTCATCTACAAACCGTCTGTAAGTATCTACGACATGTTTGATGTCCTTCTCGCGAAGTTTATTTTGGTTTTTTCCATTCTCGAACTCTTTGCTCGCATCAATAAACAGCACATTTCCGGTTTTCTTACCCTTGTTAAAGAGAACGATTACTGCCGGGATACCGGTTCCGTAAAAAAGATTGGAAGGTAGTCCTATAACTGCTTCAAGCAGGTTTTCCTCGATGGTTCGCTGTCTGATCTTTCCTTCAGCTGCTCCACGGAAAAGCACACCATGGGGAACGACCACGCCCACCTTACCACGTCCTTCATATGCTGTTTCTATCATATGACTGATAAATGCCCAATCACCCTTACTTTTGGGCGGCACACCTCGCCAGAAACGATTATGGGGATCGTCTGCAGCTCCATCAGCCCCCCACTTATCGAGACTGAACGGCGGATTGGCCACCACCGTGTCGAACCTCATCAGCGCATCGCCTTCTTTCAGTTTCGGATTGCGCAATGTATCACCCCAGCGGATGGTGGCATCTTCAAATCCATGCAGCAGCATATTCATTTTCGCCAATGCCCAGGTACTTCCATTCACTTCCTGTCCGTAGAGAGAGAAATTGTTACTTCCCACCTCCTGTCCGGCTTTAATTAACAACGATCCTGATCCACAAGTAGGATCACAGATACGGGAATTGGGTTTACTCCTGGTCAGTTTTGCCAGCAATGAGGAGACCTCGGCAGGGGTAAAGAACTCACCAGCCTTTTTGCCCGACTCGCTGGCAAAAGTGGAGACCAGATACATATACGCATCTCCAATCACATCACTGTTTTCGAGGTGCGAAGGCTCAAAATTCAATTTGCTGTCTGAAAAATCGGTCAGCAGGTTTCTCAACCGGGCATTTTTGTCTTTCGTGTCCCCCAGATTGCCACTGTTGAAATCGATATTGCGGAAGACATTAGTCCCGTCTTCGCTGCTCATCTTCTCCCGATTGGCTTCTTCCAGCGAAGCAAGCGCAATGTTGATCAGTTCCCCAATATTACCGGCATTGCGGTTTTCATACAAATAATCAAAGCGACTCTCTTCTGGTACAATAAATCTTCCCCTGAGCATGGCCCTGTCGGCACGCTCAACATCTCCCTCATAACGCTCCAGGTAATCGGCATACTTGCTTTTATTTACGTCGCTCACGTATTTTACAAACAGCATGGTAAGAATGTAATCTTTGTACTGCGATGGATCTATTACGCCACGAAATGTATCACACGCCTTCCAGACGATGCGGTTGATATCTTGTTGGGTTGTTTTGGGTGTCATATATTATTATTTGGTTTTATGATTTTATACAAAGATGCATGCAGCAGCAAATCTCTTTTTGCGGCAATCGATTGTCGAAGTCTGTTTTCCCTCTGTTGCAATCGGCCTATTTCAACAATCCTGCGCTGCGTTTCCTTGTCCGGCAAATTGATCTTCAGCTCCTCCAGCATACGCTTGGTAATGGAAGGGATGGTGCTTCCCACAGCCTGCGATTTAAGCAAAACCAATATTGCAGGATGATTGAGATACCAGTATAAAAAATTGGGGAGTAGCGAATCTTTGTCTTTGATTCTAATAACGAAAAAAGCGGATGAGGCAACCGCCTTCCCTGTTTTATCATGGTAAAGCGCACAAAAATTGGAAGTTCCCTTTGCGGCAAACAACAAATCTCCCTCCTCTAAAAGATGTCCGCTCAGATTTTCTGCATACAATAACGAAGGATGCAGTTGTTTCTCTTTGAGTGTGGTATCCTCAAAATCATTCACCTGCAGATAAATTACATCTCCATCCGGAAATTCCTTTTGATAGATTCCAGACTGAACAGTTGCAATTTCTTTAATTAGTGCATGCATTATTTTGCTTCGTAATCAAATTACGAAACAAATATAAAGTATTTCTCCAATTAAAAAAAATATTTCAGTAAATAAATTACGGATAACTCTTTACAACTTATTTTCTTCCTATTTTATTGTGTGAAAACCGAAATGATTTTAGGACGTTCTAAAAAAAAACTTTATTTTTGTGCAAAATAGAAATCTTACTTCTAATTTGCATGCATTGTTAAAACGGAATATTCCCCCACTTAACTAAGGTGTCAATACTTTTTTTATGAGAATCAATCACACAAATCGATGAATATGAAACGAATACTTACTCTTTCAATTCTGCTCGCTCTCATTCTCATTACAGGATGTAATAACGATGAGAAAGAACTACCTGTTGAAGAAAAATATCACATCTACCTGGGAAAATATGGTATTAAAATTGGTGATATTGACGAAGGTTACAGTTACGTAGAAGGGGATAATGAAGCCTGGCTTATGGGCGGAAAGGACAATAAGTACTGGTTACGACTATATCATACATCAACCCTTAAATTGATAAAGCAATGGAACCTGCCCCAAGGTGCCGAATACAATGCCATCCAATGGCCTGTTGAATCTCCAACAGGATTCCTGTTTTATGCGCGACGTACGAATGCTGATCCAGTTTCAAAAAATGGATATATTATAGCTGCAGATAACGATAAAGAGGTTGTGGATTTGGTGTATACTCTTACCGAGAAAGACTGGCTTGTAAAAGATAGGGGACCTGATAATCTCAATGATATACCTCATCTGAAGAGTTATGATAGTTTCATCTACATTCATAATGAAGGAAAAGGATCTCCTGTTTTTCGTGACCTTTTCATATCACGGCAAGGGGTGACTGTTTCAGATGCAAGCCGATGTATCATCGGCGACTCTACCCTCTTCACCGGTTTTAATAATAATAAAATATGGGTTGGCCTATTTAATGAAAAAACAGATAAAAAAATAAATGAATGGACAAATAACGAGTCATTCAATCGAACCATACCAATTTATGGTGGAAATGACGCTTATTTTATCAGGTCCATTATACCAGACAATGTGAATTTAATTCATACTGCAAAGGGTATAGCAGTGGCGCTCCGTTATAGCAATGAAATTGGTTCAAAAGATTCCTCACGATCATTTTGGCAAATTCTCGGTGGAGATGTTCTCTTTTTGAATAAAGATGACAACAATGCCCATTTGGGTAAAGCGGGAATATTGTCTTTGGCTAATATCACGGACACAAATCACTTCTTCCTTAAAAAATGGGAAGCAGATAAAGTCATGTTCAAAGTAAGAAAAAATGCTTCGAGTGATTATTTAACCTTGCTATTTTCCGACGATGGAACATTTTTAGAAGATATTTCTACGATCAACGGAGAATAAATAAAAATCCAACTTTATGAGTGGCATAATACTCCTAAATGGGCTCCGCCTCAAAACCGGTACGTTTCACGGTTTTCACAATATCCTCTGCCGAGAGGTCGTTGGTCGCCACAACAAGTATCTTGTCCGGATTGTCGATGTCCACACGCCAGGAGGTGATCCCCTCTTTCTTGTTGAGAAAGGGAGTCACTTTAGCCACACAGTTTGAGCAGTTTATATTGGTTTTGAATTTGATTGTTCCCATTTTATTTCTTTATTAAAATTTTATTGAAGTCAATGTCCTTTGAAACATAAAACTATCAACTATCAAAGACAAATATAGCTCTTTTTTTCAAAAGACCAACGGAATTGAATCGATGCGATAATTTGGCGGGAGCAGAACGAAAAGATTCACAATAAATGCATTATTTTTGGGAATGGCAAAGAAACAAAACAGACAAAAATTCACGCATCTGCTGATCATCGCAGCGATACTTTTTGGTGTAATTATAATTTTCAGTCGCAGTACAACCCTCTCCGAATGGTACATGCAGCACATTTATCCTGCGGTTGCAATCATCCTGTCCACGCTTTCGGGTCTTTTCCCCTTTTCACTCTACGACCTGTTTATCCTGGTGGCATCACTTTATTTGATCGTGCTGATTCTGTTTTTAATCTTCAGAAAGACAAGTTTTAAAAAGTTTCTCTATTCGCTGATTCGTTTTGTGACGATGCTGGTTGTCTGGTTTTATTTCGCATGGGGCATCTCCTATTTCAGGGAAGATTTTTATGCGAAGAGCGATCTGAAAGAAACCACATTTGATGCTGAAAATCTCAAAAAATTCGTCATCCGTTTTGTTGCAGATGCCAACGAAGCGTATGTGGATTTCGATGTGATGGACAGAGCGGGTGTCCGACAGGATCTTGAAGAATCTTATCACGCATTACATGAGAAACTGGGTATTGATTATCCCAATGGCAAAAGAAGAGCAAAACCCATGTTGTTTGAATCGCTCTATTCGAAAATGGGCGTCTCCGGATATTTCGGCCCATTCTTCAATGAAATTCATGTGAACAACTACAGCCTGGATACCACATACCCTTTCACATTGGCGCATGAGATGGCCCATCAGTTCGGCATCGCGCACGAGTCGGAAGCCAACCTGTATGCTTTTATTGTGTGTATGCAAAGCGAAGATGAACGAATCCGGTACAGCGCTTATCTCTTGACACTGCTCTATCTGGTGAATGATGCAGCTGAATTTCTGCCGGAGGAGGTGGATTCGTTGACATCGGCGATACGACCGGAAATAATCGCTGATTTGAGAAGAAACAGGGAACACTGGCTGGCTGTAAGAAACAGGTCACTCTCGGAAGTGCAGGACAAGGCCTACGATGCTTATCTGAAAACGAACAAAGTAAGCTCGGGGCGTGAGAACTACTCCGAAGTGGTGGGTTTGCTGATTTCAAGCTACGATACCTTCATTAAAAAATAGCACCGCGATGCCTGAAACGCCAGCTAACTAAAGTTTGATTCAGCTGTTATAATTTAAAAAGATAATCCAATGAAAAAGTTATTATTTTTATTTGCAGCTGTATCATTCATGATTGCCTGTTCGGGTCCCAGAGGAATGGTAAAGATTGAACCGAACGGCAATGAGGCAGCACCGGAAGATTCCCTGGAATATGAACTGATTGTGATGGATCCGGGTTTCGAAACGTGGTATATGCTTCAAAACACACCGGCCAGGTATCGCTCACAAGAGTATTACGAAGGATGGAACCAGCAATATGTATCGGCCTGGAATTATCTGGCCACACAGCCCGGAAGAAGGTCGTTCTTCCAGACTATTATGGGTTATGAACCGGGTGAAGATTATGGTTTTGAACTGAACCACAAGCTGTTCTATTACTTTCAATATGTAGAACAGGTCCTGCGGATTCCCATATTGGACCACCGCCCCGTGGGTGTGGTATTTTAGGCAGACCTTCTTGCTTATGGTAGATTTTCCCGGAAAGTGAATTTATCATATCTTTTTGCCCTTCAACCGCAGGCTGTTGGTCACCACACTTACAGAACTGAGCGCCATGGCGGCTCCGGCGATCATGGGATTGAGCAGGAACCCGGTGAAGGGGTACAACAGTCCTGCAGCAATAGGAATACCGATCACATTGTAAATAAATGCCCAGAAAAGATTCTGACGAATCGTGCGTACCGTGAATTGGGACAAATGGATTGCCTTGGGAATTTTATTCAGGTCGGACGAGATGATGGTCATCTTGGCCACATCCATGGCGATATCGCTCCCCGCACCCATGGCAATGCTCACATCGGCCTGAGCCAGGGCGCCACTGTCGTTGATGCCATCGCCCACCATCGCCACCTTTTTTCCTTGTTGTTGCAAAGCCTTCACCAGTTCGGCTTTCTCCTCTGGCAATACCCCTCCCTTGAAGTGGGTGATGCCCAGCTCGCCAGCCAGTGCGGCAGCCACTTTCTCATGATCTCCGGTGTAGATGGCGACATCGATGCCCATGCTGCGTAACTGATTGATAGCCGCCTTTGAGGTAGGTTTCATCTTGTCGGTAATACCCACCACACCCAGTGCGATCTGCTCATCGGCAAACAACGACACCGTATGTGCTGCATCCAGTTCAAGATAGGCCTGCTGTTTCAGGTCGGCAGGAATAGCCACATTTTTTGAAGCCAGATAATCTAGATTTCCAATGTAATATCGCTTCCCCTCATGGACCCCTTCAATGCCCTTGCCACTCACCTGCTGCACCGTTACATCATCTAGCAGGGTACTGTTCTCTTTCAATGCTTCGGTGATCGCATCTGCCAATGGATGCTCAGAACGGTATTCAATACTGTATAGGATATCGCGATGCAGTGGTGTGGCATCGAGCGACCAGACCATGTTACTCACTACTGGCTTACCTTCGGTGATTGTCCCTGTTTTATCGAGTACCACCACATCAATATCCCTTGCTGCCTCAAGGCTCTCTGCATCCTTGATCAGGATTCCCTCTTCAGCACCTTTGCCTATTCCCACCATGATGGCTGTGGGCGTAGCCAGTCCCAGCGCACAGGGACAAGCAATGACCAGTACCGTCACCATGGCCATCAATCCGTATACAAATCCGGTTTCACCGCCAAAGAGGATCCAAATCACAAAGCTGAGCAACGCAATACCGATGACCACCGGCACGAAGATGCCGGCAATCTTGTCCACCAGTCCCTGTACCGGGGCTTTACTTCCCTGTGCCTCATCCACCGTTTTGATGATCTGTGCCAGGAGCGTGTCCTTTCCTACCTTCTGCGCTCTGAAACGGAAGCTTCCTTTCTGATTGATGGTGCCGGCAAATACTTTCTCTCCCGGCTTCTTTTCCACATGAATGGGTTCTCCCGAGATCATGCTCTCATCTACGAAGGAGATGCCTTCGGTCACCTCGCCATCCACGGCAATTTTATCACCCGGCTTCACCAGCACGGTATCGTTGATCATCACCTCGGCAATGGGTATCTCTACCGGTTTTTCGTCACGGAATACCACCACGGTGGAGGGTTGCAGCCCCATCAGCTTTTTTATGGCATCGGACGTATTTCCTTTTGCCCGTGCCTCCAGCATCTTTCCGAGCAAAATAAAGGCGATGATCACCCCGGCGGCCTCAAAGTAAACATGGGCCTCCAGGCCTCTGCTCTCCCAGAATTGGGGATAAAACATATTGAAGAGGCTGAACAAATAGGCAATACCCGTACTCAGTGCCACCAACGTATCCATATTGGCTGAACGGTGTCTGGCCTGCTTCCAGGCACCGACAAAGAAACGCTTGCCGAAAACAAACAGAATGGGGGTTGCCAGGATCAACATGATCTCATTGGCGTAAGGGGCACCCATAAAAAACATGCCGACGATCACCAACGGAATGGCAAGCAGGATGGACCAGATGGTATGACGGCGCAGTTTTTTGTAATTCTCCTTCTCTATTTTCGCCACATGCGCAAACGAGGACTCTTCTTCATCGATAAGAAGGTCGTAGCCAATCTCCTGCAACGCCGTTTTCATCTCAGCAGGTGTCGTGACTGCGGGAAGAAATTCAATATTTCCCTTTCCATTCCCATAGTTAACCGAGGCATTCAACACGCCGGGAACAAAGGAGAGAATGTTTTGCGTGCTCGATGCACAAGCAGCGCAGGTCATGTTGAGCACTGGCTGAACGATCTTTTCCGTGAGCACTTCGCCTCCGGAGAGGCGTATGGTTGAAACAACCTCCTGCAATATCTCGGCTGCATCATCGGCATGTTTCCCGTCAATGGTGAGTGATAGGTTGTTTTCCTTGTTGTCGTACCAAACGGAGGCTATGCCTCCGATTTTTTCTATAGCGTCCGGCTGCGGCATGTTTCCGTCTTTCAATCGTATATCGTACCTGTTGTTTGTTGTCATATTCATATTTCCTTTCCTGATTAAGAACAATTGTAAAAAGGTAAGGTTCAAAAAATGAATATATCGGATTTGAAACACGTAAAAAAATTGTATTTTTGTTAATTCATATTTATATTGCACGACCAAACGATACATTCGCTATGCACAAGTCTCTCTTTTTATCGCTTACTTTTCTCTTAACCTCATTCATTCTCCTTCCCCAGAAGAAATCACTCGACCATACGGTATACGATAACTGGAAAAGCCTGTCGAATACCACCGTCAGTGAGGATGGCAGATTTGTGGGAGTACTTATTTCTCCACAAGAGGGCGATACAACCCTGTACATAAGGGATACCCGCAATGAGCGCTCGATCACCGTGGAGCGGGTGAAAAACTACAAGCTCTTTCCCAACGGAAGGTGGACTGTGGGCCTCATCAAAGCACCTTATGCTCTGCGCAGACAAGCACTTATCGACAAGAAGAAAGCCGATGAGATGCCCGAAGACTCTTTGCTCATTGTAGATAATTACACGTTTGCGATAGAAAAGATTCCCGGGGCGAAATCGTATAAAGCAGCACAGGAACCGGGTTCTCATGTGGCATATACACGCACCCTGCCCAAAGATACGACAGAGAAAAAGAACAACCAACAAAAAGAGATCGTGCTGTTACGAAACCTGCTGACCCAGAGAGAGGACAGCTTCAGAAATGTCAAAGAACATCTTTTCAACAAATTTGGCAACAGTTTTGCAATGGCCATACAACCTGATAAAAAAGATTCAACCGATTTGTCCCGTGTAGTATTTGTTGATCTGAGAGACAACGCACAAAAGATTATCTCCCACCAAAAAATAGCATACAAGTCGCTCGCGTTCGATGAACCCGGAAATCAGCTGGTTTACCTGGCTACAGCCGATACCTCAAAGGTATTGCAAAAGGTGTACGACCTGCGTTATTATTTTGCCGGCGCCGACTCGGCCGTGATTCTCGTCGACAGAAACGCATCGGGATTGCCGGAGAACTGGATTTTTAACGAACATGCCGCGCCCTCCTTCAGCAAAGACAGCCAACGGATCCTTGTGGGAGCCGCACCCGCAAAGGCACCAAAGGATACCACCATCGTCGATTTTGAAATGGCCAGACTCGATATCTGGCACTGGCAGGAGTCGCTGACCCCGCCACAGCAACAAATAGAATTGAAAAGAGAGGAAAACCGCACCTACACAGGCATTGTCTATCCAGGGCGCAGGAACCGGTTCCTGCCTTTGGCCACCGAGGAGATGCCCAACGCATCGGTGGGCGATGAAGGCAACGGACGATATGCACTACTGTGGACCGACAAGCCCTATCAACTGGAAAGTCAGTGGGACATCTCCTCAAAACAGGATGTGTGGATAAAAGACTTGCAGACAGGCAGTCTCAATGAAGTGGCAAAGCCGCTGCACGGGAGACCCTCCCTGTCACCACAGGGTAATTATACCATTTGGTGGGATGCGGGCCTGCAGCATTGGTTTGCATATGACAACAGGGAGCGTACGTTGCGTAATCTGACCGAAACCCTGCCGGTAAACTTCTGGGATGAGTTGCACGATACCCCCTCTCCGGTTGGATCATATGGTATCGCTGCCTGGGGTGAGCATGATGCATATGTGCTGATCAACGATGCATTTGATATCTGGAAAATTGATCCTAACGGAACAAAAAAACCGGAAAATATAACCCAGCATGCAGGACGAACCGACTCCATCATGTTCCGGTATGTAAACACCGATCCCGAAAAGCGATTTATTGAAGAGGGAGATCTGCTTCTTCTTTCGGCATTCAACAAGGTAAGCAAGGAAAGAGGGTACTACACCCTCTCACAGAAAGGCCGTAATCCGCTCAGGAAAAGAACAATTGAAAAATTCAGCTTCACCGGACTGGAG
The DNA here is from genome assembly GCA_001768325.1 of Bacteroidetes bacterium GWC2_46_850. Taxonomy (GTDB): domain Bacteria; phylum Bacteroidota; class Bacteroidia; order Bacteroidales; family Dysgonomonadaceae; genus Proteiniphilum. The sequence continues at coordinate 69,550 of MENQ01000011.1, read as the reverse complement.
AAAGCGAAAGATGCTGATCTTTTCGTGTATCAAAAAAGCAACTTCAACACATCTCCCGATCTGTATGTTACGCGTGATTTCTGGAAAACTGCACAGAAACTCACAGACATTAACCCGCAAATGCGCAGTTACAACTGGGGAACCGCAGCGCTTTATTCCTGGACATCTTTTACTGGCATACCCTTGCAGGGTATTCTCTACAAGCCGGAGGATTTTGATCCGGCAAAAAAGTATCCGGTGATGATCTATTTTTACGAGAAGCATTCCGATGACCTTTATCGCTGGTTCACACCGGCACCCAGTCGTTCGACTATCAACATTCCGTTTTTTGTCAGCCGCGGTTACTTGGTTTTTACACCCGACATTCACTATACGGTAGGACAACCGGGCAGGGATGCCTACAACGCGATTGTCGCGGGTGCCGAGTCGCTTGCCGAAAATAGCTGGGTGGATAAAGAAAACATGGCGATACAGGGGCAAAGCTGGGGAGGTTATCAGGTGGCTTACCTGGTCACGCAAACAAAGATGTTTAAGGCAGCAGGTGCCGGTGCACCGGTATCTAACATGACCAGTGCATACGGAGGAATCAGGTGGGAGTCCGGAAGAAGCCGCCAGTTTCAATATGAGCAGACCCAGTCACGCATCGGATCCACCATGAACGATTCTTTGCAACTCTACATTGAAAACTCTCCGCTTTTCTTTGCAAACAGGGTGGAAACACCGCTGCTGATCATGCACAACGACAAGGACGGAGCGGTTCCCTGGTATCAGGGCATCGAACTCTTTATGACCCTGCGACGGCTGGGAAAACCAACCTGGCTGTTACAATACAACGATGAGGCACACAACTTGGTGCAGCGCCGCAACAGCAAAGACCTCTCCATCCGTCTGCAGCAGTTCTTCGACCACTACCTCAAGGGAGATCCTGCACCGGTGTGGATGACACGCGGCGTTCCAACTCTGCAAAAGGGTAAAACATGGGGGTATGAATTTGACCGATAATATGTAACGAAGATGCATGATGAAGTAAACGAACTGATCGCACTACGAAAAGGCTCGGATAAAGCTTTCGAGGTAATCTATAAACGTTATGCCGGAAAGCTCTATAACTTCGTTATGACCCTCTCGCACGGGGATCGCTATACGTCGGAGGAAATTGTACAATCAGCCTTTATAAAGCTATGGGAAGTACGTGAACAGATAGATATCGAAAAATCGGTCCATTCCTATCTTTCTGTCATTGCAAAAAACATGTTGCTGAACAAATTGCAACGACAGACAATAGAGTATCTGTACCAGGAGTTTATATTGCGGGAACAGCCCACTTCCGATACGACAACAGAAAGAGAGATCGACCGTAAATGGCTTGCCGATTTTGTTGATGAGCTTATAGAACAATTGCCTCCGTCACGGAAAAAAATTTTTATCTTAAGTCGTAAGGATGATTTATCGACCAGACAAATTGCTGAAATCATGCATATTTCAGTAAGTACGGTGGAGACCCAACTCTCTCTTGCAACCCGGTTTATGCGTCGCGAGTTGGAGAAAAATTACGATAAGCTATTTGTAATAAGCCTTCTCCTGTTAATTTAAAATAATATCGGCGATCACATTCAGGATAATTGACTCGTTAATTGTATCATTTATACGTCCCGAAAAAAAAGAAATGAAAAAAAAGAAATACACCCTGTTATTCGAAAAGTATATACGCAACGAAGCTTCTGCGGAAGAGGAACAGCTTCTTCTCAGCATGCTCCGCCATGATAATGATATCGATCTCTTTCTGGAAAATCAGATTGAAAATAGTGATCAGAAACTGGATAAGGAAACGGAACAACGGATGTACGAACATATCCGTTCGGGAAAAGCACAAGGAAAAAGATCGCTTTTCAAGACAGTTCCCTTCCGCAAAGCCATGCAATGGGCTGCCATGATCATGCTCCCCCTGCTATCGGCGTTACTGGTCTATTTCCTTACATCTAATCCATTGTCCGGTGACAATGTGACCTTTCATGCTCCCAAAGGGGAGAAAGCCAATATTACACTTGCCGATGGAAGCCTTGTCTGGATTAACTCCGGCTCGTCGCTTACCTACGACAACGCTTTCAATCAGAAGGAAAGAAAGGTATTTCTGGAAGGTGAAGCCTACTTTGAAGTGGCCAAAGATCCGAAACGCCCTTTTATTGTCCATACCAGTGATATGGATATCGAAGCGCTTGGCACCGCTTTTAACGTACGTGCATACAAAGAGGAAAATAATGTCTCAACTGTCCTGTTAGAGGGAAAAATTAAAGTAGATGCAGAGGGACATCAACGGATACTTACTGAAAACCAAAGGGCAATCATTGATAAGAAGATCCATACATTCTCCATAGACAAGGTTTTTGCTGTCGATTTTATACAGTGGAAGGATGGCAACCTCTATTTTGAGAACAGTTCATTTGATGAAATTGCCCATACACTCTCCCGCGTTTTCAATGTGGAAATCCGGTTTGCATCAGAGAGACTGCGACCCATGCGATTTTCAGGGACGTTGGGCAATAGCAGCATTCGCAACGCACTCGACATCCTCTCACTGACTTCCTCAATGCATTATGAGATGAACGGTACAGTCATCGAACTGTACTACGATGAATAATTTATCTATTACACAAAACCGATCAACATTTAGCGCCTTATTTCTTTTAACATTATTAATTAACATGGACAGATTAGTGGTTTCTTTTCACTTCTTTGTACTCTTATTAACAGCATGAATAAACATGCCGGAAGAACAATTATCCGGTTTTTTATTCTGTAAACCTTATTCAACCCTTTAAAAATTAAAATGTATGAGGCAAAAACAGTTTTTGAAGAGATGCCCAAAGGCAAAACTTATCATGATCTTGCTTTTGATGGTTGTGGCAACACAAACATTTGCACAGATTACCGTGAATATCCAAAACAAACCTTTGCGGGAAGCGCTCAAAGAGATTGAGAGAGTGAGTCAATACAAGTTCTTTTACAACGAATCACTCCCCGGATTAGAAAAGAACAGTACGCTACGGCTAACAAACGCCACGATTGATGCGGCTCTACAACAGCTATTGGCGAATGCAAACATTGCATACAGAATCAGCGAGAACAACATCATTGCCTTAACCGTGAAGGAGGATGCCAATCAGCTGGCAAATCAGGCACAGCAAAACAAAGTGATGATCACAGGGCAGGTACTGGACACCAATGGGATACCAATTATCGGAGCAAACATCATTGAGGTAGGAGTTCCTGGTAATGGCACCATTACCGACTACAATGGTGATTTTTCACTCAATGTGAACCGGGGCGCAAACCTGAAAATCACCTATCTGGGATACGGCGATGTGCTCCTCAACACAGCCGGAAAAACTTCGTTCGCGGTGGTCATGGAAGAAAATACCGAGATGCTGAGCGAAGTGGTTGTCACTGCGCTGGGCATCAAGAGAGAAGAGAAGGCACTGGGCTATTCCGTTCAATCGGTTGAAGGGGATGGACTACAGACAGTGAAGGGAGTAGACGTAGGCACCTCTCTTTCGGGGAAGGTGGCCGGACTTTTGGTGCGAAACAGCACAGAGTTTACCGAAGCACCGTCGATACAGATCCGTGGTGAAGCACCGCTGTTGGTGATAGATGGTGTACCTTATGCCAATATGACACTGCGCGACGTTCCTTCAGATGATGTGGAAAGTCTCAGTGTTTTAAAGGGTGCCACAGCATCCGCACTATACGGCTACAGGGGCTCAAGCGGAGCGATCATGGTGACTACAAAAAAAGGGTTGTCTGCCAAAGGCCTTTCGGTTTCCATCAATTCGGGAACCATGTTTGCTGCAGGATATCTGGCAATACCGGAGATGCAATCGAGTTTTGGCAGGGTAGTAAAGACAAACGCAAACGGTAAACAGGAATATGTACGTTCGGGAGACGGTTCCTGGGGAGTGCCTCTGGATGGCAGAGAGATCATTCAATGGGATCCCATATCCAAATCGATGCAACCGATGCCTTACCTACCCATCGGAAAGGACAATTTCCAGAATTTCCTGGAAACAGGATATATCCTGAACAACAACATAAATATTACGCAGCAGGGCGAATTCGGAAGTTTTCGTACTTCTGCCACATGGGTGAACAACAAGGGACAGTATCCCAATTCGACTTATGATAAGCTAACATTCGGACTGGGTGGCGATATGAAAATCGACAAGTTATTGTTGTCCGCCTCCATGACTTACAACAAGCAAACCACTCCAAACACCGGGTTCAGGGGATATACAGGTTATGACCCCATGTACTCCATGTTGATCTGGTCTGCACCCGACTGGGATGTCAGGCAGTACAGGGACTACTGGGTCGTACCCAACGAAGTGCAAAACAGCAGCTACACCTCTACCAACAACAATCCCTACTTCGACAGTTACGAAAGAACACACAGCCAGGACAGGGACATCTTCAACGGATCGGTTTCCATTGACTATGACCTCACCGACTGGTTGAAAGCCACAGCACGAAGCGGTTTCGACATCTATAGCGACAGGCAGGATATCACCGTCTCCAAGGGTTCCTTCCAGGGTGCCGGAAGCTCAACCGTGCTGAGCGGAGGTACGCAAGTATGGGGTGAATCGCAAAGAGGTTCCTTTAATATCGGATTGGGGAGAGGATACAGCTTGAACAACGACCTTCTGTTGTCTGTGGACAAATCATTTGGCGATTACCGGCTGGAAGGCCTGGTGGGAGGTACAATTTACTATAGGCAGGACGATGGCATAGAAGCAAGAACACAAGGTGGACTGACCATCCCGGCTTTCTATTCACTGAAAGCATCGGTGAATCCTGCAGCGGTAAGATCGGTCATGTACAAGCAGCAGGTAAACAGTTTGTACGGCAGGCTGGGATTCTCATGGAAAAGTCTGCTCTACGCGGAAGCCACCTTTCGTAATGACTGGAGCTCCACGCTGTCTGAGGAAAACCGTTCCTACCTCTACCCTTCAGTGTCGGGAAGTTTTATTGTATCTGAATTGTTGCCGTCATACGATTGGCTATCTCTGTGGAAACTCAGAGGATCCTGGACCTCATCCAAAACACCAGCCGATATCTATTCGATCAATTCTGTCTATTCAATCACATCGAATGCATGGGGCGACTTAAGTTCCGCATCTTTTCCTTCATCGATAAAGGGAACAGATGTACTACCTGAATCGGCATCGACGTTTGAAGTCGGTACAGCTATCAACATCCTTAATAATAGGGCTTCATTCGATATTTCCTATTACGAAAAGAAGATGTATGACTTCCTCCGATCGGCCTCCATTAGTCCTGCCTCAGGTTATACCTCAAATTTTGTGAATACCGACGAAGAGATTACCAGAAAAGGAGTGGAAATAACCGTTGGGGGGACACCGGTAAAGACCAAAGACTGGCAATGGGATCTTTCACTGAACTGGTCAAAATATGCCCGCTACTATACCCAGCTCGACTCGGTTTACTCTACAGACAAACCTTGGGTAGCTGTTGGAGAGCGGGTGGATCACTATACCCTGAGTGATTATCAGAAAGATCCGGAAGGGAATATCATCCACAATAATGGATTGCCGATCTACTCCAAATATCCCTCCTTGTTTGGCTATGCCGATCCCGACTGGTTGTGGGGAATAAACAGTTCTTTAAGATTCAGGGACTTTACTTTTGGGATTTCACTCGATGGCAGGGTAGGTGGAATTGCACAGACCACCACCGAAATGTATATGTGGAGAGCCGGCTCGCATCCGAATTCGGTCGTGCCTGAAAGATTCCTCGATGCCAACAATCCCGGTACACGAAATTATACCGGTGAAGGGGTCAAGGTAGTCTCCGGTGAAGCCACCTATGATACGTACGGCAACATCACGAGCGATACAAGAACCTATGCACCGAATGATGTGGCGGTGACCTATCAAACCTATATAAATAACCTCCATAGAGGGACCGCATGGGGAGGCTCTCCTTCCACACTCGACGCCTATTCAACCACATTCTTCAAGATAAGGGAAATTTCACTCACTTATAACCTGCCGGCAGCCTTGAGCAACAGGTTTAAAGCCAAAAGTGCATCGATATCGGCAGTAGGGCAGAATGTATTTTTATGGGCCAAACAATTTAAGTACTCTGACCCGGATGGTGGGTATGAAAACTTCAGTGACCCATCCATCCGATATCTGGGATTCAATCTGAAGGTTGTATTTTAACTAACAGTTTATCATATATATAAAAATATCAGATATGAAACGAATCAATAAATACATACGCTACACAGGCTTGGCTGTTTTATCTGTACTAATTCTTTTTGGATGCAATAATTTCGAAGATATAAACACCAATCCCGATGACACAACGAGTGTCAGTGCATCGCTTCTGGCAACCAATGTGATCCTGCATTATACCAAGTTTGCAGGAAGGGATGGCAAATCACTGATTGCCGACAATGCCCTTCCCAAATATGTGGGATATGCCAATGAGGGGCAGATGGACCAGCAATATAACAAAATCGGTAGTGGTTATTTTGATGCAATGACAATTCTTCCCAACATTCAAAAAATGATTGAATATGCGGGAGGCAGTGTCATGGAAGATTCCTATCGCGGGGTAGGAGCGTTTGCCAAAGCATACACCTTTTACACGCTCACCGTGAAAATGGGAGATATACCCTACAGTGAAGCCGGTTTAGGGGCAGAAGGGGTTTACAAAGTGAAGTACGACACCCAGGAACAGGTCTTAAAGAGTGTATTGGATGAACTACAGGCAGCAGATCAGTACTTTGCAAAAGGACGTACTTTCGATGGCGATCCCACACCCTACAAAGGAGATCCGGTGAAATGGAGAAAAGCAGTCAACGCTTTTGCACTGAAAGTATTGATGACGGTCAGCAAGAAAGAGACCATTGGCGGGATCAATCTGAAAACCCGGTTTGCAGAGATCGTTTCGGCCGGAAATATCATGGACGCCTCTACCGGCTATTACGGGCTGATGTACTCCTCCAAGAACCGTCATCCGCTTTCGGGCACGAATGACCTGTTTACAAGTCGTACAATTCTCAGCTCTCTTCTCGTCAACCAATTAAAATCGCTCAATGACCGGCGGCTCTTCTATTATGGCGAACCGGCAGGTGCAAAAATAGCAGCCGGCAAAACACCCTCTGATCCGGATGCTTATGAAGGTGTGGATGTGGAAATTGAATATGCTGTGATGAACACCGGGCATAGCAACAATCTCTATTCATTACTGAACAAAAGATATTTGCAGCAGGAGGCGTGTGAACCGTTGAGAGTGGTTTCTTTTGCCGAGCAGCAACTGATTTTGGCAGAAGCTGTACTGAAAGGATGGATTTCGGGCGACGCCAAGGCTTATTATGAGTCGGGGGTGAAAGCCGCACTGACAGATGTCATGACGCAGACAACAGCCAGCTATGCACATGAGATGCCCATTACTGCTGGTTATATTGCGGGCTATTTCACGGGTGAAGCTGCTTTTAAGACTACTGCCAGTGAGCAGTTAAAACAGATATGGATACAGCGTTATATACTGCAGTTTATGCAGGATGCTGAAACAAGTTTTTTCGAATACAGGAGGAACAAATATCCGGAGTTTCCCATTAATCCGGCAACAAGCCTCAACGAAAATAACAAGAACGGCATCCCGATGCGCTGGCTATACCCCGCAGCAGAGACCAATTACAACAGGGAGAATCTGGAAGAGGCACTGAACCGTCAGTACGACGGTTACGACGAGATCAATAAGATAATGTGGATTTTAAAATAAACTATTGACCCGGATCGCTTGTTATCCAGTTGGTAACAAGCGATCTAATCTGCTACAATATGACTATCAAAATAAACCTTTTCATTCTGTTGGCACTTCTGCTCAGCAGTTGCAAAAACAGTCCCTCCTACGAGACAGTTACCACCCCCACAGGAGAGTGGCAACTCATCTGGAATGACGAGTTTGATTACACCGGACTCCCCGACTCCACAAAATGGAGCTACGATACCGAAGGAAACAGCTGGGGTTGGGGAAACAACGAAGCCCAGCATTACACAGCCAGTGATACCGCCAACGCCTATGTGAAAGAGGGAGTGCTGACCATCACCGCCCGGATCGACAGCATGGGCGGAAAGAGGTATACCTCGGCACGGTTGATCACCAAGGAGAAAGGTGACTGGCTCTACGGACGTTTCGAAATCAGGGCGAAACTCCCCACGGGATTGGGTACCTGGCCTGCCATCTGGATGCTTTCCACCGACTGGGAATACGGCGGCTGGCCGGCTAGCGGTGAAATTGACATCATGGAGAATGTGGGCTACGATCCCGATACCATTGTGGGATCGGCGCACACCCAGAGTTATAACCATGTGAAGGGTACGCATAAAAATGCAAAGATATACGTTCCCACCTCTTACAACGACTTCCATGTCTATGTTCTCGAGTGGGAGGCGGACGAGTACAGGGTTTATGTAGATGAAAGCCTATATTTCACTTTCAAAAACGAAGGTACCGGATTTGCAGCGTGGCCTTTCGACAAAAGATTCCATCTCTTATTAAACCTGGCCATTGGAGGGAACTGGGGCGGACAGAAAGGAATAGATGATACATTATTCCCGCATCATTTCCAGATTGACTATGTGAGAGTCTATGAGAAAGTGGAATCGCCGTATTAAAATCCACGTTGCCGCATCGCTTCAAAGGTAAGCACGGCAGTAGACACCGAGACATTGAGCGAATCGATTTTTCCACGCATGGGAATCTTGATTCGCTTTGTCGCATGATTTAGCCAGAAACTGGTCAACCCTTCCGCTTCGGTACCCATCACAATGGCAGAGGGACTACTGAAATTAATGTTTTGGTAAAATTCCGCAGCTTGCAACTCCGCGGCATAAATGGCAATCCCGTGTTCCTGCAGCCAGTTAAATGCCTCTTCTGAGGTACAGACAGCAGTCTGCATGGTGAACAATCCACCCACGCCTGAACGGATCACATTGGGGTTATACAGGTCGGTCTGCGGATCGCAGACTATCACGGCATCGACTGCCGCCGCATCGGCGGTACGCAGTACGGCACCCAGGTTACCCGGTTTCTCCACCGATTCGAGAAGAATCAGGAAAGGATTTTTCGAAAGTTGAATGTCTGTCAGCTTGTGCGATTTGGGTTTCAGCAATGCCACGATCCCGTCAGAGTTTTCCCGGTAAGCAATCTTTGCGAACACACCTTGAGATACCGGAAAGTGAGCCTCTTCGGGAATAGAGTCCAACACATCCGGATATTTCGTTTTGTTGAACATTTCCCTACATACATAAACAGCTTCCACGTGGTAGCCACTCTGCAAAGCCAAGGAAAGTTCACGGGCACCCTCGCTCACGAAAAGCTGCTGCTCCTTCCTCTCTTTACTTTTCGAGAGTTTCATGATATGCTTGACGGCCGGATTTTGCAGACTGGTGATCATCTCTTTTCAGAGTTCGGTTTGATTATCTTTTTTCAACAGAAAGTTGTCGATTGCCTCCTTGAAGGATTTTTTCGGCAGGGCACCCATCGCCACCTGCGGTTGTTCGTTCATCGGAATAAAAAGAAACATGGGAATGCTCTGTACTCCAAACATGCGTGCCAGTTCAGGTTCTTTGTCCACATCAATCTTATAGACATAGATGTCATCACCATATTCTGCAGCCAGATCTGACAAAATGGGGGACGTGATTCTGCAGGGTCCGCACCAGGTGGCATAAAAGTCTACAATGGCCGGCTTGTCACCGTTATACTTCCAGGCTTCCGGATTGTTTTCATAATTGAACACCTTCTCCAGAAAGGTTGCTTTGGTCAACTCAATCGGTTTTACGCTGTTCTTACTTTGCGGTTCTGAAGCTGATACGCTGAAGCATGTGATCAGTGCAATAAACAGTATCGTAGAAATTCTCATTGTGGGTAATCTTTACAGTGTGATTTTTAATTTGCCGGATAAATATCCTGTTATTTAATCGCGAATATTACAACAACAATGTATGGACGAAAGTTCTACGGTATCGTTTAAAACACCTTCCGGTCTTTGTACTTAATCGCTTTGGTGCCTGGCACACCGAACTCTCTTGCCGAAACATTTTCAAGGGCAACTTTCCATATCTTTACATTCTTCACCGAGGGTGTCGAGTAATTAAACTCCCTGTCGGAATACTGCCGCATAATGATATGCAATGCCTCCACCTTTTGGTCATACTCTTCCTCGAAAGCCACTTTCCCGTGACAAATCACACTCTCTGCCCGCATCCGGTAGCTGCAGGCTACCTCCTCATCCTGCCATACCAGCTTCGGATCGGTACAGAAGGTGATGCAGACCTGCGGGTTATTCTCCAGGATGGAAATGGAGCGACCCTCCTGTGCGGAATGGAGATAGATGATCTCATCCTCGTATCCGAAATTCATTGGCAACACATAGGGAATACCCTGCTCATCGGCCATGCCAACATAGCAGAGAGGACAGGTACGAATCAATGCTTCGATGCGATGTAACTCCTCCACAGAAACAGTTCTCATAACACAAACAAGTATATTAAACACTATTTTCCAGTATCTTACAGTTCTTTCTCGGTAGTTGTGGGACCGTCGACGGTAAGTAAACCCTGATCATCGATCTGCACCTCATCGATAAAAACGACCCGTTCATCACCCGTTTGCCGGGTGCGCCCATGATAAACAGCATACATTTTCTGATCGTTCTTCGACCAAAAGATCATGTTGTGCCCGGTTCCGGTCACTTCGCCCCCCTTGCCTGTGTTCTTTTCCAACACGGGATTATTCGCGGCTTTCACGAAAGGGCCCAGCGGGTCATCGGAAACGGCATATCCCACGGCATAATGCTCACCTCCAAAGAAGTTGGCTGAGTACATCATGTATATCTTACCCTCGTACGGGAAGGCAAAAGAACCTTCCGTCCAGCGGCGGTTCACCTCTCCGGCTGTGACGGAACGACTTTCCCACTCTGTTTGCGGATCATCCATCGTCGTGGGCGGCTGCAATAGCAACACAGGCTCCCCGATCACAACAGTGAAATCGTCTGATATCTCCACCCCATATACCCAGCTTTCTTCTATTTCTTTATAAAGATTCTGTTCCCGTGCCCATTGTGCGACCTCACTCTCTACCGGATGCTTGTAACAACAGCGGGAGTAATAAAGGTAGGTCTTTCCGCCATGCTGCAGGATGTTTGCATCGATGATGGGATAACCCGGGTCCAACAGCGGCTTATCGGATATCTCCAGGAAGGGGCCGGTAGGCTTGTCGGCAACTGCCACGCCAATGCGAAAGTTTTCCAGTTCTCCGGTGGGATTTTCTTTCCAGTCGGCACTGAAAAACATGTAGTATTTCCCGTTTGTTTCATACACTTCGGGTGCCCAGTAATTCTTCACGGTCCAGGAATCCGGTTGATTTCCGGAGTAAACCTCTCCTTCGGGTTGCCAGTCCACCAGATTATCGGAGCTGTAAGCAACAAAACCCTTCGCTGTTCCTCCAGTACCATACATGTAATATTTGCCGTCGGCAGCGGAAAGGATGAACGGATCGCCAAAGGCAATGGATAAGGGATTGGAATATGTAATGGGATTGGATACACTCTTTTCCGAGCGGTTCGTACATCCTGCAAAAATAATGCCCATTAGAAGAAACAACAAGGATCGGTATATTTTTCTTGTGATCATATAATTGATTTGAAGTGTGCCTTCAGCACAAAGATAAATAAAAAAAGGAAAAACCATTGTCAGATTCTTCCTTTCTATGTTCAATCAACGGGAAGCTGATTTCACTTCACCTTGTCCACAATGGCCTTAAAAGCTTCGGGATGGTTCATTGCCAGGTCGGCAAGCACCTTGCGGTTGATTTCAATTTCATTTTTGTGCAACGCACCCATCAGGCGGGAATAAGACATTCCGTTTTCGCGGGCCGCAGCATTGATACGCTGGATCCAGAGTGCACGGAAATTGCGCTTTTTGTTTTTGCGGTCACGATAGGCGTAGGTCAAACCTTTCTCCCACGTGTTTTTGGCTACGGTCCACACATTCTTGCGGGCACCGATATAGCCTCTTGTAAGTTTCAGAACTTTTTTTCTGCGGTTGCGCGAGGCAACATGATTGACTGATCTTGGCATAATGTTACTTGTTTTGAATGATAGCGTCCCTATCGTGCAGGGCTCTTTGGAGCATACATCCTGTTACTAAATCTCTTTACTGGAAACCACCCGGCATGAATTACTTCATTGCCAGCAGTGTCTTGATGCTGTTTACGTCAGATTTGTGAACAAGACCCATATGGGTAAGATTTCTCTTCTGTTTCTTGGTCTTCTTCGTCAAGATGTGACTTTTGTACGCATGTTTCCGCTTGATTTTTCCTGTTCCGGTAAGGGCGAACCTCTTTTTTGCACCGGAATTAGTCTTCATTTTTGGCATTTTGCTGTCTTCGATTTGTGAATATTATTTTCTCCGTTTCTCCGCGGTCAGGCGAAAAAGTGTGCAAAAGTAATGATTTTATCCGAACAATCAAAACATTACGCCTTTATTTTTTTGCTGATTTCAATTGTAGTACAATATGCATATCGTCGGAGCACAAAACACTTCCTGCAGGACCTGAAGGGTTGAACAATCATTCGGAATCCCGTGATTTAAAATGGGATGAGATAAAAAAAAGCCGGCCAAATGATTTTAGCCGACCCTGTTCGTCGATGCGAAGGAGATTTCTTTTTATTCTTCCTTTGATTCCTTTTTGGGAGCAGGAGTTCCCTTTTTTGGCGTCAGCATGATGGACATCCTTTTTCCTTCCATGATGGGCATATGTTCCACTTTGGCATAATCTTCCAGGTCGTTGGCAAAACGCAGCAACAACACTTCTCCCTGTTCCTTGAAGAGGATGGAACGACCTCTGAAGAACACGTACGCTTTCACTTTTGAGCCCTCACCCAGAAAGTTTATCGCATGTTTCAGTTTAAAGTTATAGTCGTGATCGTCTGTCTGCGGGCCAAACCGTATCTCTTTTACTGTCACCTTGACCGATTTTGCTTTCTGCTCCTTCAGTTTTTTCTTCTGCTGATAAACAAATTTCTTGTAATCGATGATCCTGCAGACAGGAGGTTTCGCCGTGGGTGCAATTTCAACGAGGTCTAATTCCTGTTCTTCTGCTATCTTCAAAGCTTCTCTCGTGGAATAAATGCCCTCCGTCACGTTATCGCCTACTAACCGGACTTCCGGTACCCGGATGCGTTCATTGATCCGGTGCTGGTCTTTTGAGTCTTTTCTCATTCGGTGATGTTAATGTTTGCGCTGTTTAATTGGTTGTTGTTTTATAAATTCTTTGTTTTACAAATATTTAATTTGATGGCATGGCGGGGTTCATCATTTGATCTACTTCCCGTGCAATCGTTTCTGCAAATGTAATCAATTTTGTGGAACCCTGATCAACTCCACCCTGTTTTCTTACCGAAACCTCTTCATTTTCTGCCTCTTTCTCACCCACAATCAACAGGTAGGGAATGCGTTTCAACTCGTTGTCACGAATCTTGCGTCCCACTTTTTCGTTGCGGTCATCCACCTCGGCACGGATATCAAATCGCTTTAATTCTTTCACGATGTGATGGGCGTACTCGTTGAATTTCTCGCTGACCGGCAGGATAACGGCCTGTGTAGGTGCCAGCCACAAAGGGAACTTACCGGCCGTATGCTCGATAAGGACAGCCACGAAACGCTCCATGGACCCAAACGGTGCACGGTGAATCATTACAGGGCGGTGTTTCTGGTTGTCGGCACCGGTATATTCCAGTTCAAAACGGTCGGGCAGGTTGTAATCTACCTGGATGGTGCCCAACTGCCAGCGTCGTCCCAGTGCATCTTTCACCATAAAATCGAGCTTAGGCCCGTAGAAGGCAGCCTCGCCCAGTTCCACTTTTGCTTTCAGTCCTTTCTCCCGGCAGGCCTCCACGATAGCACTTTCAGCCTTCTCCCAGTTCTCGTCGGTACCGATATACTTCTCCTTATTGTCCGGATCACGCAGCGATATCTGTGCTTCAAAATTTTCAAAATCGAGCGCCTTGAAGATGATAAAGATGATGTCCATCACTTTCAGGAATTCCTCCTTCACCTGGTCGGGCGTACAGAAGATGTGGGCATCGTCCTGCGTGAAGCCGCGCACGCGTGTCAACCCGTGTAGCTCGCCGCTTTGCTCGTAACGATAGACCGTACCAAACTCTGCCAAACGGAGGGGCAACTCTTTATAGGAACGGGGAAATGCCTTGTAGATCTCGCAGTGGTGGGGACAGTTCATCGGTTTCAGCAGAAACTCCTCTCCCTCCTCCGGTGTATGGATCGGTTGGAACGAATCTTTTCCGTATTTGGCGTAATGGCCGGAGGTCACATACAACTGTTTGTGACCAATGTGGGGAGTGATTACCTGATCGTAATCAAACTCGCGCTGTATTTTTTTCAGGAAATCTTCCAGGCGTAGCCGCAACTGTGTACCCTTGGGCAACCACAGCGGGAGGCCTGCTCCCACGGTCTGTGAGAAATGAAACAGCTGGAGCTCCTTGCCTATTTTCCGGTGATCCCGCTTCTTGGCCTCTTCGAGCATGACCAGATACTCATCAAGCATCTTCTTTTTTGGGAAGGTGATACCATATAATCTTGTCAGCTGGGGACGTTTCTCATCTCCTCGCCAGTAGGCACCGGCAGCCGACAGCACCTTCACTGCCTTGATGTAGGAGGTGTTGGGCAGATGGGGTCCGCGGCACAAATCGGTAAAGTTTCCCTGTGTATAGGTCGTGATGGTGCCATCCTCCAGCTCGTTGATCAGCTCCACCTTGTAGTGCTCATCGCGTGCACCAAACATACTGAGGGCATCACTTTTGGCGATGCTTTTCCGTTGAATCTCTTCGCGGGCAGCAATCAGCTCCATCATCTTCTTTTCAATATCAGGGAAGTCACTCTCCTTGATGGTGACACCTTCACCGGGATCCACATCGTAGTAGAATCCGTTTTCAATGGCCGGTCCGATACCGAATTTGATGCCCGGATAAAGATCCTGCAGGGCTTCAGCCATGAGGTGTGCCGATGAGTGCCAATAGGCATGCTTCCCCTCTTCATCTTCCCACTTGAGCAGGTTCACGGCAGCGTCCTCCTCAATGGAACGTGTGAGATCCCATGTTTCACCGTTCACACTTACGGCAAGCACCTCCTGTGCCAATCGTTGACTGATGCTTTGTGCGATCTCTAATCCGGTGACTCCTTTTTCAAATTCCCTCACAGAGGCGTCGGGAAATGTAATTTTTATCATGCTCTGTTTGTGCTTTGTATATCTTCTTTGTAATTCGACTGCAAATGTAGTGATTTTGTGATTGATGAAACAGCAAAACTGCAAGAAAATTGCACCCTGCGTAGTTGAAAAAACTTTCCTGGCAGCATGAAAATTTCCATATCAATCAAATATACCTGCCCAACAACACAATTATTGCATCCGCTTGATGATACTGTATGACTGAACAATACCCAATTCACCCGCTTTGCGCAGGTCATCGATTCCCTGTGCTGTTTCACCGATGGCGAGACGTGAGATGCCGCGGTTGAAATAAGCTTCTGCAAACTGGGGTTCCAGTTCTATGGCTCTTGAATAGTCGGCAATGGCCGCGCGGTAATCCTTCTCCAGGCTGAAGATCTCAGCCCGGTTATAGTATGCGTAAATAAAATCGGGATTGATGCGGATGATCTTTTCATATTCTTTTAAAATCTCATCATAGTCGATCGACCGTGTAGAAATCTCGGGCAACCTGGGCTTACCTGCTATATTGCTCAATTCGGTCAGGTTTACACCTGTGTCGGTGGACATTGCCCGGGGATCATTCTGTAAACGTTCATATTCCATCTGCTTGGAGCGCACCGTAGCACGGGCAAAATGAGCAAGCAGCATGTCCGGCTTGAGCGAGATCACCTTTTCCAGATCTTTTAGTGCATTTTCGTAATCCTGCACAAGCATAAAATCCATGGCTCTTCCGAAAAAGAGGGATGGGTTCGCGGGATTACCCTCAATCCGCATGGAATAGTTGTCGATGGAACGAAAATGAGTCTGTATCTGCAGCTCATTCAAGGCTGCCTCGTTGTTGGTCGCCTTCAATACCCAGGTAAGGTTCAGATCGCTGTTGGCCTTGTCAATGATCTCGGAATAATAAACCGGTCGGTTCACCTCATAGGCTCGCTCATAATAAGTGAGGACAAACATGGGCTCCGGATCTACCGGTGTGTTTATATTCTGCACCTTACCGCGACTCTGACGCTGGTACTTTGTTTTTTGTTCATGTTCGCTGTCGGCCACCACCAGCATGTTGAACTTATCAATGTCCTGGTCGGCCTGTTCGCGGGTATCTTTTGTCTCACCCTGCTCACGCACCTGCTTAAAAGGCTCTGGATTCGCAGTGGCCACCTTACGGGCTTTCGCCTCTTCGGCACGGGCAAGCATATAATCATTCTCGGCACCTCGCAGGTCGTTCATTTCCCGCTTCAGTTGCGAACGCATATAATAACCACTGAAAAAGTCGGGATGAGCCTCAATGACCACGTTGAGATCGGCCAGTGCCGCCGCTCTGTTTCCCGTCTCGTTGTGAAGCATGCCCCTGTTTAAATAAGCAATTGTGTTATCTGGCTCCAGCTCAATCACCTTGTCGAAATCACGTATGGCACGGTTGTTATCGGCCACCTGCGCGCGCAACAGCCCCCGGTTGAATCGGGCTATCAGGTTATTTTCATCCATCTCGATCACCCTGTCGTAGTCGGCCATGGCACCACGAAGATCGTTCAGGTGGTACTTCACCAGTCCCCGGTTGATATAGTTTCCTTCGAAGTAGGGATCCAGGCGAATGGCTTCATCCAGATCGGCCAGGGCGTTGTTGTATGCTTTCTGTTGCAGATAAAGCACACCCCGTGCAGCAAACGACTGGGCAGTGTAGGGATCCATTTCAATGGCCTTATTCAGGTCGCCCATGGCATTTGTGGTATCCTTCATCTCCAGATACATCTGCGATCGTGTAAGATAACCGGGCGTGTAATCGGGGAAGCGACGCAGCAGTACTTCAAAAAACTTTGATGCCACCTCATACTGTTCCATTTCCACATTGACGATGCCCATGTTTACAAGGGTAATGCGATCTTCGGGAAAAAATTCCAGACTTCGCTGATAATCGGTTGCAGCCAACTCATATTTATCCTGGTTTTGACGTGCCGCACCACGCAGCTGGTAAGCAGCCGTATAATACGGATTACGCAACAGACACTCGGAAGCATCTTCTTCTGCACCCTGGAAGTCGTCGAGCATAAACTTGGCCATCGCCCTGAAATAGTAGGGGTCGGCCAGATAAGGCTTCGCGGTGATGACCTGGTTAAAATACTGAATCGCGAGTACATAATCCTCGAAATAAAGTGCATTTTTGCCGATCATCATCACCCGGTCGGTATTAACCTGTGCCGAAGACGACAAGGTGGTGAGCATGATACAAACAGCCAGTATAAATTGTTTCATTTTTGAATCTTTGGTTGTGCGAATATAGGGATTTTTTCGCATTTTATGTCAAAACCTTTTCTGTTAGAGTGTTTCCCGGTCGGAACGTTTAAAAGAGGTCTGTTAACTTTCTACACGTTCCAGGATTCTGTGCCCTTCATCTGTCACCCGGATGGTTATTTTCACTGCATTCTCGGGCAGGATAGATTCTACCAGCTCCGGCCACTCGATGAAACAAAGGTTTCCGCTGTAGAAATAATCTTCATACCCAAAATCAAAGGCTTCTTCAAGTTTGTTGATGCGATAAAAATCAAAATGGAACAGGGGTGTTCCCGTTTTGTCCCTATATTCATTGATGATGGCAAAAGTCGGACTGGACACGGTTTCCGTCACTCCCATCTCTTCACAGAGTGCTTTGATGAAGGTGGTCTTCCCGGCACCCATGCTACCGTAGAATGCAAATACCTTGTTGTTGCCCATTTCTGTTAGAAAGGTGCCTGCCGCCTTTCTGATATTCTTCAAATCTGTGATCTCAATTTGCATATTTTTTTATTTCGGGTTTAATGTGATGAGCGGGATCATCATCTCCTCCATGGAGATGCCTCCATGTTGAAAACTCTGTGCATAATAGGATAGATGATGATTATAGTTGTTGGGATAGACAAAGAAGTCGTTCTGTGTGGCGAAGATGTATCGGGTACTCATGTGTGAGGTTGGCAAACCGAACTCTTCGGGATGTAGCATCTCGAAGAGTTTCCTTGGTTCGTATCCCAGATTTCGCCCTGCCTTATAACGAAGATTTGTATTGGTCTCTCTGTCAGCCAGTATTTTCATCCCGTTTTTTACCCTGATGGAGCCGTGGTCGGTGGTCAGCACGGCCCGGTATCCTTTGGCGGCAATTTTTTTCAGCAAATCATGCAGGGGTGAATGCAAAAGCCAGGACCTGGTGAGTGAACGGTATGCCGGTTCATCGGCAGAGAGCTCCCGAATCATTTTCGAATCTGTTCTCGTATGGGAAAGCATATCGATGAAGTTAAATACCCACACGTGGAGATCGTTTCTTTCAAGTTCAGAAAAGTGTTTGTTGAGCTCTGCAGCCTCCTGGTGGGTATTGATCTTCTGGTAAGACAAAAGGGGGGACAAATGTTTTCTTTCCAGTTGTGTCTGAATGAGGAGTTCCTCCTGCATATTCTTACCTTCCTCCGCACGGTCATCGACCCAATAATCGGGGAACTGCGTTGCCAGTTGCCGTGGCATCAGTCCGGAAAAAATGCTGTTTCTTGCATACGGAGTAGCTGTAGGAAGGATGCTAAAATAAAGCTCCTCATCGCAAATGAAGAGGTCTGCAAATAGACTCTTTACCGCATACCACTGATCGAGCCGGAAGTTGTCAATGAGGATAAAAAAAAGCTTTTCTCCCCGTTCGATTACAGGGAAGACCATTTTTTCAAACAATGTGGGGCTCATCGGCGGAGGGTCTGCTTCCTGTCTCATCCATTGCGGATAGTTCTTCCGGATAAATTTGGCGAACGCGCTGTTTGCTTCTGCCTTCTGCAAGGCAGGTAGTTCCTTCATCGGATGATCGGTTTGCTCCAGTTCCAGTTCCCAGTAAACCAGCTTTGGGTAAAGAGTGGTCCAGTCGTCAGCAAAACGGCAATTATTTATCTCTTCGCTTAGCTGATTGAATACCTGACGGTAGTCTATTGTTGCGGCTTCCGATATCAGTGCTTTCTTGTCGAGTATTTTCTTAATGGTCAGTAACACCTGACTGGGATGTACCGGCTTAATGAGGTAATCGGCAATTTTCCTGCCAATGGCACGGTTCATGATTCCCTCATCTTCACTTTTTGTGACCATCACCACAGGTACGTCGGGTGCGGTATCATGCAACCCGTTCAGTGTCTCCAGGCCGGACAAGCCCGGCATATGTTCATCGAGAAAAATGATATCGAAGAATGTTTCTCTTGTTCGCGCGATGGCATCCCGTCCGTTGTTGGTACACTCCATGCTGTAACCTTTTTCCTCCAGAAAGAGCATATAGGGTTTCAGCAGATCGATTTCGTCGTCCACCCAAAGGAAATGTGCTTTGTTCATCTTGGTTACCACCCGGTTTCGTTGCTGAAAGAAATTGGGCAAATGTATCTATTTCCGTTGTATCTGACAATCTTTTTTACTTTTTTAGGAGACTTCCCGGCTGTCGGTATCCTTACACGATAATTTTGCCGTGAATTGTTTCGGATTATACTTAAAAAGATTATATTTGTGCGAAAGATAATCACTTAACGAATGTAAACACAATCATGCAAAAAACGATTCTCTCCACAATCTTTCTATCGATACTGTTCATCACAGGTTGTAGCAAACCCTCAGCAAATATTTTCAACGGGAAAGATCTTTCGAACTGGAATTTCGTTGTTGAGAACGATGCAGTTCCGGCAGATCAGGTTTACACAGTTCAGGAAGGCATGATCATTGTAAAGGGTGAGCCGCTGGGCTACATGTACACCCAACAGAAATACAGCAACTTCACATTGGTGATGGAATACAGATGGGCAGGCGAAGAAAGCAACAGTGGCGTATTCTTTTTGATAGAAGAACCTTCAAACCCATTTCCAAAAGGCATTGAATGTCAACTCAAAGCCGGCAAAGCCGGCGATCTTGTCTTGCTGGCGGGAGCTGACCTGAAAGAATATATCCTTCCCGAAGGCGTCACAGAACGTCCCCGATTCCCGGTAATAGAAAAAAAAGAATTATCGAGTGAGAAGCCGGTTGGTGAATGGAATAAGGTAAAAATAAGGGTACAGCAAGGTGTTGTCGATGTCTATATCAACGATGTATTACAAAACAGCGCCACCAGCGAGGTAAAAGAGGGGTATATAGGTCTGCAAAGCGAAGGAAAGGAAATTCAGTTCCGGAATCTTATGCTTGAAAAATTGTAGAATTTGTAAAATCTGTAAACCAAGGACATGACATCAACATCACAAGCCTGGCAATATATTGACCTGGAGGAGAAATATGGGGCACACAACTATCATCCGCTGCCTGTAGTATTGTCGAAGGGAAAGGGATGCTATGTGTGGGATGTAGCCGACAAAAAGTATTTCGACTTTCTATCGGCCTACTCAGCAGTAAACCAGGGACATTGTCATCCCAAAATTGTGGCAGCCCTCCGGGAACAGGCAGAACGGCTTTGCCTTACGTCCCGTGCTTTTTACAATGATGCGCTGGGACCTTACGAACGGTTTATGCACGATTATTTCGGTTATGACAAGATCCTCCCGATGAACAGCGGAGCCGAGGCGGTGGAAACAGCACTCAAGCTGGCACGAAAGTGGGGTTACCTGAAGAAGGGAATCCCTCAAAACGAAGCGACCATTGTAGCCTGCGAAGGTAATTTTCATGGACGTACCATCAGCATCGTCTCTCTCTCAACCGATCCCGATGCAAGGGCCGACTACGGGCCCTACACTCCTGGTATTGACGTGATTCCATACAATGATGTGGAAGCCTTGTCATCGATTTTTGAAAAAAAAGCAGCCTCCATTGCCGGATTTCTGGTGGAGCCCATTCAGGGTGAGGCGGGTGTCATTGTGCCGGATGAAGGTTACCTGAGAAAATGCTATGCGCTGTGCAAGGCGCATAACGTCCTGTTTATAGCCGATGAAATACAAACGGGCATCGGACGCACCGGCCGGATGCTCTGTTGTGATCACGAAAGCGTACGCCCCGATATCGTGATTTTGGGAAAAGCGCTTTCGGGAGGTGTGCTGCCTGTTTCAGCGGTGTTGGCCGACGATGAGATCATGCTGACAATCAAGCCAGGCCAGCATGGTTCTACCTTTGGCGGATTTCCGCTTGCCTGCAAAGTAGCCATGGCCGCCCTGGAAGTGGTGAAAGAGGAAAAACTGGCGGAGAGGGCCGAGCAACTGGGTAAAATTTTCCGCAACGAAATGCTCGCCATAAAAAGTCCCCTCATCCGGCTGGTCAGGGGAAAAGGTTTGCTCAACGCCATTGTGATTGCTCCCCGCAAAGGGAAAGATGCATGGAACCTTTGCCTGAAAATGGCAGAGAATGGATTGCTTGCCAAGCCAACCCACGGTGACATCATCCGTTTTGCACCGCCGCTGGTGATCACGGAAGAGGAACTGTTGGAGGCAATTGGTATTATCAAAAAATCGATCAAGTCCTTGGAAATAGCTGAATAGGAAGATGATATGGAATAATCATAATTTAGGATTCTAATAATCTGATTGCATGCAAACGACTTCAAAAATACTGATGATCCGCCCGGCCCGTTTTGCATTCAACGCAGAGACGGCACAAAACAACTTCTTTCAGCAGAAGGTGGAGCGTAGTTCTGTGGCTGAAAAGGCAGTGGAAGAGTTCGATGCCTTTGTACAGCTACTGCGGAGAAATGATGTTGATGTAACGGTCGTGCAGGACACGAAGGAACCTTACACACCCGATGCCCTCTTTCCCAACAACTGGTTCTCCTCTCACTTCACCGGGGAACTGGTGTTATATCCCATGTTTGCCGAAAACCGCCGTCTGGAAAGAAAACAGGACGTAGTTGACCTGCTTCGCAGAAAGATGAATCACCGGAAACTGGTCGATCTGACCCACTGGGAGAAAGAAGGTGAGTTCTTGGAAGGTACCGGCAGCATGGTTCTCGATCGCCGCAGACGCATAGCCTATTGCTGTCGCTCCGCACGCACTTCCGAGAAGGTATTGACGGATTTTTGCTCCCGCATGAGCTATGACGCGATTGTTTTTGACGCACTCGATAAAGAAGGACATCCCATTTACCACACCAACGTGATGATGGCTGTGGGATTGCAGGTTGCCGTCGTCTGCCTCGCGTCGATCAGTGAACCGGGTGACCGTCAGAAGGTAATCTCTGGGCTAACCGCAGCCGGTAAGATTATTGTGGATATATCGCTGGAACAGGTCGCACATTTTGCCGGCAACATGCTGGAAATAAAAAGCCGTAACGGTACACCCTTGATGGTGATGTCGGCCTCGGCACGCAATGCTTTGACACCGGCACAGGAATCAACCATCGCCACCTTCAACAGGATTTTAGCTCCCGATTTGCAAACCATTGAGACTGTGGGTGGGGGATCGGCCCGTTGTATGCTGGCGGAAATATTTTATTAACCCTATTATTCAACTCCTTAATCAAACAATTATGTCATTTAGATCAGAACTGAAAGAATTTTTAATGCGAGGCAGTGTCGTAGACATGGCAGTAGGTATTGTAATTGGTGGCGCCTTCGGAAAAATCGTCACCTCATTTGTGAACGACATCCTGATGCCGCCCATTGCGTTGATCTCAAACCAGGGGCAATTCACCGACCTGAAAATTGTCTTAAGACAGGCAGTGATGGAGGGCACGGAAATAGCTTCTCCCGCCGTAACATGGAACTATGGCACCTTTATTCAGGCTATCGTTGACTTCTTGATCATTGGCACTGCCATATTCCTGGTGATCAAGGGAATGAACTCGATGAAACGCAAGAAAGAGGAAGCTCCGGCACCGGCTCCAGAGCCCACCAAGGAAGAAACGCTGCTGACCGAGATCCGGGATTTGTTGAAAAACAAATAATTTATCAGCAATAATTATTTCGTCCGGTCAGCATCTGATCGGACGTTTTTTTCGTGATAAAAATATTTCACTGTTTTTGTAACCGTTCCGTTGAAGGTGTAGTCTCATGAATGTAAACAAAATAATTATTCACTTTTAAATGTATTCAGTTATGAATGATTTGATACCGTTACTCGCAATTATTTGCACCATCGGCCTGCCAATTGTCGCAGGATGGATATTGGGATCACAATGGATCAAGAGCCGCAATGCCGAAAGAATGGGACTCATCAACCAGGGGATTATTCCTCCGGATCGCACGCCAAAAAGGAAATCAGACCCCAACCGGCTGGTATCGCTCAGAAATGGAATTGTACTGATCGCCCTAGGTATTGGGATTATGGTGGGATTTCTCTGTTCAGAGTACCTCGTGATTGGACAGGGCAATGAATTCTGGATGACGGGTGCCAGCGTGGTCTTTTTCCTAGGCGTGGGCTATCTGGCCTATTTCCTGATCGTTCAAAAGATGCCGTTCAACCGGTTCAGGGAGGAGTCGGAACAGGAATAACCCCTTGCCATGAACGAAAACCAACGTGTGCAACAGGTGCTTTCTGGTAACACTTCCGCGTTTGCATATTTTGTCGAAACATATCAGGACATGGCCATCACCATCGCCTACCGGATTTGCGGCAACATGCAGGATGCGGAAGATGTCGTACAGGAAAGTTATGTAAAGGCATTCCGGAATCTTCGTAGTTTTCGCTCCGACAGCAAATTTTCTACCTGGCTCTATCGCATTGTATACAACACGGCCGTCACCCTCACAAAGACGCAGATATGGATTGGGAACAGGGGGGCGGTAGCAGCCGAAGAAGTGTCACATCTGGCCGACAACACGCCCGAGCTGAATATGGATGAGAATGAACGGAAAGAGATTGTGACAGATGTCATGCAGAAGATGCCTGCCGGAGATGCATTGCTTCTCACACTCTATTATCTGGAAGATAATCCGGTTAAAGAGATTGCAAAGATCACCGGTCTGAATGAGCCCAATGTGAAGGTGAAGCTATTCAGGGCGAGGAAACTTTTCAGGGAAATGGTTGTTTCAAATTGGGGGGTACAGATAACAGGTTCATAAAATGATCATCATGATAGATAAATACAATCAGCAAAAAGAAGAAGATAAATTACGTCAGATTTTGTCTTCCACGAAGATAAATGCCCCGGAGAACCTGGAGCATCGCATCATGCGACAGATTGAAGCAGAAAATGCGCTCGTTCCCAGAAATGGAAAGCGAATAAAAGAATCGGGTAATCTGTTGAAGGAGATGGGTTCTATTTTTGGCATTATGTACGCCGTGTTGGCGGTCATGATTGCAGGGGTCTATTTTCTGTATGGCAAGGAGTTTCTGTTCACTCCACAATTTGTGGGTGCGGTGATACTGGTGGCCTCCATATTCAGTTTGTTGTGGCTGATTTCGCGCCTGGACTCGCATCTGAGGGAAAAAAAACGAATCCGTTGATTTAAGGCTGTCCGGTTACTCTCCGGCCAGCTCTATCTTTGCTTTTGCCAGCATTTCAGGTGATTCGGCAGGCGGATAACGCAAATCGAGTGACCTGAACAGATCCAGAATAATATCTCCTACCGCCACACGGGTAAAAAACTTCTTATCGGCAGGAATCACAAACCAGGGTGCATGCGGTTTCGATGTTTTTTCCAGCATCTCTTCAAATGCCTGATCATAAGCTTCCCACTGAGAACGGGCATGCAGGTCGGCAGAGCTGAACTTCCAGTTTTTATCCGGTTCATCGATCCTCGACAGGAATCGTTCTTTCTGTTCCTCTTTGGAGACATGCAGAAAGAACTTGAGAATGCGCATCCCGTTTTGATGTAGGTGGTGTTCAATGGCATTGATGCTTTCGTAACGCTTCTCCCAGAAATGGTGATCGATCTTATCAACCGTCTCGTATCCGGGAATGCGTTCGTTGAGAATCCATTGCGGGTTCACCCTGGTGGCCAGTACATTTTCGTAGTGGGATCGATTGAAGATCTCAATCATTCCACGTTGGGGCAGCGCAGTATAATGTCGCCAGAAATAATCGTGTTCCAGTTCGTTACGTGTAGGTGTCTTGAAGCTGTGTACCCGGCAGCCCTGTGGATTGATCCCCGACATCACATGCCTGATCACACCATCTTTGCCGGCCGCATCCCTTGCCTGCAGGATAATCAGCAGTGAATAACGATCGTCGGCATAAAACATCTCCTGCAGCTTATTCAGCTCCCGGATGTTCTCTTTGATCTCTTCTTTCGCTGTCTTTTTTGTAAAACCACCATCTTCGCGGGTGGGATAATTCTTCAGGCTGACCTTTGTGCCCTCTTTCACAAGAAATTTGTTGTAATCGAAATTCATGGTTCCTTACTTTTGCTGTGCCACATTGCTTCCAATGCCTTTTAGCAGACCTTCGTATCGCAGATCATCTGAGATGATCCGCAACCCTTCGTCGAAGATATCATTCTCTTCGTTGATAATCCGGAAGAATGCCGATGAGTCGTAGAGGTCACGTCCTATCAATGCCTTCAGTTGCACAAAAATAAGATCCTTCGACCGGCCATACTCTTCATCGTTCCATGTCACCTGTTCTGTTTCCGCTATGGTTCGCAAGCGCTGTTCCATCTCCTCCGGTACCCGAAAGTTCTCCATAAACCGAAGAACATCGGGATATTGCTGCAATAAGCTTTTTCTCCGGTTATCCACTTCCGAAATTGCCACGCGGTTGATCACCCCTCTTGCGTTCAGGTTAGCATGAAGCATCGTCCCCGAGGTGGTATCCATCGGCACGAAATAATCGGGCATGATTCCTCCTCCGCCATAGACAGTGCGTTTATTCACCAGTGTCTTGTATTTCAATGAATCAGGGAAGTGAATGCTGTCGGCAGCAAACAATTCACCGTGTGTATAGCGGTTCATAAAATCCTGGTCATAAGCATCCTTGTTTCCCACCTCGTAGGGTTTCTGGATGCTTCTCCCCGAGGGGGTATAATAACGTGCTACAGTCAGCCGGATCATGGTACCGTCGGGCAGGGGAAGCTGACGTTGTACCAATCCCTTTCCGAATGTTCTTCTGCCCACCACAACGCCCCGGTCCCAGTCTTGTAGGGCACCGGCAAGGATTTCACTGGCCGATGCCGAAGCGCCGTTGACCAGCACCACCAGCCTGCCTTCCTGCAGCTCACCTCCTTCGGTGGCATTCATCGTGAATCGTGGTTGATTTTTTCCTTCTGTATAAACGATCACCCTGGAATCACCCAGAAACTCGTCGGCGATCTCATTGGCTGTCTGCAGAATGCCCCCGCCATTGTCGGTCAGGTCAAAAATAAGATGTTTCATCCCCTTCGCTTTCAGTCCTTTTTCCGCTTGTTTAAACTCATCGGCGGAAGAAATACCGAACCGGCTCAGACGGATATAGCCGATATTGCTTGTCACCATATAGGCTGCGTCGATGCTGGTGATGGGTATCTTATCGCGTACGATGCGAAACACCATCAGTTGCGGAACACCGCGCCGCAGCACCTCCACATTCACGACGGTACCCTTGGGACCCCGAAGACGTTTGATCACGTCCTGGTTGTTCATCTTCACACCGGCAATCAG
Organism: Bacteroidetes bacterium GWC2_46_850; assembly: GCA_001768325.1. Lineage (GTDB taxonomy): Bacteria > Bacteroidota > Bacteroidia > Bacteroidales > Dysgonomonadaceae > Proteiniphilum. Next base: position 42,766 of record MENQ01000011.1, on the reverse strand, counting down.
TGTATCGTTTACCAGGATGATCTTGTCGCCCGGCATGATACCCACCTTTTGCGACGGCCCACCGGAGATTACTTCCATCACGTAGAGGGTGTCGGTGAGCATGTTAAAGGAGATGCCTATTCCGTCGAAATTACCTTGCAGCGGTTCGTTCATGGCGCGCACCTCCTCTTCATTCAAATAGGAGGAATGGGGATCAAGCTCCGCCAGCATTGCCCGAATGGCAGCCTCGGTGAGTTCTTTTGAATCCACATCATCCACATACAATCCATTGATTAACTGCAGGGTTCTTTCCAGCTTCACGCCATCGGGTGAAGGCCTGAACTGTGCCAGCGTGCTCCCCGATAACAGGAGTACTCCCACGGCCATGGCCATTATTCTTTTTTGCATTACTTTTTTGTTAGGGGATTATATCTTCATTCCCCGGGGAATAAAGTGACTGACATCGTGCCCATAACGCAGCAATTCCCGCACATGGGTGGAACTGATGTGTGTAAGAGCCGGTTCAGTAAATAATACAAACGTCTCTATTCCCGAAATAGTTCGGTTCATGTCGGCAATTGTCTTTTCATATTCAAAGTCGATCACCGAACGGATGCCACGCAGAATATAGCGGGCACCAACCTTCTGTGCAAAACTGATTGTGAGCGAGTCATAACTCTCAACCCTTACGCGTGGCTCCTCCCGGTAAAAGTCGCGGATCATCCCGATCCTTTTCTCCAGTGTAAAGTATGACTTCTTTGCTTCATTGACCCCAATGGCGATCACAATTTCGTCCATCAGTGCCAGTCCTCGACGTACCAGCGATTCATGGCCGATGGTGAAAGGGTCGAAGGTGCCCGGAAACAGGGCGATTCGTTTTTCGGGGTCGTCAGGTTTCATGTTATGCTACTTCTTCATCTTCCACCACCAGATTATCGATGATGAAAGTCTGCCTTTCCGGCGTATTTTTTCCCATATAAAACTCCAGCAGTTCTTTCAGGAGGTCTTCCTTGCGCATGGTCACCCTGTCGAGTCGGATATCTTCGCCGATAAAATTGCGGAACTCATCGGGGGATATCTCTCCAAGTCCCTTAAAACGGGTTATCTCCGGGTTGGGAGATAGTTCTTCGATGGCAGTGAGCCGCTCTTCTTCGGTATAGCAATACATTGTTTTCTTCTTGTTGCGCACCCTGAAAAGAGGAGTCTGAAGGATATAGACATGCCCTTTCTTAATGAGGTCGGGAAAAAACTGTAGAAAGAAGGTGAGCAGCAACAGACGGATATGCATTCCGTCGGTATCGGCATCGGTCGCGATGATCACCTTGTTGTAACGCAGCCCATCCATGTTTTCCTCAATGTTGAGAGCTGCCTGCAACAGGTTGAACTCCTCATTCTCATAGACGATCTTCTTGGTGAGCCCGAAGCTGTTCAATGGCTTTCCACGCAGGCTGAATACGGCCTGCAGGTTCGGGTCGCGGCTCTTGGTGATGGAGCCGCTGGCGGAATCACCCTCGGTGATGAAAATACTGGACCTTTCCCGATCATCTCCTTTTGTATCGTTATAGTGAATGCGGCAATCACGCAGCTTCTTGTTGTGCAGATTGGCTTTCTTGGCACGCTCCCGTGCCAGCTTGGTCACACCGGCAATGGCTTTGCGTTCTTTCTCGGAGTCGAGTATTTTCTTCTGCAGTGCCTCTACCGTTTCGGAGTTTTTATGGAGATAGTTGTCCAGTTCCTTTTTCAGGAAATCGTTGATATACTTGTTCACCGATATCCCGTTCGGACCCATTTCTTTTGAGCCGAGCTTCGTTTTGGTCTGCGATTCAAAGACAGGCTCTTCCACCTTGATGCTGATGGCAGCCACAATGCCGTTTCGAATATCGGAATATTCGAAGTTACGGTTATAAAACTCTTTGATTACACGCGCCGTAGCCTCGCGAAAGGCAGTCAGATGCGTACCTCCCTGGGTGGTATGCTGTCCGTTGACAAATGAATAATATTCTTCCCCATACTGGGTGGTATGGGTAATTGCTACCTCAATATCTTCCCCGAAGAGATGAATGATGGGATAAAGCTGCTCTGAAGTAAGATTTTCATTCAACAGGTCTTCGAGTCCGTTTTTAGAGTAGAATTTTTTCCCATTGAATAAAATGGTCAGACCGGTATTCAGAAAGACGTAGTTTTTGAGCAGCGGTTCAATATATTCATCCCGGTAATGATACTCTCCGAATATCTCGACATCGGGGATGAACCCCACCTTTGTCCCGTTTGAATTGGCCGAAGGCACTGTGTCACTTTCATTCAACACAATGCCCTGTTTGAAGGTCACGGTCTTGGATAGTCCGTCACGGGAACTTTCCATGTAGAAATCCGATGAGAGTGCGTTCACCGCCTTGATACCGACACCGTTTAATCCAACAGACTTTTTAAAAGCCTTGGAGTCATACTTGGCTCCGGTATTCATCTTGGAACAGACATCCTTCACCTTTCCCAGTGGCACACCCCGTCCATGGTCACGCACCGTAACATAGTGGTTCTCGATGGTGATCTCGATGGTCTTTCCAAATCCCATCATGTATTCGTCGATGGAGTTATCGAGCACCTCCTTCAACAGCACATAAATACCGTCGTCGTAGGAGGAGCCGTCGCCCAGTTTACCGATGTACATGCCCGGGCGGCGACGGATATGCTCCTGCCACTCCAGGGTGACGATATTTTCTTCCTGATAGTTGTCCTGCAGTATCTGTAATTCTCTTTCTGTTTCGTTCACCTTTATTTTTCTCTCCTCTATAGTTGTTTGATGAAGGCTCTGCGTCTCTTTGTCTGTTTGGCGTCCAGGTCGTTCCACATTGATTTCACCTTGTGGTTCAGGTCCAGCTCGGGGTTGCTCTCTGCATACTCAAAACCCAGACGGATGGCGGCAGGTATAAATTCATTGAATAACAATGCATTGATCCCTTTACCCTGATATTCCGGGTCTACAGCGACCAGCAAGAGGTCCAGCACATTATTCCCTTTCCCTTTCAGTGCCCTGTAGAGGTGATACCAACCCGTGGGAAGAAAGCGTCCTTTTGCCTTCTGAAGTGCTTTGGCAATGCTGGGCAAACCAATCCCCACACCCACCAGCTTGTTGTCTTCCTGCCTGATCACCAATGTAAGAAACTCCAGGCGTAACAGCGGTATGTACATTTCCACGTAATAATCGATCTGCTTCTCCGAGAGTTCCACGTAGCCATATAAATCTTTGTATGAGCGGTTGATCAGTTTAAAAATATCCCGGGCATAAGGATACACGTCGTTCTTATTTTGTACATGCTTGACGACCAGACCGGAGCGTTTCCTCACGATCTCCGATGCACGCAGGAACCGTTCGGGCATCTCCCTGGGTATGGTGATGAGAAACTCCACCCAGTCCTGGTCCTTTTCATAACCTACACGCTCCATGTGATCCACGTAGTAGGGGTAGTTGTAGATGGTGGAGAGGGTGCCCATCTGGTCGAATCCTTCTACCAGCATCCCTTCATGATCGAGATCGGTAAATCCCAGCGGACCGTGAATCTTCTCCATTCCCCGCGAACGGGCCCAACTTTCGGCAGCGCCAAAAAGGGCATCTACCACCTCGTCGTCATCAATAAAATCGACAAATCCAAAGCGGGCATTCTTCTCATTCCAGATCTCATTGGCTTTATAGTTGATGATCGCGCCGATTCTCCCGACAATCTCTCCATCGCGATAGGCCAGAAAATAGGTGGCATCGCAATGTTCGAATGCGGGATTCTTGTCTCTGCTGAGCGTGGCTCTTTCATCGTAAATCAACGGGGGAACAAAATATTCATTGCCCTCATACAGATCGATACCAAACTGGATGAACTTTCTAAGATCATCTTTCGTGGTGACTTTATGAATAATTACTGACATTTTGATAGACTTCTATTGATTTCCTTTGTGCTGTTGATGTTTCCCTCTCATTTTGACGGAAACACAAAGATAGTCATCTTTTTTGATAAGCTAAATGAGCAGTAGATAAATTTATTTGGATACTGCCTCCTGATAGTATTTCCATCTGTCAATGACGTTTCTGACATAGTTAATTGTCTCGTCTGCCCTGAAGTATCCGTTCTTGCATACCGGGTCCGTGTAATACTGTTCCAGACGCTTTAACTGAATGTATTTCTCCACGTTGCCTTTCCACACATTTTTGTCGGCACCATATTTTTCAGCCAGCGCCCGGGCATCAAACACATGCCCCATTCCACCGTTGTAGGCTGCCAGTGAGATATGGAGCCGTTCATCGGGATCTGCCACCGAATTGAAGGTGTTGAGTAGCCGGCGCAGATATTCTGCCCCTGCACGGATATTCGCTTCGGGATCGTACAGGTCGTCACTGGTTATTCCGAGCGAAGCCGCCGTCGCGGGCATCAGTCCCATCAAACCTACGGCACCAGCCCAGGACTCCCCTTCAGTCTCAAAGGATGACTCCTGCCATGCGACGGATGCGAGCAACCGCCAGTCGATCTGTTGTCGTTTCCCCTCCTGCCTGAACCAGTCATCAAAAGGAGAGATCGATCCATGGCCCAGGATCTCACCATAAGAGAGCCTGTCGCTGTCGGGATATCCTTTTGTCTCTTCAAAGTAGCGTTTTTCAATCCGCAAAAACACGGGAGCTGTTGTTTTCTTTCGGAACCAGCTGTCCAGCGAATCGGCCAGGATGGGTGCATCTTTCCTGACCACCCACGACGAGCGCTGCTCAAAGCTGACGGGCAGATCCACATTCAGATTCCTGAAATAGGTCTGATTGAGCCGGGCAAGATCATCATCGGCTATGGTATATGCGATCTCGCCGCGTGATACAGACCGGATAAGATCCTCCACCACCAGCGTGTCGCCATAGGCCGTCTCAAGCTGAATACCCCCACCCAGCTCGTTATTCAGGTTCATAAGGCGATCACGGTATTTGGATGACCCGATCACGGTCACTTTCTTTCCAATCAGGCCGGTCACATCGGTGATGAGTGTATCGTCGCGCAACGCGCGTTGCACCAATACCTGATGAGAGATATGTTGCAGACCGGCGAAAAGAACTGAATCTTTCAATGAATTGGTTATAGGGATATTGTAAGCTATTAGATCTCCCACGCCCAGTTGCAGCATGCTGATCATGTCCCGGGTATTTTCTGCTACAATGATTTCAGGTACAAGACCCTGCTGTCTGCAAAAATCGCGGATCATATCGTAGTGATAACCCATGGGTTGATCACGGTAAAGAAAGTAAGAGGTGGAGGTGTTCAACGTGAGCACGCGCAACGTATCAGCTTGTGAAATCTGCGGAAAATCGTATACAACCTTCCTTTTGCCCTCTTTTCCACAGGAAAGGCAGCAGATGATCAGCATGAATGACCACAAAGAGACTTTGTTCATACCCTTGTAAAGTTAAAACGGGGGTAAATATAGTGAAAGCTGAGAGATAAGCCAAACATGTTTGAGCTCATCCGATAAATCATCATCAGGCAGGTTGTTCCGATTGGAACAACCTGCCTGATAAAAGAGTGTAAAAAAAGGGTGCTAATCGTATGCAATCTCTCCGTGTTCGGAGATATCGAGACCCACAGATTCACTTTCGCTACTGGCCCTGATACCGACCAGTGCATCCACAATCCTGAATAGAATCCAGGTCATGACTGCGCTGAATGCGATGGTGGCAGCAGTCGCCACAATCTGTATCCAGAGCTGATTCCAGTCGCCATAAAGTGCGCCTTGTGCTCCTCCCTCACCTGTGATCGTTTGCGTGGCAAAAATACCAATCAGCAGTGAGCCGATAATCCCGCCTATGCCATGCACACCGAAGGCATCGAGTGAGTCGTCGTAGCCAAACCTGGGTTTCACATGAGCAACCATAAAGAAGCAGATCAACCCGGCCACCAAACCAATCACAAAAGCACCCAGCACGCCGGAAGAGCCTGCAGCAGGGGTAATGGCGACCAGACCGGCTACCACACCCGTACAAAAACCGATCACCGTGGGCTTCTTGTTAATGATCCAGTCGAGCACAGCCCATGTCAGTGCCGCAGCTGCCGCAGCAATATTTGTAACCAGTATCGCGCTTGCGGACAAACCGTCTGCTGCCAGGCCGCTTCCGCCGTTAAAACCGAGCCACCCCAGCCAGAGCAGGGCCGTGCCAATCACCACGAATGGCACGTTGTGCGGCGTAATGGGTGCGGCATCTTTCACATTCCATCCCTGTCTTCTTCCAAGCAGGATGGCCATCACCAAAGCCGAGACACCGGCGTTGATGTGTACCACAGTACCTCCTGCAAAATCGATGGCACCCATCGCACCAATCCATCCGCCACCCCATACCCAGTGGGCAAGCGGGTTGTAAACCACCAGCGCCCACAATACCGAGAAGAGTAGGAAGCCGCTGAATTTGATCCTCTCGGCAAAAGCACCGACGATCAGCGCGGGCGTAATTACGGCAAACATCCCCTGGAACGAGACGAACAACAGTTCGGGGATCGTGTATCCTTCAAGCAGGTCGTTGATGGCAATACCTTGCAGGAATATTTTATCAAAACCGCCGATAACGGTATTCAACCCTCCTTCCGACGAAGTAAAAGCCAGACTGTAACCAATCACCACCCACTCGATGATGATCACAGCGGTGAGAATCAGGCACTGCATCAATACACTCAGTACGTTCTTCCGGCGCACCAGCCCCCCGTAAAACAGGGCCAGACCCGGGATGGTCATCATCATCACCAGGATGGTAGCCACGATAATCCAGGCGGTATCTCCACCACTCAGGGCAGGCTCCGCTCCCTCCTGTGCAAATGCTATAGCAGGCAGGAAGAACAGTGCAGTCAGCATCACGATATATTTCAGTATTTTATGTCTCATATTTTTATACGTTATTGTCTTATTAATCCTGTTTCAAAACACTAAACTGTTGTCTGTTCTTTGTCATAAAGCGATTCGTCACCCCGGTCCCCGGTGCGGATCCGAATGGATTGCTCAATAGCAGACACGAAAATCCGACCATCGCCGCTTTCGCCTGTGAAGGCTGCGCGCAGGATGGCGTCAATCGACTTTTGTACATTCACTTCCCTTACTACAAAAGAGAGATAGACCCGTTCAATGGCATTCACATCATAGGCGATGCCCCTGAAAATAAGTCCCTGTTTGGCCGTACCCTGACCTTTCACTCCCCACCAGGAGAGGAAGTCGATATCGGCTTCATGCAACGCTGCCCGTACTTCGTCGAACTTTGTCTTGCGGATAATTGCTTCTATTTTCTTCATATGAATAAAAAAAATTGTGCCCTGGAAGCAAGATGACATGACACAGGACTTTTCATCATCGCCCTATCTTTGCATCTTGCATCTCACAAGCGGTTATGATGATTAAAAACTGACGCCAAAAACCAGAAAAACATCTTTTGTGTCGGGATTCAGCACTGCCTGGCTGAATGCCGGAAGTGAAAAGGAGTCGGTGATGGCAATCTCCTTGCTTGCTTTTATGGAAGCATTGATTAAGGCGAATCCGTCGGAGTACATACCGGCCCAGGGCGTGGCCCCGAGTATCAGGTCGATGGTGACCTCACCTGCAGGAATGGAGTACGACGCTTCCATATAGCTGGAATGATCGTCGTCGCCTGCGAAATTGGTATTCCAGGCCAATGACAGCGGCAATGATTCACAGAATGAATAACCTAATGTTGCTTCAAATAGATGCTCCGATAATTTAAAGTAACTGCTGCCCTCCCCATCGGGAAGATCCCGGGGAAAAAAGTAGTCGGTGACCAGCACCGAAAAGTTAGCAATGGAATAGCCGGCATAAAGATCAAATTCCCGCCAGGTACCCTCAAAACTGGAGGATCCCCAAATCCCCAATGAGAAGTCACCGGCAGAAAGCGAAACACCAGGTTGTGCGGAAGCAGGACCAACATACAAACCCCGCCAGATGTAAGAACTCACAATATCGGCTCCTGCCGACACCGATACCTCCTGTGCTCTGATGCTACCAGCCGAAACAAACATCACAAACAGAACTACAAATGATTTAATTCTTTTCATACTTTTTACATTTTAAATGAATAACCCCAATCTTTTTTTCTAATTGATAACTAAAACAAAGAATACAATCTTTTTGAAATCAAATGCGCATATTTAAAATCTTTTTGATTGTTTTGTACGACAAAGATAGTCAAAAAGATTATAAAACAAATAAATCAATGACATTTTGACTAAAAAATTATAAATAAAATATCATTGCGATAAAAAACCGCTTCTGATTTGCTCAAAGCGGAGACTTCGTTAATTCATAATCAAATATTTAGGAAACAAAAAAAATATCACTATTTTTGTAAAAATCGATGCGTGATGAAAAATATTCTTACCATTTTCTGCTTTTTCTCTCTTGGTTTTATCGGTGAAATCCATGCACAACATGTTAACTGGCGTGAATATGTGGAACAGTTGGCCGAAGAAGAGGGAATGAATGAAGCTGTCATCGAGAACATGTACCAGGAATTGCTTCAGCTGGAAAATAATCCATTGGATCTGAACAGAGTCACCCGGGAACAATTGGAGAGAATCCCTTTGCTTTCATTGGATGAAGTGGCTGCCATTGTCGGATTTCTGGAGAAAAACAAACCAGTGTATACCGTTTTTGAACTGCGCAACGTGCCCCACCTCGATCTGGAGACGGTGGAACGGATCATCCCTTTCTTTTATGCCGGAGACAGCAAAGGCCCTGAAACGGCAGGGCTCCGTCCTGGTATCCTGCAAAATGGACAGCATGAGGTGCAGTTTCGTCTCGACAAGACCGTCACCCCACGCGCAGGGTACGGAGATTTTTCCGACAGCATCCTTACCCGTTACCCCAACCGTAAATACAGGGGTGAAGATTTTTACAACTCGCTGCGTTATGCATTTCGCTACCGCGATAAGGTACAAATGGGTATCACGGCAGAGAAGGACGCGGGGGAACCATTTTTCAAGGATGGATATCCCAGGGGATACGACCACTATGGCGTGCACCTGATCATTCGTGATATAGGTTTACTGAAAACCGTGGCGCTGGGTGACTACCGTCTTTCATTCGGACAGGGACTCATCCTGAACAACGACTTCATGGTCAGCAAGGCGTGGAGCTCCGAAAGCATCGTCCGTCGCACACAGCAGCCAAAGCGCCATTTTTCAACTGCTGAAAGCGGTTTTTTCAGGGGTGCCGCTGTCGTAGTCGGATTGGGAGATTTCGCCGTCACCACCTTCTACTCCAACAGGCGGATCGACGCCAACCTGTCGGATGAAGGGATGATCACCTCCTTCAAGACCGACGGACTCCATCGCACACCCTCGGAAATAGAAAAGAAAAAGAACACGCGTGAGCAGGTGACCGGAGCAAATATCAATTACCGCAAAAATCGGTTCCAGACAGGAATCAGCGGGCTCTACCATACCTATAGCAGAATGTACAACCCCACCCTGCAGGATTACAATATTTATTATTTGCGCGACAGATCAAACCTGAATGCAAGCATCGACTATTCCTATCAACTGCCGGGATTCATCGTCGCAGGCGAGACCGCAATCGCGAAGAACGGATCGGTAGCAACACTGCATACCTTGCAGTACAGACCCTCTTCGAGCCTTTCCTTTTCACTCCTGCACCGATATTACCCGATCTCCTACAATGCTCACTACGCACAGGCTTTTTCGGAGGGGAGCGCTTTACGCAATGAAAGAGGCCTGTTTATCAGCACACAATTCACACCCTTCAGAAGATTTACCGTGAACAGCTACCTGGATATCGTGCGATATCCCTGGCTTAAATTTGGCGTTGATACTCCCTCAAAAGCGCTGGATTTCTATCTCCTGGCCACCTATACCCTCTCCCGACAGTCCTCTTTCGATCTTCGGTATAAGTACAAGCAAAAAGAGAAGAACATGACCTGGCCCGATGAGTACTCCACTTCCGTGTTGCCTTATGCGACACATAAAACCAGGATTCGGTACACCCACACGTTCAGGAGCGGATGGGAATCACGCACCACTGCCGACATAGCCCGTTACACCGAAAAACATTTCCCCTCGCAAATCGGCTACATGTTTTCACAAAATATCGGCTATCGTGGGAAGGGTCCTTTTACAGGTGATCTCTATCTGGCTTTTTTTAATGCAGAGAGTTACGATGTGCGCCTCTACTCCTACGAAAAGAATCTGCTCAACTCTTTCTACATGCCTTCCTTTTACGGACAGGGTTACAGGACAGCAATTTCGGTTAAATATGAGGCCACCGCTGCACTCACCCTCTCACTGAAAGCCGGCCACACCCGATACTTCGACCGGGACACCATCGGCAGTGGCACCGAGCTGATAGAGGGTAACCGGAGGACCGATCTCTATTTCTATCTGAGATGGAAGTTCTGAGTCGATTGTTTTTTGTACTTTTGAGGCCAAATCCAGATATATATGTCCCACCCCCTCCTGCAAATCGACTCACTTACCAAAAGCTTCGGCGAACTGCTGCTCTTTCGCGACATTTCATTCGGCATTGCCGAGGGAGACAAGATAGGCCTGGTTGCCCGCAACGGATCCGGCAAGACAACCCTGCTGAACATCATCGCAGGAAAGGAGAGCCACGACGATGGAAGGGTGGTATTTCGCAACGATGTCCGGTTTGCCTATCTGGAACAGTCGCCACAGTACGATCCGGAGCTGACAGTGCTCGAAGCATGCTTCAGCGCCGATAACGAAACGGTGAAGCTGATTGCACGTTATGAGGAGATGCTCTCTTCACACGATCAGACCGGACTCGACGAGTTGTTGCTCCAGATGGACCTGCTCAAGGCATGGGATTACGAACAACGCATCAAGCAGATACTCTCCCAACTCAAGATCACCGATTTTCACCAGAAGATGGGCGAGCTTTCCGGTGGTCAGGTGAAACGGGTGGCACTGGCCAATGTGCTGATCAGCGAACCGGAGCTCATCATCATGGATGAGCCCACAAACCACCTCGACCTGGAAATGGTGGAATGGCTTGAAGAGCACCTCAACCGCAACAGGATGAGCCTGCTGATGGTGACGCACGACCGTTATTTCCTCGACCGCATCTGTACCCAGATTCTGGAGATCGATGAAAAACAGCTTTTCTCCTACAAAGGGAATTTTTCCTACTACCTGGAGAAAAGGGAGGAGCGGGTTGCCACACAAAATACCGAGGTGGATCGTGCCCGTAATCTGATGCGGAAAGAACTGGATTGGATGCGCCGTCAGCCCCAGGCGCGGGGTACCAAGGCAAAATCACGCATCGACGCCTTTTATTCGCTGGAACAGAAGGCGCAACGGCGCCGCGAGGAGGAAGGCGTGCGCCTGGCTGCCCGCGGTTCTTACATCGGGAAAAAGATCTTTGAAGCGAAACATGTGACCAAGCGGTTCGGCGATATCCGAATCACCAACGATTTCAATTATATCTTCTCGCGGTATGAAAAAATGGGTATTGTGGGAAACAACGGGACAGGAAAATCGACCTTCGTAAAGATGCTCCTCGGCAAAGAAATGCCCGACAGCGGCGGCTTCGAGATCGGAGAAACGGTGAACTTCGGTTATTACAGCCAGGAGGGACTGCTGTTCGACGAGCAGATGAAAGTGATTGATGTGGTGCAAAACATCGCGGAAGTGATCGACCTGGGCAATGGCAGCAAACTGACCGCCTCGCAGTTTCTGCAACATTTTCTCTTCTCCCCGGAAAAACAACACAACTATGTCTACAAGCTCAGCGGTGGTGAGAAAAGGCGACTTTACCTCTGCACCGTGCTCATTACCAACCCCAACTTTCTGGTACTGGATGAGCCGACAAACGACCTGGACATCATTACGTTGAACATCCTGGAAGAGTACCTGGCCGGATTTAAAGGATGTCTTATCGTGGTATCGCACGACCGCTATTTTATGGACAAGGTGGTGGATCACCTGCTGGTATTCCATGGAGACGCCCGTATTCAGGACTTTCCCGGGAATTACACCCAGTACCGTGAATGGAAAACTGAGGAACAGAAAAAAGAGGCAGAGGAGCAAAAAAACAGCAAACAGGAAAACGATACCCGAAAAAACAGGCCGTCTGAAGAAAAAAAGAAACTCTCATTCAAGGAAAAAAGAGAGTTTGAATCGCTCGAAGCGGAGATTGAACAACTGGAAGCGGAGAAAAATACGCTTACCAAAGAACTCTCATCCGGGAATCTGTCTGCTGAAGAATTAATGAAAAAATCTTCGCAGTTGTCCGAAATCATGGAATTGATCGATGAAAAAACAATGCGCTGGCTCGAGCTGAGTGAGCTGGCCTGAGTTTGGAAAGATTTTAAATAACTTATCTGCACCTGTTTATTTTTTTTCAAACTAAAAATTGTTTATTTTTGTTGGTAAGACGCTCCGGCATATGTAGGACCAGCTTTGCCTGCATCATTACAAGGCGATGGAGCACCACACAATTGAAGACTAACAATTCAAATAAACGAAAAATCTTATGAAAAGTGTAAAAGGAACCCAAACCGAACTAAATCTGATGAAATCCTTTGCAGGTGAATCACAGGCACGCATGCGCTATACTTTTTTCGCAAAGGAAGCAAAAAAGGAAGGTTATGAGCAGATTGCCGCCATCTTTCAGGAAACGGCCGACCAGGAAATGAGTCACGCCAAGCGGATGTTCAGATACCTTGAAGGAGGGATGGTGGAGATTACAGCATCTTTTCCTGCAGGCGTGATCGGCACCACCGCCGAAAACCTGAAGGCAGCAGCCGAAGGAGAAAATGAGGAATGGACCGACCTCTACCCCCACTTCGCCGAGGTGGCCGAGCAGGAAGGATTCAAAGAGATTGCCACCATGTACCGCATGGTTGCCAAAGCAGAAGCAATACACGAAGAGCGTTATCTGAAGCTGCTGGAGCGAGTTGTAAATGGCACTGTATTTGTACGTGAAGAGGAGATCGACTGGATCTGCCGTCACTGCGGATATGTATTTACCGGCAAGAAGCCGCCGAAAAACTGTCCCACCTGCCTGCATCCGCAAGCTTACTTCGAACCCAAAAACGAAGCTTTTTATTAACTCAAGTTTTGTATGCAGTATGTTGTGATTAAAAAATCGACTGCCGATGTTTTGCGACCCATCATCGCTTACATGAGCTAAAAGAGTAGAACTTGCTTCGCTTCGGACAGCTACTCTTTTTTACGTTCCTTGTAAGCGATGGGTCCCCACAAAACATCTCAATGTCTCCTTTTTAATCACATACATTCCAAACAACTTGTGAGACTTGAATAAATGGAATTTTCGTGAGAATTAAAAAGCTGATCCCGGCAAAAGGGATCGGCTTTTTTAAAGAAAACATCATTATAACGCATGTTGTACAACGAACTTTTTGCCCGTACGGAACTGCTGGTCGGACCAGCCGCGATGGAACGAATTGCCTCGAGTAAGGTGATCCTTTTTGGTGTGGGAGGAGTGGGCAGCTGGTGTGCAGAGGCATTGATCCGCAGCGGGATCATGCACCTGACGCTGGTAGACTCCGACCGGGTGGCAACAGCCAATATCAACCGGCAGTTGCCGGCCACCACCCTGACGGTGGGTGAATTGAAAGTGGAGGTAATGAGAAGGCGGCTGCTGGAGATCAATCCCGAAGCACAAATCACCATATTGCCCATCATCTATAGCGCCGAGACATCGGCGTCGTTTCAGCTGGAACAGTACGATTACATCATCGACGCCATCGACTCCCTTTCCCATAAGGTACATCTGCTGGTTGCCGCTTCCCGTACCAGGGCGACTCTCTTCTCTTCCATGGGAGCAGCACTCAAAATAGACCCGCAACAGATACGGGTAGCCGAGTTCTGGAAGGTGCGGGGCTGCAAGCTGGCATCAGCACTCCGTCAGCGAATGAAAAAGAATGAAAAACCGGAAAAACCATTTCTCTGCGTCTACAGCGAGGAATTGCTTTCCAATCGGGGTGAGGAGGCTTTGCCCGATGCAGATGAACATGGCAGCTTCCGGAAAGCACAAACCAACGGCACCATGGTACAGGTCACCGCCGTCTTTGGATTCACCCTCTCCAGTCTTGTAATTCAGGATATCGTACGTCATTAAATACATTTTTCTTACCTTTGCGCTTTCAAACAGTAAAAACAATACTGTATCTAAACTGATTAGGAAAATATAGCATGCACATCGAACATATTCTTCAGGATGCCATTATCGCGGCAATCAAAGAGCTTTACACAACCGAGGTGGATCCGTCGCAAATTACGCTGCAGAAAACCAAAAAAGAGTTCAGGGGACACTACACCCTGGTCACTTTCCCCTTGCTGAAAATATCCCGCAAGAATCCCGAGCAGACAGCAGAGGAGATCGGCACACAGCTGGCGCAAAGCTCACCCATTGTGTCGGAGTACAACGTGATCAAGGGATTTCTGAACCTCACCATCGCTGCACAGGTATGGGTAAAACTCCTCGAAGAGATCGATTCAAGGCCTGATTACGGTTTCACACCGGTAGCCGATGATGCACCACTTTACATGGTCGAGTACTCCTCGCCCAACACCAACAAGCCGCTGCATCTGGGGCACGTACGCAACAACCTGCTGGGGCATGCGTTGAGCGAAGTACTAAAAGCCAACGGAAAACGGGTGGTAAAGACCAACATCGTGAACGACCGCGGCATCCATATCTGCAAGTCGATGCTGGCCTGGCAGAAATGGGGCAGTGAGGAGACACCGTTCTCCACCGGCAAGAAGGGTGATCACCTGATTGGCGATTATTACGTGTTGTTCGACAAAAAATATAAGGAAGAACTCGCTGCATTGCAGGAGAAGGGACTCACCAAAGAGGAGGCCGAGACGCAATCGCAGCTGATGGAGGAGGCCCGTGAGATGCTGCGCAAGTGGGAAGCACACGATGCCGCCACCGTGAACCTCTGGAAGATGATGAACGACTGGGTCTATGCCGGTTTCGATGAGACTTACCGGCAGATGGGCGTCTCCTTCGATAAGATTTATTACGAATCACAGACCTACCTTGCCGGGAAAGAGGAAGTGCTCCGTGGCCTCAAAGAGGGGCTGTTCTTCCAAAAAGAAGATGGCTCGGTATGGGCCGACCTTACTTCACAAGGGCTTGATCAAAAGCTGTTGCTGCGCGCCGACGGCACCTCGGTCTACATGACGCAGGACATTGGCACAGCGAAGCTCCGTTTCGACGATTATCCCATCCATACGATGATCTACGTGGTGGGTAATGAACAAAATTACCACTTCCAGGTGCTCTCCATCCTGCTCGACATGCTGGGATTCGAGTTTGGAAAGGGACTGGTCCATTTCTCCTACGGCATGGTGGAGCTGCCCGAGGGAAAGATGAAATCGCGTGAGGGAACGGTGGTAGACGCCGACGACCTGATGGCGGAAATGATCAATACCGCCCATGAAACATCACAGGAACTGGGTAAGCTGGAAGGTGTCTCTGAAGAAGAGGCGGGGGCAATCTCCCGCATGGTGGGTCTGGGTGCGCTCAAATATTTTATCCTGAAGGTGGATCCGAAGAAAAATATGACCTTCAACCCCAAGGAGTCTATCGACTTCAATGGCAACACCGGTCCTTTTATCCAGTACACCCATGCCCGCATTCAGTCGATCCTACGGAAAGCAGGAGAACAGGGCATCACAATCCCGGAGCAACTGGAACGAACCCTCCCTCTTTCAGAGAAAGAGGAAAGTCTGGTGCAGTTGCTGGCCGAGTTTGAGACGGTGGTAAAACAGGCCGGAGCGGAATACAATGTCTCGTTGATCGCCAACTATGTCTATGACCTGGCGAAGGAGTACAACCAGTTCTATCACGACTTTCCCATGCTGCGTGAGGAGAATGGAGACCTGCGCAACTTCCGTTTGTTGCTGTCAAAAAATGTTGCCCTCACAATCAAAAAGGGGATGTCGCTCTTCGGCATCGACGTGCCGGAGAGGATGTAGTAGCGGTTCACATGAATCATCCCGGCTTTTTCACGTGGCATATCGAAAATAGGAGAAACAAGAGATGGTTTTCCCCGACATAAGGGAAATCTCATTATTTTACTTCAGAAAACTCTTCAGGGTGATATTGATTTTTTTACCATTTATTTCCGGTAATTTGATGGTGATTGACCTGTTCTTTTTTCAAAAAAAGACAAGAAATAGTCATATGTGCCAAAACCCAGTTCATGAGCGATCTCTTTGAGGGGTTTGGAGGTCTCTGTTAGCAACTTCTTGGCTCTTTCCACTTTCAACTCATGAAAAAACTGCAAGGGGGCATATCCGGTGAATTCCTTAAACTCCTTGCGGAATACCGTGTAACTAATGCCCAAGCTTTCTGCGACTCTCTTCATGTTAATGTTATCGTTAATATGCTCAATCATGAGGATTTTCGCAAGTTCGATCTTTTGAGATGAATCTTGAGAGTCGAACTTCTTATTTTGAGTCAGTGACAAAACGGTTCCCAATATATTGAGCGCTATTCCGGCCAGATATTGTTGACTGCCTCCTTTATCTTCTTTTGCAATTCGTATGGCAGTGGAATACAAGTTTACCAAATCTCCACTCGCACCTACATCAAGAACTTGATTCTCGGGCGAAATAAAACCATGTGCGACAATATCATTAATGATTTCTCCTTTAAAACCGATATAATACTCGTCCCAACCACTCTCTTTCAACGGATTATAGGTATGCCACTGGCCAGGGAACAAAAGAATAACCTGGCCCTTTGTAATATCTGTTTTTGATGTTGATTCGGAAGAAAACACACCTTTACCTTTACTGATGTACACAATATGATACGAGGATAAAATACGACCTTTGTCAGGCCTGAAAAAATGGCTTTTCGGGTGTTTCATGGGGGGATAGAAGGTATTCAGAGGGATAGTTTGAAAACCAACCGAATCGACTGTCAGCCCGAATTTCTTATCCCTTTCATTGACCAGCAAGTATCTAAAATCAGTGCGGGAATTATTGCTTATCAGCGTTTCAATATATTTGGACATAATTTTGAGTCCCCTAGATCTACGTTTCGAGTACATACAAAAAAACAAAAACTTTTTATCCTTGCAAAAGATAACGCTTCTTTTAACAATCGATCCGGGACTTGTCATGGGCATTTCGGAGGTAAACATCTGAGGCGAAAAATTAGGTATAAGGGGGTACGTAGGAAACTACTTGAAGTCTTCAGTAGATAATGAGGTTGGTCAGCGCTGGACTCACGACCAACGATGGAATCGTATTGGCGTATTAAGTTCTGTGAGATTATTACGTTATCCGGTTTAAGAAATCCCGGTGGAAGCGAGTGGATTTTCATGTCCGAACAAAAGTAAGGCATATCTCAACAGTTGATCAATTTCAATAATCGAGATGTGCCTTAACTCGAAGTCATCATAGAGAGGGAGCTGTATTAAGCATCCTCTCATTTGTTTTTCTTTAATATCCTGGATTTTGTGTCAGATTATTGTTTATAAGAATCTCTCTATCGGGTATCGCATAGATCAACCGCTCTTCCGTAACGTTAAACGAGACCGGTAGCAGCCATCCGTAAAGTTCTTTCAATCTGACACCTTTTGCGTTTAATACTTCAATAGCCTTACCATGACGGATCAGATCGGTCCATCGATGATTTTCAAAAGCCAATTCATGTCGCATTTCATTTGCAATATCTTCGAGGGTTACACTGGAAAGTGGGGCGAGTCCTGCTCTTGTCCTCACTTGGTTTATATAAGGAAGTGCTTCCGAAGATTTGCCCTGTTGCACGAGAGATTCTGCCAACAGGAGCAATGCACCAGAATATCTGTATACCGGCCAGTTGTCATCCGTGTTCCACTCCACTGAATAAGGTGGATGAAGAAATTTTTTAATAAAGTAATAATAGACTTTACCCGGCGAAGGGGCATAATCCACCGGACTGATCACCGACTCGGTTGTAAATATATCTCCTTCCTGTGTGCCTTCTGCAATGGCTATGGAGGCAGCCAGCCTGAGATCTCCGGGTTCATATGAGTCCACCAATTCCTGGGTAGGAACATTCCAGCCTCCGCTGTTAAGACTTCCTCTCAGATTCGTTCCGGCGAGTCCCAATATAGCCTCGGTATTAGAGGTCTTGGGAATAAACCTCCAGATAAAATCACTATGCTGCCCTTCATTACCGGTTTTATATTGGACTTCGAAAATGGATTCCCGGTGATTCTTTTTGGTCGGATCAAATACATCTTCGTAATTATCCAATAGTGCATAGTTCATATTCGTGATGTCGTGAAGCTGTGTCTCGGCAGAAGCATAATCCCTTATTGGTTTTGACATGTATGCATAGGCCAGAAGCATTTTTGCAGCACCTTTTGTTGCCCTGCCGGACTGTGGAAATGAAATAGCTACCGGGAGTTTGGGGATAGCATTGATCAAATCGGCGATAATTTGGTCATATACCTCCGCAACGGAATTTCTCTGGAGAAAAGCGTCTGCTTCAGATCTCACTTCTTCAAGATGCAAGGGCACCCCGCCAAAATGTTGCACCAGATCAAAGTAGTAAAACGCCCTGAGAAACAAGGCCTCTCCCGACAGGACATCCACGCTCGACTGACTCAATTTCACACCGGATATCTCCAACTGTGTCAGCACTGTATTTGCCTTGGCAATTCCTTGATATGCATTCCCGTACCTGTTCCCTGCACTGTTTGGTTGGGAACTTGTAAAGGCATCATCCAGAAATGAGGCTATGGCCTCAACACTTGCCTCAGTGCCCCTATCGGCTGCATATCGTGTAAAAAAAGTATTGTCGGACCTCATTTCATCCATGAAAATACCCATGACGGCAACACCACGGAGGTTTGAATAAGCCCCAACTAATGCCTGATTAAATTGATTTTCATTTTTGAAAAACGATGCCGAACTTATCGAAGTTTCAGGAAACAATCTGAGAAAGTCATCGCTACAAGCATATATGCACAGAAAAGTTGCAATGATATAAATTAATTTTGTTTTCATTTTGATTTTTCTCTTGTAAAAACTTTTTTTAATACTATTATTTGGTCTTTAGAAAGTTACGTTTAGACCTATCGTGTATATTTTTGAAATAGGATAGGAAGTGAAATCCCTTCCTTGATTTAACCCATTCAGTCCAGACATTCCAACTTCCGGGTTCATTCCCGGGTATTTCGTGAATATAAACAGGTTCTGGGCACTGAAGTTTACTCGCACTTTTTCTATAAATAATTTTTTAGGTACCTCAATATTATATCCGAGTGTAATGTTTTTAACGGCAAGATAAGTCCCCTTAAAAATCTGTCTATCAGTAAAATTTCTATAATCGGCCGTTGTCCCCGATCGTGTTCGGGGGTAATATCCGCTCCCTGGGTTTTCCGGCGATCTCCATCGATCTGCGTATCCTTTGCGAATATTAAAAACACCATCAAAATTCTCTGATGACTGGTAATGATCGTTCGCGATGTCATTGCCCACGGTACCGGCCATTACAACGCTCAGATCAAAATCTTTATAGCTAAAACTGTTGGTTATCCCGTAAATAAAGTCAGGGTTAGGGTCACCTATAAATGTTCTGTCGTGGGAGTCGATGATTCCATCTGGTATGCCGTCGGGACCACTTATATCGGCGAACCTCGCGGTTCCTATCATAGACGTTGCTCCGTGGGGTTGGGTTTCAAACTCTTCCTGGGTCATATATACCCCTGTATTTATATAACCATAGAATAACCCGATAGGATATCCTACTGCCGTTCTGTTATCATCCCAGAACAGGTTGTAACCGCCTATTGGGGCATCATTTGTACCGAGTTTAATTACCTTGTTTCGATCAAAAGAGATATTCAAGTTGGTGTCCCACTTAAACTCCCCGGTCAGGTTTCGGGTTATCAGCGAAAATTCATGTCCCCAAAAATTAAACTCTCCAATATTGGAAGTGATATTGTTAAATCCGGATTGTATTGGAATATCAATGCCGTATAACAATCCATCTGTCTTTTTCCAATAGTAATCATAGGTGAATGATACGCGTCCTCGGAAAAGATCGAGATCAAGTCCTAAATTATAGCTGGTCGTCGTTTCCCAAGTAAGCTGTGAGTTCCCGATTCCGTTCAAGGATCTACCGGGGACCACCTGTCCCCCAAAAACATAGTTATCGGTATCAAGTGATGCCAGATAAGTGTAATCTCCGATATTATTGTTCCCTACCTTACCAAAACTAGCTCTGAGTTTAAGAAGTCGTATATCCTTCATGTTTTTCATAAATTCTTCATCTGACACGACCCATCCGACCGAGACTGATGGGAAATCTCCCCATTTGGTATCAGAGCCGAATCTCGATGAGCCATCTCTTCGAAAAGCAAGAGACAGTAAGTATTTGTCGTTATAATTATAATTAAAACGCCCCAAATAGGATAATAGAGAAGATTCTCTTTTATCAGCTGTTCCTATACGTGTAGTGGCTACATTGATCCATTCCACTTCATCATCAGGGAACTCCCGGGCTTCAATATTGCTATTTTCAAATGAGAATTTCTGAGAGGTATACCCTGCCAAAATTTCCAGATTATGTTTTTTATTGATTGACGTGTGGTAATTGAGTGTATTTTCAATCAACCAGTTTTCGAAATTATTTGTCCCGTAACTTCCGGTGGCCGGTTGTGGAGGGGCGCTACCCAAGCCTCCTTGTGCTGTTGAAGGAGTGAATGACATGGTAATAGTATTGCCTGTATTGGCATTCACACTGAGTTTATATTTAAGATCAGTCATAAACTCATATTCACCAAACAGGTTGGCCAGCACGGTTGTTTCCTTCTTAGGATATTTCCTTTGGGTTACAACAAGGTAATAATTTGGGTTGGCGAACATTCCGGGCCGGGAAAAGGAAATGGGATAAGTACCATCTTCATTTTTGTATTCAATGGTAGGATCCATATTAAAAGCATTGGCAAGAATATTTCGACCATTTCCAAGTCCAGGAAGGATATTACTTCGTATATGAGAAGTAGCTAGATTGATTCCAAACGTTAACTTGTCAGAAGCATCATATATGTTATTGGTACGAGCAGTGTATCGATTAGAGTAGGAGTTCAAAATTACTCCTTCTTCGTTGTTGTAGCTCAAATTTATAACGGATCGTAGATTTTTTGTTCCGGTATATATACTTAAGTTATATTTTTGAGTAATGGCATCCCTCAACAAAACATCAAACCAATCCGTGCCATCATAGGGGCCATATTGTTCCGGGTTTGCATATTCTTCAGGGACTCCTCCCGTATATCCCTCATAAATGGCAGCATCCTCATAATACTCCTTTTTGAACTGCGCGAATTCCCTTGCATTCATCAGATCAGGTCTTCCACGCTGGGGGACGGACTGAACACCGAAATAGGAAGAAAACTCTATCAATCTCTGTTCCTCTTTGGCTTGCTTCGTGGTAATCAGTATAACTCCGTTGGCTGCCCTTGAGCCATAGAGGGCGGAGGCAGATGCATCTTTTAAAACAGAAATTGATTCAATAGCATCGGGATTAAAGGTTTCAAGCCCACTGGTTGTGGGAAACCCATCAACGACAATTAACGGGGAGTTTCCAGCATTGATCGAAGCTGCTCCTCTGACACGAAAGGACATTGCTCCACCAGGCTCGCCTGTATTCTCATTGATCTGTACTCCTACTAACTTTCCTTGTAACTGTTGGGCGACGCTTGAGACTGGTATTTCAGTTAGCTTTTCAGCATTAATTTGTGATAAGGCACCTGTTACTTCGCGTTTATTCTGGGTTCCGTATCCCACAACCACGAGTTCATCTAACGCTCGTGTATCTTCCAATAAAACAATATTGAATGTGAATCCATCTGCTGTGTTAATCTTCTGAGGCAAGTAGCCTATATAGGAGATATGCAGTATGACTCCTTCTACCACATTCAAGGTGAAGTTTCCATCTAGATCGGTGACAGTACCGTTGTTGGTACCCTCTTCAATGACATTCGCCCCGATAATAGGTTCTCCCTGTTCTGTCGTAATTATTCCAGAAATTTGTTTCTTTTGCTGAAACATCTCAGTTTCCATCTGGAGTTCTTCAGACCCTATTCTCTGCCTCTTGTCGGTTAATGAAGAAATTTCAAAGGTTCGGTCAATGCCCGGGATAGTTTCAGAAAATAAGTTCTCAAACCAAATCGTTGCCTCGGACAAGGATGCTCCTAACACTATTACCATTGCATCTTTGTTTGGGAGCACTTGTTTGGCAGACAAACAGAAAGAGATGAATAGTAAAATACACAGTAAAGAAGGTAACTTTTTCATTTTCACTTTCATTTATGTTAATACTTTAAATATCCGAAACAGCCTCTGAAGCTGTTGTGTCCTACTATAATTGTACTAATAATAAGACTTTTAATTAAAAAACTTAAGCATAACAAAGATAAAAGTAGCGTTATTCCGTAAAGGCGTGAAAAATGATTTAAAAACAGTGCAATATGATGTTTATTGTTAAAAAATAGCATGGAATGATTCCTATATTACTACAAAGAAATTGGCTGCATGAGATGATTGGCTCAAGCCTTTCCCATGCAGTCAATTAACATTCAATACGCTTTTAAGAGGTTTAGCAGCTTTTAATTGCTCCTGTACTTTTCTAATTTTCCATTCAGACTAAAGAGCGTTGGCTTTATGCAAGAATAAGAAAATGAGGCTTCTCCATCCTTGTTTACTCCGATATTGACGCTCTTTCCATTGATTGATATTGCATATTTCTCTGCGGGATCTAATCCTGTGACGGCAATGTGGTAATTGCCTGCAGAAGTTACCTTCCAGGAGAGGTTTTGTCCGGTATAACTGTTAACTTCGACAGATATCGGCAGGCTCGAATCTCCTTTTAGTTTCAGGATCACTTGTTCTTTGTTATGAGGGAAGATTGCCAGTTCCTTATTCTTGAATGACGCGCCAAAGGCCTCTTTGCTTTTCACGGAAAAGTTTTCATTGCGCAATTCATAGTCATTCGTATTCAATATAACTTGATAAACCATATTGCGCAAGGTGTAATTAAAGACTGTTCCATTCAGGTTCTTAAGCATATTGGGCTCCAATCCCATCCGGTTCCATCTGGGACGAATGCCATAGATATCCCGGTAGAGAGCCGTAACGCTTGTACATATCCCAGCCAGTATATCCGAACCCAAACCCAATTGAGTCTCTCGACTATAACGCTGCGACGAAAGGCCATCCTTCTTATATTGTGCCAAAAGATTACGTATATACTTCAATGCTATTTCCTTGTTATATCCAGCATAAGCCCTGACACCCAGATATCCCCAGGTGGGGAATATATCCCCGTTTTCATATCTCGGGAAGGGCCAATTGCCCGATTCCACTTCTTCCCTTTTGAAAGAATCGAAGCATAAAGGCCAATGGAAAAGATTTTCAGCGGTACTTCTCTTCTCTATCTGATCAAGGATTTGTGCGATGCGTTTTTTGTCATCGCAAAGATTAAATGCAATAACGGCAAAGTTGACGGGAGTAACCAGATTATCTCCATGCACAGAGCCATCTTTATCGCGCCAGTAAATATATTGCTTTTGTTCTGGTGACCAAAAACCGCCTTCATCAACCGACTTATTGAAATTTTCTTTGAGTCGTTTGGCTATTTTATGGTAGTAATCCGCTTTTTCCATATCACCTAGAATCCGTTCACATTCTACCCATAGGTTCAAGGCTTCATACATTTGGGCATTTACAAAAGCATTTTCGAAAGAGGCCCAGACAATATCCAACCAATCGCTTGCCGTTTTTTCCGCAATCGAATTATTCATCATCTCGAAAATTCCATTATCATTTGTATCCCGTCTGATTAGCCAGTCCAATGCTTTCTCACAACTGGCTTTATGCGAAAGTAACCAATTAACATCGCCACATAAGTCGAATTGTTCAGCCGTATTAATAATATATCCGGTTTGTGAATCGACAGTATATCCCCAACGGGCCTCGTAGTATCCTGTCTTATAATTAAATGTGCCAGGCATCTGGTCTTCGTCTTCATTATGCCAGCGCGACAAGACGCGTCCTTCAGAGGTTAATGCATGGTCTCTTTCTCTATCCAGAGTAGTTCCCATATTCAGAGTATAATTGTCATCCCCTAAAGCCATGCCTATTTGTGCGAAAAATGGTTCATGCAAGCATTTCCAGTTTGTAAGCCAACCATTGGCACCCACAATGCCATTATCTACAACACCATAACGTCCGGTTGTATTCATCAATTCCCGAACTGCTTTTTCGTCGATACCCGGAAGTACACCACGAGAATATGCCATATCATAATCAATATATTCCATTTCCAACGTTATCGAAGTCATTCCACGCTGTACGTCAAATGAACCAAACACATCCGATTGTCCGTGCACAAAACGGTTCAAATTGTAACGTGGTTCCAATTCGGTGTCTGTCACAAAATGCGTACATACAAATTCTTGATTTTCATTTAGTGAATATTTAGCTGCAATATTTTTACCATCTGCTTTTGCATCTATTCGGAAAGCATTTCCATTGTCGGGCTTCCAAAAAGTAACACCACCCGTGTGTACGCCGTATGTATTATTCACTTTATCAAGATATTTACACCAGATAACCCCGCCATTATCCAGTATCCCACCTTTCCAGACGGATAAATCACTAAAGTTCCATTGAGGGAAAGAGGTTTCCTCCAGTTTTGCCAACCCGCTGTATTCCCGGTCTATATGCCAAATAATCTTATCACCAATTGTTTCAAAAATCCAAGACTCATTCACCTGAATTGAATGATCACCATAAATAATATTTCTTATAGTAATGATTCCCATTTGCTCTTCCACATCGATTTCGTCGATATCGGTCAAAGAGGTGAACGCTCCGCCCTTAGTCCTGAATCCGGTATAAACACCAGCAGGTGATAATGTATTCTGCCCTTTTATGCTTAATTCGGTTATCCGGCAACCCTTTGTATAGTCTATTTGTAAAAGGAGATTCCTGTTTGGATCTGAAAGCGTAATTTTTCTTGTTGAAGGATCGTGAACGATTGAATTAAACTGAGATAGATTACTTCGATCCGGAATCTTATTTACTGCGAAAATTTTCCCAGGAAGAAGCAATGCTATTGCAGTAAGAAATGATAGCGTATTTATTTTTGACATTTTTTCTATTGTTAATTGAGAAGATATCTTACAACGGATACCCGTAAAAAAATATTGTAATAGGAGTATAAAAAATCAACAAAACCCATTGATGGTGGTATAGGGTGTATTAAATACGTTGAGATAACCGTTTTAATACACCCTTATATCCAGAAAATAAATGAATTATCTGGAGTAAATATCAAACTCTCCGATAACCATCATTGTTGTACCATTTAACCCATTAGGTGAACTCATCTTGAGATATCTTACCGGAATTGGATTGTCTATCGTAAAGGTTTGTTCTCCGCCTCTTTCTTCAATTGAATAGTTTCCCAATTGTGTCCACCCTTCTTCTCCAGACAAATGATCACGGGGAGGTTCATCATTTCTTCCCCAAAGAGAGAATGTAGCAGGCAATCTATTATCAAATAATTTTCCTGTTTCTAAACCAAATACCGAAGGCCATATGGAAAATCTACTCACAAGAACTTCTCCGCCGATATCAAAAACCATCCAATGGGGAAAATTTTCGCCAACACGGGTATGCCATCTGTTGGTATAATTATTATCAAGGGCGTGTTTAGCTGCATTGTCCCCCGAATCATGTTGATTTGAATACCCTATAATTGAAATTTCAGATTTAATTAACAAAAAATCCCCATCGTAAGTAAGAGAAGCGTTTGTGAAGTCGGTGTAAAAAACATCAACCACCATTTCATCCGGAATATACACGGTGCGATATTTGGGTAAACTACCGGGTTTAAGATCTGTGATAATCGTACTAGTTTCAGATAAAGGAACCTCCATCAATACATTCTCATCTTCGGTATTCGTATATGATATCTCTGTGTACCCGGCATCCAGAGACTCATCCATACCACCCCATACCAATACTTTATTCCCGGCGTTATTCGCACTCAAAGAGACAAGGCGCCTGTTTATCATTGTACTTTCATATTTCTCTCCGAGAGATCGCCCGGACACTTCATAGAGAAGAGACCGATTCCCATATTGATCTAGGTTCACTAAATCAAACAGATAGCTTTGTTCCGGCAAATTCTCTATGGTCTTATAGAATACTCCCGCTTGATTCCCTATTTCAATATCCACCGAATCGGTACGGTTATTCCAATAGATACGCGTTGTTTTTACTCTGTTTGTTGTTATGAATATTTCAAATTGTACGCGCTCTTTCCCGGCTCCAACAGTTACAGAATCAGGCAATGCGGCATAAGTAGTTTCACCCTTTTTCAGAAAACGATCGCTCAATTCGTTCATGTCGGAACATGATACGAACAGCAGGCAAACCGTTATTGCCGTTATATAAATTATTTTCATCAAATTATTCATAAATAATCATTCATTTAAATTACTAATATTTTCTATTGCATTACTGATGGCCTGTTGTCGCCATAGATTTCCACCTCCCCGATTTGAAAATTGGCTCCATTGGCCCAGGTTCGTTTTGCTAATATTCTTATATAGCGTACCGGCGGGTTATTCGGGTTATTTGTAAAATCCTCCCCATTTCGTGCTTGTTCTTCATCTTCAATAGAAAGCTGACCAAGAGGTAATCCGGATGGTTTAATAGATTCACAATCCATTAACTTAGTCCATTGCTCCCACCCCGATTGAGCAGGATTGTAATTTAAGCATCCCCATACTTCGAAGTTTCTCAAATTCCCTTCGTGAAAAATATAATTCGTACTTGAAGTTCTCTGGAATAACCGCAACCGACTGATCTTGCCTATAACACCCAGATCAAAAGAGACAGTTTGGGGCCATATACCAGTTCCTGCAGGGGAACTGTAACACGGGTCGCCGCCATTGTTTCCGTCCCATATCCGATGTATATCGTAGTCTGAATTATACGGGGGGATATCTCCTGATGTTGTCACTTTGGCAAATTTTAATTTGTCGAATTTCGTTTCATAAATCGGGATGATCGTGTCATATTTAAAAGGGCTCTTGTTTCCCCAGTGGTCTTGCAGGTAAGTCCGGAAATGAAAAGGGATCGTATCCATACCCCGTACGGTACCTTTTCCGTTTATCGAGGAACTATAAAATATTTCTTTGGGCACGTACTCCCTGTTATGATCCTCTATTTCAATATTAACCGAAATATCTGCCTTGTTTGGATTTTCCCATGTGGCCAGTAATCCTCCGAAGTCTGAAACAATTGAAAGGGTTTTCGAAATAGAAAGGACATCCGGAATGAGCGGTCTTATGGTTTCAACATGTGGTTCGGCCTCATTACGGCTTTTGTCCACCGTGATCAACTTCACCTGATACTGTATGGTATCACCAAAGCCCAACACCAACAGTGAATCGACAAAAGCCGAAGCTTTGCTCTCCACTTCCGTTTCCCCGTCAATGGAGTAAACAGCTTTTACATATAACAGGTCTTCATCGGAAGGAAGTGTATAGTGGAAAACAGCACCTCCCGCAATATTCTTCACACGTACATTTGTTATAATTCCGGGCGGGATATTGTCCAAAGGTTGTTGCCCTACAGGCTCTTCATTCCCACATGAATAAAGAAATATCATCCCCAAAACTAACCGAAAAAAACAATTCTTTTTTAGTTTCATATTATATTATAGTTACAAATGCTTGATAATTTACCAACCATAGTTTTGAACAAGGTTTTTGTTCACAAACAAATTAGACTCCCGTATTGGCCAGAAATAATCCTTTACGGTAAATCTCACCGATTCGTTCCTCAAGGGAAGGACAGTATAGAAATCTTCCGGCGATTCCCCCATGATGTTCCATCCTTGCGGGTCTGCATTGTAAATCTCTATTTCTTTCCATCTCCGGATATCCCAAAAGCGCTTACCTTCAAAAGCCAATTCTATCGCTCGCTCTCTGCGGATGATATTTCTTCTGCCCTCTTTGGTGTTAATCTTTTCCGGGTTTGTAGAATATTTTGTCCATGAGTCGGCAATTCCTTCCAATCCAGCTCGTTCCCGGATCTTATCCAAGTATCTGAATATGTCATCCTCCGGTCCTCCCGCTTCATTTAATGCTTCGGAATACATCAAATATAAATCTGCCAGCCGATAAACTGGAAATGGAAAATATTCCCAAGTTGTCCTGTCATATTGCTGTGTATTTTTATAGTGGCTCATTTTTTTAGCTCCATAGCCAGTAATACTATTTGCTTCTCCGGCTTGGAAACCTGAAATTTGGGTATTCATAAATTCGCAATGTTTGGCATCTTTGAACGTATTATAGCCTGTACCAAAATAAATTCCTTTGTCAAAAGCGATGCTTGCATAAAAACGAGGTTCACGGTTATAATGCAGATATATTGTTTTTTCTCCTTCTTTCACATGATAGATCTCTTCATTGCCAGAGGGTTCGGGACGAATGGAATATCTATTCTGGTACCAACCTTCTGATTGCCAGTATTTATCTTCCTCGATAGGAACACCGTTCTTGGAATAGTATTTGTTTACTAATCCCAGCGTTGGAGACCATTCACTTGTCACGGAAGTTAAGGTGGTTGGACTCATTCGGATTATTCTTGTAGAAGCGTCACGTGCAAGAATTCCGCAGTCATTATTTGTCCCCCCCCATATCAATTCAGAATTCCATTTGTCACAAACAGCCTGCCTGTAATTGATCTCCAATTGCAATATTTCATGCTCATTAATTAATAACGGATCCAACTGATTATACAGCCTTTTTCCTTGTTCATGGGCAGCGTTAATGGCTTCGAGGCAAGCATCAGCGGCTATTTGCCATTTATTGGGATCGTAATTCTGTGGAAATAGCTGTCTGCCTTTGTTATCTTTTATTCCCGAATAATCGGTGTTCCCGTTAAACAAAGGGCTTGCAGCAAAAAGTAGGACTTCAGCTTTTAACGTCATGGCGATCAGTTTATCGACCCTGCCGGCTTCTGTCCCTTCTACAATTTCTTTTGCTTCCGGTAAATCCGGTATCGCTTCTTCAATCAGGCCAATCACGTAATTCACTACATCGTCAATGGGTTCCCGATAAACCTGAACTGCCGTCACATCGGCTGATATAGGCAGATTCACGTCTACGATAGGAACCGGGCCGTACCGCTTCATTAGGGTATAATGATAATAAGCTTTTAAAAATTTAACTTCAGCGACCCATCTTCTTCGGTTATGCTCCATCAGTCCCTTCACGTTATCTATATTTTCCAGGAAAATATTACAATCACGAATACCTACCCACAATGAATGGTTCCCATCCCATGTATTCATGATCGGTTCATTGGCATTTTGTAATCCCCGTGTTATCTTTGTTCCTCCCCAGGTGACAAATCTTGTTCCTAACTCCATCTGCACGTACCTCTGTGTCGTTTCGTCCGAACCGGTCATCGCCGGATCATTTTGTATGTCCCCGATTGCCGGCCTGTAGCTATAACAACCATATAAGTATTTTTCGGCAGCAATACTGTTTTTAAATGCGTAATCGATTGTAGCCACATTATCCGGGACAACATCTAAATAATCACAGGATGATGTGATATATAATACACATACAAAAAGTATTATCTCTTTTATTGTTCTTGTTTTCATCTTAATTCTGTTTTAAAACCTTCAAAAGCCCAACTGTATACCCATATTAAATACTCTTTGGACAGGATATCCTAGCCCGTTCCCTCCCATTTCAGGGTCCCATAACTTGAATTTGCTGAATGTGAGCAAGTTTGTACCGCTAAAATAAATGCGTAAATTAGACATATGGGCTTTCGTCGCGATATGTACAGGTAAAGTATATCCTAACTCGACGGACTTTAGACGAAGGAAGGTGCCATCTCGCATCAACCATGTAGACGTCCTGCTATTATTTTCTATATGGGTGGTCGACAGACGCGGCCACATGGCATATACATTCCTGTTTGCCTCCGACCAATGACTGTCGGCGATAGCCTCCATCAACCCTTGTTGCCCTCCGATAAACGGGGTTACATCTACAATTCCACGACCAAAGTCATTATATGTTGTAAGCCAGAAGGAAGTTCTTGCATTTCCCTGGAAAAAGAAAGAGAGGTCAAAGTCCTGATAGCCGGATGATAATCCGAATCCGTAGGTAATTTCAGGAGTTGTAGGATATCCGATGGGAGCCATATCCAATTCTGTAATTTTCCCGTCCCCGTTCAAATCCTTATATTTGATATCCCCGGCTTTATAATTGCCGAACTGTGTCGGAGAATTGCGTACCTCTTCGTCGTCTACAAATAAGCGTTCAGCAATATATCCCCAGGTTTGAGTCAATGGATATCCAATTCTCGATCTCCAGGGAGCATCGGGATAATCAGGTTCTTCGTATACTTTAAATTCACTGGTTGCATAAGTGAAATTGGCTATACCGCTTATCCAGGCATCTTTGTTAAAGGAATGGTTCATATTTACGGAAACATCAACTCCATGGGCAGCGGCTTTACCCACATTGGAACGGGTAGCAGCTTGCAGTCCCATGGTTGAAGGAATGAATGCCCTGTCCATCAGAATATTGCTCCTCTCTTCCTGAAAATATTCAGCTTGAATATCAATCTTTTCAAATAATCCCATCTCGGCGGTAATATTAAATTTCTTTGAAGTTTCCCAGGTAATTTGGTCATTCGCATACCGGCTAATAGAAACACCATCTTTGGTCAGGCCGCCCCTATTTCCAAATGTGCCGAAGGAAGAGCGGTGGTTCGCGCTGTTCATGTTCACATTGGAAAGATAAAAGAACCTATCGTTGGCATCACCGATGGCATCGTTCCCCGATAATCCGTATGTGGATTTTAATTTCAGACTGCTCACAATCTTACGCAATCCTTCCCCGTAAAAACTTTCGTTTGAAATATTCCATCCGATACCGGCCGAAGGGAAAAATCCAAAACGTTCCGCTTTTGAAAAACGCTCCGACCCGTTATATCCGAAATTTCCTTCAAACATATATCGCGAATCATAAGCATACGTGATACGTCCTGCCAAGTTAAGGTTCCTGTATGGTAAAGATCTTTGCAGATCTCCCGCGTTTCCTTTTAATTCATTGCGCATGGTATAGACCAGAAGCGCTCCCAAGTCATGCTTTTCATTAACACTACGGGCCCAGTTTAACGCACTCTCAAAATAGGTTACCGCATTTACATTTTTAGGTCCTTCACTATAAGAAAGATAGTCCGTCCCCTGTTCTTCGTTGAGCGGAGAAAGTGTATAAGTGTCTTTTTCTTTGTTGTAACTTCCTATGTTATAGTAAAATGGATCATATTGCCTTACCACGTCAAAATATGAATACCGGTTTGTATTGAACATGGCACGAAAAGAGAGACCTTCCATGATGAATTCAAGATCCTGTTTTAATTCAAACTGGGCTCCCATTTGGCTCTCTGAATATTCTTTATATCCTCTTACCATTTCTGCATACGGGTTATAATATTGCATGTTGTCGTAATTGCCGAATAATATATGTTCCGTATGTTCATTTGCTGCATCAGGTGCATAATAAGGGGGAAACAATACCGGATTTGTATGCATCACCATTTGAAAAATCCTTTGGCCTCCTTGAGGGGGCCCCTTATAATCGTCGAATGCTCCCGATAGACGCACAATTGCTTCCGTTGTCGGAGTAAGGTTAATATTCACGTTCGAGCGCAACATATACCGATTCAATTGAACATTGTTATTAAAATTGTTTTTATTGTCAACATTCAATACACCGTTATCGTTTATTACACTTCCGGCAAGGTAATAACGGGTGACCTTACCCCCGCCCGACAGGTTAAAATTCAACCGATGGTTGTTGGAATAATCTTTGAATAACATGTCATACCAATCAGTAGCCGGATATACATAAGGGTTGGTTCCGTTTATCGTGTTTTGAATCTTGTGTTCCGAATACATTAATTTACCAAGCGGATCCCTTGTCCGGATGGCCTCGTTATGCAACCGCATATAGGTGACCGGATCTGCCATATGCACCATTTTTGTCGGCTGCGAGAGGGCTTCCTCATACCTGATATTTATCCTGGCCTTTCCTTCACGTCCCTCCTTGGTCGAAACGAGGATAACACCATTGGCTCCTCTCGAACCATAAAGGGCTGTCGCTGTCGCATCTTTCAAAATAGAAAAACTCGCAATGTCATCCGGTTGCATTCTGGCTAGTTCCGTGCTGGATGATTCATTATTGTCAATAAGGATAAGCGGGTCTTTCTTATATCCAAAAGTGGTTACACCACGAATGAAGAACTCTGCGTTATCCCTGCCCGGTTCACCACTTCGCTGATAAGCGATCAGTCCGGACATCCGCCCGGCCAACGCAGTGGTTAAGTTACTTGAAGGGACTTTCAATTCTTCGGGATTCACCGTTGATATAGAAGCTACGACACTCTCTTTCTTTTGCTTCCCGAAGGCAACGACGGTCACTTCGTCTAATTCACTGGCTGCCAACCTCATGATTATTTCAAGATATGTCTGGGCCCCTACCGTGATCGTTTGCGACTCCAGTCCGAGAAAAGAGACTACCAGCTTGTCGGTAGGAGTGGCCCTGATTTCGAAGGACCCGTCTATGTCTGTCGTAACTCCCCGCGTTGAATTTTCAATCTGAATTGTGGCACCCGGCAAAGGTTCCCCTGTTTCCGCATCTATCACCTTCCCGCTTACCTGTTTCTCTTGTGCAGATAAATAAAGAGGAAGTAAGAGAGAAATCAAAAATAGAAAAATTAACTTTTTTTTCATCTTGCACTTTTTCTTTGTTTAATAATTAGATTTAGTTTGAATTGTTTGATTAGATATAGTCGACCAGATATTGATATAATTAAGTGAATTAATCGATGGCAGTCACATTGACATTGGCTTTTGCCCCCGAAAAAAGTGGCACGCATTTTTTCCTATTGTCCATCCGGAAAAAGATATATTGAAATATCGGACAAAGGTAAGACCCCCTAATTTACCCCTTAATGTGAAAAATGATTTTAAAACCGCGCGATGTGATGTTTATTGTTAAAAATGGGAATCGGAAAGATTCCTCTATCACTGTCTACATGTTTATTTCCCCGATTCCATCAGGGGAGCACTAACGTTTTCATACGATAATATTTTATTTCTTTACACTAAGGTCGTATGGAACTCGCATATTATCTTTAACTTGGGTATAACTGATTTAGATGCTCGTTTCATATTGATATGTAAATTAGTACGAACTATAGCTATATGGAACTACGTACGCATTATCTATTGGAAAAAAGAGTGATAACGGAAGGGGGTGTTTTATCTCCACTCCCTTCCGCTTAAAAATTATCTGTAAAGATAACTGTACCTACTCCGGTGCATACATTCTGAATTCAGCCATACTGAAATGACGAGGGGCTGTTCCTGAGGATGTTTTGTTAACAGTAAACTTAAAGTGCGTAAACGGTGAACCAGCCGCCAGGTAGGCTGACTCATATTGAGACGAAGAACCTGTTGGTAACCCGGCTGTGATATGTGTCAAATCTCTCCATTGTTCTCCGTCTGCACTAATCTCTATTAATACATCAATCGGTTCCCCGCCGGAAGCATTTCGATTCTGATACCAGAAAATGCACCCTTCTATAGGATCGTTTAATGTGACCTGAAAAAAGTGCGGCACACCAATACTGTAAGACCATGCTGAGTGGAAGTAGGTGCCGGGGTTACCATCTATCAGATTTTTTATGGGACCCTCACGAGGTTCTTGCGCATTTGTAGATAACATATCCTCCGTCAACGGAATTTCAGCGAAAATCATACCTGCCTGTGAAATAACAAAAGAAGCTGTATGATTGTAGTTATCCGATGATTGAAAGGTTACAGCACTATAACGCGCATTTCTACTAAGATTCTGATCAATTTTAAAAGTCACTGTTTTTTCATCCACACTTCCCTCTACGTCTGTGACGGTTCCGATATGTACAAAGTTAACCGTATCAGGGATCAGGATATGGTCCAATACTATGTTTGACTTTACCCGAACTGAAATAGTTGCTTCTCCCGCACCAACCGATTTAACCATACCCTTTCTTTCTCCATCAACCAAAAGAATAGGTGTTTTACCTGTCTGGGAAACATTAATATAATATGTCTGATGTCCGTATTCAATGGTGACACGGGCAATACGAGGAGCATACGTGTCATTACTCCCGGCCGACATGATTACTTTTCCCTCTTCTTTGTCAACTGATAGCCAAACTGCGTTAGAAGATGCCGACCAGTGGGTTAATGCCACATTGGTCTCTACCTCTGCAACAGCCTCCCCTCCCTCCAGAGAAAAGGATACGGGAGCCAGACTTTTATCCGGAACAATCAATGATTTTATTTCAAACTCTGTCTCATAATCGGGTGCACAGGATATTAGCCCAAGTGCACTGATCAACAATCCGATTAATCCGCATAATATGATATTTTTTCGCATAAGATTATTTTTTTATTATATAATACTATTGGTGAATCTTACAACAACTCCACTCTCGGGCTGTATTCCATTCGCAAGATAGCTTTTACCTCCTTATAGGGATCCGATCCATTTAACCGGTACTTATAATGTAGCCTGAATTCCTTATAATACGTACTACGGCCATCAGGAGTGGATATGACATTGATTAAAAATGTATTATCATAGATTTCAAATGGAGTCAACTGCACTACATCAATTGTTCTATAAGGTTCAATTGTTAGATGGCGTGCCAAGGGATTTTTTGATGTTTGTTCTCCCATCGTAACGATAATACTCTTCTCAATAATACGATCCAGGGCAGTTTTGTATTCACCAAACTCTTCATCACCAGCCAACATCCTTACCGAGTTGCTACCCAATGGGAATACCTGGTTGGCATTTGTCGGGCGTCGTACAAGCGGGTTATCCTTATCCAACAGTGTTACATAAGATGAAGTATAATTATAATAGACATTACGCTGAGTCGTAGAGTAGTCGTTCTCTTTGAATATGCGCAACAAAACCTCGTCCTTTTTAGGATTGAACGCATCCGTTCTCGAAGAATCTATTTTGTAATTTAAGAAATAGATGGAATCGGGAGAAAGTTTATCCAGATTATGCAGGTAAACAGGAAATTTAACTTGTGTTTCACCTACTAAAATCTGCCCTTCCAAAGAAGGGACTGTATAACACTCTCCGGGAAGTAGGCGTGCATAGCGGTCCGTCTCAATATCATAGTTCGATTTATTATATGCCTTAAAAAGAGAATCTGCTTCAATAAGGGCCACCTTGAAAGGTTTATCGGCATTTAATGTCCCACTCAATCCAGCCATAAGATAAATGGTATCACCTTCCTGTTTAAGCTCAGCGACTTGTCGGTCGTATATCAAATTGGAATTGCTGAGTAGATAAACCTCGTTTTTGTATTGTTCCTGTTCAAAATCGTAGGAATTACAGGCTATCATTGCAACTCCCATCATGATATAACAAGCTCTTTTTATACTATGTTTCATTTTTTAATCAGTTTATTGAATAATAATATATCAATTTATCTGTCCCAACCTGGGTTTTGATCCATCGCCGGTACTTTCAGTAATTCATTGTGCGGTAATGGGAGAAACACCATCCTGGGGGTCGCAATACGATCGCGTATGTTTTGTGTGTTGATGGTCACAATTTCAAAAAATCCTTCGTTGTTGTTATTATTTGTCCGGTCTCTCTCAATATTAAGTCCTCTCCAATTGGATGAGTTTGCATCTTCCTCCAGGAAGATTCCCCATCTCCGTGTATCAAAAACACGATATCCTTCATTAAAGAGTTCAATTTGCCGTTCATTCATGATCACTTCCTGAAACAAACCTCTGTTTGTGAGTTCGACATCACTTACTCCTGGTAATCCCGCCCGATAGCGAATTTGATTAAAGTACTTCGCCATTTCCGTCACATCCCGGGTAATGGTAACGGTAATCGTATCATTGCCAATCGGCTCGATGGTTTCCACAATCTCGCTACCTTCAACATTGTTGAGTGCTTCCACGTATTCCAGCAATATTTCTGCATATCGAATGATCGGGAAAGGCTTTGGTTCGGTGATAAAGGCTGATTTTACATTTCCTTTCCCATTTGCCCATGAATCATCTGGATGAATATATTTTGTGGGAGTATAGCCACTCACATTGTAATCGTTGATGTTGCTCCCTGCACCCGTAATTCCCGATACATCGTCGTGAGAGAACCATAGTTGTTTCTTTGTATAACTACCATCCTGAGAAGCGGAATTCATCGGCCAGAAAGATCCGGGAAAACCGATAGATGCATAAAAACGGGCTTCACGATTACTGTACATTTTCGGAACATCGGACCGCAATATATAGGTACCCAGCACTTTGCCGCTTCCTCCAATTGTATTCGTTAATATGGGATCATACGGATACTCCTCAGAGGCATTATGGATTGTTCGCCCATCGGCCATAAGGTAGCTGTCGATCACACGTTGTGGAACGGCCATACCTCCCCATCCGCCAAAATAAACCGGAAAAGAATGTCTGGTGTAATATCTCACGTTAGAGGATATATGAGCCCAGATAAACTCTTTGTTGGTCTGTATAATCCCTTCTCCATTAAACATGTCGTGATAAGAATGTAAAGGATCAATTCCTCCAGCACCTTCAGGAAACGGAGCCGTAGGCACGTTAGAAGCCAAGGGATATGGATTCTGAGGATCGGCATCCACGGTATATAAT
The DNA here is from genome assembly GCA_001768325.1 of Bacteroidetes bacterium GWC2_46_850. Taxonomy (GTDB): domain Bacteria; phylum Bacteroidota; class Bacteroidia; order Bacteroidales; family Dysgonomonadaceae; genus Proteiniphilum. The sequence continues at coordinate 5,956 of MENQ01000011.1, read as the reverse complement.
TGATATTGACCCATATCTATGACGGCTTTTGCTGCTGCTGCAGCTACGGCCCAGCGACGCGCATCATATTCCTGATTCACATAAAAGGCTCCGTCGCTCTTCCGTTTCCATGTACCAAAACTTCTGCGGGCGATGTCTCCCCCATTGAACAGGGGAGAAGCCTGATAAAGTCTTAACCGGGCAATCAATGCCAGAGCTGCCCCTTTGGTGGGGCGCTCAAAGTAACTTATTGACTGCTGTGACGCCGAAGGGATAGATTGCGCAGCCAATGCAAACTCGTTGCATATATAGTCCACTGATTCATCGTAAGTGGCCCGTTCTCGGTTATAATACTCCGCAGATTCTGAATTTGGAAATACTTCATCTCCCACCAACATACATGGGCCCCAGTTCATTAACAAGTGATAGTATGCATATCCACGTAAAAAATGGACATATCCCTTGTATATTTGTCTGTCTCTTGTAGACATATCTGTTACCTTGTCTACTTCATTCAGCATGGTATTACATCGTCTTATTACCTTATACATCCTGTACCAGATATTCATGGATCCGGGCACATTCCTCTCATTTATTTCTCCCACCGTAAATTGAATTCCTGCAAATTCACCGGTTCTCCATCTGGCAGTCATTTCGTCTGATGCCATCTCTCCAAGATTCCAGGAGTTACCCCATATTGCGCCGGGATCTGGAAAATCTTTGGGTGTATTCCATAAGTAACCTTCTGCATTTTTCATGCTGTGAAAGATAGAATCCTCCCGGAATGTATCCTCAAAATAGGTATCTACATCCAGAAAATTGCAGGAACTAAGCATCATGCTTGCAATTCCTATCACTGTTATTATTATTTTTGATAAAATCTTCATATAGAGTAATCATTAAAAGTTCAGGTATATTTGAAAGGTGTAGGATGTGGGAATAGGGTATACTCCTCCGTTATAAGTAGCCTGTTCGGGATCGAAAAACTTTACCTTATCGATCGTGAAAAGGTTATTTGCCACAAACTCCAAATCAATGGAACTTAATCCCAGACTTTTCATCCACAGGTAATTATTCACTTTATACCGCATACTGACTTCCTGCAGACGAATATAGGATCCATCGCGTTTCCAGAAATCGGAGAGTTGGGAATTATTGGAGTTGCTACCATACGAAAGGCGTGGAAATTCAGCATTAGGGTTTTCTGTTTCGGTGGTACCTGAATACCATGCCGGTGTCCACCGATTTGAGGGATTGTTTGCCAGTTTGATCACATTACCCAATTCACCGTTATAGAACGGAATCCATCCCGGGGCATTGAGTCCGAAGTTAGCAATGTTCATACCCGCACGATAATATTCCACTTTGGCAGCACCTTTGAATAATATAGCCAGGGTGAGTTTCTTCCAACGGATATCCCCTCCAACGCCATACATAAGTCGGGGCACCTGATTGCCATATGAAAGCGGGACTTTATCATCATCATTGATGATGCCATCCCCATTTACATCACGATATCTGATGTCACCCGGGCGTACCTGACCAAAACCGCTCTGGTCGGGACTGGTTTCTATCTCTTCCTGGTCACTAAACAGTCCTTCTGAGATGTATCCGCGAATAATACCGTAGGGTTTACCCGAAACACTCATATATTCGTAAGGGAGTTTATTTTCTTCAAAATAGTCAATGATATTCTGCGAGAACGTGTAATTGGCACGCACGGTAAAATCGATATCTTTATTGAGTGCATGGAAATAGGACACATTACCGTCGGAACCGAAACTATGCATACTTCCCACATTAGACTGCGGCGTGGTAACCAGCCCTAAAAAATCGGGCAATGTGACTCGTGGCATAAATATATTATCCCGTTGATCACGGAACAGATCTACCACAAACCGGAGATTGTCATTGAAAAAGTTGGCCTCTACACCAATATTAGCCTTCTTTGAAACCTCCCACTTCAAATTGTCGGCACCGATCTGTATTTCAGTAATACCGGATCCGCGATAACTCCAGTAACTTCCGGCACGGTTGTCAATAAGTGTGAGATAAGGGAAACGGGCTGCTCCGGCTATCTGGTCATTACCTGCCAATCCATAGGAGCCCCTGAACTTCAAGAATGACAATACCGGCAAGTTATCCTGCATCCATTTATAGGAGGTGGGCACCCATCCGAGCGCAAGGGAGGGAAAGAATCCATAACGTTTTCCTTTCTCAAATTGAGATGAACCGGTATAACCAAAATTTCCATCAATAAAATAGGTATTATTATATCCGTAAGAAAGACGACCTGACACATTCTGACGGCGCGCCGGAATTGAATTGATACCGAGGTTATCACCATCTCTTCTCCAACGGGTGTCTTGCGCATCTTCCATATAATAGTACAGAAGCGCTCCCAGATCGTGTCTGCCGAAAGAACGATTCCAGTTCGCCTTGGCTTCTCCGTAGTACTTTCTCCACATATTGTTGCTACTACCATAACTAAGTTGTGATTCAGTAATACGCAATGATTTGATAAGAATTCCTTTCGCATCACGCCCGGTAGCCCGGTACATGTTAGGCCATAAACGACGATATTCGGAAAAATAGGTTTCATAATCGGCCATCACTTGCGCCGAGAGAGTAAGCCCCTCAAGAAACCCGCCCACTTGCTGTGTGAGGCTGAGCGTGATCATGTTGCGTGAATCGCTGTTGCGCGTATACCCCGTATAATTAAGTGTTGTATAAGGTGATGACAGATCGTAAGTACCATAGGTCGGCAATGTCCCATCAGCATATTTTAACGGAAACATGACCGGGGTAAGCTGACGAACAGCGCTCCATAGTGTATTGGTATTTTCGGATCCGGGTAATGTATGGTTGGTGAGGTTTCCATCCACACCAAAATAGAGTTTGGTTTTCGGCGTTAGATTCATATCGATGTTGGCTCTATATGTCAGCTTATTATAGGCTACGGGCTTTTTAAATTTTGATTCCTCCTGCTTATAAGCTGCATATTCCTGTTGTGCTCCCACCGATACATAATAATTGGCCAGATCACCTCCCCCCTTTGCACTCATGTAATAGCGTTGCTGCATGGAGCTTTTTTTCATGATCTCGTCAATCCAGTTAATATCGGGATACAACTCAGGGTCAAGCCGGGATTGAATAACATCCAGTTCCAGCTTTGTATACAGGTCGGGATCGCCTGACATGGCTCGCGCCTCATTGGCCAATTTGGCATAATCATATGCACCCAGATACTCCGGTAATCTTCTCAATTGATTTACCTGCAGCGTGGCCCGGCCTGTTATTTGTAATCTCCCGGCTTCACCTCTTTTCGTTGTTACGATGACAACTCCATTTGCCCCACGAACCCCATAGACCGCAGTTGCTGCTGCATCTTTCAGAATTTGAAATGACTGCACATCATCCGGGTCCACATCTTCAAGTCGTCCTTCCAGTCCGTCAATCAAAACCAACGCGCCTGAATTTGCACCAAAGGTTCCAATACCCCTGATCCAGAAATTGGAAATATTTTTCCCCGGCTCACCAGATGTCATACTCGTCATTATACCCGCGACCCTGCCACCCAGCATGTTATTGAGAGATACTGCCGGAGTTTTCAATTCATCTACATCTACACTTGTAATAGCACCCACAACCGACACTTTCTTTTGTGATGTTAATCCGGTGACCACGACTTCTTCTAATTGTTGGCTGTCATCTTCGAGAATAATTTCTATTTCCTTGTTACTTTTTTCCACGAAATATTCCACCGGAGTCATCCCAATCATCTGAAAGACAACGGTCTCTCTGTATCCTACCTTTAGGTTAAATCTGCCCTTCGTGTCGGTAGTCGTTCCTACGGCAGGCACATTTTTAATATAAATGGAAACTCCGGGTAAGGGTTCGTCGGTAGCATCCAATACAATACCGGAGATCTCCAGGTTTCTATTTGCATTTTCCTGGCTGTAGCCACTTATAATACATGAACAGATCAGGAGTAAAGTGAAAAGTATTATTTTTTTCATATTTATTACAATTATTCAATGGATAGTTTCCGGATCACTTTGTTACGGGTGTCGGCAACATAGACGATAGAGCCGTCGCTGTTCACAGCTACACCACAGGGATTATCGAATTTTGCCAACTCGGGGCCTCCGTCTTTATAGCCTGGGCTTTGGGGTAATCCGATTGCCGTGTTCACCGTGGCTTTGTCTTTGGGTACAGTCGTGTCAATTACCCGGATGCAATGGTTCCCGGTATCAGCAATATACAATTTACCGTCTTCCGTAAAACATATCTGTTTGGGACCAAAGAATCGTGCATTCTCAAGTAAACCATCTTCCCATCCGCTCCCGTTTACAGGACCTTCCACGATTGCTTTCCCGGCATAATATTCACCTTTATAGGTCGTCTTGTCTTTATCAGCCAATTGGGAGACATCCACACGTCCGATGATATTATAATCTTCCATACAGAAGTACAACATATTGGGATTGATGGGTGAAAAGATGCAAAAAGTATTGCAGCCCGACTGGCCTTTATAATTGGGTATATTGGGTAACACATTGTCGAGCAGTAGTTCAACGTTTCTTGTTGAAGGATTGAAGCGAACCAGTTGTCCTTTCCACATAACCGAATATACCATGTTATCTACTTTATTGGCAACAAATGAATACTTCCAGTTTCCTTCAATGATATCCTTGGTTTCAGGTGAGGTAATCAAAGAACGTCGTCTGGGGGCATAGCTCAGGCTTTTAGGTAATTGATAATAATACAAACCGTCATCTACAGGCATATATACAGACTCATTCCCTTGCTCTCCGGAAAACGTAGGCGCATTGGTCAGATTGGCATTATATTGTACAACCGTTACGGTTTGACTTTTCGTATCCGCCATAACAAGATTACTGCTCACATCATTACCCTTATCGTCTTTTGCCCTTTGACTACTGAATCCGTTCGGACTGTTGGTAAACCGCTCTGCGATAAAAATATTATCTTCATCATCCAACACAATCGTGAAAGGTACAGATAGCGTAGCCGAAGTAAAATCACCTCCTATCGTCCGAGATGAATTATTGTCCGGTTCGGGTCTTCCCACCACAGTGCTTACGGTAGTTTGCGTTTTATACTGAAATATATCTGTCGCTACCCCTGACACTTTCTCTTCGTTGGAGAGTGTCCGTTCTACAATAATTTTCATTTTCTTCAGGTAAGTCAGTTTAGGTACCATCGTATAAATTTTGTTTCCGTTTGACCCCACTATTCCTGCCAGGTGCTTAACACCTAACGTATCTTCAAAGAAAACCTTCAAATCTGTCGTATCACTACCGAAATTACTTCCTTCAATAATAAAGGGAGTCGCAATACCTCCCGAGTCGGGATAAAATCCTCCTATTTCTATTGGTTTTGACGGATCAAATGCCTGAAATTTCGTCTGACCTTCATCTTCAGTGCATGAAACCCAAGACCCTATGAAAAAGGAAACGCATAAAAAAATAATTCCAAATCTTTTCATTCTTTCATGTTGTTTTAAATTAGTAATTGATTGTTAATAATTGTTTTAGTAAATTAGAGGATTAAAACCTTAATTCGTTATAACAAATTGAATATAAGTTAATTACGCAAATTCACCTTTACATTATAAAACAAGGTGTCCCCTGCTTGTAAAATTACAAGCTCAGTTTTATTTTTTTAACTATGGGAGAAATTTACAAATTAATATTTGCTTTTAGTTTGAACAGATGCTTCCCCGGTTGCAGTATGGCTTTCTTTTTTCCCTTCACACTTGGGGAGAGGTACAGAGTAGCACTACTGTTCGGAGGAATAGTTACTTCATAATTAACAAAATCCTTATTGATCCAATGCCATTTGGAGATAATAAGTCCATAGGGTGATTTATATTCCGCGTTGAAATGTTGCAGATCTTTCTCAAAGTGGGGGCGTAGGATGATGTGTTTGAAGCCGGGCTGTTCCGCATCGG
>MENQ01000010.1 GCA_001768325.1 Bacteroidetes bacterium GWC2_46_850 | reverse complement strand
TCAAACTGTTGTAATGTCCACATATTATTTTTTGCGGGCAAATATAGCAAGGATCAAAAGTTAAAATAGGACGGGGTTTACCGAATGCTTACATCAGTTCCTGGCTCAAAAAAATATGTTATTACAAATTAAAATAATAATATTGATATATTTCTTATTTTTATATTTTTTAAATTCATCATGAAAAGTGATCGTTTTCAGGGATATATATAGATAAATATTGAATTTTAGCGTGAGTTAAATAGAGCGAGCTATGAATATATATAAAAAAATACTATATACTAAAAAAGAGAGGACGAATCACTCTGTGCGTGATTCATCCTCTCCTGAAAACTTTACAGCTAACTGTTAGTCAGCTGCTGGAAATGCTCTTTGTTTGTTCAGTACCAGATAAACGATTGGCAGAATACCAATGGTATTGAAAATGGCCAAACAGATAAACCAGGCCAGATGATTGTTCCGGGCTGCTTTCCAGAGTGCGATCAGCTTCATCACCGAGTCGAACAGGGCCAGTATGACGATCACGATAATCAGCCAGACAGGAAGATCGGACAAGCTTTGCATACTCATAATTAATTTAAGAACAACAACTACCTCACTGAAAATTTATAGATACACCGGCTGGTGTACTTTTCACCCGGTTTCAGATAAGGTGATGGCCAATCGGCTTTGTTGGGTGAATCGGGATATTTCTGTGTCTCCAGACAGATGGCGTTGCGTTTAGCATATACGGCACCATTCTTTCCGGTTACGGTACCATCGAGGAAGTTACCTGTATAAACCTGTACGCCCGGTTCGTCGGTATAAACGTCCAGAACAATACCTGTTGCAGGAGAGTAAACGGTGGCAGCTACCTGCGTCACATCGCCTTTGGTGTTCAGCACCCAGTTGTGGTCGTACCCGTCGCCGTTCTTCAACTGTGCATAATCGTAGTCGTTAATCCGTGCACCAATGGCTGCTGGTGTCCTGAAATCCATCGGTGTACCCTCTACCGGGCTAATCTCGCCGGTGGTCATAAAGGTGTCGTCCACCGGAGTAAACGCATCGGCATGGATGGTGAGCGAGTCGTTGAGGATGGTGTTGTTTCCATCGCCGCTCAGGTTGAAGTAGGAGTGGTTGGTCAGGTTTACCACGGTCTCCTTATCGGTTGTGGCTTCATATTGCAGGTCGATGGCATTGTCGTCGGTCAGCGTCATGGTCACTTTCATGTCGAGGTTGCCAGGGAAGTTGGCTTCACCATCTTTTGAGAGATAACTGAACACCACGGTCTGGTTGTTGATCTGCTCTGCTTTGAACACTTTCTTGTCGAACCCTTCAGGACCACCGTGCAGTGTGTGGCCGAAGTTGTTCTGTGGCAGTTGATATTCCACCCCTTCCACCATAATCTTCCCGTTGGCGATCCGGTTGCCGTAACGGCCGATTGTCGCTCCAAAGTTATTGTTCACATTCACGTAATCATCAACATTGTTGAATCCGAGGACCACATCTTTCATGTTGCCATCCCTGTCGGGCACCATCACAGATACAATGCGTCCGCCATAATTGGTCAGTACAACCTCAACACCGTTGGCATTCGTCAGTACATACAGATTGGTGGAATCACCGTTTACCACCGATTGAAAATCACTCTTTTTCAGTCCCGAGAGTGTAGCCTGCTCCGCGGGAGCTTCCTTTTGTTTTTGGGTACATGCGGCTATAGCAACGATTGCCAGCAGCAGGATCAATTGATTCAGTCTCATAATTTTTCAAATTTATATTTAAAGTTTGTCCGGAACGCTCTTCTTTTCACAAATTTACATGATTTCTTTTTTAAAAACGCACAAACCGTTAAAAATATCTCCCAACCCGGTAGGAAAACGTTGTGTCGGCGTGGATCATATTGGATGATAAAAGCACGACCAGACTAAAAAACAGGTCTGTCAGCCTTGAGTGAAGGAGTACCTCCTGCAATATAGGGCCAGTCGTTCTCCCAGCGAACCTGATCCAGCATCAGCACGCGTCCTTTGGGATTGTCCACGGAAACTGCGTGATAAAAGATCCAGTCCTTTCCTTTTGAGTCCTGTACGATCTCGGAATTGTGTCCCGTACCCACGAACTGCTCGTTTTTTCCGATGACCACCTCGTGATGATTATCCATCATCGACCGTCCCTGTTTGTCGAGATAAGGGCCGAAAAGATCTTTGGATCGTCCCACAACAGTGGTGTAAGTGCTCTTCAATCCTTCGCAGCAGGACCCGATGGAAGCGAACATATAATAAAATCCGTTCCGTTTGTGAATATAAACTCCTTCATAGGCCGTTCCTGCCACTTGCCGCTTCTCCGCGCCCGGTTTCAGGGAGAGACCGTCGTCCGACAGTTCAATGGCATACAATCCGCGAAAGCTCCCCCAAAAAAGATACTTTTTACCGCCTTCTTCGATATAAAACTGATCGATGGAATTCTTTACATCAATCTCGTTGCTGCGGAAAAGTTTTCCCTGGTCGGTGAAGGGTCCCTCTGGTTTGTCGGCGATAGCCACACCTATACCACAGGTCCACTCCCCTCCCCAGACCGACATGGAGTAGTAGAGCACATACCTACCGTTGACATAATTGATATCCGGAGCCCACAGTCCGCCACGGGGTTCAAACGTAGGACGTGTTTCATCGGTGAAAGCGGTTCCCACCAGCTCCCAGTTTATCAGATCCTTGGATCGATGGATGGGCGTGTTTTTTATATCCTCCGTGGCATAAAGATAATAGTTCCCATCTCCTGCTTTAATGATTGTGGGATCAGGCAGACTGTAGTTAACGACAGGATTTTTATAGGTATTCCCTGTTTCAACAGGCTTCCCTGCAGGCAGCTCCTGCGTTTTACACGAGAGGAACAGCAAGGGGAAGAAGAGTAGCGAAAAAAAGTGTATCATATGTTGTAAGTTCTTTGATAAGACAAAAAAACAGGCTCTCTCAACTGTCGTGCAGATGAGAGAGCTGATGCATTGCTATTCTGTTTTGCAAGAGACGAGTGTGTTCACAGTAAACAGGGAAAAGCTAATCGTTCAGGATATTGCAAATTTCCTGATTCACCTTTTTCACCCTTGCTTCGTCTACTTTTACCAGTTTGCGGTCGTAGGTCATCAACCCGTTCACCTCCACCTCCACGTCAGTCGTCTGGGTATACACTGCTGCAGAGAATCCCTGACGAATAAGTTGTTTCAGTTGCTCGGCATACTTTATGTACTCATCGGTCACTTCCTTTGAACTGTTGAACTGCACATAACCCCAGTTGCGGTTGGGTTCCCAGAGGTGTTCCTTGTTGGCCCAGCCAATGCCTCCATACTCACCCAATACCGTGGCACGCTGTGCATCATACAAATAGAGCTGCGGTGCGGGATACTGATGCAGATCGAGCATATCACCTACGGGATAATGGTTTCCACCACTGGCAGGATTTACCAGACGGGAAGGATCATATTGTTTGGTCCATTCAGTAATCTCGATGGTCTTAAATTGTCCCCATGCTTCATTAAAAGGTACCCATACGCCGATTGAAGGATAGGAATAGAGATAATCCATGATCTCTTTCCACTCTTTGCGGTAATTGGCTTCCGATTCTGCAGTACGCATGCTCTCGGGACCTTTGAAATAATTACGGCTGTCCCATCCCGGACCTCTGTCACCGTTGGGCATATCCTGCCATACAATGATGCCATGGCGGTCACAATGGGTGTACCAGCGTGCCGGTTCCACTTTCACATGCTTGCGGATCATGTTAAATCCAAAATCCTTGGTTTTGATGATGTCATATTCCAACGCTTCATCGGTGGGAGCGGTATAGAGTCCGTCGGGCCACCATCCCTGATCGAGCGGACCGAACTGAAACAGGTCTTTGTTGTTCAGCTGGAGACGTACAATTCCTTTGTCGTCACGATGGGTAGAATACTTGCGCATGGCAGCATAACTTTCTACCTTGTCCAATTGTCTGGATCCGTTCCAGAGTACCACTTCCACATCATAGAGGAAAGGGCTGTCGGGCGACCACAACTTCACATTCTCCGGCATGATAATCTCCACAGGCTGATTGTTGATGGCCTGGGATGAAGCAATCACCTTTCCCTCTTCCATGATTTTTACCTCCACCTTTTGTGTCGGCGAAACCATGTTTGTAAGCGCTTGTACTTTCAGCGTGTTGTTGTCGATATTGGGTGTTATCTTGAGATCTTCAATATAAGTTTCCGGAACAGGCTCCAGCCAGACCGTCTGCCAGATACCTGTAACGGGTGTATACCAGATACCTTCGGGTCTGTTCACCTGCTTGCCGCGGGGCTGATATCCCTGGTCGGTAGAATCCCACACCTTTACCACAAGGCTGTTTTTACCGTTGACCAGTGCCGGGGTAATGTCAAAAGAGAATGGTGTATAACCACCGGTATGTTGACCCACTTTCACATCATTCACCCACACATCGGCTTTCCAATCTACAGCGCCAAAATGCAGCAACACCTTGTTGTTTTTCCATTTGGAGGGAACCTCAAATTCACGTTGATACCACAGTTCGTTGTCTCTGCCAACATGCTTCTGAACGCCCGAGAGACTCGATTCAATGGCGAAAGGCACCAGGATGTCTCCCTCAAAACCAGTCGGTTTTTGTTTACCGACAGGCTGTAAGGCGTATTTCCAGAGTCCGTTCAGGTTTTGCCATTCGGCACGCTCCATAATTGGTCTTGGATATTCGGGCAACACGTTATTGACATCGATTTCGGTTGCCCAGCGGGTTTTGATTTTGTCTCCTGCCGGCTGCCATTGGGCCGCAAGATTGAAAGTTAAAAGTAATGTAAATAATAAAGTAACAATTGTTCTCATAAAAAATATTTTAGGGTTTATATCTTTTCATATATATTCATGGGTATAACTTTTTAACATACTCATTTCATACGATAATATTTAATTTTTTACATTAAGGTCGTATGGAACTCGCTTTAATCATGTACTTGTGTGATAATAATTATCATGCTCGTTTCATACTACGAAAATACCCGCAATTCGTCAATTTTTTTACGAAATATTCGTCAAAAAGTAGCAATTTCCTCTCAAAGTTATTTTTGTTCCTGAAAATCCTTCGGGAGCAGGCCGAATTGCTGTTGAAAACACTTTGCAAAATAAGAAGGAGAGTTAAATCCTACCATATAGCAGATTTCATTTATTTTATAATCGTCCTGCTTTAATAGCTGGGCTGCTTTCTTGAGTCGTTCTACCCGAATGTATTCATTGGGCGTCAGGTCCAATACCCCTTTTACTTTCCGATAGAAACTGGCCCGGCTCATGTTAAATCGTTCCGCCATATCTTCTACATTGAAATCAGATTCAGACAGACTTTCCTGTATCACTTCATTGAGTTTTCTAATAAACGCCTCATCAGATTTGTTTAAAGCAACCGTGGCAGCACCGATGAAAGGGTTTTTGAGAAATGACTCCCGAAGTTTTTCCCGACTCTGAAGCAGATTTTCAATCCTCGCCAGTAGTACTTCCACTGAAAATGGTTTTTCAAGATAAGCATCTGCCCCCAACTCATACCCCTGCACCTTGGATTGGGCCATCACTTTGGCAGTAAGCAAGATAACCGGAATATGACTGAATTCCACATCCGATTTTACATTGTGCGTGAATTCGAAACCATCCATTTCGGGCATCATCACATCGGTAACAATCAGGTTTACTGTCGATGTCCTGAGTAGTGCCATGGCCTGAACGCCATTTTCTGCTGTCAATATATGATAATGAGCCGACAGAAATTTTGCTTCAAACTGTAGCAGTTCCACATCGTCATCCACCAACAACAGGGTAGCTTCTTTTCTTGGTACTCCGGCAACCTTGTCAATCCGGATTTCTTTAATTTCCTGTTCCTGCATGGCTGTCTCTTTATGGACGACATCTCCGACTGGTAGTTTCAAGAGAAACCGGTTATAATGGTCATCGTTCACGAGCGACAGGGAGCCTCCGTGCAGTTCTGCCAATGAACTTGCCAGTGCCAGCCCTATCCCTGTCCCCGAAACCCTGTTTTCCCGATCGGAATCTATCTGCACAAAAGGTTTGAAAATCTCTTCTTTATATGCTGGGGGTATCAGTTCTCCATCATTCTCGATAAGCAAATAAAACTCCTTTCTCTGATTTTCTTTTATTGTTGCTTCCATTCTGACAAAACAATCACTGTACTTCAAAGCATTGTTTAACAGATTACTGATAATCTTCAAAAAAGCTTCCTTGTCAAGTTGTACAAGCATATCCTGGTCAGGCAATTCTACTTCCAGGTTAATTTTTTTGTGTTTGGCCAGCGGTGTGAAACGGAGTATGGTTTCCCTGATCAGCTCCGACACATTTTGGGTTTGAAGATTTAACAAATATGCTTCGGACTCTGTCTTTCGGAAATCAAGCAGCTGATTGGTCAGATTGAGCAGTCTGCCCGTATTTTTACTCATTATCTGCAAATTATCCTTCACACTGTCCGATACCTCCTCCGTCAGCAACACATGATCGAGCGGTGCTTTTATCAAAGTGAGCGGTGTACGGATCTCATGGGCAACATTGGTAAAAAAATTGATTTTCGACTGATAAAGTTCCCTCTCTTTCTGTTGTTCAAACTCTCTCATCTTCACGCGTTGTCTGAGCCTGCTTCGCATAGTCAGGTAACGCGTTAGAAGATACAATCCAGTCAAGAAAAGTAAGATGTAAATCAAATAGGCCCATCCGTTTAACCAAAAGGGCGGTTTTATTCTGATGGAAAGCGTTTTTACATTTCTGACAGGTTCTTTTCGATCTTCTCCTGCAATTCCCAGCATGAGTTTATAGTTACCTGGCTTTAAGTTTGAATAGATAATTGTTTGACTATTCCGGGCCGGAATCCAGGATTTGTCGAATCCCTGCAGAATATAAAAAATCTGATCCGTATCGGCTCCGGAATAATTCAACCGGGCAAATTCTACACTCAGTGAGTTCTGATGATAGGGCAGACTCACTGCATCGGTATACATCAAACTTTGTTTTAGTGGAGAGTTACTATCAAAAGGATTTATTCTTGAATTGTTTACAAAAAGATCTGTAAAAATAAGTGGTGTACTCCACCGGCTCTCTTTCAAACCGGAAGGATCGAAACGCACAAAGCCATCCAAAGATCCAAAATAAATTACACCCTCTCTGGTTTTAAAACTTGATTTATAATTGAATTGATTTGTCTTTAAACCATTGTTGACCGTATAGTTTTTAAAGGTTCTATTGTCATGATCGAAACGCACAAGTCCGGAATTGGTAGAAAGCCACAAGATACCTTCTTCGTCGTCCACAATCTGATATACCACGTCGTTGGGTAATCCGTGCGAACTATTGAAGGTTGAAAATGTTTCCCTTTCCCTGTCAAAAAGTCCAAAACCGCCTCCCTGTGTAGCAATCCACAATCGACCTTTACCGTCTTCATACAGGGCCGTTGTTTTATTGTAGGGTAAGCTTCCCGGATCGGAGGGATCATGCACAAAAACTGTCCATGTTTGCGAGGCAGGATTAAATCGGTAAAGCCCGTTCAAAAAAGTGGATATCCATATGAAGCCATGGCTGTCCTCGAAGATATTCAGAATTGACATCCCCTTTAACTTCTCAACCCGACTGAACTGATTGTTCTCCTCATCGTAAATGTCCACCCCCGAGAGGGTACCTACCCATAATACTCCCTGCCTGTCTTTACATAAAGCAAACGTACTGTTTTGGCTGATAGAATGCGGATCATCGGAATGAGTATATACAACCATTTTCCCTGTTTTCATATTATACCGGTGAAGTCCTTTTGAAAACGCACCTATCCACAAATCATCCCCATCGTTATATAAAGCGTGAATATTGGTATATAATGATCTCAGAGGAGGAGGTAGCGGTAGAAAGGACCCGGCAACAGGATCAAAAAGATGAAGGCCGCCATCTTCTGTACCAATCCATATTTTTCCGTTTGGAGCGGCACAAAATTCTCTGACACGCTTGCCTTTCAACCTATCTATACCTGCTATACCTGCCAGAGGATAAAACAAATCGAAGTTGTTTTGCTGATTGGAATAATAATCTACCCCTCCAAAATAAGATCCCACCCATACTCCGCCATCCCGGTCTTTTAAAATTGAATATATCGCATTATCTGACAATGTGCCAGGCAACAACTCGTCGTGTCTCAAATTGATCACTTCTTCCGTATCGGAATGATAAATATAAATGCCCGATTCTGTACCTATCCAGAGAGTATTGGGATCAATTCTTTCTATACATCGGACAAAAACAGGATCACCGTGCTCATCCTTATCCAACAACACCCGATGCGTTTTATTGATCGTATTGATTGCAATGAGCCCCTTTTGTGATGTAGCCACAAGCAAAATATTGCCTGGATCAGGAAAGACATCTGATATCTCACCGGCATTATACATGAATGTTTCCTCATCCTCCAGATTGAATCGGGATATTTCCTTTGTTTGTTTATTGATATGAAGAAAAGGCGATGAGTAAGGAAATACCCAGACACCTTTGTTGTTATCAGGGCATAAACTGATCATTTTCAGACCATCTTTCACAAGAGGAATGGCAAAAAAGTAAAGTTCCTTCTTTTCCATTGCATAATGAAAGATACCCTTACCCTCGACCGACATCCAGATATCGCCGTCTTTATCGGCCACCATTTCCGAAACAACCCCACTCACGGAATCATTATCCGCAGTGATGGTGTTAAATCGATGGAACTCTTCGCGGTAAATATCATAGATGTATACCCCCTCTTCTGTAGCAACCCAAATATTGTCATTCCTGTCCTGCAGTATGCGATGAAAAACATTGTCATTGAGTTTTCCTTCAGGAAAAAATTTAAAAATGACAAACTTTTTACCATCAAACCTGTTTAACCCGTCTTTGGTTCCAAACCACATGAACCCCTGGTTATCCTGAAAAATAGATCGTACCGTATTTTGCGACAGTCCGTTATTGATATTATAATGCTTAAAAGAATAATTGGGATTACCGTAAAATGTTAAGCTGTTCAGAAAAAAGAACCCTGAAAGCAAAACAAGGAAAGGAATCAGTCTCGTTATTTTAAAATTCATCTGTTGATTGCAGCCTCCTGCGCTTTTTATTTATCAAATGAAACCGAAAAGGGTAAATCGTTTCGTGCCATATTGTGTTTTTCCGGCTGATCGTCCATCATCAGGGACAATGTTCCTCCATCGGCAATATCCTCGTATCTGATAAAGTTTTTGGAATACTTTTCACCATTCAACGTGGCAGATTGTATGTACACATTTTGTTCATTGTTGTTCTTTGCATCAATCACAAACTGCTTTCCATCTTCCAGTGTGATGGTTGTTTTTTTAAATAGAGGACTGCCCAATACATACTGATCGGTTCCGGGACAAACACTGTAAAAGCCCAGTGCACTCAAAACATACCACGAGGAAGTCTGTCCCTGGTCCTCATCACCGGGATAACCGCTTTCGGTAGCATTATACAAGCGCCGCATCACTTCCCTAACTTTTTGCTGTGTCTTCCAGGGGACACCGGCATAATTATACAGATAGATCATGTGTTGTATGGGTTGATTGCCATGGGCATACTGCCCCATCTCTGCCATCTGCATCTCCGTCATTTCATGAATCTTATATCCGTATGTTCCCACATTTACCGTATTGGGAACTGAAAAAACAGAGTCGAGTTTCGCGACGAACCGCTCATTACCGCCCACAAGATCAATCAAACCCTGCACGTCGTGAAAAACAGACCACACATAATGCCAGGCATTTCCCTCGGTATAAGGACCTCCCCATTCAAAGGGATCGAAGCCGGGAACCCATTTCCCATTTTTATCGCGTCCGCGCATAAAACCTGTTCCGGCATCGAATAAGTTCCTGTAATTATACATCTGGCGGGAAAACAGTTCTTCATAAAACGATTGACCCGTCATTTTTGCCAGACTATATCCACAGAAATCATCGTAGGCATATTCCAATGTTTTGGCGGTAGCTTCCCCATATTCGGGATAAGGAACATATCCCTGCGTGAAATATTCCTTCCAGCCATGACGTCCATTTGAAGGTCCCCATGGCCCTTTATTTGTTGCTTCATGATAGTATGCCTGCAATGCTTTGTCGGGATCGAACGTGTGGATGCCTTTTGCCCATGCATCTGCAAACAAGGAAATGGCATGATTGCCTATCATACTGCCCCCTTCTCCGGGGAACGACCAGGAGGGCAGCCAGCCGCATTGGTCATATGCATCGAGCATGGAGGCAACATATCGGCCATGCATGTCGGGATACAATAATGCATTCAGTGGAAACTGTGCACGGAAAGTATCCCAGAAACCGGTGTCGGTAAACATAAACCCTTCGTGTATTTTTCCGTCATAAGGACTGTAGTAATAAGGGTTTCCATTTTGATCTATCTCATAGAATTTGCGTGAGAAAAGGCTTGCACGGAAAAAACAGGAATAAAAAGTCGCTTTGTCTTCTTCATTGTCTCCTTCAACCAGTATACGATGTAAGTGATCGTTCCATGTTTTCCATGCTGCGTTTTTTGTCTGTTCGAGTGTTCTGAACTGACCCAGCTCTTTTGACAGGTTTAATCCCGCCTGCTCTATGCTGATGTATGAAGAAGCAGTTTTAATCTGTACCTTTACACCCGGATCAAACTCAACCCAGGCACCCACTCCTTTACCTTCACCTGTTGTTTCCAATATATGGTTCTTGTTGTCGGTATTCTCCCAGATACCATAGCGTCGAATGGGCTGATCGAATTGAATCACGAAATAATTTTTAAAATTTTCCGGGATATAATGACCGTTGCGCACGTATCCCACGATCTTATTTTCACCCGGAATAATTTCCACTCCGCTCATGCCGGTATAACCGTCCAACACGACAAAGGAAGGTTTTCCTTTGGGAAAAGAAAAACGGATATGTGCTCCACGCTCCACGGGTGAAATTTCCGTGGTAATACCATTTTCCAGCAAAACCTTATAATAGTTGGGTTTTCCTGTCTCCTGCGCGTGGCGGAATTTGGCTGCCCTGTTATACTGGTCGAGTGCCAGCACGCCGGTGACCGGCATCAATGAATACACCGCGTAGTCGTTTGTCCAGGAGCTACATTGATGAGCCTGTTGAAATCCTCTGATCGAATCTTTTTCGTATTGATATTTCCATCCGTCACCATTGACACCTGTTTGGGGAGTCCAGGTATGCATGGCAAATGGAAGTGCTGTGGTGGGATAGGTATTCCCCCTGGTGAGTTCAAAGCGCGAGTTGGTCCCCTGCAACGTATTTACATATTGTACCAGATCAATTTTCTGCGCCTGTAAGCCAAAACAGGCAAACAGAGCTGCCAAGACAGGGATGATTTTATACATGATGTTCCTTTTTTTTGTTTAAAGATAATTGAAAACAATCGATCGATCATTCTTATTCCTGAAAAACAGGGAAGGCAGAAATTCTCAGTCGTGCGGCACCCATCGGGATGAGTGTGATTTCATCTGTTTTTGAATCGAATCCCTGACGCTCTTTAATTGGAATTTCACCTGTAAGACCATACTGATCAATACCCCACCCGATCAGTTTTTTTCCTTTGGCTCTGATCTCGATGGGTGCAGTTTCAACCTTGAATGGGTGATTATCGGAGGGCCATGTTGTTCTTATCACATCAAAATTCTTTTCCAGAGGCTGTGATTCATCTATCACCAATGCATAGTTCCAGTCGCTCGCCGGATAAATTTCATAACTGGGCCACTTTGTTGGATCTGCATTCTTCTGCCATTTGGAATCACCGATTGCCGTCTCCACACTACCTACCTTTACGTAATTCTCTTTGATCTTTAGTGAGAATGTCAACGGACCATAGTGTATGCTGCGGCTTTCCTGGTTGACATGCCAGACCGACTGGGACAGCTTCATGGGTATGTTCAGTACAATCTGATCACCTTTTTTCCATTCTCTTTCCAGACGGACATATTTTCCTGCCATCAGGTTAGCCGGCACTTTTTTTCCGTTGATAACAACAGACGGGTTATTTGTCCATGAGGGGATTCTCAAATAGAGAGGAAAAGTAACTTTTCCCGATGTGTGGACAGTAAATTTGATTGATTCTTCAAATGGATAATTTGTCTCTTCCACAATTTCCACCAACTTGCCGTCTCCTACTTTCACACTTGCTTTGCAGGCGCCGTAGATGGCAGCGGCAATGCCATTATCGGGGGTGGCCATGACTAGATGCTCGATAAAATAGGGCCAGCCCTGACCGTGGTTGTGTTGACAGCACCGGCTGCTGAACGGATTCATTGCCAGGAAGGGGCCCCTGTTGTCGATTCCGGGATGATGATTCTTTGCATCACTGATGGTGTGGTTGGGAGAAGTAATATAACGCAACGACTTCAGGTCGGGCATCATGGATGCCGGATAAGAATTAAAAGCCACATTTTCACAATGTTCTGCCCAGAACGGATCACCCGTCATCAGCAACAGGATCTCATCGGATGCCATCTGTTCTACAAAACCACAGGTTTCAGTTCCCTGACGCGGATCAATATATCCCATTCTTGCGTTCTCATCGGCGCCAAACATGCCTCCGGGTACTTGTCCGAACGTGTTTCTGATCAGATGGTGCACATTGTATGTGGCCATCAGATCAGCCGAATCTTTCGACAGCATATACCAGGTAGCAGGTTCCCTGAAGCTCTGCGCTATATTCACGTTGTGCCAGTTGGGCAGCGTGGATCGCTGGCGCCAGTTTGCCGTGTTCCGGTGTGTTTTTTCTGCTAGCTCCAACAAAAAGTCGTCGCCGGTAATGTTGTACAACCAATAGATGCTAATCAGATTATCGCCACCCCGGCTATTTTCCCAGTAATCTTTCAGAAATAGTTCTTCGGCCAAGTTTAACTGCCATCTGAAATAATTAGTCATCAATCCAATCACCCGTTCATCCCTTGAATATTCATAATATGACTGCAGACACCAGATCATGATCATATTACCCCACAGGTCCGGTTTTCCGTTTTTCTCAACATAAGGGCCGAAATAACCATCTGCACGTTGACTTTGAATAGCCGCATCAAGCCAGGTCTTGGTCTCATCAATCATCTTCTTGTCATTCAGGATATAAGCCATATTGCCATATCCCTTCAGCCAATAAGGGACCTCCTCCCATCCGTAATCGGTTCCGGTACCCAGCCAGGCATTGTTTTCCTTGTCGAGCCAGGCACTGATCTCACCCAACTGTCCGTTCAAGCCTTCCTTTTGCAGTTCCAGAAGCTTTAATATCCAGCCTTCCGGTTTGACGGATCCAACCGGCAACTTAATGAAGTTCTGAGGCAGAAGAGGTGTTCTATTTTGTCTGTATGACGTGTTCACTGCATTGGTGTTTGGCCTGTCGACCACAGTTATCTTTGTCTGTTCATCTGAAAAGATGGGGTTTGTCAAAAGTAAAAAAAACAGTGCAGAGCTTAGCATTTTTATTCCAAACATATCTTCAGGTTTTATTCGATTATATATTTTGCAAATATCGTGCACGAAGGGTAATCCTTTCGTGCACGATAAGCGTATTGACATTCACACCCAGTAGAACGGTTATTTATTTTTTATCTGTTAAAATCTTGTGTTCCAACATTTTCATAAAATAACCGCCTACAACGGAACGAGCCTTGAAATTCATTCTCTCGGCAGTGACCGTGTCGTGCCAATCGCTCAGAGGTACCCTTGATGAGGTTTCATCCGCATATTTGTACACAAGATCGATCAATGCATCAAAGTCTTCACGGTCTCCTGTCAGTGTAGCAGTCCACATGATCCAGTCGGATTTGGTATAAGTGGCTCTGTTATCCAAAGGCAAGCCATATTCGTTTTGTTGCGTTCTGTAGTATGCCATCTCTTTTTGAACGATCTGCGGATCAAAGATATTAAATCCTAACAATTTATCCCAAACAATATTATACTTTTGGCTCCATGTTCCTGATCTGTCGAACGTAAGTTTATAGTGATCCCCATCCTTGGCCATTTGCTCCCACTTCATGGCCATCTCTTTGGCGATGCGCATATATTTTTCTGCCACATCGTCTTTCCCCTGCATGGAAGCCAGTTTAGCATAAGAAGCAATCCCCATGATGGCTTTGATGGAGAGATTGGCGTTGTGTGCAAAATGGCCGGCAAAATCATCGGTACAAAGCTGATTCTCCGGATCCAGCCCATATTCCACCAGATAATCGGTCCATGTTGTCAGCACCTCCCAATGGCTCGCGGCATAGTCGGCATTCCCCTCCATGGTAGCGATGGCTGCCGTAGCGATGAGCATGTTACCTGATTCCTCTATGGGCATGTCCCCGCCGTAGGTTTGTCCGTTTGCCAGGGGATAGGTACCCACATCATGTGCAGCAAACGGTTTGGTCCATTTACCACTTTCACTGTAATAGAAAATATGATTCATCATCCCCTTTACCAAATCTGGATTATAAATCAGGAATAAAGGAGAGGATGGGTATGTGATATCTACCGTACCAATGGAACCGTTGCTGTTATTTTCTTTGGAAAGGAACAACAGGGTGCCTGCTTCGTCCTTCACCAGCTTGTGGGCTGATATTGCCTGACGGTAAGCAAGCGCACACAATTCGGCATATTTCACACCGCCCGCTTCGATCGCGTCGGCCATCATGCTGCTGTTAAACAGTTCACACCGTTTCATAATAGCGTCATAATCGCTCTTTGCTGTTTCGAAGGCCTGAAAAATATCGTTTCTACCCTCATTTGTCCAGTATCCTTTCAGGTTTTTCCCGAAATACTGTATGGAATACAGATCGTCGTAACCCAGCATGATATAGCCGGCGGTATGATCGGCCGATACACTTCCGAGGTTTTCACTGTATGCCAGTACGGTCATCGATTCATTTATCTTTCCAGGAAGCTCAGCAGGTTGCGCTACCGGAATCATTCCTGTTTTCTGAAACTCTTTTTTACTATCCCAATAATCACCGAAATTTAATCTGGCTGTATTGTCTTTGTTGCCGGCAAAATAGAAGTATCCCCAATCTATGCGTACATCATCACCGGATTTTTGCAGCATCGGCTGTTCGATGGTGCCCGTTTTCAGAAAGGAAAGAGTCTCTTTTTCAATCTTTTCATAACCTACGGGTTGGCTTACATTATGTTGAGCCCACTGCGGGGTTGCCTCGAAGTAAATCTGGACGTCGTGCGATGCACTGTCTTTTGAGCGGACCTGATAGGAAACGTAACTGACCGGACGTGACATCAACTCCAGATCGTCCATCAGGAGCGGCGTGGTGAAGATCAGATCCATCTCAACGGGACCACAATCAAAGGTATAGATCGTTTGTGTGGGCAATACGCTGGCAGACTTTTGTGTTGCCGTACGGATGAACGATTCTTTGTCGGCTTCCTTTTCATACAAGCCGAAATCCACATATCCCCCGCCCGTTCTGTTATGACAATGGGCTGTGATGATGTTGTCTCCTTTTTTGAGCAACGCTTTCACCGCATCGGGCAATGCTTGTTGCACATTGTAATTCCAGGAGTAGTCTGTTCCAACCACCTGCATCCCATTGATATACAACTCAAAAATATCATCGTGCGAATAATGCAGATAAATATCCCTGCCGGCCAGATCTTCATCAAGCTGAAACACCCTGCGTATCCAGATATCTTTTGTATCCCAGCGGGTAGAAAGGTTCGGTTCATTTTGGGTGCCAAATGCCGCAGCCCCCTTCTCCCAGGATGCATCATTGAAGCCTATTGATTTCCATTCCTCACCATGGGGTTGATCGAAGGTGTATTTCCCTTCCCATTTTTGTTCATGCACCGAGGGGAGTAGCGGTTTGAGCGGAAGCTTTTCCACTCCCATGAACCGATAAACCTCACCATCCACCCGAAGAGCACCCAACAAAGGGAACTCTTTCTCAGTCCAATGGCGCACCTGGTCATCATACAAATTATTGGTGCATGACCATGCATTGAAATAAGGATCCACCGTGACCAGGGGATAAGCCGGCGCACGGAGCTCCGTCGTTAGTTCAGTTGGAATGACTGCATTTCCAGATCTGTTTGCCTGGCAAGATGCCAGGATAAAAACGGAAAACAAGCTAAACAGCAAAAAAAATCTACTCATTTTTATATAATTTGTAACAGTTATTCTTTTAATAAAATAAGCACGTGGAAAACCTTAAAAAGCTTACCACGTGCTTGGACAAACTAATTACCATTCGATAGCCTGATCTTCATCCGGTATCTGTGTATTTATGGTACGTACGAGCGTCAAAGAACCCCTTACGATATAGGTAATACTGGAACCCGGCACGGCTGTATAGTCACTATATTCATAGTCTATATTGTTTATAATGACGTATCTACGTAATAAATAAGGCCTTATGGCGTCCATCTCCTCTATTATCCGATAGGAAGCTTCCTTGTGTCTCACAAAGTTCAATTCAGGATTTTCGACATAGAAATTGACAATTCCACCGGTCTCTCCTCCGTTAAATTCAGCAAACACCTTGTAATTGGCACGATCGGTACGATCTTCATCAATATTTCCTGCATAGAAGAAGACAGTGTTATCATCCACTACATATCCTGTGACCGTATTCGCTACGATGGATCCACTTCCTTCGTCTCCTTTCACGAAATTTTGCAAAGTGGTTCCCGAATATCCACCCGAGAAATTATTAAAGGGTAATATCCTCAGGATGGCTTTGGCATAATTTTTACGTGGATGGCCTTTATAATCGGAAGAAGCATTGTCTACCACTGTTAGCGGCACCACCCATTTTTGCGACATATCTATCCCGCGAAAGTCAAAACTGATATCCAGCAAGCTGACATCGTTACCGGGAGTAAAATCTACTGTCCCGGGAAATGAAACAAATCCCAGATCCTCTTTTCCCATATCCACATAAAACAGGTCTGTTCGATGTTGATAACGGGCTAAGTTTAATGTTTGCAACGTATCGGGATCGTGCGCGACATTCACTGTAAAATTTAGTTGATTATTCGTGGAACCACTGACAATCATCGGAAGCTGATAGTTTGATCTACCTTCCTGGGAAGTACCATCGGCATCTTTCCGGCTATACGGAACATAGATCTCGGTCACCCCTTTGTTATTCAATGGAGAGCGAAACGCAATATAATGATCATATTGTTCACTTTTCCATTCGTCGTTACATGAAGTCCCCAGCAGCACTACTGCCATCAGGACGATTAAAGTATATATTTTCTGCATATATTCCTCTTTATTTAAGTTTAGTCGTACGAAGTCCATCCCGGAGTCTGCGTTAGACGATTATTATGCTTTAATTCACTGTGGCTGATGGGCCAAAAGTACAATTTGGGAGAGAACGTAGACGCGAGATTGAAGATAGCTACCGGTTGATGGAATTCTTCTCTTCGGTCTGCATTCATGATGACGTTACAGCCATAAATTTGGAGTGCTTCTTCCACCGCGGCATCTTTCCAGCGACGAAGATCAAAGTATCGTTTCCCTTCTCCCAGTAATTCAATCATCCGCTCTCGTTTCAATGCGCTCCGCAAAACATCCTTGCTGTTATATGTTACCGAAGCATAATCGGGTAAACCGGCACGGATGCGCACGGGACGTACCCCTTTCTTTATTTCCTCTACATCCCGGCTGATGTTATAGGTCGTAGACCCATCCCATGACGCGATGCTATAGGTGGCATCCAGTTCATTCAATGCCTCAGCATAGAGCAGCAGTATATCGGCGTAGCGTATGGCCGGTTCTGCTTTTAACCGGATATTCCCGGGAGCATCCTGCGGATCCACAAATTTCATTACCCCGATACCGGTACGCAGATGGAACGGGGAGTTCATGAAACCATTACCCCCGCCACGATAATAAAATGTTTGGCGGTTACGGTCTCGCGGTTCGGAGCGACTCAAGTAATGCCACACAGCACCGTTGTATGCCACGGAAGCATAAAAACGGGGTTCACGGTTGGCGTATTGCAACGAAACATCCCTTCCCAGGGGGCGGTATCGTCCGGCATCCACATCCTCCTGGGTGGTAAATCCAGTCAAGCGCTGCGAGCCATCACCGCGCCCTATCTCCTTATCCTTGCCCGGCGCATTGGCACCATCGTTCATGTAGTAGGCATCCACCATTTTCAGTGTCAGTCCATGCGTGTTCCAGCCTCCAAAATCGCGCGGCATCTGGTGTATAACCATGGTAGCGACTTCACTTGTATTATGCACCCTCGAAAAAATCAACTCGGGGTTATCTACCGGAGATACGGCACCGGTGAAGAGGTTACGATATGACTTGAAAGGATCGATATTTCTCCAGCCTTGGGGCCAATCCTGGTTGGAAAACTCCAGGTCGGTTGGTGGAACAATGGTAGGACGGTCGTGTAAGCCGTTGTCGGAAGAACTAAATGCGGCCGTATAAAGATCATATGTCCCCAACTCCATTACATCTTTCGCCGCAGCGGCTGCTTTCGCCCATTTTTCTTCGCTGTACTCTTGAGAAAGCAGGCGTCGTCCCTGGTCGTCCACCAAGGCCCGTGCGAATTCATCGTCATTCCCATTGGCCAGGGGGCTTGCTGCGAAAATCAACGCATAGGCACGGGTAGCCAATGCCGCTCCCTTGGTGGGTCGCGATATATTCTCATTGTCATTGCGTCGGATATACTGTAACTCCTTCGCTGCCTGTACCATCTCGTTGCTGATATGTTCCGCCACCTCTTCGTAGGAACTGCGGGGCGTTGCGAGATCATCATAACTCAAAGTATAGTCGATGCCTTTATCCGGCATGATTGGTACGGGACCATATTTCCGAAGTAAAAGCCAGTAGAGATAGGCGCGCACGAAACGAGCCTGTCCTTTGTAATCCAGCCTTTCATCGGGTGTCATGGTCTGGTTCATATCAATATTATGAATGAATACCGAAGCCTGGAAAATTCCTTTATAGCAACGCGGCCATACATCGTTGTATTCATTTTCGCTGTACTCGCCCAACCTGAATTTATTATAAGAAAGGTCCCATGCATCTTTCGGGTCATATTTCACATCCCTGTCGCCGTAGTACATTGCGTCGTCATAAACATGAGGGCTACCGTTCCCGGCCTTGGCGATGATATCGGCGGTTGCACCCGTCAGGAAAGAATAAGCGTAAGCCAACCATTCCTCCGTACGCTCCCTGTCTGTAAAAACCGTCTCCAGTGATGTACGGTCTCTAAAATACCTATCAGAGTCCAGATAATCTGAACAGGAGGGTATTAGTCCCAGTATGAAGAGCGCCAATAATAAGATAGAAAATTTCTTTATCATAGTGATTTATAATTTACAAGTTAGCACTTAATCCCAACGTGATCGACCTTGTCAACGGGTATTCTTCTCCACGCGGCTGGGTTGATTCGGGATCCCACAATTTGAATTTTGACCAGGTCAATAGGTTGGAGCCGGCTATAAAGATACGGACATCTGACATGCGGTATCGTGTAGTGAATTCTTTGGGTAGGGTGTATCCAATGTCCATATTCTTGAGACGAAGATAACGGCCGTCGCGCAGCCAGAAAGTGGATTCTTGTTGGTTGTTGTTGCTTCCCCCGTAACTCAGGCGCGGATAAGGAGCATTGGGGTTTTCATTGGCCTGAATGCCCAATTGTTCAGCTGTTCCAGCATCTACCCAACGATCTTCAAGTATTCCTTTCATTACGTTACCCCAATCATTTTCACTAAAGGCAAACACAGTTTTACCATAGATGGGGAAAGTAGACTTACCGGCACCCTGAAAGTGGAAGTTGAAATCGAACCCTTTCCAGTTGATGGAAGCACCCACCCCGTAAATCAGGTTTGGACGACGGGTAGCTCCAATAGCCACACGGTCTCCACCGTCAACAATACCATCACCGTTGACGTCTTTGTACTTGATGTCGCCAGGTTGTACTACGCCAAATTGCTGCCTGGGGCTGTTACGGATATCATCATAATCTTTAAACAATCCCAAGGCAATCAAACCTTTTTGCTGATCCACACGGTATCCCCGATCGTATTGGTAGGGGTATACCTTGTTCTCTTCATCCCGCTCCAGCACCTCATTCCTACTGTAGGTCATGTTTCCACGGAGTGTGATATTCACCTCACCGGCTTTTTCTCTCAATTCGAAGTTTCCGTCGAATCCTTTGCTGGCTACAGCTCCCACATTGGCCCGAGGCTTACTTTCCAGACCGGTAATCTGGGGCAGGAAATTACGTTCCATATAAATACCAGTGCGGTCTTCGGTAAAATAGTCCACCGTAAGCGAAAAACTATTTCGGAACAAAGAAATATCCAAACCCAGGTCATTTTTCGTAGCTTCTTCCCACGTAATGTAGGGAGAAGCAACCTGCGAATAGTGAATCCCTTTATAACTCCTGTTATAGTCACCCGTGCCCCAGTTATAACCGGGCATATCTTTCCGTTCATTATTATCCATGTAGAAATCCTGAATAGTGTATAAATAGGGGAAACGCTCGTTACCCATATTGTCGTTACCCACTTTGCCGTGCGAGTAACGCACTTTCAGCATATCCAACCAATCCACGTTATCCTTGATCAAAGGTTCTTCGGCAATATTCCAGGCACCGGAGAAAGCGGGAAAAAATCCAAACTGGTGTCCCACAGCGAAATTCTCGGAACCGGTATATCCAAAGTTAAAATCAAAGAAATAGCGGTATTTCCAATTGTAGGTAAACCGTCCTGCCAATCCTTGATTACGACGAGCCACTCCATTCTTTAGATCGCCTCCCAGGTTAACGGTCTCAGTAAAGGTATCCTGGGTATAACGCATGGTAATACCTGTATTGTGGTTTTCACGAAAGCTACGGTCCCAACTTAACAACAGATCCAGAAACTCACGCCGGTTACCCCGACCACCACTTTCCTGAAACATATCACTTGCACTTGCGACATGATCCCAAACCAACTCCCCATTTTGATCACGGTTCAATGCTTTCCATTGTTCAGGCCAGCGACGGCGATTGATCCAACTGTTGTTGTTGGTATCATACCCAAAACGACCTACAAATCTTAACCCGGGGGTAATAAAATTGAAGTCCTGCTCCAGTGTCACATTCGTTTGTAAATTATTGTCCCAAGTTTCATTATAACCTGTTTGGGTAGCACTAACCCAGGGGTTTGTCCTATTGCCTGTTCCCAATGCCGGAATACGCCCGTTAGAATAGAGCACCGGCGTACTGATAGCATGATAACCAAAAAGCTCTCCCCATACATCATTGTCTCCCAGTCCCGGGCTGTTACGTTTTGCCAGTGACCCCGAAACGCCCACTTTTAGAAGTGTAGTACGTGTAATATCCATATCCACGTTCATGCGATAGTTGATACGTCGATAATTCGCGTTGGTATCATAATCCTTCCTTAATGTTTCATCGGTTTTATACATTCCTTCGTCCTCTACATAGCTGGCAGAGACAAAATAGCGTGCTGTTTGTCCACCTCCGTTCAGGTTCAAGTTGGCACGGTAGCTATAAGCACCGTCTTTTAGTAGGACATCCATCCAGTCTATATTGGGATAAAGATCGGGATCTAATCCCAGACGGAGTATTTCCAATTCTTCCGGTTGATAAAGCACCCCCATGTTACGCGTTACACGCGCTTCATTGGCCAAAGCAGCATAAGTATCACCATTTACAAACTGCGGTGTAATAGTCCGGTTGTGGTAAGAGGTCTCCACTTTGGCAGTGATCTTTACCTTACCGGCTTGACCATGCTTGGTGGTAATCAGGATTACGCCATTACCTCCCTTCGATCCATAGATAGCCGTGGCAGAGGCATCCTTCAATACCGTGAATGTTTCAATATCCTCCACATTGATCTCGTTAAGGTTACTACGTTCAAAACCATCTACCAGGATTAAGGCACTATTGCTCGCTCCAAATGTGGAAATTCCTCTTACCCAAAACTCCGAAGTATTTTTCCCCGGTTGGCCGGATGTTTGCATCGACATGATACCCGGCACATTTCCTCCCAATACATTCGAAAGGTTGGAAGAGGGAAAACGTCTCAACTCATCCACCTCCACGTTCGTCACTGCACCGGTAACCGTGATCTTTCTTTGTGTACCTAACCCAGTGACTACCAATTCATCCAGGACACTACCGGAAGACTCTTCCATGGTAACATGTATGGTTAACTCATCCTTGACAAGCTTCTCAACTGATACGTAACCTAAATAGGTAAACGCGAGTTTCTGATAACGCTCCATTTTGAGTTGATAGTTTCCATCAATGTCTGTGATGGTTCCCAATCCCGGTGCATCTACCACGGAGATGTTTACCCCAATCATTGCTTCTCCCTTTGTATCTGTGACCCTCCCTTTTACAGTCACTTGTTCCTGTGCCCATGCATTGCCACATAGGGAAAGCATCATGACAAACAGGATTATTAATTTATTCATATTTTTCATTGTATTTATTCGTTAGAATCCTCCATCTTCAGCATCTGCTATTTCTTCTTCCGACTCCATGGAGATGGTACGTATCTTCCGCCCAACCGTATCGAGAATATAGAATATATTGTTTTCCTCGTCATACGCAATTCCAGTAGGATCACGGAAACGAGCTACTTCACGCAGATCACCATCTTCCGTTCCCCATACGTTGTTGTCGGCGGCCTGTCCAGAACGCCCGCGCCCCGCAAACGTGCTGACAATACCTTCCGGCGTCATTTTACGGACGGCATGATTCATCTTATCAGCAATATAAAAATCATAGACATCTGCTCTTCCTTCTTCCACGTAGAGAGGGTTCTTTACAAACACGCCCGAATATGGACGATCAAAGCGAGCCGAGGTCCCGGCACCATCAGCCCAGGCAGCACTTCGTACCTGCCCGGCGATCACATAAGGCGTTGCGAAACGTTTTTCTGTCCAGTTGTAATCGGTACGCAAGATGTAATGCTGATTAATTACCATGATATAGGCATAATTTCCGGTAGGATGCATAAAGATCTTGAATTCCCACCCCGTATCCTGAATGGTAAAGAGTTCGGTATAATTTCCATTATCCCTGTAAGGTCCCCAATTTCCACCGCTCTGCAGGGTCTCGAAATACTTGTTTATATCCATGCGGAAGACCTGTCCCCGCTCGTAACTGTTGAAATACAGCTCGTTGTTGTTCACGGGATGAAGCGAGGCACCATTCGTTTGCTTATAACCTGCGATGATCTGTGGCCCCCCCTGATCGGTAAAAGTGCCATCGCCGTTCCGCTTCAGGATATAGACGCTGGGACTGGTTCCTGTCCCCCACCCGTCAAAGTCGACTGATATCAGCATATACTGCCCATCGTTGGTAAAGTCGATGCTGCGCAAACGCCAACCACCAAATGAAGAACGGTGGAGTGGCGTGGACAGCTCTCGATTTTCCAGGTCCAGAAGTTGAATATCGGCACCGTCGTACACCACATAAAGATGATCCGGATTAAGTGGATCAAACCTCATCTCTCCATCATTGCGGAATCCGGCAGCCGTTTCAAAAGGGCCATCCTTCCATCCCTGGTTGTCATACTCGTTCCGGTAACCAACGAGTGTTCCCACGACCATTTTTTTCTGATAGTTGAAAATAGCATCTGCCGTGGCTGTTTTTGCCTTGTCATCACTACCCACGGTCACAGATACTTCACCGGAAAAAGCACCGGAAGGAACAAACACATACATGTTGTTGCTCTGCACATTGATAATAACGGCCTTCTTCCCCCCGATGGTCACATCCACAAGAGAAGAATCATTCCCAAAGTTTTCCCCATAAATCACCATCTTCTGGTATGCTCCACCTTCTTTTGGTAAAAAATCTGAAACAATCAGCGGCTTTGAAGGGTCATAAGCCTGTGAAGGAGTTTCTGTCTTAGACTGGTCATCTTCGCAAGAGATGCAAAGAGCCATTAGTATCAACATTATAGACAGCAAATGTCGACACTTACTTTTCATGCTAAATTTCATATACATGGTTTAAAATATTAAATTAATAAGTAGATCTCATAAAATCACAATGCGTCTTTATATTGGTTCAAATTACACTACGACCGGTAAGTTTTTTTTTGAAAATTATTAGAATTATAGGAAATAACTGATAAATATCAGTACATCGTTGACACTTTTGTATCATCAGATCGTTGACAATTTAATTGTCTAACTGTATCATCAGTTCGTTGACAAATAATAAAA
>MENQ01000009.1 GCA_001768325.1 Bacteroidetes bacterium GWC2_46_850 | reverse complement strand
AAATTGGGGTCTTTTCAAATGCGCAACCTAACCACGGTAGTAAAGTCAAACGGGCAACTCGAAGTACCTCCTGCAAACAGCGCCGATATTACAGCTGTTATTGGCGGGAATGTAAAAGAGATAAAGGTGTTTCATGGAGATAAAGTAAGAAAAGGCCAATTGTTAGCAGTGCTGGAACATCCTGACTATATCAAATTACAGGAAGATTTCGCCGAAGTTGCCAACAGGCTTGAATTTCTGGAACAGGAATTTGAACGCCAAAAAGAATTGTTTGAAAACAATGTTGGTGCAGGCCAAGACTTCCAACAGGCAAAAGCGGAATACAATACGGCAAAAGCAAAATACGAAGGATTAAAATCACGCCTGCAATTGCTGAATCTTTCGCCCGATAAAATTATGCAGGGTAATATTTCAAATACCATAAACATTAATTCTCCTATTAACGGTTTTGTTAATGAAGTGAATATTAAGGTGGGAACCTATGTTGACGCAACAAACAAGCTTTTTGCTATTTCAGACAACAGCGCTATCCATGCCGATTTTATGGTGTATGAAAAAGATGTGTATCTTGTTAAAGAAGGTCAAAAAGTTCATTTCACAGTATCAAACCGCCCGAGCGAAGAATTAACAGCAACCATATTTGCCATTGGAAAAGAGTTTGAGGCCAATTCGAGAGCAGTTCACGTTCATGCAAAAATAAATGAGAAGGTATCCGGACTTATTCCTGGTATGTACATTAACGGCCATTTGCATACCGATGAAAACTATACGCGGGCACTTCCCAATGATGCCATTGTTGCTGAAGGCACAAAATCATTCATTTTTATATTGGACAAGCAGGCTCTTGAAAAACATGTCGGAGAAGAAAACCATGAGGGGCACGAGCATGGAGATGAAGACGATGATGATGCAGCAGAAAATAAAACGGCATTCAGGATGGTTGAGGTTATCCCTGGTCTGAAAGATGAAGGATATACCGAAATTCGACTGATTAATCCGTTGCCCGAAAATACACAGGTAGTAATGAATGCGGCATACTATTTATTGGCCGATATGAAAAAGGAAGAAACAGAACACGAACATTAAAAATAAGGAAATGATGAAAGAAATAAAAGCATTTATAAGACCAAATAAAGTGAACGACATTGTTCAGCATTTAAAAGATGCTGGGTTTGAAAACATGACCATTTCTACTGCAGAAGGGACAGGGAAATTTCAGGATGACAAAGCGTTTGTTTCCCAAAAATTCTCCATAACCGATAGCCCAACGGCAAAAATTGAAATGGTAGTAGCAAAAGAAAAGATAAATACGGTAATAAACATCATTTCGGAATATGGTAAAACATTAAATCCAGGCGATGGATTAATTTATGTCTCCGATGTTGAAAAAGTGTATCGGGTGAAAACAGGACTGGAAAACGGGTTTTAATATTTAAAGAATATGAAAAAACTAAAAATAGAAATACCACTCATTTTGCCCGAAGTGCCAAACGAAAAAGACCAATGCGTTCAGGAGCTTATCTCACTGCTTCAGGAGCAAAAGGGTCTGGAAAAAGTCCATGTTTTAGAAGCTGCAGATAAGGGCGTGCCCCAACTCTGTTTTCACTATAACCCGGAACTGATTTCCATTGACCGCGTACGTTCAATAGCCCGACTAACTGGTGCGTCCATTACCGAAAAAATCGCACACAAGCTCATCGAAGTAGAAGGCATCCGCCATTCTCGCCAAGCGCGCAGTATCGAGCGCAATCTTAGCGACTTAAACGGTATGATTGAAGCATCGGTTTCTGCTTCGGGAATGGTACGTGTTGAATTCGATAGAAGTCAGCTTGATGAAGCGACAATTATTAAAGCTTTGCAAAAAGAAGGCCTCGACATACCGGATACTGCCGTAAATGCCGAAAAATATCTACGCAGCATCAAAGAAACAGAGAAGCCGCAGAAAGACCAAAAGTCTGAAAAGAAGCCTGAACATGAAGAAGGTGATGTAGAACATGAATATGCCCATGGCGGCCTTTTTGGCAAAAATACGGAGTTGATTTTCTCTATCCTTTCGGGAATATTGCTGGCTATTGGTTTTGGCCTTTCTTTCGTAGATGCAGTCTCTTCATGGGTAAGCCTATCGTTGTACATCGGAGCTTATTTCTTTGGCGGTTTCTACACTACCAAAGAAGCGTTCGAAGCCGTACGTAAAGGTGGATTTGAAATTGATTTTTTGATGCTGGTTGCCGCTATTGGTGCAGCTATACTGGGTGCATGGGCCGAAGGCGCTTTGCTGCTGTTCTTATTCAGTATGGGCCATGCCCTCGAACAATATGCCATGAACAAAGCCCGTAAATCTATTGCTGCTTTGGCTGAACTTGCCCCTAAAACCGCCTTTCTAAAAAAGAACGGGAGGATTGAAGAAGTAGGTGTTGAAAAACTGTGTATAGGCGATATCATCGTGGTGAAGCCACACAGCAAAATCCCGTCAGATGGCGTCGTGGTTAGCGGCGAAGGCAGTGTGAACCAGGCCCCCATCACGGGCGAAAGTATTCCTGTGGATAAAATACCGGTTGAAGATCCCGAAAAAGACTATTCCAACGAAAAAAACATCAGTGACGAAAACAGGGTTTATTCGGGCACAATCAATGGTAACAACACATTAGATGTTAAGGTTATTAAGGAAGCTAAAGATTCTACCCTCTCCCGTTTGGTAAAGCTTGTAAATGAAGCTCAAACGCAGAAATCACCCACCCAGCGGTTTACCGATAAATTCGAGAAATACTTCGTTCCCGCTGTTTTGGGATTGGTGGTTGTATTGCTCGGTGCTTTTTTGGTCATAGACGAAAATTTTAGCGACAGCTTTTACAGGGCCATGGCAGTCCTGGTAGCCGCCAGCCCTTGTGCTCTGGCCATTTCCACGCCCAGTGCGGTATTGAGCGGGGTGGCCAGGGCCGCAAAAAGCGGGGTGCTTATCAAGGGCGGGCGACCGTTGGAAGACCTGGGGGTTTTGACCGCCCTGGCTTTCGATAAAACCGGGACACTTACCGAAGGCAAACCAAAACTCACTAAAGTAGTTCCGCTGAACAATACCGATGAGAATGAATTGCTGATAATGGCAATTGCCGTGGAAAACCTGAGCGACCACCCCTTGGCAAAGGCGGTGGTAAGGGACGGTAAAAAACGTTTGGAAGGAAATAGTATTCCCGAGGCCACAGATTTGGAAGCCGTTTTGGGTAAAGGCATAAAGGCAGCACTGGGGAATGATAAAGTATATATAGGCAACCTGGAACTGTATGAAGCCCTCGATGATAAAAAACCTTCCAAAAACATTGTAGAAGAAGTAAAAGCCCTCGAAGCCGAAGGGAACACCACCATGCTTATTCGCCGGAATGACGATTATGTAGGCATCATCGCCTTAATGGACACCCCGAGGGCAGAAGCAAAAAGTACGCTGGTGCAATTAAAGAAAATCGGAATCAAACGGATGGTCATGCTCACGGGCGACAACCAGAAAGTGGCCGATGCCGTTGCCAAAGAAATAGGCTTGACCGATGCATGGGGCAGCCTGTTGCCAGAGGAAAAAGTAGATGCCATAAAGAAACTGCAAGAGCAGGAATCGAAGGTGGCAATGGTAGGCGATGGCGTAAACGATGCCCCCGCAATGGCCAATAGCACCGTGGGCATAGCCATGGGCGCGGCCGGTTCTGATGTGGCACTCGAAACCGCTGATATTGCCCTAATGGGCGACAAACTGGAAACCCTTCCCTTTGCTATCGGCCTGAGCAGAAAAGCAACAAGTATTATAAAACAGAACCTCTGGATTAGCCTGGGTATCGTTACTTTACTTATTCCGGCAACCATCTTTGGGCTGGCCGGCATAGGCCTTGCCGTAGTTATTCACGAAGGTTCAACCCTTGTTGTGGTATTTAATGCCTTGAGGTTGTTGGCCTACAAAAAATAACTATATGCAAAAGAGTACATTTCACATTTCCAAAATGGACTGCCCTTCCGAGGAAACCCTTATCAGGATGAAACTCGAAGGGCTTTCCATGATTAAAAGTTTGGTGTTCGATATTGAAAACCGAAAACTTACTGTCTTTCATTCTGAAGAAAGCTCTGAAATTGAGAATCACCTGAAAGAACTCAATTTAGGGTCGCAACTCCAAGAAACAATTGTTGTCCAAGCGGATGAATTCAAGGACAATTCATCGGTACAATCGAAACTCCTTTGGACGGTTTTGATTATCAACTTTGCATTTTTTATTATTGAAATTACCACGGGTTTTATTTCTAAATCTATGGGTTTGGTTGCCGATTCGTTGGATATGCTGGCAGATGCACTTGTTTATGGTCTTAGCCTTTGGGCTGTCGGTTCAACTGTGTTCCGTAAGAAAAAAGTGGCAAAG
Source organism: Bacteroidetes bacterium GWC2_46_850 (assembly GCA_001768325.1). GTDB lineage: Bacteria > Bacteroidota > Bacteroidia > Bacteroidales > Dysgonomonadaceae > Proteiniphilum. The sequence goes on along the minus strand of MENQ01000009.1, from coordinate 2,058 downwards.
CTGAGTGGCTATTTTCAACTGGCTTTAGCATTGATTGGGCTTATAGAAGTAATACGCAGATTTATCAGTTTCGAAGCTGTGCCGGATTTCAAAACCATGATTATTGTTTCCATATTGGCATTAATTGCCAATTCCGTTTGCCTTTATTTATTACAAAAATCAAAAAGTGAAGAAGCACACATGAAAGCTACCATGATTTTTACATCAAACGATATAATTATCAATACGGGCGTTATCGCAGCAGGAGTATTGGTTTTGTTGACCCAATCAAAGTATCCTGATTTAATCATTGGTGCAATTGTTTTTTTAATTGTGGTCAGGGGGGCTTTCAGGATATTAAAACTTGGAAAATAGATATGGAAGTAATTTTAGAGTCAATAATAAGCTGTCCAAATTGTGACTTTCAGAAGAAAGAAACCATGCCCATGGATTCTTGCCAATTCTTTTATAAATGTGAAAATTGCCATACCATTCTGAAACCAAAACAGGGAGATTGCTGTGTGTATTGTTCGTATGGTTCGGCAAAATGCCCTTCCATTCAAAAGAATGAAAGTTGCTGCTGATTATTTTTAACAAATGGAAGTACAACTGAGTTCTAACAAAAAATATTTTCGTTATATTTAACATTTAGTTTTACAAACACAAAATCAAGTTGAAAAATAGCAGGTGTAAGTTTGGAAAATGCAATAGTAGAAAGGAAAAATAGACTTGCAAGTAAGGAAAATATTGCAGTACGTTCGGAAAATACAATTCCAAATAAGAAAAGAGAAAATGTGAGTGGGGAAAACGCAATTGTAAAACTGAAAAACAAAATTGTAAAAGCGAAAAAACCAAATGTAATTAATTATAAAATTGAATGTCCGTAATTAGTCACAACCAGACCGTCACCCTGGACTTATTTCAGGGTCTTTTTTGCAAATAGCTGATTATTAGTGGCGAAAGATGCTGAAACAAGTTCAGCATGACGTGCTAAATATTAATTATGACATAGAACGGATATTCAAAAATTATAAACCTTTAAAAATTAAATTATGGCATCACGCACAAAACTTACAGACACAGCAACCTTGGAATTGTACCGGGTAGCTTTGGAAAATGCAGAAACCCAACCTGAAATTTCAGCAATCATGGCAGATTTAGGCTAAGATTCAACAGTTATCGCAGACGGCAAAGCATTGCTAACAAAAACCCGAACTGCATACGATGCAAACAAAACCGAAGACGATGAAACATCTGCCGCTTACGCCGATTTTTCAAGTAAAAAGGAACAATTGGAGGATACATTCAACATTCACCGCAAGAAAGCAAAAGTTGTATTCCGTAACGATTCATTAACCGCTGACAAATTGGCAATTTCTGGAACAATGCCACGGACTTATATCAAATGGTTAGAAGCTGCAAAGAAATTTTATTCCGTGGCATCAGCCGATACAGCGGTTCAAGGTAAATTATCCCGTTTAAAAATCTCCGTTGACGACTTGACAGCGGCAAACACATTGATTTCTGAATTAGAAACGGCAAGAGCAGTTTACCTGAAAGAAAAAGGGGAATCACAAGATGCAACCAAAGGCAAAGATGCAGCATTTGCAAAGATAGATGATTGGATGAGTGAGTTCTATGCCGTAGCAAAGATTGGTTTAGAGGACAATCCACAACTATTAGAAGCATTGGGCAAAACCATAAGAGGATAGTGGAATTGCCCTCCCTATTTGTAAGCACATTGGCAAGCCCCACGAGCCAACGCACGACCAAAACTTGCCAAAGAGCTTACAAAGCCTGCCCAAGTAACCGCCTTTAAGGGCGGTTTTAGGGTTGCCCTCCCACAAAAAAACAAAATAAATTTGCGCTCCGTTGACAGTTTTGTGCAGATTGAAAAGACAATTAAAGAAACCTTAAATGACTGAAAAACAGACTGGAAGAATCAACGCCCAGTTGCTAATCGAGTAGACTGCCCCGCCGGCCTTGGCTGACGGGGAGAGCCTCTCACACCACTGTACGTACGGTTCACGTATACAGCGGTTCGTTAAGAAATGGAGCAATTTTCTGATAATAAGTAAA
>MENQ01000008.1 GCA_001768325.1 Bacteroidetes bacterium GWC2_46_850 | reverse complement strand
ACTCCTAAAAACTCCAAATCGACTCCGCATGTTTTGGAGGTTTTTGAAAGTCAACTTTCATAAACAGGAAAATCATAGAATCAAATACGGACATCATCGAATGCTTACGGTATCCATGACCTTCAACTCAATGACGGTTAGATTTTTCTATTACATATTTCGCACACTACGCTGGCGAATAAGAAATCTTCCAATTTAATCGCAAATAATTGCTTTTTTTTACTTATAAAGTTTAAATTTGCATCCGAAACATGGCTCCAATGAAATAACAATACCCTATGTCCAGGATCAATGCGTCATCTTTCCGTTCTTTATACGACCAGTATTTTGAGCCGGTATGCCTGTTTCTGGGTTATTATACCCGAGATAGTGCGGCAATTGAGGATGTGGTGCAGGATGTTTTTGTCAGTTTATGGGAAAACAAAGATTATCTCGAGATTCAGTATGTGAAAACCTATCTTTACAATGCCGCTCGTAACCGGATGATAAATTACCTGAGAAACAAGGAGAACAGGGTTGTTCTGCTTTCCGAATGGATGAAAAGGAAAGAAACGGAAGAGGCAAGCTCCGATTGTTATGATATGGAAGAGTTTTCGGTTCTCTTAAGCAGGGCGATCAATCAACTGCCCGATCGGTGCAAAGATATATTTATTCTGAACAAGGAACATAAACTCACCTATCAGCAGATTGCCGATCGTCATCATATTTCAATAAAAACGGTCGAGATCCATATGTCTAATGCTTTCAAAAGGATTCGAAATTATATTGCATCGGTTATGGTGTTGTTTTGATATACATGTTATGAAACATGTTCTTTGCCTTAAATAATTTAATATTCCATAGGGGTATTCAACTTTTTACGGGTCTAAATTAATAATGACGTAATAAAAGAGATGAAAATACCTTATGACCAAATTGCTGCTTATTTGAGCGGAAAAGCCAGGATTCAGGAAAAAGCAGAAATTGAAAAATGGTTGAACGCAAGTGATGAACACCGGCACATTTATCAATCACTTGAAAAGGAATGGAAATTCCTGAATGAGGAATCCGTGCCCCTGTTGCCCGACAAAGAACAGGTATGGAATAAAATACGTAACCGGGTTGAACTTCCTGTGACTGCTATTTTGTATTCAAAACAAACGTTGATAAAGTATATCAGTCTTACTGCATCCGTCGCCCTACTCTTAGGTCTGCTTCTCTCATTTCTGTTGACAGGCGAAAGGTCACAATCCGCACAATTTACTGCCCATACTCCTATGGGTGAAAAAGCAATGCTCACCTTACCCGATTCTTCCAGAGTATGGTTGAATTCAGGCTCCACATTGTCCTACTCCACGAAATCGCGGCAGCGGATCGTTCATCTGCAGGGAGAGGCATTTTTCGAGGTAACGAAAAATCGCCGGAAGAAATTCGTTGTTCAGACGGGAGATGTGCGGGTACAGGTGCATGGTACGAGTTTTAATGTAACTGCTTATGATACCGATCCGGAAATTGCCGTTTCACTTGAGAGCGGGTCGGTTTCACTCATCAATAGTAAAGACGGAAATGTGTTGGCCCAGCTTTCTCCAAATCAGATGGGTTTGATATCCCGATCGCAATTGAGTTGTCGCGTTGTTGCCGATGATCCCGGAATAACCAAGCTATGGACCAACAACATCCTGAAGATTTACAACAACGACATCTACGAGGTGGTCAAGAAGCTGGAACGCTGGTATGGAGTGGATGTTACCCTTGAAAACGGGAATCCCGATTCACGTTACACCTTCGTCGTAAAAACAGAGTCGATGAAGGAACTACTTGATTTACTGAATAAAATGACACCCATTGTCTATAAAATTGAAGGAAAGGAGGTGGATATCCGTTTGAAATGAAGGCATTGCAAAGAAAAGAAAAAAGCACGAAGAACGGCCATTCCCCATGCTTTTAAAAACGAAACATCAATACTCATTCCCTCCTTTGTGCATCGATTATGCATCGATCACGGGTAAGTGACTCTTGTTGTTTGGTGTGACAAATTTAAGTAAAAAAACTATTCATCTATCTAAATCTTATTTATCATGTGTAGAAAGGTACTATTATCCTTTTTGTTGTTCCTTTTGTTCGCGAATGTGCAGGCTGATGATACGCAACGTATCAATGTCAGAATGAATAACATAAGTTTGAGAGATTTTTTTTCTTACATCGAAAAAAACTATTCCTATACTTTTATGTATGACAATACCGATATAAATGACAAACAGCTCATTTCGGTTAATGAACGGAACCTGCCAATTGAAAAGGTGTTGGCTTCGGTTCTGAAAGACAAAGGTATAAGATTTGAAGTACAAGCATTTCAAATCATATTGTCGAAGGCAAATACCATTGTATCAACAGAAAACAGACAACAGGCACGAAAAAATATTACAGGACGTATACTCGATGAAAAAGGAGAGCCGGTGATCGGTGCCAATATAGTTGAAAAAGGCACAACCAACGGAACAGTGACCGATGTGGAGGGTAACTTCACCTTGAACGTTGAGGAGAACGCGGCCATTCACGTCTCATACATCGGCTATCTGCCACAGGATATAACCTCTGCAGGAAAGAATTCACTGCATGTGGTTTTGATCGAAGATTTGACAACATTGGATGAGATTGTAGTTGTGGGTTATGGAACCATGAGGAAAAGAGACCTCACTGGATCGGTATCGTCCATTAAATCGGAAGACATTCAGCGTTCCCCCGTTACGTCGCTCGATCAGGCAATCCAGGGTAAGGCAGCCGGCGTGCAGGTGTCGCAAGCTTCATCGGCACCCGGCGGAAGGGTGCTGATCCGCGTTCGTGGAGGCAATTCACTGAGTAGCAGTAATGAACCTTTGTACGTGGTAGATGGATTTCCTGTCTCCGCAGGTGGCTCGGCAGGAGGTAATGGAACGGCACAGAATCCATTGGCCACACTCAATACAGCCGACATCGCTTCCATAGAAATATTGAAAGATGCATCGGCAACGGCAATCTATGGGGCCCGGGGCGCCAATGGTGTGGTTCTGATCACGACCAAGAGAGGTGAAATAGGAAAGCCACAGGTTACGTTGGATGTGTATCATGGTGTGCAGACGCTGGCAAAGAAACTCGATTTGATGAACGCCAGGGAGTATGCCACGCTGGTAAATGAAGCAAGGGCGAACGACGGTCAGAGTCCCGTATTTCCCAATCCAAACAATCTCCATTATTTCCCCGATATTTCTGCTTTGGGAGAAGGAGTCGATTATCAGGATGAAGTATTTCACGATGCACCTGTTCAAAATTACAACATCGGAGTTGCAGGGGGTAACGAAGGTATCCGTTATTCTGTGGGTGGTGGCTATTTCGGTCAGGATGGAATCATTAGGAATAGTGACTTCAACAGGGCCTCCTTCCGTTCCAATCTCGACATCAAGATTACTCCTGCTCTGACGGTTACCACGAATATCACAGCCAGTCACAGCTGGGCAAATGGAATGCCTTCAGAAGGAGACGGGGGTGGCGGTACAGGTGGTGTTGTGCATGGCGCCATTGTGATGCCCGCTTCCGTTCCTATTTTTGATGCCGATGGGAACTATACGATGACGAACCCCACACCTGGTAGTACTCCCAGCAACAATCCCGTGGCCACGGTGAATCATTACAAAGACGAGCAGGCAATAGATCGTTTTCTGGGTTCTGTGGATGCAAGCTGGGCGATCATGAAAGATCTGACCCTGAAGGTTACTTTTGGAACGGATTTATCCACGGCCAACAGAGCCTTCTACTGGCCCAAAGAGACGCACCGGGGGAGTTCTAAAAATGGAGAAGCCTATCAAAGATACCGCAAAGATGCATCCTATTTGAATGAGAACATCTTAACTTACAATAAACAGCTTGGCAAACATGCCATCAATGCTGTGGGAGGCTATACCTGGCAGGTATTCCACTACAAGTATTTCGAGGCCTCCTCTACTAATTATTCATCTGACCTCTATTTTGCCAACAATCTGGGTGCAGGTACTACCTACGGGCAACCGGGATCAAGCAAATCGCAGAGTCAGCTGGCGTCTTATTTAGGCAGGGTAAATTATATTTACAATGACCGTTATCTGTTTACATTGACAGCACGTGCCGACGGAAGTTCCAAGTTTGGAACCAATAACAAATGGTCTTTCTTTCCCTCTTTTGCTCTGGCATGGAGAGCCTCTGAAGAAGAATTTCTGAAAAGCGTGGACTGGCTCTCCAATCTCAAAATCAGAATGAGTTATGGTAAGACTGGTAACCAGAACATCGACAATTACAAATCACTGGCCATGTTGGGAACCATGAATTATCCGCTGGGAGGAACATTGAATTCCGGTGTGGGACCAAATAATATTCCCAATCCTGATTTGAAATGGGAAACAACGGCTACCACCGATGCCGGATTGGATATCGGATTATTCAATAACAGGGTATCGCTGGTTGTGGATTACTACTACAAAAAAACCACCGACCTGTTGTGGAATATCAGTACACCAAGCTCCGTTGGATTTAGCTCGATTTTCAAGAATATCGGCAGCCTGGAAAATAAAGGTGTGGAGGTATCTTTGGGAGCGGACGTTTTCACCGGAGAATTCAAATGGAACACCCAGATGAACTGGTCAAGAAACCGTAATAAGGTGTTGGAAATACCGGGTTATACACCCAATACGCAAGGACAATTGTCGGGTCACCTAAAAGTGAACGGTAGTTGGCTTGAGCCGGGACTACCGGTAGGGGTATGGAACCTGTTAAAATACGATGGCGTTTTTCAGGATCAGGCACAGCTGACGGCAGGCCCTCGTTCTACGGCCAACAAGGATCAGTTGGGAGATGCGCGTTTTATTGATAAAAGCGGAGATGGAAAAATCAATTATACCGACGACCGCATGATTGTGGGTGATCCAAATCCAGATTTTATCTACGGCTGGACCAACAACTTCTCGTTTAAGGGATTTGATTTCTCTGTCTATTTACAGGGATCCCATGGCAACGACATCATCAATATCCAACGGGCAGAAACAAATATATCGGGTCCCTGGGGAAATCAACGCAGGGAGATACTGAATCGCTGGACACCGAGCAACACAAACACAAATATCCCGAGAGCACGCGTGACGGTGGATCCGTTGTTGCTGCAATCGGACTGGCTGATTGAAGATGGAAGTTATATGCGGGTAAAAACAATGACGCTGGGTTATACATTCATGAATTTCCGGTTTATTAATTCACTGCGCCTGTACGTGACCGGTCAAAACTTGTTTACCATCACCGATTACAGTGGCTTTGATCCGGAAGTGAATTCCCAGGGAAACAGCAATCTTCAACTGGGTGTGGATTACAATGCCTATCCGTCTGCCAGGGCGGTGCTGTTTGGTTTGAATGTATCATTCTGATTTAAGAATTAATTAAGTATGTTTATTATGAAAGTTAAACAAACAATATTTGCTCTGACGGTAGCACTGTTATTTCTAAATGGTTGTCATGACAGTTTTTTGGAGGAGAAGGTTTACAGCAACATCACACCGGCCAATTTTTACAAAACCGAAGCAGATGCCAAAGCTGCATTGATTTCGGTATACAATAGTTTGCGTAGTAGCAGTTCTTTTCAGCGACAGGTCATACTGGCTGCAGAATATCCGGGAGAAGCAACATGGAACAATAATTCAGGGGAAGCCTGGCGTACAGAAATGGATCAGTTTACCTGGACAACCAGTTCAACCGGTTTTTATCAGATCTGGTCTCAATTGTATGTGACCATAAACCGGGCAAATACCGTGCTTTCTTATCTGCAGAATTCTGAGTTTAAGAATCCCGGCGCAAAGGAGAAGATAATTGGAGAAACACGTTTTCTGCGTGGGCTTGCTTATCTTTATCTGATCCGCTTCTTTGAAAATGTACCCCTGAAAACGGAGGAAAATATGAGTGAAATAGAGAGTTCGAATGAAGGAACAAGCGAAGCGGTATGGACTCTTATTTTTGATGATTTTGCCTATGGAAAAGAACATTTGAATCCCAAAAATAGCGGTGCAGACGTTGGAAGGGCTACTGCAGGCGCTGCCCAAGCGATGTTGACTAAAGCCTATTTATCGTATGCTGGCAAACCCTGGAATAAGTCTGAATATTGGAGTAAAGCTGCACAGGAGGCTAAATCGGTTATCGATAACAGCGCATATGGATATAATCTGGAGGATGACTATGAAAGGGTCTTTTTATTGGCCAACGAACATGGTCCCGAATATATCTTTAGTGTGGAATATGAGAGTTTTATGGGACAAGGTTGGGACTGGCCTACTTTTACGGGTATCAGAAGCGGTGATCAGATCAAGATGGATGGCTGGTCGTCGTTAACGGTTGAAACTGATTTTTTCAACAGCATGTCTACAACAGATAAACGCAGAAGTAAAACATTTGTCTTGTCTTATCAGGGAATAAAGAATCCCGAGAGAACCTATACCTATCCCGGTAACATATCACTTCCCCACTATAATAAATATATTGATAGAACAGATGTGGGAACTGGTACCGCCGATTATGCCCTGAATCATTATATCACGCGATTTTCGGATTTATTGCTCATGTATTCGGAAGCAGAAAATGAAGTAAACGGACCTACCGCAAATGCTTTGTATGGCGTTAACCGGGTGAGAACCCGGGCTGGGCTACCTCTTTTACAGGCATCGGATTATACAAAGGAAACACTGCGAGATGCCATTTTTCAGGAAAGATTATGGGAGTTATGCCAGGAGGGGCACGTGTGGTTTGATATGAAAAGAATGAATTTGATGACGAAGCGCATCAAGAAATATAATGTCGAAGAGAAGCATTACGTTTTTCCTATTCCCCAGAATGAATTGGATGCCAACCCTAATTTAGTACAAAACAGTTTGTATAAATAAATTTTGGCTATATTTAGGCCACAGATAAAAATTGATCATTTGCCTGTGGCCTAAACTTTTATCTATTTTCCTGATATGAAACGAGCACGATAATCATTTTCTCACAAGAACATGATTAAAGCGAGTTCCATACACCTTGATGTAAAAAATAATACAATCGTATGAAACGAATTATTTTACTTTTTGCGAGCTTATTGTCTCTTACCGCTTATGCACAGGAAACGGAATCACTGTATCTCTCCGGCAGGGGAAGTGACCAGACTGTCCTGTGGAACTTCTTCTGTACCGCTGGACGCAACAGTGGTGAGTGGACCAAAATTCCTGTCCCCTCCAACTGGGAGTTCGAAGGTTTTGGTCAGTTCACGTATGGACATGACAAGGAACGAATCAATGAGACAGGAATCTACCGTCATGAGTTTGTGGTTCCCGAAACATGGAAAGGCAAAACAATCAACATTGTGTTTGAGGGTGTCATGACTGATACCGAGGTGAAGATCAACGGGCGCAGCGCAGGAGAAATGCACCAGGGCGGGTTTTATTGTTTTGAATACGACATCACCAGATTATTGAAGTTTGGACAGAATAACTTCCTGGAAGTTACCGTACACAAATCGTCTTCGAATGAATCGATAGAAAATGCCGAACGGAAGTCAGATTTCTGGGTCTATGGGGGCATCTATCGTCCGGTATGGCTCGAAGCGCTCCCAAAGGAACACATCGACCGGACGGCCATCGATGCACAGTCGGACGGAAATTTTATGATGGATGTTTACCTGGGAGGGAGTATAGAAAATGCACAGGTTACAGCCCGGGTGAAGACACTGGATGGTCAGTTATTTGGAAATGCGATTACTGCGGATGTAAACAAAACCGGTGTAACCCGGTTGTCAGGCCAGTTTAATAATCCCAGGTTATGGTCTTCCGAATTTCCCGAAAGATATCAGGTGGAGGTTTCGTTGACCAGAAACGGGAAGAATATCCATAGGGTGACCGAGAAGTTTGGTTTTCGTACGGTGGCGTTGCGCCCGGGAGACGGTTTCTATGTCAACGGGACCAAAATTAAATTTAAGGGAGTCAACAGACATACGCACTGGCCCACTACCGGGAGGGCTACCAATTATGCCATCAGTTTAATGGATGCACTGCTGATCAAGGAGATGAATATGAATGCTGTCAGAATGTCTCATTATCCTCCCGACCGCCATTTTTTGGATATATGCGATTCGCTGGGACTCTATGTCATTGATGAGCTCACCGGCTGGCAATCGGCCTATGATACTGGAGCAGGTAAAAAGCTGGTGCGGGAATTAATCATTCGGGATGTGAATCATCCCAGTATAGTCATGTGGGCAAATGGTAACGAAGGAGGATTCAACTTCGACCTGCTGCCGGAATATCCCCGTTTCGACATCCAGAAACGGCCTGTATTTCATCCCTGGCTAGAGGAAGCAACCACAAACACCCATCATTATCCTGCATACGGAGTAGGGGCGAAGTTCCTTTTCAACGGAAATAAATTGTTCTTCCCCACCGAATTTATGCATGGTTTGTATGACGGCGGACATGGAGCGGGGCTCGACGATTTTTGGAATCTGATGCAATCAAATCCCTTAAGTGTGGGCGGTTTCTTGTGGGATCTGGTAGATCAGGGTGTGGTGCGGAATGACAGAAACAACGAGATGGATACCGATGGGAATCATGCTGCTGATGGTATTGTGGGCCCTTACCGTGAAATGGAGGGCAGCTTTTATACCATCAAGGAAATATGGTCGCCCGTCTATCTGGAGGGAACCACATTTTTGCCTCCTACTTTCGACGGGACATTCAGGGTGGAAAATCGTTATCATTTCACCAACCTGAATCAATGTATATTTACGGCAAAATGGGTTCGTTTCGATTTTCTCACCGGAGCAAAAGAAGAACAGGATGCCACTGTTACCGTACCTGATATATCGCCTGGTTTCAATGGATTGATCAAGGTGGATGTGCCGGAAAATATGGCCGGGTATGATGCATTGTATCTGACTGCCGCCGATGTGAATGGCCGTGAGATCTATACCTGGACAAGAAGAGTCACGCCTGCCTCGGCATACGCTGCGCGATTGATTGAAAAAGAGCAGAATGTGGTTGCAAGGGAGGAGTGGAACGTCGTTGAACGGGAGGAACGGAGCGACGAGATCATCTTCAACTGCAAAGATGTGAGACTTGCAATCGATAAAAAGAAAGGGGTGATTCGCTCTATTGAAGCAAACGGAAAACTGTTGTCCCTTGCAAATGGCCCCCGGTTTACCAGCGGAAATTTGATTTTGGATACGATGAGTACCATTACCGAGGACCAACGTGAGAAAGTGCAACTGGTTTTTAAGGAAGAAAATAACAAACGGCAGAGTAAACGGAATGTGATTACGCTCTCCTTGTTGCCTTCGGGATGGGTGGAAATTGATTACTCATTCGATGTGGGTGGTTATCATGATCACATGGGCATCACGTTCGATTATCCCGAGGAAAAGGTAAAAGGGGTCAGGTGGCTGGGTAACGGACCCTACCGGGTTTGGAAAAACAGGTTGAAGGGTGTCACCTTCAATATCTGGGAAAAAGCGTATAACAACACGGTCACGGGCGAGTCATGGGATTATCCGGAATTTAAAGGGTTTCATGCCAATCTCTATGCGGCCGACCTGAGCACAAACGAAGGTGTGTTGCGCATTGTGGCAGCATCCGACGATTTGTTTCTCCATCTGTTCACGCCCGACAACCCCATGAAGCGCAACAACGACAACACGCTCGGCAAGTTTCCCGACGGACAGCTATCTGTTCTCAACGCCATCAGTCCGGTTGGCACAAAATTCAAACAGCCCAAGGACCTCGGATCGCAGAGCCAGCAGAACTATTTCCTGAGCTCGGGACATGCTGATCCGCTGAAAGGGAAAATCTACCTGAAGTATATTCCTTAAAGAACGGCTAAAATTAAAGAGAACGCAAAAATGAAGTGATTAAGATGTAATAAAGAAAAAGTGGAATAATTATTCCACTTTTTCTTCTACATTCATCACGATCTGCTGTTTCTCGCTGTCGAAATCGATCAGCACGCTGTCGCCCTCTTTCATACCGGTGCGGATGATGAGTTCAGCCATCTCGTCTTCAATATACTTTTGAATGGCTCGCTTCAGCGGGCGTGCACCAAACTGGACGTCATACCCTTTGTTGGCAATAAACTCCTTGGCCGGTTCGGTGAGCTTCACCTTGAAGCCAAGATCGCCAATACGCTTGTAGAGTCCTGCCAGTTCCAGGTCGATGATCTTGTATATCGACTCCTTGCTGAGCTGGTCGAACATCACGATGTCATCCACCCTGTTCAGGAATTCGGGTGCAAATGCTTTGTTCAGCGCTTTCTGGATCACACTGCGTGAAAATTCGGTAGCGCTCATATCATTGCCGGTGTTGAAGCCTACACCCCTTCCGAAATCTTTTAACTGCCTTGTTCCGATGTTCGATGTCATGATCAGGATCGTATTTTTGAAGTCGATCTTCCGTCCCAGGCTGTCGGTCACGTGGCCTTCATCCATGATCTGGAGAAGGATGTTGAACACATCGGGATGTGCTTTTTCTACTTCATCGAGCAGCACAACGGAGTAGGGGCGCCGGCGTACTTTCTCCGTCAGCTGTCCGCCCTCTTCGTAGCCCACATATCCTGGAGGTGCTCCCACCAAGCGTGATACGTTAAATTTCTCCATGTACTCACTCATGTCGATGCGAATGAGGTTCTCCGATGAATCGAACAGGAACTCGGCCAGTTTCTTGGCCAGGTGCGTCTTCCCAACGCCTGTAGGTCCAAGGAACATGAAGGTGCCGATGGGCTTGTTGGGATCTTTCAGCCCTACACGGTTGCGCTGGATGGCTTTCACAATCTTGTTTACTGCCTCATCCTGACCGATTACTTTGCTTTTCAATACCTCACGCATCTCCAGCAGACGCTGTCCCTCGGCCTGTGCGATACGTTGTACCGGCACGCCAGAAATCATGGCTACCACTTCGGCAATCTTCTCTTCGTCCACGATCTCCGGTTTCTCTCTGATCTCCTTCTGCCAACGTTCTTCTTCGGCTTCAAGAGCCAGAAGCAGTTGCCGTTGCTTATCGCGGTAGCTGGCGGCCAACTCATATTTTTGTGCCTTGACGGCATCAGTTTTCTGTTTTTCCACCTCCTTCAATTCTGCTTCCAGATGCTCTATGGTCTCCGGAATCACAATGTTGGAGATGTGTACCCTTGCTCCGGCCTCGTCGAGCGCGTCGATGGCCTTGTCGGGGAAGGTGCGGTCCGACACGTAACGGTCGGTCAGCTTCACACAGGCCTGCAACGCTTCATCGGTGTAGCGCACGTTGTGATGTTCTTCGTACCGCTCTTTGATGTTGCGCAGAATCTGCAACGTTTCCTCCGGTGTGGTGGGATCCACGATCACCTTTTGGAAACGACGTTCCAGGGCTCCGTCTTTCTCGATATTCTTCCGATACTCATCGAGCGTGGTAGCGCCGATACACTGTATCTCACCGCGTGCCAGCGCCGGCTTCAGCATGTTGGCCGCATCGAGCGAACCGGCAGCGCCACCCGCACCAACGATGGTGTGGATCTCGTCGATAAAGAGGATGATATTCGGGTTTTTGGACAACTCATTCAGGATGGCCTTGATGCGTTCCTCAAACTGACCGCGGTACTTTGTCCCGGCAACGATGGATGCCATGTCGAGTGCGATGACCCGTTTATCGAAGAGCGCCCGCGATACCTTCTTCTGGGTGATGCGCAGGGCCAGTCCGTCCACGATGGCCGACTTACCTACACCGGGGTCACCAATAAGGACGGGATTATTCTTCTTGCGGCGACTGAGGATCTGTGCAATACGTTCGATCTCTTTTTCACGTCCTACCACCGGGTCAAGCCTGTTTTCAAGTGTTGCACGGGTGATGTCGGTCCCGAAATTGTCAAGTACGGGTGTATCTGATCCGCTCCCCTTTATCTGGGAGGAGGTGCCCTGTCCGCCTCCGGGGTTGAATGATGATTTATCGCTCAATTCATCATCGTCGTCATCGGTGAAGTTCGCTCCTGCAGAAGGTGATTGTGTGCCGCTGCTCTCTTCATTGCCCGGTATTCCTTCTTCGGAACGGTTGTCAAGGATGCTTTTTATATAAAGAAAAGCACTCGCGTAATCGAGCTGGAACTGGGTGAGAATATCGTAAATAAGGGTGCTCTTTTCTTTCAGCAGGGCAAGCAAAACATGTTCTGAGTCTGTCTCTGAACTCTTTGTCAGACGCGCTTCGAGGATACTCATTTTGAGTGCTTTTTCCGTATTCTTATTGATCACCAGTTCGCTTGTCCCTTCATAGGGCTCCTGGATGGAGCGCACATGGGAGTCGATGTAATCCTTTAAAGCATGCAAGTCGATATCGAAGTCCTGCAACACCTGAATGGCCAGCCCTTCTCCGTCGCGAAGAATACCGAGCATGAGGTGTTCAGGCCCGATATAGTTGTTCTGGAGCCGTCCTGCTTCTTCGCGGCTGTATGCCATTATGTCTCTTATTCGTTGAGAAAAATTATTTTCCATTATTTCAATTTCCTTTCAATTAAACTATTTTCGAAGTTATAAAGTGCAAGTAGCTTACCTTTTAACCTGCTACCTGAAGAAAATAGTTTCTTTCCTTTTGCTGTGTGATTGACTACAAATATAAATATTTCTTTTTATTCGTCCGTAAATCTTTTTCTTATACTACATGCAATAGTACAAAAACAATGCCAATCTGTTCAGACCATGGGAATACCCAAATAATAAGACAATTGTAGAACCAGTTTTGTTTAAAGGTAAGCTATAATTTTTTTCGTTTTAATACGATCCACACAATCATGGGAGCACCAAAAACCGCAGTAACAGCATTGATTGGCAAGGTCCTGCCGGCAAGCGGTATCTGGGAAACAATATCACAGACAAGCAGGAGAATACTACCCAATAGCAGGGTGGCGGGAAGAATTGTTTTATGATTCACTGTCCCGAAAAAGGCGCGTGCAAAATGAGGAATAACCACTCCCACAAATGCAATGGGGCCTGTGAATGCGGTGACTGCACCGGTGATGATGGCGGCGATGGAGATGATTAATATGCGGGTTCGTTTGATATTCAGTCCCGCGCTTGTTGCGTAATACTCACCAAGAAGCAGGCTGTTGAGCGATTTCTGCAGCAAGAAGGCGACAAGAATGCCTGCGGCAGTGAGTGCCAGCAGCAGCGGCATTTTATCCCAGGTGACACCGCCAAGACTTCCAAAGGTCCATGTAACAAATACCTTCAGTGAGTCGGGGTCGGCGAAACTTTGTAAGATGGTAACCAGTGCACTTGCCACATATCCGAAGATCATGCCGAGTACCAAAATGGTGATGGAGTCCCTGATCCTGGCCGATACCCCCAAAATAAGCACCAATATGGCTGCTGCTCCAATAATGGCTGCAATGATTTGTGCCATGCTGCCCATGGCTGAGATGAAGGGGTATACAATGGTTCCGCTGAGCATGGTGAGTATTGCCACACCCAGGCCGGCACCGGCACTTACGCCCAGCACATCGGGACCGGCAAGCGGGTTGCGAAAAAGGGTCTGCATCAGCAAGCCCGACAGGGAAAGGGCGCTGCCGGCAATGACAGCGGTGATGGCTTTCGGCAGCCGATAGTTTCGGATGATCTCATCGATGATGGCGTCGCCGGAAGTTCCAAATAGAGCCAACCATGCTTCTCCGGGAGTGATGGGAGCGTTGCCGGTTAAAAGATCGCCGATAAAGGCCACGAAAAGCAGGACCGTCAACAGGATAAATATAAGGGCTCTATTTTTCACGGGCAGACAGTTCTTCCAGTGGTTTGATGTAGGTGAATGAATAGTCGGGTAATGTCTCCGGATAAGCAGCTTTCACGAGATCCGACAGCAGCAGATCGGGATTGGCAATGGCACTTTCGAAATAATCGTTTCCGCCGGACGCGGTAATCCGGTTGTGGTTGTTGAAGACCTGTCTTTTTTTGACCGATTGCAGTAGCAGGTATTTCGCATCTTTTTCTGCCAGTTCGGCATAGGTGTCAGCTTCACAGCCAAACCAGAAATCAGCCTTCCCAAAGCGGGTGAGTACTGATTCAACATCAAGTCCGACACTGCCCTGCTCACGATTGTTTTTGTAGAGATAATTGAGTTGTGCATCCCGAAAAAGAGTAGCATGAAAACTCTTTCCTCCCGGCACGTACCATGTACCCTGGAAATTATCGCCGGACATGATCGTGTATTGCGGCGACACATTTTTTATATTTTCCTGCAATTGCAGATACCGGTGCTCCATTTCCGTGAAAATGCTGTCGCCCATGGCCTCCTTATCGAAGAAGGTGGCGATGAGCCTGATCCACTCTGCACGGGCCAGGGGTGAGTTTTCCATCCATTCCAGCGAATAGATAATCGGAAAGCCTGCGTCAATAAGTCGTTCACTGTAACTATCCCGTTGCGCGTAGGCTGAGCTGATGATGGCTTGTGGCTTCAGTGAGAGGGTTTTTTCCACATTGGGATGAAAGGGGTCTCCCAGATCGATGATCTCACCAGTCTCCAGCTTGTGCAGGATACCGGGATGATAGATCCGGAATCCGTCTGTTACGCCGGAAATCACTTCTTCTTCATCCAGCAGGGTAAGAAATGTAAAGTAGGAAAATGTATTGACAGTGAGTGAGGTGATGGGAATTTTTATTTTTGTTCCTTCTGCAGGTAGTTGCGTTGAATCATTCATGTAAAGATAATATACCGCATAAGGCTTGTCGTCACTCCAGGGGTTGTGCAGAGTCACTCTCGTATAGTCTTTGAAATGGTCAATCAGGAAACCCTTTGCATGACGAATAACCACAGAAGAAACGGGGCTGCCTTCATCCTTCATCCTGTTTTCGCGATGTTGCCCCGATTGGCATCCACATGACAGGAGTATAACCCCATAAGCAAAGGAAAGAAAAAGCAATCTATTCTTTGTCGGTGGCATCAGGAACATCTTTTATTTTTGTTTTTATTTTCGACTTGGCCGGCTCGTAACCCGGGATTTTCACCTTGCGTGTCTTGTAGCGCGTGGTCACCCGTGGTTCAGCTTTGGAGCCGGGGACGTACTCGTGGCGATACATGTTGAAAAAGAGAATAAAAAGAGAGAGTATCAGCGGTCCGAAAATAACGCCCCAGAATCCGAACATGGGTATTCCGATCAGTACACCGAAGACGGTGATGAGAGGATGGATGTCAGCCAGTTTTTTTTGCAAGAGAAAGCGGGCTACATTATCTACACCGCCAATAATGAAAAAACCATATAATAGCAGCCCGATACCATTCACATAATCGGCACCCAGCAGTAGCCCGATACCTATTGGTGCCCAGACGATGGTGGTACCCACGATGGGAATAATGGTGGAAAAAGCGGTGAGAATGGCATATAGGATTGCACTTTCCACTCCGAAGAGCAGATAGCCCATATAAGCAAAGAAACCCTGAATAATTGCCAAGAGTGGTATTCCGATGGCATTGGCCTGGATAATCAACCGTGTCTCTTCTGCCACAATCTGTTTGTTCTCATCCTTGAAAGGCAATATTTCCCGGATCGATTTCTCAAAGTCATCGTTGCTGAAAAGCATATAGTATAACACAAAGAGAATCACAATCACATTGATCACGAAGGTATAAACACCGCTTCCCAATACCTGCAGGATGTTGGTGCCCGCCCGGGGAATGACGGCCAGGTTTTCGGGCGTAAAGATGTTGAAGCCAAGTCTCTCCTCCAGTAGAGAAATGAAGTTGTTTACCTTTGCAAGGATGGCTTCCGGGTCTATCGAAATACCGGAAAAGGTGTCAATAATAAGGAAAGCGATCCCGGTAAGCGGGATCAGGATGAAGAAAAGCACTTCGAGCACAATAATCAGGGCGCTCAGTGATTTTTTCCAGTTAAGTTTTTGGGTCAGATATTTTTGCTGACCATTCACGATCACATAGAGGGTGGCGGCACCCAGGAAGCCGCTCATGTAGGGACGGGTGTACTTAAAAATGATCAGTCCCAACAGAATCAACAGTCCAATCAGGATATATTTATACTGAACATTTTTTTTTTCTTTCTCTGGCTGCTTAATCATTTCGGTCCTTTTCGTGAAAAGTGATGCGTGATGATCAAAGAAACAGAAAATCTTCCGGCTGTGCAAATCCACCCTCGATGAGGGCAGCTTTGGCCTGTTCAAAGTCAGAAGCCCTGACCTGCATCTCTATTTCTCCGATGCTATACGATAACCTGTTTGCCGTAAGATTTTTCATGTATGTCTCAATACCTCTCATTTCCATGAAGGTCTGTGCAATGGTTACATCAGCCGGGAAAGTGAATGTCTTTACTGTAACGAAACTTTCTTCCATAGTTTGTTGTTATTGCATACTTTGAATTTGTAAAAATACGCTTTTTTTTAGATAAAACAGTGCTTAAAGAATTATTTGACGTAAATTTGAACACTTATTAATCCCACAAACCTGTGCAATAAATTATGTCAAGACTTGCTTTAATTACAGGTGCCACATCCGGAATAGGACGTGCCACCGCTCTGCTGTTAGCTGAAAAGGGAATAAATCTGATCATCACTGGTCGTCGCGAAGACCGGTTACTTTCTCTGAAAAAAGAACTGGAAATGAATCATATTCAGGTGCTTACACTCTGTTTCGATGTGAGAGACAAACCATCGGTGAAAGAGATGCTCGGTAACCTACCCGCAGCATGGAGTAAGATTGATGTTCTTGTAAATAATGCCGGACTGGCCGCCGGGCTTGGGACGGTACAAAATGGCAACATGGACGACTGGGAGCGCATGATTGATACCAATGTGAAGGGACTGTTGTATGTAACCCGTGCCGTTGCTCCGGGAATGGTGGAGCGCAATTCGGGACACATCATCAACATCGGTTCCATCGCTGGAAAAGAGGTATATCCCAACGGAAATGTATACTGTGCGACCAAACATGCTGTGGATGCGCTCACCAAGGGAATGCGTATCGACATGCTTCCCCACAACATAAAGGTAACACAGATTTGTCCCGGAGCTGTAGAAACGGAGTTTTCTCTGATTCGTTTTCATGGCGATAAAGCGCGTGCCGACAAGGTTTACGAAGGGTATGAAAATCTTGTTGCGGAGGACATTGCCGATTGCATCTGGTTTGTCATCTCCCGCCCTCCCCATGTAAACATCAATGATATGGTGGTAATGCCCACGGCACAGGCTTCGGCGACCATCTTCCATAAAGTATAAAGTCAAATCCTGTGAATTATGAAAATTCTTCTTCTTATTACTATTTTTATCATGAGCGCATTGCTTGAAGCACAAGAGAAAATAGTCTATCAGACACCACCGCCTGAGATACTGGAACTGGTAGACATAGACAGGGCTCCCCTTGTGGAGCTGGATAGCAAAAAGGAACAGATGTTGTTTTACTACCGTCCTGCATTTAAAACGCTTTCCGACCTGAATCAGCCGGAACTGCGCCTGGCCGGACTGCGGATTAATCCCGAAGCAAATATCTCAAGTACACTGACCTATTATTACGATATCCGTTATCAGAAAGTAATGGAACAAGATGTGCGGTCCATCACGGGTTTGCCGGAGCAACCGCGCATTGCCTATGTCTCTTTCTCTCCCGATGAAACAAAGATTGCCTTTACCCATACAGCAGCGGATGGTGTTGAGTTATGGGTTGCCGACCTGAAGACGCTGACAGCGGTAAAACTCACAAACGCCATGCTCAATGCCAATGGCGGTCAACCTTACACATGGTTTCCTGATAGCAAAAACTTGCTGGTGAGGATGTTGCCAAGTGACCGCAGGGTGCTGGCAGATACGAAAACGGCGCTCCCCGAGGGACCGGTTGTCTCAGTGAGCGACGGGCAGATATCACAGAACCGCACCTATCAGGATCTGCTGAAGAATCCACTGGATGAAGCCAATTTTGAAACGCTCATGACTTCCGAATTATATAAGGTGGGTATAAACGGTACAAAAAGCCTCTGGAAAGAGGCGGGAATGTATGTAGACGAACTGTTCTCGCCCGACGGAAAGTTTATTTTGCTCACCACGCTCAAACATCCTTTTTCTTACGTGGTGCCCTATTACAGTTTTCCCAACGAAACCGATATATATGCTGCCGAGGGCCGGTTCCTGCTGAATTTCAGTCACCAGCCCCTGCTCGACAAACTGCCTGTGGGGTTCATGGCTACTTTTGAAGGAAAAAGAAGTATTCACTGGCGTGCCGACAAGCCGGCAACACTTGCCTGGGTGGAGGCACAGGATAAGGGCGATCCGGAAGTGGATGTTCCATTTCGCGATGAACTGTTTCAATTGGACGCTCCTTTCACGGGTCAGCCTCATTCATTGATGAAGATGCGCAATCGCTTTGCCGGTATCCGGTGGGGAGATAACCGCTATGCCGTTGTGAGCGACCGGTGGTGGAACACACGCAACACCAGGATGTATCTGTTTGATCCTTCCAATCCGCAACTGGAGCCAAGAATTATTGATGACAGGAACTACCAGGATGTATACAGCGATCCCGGTGTACTTCAATCTGAAAAAAATGAAATGGGTACCTACACCCTGAAGATTGACGGGGAAACAGCTTACCTGTTTGGCGACGGGTTCAGTGCGGAAGGACAATTCCCGTTTATTGACGCACTCAACCTGAAGACACTCGAAAAGAAACGGATTTATCAATCTGCTGCCCAGAGTCAGGTGGAGGATCTGGTTTCCTTTATCGACAGCAAAGCAGGAACGCTGATTACCCGCATTGAATCTCCCACGGAGTATCCCAATTATTACATCCGGAATATCAGGAAGAGAATAGCCAATATCCCCTTAACCGCCTTCGAGAATCCTTTTAAACGCATCGAAGGAATTCACAAGGAGGTGATCAGCTATCGCAGATCCGATGGTGTGGCCCTCACGGGCACTTTGTATCTCCCTGTTGGTTACGACAGAGAGAAGAAGGAGAAACTGCCGCTGATTCTATGGGCTTATCCCACGGAATATAAGGACAAGAACAGCGCCGGACAGAATACCGCCAACCCCAACTCGTTTACCTATCTTTCATATGGTAACCCCATCTATTGGGTGACGCGCGGATATGCCGTGCTCGATGATGCCGCTTTCCCCATCGTGGGAGAGGGGGAGGAGCAGCCCAACAATAGTTTTGTGACGCAGTTGGTAGACAATGCCAGGGCGGCCATCGATGCGGTGGATTCACTGGGATATATCGACCGGAAGCGGGTCGCTGTGGGCGGCCATTCCTATGGCGCCTTCATGACGGCCAACCTGCTTACCCATTCCGGTCTGTTTGCTGCGGGAATAGCACGCAGCGGGGCTTACAACCGAACGCTCACTCCTTTCGGATTTCAGAGCGAAGAGCGAAGCTACTGGGATACGCCGGAGGTCTATCAAAGTATGTCGCCTTTTATGCATGCCGATAAAATGAAGACGCCCTTGTTGCTCATCCACGGCGAAGCAGATAATAATTCCGGTACGCACACCATGCAGAGTGAACGTTATTTTCAGGCGCTGAAGAGTTTCGGTGCGCCGGCCCGGCTGGTAATCCTGCCCTTGGAGAGTCACGGCTACGCAGCCCGTGAAAATGTGCTTCACCTGTTGTGGGAGCAGGATCAATGGCTGGAAAAATATGTGAAGACTGAAATTTTGTCAGAAAAATTGTCAGGTTCATTCTGACTTTTCTATTTGGCACAGATTTCGCTATTCAGATTATGTCAAATAGAACATCAACATTAATTACATTAATATTAATTTAAGGAACATGAATATCAAACCATTGGCAGACAGGGTGCTGGTAAAACCGGCTGCTGCAGAAGAAAAGACAGTAAGCGGAATTATCATTCCAGACACAGCGAAAGAAAAACCGCTCAAAGGCGAAGTGATTGCTGTAGGTAAAGGTACGAAAGATGAGGAAATGGTCGTGAAAGAAGGCGACAACGTATTGTATGGCAAATATGCCGGAACTGAAATTGAGTTGGATGGCGTACAACATCTGATCATGCGTCAGTCTGACATCCTGGCGATTCTTTCCTGATCTGGCAGGTCATTCAATGTGACTCAATCTATCTTACATTTACAAACAATTAAAAAACGAAATAAAAATGGCTAAGGAAATTAAATTTAACATGGATGCCCGCGACCTGCTGAAAAAAGGCGTGGACGAACTGGCAGATGCCGTGAAGGTAACATTGGGCCCCAAAGGTCGTAATGTGATCATCGATAAAAAATATGGAGCTCCCCAGATTACCAAAGACGGTGTAACAGTAGCAAAAGAGATAGAACTGGAAGATGCATTCCAAAATATGGGTGCACAGCTGGTGAAAGAAGTGGCTTCAAAAACGAACGACGATGCCGGAGACGGAACAACAACAGCCACTGTACTGGCTCAGTCAATCATTGGCGTAGGGCTGAAAAACGTGACTGCAGGAGCTAACCCGATGGATCTGAAGCGCGGTATTGACAAAGCTGTGGCCAAAGTAGTTGAAAGTCTGCAAGAACAAGCTGTTGAAGTAGGTGACGATCTGAATAAGATTGAAAACGTAGCAAAAATTTCTTCCAATGGCGACGAAACAATTGGTAAACTCATTGCCGAAGCAATGCAGAAGGTAAGCAAAGAAGGCGTGATCACTGTTGAAGAGTCCAAAGGTACCGACACCTACGTAGATGTGGTGGAAGGGATGCAGTTCGATCGTGGATATATTTCTCCCTATTTCGTGACTGATACCGAGGCGATGGAAGTAGATTTTGAAAATCCGCTGATTCTGATTCACGATAAGAAAATCTCTGCCATCAAGGATCTGTTGCCCATCCTGGAGAAAGGAATCCAGACCGGAAAGCCCATGCTGATCATTGCAGAAGACATCGACTCTGAAGCATTGACCACACTGGTGGTAAACCGCCTGCGCGGATCATTGAAGATCGCCGCCGTAAAGGCTCCCGGTTTCGGAGACCGCAGAAAAGAAATGCTGGAAGATATTGCCATCCTCACCGGTGGTGTTGTTATCTCCGAAGAAAAAGGTCTTACCCTGGAAAATGCTTCCCTCGATATGCTCGGTAGCGCCGAGAAGGTGACCATCGACAAGGACACGACAACCATTGTGAACGGCGAAGGTGAAAAAGCAGCCATTGAAAGCCGCATCGGACAGATCCGTGCACAGATTGAAAAAACAACATCCGACTACGATCGTGAAAAGCTGCAGGAACGTCTTGCTAAGCTGGCCGGCGGTGTGGCAGTGCTTTACGTGGGTGCAGCTTCCGAAGTGGAAATGAAGGAGAAGAAAGACCGCGTGCAGGATGCGCTTTCAGCTACCCGTGCTGCTGTTGAAGAAGGAACTGTTCCCGGTGGAGGTGTTGCCTACATCCGTGCGATCGAAGTGATTGATGGCTTGAAGGGTGAAAACGAAGACGAAACAACCGGTATCGAGATTGTGAAACGTGCCATTGAGGAACCCCTTCGTCAGATTGTGGCCAACGCCGGCAAAGAAGGTGCCGTAGTTGTACAGAAGGTACGTGAAGGAAAAGCAGACTTCGGGTACAATGCCCGCAACGATCGGTATGAAAATCTGTATGAAACAGGTGTGATTGATCCGGCGAAGGTGACCCGTGTAGCGTTGGAAAATGCCGCTTCCATTGCCGGTATGTTCCTCACTACAGAATGTGTGATTACAGATAAGAAGGAAGATAATCCCGCACCGCAGATGCCCATGGGCGGCGGCGGAATGGGTGGAATGATGTAATTCATTTCTTCTCCGATAGATAAGATTAATTAATCATCAGGCGCATAACTTAAAATGAAAATTTGAAAGTTATGCGCTTTTTCTTTGAAAAGAACAGGTTAAGCGGTGCTTTTCTTTCACTTTGATTCCGGAAAAGGCCATTTTGTGATAGTTTGATTTTAAGCACGTGGTAATCAATTCAATCTGGCGAATAGTTAAAGGGGTAATCGTAACAATAGTGTAACACAAATTAGATAAATTTATAGTACTTTTGTGTAGATTTTAATTTTGCGAAAAACTTAAACAAGAAATTTATGGTAAAAAAATTGAGATTTTTGACAGTAGCTTTTTTTGTAATGCTCGCTACTGTGATGCAGGCTCAGGTAACCACTTCCAGCATGAGCGGACGTGTTACCGACGTGGAAGGTGCCGTGATCGGAGCAACTGTGGTTGCCACGCACGTGCCCACTGGGACTGTTTATGGTGCCAGCACCAGAACAGATGGTTCTTTTAATTTAGCGAATATGCGTGTTGGAGGACCATATGTGGTGAAGATATCATACATAGGCTATCATACTGAAACATTTGGCGGTATTCAACTCTCATTGGGTGAAGATTTTGTTTTGAATGCGTCATTGAAAGAAGATACTCAATTGCTCGATGAGATCGTGGTGGTAGGAGAGTCAAACACTTCAATCTTTTCATCCAACAGAACAGGAGCCCAGGAAATCATTACAAGAGATCAAATTGATAAATTACCTACCATAACCCGCTCTTTGAATGATTTTACCAGACTGGTTCCTATGAATAGTGGCGGAAATTTTGGTGGTACTTCCTATCGTTTCAATAACGTAACTGTTGACGGAGCCTCTTTCAATAACTCTTTCGGTTTAAGTTCTTCACTGGGTGCAAGTGGAGTTGAACCAATCTCGCTCGAAGCACTTGAACAGGTTCAAGTGATGATCGCCCCCTATGACGTAAGAAACGGAGGATTCACCGGTGCTGGTATCAATTCTGTCACGAAATCAGGAAGCAATGATTTTAATGCATCCGCTTACATGTATATAAAGAGTCCCGATTTAATGGGATACAGAATAAAAGATGAAATATTAAATGTTTCTGAATTTTCCAACAAACAATATGGGGTAAGCATTTCTGGACCGATTATAAAGAATAAGTTGTTTTTTTACATTAACGGCGAAATAGACCGTCAGGAATTGCCTATTACATACACAACAGCTAACTCTGCTGTAAATGCTGCAGATTTGAATGATCTCTCTTCATTCTTAAACAAAGAATTAAATTACAGTCCCGGATCTTACGACCTTACCAAAAGGAATACAGAAGCAAACCGACTGACAGCCCGCTTGGACTGGAATATCAATTCTAAGAATGCGTTGAGTTTGAAGTATTTTTACTTGAAATCATTCAATACAAATAATCCCAGCACATCAGGTACACCACTAAATGGAAGAGGCCCCAATGAATATGCTATTCCTTTTACTTCAGCATTCTATAGAGCAAATAATAACTTCAATATCATTATGGCCGATTTAAATACGATCATCAATGATAATATGAGCAATTATTTTAAAATTGGTTTCTCTGCATTGCGTGATTTCAGAGATATGGACGGCGGTTTCTTCCCGCAGGTGGACATCCTGAATGGGAATACCAGCAATCTGATGGCCTATACTACTTTTGGAACCGAAGCCAACTCTTATAACAACAGGTTAAATACGGATATTTTCCAGATTCAGGATAACTTCGTCATGAATCTGGGCAAACATCAGATCACTATTGGAACCCAAAGTGATTATCGTTCATTTAGTAATGGTTTTGCCCAGAATTATCCGGGAGCTTGGGTATTTTCATCAATAGATGACTTCAAATTCAACGTTCTTGCTACAAAAGATTATTTGAGCAGTCATAATGGAAGTATCGCTGGTTTCAATATCAATAATTATACCCCGTCAACTTATGGTTTGAATCCAATCAATGGAGGTTTAACCAATTCATCGGGTACCGGTTTCTCATATTATTCGCAAAAATATGCGATCGGTGATTCATTCCCCTTTGCTGAAGTGAACGTAATGCAGTTGGGTTTTTATGTCCAGGACAAATGGACAATCAGCGATAAACTTAATGTGACATATGGATTGCGCGCTGATATTCCTGTGTTTATGACAGACCTGCAGTCAAACGAAAGGGTTGCCGGAGAAACTTACAGAGATGGTATAAAGATTGATGTTTCCAAATACCCCTCTACCAAAATACTTCTTTCCCCTCGTATTGGATTTAATTTCAAGCCATTGGATGATGCTTCTCTTCAATTTAGAGGAGGTACGGGGATTTTTGCTGGAACGCCGCCATATGTATGGCTCAGTAATCAGGCTGGTAACAACGGAGTTTTATTCGGAGATTTAAATGTTCGTGGTGCCGACCTTGCTACTATGGGCTTTACAGGTGATATAAATAGCTACAAACCGGCATCCGGGACTCCTCCTCGTGGTGATATCGCCATTACCGATCCTGATTTTAAGTATCCTACTCTGTGGAAAACCAATTTAGCTGCAGACTATAGATTTTTGGACGGTTGGATTGCCACAGTTGAATTTTTACACTCTAAGGACCTGAATGCTATTTATCATGATAATATTGGCATTGTACGAACTGCAAATTTTGTAAATGACGGTTCGGGTGAAAATGTACGTCCTGTTTATGGTGGATATTATAGTGATGAGGCAGGCAACGACAAAGCTGCTTATAACGTCGTGATGTTGCGTAACACGGATAAGGGATATTCTTGGTTTACTACCCTTCAATTGCAAAAGGATTTCAATCATGGCGTACTTAAAGGGTTGAATGTGAATGGTTCTTTTACATTTGGAAAGGCGAAGGCTGTTACAGATGGAACGTCTTCTGTTGCAACTTCTGCTTGGAAGTATCGCCCGGCACTTGATCCCAATGCACAAGAGCTTGGTTATTCAGCTGGTTCCATGGATGGCAGATTGTTGCTTTCTGCATCTTATACTGCCGACTGGGGTAAGAGCTCTTCAACCAGTCTTGGTTTGATTTACCAGAGATATCGTCCTTTCAGGTACACCTATGCGTACAATGGTGACGCAAATGGGGATACTCAAACAGCGAATGACTTAATTTATATTCCCAATAGTCTTTCTGAAATATCGGCAAACCTTGATCCAAAAGGATTTGCCAGTCAACAGGAAGCTTGGGAAGCTTTGGACGCTTTTATTACCCAGGATTCCTATCTGAATGAACGTCGTGGTCAGTTTGCCGAAAGAAATGGCGCTGCTGCACCTTTTGCCAATCAATTGGATCTTAGTGTAAATCATGATATCCGAATTTATCAGGCAAATGAGAAATATCATACACTGCGTTTAAGTTTTAACATCGCCAACTTTTTAAATTTGCTCAACAAAGATTGGGGCGTACAGCAAACAACGGTACTGGGTAATCAACAATATCAGTTCTTAAAAGTAGAACAGAAGCCGACAGCAGCAAATAACTATACTTTGAGATATAGCATGAACAACAATTTACCTGAAACCTTCAAGGATTATTTAGGTAATGATTCGCGTTGGCAAATGCAATTTGGTATCAAATATATTTTCTAATTTTTTCAAATATAGAAAAGGAGTTTGAACAGATCCTGCAATTGTAATGCAGGGTCTGTTTTTTTTTTGCGTCGAAATGTTCAGCATTAATTATTGAGGCATTAAATTATTTTTAATAATAATATGATTATGAACTAAATGCCGTTTTTAAACCGTTAAACTGGTTGGAGGGAAAGAAAATTGATCTTACCAATATATTTTTTATATTAACGTGAGTTCGGGATAAGAAAATCATAAAAAAAGTTGTGATATAGGGAGATTATTTGTATATTTATAGCTGATAATCAAACAAATAACAAACA
>MENQ01000007.1 GCA_001768325.1 Bacteroidetes bacterium GWC2_46_850 | reverse complement strand
TTATCCGACAGGAAAAAGATGCAAGAAAACAAGGAAAATCCGAACGAACTTCTCGAACTCCTCCTGGAGAAATGCGACCGTTTATACCAGGAGAACATGCTTCTGAAAGGTAAACTGGAGGATCGCACGGATGTTGATGCATTGAAATCCTCTTACGAGAAAACCATATCGGAGAAAGATACCAGGATCGTCGACCTGGAGAAACAGGTTGCCAGTCTCAAGCGCCGCATATGGGGCAAATCCAGCGAGCGTTATATCCAGGCAGACCCACAGCAGCGACGGATAGACTTCGAGGGTCTTGACCTGTTGCCCGGGGAAAAGGAGCTTGCAGAGGCAGCCAAGGCGGAGATAGAGGCCTTCAGGAAAAGACGCGTGAAGGAACAGGTGAAACGCAAGCCGGTCCGCAAGCCCTTACCCGAAGATCTGCCACGTGTAGAGGAGCACCTTTATCCCTCAGAAATAATGGAGAACAAGGATGCATGGACCGAGCTGGAACCCGAGATCACCGAAATGCTGGAGTATGAACCGGGGAAATGCTATGTCAGGAAGATTGTCCGTCATAAGTATGTTCAAAAAATCAAGCCAACACTTGATTCTGAAAAGGTGTCTTCTCCCATTGTCACGGCATCCCTTGCAACAAGATACCAGCCTATCGCACGCAGTTATGCCGGAGCGTCCCTTCTGGCGGAGCTGATGATAAACAAGTACGTGAATCACCTGCCCTTCTACCGCCAGATACAGATGATGAAACAGATGGGTGTCAATCTGCCTCCTCCCACGGTGAATGGCTGGTTCAAAGATACGGCCGACCTGCTCAGACCGCTTTATTATCGACTCGGGGAACAGGTTCTTGCCACCGATTACATCCAGGTGGACGAGACAACTGTGCCCGTGATCAATAACGAGAAGAAAAAAACCGTCAATGGATACATGTGGATGGTGCGTTCTGTCATGGATTCACAGCTCTTCTTCCATTATGACCATGGCTCAAGGGCGCAGAATGTCGCCTTGTCCCTGTTGAAAGACTTCCGTGGTGCCATGCAGACGGACGGATACGGCGTGTACAAAATGTACGAATACAAAAAAGATGTACTGCCCCTGGGATGTTGGGCCCATGCAAGGCGTTATCGCAACTTTAATTTAATCAAAAGTAGTCCGATAATGATCGCTGATAATTAATACTTTACAAGTGTTTCTTTTCAAAACTACTTTTGATAATTGTTCAAGCCAAACTTTTTAAAAAAGCTTTGAGCTTGGGATCTTTTTCCCAGCTTTTCACATCTGGTTCTGTTATTCCAAGATCTCTATAGGCATTCTCTATGGCTTCTCTCTTTAACTTCGAGTCCGCCCTTGCGTAAATCTCGGTTGTTTGTATCGACACATGACCCAGAAGATCCCTGATATATACCAGGTTTACACCGGCCTGTAGCAGATGCATTGCTCTTGAGTGCCTGAACGTGTGCGGAGTTGGCGTTGACGGGACCATATCGGGATGCGCAATACGTGCCATTGAAGCATATTTATGCAAAATATAGGTAATACCGGGATTGGAGAGCTTTGCCCTCCAGCTATTGAAGAACAGGGGATGATGATCCATTCCCGGCCTGTCCAAACCATATTCCTTCATATAATTTCCAAGTAAATTCATCATATTATCATCAACCGGCACTAAACGCTTTTTAGCACCTTTTCCAAATAATTCGATGACATAGGGTTTGCTTGCCCTTATCGATGACGGTGTAAGATCTATCATTTCCTGAACCCTGGCTCCAAGATTATACATCAATGACAATAGGGTCAGGTTTCTTCTTCCTTCACGGGTATTTGTATCTATCTGTTCAAAAACAGCTTTTATACCATCAACGGTCAGGTACTTGACACTATTTCGCTCCTCTCGCTTTAAACGTATTGAGCATATCGATTTCCAGCGTGATAAATGGACGGGATCTTCGTACATCATGTATTCATAGAAAGATCTTATCGTGGCATATCTCTGGTTCCGTGTGGATACGGCGTTGTGTTTAACTTCCTGGAGCCAGTCCAGGAAGGATAAAACTATACTCCTGTCTATGTCATCCAGTCCCAATTTGTCCGCCGATATCTTCTTCTCTTTATTCATATATTCAAGCAGGAGGACAAAAGTATCCCTGTATGAACGCACTGTATGGGCACTAACACCACGCTCCTTTACCAGGTAATCGGTAAAATACTTTTCAATACACTCTGCAATGTCTTTATATGCTTCCATGATTATCAACCTTAACGAGTGATTTTGCAATAAGTATTCCAAGTCCGGCGGTTACGGACGCGTCCATCTGGATAATCTCCGGATACATGTTTCGTGTAAGACGAAGATAATACTCGGTGTCCAGGACTTTTACATGCCCCATAAATGTAGAAAGTATCGGGAGGCGACAGTATATATCTCTACCTTGCCTATGCATGCGGATGAGAGAGTGTACACAAGCGGTATGCCTTAGATTATGAAGGCTTGGACCTTCTTCGTGTCCTCTATAGGGTATGTTTGCCTCCTGCAATAGTCTTCTAAAATATCTGCCCAGACTTGTTTTTGCCAGTTTATGTCCAAGACCATTGACAAAAAGAGGATTCTCCGGTGCCATTATACCTTCGACTGGTAACATATTTCTGTAATGGATGTATTGTCGCAAAGCTTTTTTTAAAGATTCATTTAACGGGGCAAGTCTTTGACGTCCATTCTTTGTATTATCCAAAACAATGGTATGCCCTTCAAAGTCTATGTCCTGATTACGAAGATTTATTGCTTCACCAATTCGTATTGCTGTGCTATACAAAGTTCTTAGCAAAACAGGAATAACCATCATCAATGACTTGGCATGATGTTCTTTTTCCCGGAGATTATCAGCCGCAGCAAACAGGCTCTTGATTTCGTTTTCAGTAAAGATGTAAGGTACATATTCAGATTTATGCTTCCTTGGTAATCTTGGAACATAACATTCAAGCCCCATGCTGCTCATATATAGCAAAAAGCGTCTCATTATGGAAACTTTCTGATATATGGTTGATACTTGTTTGTTATCACAAGTTGCATGATACCAACTATCATAGGATATCCTGTCAATATAACTTGACTTATGATCCTTCTCCGCCAGATACCGGTCCAACTCGTAAAGGGTCCACTTTATATCTTCCCCTTTTATCCCTTTTCGGGTTTTTGATTCTACAAAAGATCTTATGTGAGGAGCCATAATACTTCTATAATTTAGATAGTCAAGCATATAACATCCCCCCTTTCTGCGTGTAAAAATTATCGGGAACATCCGGTACCGCCAAGGAACATTCCAGTAGAGACTTGATGTCAACGCCAAGATAATACATAGTCGAGCCCGTCGAACCATGTCCTAACACTTCAGATATTACAGGTAAGGAAATGCCACTTTCCAAAAGATTCGTGGCCAGACTATGTCTTAGGGAGTGGGTGCCATGATGCCTCCCTTTAGGAGACACTCCTGCCGCGTAAAGGTAAGCAGCTACAATAGTGCACAATGTCGACACTTTTATTTGCCTATAAGGCTGGACAAGTGACAAAAACAGATTCTTCGAGTCATTTTTTGGCCTACCGTTCTTTATATAATCAATAATGGCATCTCCTAGATCGGAGAGAAGCGGTAGGGTGATCTCCCTTTTGGTCTTGTACTGTTTGAGAGTAATGATACTCTTATCCCAATCAAAATTAGCAAACTGGAGTCTTGTAATATCGGAAGCCCGTAGCCCGAGTCTGGATGCAAGCAGTATCATCGCGTAATCCCTTTTGCCTTTCGCTCCGGTCCTGTCTACCGCCCCTTCTATTTTTATTACTTCATCCCTGGTATAAAAGGAGGGTAATTTCTCACCCCGATGACACTTCAACCCCTCTAGTTCTTTGCTCAGATCCTCTTTTGTAAAGCCAAATTCGAAAAGATGCTTTAAAAATATTCTGACAGGACCGCATTTGTATAACGTTTGATTTTGGGATGAAGCGAGAAAATAATCAATATCCTCTCTTTTAAGTGTTTCCAATGTCGCACCATGTGTCTTCATGGCTGTGGTGAAACTGTCTAACGAACTTTGATATGTCTGTATTGTTGAATCACTGAACCTGTACTCCTTGCTGCGAAGAGATATGAAGCTTTTGGCTTCCATTCCCAGTTTGCTGGGAAAAGTGTAAAGATCACCTTCATGATATTTTGGTCGGTATGGCAAACCTTTAAGGAAATTATTCAACAAGAAGACCGCCCCCCTTGATGTTGTATATTTGTATTTCGAGTCTGTCAACTCCAAACTTTTAAGAAAAGACATTCCGACCTCTTGCGTATAGATATCACGACCATGCTCCTGCATGAAAGCCACCAGTTCACGGATACGGCGAACATGTCTTGATCCCGTCTGTTGAGTTAGCTTGTATTCTTTTACAAGTAATTCTTCTTGAGACAACAATTCGTCTCTTGCGATTTTTATTTCTTCCATACCTTTAATAAATTTAGATTGATGAATGTATTTTCATCAACCACAAAGATATATAGGCAGGAGTAATTTAATCAGAGGAATATTATCAAAACAATTATTGTCTATCAAAGAGTTCCCGATGTCGAATCAATGGTACTTTTGATTTAACTAAAGTTGCGATAACTTCTGTTATCAAAAGGTTTTGATAAAAGGCGAAAGTTTGAAGAGTCATTGAAGAATGACAGGTCCAGGGCCGAATATGCCCTTGAACAGATCGGCCTTCTCTACGAGGTGGAAAGGGAAGCCGATGATAAGAATCTCACTTACCAGGAAAGGGCGGATCTCAGGGAGAGTCATGCTTACCCCATCATGGTTGCCTTTGAAAAGTGGTTGGTGTGTGAATATGAAAAGGTTCTACCCAAGAGTCCGATAGGGAACGCAATAAAATACAGCCATGGCATCTTTCACCGGTTAAGCCGGTATCACCTGGATGGCAGATACCGCATTGACAATAATCTCGCAGAGAACAGCCTGAGAGGCCTGGCCCTAGGAAGAAAGAATTACCTTTTTTGCGGTAACCATGACGCTGCCGAGGACGCGGCTGTCATGTACTCGTTGCTTGGGTGCTGCAAGGCAGCCGATGTGAACTTCCGCGACTGGATGGTGTATGTGCTGAGCCATATACACGACTATGACGAAGACTACAACAAGGATCTCGCCGAACTGCTTCCGGGAAACTACTCCAAGACAATCTCCTAAAAACTCCACATCGACTCCGAATGTTTTGGAGGTTTTTGAAAGTCCACTTTCATAAACCAGGAAATCATAGAATCAAATACGGGCATCACCGAATGCTTACGAAATATATTATGAGTCATTTGAAAGTTTCGTATAAAATATCCTCTGAAACTGTAGTACAAACTACACAAAGATCTGAAATATTTGAATATCCTCTTGAAGCTTTGCGTGAGTTAGTGTTAAATAGTATTATTCATCGTCAATATGATAATGTTGGAGATATTAAGATTAAAATATTTGATAACAGAATTACAATATTTAATCCTGGAAAACTTTATGGCGACCTTACAATTGAGGATTTAAAAACAGATTATTATCAATCTTCTGCAAGGAATAAATTGGTTGTTGAGGCTTTCTTTTTAACAGGCGATATCGAAAAATATGGTACTGGGTTTCATCGTGTGCGTAATGCTATAAGCAAATATCCAAGCATGAAATTTAAATATAGAGAAATTCAAAACGGATTTCTCACTGAACTTAGTTATGAAGAAACCAGTACTGATAACACTGTGGATAACACTGTGGATAACACTGTGGATAACACTGTGGATAAGACCAATGAAGAGAAAATACTTGATGCCATAAGAGTTAATCCAGGAATCACACAACAAAAGCTTGTTGAAATTACCGGTCTAACCCGTAGAGGTGTGGAATGGAATATACAAAAATTGAAAGTAGAAAATGTTATTAGACGTGTTGGAGGGAAAAAACATGGTCATTGGGAAATATTGTCTGATTAGAAAATCCTGAATTATATATTGAAAGGCCTTCTAAATATAATGAGTTCACTGGAGATGTTATCTTTCTTCGGCATGAGTAATCCTGAGGTGAATGAGTTTGCTGTTAAATGGACACTATCTTTTTCGGGATCTTAAGTTACAAATAGTTGAGAAGAATAGTTCTTAAGATAGTAGTAAGATGTTTTTACATATTCATATTTAAACAACTCACTTTTACGTATATTCCAGTTTCTAATGGATTGCATCACTTCATCTACAGTATAGTTGGGATTTTGTGCCAATATAAAATCAACAGTGGCTAATATTTCTAATGAGAGCTCTGATGTGTAGTCTGACAAAAATGAGATCAAGCTTTTTACCCGTTGGGCATCCTCTGAATTTAGTTGCCTATTTACATAATGATTTACTTCATTCCACTTTTCGTAGTTAAGTTGTAGCGGCTCAAATGGCTTGGCCTGTCCTTGTTCCATACCCTTGAGATATACGCCATTCAAATGGTAAAGCACTTTCTCAACGCCAATGGCATACGGACCGTAATAATGTGGCTGAAACTTAAGATTCAGCTTTTGCCCCTTTCTTTGTAGAAAATAAGCGAGTTTATTAGCTGCAAACAAACTGCTATATTCACCCATACTTTCAAATGCAAATAAAGTATAAAGCAATGCTGCACGCGCAGGTGTTAGATGTACATCCCTCTTAGTTTCTTGTTTCTGTAAAATGGTTTTAATAGCCGCATTGGGTTCGTAAATCATAATTAATGTATCTAAACCACTTAAAGCCTGCTCAATCATGGGTTTGACCCTTTTCCAATCCAAACCACCATTACCGCTACCCAATGGAGGTATGGCTACGCTTTTTATATTTTGCTGGAGTAATAACTGCCGTAAAGCGGTCAATCCCTTTTCGATGTATTCGTACTTTGAAGGATGACGCCAATGTATTTTAGTGGGAAAATTTATGATTAATTTTTTGCCAAGCTCTAGATTTTCATCCCATATAACCAGTAATTTACCTGGTTCTAATTCCTTCCTTTTACAGGCTTCTATATAGGATTTGCTGTTATTTGGAAATGCTTCCTTAAACTGCAATGCAATACCTTTTCCCATTACACCTACGGTGTTTACGGTGTTCACCAGGGCTTCCGCCCCGGAATGCATCATGTCTCCTTCAACAGTCTTTATCATTTTAGAAGAAATATTGTGGCTGCACGTTTACAGTCAAGTTTATATTGTTTTTGTTTAGTAGATTATTTACACGATCCGCTGTAATCTGGTCGTATACGTTGAGCGATTCAATATATTCTAATGGTACTTCATTATAAACTAGAAACTCCGCTTGGTATCTTCTTGGACGATCATAGTCACCATCGTTCTTTGAAAAATTACTTTGTTGGATGCAATCCCAGTCAATCTGTATTAAATCAGCCAAATTATTATAGTGATTACTAATCATATCGTTACCCTGTCCATCAGTGAAAAACCATTTAGGTAAATTAGCCAGAACTTCGATCAGGCAACGAATAACCAGAATTTCGTTTTTATTCCTTTTGGGTACGATGGGGTGATGGTAGCCGGTGATAATGTTAAAAAGCATGATGGATTTAGGAGTAAAATAAAACGGTACGTAGTCGCCTATTATTCCGTAGTTGCTGATTCTCACAGGTTTTGCCCTACGTACATCAATTATTTCGGGATTACCTATTTCCATAAAGTGTTTACTCGCGTTTGGGTGGTGTTTATTTACAATGCCATTTTGCAGCAACAGGGGTAGATTGTTGATGTGTGTGATCCGATAACAATATCTCTTTTGCTCATTAATCATGTTTGAGGTATGTGTAATACAAAGATACCCAATATGCACGATAAATATACAACATTCATAGAGAACTACAAACGGAAAAGGTGATTTTTACCGAAAATTATAACATTCTCAATTACCATGAATACATGCCTGATCCTCATCCGATGTTACATCTGTTCCCCTTTAATCGGAGGACATGCTGTATGCGATCAGCAAAGTTTCCATGTCCATTCTTAATGAAATTAGATAATAATCAGGAGCATAAGGCCTAATTATTTAGAAGATAAGCACCCACCGTAGAGTTTGATATTACAACGATATCCCATAAAAGAGTCTTCCTGTTCTTTGCGGCAAATTTGCATTACCAGGAAGACTCAATCACAGTTTAGGACTACTTCTTCATTCAGGAATCAGGATTCAGGAATCAGCTAAGTGAAGAAGAATTTAAAATTTGGAGATCAGAATCCCGGCGTGGTTTGCTCCAAAAGTGGATTGGAGTTCAACGCGCGCGACGGGATGGGAAAGACGGTGTTGTCTTTGGTGTCGGCGGGCTTATCCCACCACTCGGCACTAAAACGGTTCCACCGGATGAGATCGGTACGCCGGTGGCGATCGCCCAGGAACTCACGTCCCAGCTCGTCTACAAACTCATCTTCGGTAAGCAGTGACAGGTTTTGTACATAACTATGGGCGGCCCACTTGTCGGCAGGATAGTTGCGCTTGCGCACGGCATCGAGCATCTGCGCGGCGCCGGACACGTTGTTATTCCTGAACAGGCATTCGGCCACGATGTAGTACATCTCCGACAGGCGGATCTCTGCCACCCAGTTGTTCTGAAACAGGCCTGGCCGTGACCGTGTCGTATGGAATCTCCGTCAAGTCGGTACAGGATATGATTCCTGCAATAAGACTGAACAGGATGAATAGCTTGCTGTAATGTTTCATTGTCATCTTCATGTTTAAGTTAATAAGTTATCTGAATACCGAATGATAGGTTGGTGGTGGTGGGATATAAGTCGAGGCTGCCGATGCCGGGATCCAATCCCGATATCTGGGTGTTTGCCGGATCCAGACCGCTATAGTTGGTGATCGTGAAAAGATTTCGTGCCGTGGCATAGAGCCTGAGGCTGCTGACGAATCGGGTTTTCAGCTTCGGCGTATAACCCAGCGTAACATTGTCGAGCTTCAGATAGTTCCCATTCTCCAGGAAGTAATCGGTGATGTGCTTGGGGCCCTTCACCTGCTGGTTGCGTGTGAAGGCATCTTTCAAGAGGTTGATGCCGGGCTGATGCTGGAGTCCGTAGTACATCTGATACAGGTTCAGTATCTGGTAATTGAATTTTCCCCGGAAGAAGAACGACAAATCGAAGTTGCCATACCGGATGTTGTTGCCCCACGACAGTTCAATGCGGGGCATGCCGTGACCGAGATAGACCTTGTCCTCATCGTTTCCCTCCTCGGCCACCTTCATGGTGCCACCTTTCACTCCTTTTTCCCAGATCATGATGTAGCCGTCATCATTCACGCCGGCATACTTGTAGCCCCTGAAGCTGCCGATCTCGATCCCGTCCTCGAGCCGTTGGGCCGGACCGGGGTTACCGGGAGAGGGGAGGCTGGAGCGATCGATATATCCTTTCTTATAAAATTCGTTTGAGAATTTGTCGACGACCGACCTAGCATAGGAGGTGACCAGATTCGTGCTGTAATCGAACTTGCCGCTGCGCACCGCATTCCACTCCACATTCAGCTCGACGCCCCTGGAGCTGGTGGAGGCCACGTTGGTGAAAATCTGCTGATGTATATTGGGCGGCACGGGAGCATCGTACCAGGAGATGACATCGGATCCCTTGCGGATGAAATAATCGAGACTACCATTCAGGCGCTTGTTGAAGAGCGCATAATCCACGCCAACGTTGATGGAATTCTGCTTCTCCCACTGAAGGTTTAAATTGGGATTGTTGGCGGGGCCGAAGACCTGTATCCATTCACCGTCGTCGTTCAGATATCGACCGAATCCCTGATAACGGGCGAGGGAACTGTAACGGGGAAATCCGGAGCGGCCGGTGACACCAAACGACACGCGCAGCTTCAGGTCGTCCACCACCTCACTCTCCGACAGGGCCGGCAGGTTGCTGAGGCGCCATGCGGCGGAGGCGGCAGGGAAGAAGCCCCACTTGTTGTCTTTCCCGAACTTGGTGTTGCCTTCATAGCGCAACGAGGCGGTAAAGAGGTAGGTATCGAGGTAGTCGTAATTGATGCGGCCGAAAAACGCGATATTCTTTTCCCTGCTCTTCCAGGAGTCCATGCCCAGTCGCCCTTCTTTTCTGTTCCACTGGCCGACATCGAGCTTGTTGTAGAGGAAGGCATCGGAAGGAAAGTCCATGTTCTCCGCCCAGAATCCCCCGTTCCGGAACTCCTGATAGGAGTAGCCACCCATCAGCTTCAGGTTGTGGGTATCCCGAAAGGAGGTGACGTAGTTGGTGATCCATTCCAGCGTGAGATCTTCCCAGTTTTCCGATTGCAGGCGGGCACGCCCCTTGCGGTCATTGTCGATGGA
Source organism: Bacteroidetes bacterium GWC2_46_850 (assembly GCA_001768325.1). GTDB lineage: Bacteria > Bacteroidota > Bacteroidia > Bacteroidales > Dysgonomonadaceae > Proteiniphilum. The sequence goes on along the minus strand of MENQ01000007.1, from coordinate 374,304 downwards.
CTCGCGGTGCGTGGAGTAATAGTATTCCTGTTTTTTCATGACCTGCGCCTGGCGAGCCAGCTTTAACTCGGTATGCAGATTGGACAGGAGGTTTAACCGGATGTTGAAGTCTACGATATTGTATTCCTGCCGCGCTCCGTTGATCCGGTCTTTCAGGTCGCCCACCGGGTTGTAGGTGTCGTATCCCTTGAAATGATAATATCGGGAGGGATCGTTGGGGTCCATCAGCGGGATGGTGGGGTTTAGCTGTACCGCCTGCTTGAAGGCGCCGTAGTTGCTGTAGTTCTCGTCGACCAGCCTGTAGGAGATGTTGCCGGTAAGTTCGAGCAGATTTTCCAGGGTTACCTGTTTGAAGTTTGCCCGTATGCCATACTCTTCCCGGTCACTGGCTATGTCGATGCCTGTCTTGCTCTTGTAGTTGGCGGAGATACGGAAGATGGAGCTTTCACTTCCTCCGCCCAGTGCGAGGTAGTGGTTCTGGCCGAAGTTATCTTTCCGGAGCAACTCGTCATACCATAATGTCTTGGCGCCGTAGTCGGTATCCCTGTCGCGTTCCACAAACTCTTCGGGACTGAGGATATCCGGTTTCCGGGCTACACGATCGTGCTCCAGGTAGCCTTCGTAGGTGATGGAGACTTTTCCCGATTTGCCTGCCTTGGTCTGTACAATGATTACGCCGTTGGATGCTCGGGAGCCATATATGGCTGCGGCAGAGCCGTCTTTCAGTACCGTGATGGATTCGATATCCTGGTTTGAAAGGTTTCTCAGGTTACCACCGGGCATGCCATCGATGACGATCAACGGACCGTTTCCCGATTCCAGGGAGGAGGCACCACGTATCTGGAGATTTTCCATGGGATCCCTGTTGGGATCTGCAGCCGCATAATTGGATACGGTGAGGCCGGCCACCTTCCCGTCGATCATCTGCATGGGGTTGTTGACCGCTCCCTGGAGAAAGTCCTTGCTGCTGACCTTGGATACGGCCGAGGTGAGGTCTCTTCGTTCCACACCGCCATAACCCACGACCACAATCTCTTCGAGCAGACCGGCATCTTCCATCATGATCACTTCGATGCGGTTCCTCCCGGCCAACGGCACATTTTGCTGTTGCATGCCCACATACGAGATGGTGAGGGTGCCATTGGAAGGTACATTGTTGAGGAAGAAGTTCCCGTCGATATCGGTCACGGTACCGCCGGAGGTGCCCTGCACCTGCACTGTCGCCCCGATTAATGGCTCTCCTGCGGCATCGGTCACCCTGCCGGTCACCTGCACGCCCTGGGCATACATACACTGGGACAACACCCACACGATGGCGAGCATGCTCCCTTTCATCAGATTCATCAATTGTTTGTTCATTCTTTAGTTTTTAAGTTAATGAGACGATGGATAAAGTCCGCGCAGACTTTTTTTATGATTATTACAGAAATAGATTAATCTACTCCTCGCATTGATCTACTCCCCGCAAAAGTAAACGTTCGCAAAAGTAAACGTTCGGCATTTTTAATTAAAAAAAATATAGTTGATTCTTACGGGAAACGGGTTGATTTTTACGGGAATAGGAGTCATGAGTCTTATTTCAGTTTATTTCATTGGTTGAGAAACCAACTTACAAAGGTAAGATTTGGTAAGCCTGTTAAAGTCTCTGTGACCTTGATTTTTATTTTCATGCGCTTGGAAATACCTCAATGTTCATGTAATTTTGGGATAAGAGGTTTTATTTAAAACCAATGAATTTACATTAAGAGAAACGGAATTTATATATGTAAAAATGTTAAATCCGTGTTAGAGTTGTGTTAAAGTAAACCTATGGGTTGATATTATGAAAATTGTTGCTACCTTTGTAGAAAATTTATTCACTTTTTGGTATAAAGGAGTTCCCAAAGACGAGTTTGCATTGCAATTCAGCAATTGGAAAGACCCGGAGTTTCTGTACAATTTTTTTAAATTCAATCATAAAGATCTTCATCAATCTATCTGGAATTACATTTCTATAGAATATGCGATAGATAAAACAATTCAAGATGCTTTAGAATTTGAAAGCGAACTTCTGGATAATCGTGAAATAAATTTAGAAAAACGATTTAGGCCTTTAAATGATTTACAAACTTCATTCATCAATTTGAGTAAAAGTAAATGTTATGGTATTAATGCCCCCAGTTGGTTAAGATTATATGGGCTACGTGTTGAAAAGGGTGTTTACGTGATTACCGGAGGAGCTATTAAACTCACACGCAAGATGGAAAAAAGACCGCATACCACAGAAGAACTCATCAAATTAGAAAAAGGGCGGAACTTTTTAATGAAGGAAAATGTTTTTGATAGTGACGGACTCGTTGATTTCATTGAATTTCAACTTTGATGATTATGGGAAAAAGTTTAGATAGATTAAAGGAGCTTGCAGCTGGGAATATGTCGTCCTGGCAGGAAGAAGCCCATTGGTACAGACAAAATAGTGGATGGTTAAAACGGTCTTCCAAAATAGCTTTTCGTATCCTTAGCGAATTGGATGAAAAAGGATTATCACAAAGGGAATTGGCATTGAGAATGGATGTCTCTCCGCAATACGTGAGTAAAATAATAAAGGGTAGAGAAAATTTATCGCTCGAAACAATATGGAAAATTGAGGAAGCTTTGGGTATTACCCTCATCTCTGTCAACCGGAACGTACAGTATATTTATCCTGAAACAAAGACATATGATGACTCATATACTCAGATTCCTTTATCTGAGCGTTTGAGTACCACGTTGAATGATGATTATGTCACTTATAAAAATACTTCCCAAAATAAGGATGATGCCGCATGAAAGAAACTGTTAACTTCAGGTTAGTTCGCCTTAGTACTGATCAGTTTGGCATACTGAGAGAGATGTGCGAGCCGGATGCACCGATAGGAGTGTATACACAATTATCATTCGGAGCTGAAGAAAAAGAAGGAATAGTTGTGGTTTCTGCTTCGTTCCGTTTTGAATCGGAGAATAAGACAGCACCCTTTATCATCCTCGAAACAAAAGCGTATTTTCAAATTAAATCTGAATCATGGAAAAGTATGTATGATGCAGAAACCAACGCACTTACTCTTGAGAAGGGATTTGCACGTCATATCAGTGTAATAACAGTAGGCACATCCAGAGGAATTTTGCATTGCAGAACGGAAGGTACTGATATGAATCATTTGATTCTGCCATTGATAAATATAGAGAAAATTCTCAGCGAAGATATTGTCATAAACATTGAGAACATACATTGAAAGTTCTTATTAACTATTAGCTTTGGTGGTGGGATGTTTAAAGAATTAAAGAAATATTTCTCTAATTAAAAACGATGTATTATCTTTGCACCCGTGTTCAGGTTATCACGGGAGGCGGTCCGGACACATGGGTGTGGGACCGCTTTTGTTTTTAGGTTGTTATTATATGAATTATTTTACTCCGATGGAGGCTGCAGACGCTTTTAGACGCGCGGCCATCGACAAGTCGAAGCGTAGTTTCCCCCAGTTTGCCGTCATGGCCATACTGGGAGGGGCATTCATTGCCTTTGGGGGCCTCCTGAGCGTGATGGTGGCGGGTGGCATACCGGGCATCGGTGCGGCCAACCCGGGTATCGTGAAGTTCGTGGCGGGGGCGATGTTCCCCATCGGACTGATCATGGTCTCCATCACGGGGGCGGACCTCTTTACGAGCGACTGCGCAGGACTCACCTTCCCGCTGATGCGAAAGGAACTGACGGCGGGCAGGGTAATGGCTGTGCTGGCGATATCGTACCTGTTCAACTTCATCGGGGCACAGCTGGTCGCCTGGCTGCTGTCGGCTCACGTGGGGATACTGGGTAACGATCCCTGGCGGACTTACCTGCACCACCTGTCCGAAGCAAAGGTGAATCAGGATTTCATGCGGGTCTTCATCAAGGGGATCGGCGCCAACTGGCTGGTCTGCCTGGGCATGTTCATGGGATATGCGGCAAAGGATATCACCGGAAGGAGCATCGGCATCTGGATCCCGGTGATGCTCTTCGTGACGCTGGGCTACGAACACTCCATCGCGAACATGTTCTTCATCCCGGCAGCGATATACACGGGGGCGGAGATCACCTGGAGCACCTTCATCATCCAAAACCTGATTCCGGCAACGCTGGGAAATATTGTCGGGGGAATGGGAATGGTGGGGGTAGTATACGGATGGTTGTTTTTGAAATAGGGATCAGGTTTCAGGTTTCAGGGATCAGCTTGGGTAGTAGAATAATGGTAAAAAGAGCGGTTAGCAAGAATTGGCACATCATTACATCATTACATCATTAAATCATTACATCATCACATTGGCACATCATTACATCATCAAATTATCACATTAATATATTATTATGAACAGCAGGCAGGAAGCATGGAAAGGATTTAAAGGGGAGGTATGGAGAAAAGAGATCAACGTACGGGATTTCATCATGCACAATTATACGCCTTATGAGGGTGACGACTCGTTTCTGACGTCTTCGACCGAGCGCACGCGCAAGGTGTGGGACCGGCTCACGGAGCTCTTCCGCGAAGAACAGGCCAAAGGGGTGTACGACGCGGAAACAAAATATCCGCAGCAGATTGATACATACGGACCGGGATACATCGACCAGGAGAACGAAGTGATCGTCGGCCTGCAGACCGATGCACCACTCAAGCGGGGCATCTTCCCGAAAGGGGGCATCCGCATGGTGGAGAACGCACTGAGCGCCTACGGATATGAGCTGGACCCGATGACCAAAGAGATCTACACACGCTACCGCAAGACGCACAACGAAGGGGTCTTCTCGGCATACAACGACGAGATGCTGGCGGCACGCAAATCGGGCATCATCACGGGACTGCCCGATGCCTACGGACGGGGTCGCATCATCGGCGACTACCGACGGGTGTCGCTCTACGGGACATCGGCCCTCATCGAGGAAAGAAAAGCATTTATGCAGCGCCTCGATATTCAGGAGTTCACCGAAAATACCATCCGCAGTCGCGAGGAGGTGAGCGAGCAGATCAGGGCGCTGAAGGCTTTTGAGAAGATGTGTGCCGCCTACGGTTTCGATGTGTCGCAGCCGGCACGCAACAGTCGGGAGGCAGTGCAGTTCCTCTATTTCGCGTATCTGGCGGCAGTGAAGGATCAGGACGGTGCGGCCATGTCGATCGGACGCACATCGACCTTCCTCGATATCTACATCGAAAAGGACCTGCGCGAAGGGGTGATCTCCGAAACCGAAGCACAGGAGCTGGTGGATCAGCTGATCATCAAGCTGCGCATCGTGCGCTTCCTCCGCACACCGGACTACAACGAGCTCTTCTCGGGCGACCCGGTGTGGGTGACCGAAGCACTGGGGGGACAGACAGTGGAGGGCCGCACACTGGTCACACGCACATCGTTCCGCTACCTGCAGACACTCTACAACCTGGGACCGGCACCGGAGCCGAACCTCACCGTCCTCTGGTCACAACAGAGCCCCGAGAACTGGAAACGATTCTGCGCAAAGGTGTCGGTGGATACCTCGGCCATACAATATGAGAACGACGACCTGATGCGACCGGACTATGGCGACGACTACGGCATTGCCTGCTGCGTGTCGCCGATGAAGATCGGGAAGCAGATGCAGCTCTTCGGCGCACGGGCCAACCTGGCAAAGTGCCTCCTCTATGCGATCAACGGGGGACGCGATGAGAAGTCGGGCGTGCAGGTGGCTCCCAAGTATGAGGCAATCACATCGGAATACCTCGACTACGATGAGGTGATGGAGAAGTTTGAACAGTCGATGCGCTGGCTTGCAAAGGTCTACGTGAACGCGCTGAAGGTGATCCACTACATGCACGACAAGTACGCCTACGAGGCGTTCGAGATGGCACTGCATGATGGCGATGTGCAACGGATCAGGGCGACGGGCATCGCGGGGCTCTCCATCGTGGCGGACTCGCTCGCAGCCATACGGGACGCGCGGGTGAAGGTGATCCGCGATGAGCGGGGCATCGCCGTCGACTTCGAGCGGGAGGGCGACTACGTGCCTTTCGGGAACAACGACGACCGCACGGACCAGATCGCAGTGGACATCACAAAGAAATTCATGGGCTACCTGCGTCAGCATGAAACGTACCGCAACGCGACAGCGACACAATCGATCCTCACCATCACATCGAACGTGGTCTACGGCAAGAAGACGGGTGCCACACCCGACGGACGCCCTGCCGGCACGCCCTTCGCGCCGGGGGCCAACCCGATGAACGGACGCGACCGCAAAGGGGCCGTGGCAGCACTGGCATCGGTGGCGAAGCTGCCTTTCCAGCATGCACACGACGGCATCTCCTATACCTTCGCCGTATCGCCGGGATCGCTGGGCAAGGACAAGGATATGCGGATTGCGAACATGGTTGGGCTGCTCGACGGGTACTTCACACCGGACGGGGGACAGCACCTGAATGTGAACGTGTTCGACAAGGAGCTGCTGCTTGACGCGATGGCGCACCCGGAGAACTACCCGCAATTAACGATCCGGGTATCGGGCTATGCGGTGAATTTCATCAAGCTGACGCGCGAACAGCAGCTGGATGTGATTTCGAGGACGATAAATCAGACGCTGTAAAAAGCTTTTTTAGCTGTCAGCTTTCAGGGTTCAGCTGTCAGCTTGGGTAATTGAATGTTGGTAAAGTCAGCGGTTTGGGAGTTACTTTCAGTAAATCATCACATCAATAAATCATAAAATCAATTTTCCCGATGTGCTTCTCGTCTGCCCTTATTCCTTGACCTGTCATCGTCTTGGTTTCTAAAAGAGAAGAAGTCGCTTCGCTTACTTCTCTTTTTACGAAACCTTCGCCGGACAGGTGCCCAACGAATAATGAAGGACTTCGACGCACATTCGGGAAAAGCGGTAGCCTAAAAAGCTAACCGCTGAAATTGACAAGCTTCCACTACCAAAGCTGATAGCTGATCGCTGACAGCTGACCGCTGATCCCTAAAAAATTATGACTGGAAACATACATTCTCTCGAAAGTTTTGGTACGGTGGACGGCCCGGGAATACGTTTCGTGGTATTCATGCAGGGCTGCCCGCTGCGTTGCCTCTATTGTCACAATCCGGACAGCTGGGACAGGAACCACAGGGGACAGTACCAGCTATCGCCGGAGGAGCTGCTGGCGGAGGTGTTGCGCTACAAGAACTTCATTGCCCGGGGTGGGGTGACTGTTACGGGGGGCGAGCCACTCATGCAGGCAGAGTTCGTGAAGGAGTTCTTCTTGCGCTGCCGGGAGGCAGGTATCCACACGGCGCTGGATACGTCGGGGGCCATCTTTACGCCGGCCGTGCGGGAGACGCTGGAGGCGGCCGACCTGGTGCTGCTCGACATCAAATCAATTGACCCGGTACAGCATAAGGCGCTGACCGGTGCCAGACAGGATAATACGCTGCGCTGCCTCGACTATCTGGAGGAAAAACAGATTCCCGTCTGGATACGCCACGTCCTGGTGCCGGGATGGACGGATGACGATGTGCTGCTGCAGCGGCTGGCGGACTTCCTGCGGCCCTACAAGTGCATCGAAAAGGTAGAACTGCTGCCGTATCATACCATGGGTGCACGCAAATATGAACAGATGGGGATGGATTACGCGTTGAAAGATACACCGCCGCTCTCTGCAGATCGACTGAAGAGGGCCCAGGAGATTCTGGGGAAATAGGATTCAGGTGTCAGCGATCAGCGGTCAGCTGTCAGCTTCTGTGGATGAATGTTTTCAGAGACAGCGGTTTGGAGAAAAGCAATCAGGATTCAGCTTTTCGCAAATCAGCACATCAATGTATCTTCAAATCAGTAAATCTTCACATCAATAAATCAGTAAATCAGTAAATCAGTTTTCCCGCGTGTTCTGAGAAGTCCTCAATTATTCTTTGGGCACCTGTCCGGCGAAGGTTTCGTAAAAAGAGAAGTAAGCGAAGCGACTTCTTCTCTTTTAGAAACCAAGACGACGACAGGTCAAAGAATAAGTGCAGAAGAGAAGAACGCCGGGAAGGCTAAGACTGAAGTAAGCAGGTACTTCTCATATTGAGAAATTATATACAGAATGCTGCATAAAGCGGTACTGACTTTATGCTGTTTTCAAATCCGAAGTTCTTCTTTGATATGCGAATACCATAAGGGCAATTGTATTTCTCCATGAAAATGCGCAAGCTCTTGGAACGTATACGCAGGCCACTTTTTACCTCGATGGGAATTACATCGGTATCTTTCTGTATAACAAAATCAACCTCTGCCGTATTGTCGTTCTTCCAATAAAGAAGTGTTATCAAATTGTTTGCAAGCGCCTGTGCTACATAATTTTCAGCAATTGCGCCCAAGAACGGGTTCTCTATGTCGAGTGGAGATAATATCGCTTGAGTGGCTATGCCAGACTGCATGGTAAGCATGCCCACGTCAGCCATGTAAAGTTTAAAATCGCTCAGATCGACATACACCTTAACAGGCATTGTCCCTTGTGTTGTCTTCTGACATTTGAGTATAACCCCCGCATATTTAAGCCACTCAATAGACTCGCCGAAAATTGTTGAGCTGCCTCCTCGCTGGACAACGCTATATTGGAACTTGCGATTCTCCTTCGCCAGTTGAGCCGGAATTGATTCGTAACACGCGCGTATTTTAATGCTGGTTGCAGGCTCGGCATACTTTGCCATATCCGCAATATATTCATTCAAAATACGGTTTTGCATATCGGCAATCGCCACAAAACTATCGGTGGCTATAAACTCCTTCACCGCGGCGGGCATGCCGCCGACAATAAGGTACTTGTTATATAAATCTACTGCTATCGAATGTACATCCAAAGGCTCGTTGGAGAGATAGTGTTCCCGGATGGTGTGTGCCAGCATGGATCGATTGTTTGCCCATAAAAACTCCTCGAAATCCATTGGAAACAGTGTAATTTCATCGACCTTGCCCACAGGAAAAGAAAATTGTTTGCGATTTATCGCCACACCAAGCAATGAACCCGCAGCCACAACGTGAAATTCGGGAGCTTGTTCATAGAAATACTTCAACGATGTCAATGCCCTCTCCGAAGCTTGTATTTCATCAATTACAATAAGTGTTTTGCCGGGGATAATCCTCTGCGAATGGGCTGATTCGAGGTACTGAATAAGTGACCTGGGGGTTATACTCTCTTCAAATTTCTCTACCAACGCTTTGTCAGTCTCGAGGTTTACAATAACGTAATTGTCATACTCCTGCTGGCCAAACTCTTGCAAAATATAAGTTTTCCCCACCTGACGTGCACCATTGACAATCAGAGGTTTTCTGTCTGCTTTTTCCTTCCACTGTAACAGGTAGTCATATATTTTTCTTTTCATACGATATAGACATTGAATCAAACTCATGCAAATATACACTTATCTGTGGAAAAATAAAATTATTTCAGACTTTTCCATAGATAAATATAGGGATTAAGGTGTTAGCTATCAGCTATCAGCTTCTGTGGTTGAATGTTGTCAGGGATAGCGGTTTGGGAAATAGTGGTCAGCGATCAGCTTTTAGCAAATCCTCACATCATATCGACCAATCATCGCGTCTTTCAATCTGCACATCACCACATCAATCAATCTCCTTATCGTCACATCTTTCAATCATTACATCCTTAGATTACCACATCTGTACATCAGTATTTGATCAGTTTCTTTCATTTTTTGAGACAATATTCGCATCCATGAATGGGAAAAATAGACAATTTTGTCTAAAATAATAAAAAGAACAGGGTTTTTTAGATTTTAGCAAACGTTTTAATTAAAAATTGTTTATGGATTACATGAAAAAACGAACGAAAGGAGACTTTGGTCGTTCCTTTAAATTAAAAAAAACATTGCATGCAGCGCTTCTTTTTTTCTTCCTGGCACTCGCGCTACCGGGATGGGCTTCTTTGGAGAATGCTGAGGTTCAGCAGTCCCGAAGGGAAATCACCGGTGTTGTGACGGATACCCAAGGCGAACCCTTGCCGGGTGTGACCGTGCAGGTGGTGGGACGCCAGGGTGGCGTGATCACCGATGCCGACGGTAACTACTCCATTCAGGCTGCCACGGGGGAAGAGGTCCGTTTCCAATATGTGGGAATGAGGGCGCTGACTTCGAAAGTGGGTACAGGTTCCGTCATGAATGTCGTCATGCAGGAAGATGTGGAGCTGCTGGATGAAGTGACCATTACTGCTTTCGCCACACAGAAAAAGGAGAGTGTGGTGTCATCAATAGAAACCATTAATCCCAAGGAGCTGAGGGTACCCTCAAGTAACCTGACGACGGCTCTTGCAGGGCGACTGGCAGGGGTGATCTCCTACCAGCGGAGCGGTGAGCCGGGGAACGACAATGCGCAGTTCTTCGTGCGCGGTGTCACCACCTTTGGTTATGCCAGCAGTCCGCTGATCCTGCTCGACGGGTTTGAGGTGAGCTCGACCGACCTGGCGCGGGTGGATCCGGATAACATTGAACAGTTTGCCGTACTCAAGGATGCCACCGCAGCTGCTCTCTACGGATCGAAGGGCGCCAACGGCGTGATCATGGTCACCACCAAGAAGGGGATAGCCGGCAAGCCGAAAATATCGGTGCGTGCCGACGGGCGGCTCTCGATGCCGACCAAGGTGCTGGAGACGGTGGATGGGGTGACCTATATGAAGCTGTACAACGAGGCGCAGTTTAATGACAATCCGCTTCTTTCACCCTATTATTCCGCACAGAAGATTCAGAATACCCAGGATGGCCTCAACGAGTATGCCTATCCCAATCTCGACTGGTATGACATCATGTTCAAGCCGAGCACCTTCAATCAGCATTACAACATGAACATATCGGGCGGGGGTACCGTGGTGAAGTATTATCTGTCGGTTTCATACGATAAGGATACCGGTATCCTGAAGGACAACAAGTTGAACAACTTCAAGAATAACATCGACATTGACCGGTTTAATATTCTGGCCAATATCTCGATGGATCTGACGGAAACAACGAAAATGGACATCAACATGAACTCCATTTTTGAAAACTTTACGGGGCCCCTTGACAACACGAACGATATTTTTGCCAGTGTGGTGGCCACCAACCCGGTGGAGTTTCCCAGGTTCTATATGCCGGATGAAAAGAACGCCTATGTGAAGCATACCCTCTTCGGGTCGGATGCCACCGGCACCATGGTGAATCCGTATGCGCGCATGGTACGTGGTTATAAGGACGGATCGATGGGACGCATCACCTCACAGTTTTCACTCGATCAGGATATGGGCAATATGCTGGAGGGGCTGATGGCCCGCGCCAAGGTGTCGATCAAGAACGACAACCGTTATGAGAACTTCCGCAGTTACGATCCCTATCTCTACAACATCAAAAGTTATGACGAGTTTACCGATACCTATGTTCTCCAGCAGGTGCACAAGGGTACCGATGCGTTGAGCAACCCATCCATTGAACGCAGTGGCGAGTTTCGTCTCTATATGGAAGGGGGACTCACCTATTCCAATACGCTGAACGACATGCACGACGTGAGCGGACTGGTGATCTATACCCAGGAGGAGCTGAAGAATACCGGCATCTGGCGGGAGGAGGACAAGACCATTCAACGTACGCTGCCACAGCGGAACCAGGGTATCCGTGCCCGGTTAAATTACGGGCTGATGGAGAAATACCTCGCCGAGGTGAGTCTTACTTACACCGGATCGGAAAAGTTCGACCGGTCGCATCGCTGGGGTCTCTTCCCTGCATTGGGATTGGGATACATCGTCTCAAACGAACCCTTCTGGGAGCCACTCGAAAATGTGCTCCCCGGATTTAAGTTGAAGTACTCCTGGGGTAAGGTGGGGAACGATCAGATTGCAGGTGCTGCCGATCGTTTCTTCTTCCTCTCCGATATTGCTAGCGGGAGTGGCTACCGCTGGGGCAGGGATTTCAACTCCAACTACGGCGGATTCAATATCAACCGTTATGCCAATCCGATGATCACTTGGGAGATTGCCGTGAAACAGAATGTGGGCTTTGAAATTGATCTCTTTAAGAATCGCGCTGTGAAGCTGGTCATGGAGTACTTCTCCGAGAACAGACGACAGATCTACCAGGCACGTGCCAACCTGCCGGCCACCATGGGACTTACCAGCAACGTGTATGGCAACGTGGGCGAGGTGAAGAGTGGCGGCTTTGATGGCTCCGTTGATATAAACCACTCTTTCAGCAGGGATACCTGGGTGACAGGCCGGTTTAATTTTACCTATGCACACAATGAATATGTGGAGAATGAAGAGCCCGAGTATCGCTGGAAATACCTCAGCGACATCGGATGGCCCATCAACACCTGGAAAGGCTTTATTGCCGAACGCCTCTTTATCGATGAGGCTGATGTGAAAAATTCACCCCTGCAGGAGCTGGGAAGCGTACCGCAGGCGGGTGACATCAAGTACAAGGATATCAACGGCGACGGTCGCGTGAACGACGACGACCAGGTGCACATCGGTTATCCCACCGTGCCGGAGATAAACTACGGCTTCGGTCTGTCGGCCGGTCACAAGAACTTCGACATATCCACCTTCTTTCAGGGCCAGGCCAGGGTATCCTTCTTTATCGACCCCAACGGAAAAAGAGACAACCCCGATAGATTCGGTATCGCTCCCTTTGTGGGACATCGCGGCGCACTCAAGATCATTGCCGACGATCACTGGAATGCCAATAACCCGGTGTCGCAGGCTTTCTGGCCACGCCTCTCGGCTTCGCTGAACCAGAATAACAGTCGCCAAAACTCTACCTGGTGGCTGCGTAACGGAGGTTTCCTGCGTATGAAGACGCTGGAAGTAGGGTATACCTTCCCCAAAAGCTGGTTCCAACCGGCCGGGATGGTGCGCATCTACTTCACAGGACAAAACCTTTTCGCTTTATCCGATTTCAAGCTGTGGGATCCGGAAATGACAGGAAATGGACTTGCTTATCCGCTGCAGCGGGTGTATAACGTGGGACTGAATGTCACATTTTAATAAAATGAAAATAAATAAATCGTATCGCATGAAATCAAAAATATTTATCATCAGTACGCTCATCGTGCTTTCGACGTTGTTGCCCGGATGTGACTTCCTGGATATTGTGCCGGACAACACCGTGCAGGTGGGAAGCCTCTTCGAAAATCGGGAGAAGGCCCTCGGCGCGCTCTCTACCTGTTACCGGTATATGCCCAATTATGAGAAACTGCACCAGTCGATGACCCTCGCCGGCGACGAGTGGGTGGGACGCCTCGATGCCGACCATGGCGAGAACAGGGGACTGCTCCGTGGAATGCAGCTGATGCGCGGCTGGAACAACTCAAACGACCCCATCCTCAACTTCTGGTCGGGTGGCGGCGGCGCAACCTCCCTCTATCAGGGTATACGTGTCTGCAACATCTTCTTCGAGAATATTGAAGGGGTGCCCGACATCACGCCGGCAGAGAAGGCCGACTGGATTGCACAGGTGAAGATACTGAAAGCATATTACCACTTTTACCTGATCCGTCTCTATGGTCCCATCGTGATTGCGGACAAGAACCTGGAGCCTTTCTCTCCCGTGGAAGAGGTACGCCAGGAGCGCCAGACCGTGGACTCCTGCTTCAACTACGTGCTCAACAGCATCGACGAGGTGCTCTTTGATGCCAACGGAAGTCCGCGCACCGAACTCTCCGTGGAGCGCGAGAGCGCCTTCCTGGGTCAGGTGGACCAGATCAATGCGCGTGCCATCAAGGCACAGGTGCTGATCACCCGGGCGAGTCCGCTCTTCAACGGAAACACCGAGTACTTCAGCAACTTCCGGAACAAAGCCGGTGATACCTACTTCCCAATGACCTATGACCCGGAGAAATGGAAAGAGGCCCTCGACGGTATCAAGGATGCGATTGACTATGCGGAAGCAAGGGGTAAGAAACTATATACTTTCATCGGCCAGCCCAAGTTCTGGGATGTGGAAAACTTCGAGGAGTCGGAGATTATCCAGTATGCCTACAACAAACGTTTCTCCATTGTACAGGGATGGAACGACGAACTGCTGTGGGGCTACTCGGGGCTCGACTATGAAGGACAGGGCGGCTTTGCCCATGCTACCAACATGCGTTCGGTGGCCGATCCCACACAGGCCGGCTATGCATGGCAGTGGCTGGGTGCCGATTACCGGATGGATGAGCTGTTCTACTCTAAAAACGGGGTGCCCATTGAGGATGATAAGACATACGACTACAGCAACCGTTTGCAGATCACGGAGATCCCCGATGACAACTACCACAAGGGTTATATGCAGGTGGGCGAGAAGACCATTCGTCTGCACCTGAACCGTGAACCGCGTTTTTATGCATGGATGGTGGTCGACAGAAGCGTCTGGCGCACCCATGACCTGGCCAACGACGTGAAGATGCGCTACAACGAGTTTCCTGGTGGACGGGGCGCGCAGCACACGACCGACTTTTACTGGACGGGCATTGGCGTGAAAAAGCTGGTACATCCTGAGTCGGGTACCGGCCACTGGGCCCGCGTGGTGAAGTTTCCGTATCCCATTCTCCGCCTGTCGGACCTCTACCTGATGTATGCGGAAGCCTATAACGAGTACAATGGTCCGGGACAGCCGGCTTATGACTATCTGAACAAGGTGCGTGCCGTGGGTGGACTGCAGCCGATTGAAACAGTGTGGAGCGATGCTTCGATTGTGAAGACTCCTGGCAAGCATGCCACCAAGGAGGGACTGCGTGACATCATTCACCGTGAAAGGATGATCGAGCTCTCCTTTGAAGGACATCGTTATTTCGATATCCTGCGCTGGAAGGAGGCCGACCGTTACTTCCTCTCGCCGGTGAAGGGTTTCAATACCACAGGCGTGGATCCGGAACAATTTTATGTGCTGATGACACTGCAGCCCCGTCGCTGGCAAACACCACGCGATTACCTGATGCCACTGCCGCTGTGGGACATCAACCGCAATCCTAACTTAGTACAAAATCCTGGATGGTAATCCTGTAATAGTTTTAATCATATGAAACGAATCAATATAATCTTTTTATCGCTGCTTGCGACAATGGCAGCGCTCTTATCGCTGAACAGCTGCGAGGATGAGGCATCGGGCGATGCAACACCTCCCGCGAAAGTGACCAACGTGGTGTTTACGCCGCAGTTTGGTGGTGGCTATTTTACCTACACCGCCCCGGCGGACGAGGATTTCCTCTATGTCCGTGCCGAGTATACGATTGATACCGGCGCCAAAATATCGAAGACAAGCAGTGTCTATTCCGACACCCTCTTCATTGAGGGCTTTGGTCAGGAAAAGGAATATGAGGTGAAGATCTTCTCCGTGGACCGCAACAACAACCAGTCCGAAGCCATGAACATGAAGGTGACTCCGCTGGCACCCACCACACTGGCTGTGCTGGAGACCGTGCAGGTGCTGCCGGGATTCTCGTCGCTGGTTGTGGACTGGACAAATTTGCAGGAGAAGAACGTGACCATCTTCGTGAGGGTGAAGACCGGAACCACCGAGGCGACCAAGATTTATGCCTCCAACCTGGCGAAGGACCGCTTTATGATTGACGGACTGAAAGGTGAACCCCATGAGGTGTCGGTATACATCAAGGATACCTACGAGAACCAGACTGAAGAAAAGAGCTTTGGCACGGTCACACCCCATATTGATGGACCCATTTCCAAAAAAACATGGTCGTTCCTGCGTGACCAGCTGCTCTATGGCAACCGGTGGGACTACAACAGCGACCCCAACCCATTTGAACAGGAGCCTTTTGAAGAATTCAGGGGTACCTACCGCAAGGACAGCATGATGAATGCTCCCATGTCGCATGTGGAGGGACGTATCGAGAAGTTCTGGGACAATGAATATGACTATGAACCCAAGCTGAACCTCAACTACTTCAACACGGGACAGGTGAGCTATCCCTTCTCCTATTTCATCGACCTGGGACGGGAGATCAAGGGCAGCCGCTTCAAGGTGTGGCAACGCAACGCCTGGGGCATGCTCTACGGCGGAGAGAACGTGGAGATCTGGGAGATCTGGATCAGTGACGACAAGGATGCTTCCGATGGTGTATTCGATGGATGGGAACTGGTGGGCCGCTATCGCCTCACCCAGCCTTCAAACGTGATCGAGGCCCGCAACGAGGCCCGCAACGGTCATGAATATATCTTCTATCCCGAGAATCCGCAGTTCACAAAGCCATTCCGTTACCTGCGCTACAAGGGTATCAAACAGTTTGGCGGTGGAAACTCGGGCTGTACATCAGAGATCACTGTCTTTGGTACCGAGGCGGACGGGACAATCATCGAGGATTCTGAAACGCTCATCGGCGTGCGCGAAGGATGGGAATAAGGAATGAAATCATCAAAAAATAAACCTATAAAACATATGAAACAATTCAAATCGATCCTCAAGATAGGCTTCCTGATGACCATAATGGCTTATTGGGGATGTGACTCGATGGAAGATAACTTCAAACAATACCTGGAGGAGTATAACTACTCGGGCAAGATTGACAGCCTGCGTGTCTATCCCGGCTTCGAAAGGGTGATCCTGGCATGGGATAATCCGAAGGATCAGAAATCGAAGAAAATCAAGATTGTATATGGTGTGGACAGTACGGAGGTGCTGTATGACACGCTGGTGGACTCAGTGAGTATCGAGGGATTGGATGCCGGCACGGGATATGAGTTTGCAGTCTACACGATAGATGCCCACAATAACCTGTCGGTGCCCACCTACATTACCGCCTTTCCCGTGTCACAGGCTTTTGTGGACGGCTTGACACCGCCCATGGCGGTGGTACAGGCTATCGGGCCTGACCAGTATGTATCTATTATGGGGACCTCCAACGTGCTGATGAGCTTCTCGGGGCATATTGAATACACGGTGAACGGTCCAGACGGATTCACCAAGAGCGAGAAGCTCTTCGTGCCGGAAGCCATCGGCCAGTCGCAGATTAACATCGCCGTGCCTTCGATCATTCCGTTGCCCTTCCTGCCGGTGGGTGAGTATACCTTCGACTTCCGGGTATCTGTATGGCCGATCATGGGGAACCTGGTCTCTGCCGATGAGGTGTGGCTCGATAATCAGCAGACGGTAAACGTGGAGCCGGTGGTGATCAACCTGATGTCCATTCCCGGTACCATCTCCGACAGATACAACACCGGCGGCGGTGAGGGTATCGCAAAGCTGGTGGACGGTGACATCAATTCGAAATACCTGACCGGCGGCGCGGCCACCTGGATGATGTGGAAGATGGATCGCCAGTTCATCGCGACCTATTACACGCTGACATCGGCCAACGATGCTTCGGGACGTGACCCCAAGGACTGGAAGCTGGAGGGATCCAACGATGGCACAAACTGGACTACACTCGATCAGCAGAGCGGCATCACATTCGCCAACCGCTTTGAACGGAAGGTGTTCCTGATGGATAATGCCACGGCTTACTCTCATTACAGGCTGAACGTCTCCGCTTACAACGGCAGCAACTTGTTCCAACTGGCGGAGTGGGGGTTGTATTATGATAGTGGACAGTGATTTTTAGCTTTCAGCGATCAATAGATTAGCAAATCAGCAAGTTAATTTTCCCGGTGTTCTCCTTGTCTGCACTTATTCTTCGACCTGTCGTCGTCTCGGTTTCTAAAAGAGAAGAAGTAGCTTCGCTCACTTCTCTTTTTACGAAACCTTCGCCGGACAGGTGCCCAAAGAATAATTGAGGACTTCGCAGAACATCGGGAAACTTTTGTGGAGGAAAATAGCGGTCAGGATTTAGGAATCAGGTGTCAGCGATCAGCTGACAACTTAATTCGATATTTTCAACCATACATCCATCTAATTATTTGGATTTTGTGTTGTAGCTTTGTGTTGTCTAAAATAAAATCAAGAAAAATGGGAAAAACAGCGTTGATTACCGGAATCACGGGGCAGGACGGTTCGTACCTGTCGGAGTTCCTCCTCGAAAAGGGATATGAGGTGCATGGACTGATGCGCCGCTCCAGCTCTTTCAACACGGGACGCATTGAACATCTTTATCTGGACGAGTGGGTGCGCGACATGCACCAGAAGCGGCTGATTAACCTGCACTACGCGGACATGACCGACTCGAGCTCCCTGATACGGGTAATCCAGACCATCAAGCCGGACGAGATTTACAACCTGGCGGCACAGAGCCACGTGAAAGTGAGCTTCGACGTGCCGGAATACACCGCCGAGGTGGATGCGGTGGGAACGCTGCGCCTGCTGGAGGCAGTGAGAATACTGGGGTTGGAGAAGAAAACACGTATCTATCAGGCTTCCACATCGGAACTCTTCGGACTGGTGCAGGAGGTGCCGCAAAGGGAGACGACTCCCTTCTATCCGCGCAGCCCTTACGGTGTGGCAAAACTATACGGATACTGGATCACGAAGAACTACCGCGAGTCGTACGGCATGTTCGCAGTGAATGGCATCCTCTTCAACCACGAGAGCGAACGACGGGGCGAGACCTTCGTGACACGGAAGATCACCATCGCGGCGGCACGCATTGCACATGGGCTGCAGGATAAGTTGTACCTGGGGAACCTGGATGCGAAACGGGATTGGGGCTATGCACCCGACTATGTGGAGTGCATGTGGTTGATGCTGCAGCACGACACGCCGGAGGACTTCGTGATTGCCACGGGTGAGATGCATTCTGTGCGGGAGTTTTGCACGCTGGCTTTCGCCGAGGCGGGTATCGACCTGCGATGGGAAGGTGAGGGTGTGAATGAAAAGGGAATTGATGTGGCTACCGGCAAGGTGCTGGTGGAGGTCGACCCGAAATATTTCAGACCTGCCGAAGTGGAACAGCTGCTGGGCGATCCGACGAAGGCGAGGACGCTGCTGGGGTGGAACCCGACGAGGACGTCGTTCCCGGAGCTGGTGAGAAGGATGATGAAACATGATTTGGCGAAATAGGAATCAGGATTCAGCATTCTTTGACCTGTCATCGCCTCGGTTTCTAAAAGAGAAGAAGTCGCTCCGCTTCACTTCTCTTTTTACGAAACCTTCGCCGGACAGGTACCCAAAGAATAATGCCTAAAAATTAAACTCAATGGAAAAAAACGCAAAAATATATGTAGCCGGCCACCGGGGACTCGTGGGCTCGGCAATCTGGAACAACCTGAAACAAAAAGGGTATTCCAATCTGATAGGTCGCACGCACAGGGAGCTGGACCTGATGGACAGCGCAGCCGTGGCCCGTTTCTTCGAGGAGGTAAAGCCAGAGTATGTGTTCCTTGCTGCGGCGCACGTCGGAGGGATTGTGGCCAACAATACCTACAGGGCTGATTTCATTTATCGGAATCTCCAGATCCAGAATAACGTGATTGGGGAGAGCTGGCGCCACGGTGTGAAGAAGCTGCTCTTCCTGGGAAGCACCTGCATCTATCCGAAGGAGGCACCCCAACCCATGCGGGAGGATTCGCTGCTGACGGGTCCACTGGAGTATACCAACGAACCGTATGCTATCGCCAAGATCGCGGGACTGAAGATGTGCGAGAGCTTCAACCTGCAGTACGGCACCAACTTTATTGCGGTGATGCCGACAAACCTGTACGGACCGAATGACAACTTCGACCTGGAACGGAGTCATGTGCTGCCTGCGATGATCCGCAAGATACACCTGACGAAATGTCTCATGGAGGGCGACATGGAGGCAATCCGGGAGGATCTGCGCCGCCGACCCGTAGAGGGTGTTGGAGGCGTGGCAAGTGTGGGGGATGTGACGGGTGCAAGTGGTGTAAAGGAAGCAGTGACTGATGAACAGATCATAACCCTGCTGCACAAATATGGAATTACGGAAGAGGGGCTGTCGCTCTGGGGTACGGGCACGCCGCTGCGCGAGTTCCTCTGGAGCGAGGAGATGGCTGATGCCTGCGTCTTCATCATGGAGCGGGTGGACTTTGCCGACCTGAAGGGCAGGGGTGCGGAGGCGCGCAACTGCCACATCAACATTGGCACGGGCAGGGAGATCAGCATTCGCGACCTGGCGTATCTGATTAAAAAGAGCATTGGTTATGAGGGAGATATTTCTTTTGATGCTTCAAAGCCCGACGGCACAATGCGCAAACTGACCGATGTTACCAAGCTAAACAACCTGGGTTGGCGACATGCCATTGAGATTGAAGAAGGCGTGCAGCGACTGGTTGCGTGGTATTTGCAATAAATATTTTTAATTATGTATCAGGAACATTATTTTTGTACGACATAATATTTGCATTCGTATTTGTAAAAAAATCGTATGAAATGAGCAAAAGAATCTGATTATTTGTGGTTCATCGCAGCAATTAATGCAGGGATTGGTCTTGACAGTACTTCACCGCTGTATGGGCGTGCCAATCAGGTATTAAAGATTTCACCGATGAATATAAAATATCTTCGTGAACAATTAAGCTGTTCGCCTGAAAAAGTAGTTGAAGAGTTTTTCAAAACGGACGCTTACAGGAATGGATAATTCGTTTTTTTTATAAGTGTTTGTAATACAAATTCATACTTTCGATGTGGCCGGAGATATGGGTGTTGTTGATAAATGTGCCGGAATAGTGATATCCAGACCGAAGGAAGGTCTTGTTCATGGGGACGGAGGCGAGCCGTGCGATGGTGTAGAGTGTCCGTATGCCTTGTTGCTGCATGGCTTGCTCCATCGTATGGAGCAGCAGACAGGAGAGATTGTGCCCTGTATGTGTGTCGTGGGTCGCAAAATCAGTCATCTCGGCACTTTTCGTTTCGAAGTCGATATCGGCTGAGGAGAGGGCAGCAAGCTGATCTCCGCTGAAGGCTCCGAAGTACTGCACATCGTCCTCCATCATCTTTACAATATATGCGGGATCATATATGGGAAACGGGTAGCTCAGAAATACCCGGGCGTACAGGTCTGCAATCTGCCTTGCATGGCTCTGCTCCAGCTGTATGACAGCGAAGGCAGCCGTCTTTTGACTGAACTCTTTCGGATGCAGCGTTTCGGAAAGGAGCTGTCGGAAGCGCCGCAGCTCCACTTCGGGTTTGTTCGCCAGTCGTGCGGGATCATCAAAACGGGAGAGGAAAAGTGCATCGTCTCCGTTGTCATAAAAATGCGGTATCTCTCCCTCGGGGATAAATCCCATCGCGAGGAACGGTGCAGCGAGACTCCCGGGGACCTTGCAGAACAGCTTTGAATAGTGTTTTTCCACTGTGAGCACCTCCAGTCGTTGTAATACCGCTGCGAGGTCTTCCTTCTTCAGCTTCATCAGGTAGACCCTGTCGTTGAGCCTGACGTGTTGAATGACCGAGCCGCTGCCGATTTGTTCAATGGTATCACTCATCTTCGTTGCGTCGCTGTATCCTTTCTTTGTCGCCGGGAATCAGCGAGATAGTCTCGTTGTCGCCTGAGAGTAGTTTTTCTATACCTATCGATTCCATTTCATCCGCCTCACTGGTATTGAGGTCGAGGTTGCAGTGCTCACAGTCACGGTCGCAGCGCTGCTCCTCGTACTTGTCGGGTTCCCGGTAGGTGGTGATTACTCCCTCGTAGTTACGAAGCACCACCTTGTTGGTGGACCAGGAGATGATGTAATTGGGCATCACAGGGATCTTGCCTCCGCCACCCGGTGCATCGATTACGTAGGTGGGACGGGCGAAACCGCTGGTGTGGCCTATCAGGCTCTCCATGATCTCGATCCCTTTGCCCACGGGGGTTTCCCGGAATCGATCATGATTCTATCGCTTTTGTAACAACCCTCCGAGCAAATGTATGTAAAATGAATCAAAAAGGAAGCATAAATTGGTATTTTAACTTACTACTTTATTCCATGCATCAGCTTGTTGAGCTGTGGGGAGAGAATCAGCACCAGGAGGCCGGTGGCCACGGCGATCAGGCCGAAGCTGGTGTAGACATCGATATAACGCGTGAGGGACTCCAATGCCACATCCGAAACCACTTTGCTGCTGTGTGTGAGTTTAGCAAGCTGTCCACCAAGGAAGTTAGAGCCTGAGAAGGAGAGAAACCAGGCGCCCATCAGCGTGCCGGAAAGCTTCTCGGGCGCCAGCTTGGTCACCATGGAGAGACCGATGGGTGAAATGAAGAGTTCGCCCACGGTATGGAAGAAGTAGATGGCGATGATGATCCAAAGCGGTACCAGGTAGGCCTCGTTGTGGGTGAAGAACCCGAAACGGGTGATGAGGTAGCCGATGCCGAGCGAGATGATGCCGTAGCCGAACTTGGCGGGGATGTTGGGGTTTAGGTTTCGCTCCGACAGTTTGACCCAGAGCATCGAGAAGAGTGATCCCATGACGATGATGAAGAAGGGGTTGAAGAACTGCGTCTGTCCGGCGGTCATCTTGAAGATACCCAATACATTGCGGTCCACGTTGCGGTCGGCAAAAAGGGTGAGCGACGAACCTGCCTGTTCGAAGAGTGCCCAGAAGAGGATGTTGAAGAGGCAGAGGATGATGAAGATGATCATCCGGTCGCGCAGGATGCGACCTCCCCCGATGCCTTCTTTGAGCAGGGTATATCCCACGAAGAGAAAGGTGAGGATGAGCAGGATGCCCATCACATCGTTGTAGATGATGAGCAGGTAGATCAACGGGATGGCCAGGAAGGAGAGCAGCACGGTGAGTTGCAACTGCGTGAGCGGCCCGAGCACTTTTGCGCGAAGCTTCTCCGGCCGCGGCGGACGCCCCTCCTTCTTGTAGTATTTCTGTCCTGCGGCGAAGATCAGCAGTCCCAGCAGCATGCCGATGCCGGCGAGTCCGAAGCCATATTTAAAACCGAAACGTTCGCCCACCCAGACGACGACCAACGTGGCCAACAGTGCCCCCACGTTGACACCAATGTAGAAGATGGTGAATCCGGAGTCGCGGCGTGGGTCATCGGTGGTGTAGAGTTTTCCCACCAGGCTGGATATGTTGGCCTTGAAGTACCCGTTGCCCACGATGATGACCGCCATACCAACATAGAGCCAGCTCTGGCTGCCCCCAAGGATCAGGAATTCACCGATGGCCATCAGCACCGCTCCCAGCATCACCGCAATGCGGTAACCCAGGATACGATCGGCCAGCCGCCCGCCCAGTACGGGTGCCATATAGACCAGCGCGGTGTAGGCACCATAGATGGCGAACGCCTGATCGTCGCCCTGGAAGAGTGCTTTGGTAAGGTAGAGTACGAGCAGTCCCCGCATGCCGAAATAGCAGAACCGCTCCCACATCTCGGTTAAAAACAGGAGGTAGAGTCCCCTCGGATGTCCAAACAGATCGGGGTGTCGTGGTGTCGTGGTTGCTGCTTCTTTCGTCATGATTCTATCGCTTTGTTATACCTCTCCGAGCAAATGTAGGTAAAATGATTCAAAATGAAAGTATAAATTGGTGCTTTATCATTTTTCAGGATTCAGAATTCAGGCGTCAGCTTGCCGGAAACTCATGGTGGAATTAAAATATAAATTTAGCTAAAAAAATTAAATGGATAGTCGGTTGAGATAAATCATGTCTATATTTGCAGCATTGTTGCATTTGTAAAGTTGTTTCACAATGACCGCAGAAGAAATATTACAACGCCATAAGCTCAAAAATACCGGTTGCCGGAAGTTTATACTGACCGAATTGCTGCGAAGCGACTCGGCCCTGTCGGAGGAGGAGATTAAAAAACCTTTTCCGGAACTGTTCGACCGGGTTACCTTTTACCGCACCCTCAAAACCCTGGAGGAGCAGCATGTCATTCATCGGATCGTGCTGCATGACAACTCTGTGAAATATGCACTCAACGGACATCATTCGGATCAAAATCCGGTACACGCGCACTTTCACTGTGGCAAGTGCGACGAGGTGCTGTGCCTTGAAGGTAAATCGCACTTCGATGCGGAATTGCCTGCCGATTTTGTGACGCGCGAAGTGTTTGTCGTGGTGGAGGGCCTCTGCGCCGGCTGCAATCACCCATCCTGAACCCATCCTTATTAATTTTCAATGAAATTATTACTTGTACTGCTCTATATAACTGCGGGTACGGTCGTCTATGCGCAAACCGGTGCCACAGATACTGCCGACTCGCTGCATTATCATTTGCCGCAAGTGACGGTGCGGGCAAAAGCGACACAGGGAGCCGAAAAGATAAGCACACTCCCTGTGGAGGAGATCAGCAGGGGCTACCTCCTACGCAACAACAGCACCGGTTTCGTGCAGACACTGGCGTCGTTGCCGGGCGTCGCGTCGATGGACATCGGCGCTGGATTCTCGAAGCCGGTGATACGGGGAATGGGATTCAACCGCATGGCAGTGGTGGACAGGGGTATCGTGCAGCAAAACCAGCAATGGGGAGCGGACCACGGACTGGAAATTGACCAGTACGACGTGGACAACGTGCGGCTGCACAAGGGCCCGATGTCGCTCTACTACGGCTCCGATGCGATGGGTGGGGTCATCGAGATCCTGCCACCCCGCTTGCCGGAGAGCGACCTGTTTTGGGGTGATGTGACGCTGATCGGGAAAACGAACAACAACCTGCTGGGCACGTCGGTGACGGCATCGCTAAAGCGGGGAAGGTTCTTTTACCGGGCACGGGCGACGGTGCAGAGCTACGCAGACTTCCGCATTCCGGCAGACACCATCGACTATCTGTCGTGGAAGATGCCGGTATACGATCGTCGCATGAAAAATACGGCCGGCAGGGAGGCGAATCTTTCTTTCTCGGCCGCCTACACGGGTGAACGGCTTGAAAGCCGGCTGCATGTGTCGGACATAAACGGCAAGAACGGTTACTTTCCGGGTGCGCACGGGATACCGTCGCTGTCGAGGCTGGAGCCGGACGGGTCGACACGCAACGTGGAGATGCCCTATGCCACGTCCAACCACTTCAAGCTGATATCGAACAACAAATGGCGACTTTCACCGGCTGCGGCCATCAACCTGGACCTGGGGTTTCAGCAGAACCTGCGGGAGGAGCTTTCTCCCTTCCATACACACTACAGCAATCAGCTGCCGCCTGTAGATGATCCGGACCTGGAGCTTCGGTTCAGGCTGAAGACCTATTCGGCAAACGTGCGGCTGCTACTGGATGAGGAGGAGCGATGGTCGAAAACCTTTGGCCTCTCCACCGAGGCGCAGCACAACAGGGTGGGAGGGTACTCCTTTCTGTTGCCCGACTTTGAACGATATTCCGGCGGCGCCTTCTGGCTAAACCAGGTGGCGCTGACGGAGCATTTCCTGCTCACGGGCGGTATCCGCTACGATGTGGGCAGGCTGCGGGTGGCGGCATATTACGATGATGTGCTGGCGGAGTATCTGACGCAGCAGGGGATCACAGAGGAGGAAGTCGGGTTTTACGCACAGCGGTCGGCCGCCCTGCGCAGCTCCTTCGGCGACTTCTCGGGATCGGCGGGTTTCGCATGGATGCCTTCCGCAGACCATACGCTGAAGATGAACGTGGGAAAGAGTTTCCGCTACCCGGGGGCGAACGAGCTGGCTTCGAACGGACTGCATCACGGCGCCTTCCGGCATGAGCAGGGAAACAGTGCGTTGCAGCCCGAGAAAGGATATCAGCTTGATATGGATTATCGGTTCAAGGGAGAGCAATTTCGCTTTACGCTGAATCCTTTTCTGGGGTGGTTCCCGAACTACATCTACCTGGAGCCGACGGGAAACTGGTCGATACTCCCGCACGCGGGACAGATTTACCGGTACCGGCAGGCAGAGGCCTGGATGGCGGGCGGCGAGGCGGTGGTGGAATGGATGCCCGATGAGCGATGGCAGGTGACGTCGGCGCTGGAGTATGTATACAATCAAAACAGGACGGATCATTACCCTTTGCCTTTCTCGCCGCCGACGGTGATTATCACAGATGTGGCGTATACCGGCGATGGCCGCGGGGCGCTGACGCACTATACGTTGCAGCTGGAACACCGGGGCGTGATGGCGCAGGACAGGATCGCGAAGAATGAGTTGCGGACGCCGGGGGCTTCCCTCTGGAACCTGTCGGCACACCTTCACTGGCGGATAAATGGCCGGCTTGTTGTCTTCGACTTTCAGATCGATAACCTGTTCGACAGGGCTTTCCTGAATCATCTGAGCTTCTACCGCAGGCTGAATGCGCCGGAGCCGGGGAGAAACGGGCAGGTGATTGTGAGGGTGCCTTTTTAGAGGTCAGCTTTCAGCTTTCAGCCTTCAGCCGTCAGCTTTCAGCTTGGGTAGTGGGATGTTGTTCGTGTCAGCGGTTTGCAAGTGATTTGTACATTGGCACATCATCACATCATCACATCATCACATCAACACATCAGTTTTCCCGGTGTGCTTCTCGTCTGGCCTTATTCTTTGACCTGTCGTCGTCTCGGTTTCTAAAAGAGAAGAAGTCGCTTCGCTTACTTCTCTTTTTGCGAAACCTTCGCCGGACAGGTGCCCAAAGAATAATGAAGGACTTCGCTGCACACCGGAAAACTTCGAGGTCTTGAAGCCTCGGAAAACATATTCAACCCAACCTCAAGAATTGACAAGCTTTTGCAAAAAAGCTGGCCGTTGAATATAGAGTGCTGAGTCCCAGAAATTCTGGACCGCTGAAATTGAAAATATTTCACCTAAAAAGCTGACAGCTGAATGCTGACCGCTGACTCCTAAAAAAGCTGAGTCCTGAGTCCTGACCGCTGACTCCTAAAAAGTTAAACATTTTAAAAATTAAGTTATGAAAAGAGCATTGTTTATTACAGGAATTATTTTGTGGAGCGCATTTGCGTTTCTTGCATGCGAGAAGGTAGATGTCGACAACGAGAAGCCGATGATCACAGTAATTGAGCCGGCAGATGATGAGGCGGTGGCGCCGGGGAGTGCGATTCACTTTGAAGTACAGTTCAGCGACAATGAGGCGCTGGCATCGTACAAGGTGAGTATTCACGGTGCCTTCGACGGACATGAGCACAGTGCTGCCGTAACAGCAAAAGACGATAGGACCGGACTATCGGGTGTCATAACTCGTGCAGCCACAGACAGCGTGGCTTTTGAAAAAACATGGCTGGAGAGTGACTTCATTGCCCTGGGAGAGTCGCCCATCGCGGGCAGGAAACAGGCCACGGTGGCACATCAGCATATTCTGATTCCAGAAAACGTGAATGGAAAACCACTGCGCGAAGGACATTACCACTTTATCGTCTACTGCACCGACCAGTCGGGACAGGAATCGTTTGTGTCGTACGAGATATTTATCTCTTACGATGCGGCCGGACACGCGCATTAGTTTGGCTTTCAGGAATCAGGAATCAGGAATCAGGAATCAGGAATCAGCTTCGGTAGTGGAATGTTGTTGAAAACAGCGGTTCAAGATTCAGCTCCAGTTGTGGGATGTTGTTTAATGCAGCGGTTTGGGGAAGAGCTGTCAATTTAGAAAAGAGTGCTCATTCTTTTATAATTCAGTAATTGAATCTCCGCCGCTGTGTTTTCAAAATCGCCGGCATACAAGATGATTTTATTGGCTAATCGTTCTTTCATCAAATCGCTTAATGAACGAATACCTGTTTCAAAATCGGGATGATAGGTTTGCGATGATTTTATTTCAATGGCGGTGTATTCGCTTCCGTTTTTAAGCAGCAAATCAACTTCAACGCCATTGCTGTCGCGATAAAAATATAGATTGCTTTCTTTTCCTTGATTATATCTACTTTTTAGGGCCTCACTCACTATGAAGTTTTCAAATAAATGACCTCTCATTTTATCTCTTGCTAACTGTTGTTCCCTTTCAATACCTAACAGATAGCAAGCTAAACCGGTGTCACAGAAATAAAGTTTGGGCGTTTTGGTCAGTCGTTTTCTGGTGTTTTCATAAAACGGTGGAAGTAAGGTGATGATGTAAGAAGCTTGCAAAACAGAAAGCCAGGACTTGATGGTATTTGCAGAAACACCTACTTCGCCCGACAATTCCGATGCGTTAAACAGACTGCCTATTCGTCCGGCACAAAGTCTAAGGAATATTTGAAACTGCATCATATCCTTAATCTGCAATAAATCACGTACGTCTCTTTCCAGATATGTTTTCACATAAGAAGGATAAAACAGCGTGTAAATGTTTTTACCAGCATATAAAGCCGGATAAAATCCTTTTAATAATATGCTGTCCAATGTTTCTTGGTCCGCCATCTCTTTGACTTCACGATAAGATAATGGCAATAATTCCAGCACGCCGGTCCGTCCGGCAAGCGATTGGGTAATTTGCTTTATTACTGAGAACTGGGAACTACCCGAAAGTACAAAACGTTTTTTAGGATTTTCATCTACTAAGCCTTGTATATAGGAAAGCAGACTGGGTGCATTTTGAACTTCATCTAAAATCATTCCTTCTGAATGCTCGGAAAGAAATCCCACCGGATCGTTCAAAGCAAAACGCCTCGTATCTAAATTTTCAAGCGAATAGTAAGGAAGCTGATTGAATACTTTTCGTAACAGCGTGGTTTTTCCAGATTGGCGTGGCCCCGTTATCGTGATTACCGGAAAATATTGGTACATTTCAAGCATTACATCACTTAAATCCCTTTTAATATACTTTTTCTCCATTTCTTTTTATGTAAATCTGAAGTTCAATTGCGAAATTACATAAATAAATGGAATCGTCAAAAATATTTTACATAATATAGTAAGTCAGGAATCAGGAATCAGGATTCAGCGATCAGCTTTTGAGGTACAAGATTGTCAGGGGCGGCTGTACGAGAATCGGGAATCAGCTTTGGTAGTGGGATGCTGTTTAATGCAGTTGTTTGAGAAGACGGGGTCAGCTTTTCGTGCATGTTTCCCGAAGTCCTCAGTTAGTCTTTGGGAACCTGTCCGACAAAGGTTTCGTAAAAAAAAGAAGGTTGCGAAGCGACTTCTTCTCTTTTAGAAACCGAGAC
This sequence comes from Bacteroidetes bacterium GWC2_46_850, assembly GCA_001768325.1. Classification (GTDB taxonomy): domain Bacteria; phylum Bacteroidota; class Bacteroidia; order Bacteroidales; family Dysgonomonadaceae; genus Proteiniphilum. Next base: position 345,457 of record MENQ01000007.1, on the reverse strand, counting down.
GATGACAGGTCAAAGAATAAATGCAGACGAGAGAAATATCACGAAAATCAATGCAAACAGCGGCAAATGACCTGTAGCTGTTTCCTACCACCTGTCACCTGACTCCTATCGTGCAACATCCGTCATGTGAAACACCAGGGTGCCACCGCCCATGATATCTGCATAGGTGATAAATTTCTGGTCGTAAGGCTGTCCATTCCATTCAATTTTATCGACATACATGTTCTCTGCGGAAAGGTTCCTCGCCTCCATTGCGAAGGTCTTTCCATCGGCCAGCTGAAGGGTGACCTTGGGCAGTTGCGGTGCGCCGAAGACCAATTCGCCACTCACCGGATTCATGGGATAGAAGCCCATGGCCGAGAAGAGGTACCAGGCGGACATCTGGCCGCAGTCGTCGTTGCCGATCAGCCCGTCGGGCTTGTTCTGGTAGAAGTCGGTGGTGATCTGCCGTACCAGTCGCTGTGTCTCCTCGGGGCGGTCGAGGTAGTTGTAGATGTAGGCCACGTGGTGACTGGGTTCGTTGCCGTGGGCGTACTGGCCGATCAGGCCGGTCACATCGGATAGACTACCGGTAGACTCCTGTGTTGTGTGGAAGAGGTAGTCGAGTACCTCACCCGTTTTCTCTTTGCCACCCATCAGCTCAATCAGCCCGGGAATATCCTGCATCACGTGCCATGTGTACTGCAGGGCGTTGCCTTCGGTGTAGTGGCCACCGATGTTGGAGTCGGCGTGCGCCAGCTCATAAGGGTCGAAAGGAGAGAGCCAGTTGCCGTTGGCGTCTTTGGGTCGCATGGCACGTGTCTCGTTGTCGTAGAGGTTTTTATAGTATCCGGATCGCTTCATGAAGAAAGCATAATCTTCCATCTTGTCCAGCTTCTGTGCCATGAGGGCGGCGCAATAGTCGTCGAAGCTGCACTCCAGCGTCCGGGAGACCGACTCGGCCTTGATCAGATCGTAGGGGTAGTAACCAAACTGATCGTAGATATCCCAGTTCGATTTGTAATGTTTGCTTTCGGTGATCGACTTTTTGATTTCCTGATACACTTTCTCGGGATCGAAGCCTGTGAAACCTTTCAGGTAGGCGTCGACGATCATGGGGATGGAGTGGTTGCCAATCATGGTGAAGGTCTCCTTGCCCATGAGCGCCCAGATGGGGAGATGTCCCTGTTGTTCGCTGAAGGCGGTCATGGAGTTGACGAGGTCGGACACGATCTCCGGGCTGAGGATGGTATGCATGGGGAAGGCGGCACGGAAGGTGTCCCACTGCGAGAGGGTGGAGTAGTACTTTCCGGTGGGAGACGAGGTGATTTCCTCGTTGGGACCCACGTAGCGGCCGTCGACATCGGCAATGTTGTTGGGCTGGATGTAGAGGTGGTAGAGCGAGGTGTAGAAGTTGGTCTTCTCGTCCTGCGTACCTTCCACCTGCACGCGGGAGAGGATTCGGTTCCATTCATCCTTTGCTTCCTGATGTACTTTGTCGAAGTCCTTGCCGTTGGCTTCGGCAGCGAGGTTGGCTTTGGCTCCTTCGATGCCGGTGGTGGACATGGCAATCTTCATGTTGAGGGTTGTGTCATCGCCCATGTCGAAGTTGAGAATATAGCGGGGCGCCTTCTCCCGCGGGTCTTGCTGTGCAAGCTTTTCGGAAGAGAGAATCGGTTTGTCGAACTCGATGACGAAGTAGTAGGTGCGCTCCACCCATTCGCGGCGGCGGGTGTGGCCGGTGATGGTGCGGTCGCCCTCGAAGGTTACTTCGTTGTCGAGGACATGGGTGTAAAGCCGTTCTTTCTGCCAGACCAGTCCGCTCTGGAAATCGGCCAGCACGTTGGCAGGCTTATCTTTGGCGAAGGTGTATCGGTGGAAGGCAACGTGCGGTGTGGTGGTGATCTCCACCTTCACCTCGTTCTCGGCCAGCTCCACGGCGTAGTAGCCGGGGGATGCCTTCTCGGTGGATTTGTCGAAGCGGCTGCTCAGGTCGTCGCGCTTCTCGCCGGCGAAGGGCTGCATAAGCAGGTCGCCCAGGTCCACGCAGCCGGTGCCATTGAGGCGGTTCTGTGAGAAGCCGTTGATGCGTTCATCGTCGTAGAAGTAGCCGGAGCAATACTCCCACGAGAAGTTGCCCGTCTCGGGGCCGGGCTGCATCATGCCCAGCGGGTAGGTGGCGCCGGGAAAGGTGTGACCGGTGAAGGCGGTGCCGATGAAGGGGTTCACATACTGTGTGAGGTCGGCGTCACCAGTGGGTGTGGTGCTGTTGCTTTTGTTGGCGCAGCTTAGCGTCAGCAGCATTGTTGCGAGGAGGAGGGTTAGTTTTTGCATAATTTTTAGGGGTCAGGGGTCAGAAGTCAGGGGTCAGGAATCAGGAATCAGCTTTCAGCTGTCAGGAATCAGGAATCAGCAATCAGGAATCAGCGGTCAGCTATCAGTTATCAGCTGTCAGCTTTGGTTGTGGAAGCTTGACAGGGGCAGCGGTCTGTTTTTTAGCAATCAGCGATCAGCGATCAGCTTTGGTCGTTTATCCTGGGGACAAAGATAGCAAGTTTTGGTATATTTTGCGGCATCGTGGAACAAGTATTATCTTTGCACTATAGGATCTGCCAATCCAAAATAACGGCATTATACCGATCCGGAAAACAAGATGTTTGAGCTTAAAAATGTAAAATTCAGGGATATCCTGACAGTGGACGAGCTGGAGTTGAAGGCGCAGCAGGTGACCTGCATTGTGGGAAAGAGCGGCGGTGGCAAGACGACATTGCTGAAACTGCTGAATAACCTGATCTCGGCCGACAGCGGCACCATTCTCTACAAGGGGAAGGAGATTGATACATACAACCCGATTGCACTGCGCCGGGAGGTGATGATGCTGCCCCAGCAGCCGGTCATGTTCAGCGGCACCATCCGGGAGAACTTCAACAAGACGTTGCGCTTCACCGAACGGGAGGCTGCCAGCGAGGAGGTCTATACGGACCTGCTGCAACAGGTGGGACTGAAGCTGACCCTGGAGGCGGATACAAAGGATCTCTCGGGTGGCGAAAAACAGCGTGTGGCGCTGGCCAGGGTGTTGCTGTTGCATCCGGAGACTCTTCTGCTGGATGAACCATCCTCGGCGTTGGACGATGAGACGGAGGACTTCATCATCGGCATGGTGGTGGATTACACGAGGAAACGCAAGGGTACCCTGATCATGGTCACCCATGCCATGAGCGTGGCGGAGAGGTTTGCCGATGTCACAATCACGCTGTTCGACGGAAAGATTCAAAGGGTGGATAAATTGAACGGGACTCTGTAGCCGGAAGATTCAAAGCGTGGAAGCATTGAATGAAACGCTGCAGCCCGAAGATTCAAAGCGTGGAAGCATTAAACGGGATTTTGTAATTTGAAAATAATAATGGTCTGTAAACAAATGATATATGGATGAGATAAAGGATGTGACGCTGATTGGCCTGGCAACGGCCTATGTTTTTCTGCTGATTCTCCTCGCCATCTTGCGGCGTGAGAAGGTGGGACACCAGTGGGAGATACTGCTTTCCACTTTCAGGATGACCGTTCAGCTAATTCTGGTGGGTTATATTCTTACCTATGTTTTTGATAATCCAAATGTCTGGTTCAGCCTGATTGCGCTGCTGCTGATGCAGGGTTTCGCGGTGTTGAACACCTTCCAGCGGGTGGGGGATGTGCCGCGCGACATGAAACGGATTGTGGCGGTGGCGATGTTCATCGGTACTGGCATCACGATCTTCTTCTTCGTGCTGTGGGTCTTCAGGGTGGAGCCCTGGTTCAAGCCGCAGTATTTTATTCCGCTCGCGGGAATGATGATCGGCAACTCGATGACGGGCATCACGCTGGGCATCGACGCGTTGCTGGGTGGCATGCGGGATAACCGTGCTCTCATTGAGAATGCTCTGATGATGGGAGGAAAGCCTTCCCTGATCGTGAAGGAGGTCTCGGGACGAGCATTCCATCAGGCGCTGCTGCCGACCATCAACTCGATGATGGGCATGGGCATCGTGTTTCTCCCGGGCATGATGACGGGACAGATTCTGGCGGGTGCGTCACCCCTGCTGGCCATCAAGTATCAAATTGCCATGATGTTGGGCATCCTGGGTAGCGTGGTGCTGACGGTCTTTATGGTGATAAAATGGGGGTCGGCAACTTTCTTTAACCACAGGGCGCAGATGAAGTAGCTGGCAGCGATCAGCGATCAGCTATCAGCTATTAGCTATCAGCTATTAGCGTTCAGCTCCGGTAGTGGGATGTTGAGAGGTGCAGCGGTAAGCAAGATTAAGACCAACGGTGAATCGGGCGGCGATTATCAGCTTAATTCTCTTGGTTTCATTATCTTTGTAGAACAAATTGTGGATTAAATGAGTCATTAGACAAGTCAACGGGGGTAATACCCCCTCGGTGATATAATAATTCGAGGATCATGAAAAATTTCAGAGAGTTAAAAGTTTGGGAAAAATCTCATCTGCTTGCACTGGATATTTACAAAATGACGGCAGGATTCCCAAAAGAAGAGCAATATGGCTTGACATCACAAATCAGAAGGGCTGCCGTATCCATCGGACTGAATATTGCGGAAGGATGCGGCAGAGGGAGCGATTCCGATTTTAGACGTTTTCTTTATTTCTCGTTCGGATCTGCCTGTGAAGTGGAATATTGCTTGCTTCTGGTGCACGATTTGAATTATCTTTCATCAGATAGTTATGAGGAAATTCAAAATCAGCTTGAAGAAATAAAGAAAATGCTTTCCTCTTTTATCGAAAAATTAAATAGAAAATGCTGATTTTTAGGATTTAGCTTTTCAATTTCGGCGGTCAGCGGTCAGTTATCAGCTTTCAGCTTTGGTCATGGAAGCTTGACAGGGGCAGCGGTCTGTTTTTAGCAATCAGCAATCAGCTATCAGCTTTTTTTTGTGAAAACTTTTCAATTTCAGCGGTTTGTTTTTTTACTGAAGTTACTCCCCAAACCGCTCAATATAACAACATCCTATAACCGGAGCTGACACCCTACACATAATTCCTGTCCCTAATACCGCTTTTAGTAAGAACATTCTACTTCCAAAGCTGACCGCTGATCGCTATTCATCAATCATCCCTCTTTGCCCTTTTCGTCTCCCAGATAAAATATGCAAGCAGGCCGAGGAAGGCGAATAGCGCTGCGATCTGGGCGCCGGTACCATGTGGATCAGTCCAGAGGTTTGAATTCAGCGCGTTGCTATTGCCCGTGAGGAAGATGATGAGCGCGCCCACCACACCGAAGAGGGCCGCGCCGGCGATGAAGCCGGAGGAGATAAGGATGGCACGCTGGTGTCGGGCATTGGTAAGCTTGGGATCTTTCTTGCTTTTGTTGATCCAGTGATTGAGCAGTCCGCCCACCACGAGGGGGGTGTTGAGCTGCAGCGGGATAAACATGCCGAGGGCAAAGGCAAGTGGCGAGACGCCGAGCCAGTTGACCAGGATGGCAATGACAGCGCCGATGCCGAGAAGCATCCAGCTGACACCACTTCCTGCCATGAGGGGCTCGATGATGGCTGCCATGGCGTTGGCCTGTGGGGCGACCATGGGGTTGGTGTGTTCTGGTGTGGCGACGAAGCCGTACGCCTCATTCAGAATGAAGATGACGGCGCCCACTGTGGCGGCGGAAACCAGCGTGCCGAGGAACTTCCACGACTCCTGCCTGGCCGGCGTGGTGCCAATCCAGTAACCAATCTTGAGGTCGGTGACGAAGCCGCCCGCCATGGAGAGGGCGGTGCAGACGATACCCCCGATGATGAGTCCGCTAACCATGCCCTGCCAGCCTTCGAGGCCGACGGCGACGAGGATCACCGAGGAGAGGATGAGCGTCATCAGTGTCATTCCCGACACCGGGTTGGTGCCGACAATGGCGATGGCATTGGCGGCGACGGTGGTGAAGAGGAAGGAGATGATAGTGACGGTGAGCAGTGCCACGATGGCCTGCACCAGGGTGATCTTTACTCCGAAGAGGAGGAAGAGGAAGACGGCGATGAGGGTGAGGAAGAGGAAAAGTGCCACGAATGCCATCTTCAGGTCGCGGCCGGTCCGCTTCACGCGGGTCTGGTCACTGGCGGTACTGATTTTTTTGCCGGTAGCCAGCTTGAAGGCGCTGCCGATGACGCCGGACGACTTGATGATACCGATGATGCCGGCCATGGCGATGGCGCCGATGCCGATGGGTCGCACGTAGGTGGTGAAGAGGACTTCGGCCGACAGGTCGGCAAAGGGATTGACACCTCCTCCGACGGTTGCTGCCAATGCCCCGATCTCATTGACCAGGGGGATCAACACCAGCCAGGAAAGGAGGGAGCCGACGGTGATGATGAGTGCGTAGCGTAGGCCGACCAGATATCCGAAGCTGAAGATGAGGGCACTCACGTTGAACTTGAGCACCATCTTGAAGCGCTCGGCCATGAGAGCGCCGGCGGGGATGATGCGGGTCGTGATCTCCTCGCTCCAGAGGCGGAAGGTGGAGAAGCAAAAATCGAACAGCCCTCCGATGAGGCCACTGGTAATAAGCAGGCGGGCTTTGTTGCCACCCTTCTCGCCTGTCATCAGGATCTCTGTGGTGGCTGTCGCCTCGGGAAAGGGAAGCTTGCCGTGCATGTCCTTCACAAAATACTTGCGGAAGGGAATCAGAAAGAGGATTCCCAGGAAGCCGCCGAGCAGCGACGAGAAGAAAATTTGCCAGAAGTTGATTTCAATCTCCGGATATTTGGCCTGAAGGATGTAGAGCCCGGGGATGGTGAAGACGGCGCCGGCGACGATGACGCCGGAGGAGGCGCCGATGGACTGGATGATGACGTTCTGTCCCAGTGCATTCTTCTTGCGTAGGGCAGCCGAGGCGCCCACGGCAATGATGGAGATGGGAATGGCGGCCTCGAAGACCTGTCCGATCTTCAGTCCCGAGTAGGCTGCGGCAGCCGAGAAGATGACGGCCATGAGGAGTCCCATGCCGACGGACCATCCTGTGACTTCTGTTACTGGTTTATCTGCCGGCAGCACCGGCTTGTATTCTTCCCCCGGTTGCAATTCCCTGTACGCGTTATCGGGCAATTCTGTGATTTTCTTTTCTTTGTTCTGTTCCATATGTTTGTTTTTTTAGGATTCAGCGTTCAGCTATCAGCTGTCAGCTTTAGATGTGAAAGATTGTCAATTTTGGTGGTTCTTTTTTTAACGTTCAACGAACTTCCGTTTGTTTATCACTAAAGTCCTCTTTTCCTTACCGCTGTCATTGACACCATTCTACTACTGAAGCTGAAAGCTGAAAGCTGACTCCTGACTCCTGATCGCTCTTTTCCTTACCGCTGTCATTGACACCATTCAACTACTGAAGCTGAAAGCTGACACCTGACTCCTGACTCCTGATCGCTCTTTTCCTTACCGCTGTCATTGACACCATTCAACTACTGAAGCTGAAAGCTGAAAGCTGACTCCTGACACCTGATCGCTCGTATTCAAAATTTTGCCGAAAATACAAAAAAAAACGTAAAGCACATACCAGTTTTCGGGGTTTGTTCCGAATTTGCTACTTTTGTGTAATTAAAGTGAAAAACAGATGAGAAAGATATTTTTAGCCGCACTGTCGGCATTGTTTCTGCTGCCGACCGCTGTACAAAGTGACACGCTCGACGATATCCTGAACGGTAAATACAGACCGCGTGATGTAAAGACCATGACTTCGGCGGCCGACGGGATGCATTATTATCAGACCGATCCGCAGCAGACGGCAGTGATCAAGTATGCCTACGCCACGGGTGTTGCGGTGGACACACTTTTCAATGTACGCACGGCCCGCAACTGTAACTTCGACAATTTTGAAGGGTTCCTGGTTAGTGACGACGAGAACAGGGTGCTGGTATACCGCGACCGCGAGCAGCTGTACCGCCATTCATTCAAAGCGAACTACTATTATCACGATGTACGCCGCAATGCGGTACGCAAGCTCTCGGAACACACGTCGAAGCAGATGATCCCCACCTTCTCACCCGATGGGAAGATGGTGGCATACGTGATCGACAACAATATATTCCTGACCAAGTTCGACTTCGATACAGAGTCGCAGGTGACGAAAGACGGTGCGCAGGACAGTATCATCAACGGTGCCACCGACTGGGTGTATGAAGAGGAGTTCGGTACCACGCGGCTGATGGAGTTCTCTCCCGACAACAGTCAGCTTGCTTTTGTGCGCACCGACGAGTCGGCTGTGAAGGAGTTTTCATTTCAGACTTTCAACGAACAGCTTTATCCCGGTTATTACAGTTTTAAATATCCGAAGCCGGGAGAGGCCAATGCAAAGGTTGAATGCCGCGTGTTTGACATCTCCTCAAGGGTGATCCGTACGATGGACGTGCCGATGGATGGTGATGGCTATATCCCCCGCATCACCTTCACGAAGGATCCTGCACAGCTGGCGGTGATGACACTCAACAGGGATCAGAACAGGTTCGATCTTTATTTTGTGAATCCACGTTCCACGGTGGCCAAGCTAGTGCTGCGCGAGGAGAACAAATACTACGTGAATGCGGAATGGTTGAACTCGATTCATTTTCTGGATGACCGGTTCACTTATGTATCGGAGAAAGACGGCTTCAGCCATATTTATATATATGGACTGTCGGGCACGCTGCAGAAGCAGCTCACTACAGGCAGCTATGATGTGACGAAACTCCTTGCGGTGGATCCGCAGACGAAGATGATCTTCTACGAGGCAGCCGATGAGAGCCCGTTGAGGCGGAACATTTACCGGATGAACATCGACAAGGGAACGCCGCAGAAGTTATCACCGCAGGCCGGTTCTTATTCGGCCACATTCAGCGAACAGGGTAAATATTACGTTCAGCGTCGTACGGATGCAGCGACACCTGCGGTAATCACACTGCATGACGGCAACGGGAAACAGCTGCGTGTGCTGGAGGATAACGGTGCGCTGCGCGAGACGCTGGCTGCTGCGCGTTTACCGCAGCGGGAGTTTATCACTGTGCCGGCGGCCGATGGCACCACACAGCTCAATGGCTGGGTGTTGAAGCCGGCCGGCTTTAACCCGGCGAGGAAATACCCGATGGTAATGATCCAGTATAGCGGTCCCGATTCGCAGGAGGCGCGTGACAGGTATGACGTCGACTGGTATTACGCGCTTGCGGAGAAGGATATAGTGGTGGCTTGCATCGATGGTCGTGGCACCGCGGCCCGGGGGGAGGAATTCAGGAAGAGCACCTATATGAAGCTGGGCATTTATGAGTCGGACGATCAGATCGCTGCCGCACGATATCTGGGCAGCCTGCCTTATGTGGATGGAAAGCGAATCGGTATTTGGGGATGGAGCTATGGCGGATACAACGTGCTGATGAGCATGAGCCGTGGAAACGGCATCTTCAGGGCTGGCGTGGCCATCGCGCCGGTGACCGACTGGCGCTTTTACGATACGGTGTATACCGAACGATTCATGCGTACGCCGCAACAGAACAACGACGGCTACAGGCAAGGATCGCCCATTGCACTGGCAGGTCAGCTGCAGGGTAACCTGCTGCTTATTCACGGGACGGCAGACGACAACGTGCATTTCCAGAATTCCATGGAATATACGCGGGCGCTCATTCTTGCTAACAAACAGTTCGACCAGTTCTTTTTTCCGGATAAGAATCATCATCTCTCAGGAGGAAATACCAGGCGTTACCTGTATGATAAGGTGATTGCCCATTTTGAGAGGCATCTCTGATCGTTTATCGATTTTGCAATAAGGCCTGAATTCGTTGTCCGACGATGATTGCCGGTAAACATGGCTCTCCCACAATCGTTGGGGGAGTCATATTTTTGTTTTAGAAAACAATAATGTCCTTTTATTGTTATTAATAAAGATTTTTGGTAAATGGCCATTCTCCATGGCTGATTTTTCAGAATCGGAGTAGCGAGGTTTAAATTTTAAAGCGTAGAGGTTCAAATATTAACAGAGTAGATTTTATTTATTTTCCGTTTTTAAGCCACGGAAGAGATTGATTATGGTAGACTTTTTCAACATACGAAACATATTCAGAAATCCTGCCTTAGGGCTCATTCCTTTGTTTGTTTTTTCATTTCTCGTGGGTATCACCGATTCATGGATAGCTACGGGAATCGCGTTGATATTGTCTCTGCTCGGTTACTTTACCATACGCAAACAGAGCCGGATGATCTATGGTATCTCTGTCGCCGCATTCGCAATCGTCTTCCTACTCTCATTTGCCACCTTCTTTACAAGCTTGCATATGGTCAATCGATATGTGGTTGTGGAGATCATCTTCGTGCTGGCACTCATTGTCATCAGGCTCTCACGCGGCAGAATCATAAAGCAGCTGGGCAGAAGCAGAAACCTGATGTTGAAAAACTTTCTGAAAGAAACATTTCGCGTAGCTTTTCAGGCTCAATATGGACTCTTGCTGCATCTGATGTTTGTGCTGCTCTTCTTTCTTTTTGACGGCAGAGGCACCAACGATGTACGGGAAGCCATCATCAAGATATCGAGTCAGCTGATCCTGCTTGCGATCATGCTGCTGGAAGAGGGTAGGCTCTATATCCTTCGCAAGAAACTGGTGGAGGAGGAATGGTTGCCTGTCGTTTCGGAGCAGGGTGATGTGACGGGACGCGTGGCCAAATCGATCACGAAAGATATGAAAAACCGGTTTATGCATCCGGTGGTGCGGGTCGCGCTTATTCATCGGGGAAGCATCTACCTGCAGGCGCGTGATCCTGATCGGCTCCTGAATCCGGGAATGCTCGATTATCCGTTCGAGAAATATATGCAGTTCAACGACGATATAGACGGAACTGTGCGACAAAGTGTCGCGCATGAGTGTGGCAGCAATGACCTCCCGCTGCGTTTTCTCCTGAAGTATACTTTTGAGAATGAGTCTACAAAGCGGCTTATATTTCTCTATGCCTCCGATATCGAGGATGAGGCGCTATTCAACAGCCTCCATCTGAAGGGTGGCAAGCTGTGGACCGAAGCGCAGATTGAAGACAACATGGGCAACAACATCTTTTCGGAGTGCTTTGAGCTGGAGTTCGAATATCTGAAGAATACGGTGCTGCTGGCACAACGCTTCAGAGACAAGTTGAAGAAAGCCTGAACCTGACAGGAAAGTTTCGTTCCGATGCGGGTAGCTGGAAAAAGGTGATAAAAGATTTGCAAAACAGGCAGAATCTGCAAGACGGAGATGTAAGACCGGAGTAAAAATTAACAGGCAGCTAAACTCGCGTTCGGCTGCCTGTCTTCGTTTAAATATAAAAAAGAAAAAAGTTATTTGTGTTTTAGCTTTTAGCATTCAGCTATCAGCGTTCAACTTCTTTGGTGTGCATGAAACTTGTCTATTTGTTCTCCGGCAAATCTTCGGTGAGCGCGGGCTCATTTTTCAGTGTGCCGGACAGTTTGGAGAAGGTCTTAAAATCGATCTTTCCCGAGACAGTGATGATGCTCAAATGATTCTCCTCATCGAGTGAGATCAGAATGAGTTCCTGCACATTTTTATCTCCCCGCTTCATCCAGACGGAGATCCGGGAGTTTCTTTCGTTTACCGACACCATCTCTTCATAATCGCCGAACTCCTCCTTGACCAGATCATTCGCCTTTTCGAAATAGTACCTGGAATCTTTTGCATTTTCACTGCTTATAATCCGTATGCTTTTCAACTCTTTGAAAGCATTCTTTAATTCTTCATCCTCGGTATTCGCTGCCATCTTGTCGAGCATCGTCTTGCCGATATTCACGTTATTCAGCGGACGACCTTCCTCACTGTATTTATGGATGAACTGCGTGACAAAGCCATTCGCAGAAAGCGATGCCGATGTGAGCAGGATAATCAGGACCAACATTGTTTTTCTCATATTTCTTTCTCCTTTTTGTTGTTGGAGATGAATGTGCCGATATGCAGCGTGTCTTTCTTCTCCTGTGCGGTGGCGGCAAGCGAGTCGGCAGTCAATTCCTCGTCCTCCGCCATAAGCGAGTCGAGTGCCGACCAGTCGATATCCAGATCGTCAATCACGCGGATGGTCTCCAGTGATGCTTCCTCGGTAGTCTGCAAGGCATGGGAGAGCTTCTCGAGTGCGTAAGTGGCATCCTTGATGGCTGCGTTGGGGTCGTCGTATGTTTCCACAAACCAGGGGTTGTTGTTCTGGCGGGTGATGAAGAAGATGCTGATGCCCAGTCCCACGATAAGCAGCAGTGAGGCTGCCACACGCAGCAGAGGAGCAAAAATGCGGATGGTGATGTATTCTTTGTTGCCGGCCTTTTCTTTCTCCATGGCTTTCTTCAGTCGCTCGTCGAATCCTTCACTCAGGGAGACGGACTGCTCCTCCCGGGTGTATGCGAAGAGGGGGGCGTAGGGCTGCCACGCTGCCGGCAGATTGCTCTGCGAGAAGAAATCACGCAGTTCCTGCTCTTCTGAAAGGGTGGTTTCGCAACTCCAGTACCTTTCCAATAAGATATCTATGTATCCGTCGTTTTTAGCTGCCATATCCCGCTAATAATTCTTTCATTTTTTTTCGTGCCCTAAAAAGGCTTATCTTGACCAGATCCTCGCTGATGGCGAGTGTCTCTGAAATCTCCCGGTAGCTCATCCCCTCCACCTCACGCAACCGGAATGTGAGTTGCTGGTTTTCGGGGAGCTCCCGGAGGCATCGTTCAATTAGGATGCGTTGTTCTTTCACGACCATCTCACTGTGTGGCGACTGATGGTCCACGAAATAAAGATCTTCCTTTTCCCGCTCTATGGAATCTGTCTTGCGGACAGTCATTGTGGCTAGCCTGTCGAGTGCCATGTTCTTGATGGCTCTGAAGCAGTACGCTTCCAGATTCCCGATATCGCTCCACTCCTCTTTCCTGCTCCACAGCTTGAGTAACAGATCCTGCAGAATGTCTTCAGCTTCTTCCTGATCTCTGACAATGCCGTATGCCAGGCGGAAAAGCCGGTCCTTCATCGGCAGGATGATTTGGAAGAATGGTTCGTTACTCATTATGAAATGACGGTTAACCGGGCAAAAAGTTACACGGGATCGGGATTTTTTTTTGTTTAGTGATCAGGATTCAGGAATCAGCTGTCAGCTTTGGTGGTGAAAGCTTGTCAAAAACGGCGGTCTGCAAGGTTGCATTCGGCAGTCGGCTTTTCCTGTTTTACTACTTCAAATGCTTCAAACTGAATTTGTATTTCAGCAAAATTTCCTGATAAAATATAATTCAAATCGTGTGCCAGAGGTAAAAGTATGCAAAATTCCTGAAAATCTTTCATGATCCTCTGTTTTTTTACACATGTGACGTGTCGCTCTTGTCAATTTGTCATATTAATTCAAAATGATTTCCGCTGCCCCTCACAACATCCCACTACCGGAGCTGATAGCTGACCGCTGATAGCTGACCGCTGATAGCTGACCGCTGACCGCTGAAAGCTGATCGCTGATAGCTGAAAGCTGACCGCTGCCTCCTTTCTCTTTTTTCAAAAAAACATTCCCAAACATTTGCATATCTTTCTGATTATTTGTAATTTTGTGCCGTTTTTGACCCCAACAGAAAGGTTATTGAATGATAATCAGGGCATTATTGTGTGCCAAAAGGGTGAAAATGAAAGACTGAGAAATTATTTAGAAAATAGCAATACGTAAAAAGAAAGCAGAAGATGCCTACAATTCAACAACTAGTAAGAAAAGGACGTACCACACTTACGGATAAAAGCAAATCGCCCGCCCTGGACTCCTGTCCGCAGCGTCGTGGGGTTTGTGTGAGGGTGTATACCACGACTCCGAAGAAGCCGAACTCAGCCATGAGAAAGGTGGCACGTGTACGTTTAACGAACTCGAAGGAAGTGAATGCTTACATTCCGGGAGAAGGACACAACCTGCAGGAGCACTCCATCGTGCTGGTGCGTGGTGGACGTGTAAAAGACCTGCCGGGTGTGCGTTATCACATTGTACGGGGTACCTTGGATACTGCCGGTGTAAACGGTCGTACCCAACGTCGTTCCAAATACGGGGCAAAACGTCCTAAACCGGGAGCGAAGACAGCTGTAGCGGCTAAGCCGGGAGCAAAGAAGAAATAATCTTTTCCCGCATCGCACATTATTAAGTGAAGAATTAAAATTGTAAAATCGCTGTTGAAATTTTTGGGACTCGCTACTTATTACAGGTTGAGTAAATAAACTCGGAGGAGTTTGTTGAAGACAGTTTAAACGGCAACCAAACAACACAAAATTTTTTAGACAATGAGAAAAACAAAACCTAAAAAAAGACAGGTTCTCCCTGATCCTGTTTATGGTGATATAAGGGTGACAAAGTTTGTTAACCACCTTATGTATGACGGCAAGAAAAGTATCTCTTATGATATTTTCTATTCCGCTTTGAACACTGTTAAGGCAAAAATGCCCAACGAAGAAAAATCGGCTCTCGAGATTTGGAAAGCCGCGCTCGATAATATTACTCCTCAGGTTGAAGTGAAGTCACGCCGTGTTGGCGGTGCCACATTTCAGGTACCTACCGAAATAAGACCCGAAAGAAAAGAATCCGTTTCGATGAAAAACCTCATTTTGTATGCACGCAAAAGAGGTGGAAAGACGATGGCCGACAAGTTGGCTGCCGAGATCGTGGATGCCTATAACAACCAGGGTGGTTCTTATAAGCGGAAAGAGGATATGCACAGAATGGCAGAAGCGAACCGTGCTTTTGCGCACTTTAGATTTTAACATAGAAGGAAGGTAAAAAAGATGGCTAAGGGTTCAAAAGAAGCATTAAAATTCACTCGTAACATCGGTATCATGGCGCATATCGATGCCGGCAAGACCACCACTTCTGAGCGCATCCTGTTTTATACGGGACTCACGCACAAGATTGGAGAGGTTCATGACGGCGCAGCTACCATGGACTGGATGGCGCAGGAGCAGGAGCGTGGTATTACCATCACCTCAGCTGCCACCACAACGAGCTGGAAATATGATGACAAGACATATAAGATTAATTTGATCGACACCCCGGGACACGTGGACTTCACGGTGGAGGTAGAGCGTTCGCTGCGTGTGCTGGATGGCGCCGTGGCTGCGTTTTGTGCCGTAGGTGGTGTGGAGCCGCAGAGCGAAACTGTCTGGCGTCAGGCCGACAAGTACAAGGTTCCCCGCATTGGTTACGTAAATAAGATGGATCGTTCGGGTGCAAACTTCTTTGATGTGGTACGTCAGGTAAAAGAGATGCTGGGCGCTACGGCTTGCCCCATCCAGATACCCATTGGTGCCGAAGAAAACTTCAAGGGAGTGGTCGACCTGGTGACGATGAAAGCGCTTTACTGGCATGATGAGACCATGGGTGCCGACTACGACGTGGTGGACATACCTGCCGATTTGCAGGCTGAAGCTGAAGAGTGGCGCGAGAAGATGCTGGAGACGCTTGCCGAATGTGACGATGTGCTGATGGAGAAATTTTTTGATGCGCCCGACACGATTACCGAGGAGGAGATCAAAAGAGCGATCAGAAAAGGAACGTTGTCGATGCAGATTAATCCGATGATCTGCGGATCGTCGTTCAAGAATAAAGGGGTGCAGACATTGCTCGATGCCGTGTGTGCTTACCTGCCGAGTCCTTCCGATACGGAAGCGATCTCCGGTGCCGACCCCGATGATTCGGAGAAGGTTTTGTTACGCCATCCCGATCCCGAAGAACCGATGAGCGCTTTGGCGTTCAAGATTGCCACCGACCCCTATGTGGGACGTTTGTGCTTCTTCCGCGTTTACTCGGGTGAGATTGAAGCCGGATCGTACGTATTTAATCCTCGTTCTGGAAAGAAGGAACGTATTTCGCGTCTTTTCCAGATGCACTCCAACAAGCAGAACCCGAAAGAATTTATCGGAACAGGCGATATTGGTGCCGGCGTGGGATTCAAGGATATTCGCACTGGAGATACCCTGTGTGATGAGAATCATCCCATCATCCTGGAAGCCATTGACTTCCCCGATCCTGTAATCGGTATTGCCGTGGAACCCAAGACCCAGAAAGACCTGGATAAGCTCTCCAACGGGCTTGCCAAGTTGGCCGAGGAGGATCCCACATTCACCGTGAAGACCGATGAGGATACCGGACAGACTGTGATCTCAGGTATGGGTGAGCTTCACCTGGAGATCATCATCGACCGTCTGAAACGCGAGTTCAAGGTGGAAGCCAACCAGGGACGTCCCCAGGTTTCTTACAAGGAAGCGATCACCAAACCGGTTGAATTGCGTGAAGTGTATAAGAAACAATCGGGTGGACGCGGTAAGTTTGCCGACATCATTGTTCGGGTGGAACCTGCCGATGTCGATTTTGAAAGCGGATTGCAGTTTGTGGACGAGGTGAAGGGCGGTAACATCCCGAAGGAATTCATTCCTTCCATCCAGAAAGGATTCCAGCGTGCCATGAAGAATGGTGTGTTGGCAGGATATGCCCTCGATAAGCTGAAGGTGACGGTGATTGACGGTTCTTTCCATGCGGTGGACTCCGACCAGTTGTCGTTCGAGATTTGTGCCATGCAGGCGTTCAAGAATGCCTCTGAAAAAGCCAGCCCCGTATTGCTGGAGCCCATCATGAAAGTGGAGGTGGTGACACCCGAGGAAAGTATGGGTGATGTGATCTCCGACCTGAACAAAAGACGCGGACAGATTGAAGGAATGGAATCGAACCGTTCCGGAGCCCGCGTGGTGAAGGCCAAGACGCCGCTCTCAGAGATGTTCGGTTATGTGACTTCATTGCGTACCATCACTTCGGGACGCGCCACATCGACCATGTCGTTCTCTCATTTTGAAGAAGTTTCCGCTTCCATTGCCCGTCAGGTGTTGACGGAAGTAAAGGGCCGTGTAGATTTGATCAAATAATAAAACAAATATGAGCCAAAAAATCAGAATCAAACTGAAATCTTACGATTACAGCCTCGTCGATAAATCGGCCGAGAAAATCGTGAAAACCGTAAAAGCTACGGGTGCCGTGGTAAGCGGTCCGATACCCTTGCCCACGCACAAGCGTATTTTTACCGTGAACCGTTCAACGTTCGTGAACAAGAAGTCACGTGAACAGTTCGAGTTGGCCTCTTTCAAGCGTCTCATCGACATTTACAGCTCCACAGCCAAGACCGTGGATGCGTTGATGAAACTTGAGCTGCCCAGCGGGGTGGAAGTAGAAATTAAAGTGTGATAAATTATTTAAACAACAGAGAAATGCCAGGATTATTAGGAAAAAAAATCGGAATGACATCCGTTTTCAGTGCCGAGGGAAAGAACATTCCATGCACTGTTATCGAAGCAGGTCCTTGCGTGGTTACTCAGGTGAAGACCGTTGACAACGACGGTTACGACGCTATTCAGATAGGGTTTGTTGAAAAGAAAGACAAACATACCCCGAACCCTGAAAAAGGTCACTTCAAGAAAGCCGGCGTAACACCCAGGAGACACTTGGCCGAGTTCAAAGGATTTGGGAATGGCTACAAGGCCGGTTCCGAGATCACTGTTGATCTTTTCAACGACACCATTTATGTGGACGTGATCGGTACATCGAAAGGTAAAGGATTCCAGGGCGTGGTAAAACGTCATGGATTTGCCGGTGTGGGACAGTCCACACACGGACAGCACAACAGGCTGCGTGCACCCGGTTCCATTGGCGCGGCTTCTTATCCCGCCAAGGTATTCAAGGGCACCCGCATGGGTGGCCAGATGGGAAATGAACGGGTGACCGTGCAGAACCTGCAGATAGTGAAAGTGATTCCGGAGCACAACCTCCTTCTGGTGAAGGGTTCTGTGCCGGGAGCAAAAGGTTCAATCGTTATAATTGAGAAATAAAATGGAATTAAACGTTTACAATATCAAAGGAGAGGTAACGGACAGGAAGGTAACACTTGATGATTCCATTTTCGGGATTGAACCTAACGATCACGTTATCTGGCTGGATGTAAAGCAATATCTTGCCAACCAGCGTCAGGGTACGCACAAATCGAAAGAAAGAAATGAGATTGCCGGTAGTACACGCAAGCTGATCCGTCAGAAAGGCGGCGGCGGCGCACGTCGCGGTGACATCAAATCGCCCGTGCTGGTGGGTGGAGGCCGTGTATTTGGTCCCAAGCCAAGAGACTACAGCTTCAAGCTGAACAAGAAAGTGAAAGCGTTGGCACGCAAATCGGCCCTCTCACTGAAAGCAAAAGAAAATGCGATCATCGTGGTGGAGGATTTGAACTTCGACACCCCGAAAACAAGCCGCATTGTTGAGTTGACAAAAAAACTGCAACTGGCTGATAAAAAGCTACTTTTCGTTTTGCCAGTTCAAAATAAAAACGTATATTTGTCGGCCCGTAATTTGGGAAAAGTAAGTGTTGTAACCGCTTCAGACATAAACACATACGGAATCATGCATTGTGGTAGTCTGGTGATCACTGAATCATCGGTTGCTGCGATTGATAACCTGTTTAAAGCATAAGGAGATAGAAAATGAGTGTAATAGTAAAACCCATATTCACAGAAAAGCAAACGGCCCTCACCGACAAGTATGAGAACCGTTATGGTTTCATTGTGTCACCTACTGCGAACAAGGTTGAGATTAAAAACGCTGTGGAGTCACTCTACAACGTACATGTGGAAAGCGTGAACACGATGCAGTACGATGGCAAGAAGCGTAGCCGCTACACCAAATCGGGTGTGGTAAATGGCAGTACGCCGGCGTACAAGAAAGCAATCATCACCTTGAAGAAAGGTGAAACCATCGATCTATTCAGCAATATTTAAAAGAAATGGCAATACGTAAATTAAAGCCCACAACACCGGGGCAAAGACACAAGATTATCGGTTCATTTGAAAATATCACTGCAAGTGTACCGGAGAAATCTCTTGTAGTTGGCAAGAGCGCGTCGGGTGGCCGTAACAACCAGGGAAAGATGACCATGGGTTATCTGGGTGGCGGACACAAAAGACGGTACAGGCTCATCGACTTCAAGAGAACGAAAGATGGTATCCCTGCCGTTGTCAAAAGCATAGAGTATGATCCCAACCGTTCGGCACGCATTGCGTTGCTCTATTACGCCGATGGGGAGAAAACCTATATTCTGGCTCCCAACGGCTTACAGGTGGGAACCTCAGTGATGTCGGGGCCGACTGCGGCTCCTGAAGTTGGTAATGCGCTGCCTCTCTCGGTAATTCCTATCGGTACCGTGGTTCACAACATTGAACTGCGTCCCGGACAAGGCGCCAAGATGGCACGTTCTGCCGGAACCTTTGCACAGCTGGTATCGCGTGAAGAGAACTACGCGATCATCAAGATGCCTTCTGGCGAAGTACGCAAGATCCTGTCTGCTTGTAAAGCGACCATTGGTAGTGTAGGTAATTCGGATCATGCTCTGGAAAAATCAGGTAAAGCCGGTCGTTCACGTTGGCTCGGACGCCGTCCCCACAACCGCGGTGTTGTTAAGAACCCGGTTGACCATCCCATGGGTGGTGGTGAAGGACGTGCCTCCGGAGGTCATCCGCGTTCACCGAAAGGCTTATATTCAAAGGGCTTGAAGACAAGAGCTCCTAAAAAACATTCTTCGAAGTACATTGTAGAGAGAAGAAAAAAGAAGTAATCTGATTAATTAAACATCACTATGAGCAGATCATTAAAAAAGGGTCCCTATATCAATCTGAAACTGGAAAAGAAGGTGACAACCATGAATGAGAGCGGCAAGAAAACCGTGATCAAGACTTGGGCACGCGCTTCTATGATATCACCCGATTTTGTTGGACATACCATTGCTGTACACAACGGGAACAAGTTTATCCCGGTCTACGTCACAGAGAACATGGTTGGGCACAAACTGGGCGAATTCGCTGTTACCCGCACCTTCCGCGGACATGCCGGCAACAGAAAGAAATAAGATCAGGGCGCTTAACGAATAAAAAAAAGTAAAGACATGAGTGCTAGAAAAAGAATATCAGCCGAACAGAGAAAAGAAAGCCGTAAAGAGGTTTCTTTCGCCGTGTTGAAGAACGTTCCCAGCTCACCGCGCAAGATGCGTTACGTTGCCGATATGGTACGGGGCATGGAAGTGTTCAAAGCACTGGGCGTTTTGAAGTTCTCCAACAAAGATGCGTCGGGCAAGATTGAGAAATTGTTGCTTTCCGCCATTGCCAACTGGGAGCAGAAGAATGAACGCAAAGCCGAAACGGGCGAATTATATATCAAGACGATTTCCGTGGATGAAGGAACTTCGCTGAAACGGCTTCGTCCTGCTCCGCAGGGCCGTGGATACAGAATCCGCAAACGTTCCAATCACGTGACCATCGTGGTAGATACATTCAAGAAAGAAGAACAAGAACAAAACTAAGAAGATGGGACAAAAAGTAAATCCGATAGCAAATCGTTTGGGAATCATCAAAGGATGGGACTCCAACTGGTACGGCGGAAATAATTATGGTGACACCTTGCTCGAAGACAGCAAGATACGTACCTATTTGAATGCCCGTCTATCCAAAGCAAGTGTATCGCGCATTGTCATTGAGCGTACCTTGAAGCTGGTGACCATCACCATTTGTACCGCCCGCCCCGGCATCATCATTGGTAAGGGAGGCCAGGAAGTGGACAAGCTCAAGGAAGAGCTGATGAAGATCACCGACAAAGATATACAGATCAACATATTCGAGATCAAGAAGCCGGAGTTGGATGCCGTGATTGTGGCCAACAACGTAGCTCGCCAGATTGAAGGAAAGATTGCTTACCGCCGTGCCGTGAAGATGGCCATCGCCGCCACCATGAGAATGGGTGCCGAGGGTATCAAGATTCAGGTATCGGGACGGTTGAACGGCGCCGAGATGGCCCGCTCGGAGATGTACAAAGAGGGAAGAACCCCGTTGCATACTTTCCGTGCCGACATCGACTATGCCCATGCCGAAGCACTGACGAAAGTGGGTATCATTGGCGTGAAGGTATGGATTTGTCGCGGTGAGATTTATGGTAAGAAAGACCTGGCTCCTTCATTTGCCACGTCGAAAGACAATCGTCAGCACAGTGGTGGCGGCAACCGTGGCGGTGGCAACCGTCCCGATGGTGGCGGTCGCGGTGGCAGACGCAACAGAAGAAACAACAAAAACGCTTAATTGAAGAAAATATGTTACAACCAAAGAAAACAAGATTCAGAAGACAGCAGAAAGGACGCATGAAAGGCAATGCCGGACGTGGTCATGAGCTGGCATTCGGTTCTTTTGGGATCAAATCATTGCAATCTAAGTGGATCACCGGAAGTCAGATTGAAGCTGCCCGTATTGCGGTAACGCGTTACATGCAACGTCAGGGACAGGTTTGGGTACGTATTTTCCCCGATAAGCCAATCACCAAGAAACCGGCCGAAGTGCGTATGGGTAAGGGAAAAGGTAACCCCGAAGGATTCGTGGCACCTGTAACCCCCGGAAGAATTATTTTTGAGATAGAAGGTGTATCGTTCGAAGTGGCAAAAGAAGCGCTGCGTCTGGCAGCCCAGAAGTTGCCGGTGACCACCAAGTTTGTGGTCCGGACGGATTATGATTATGAGCAAAAATCGTAAAGAGAGATGAAGAAGCAGGAAGAATTACTAGAACTGTCAGACAAGGATCTGAAAGAGAGACTGGATGCCGAAGTGGTATCGTTGAACCAGTTGCGGATCAACCACACCATCACTCCGCTCGATAACTCAGGCTCAATAAAGGAAAAGCGCAGAAACATAGCCCGCATCCACACAGAGTTGCGTGCCAGAGAGTTGAAAAAACAACAATAACCAGGAGAATGGAAACGAGAAATTTAAGAAAAGAAAGAATCGGGGTCGTTTTCAGTGACAAGATGGACAAGACCGTCACCGTTGCTGTAAAATGGAAAGAGAAACACCCTATATATGGGAAGTTCGTTAGTAAAACGAAGAAATTTCACGCCCATGATGAGCAGAACGACTGTCACATTGGTGATACAGTGCGGATAATGGAGACACGTCCTTTGAGTAAATTGAAGAGATGGAGAGTGATTGAAGTAATTGAAAGGGCCAAGTAAGATGATACAGCAAGAATCAAGATTAACGGTTACGGACAACAGTGGTGCCAAGGAAGTACTTTGCATCCGTGTTCTGGGTGGTACAGGAAGACGATATGCTTCGGTAGGAGACATCATTGTCGTTTCAGTAAAGAGTGCCATCCCATCGAGTGATATTAAGAAAGGATCTGTATCAAAGGCAATGATCGTACGTACAAAAAAAGAGATTCGCAGAGCCGATGGTTCTTACATCCGCTTCGACGACAATGCCTGCGTACTGTTAAACAATGCCGGCGAGTTGAGAGGAAGCCGTATCTTCGGGCCGGTTGCCCGTGAGCTGCGTACCACGAACATGAAGATTGTTTCTTTGGCACCGGAAGTATTATAATATTCAACAATCACAGGCTATGACAAAATTACATATCAAGAAAGGCGATACGGTTTACGTGAATTCCGGCGAAGACAAGGGAAAGACCGGCCGCGTACTGGAGATTCTTGTAGACAAGAACCGTGCAGTAGTGGAAGGCGTGAACATCATATCGAAACATACAAAACCCAACGCCCAGAATCCAAATGGCGGCATAGAAAAGAAAGAGGCCTCCGTGCATCTCTCGAAGCTGAATCCGGTGGATCCTAAGACGGGAAAACCCACCCGCGTTGGCAGAAAGAAAGACAATAAAGGCAAATCAGTGCGTTACGCAAAAAAATCAGGGGAGGTAATTAAATGAGTACTGCAACATACGAAGTAAGTTTAAAGAAAGATTACAAAGAGCGTGTTGTTCCTGCTTTGATGAAGGAGTTCAGCTATAAATCGGTGATGCAGGTGCCCCGTTTGGAGAAGATCGTGATCAACCAGGGGCTGGGCATTGCCGTGGCCGACAAGAAGATCATTGAAACGGCAATCAACGAACTGACAACCATCACTGGCCAGAAGGCTGTGGCTACCACCTCACGCAAGGACATTTCCAACTTCAAGCTGCGTAAGAAAATGCCGATCGGCGTACGTGTGACACTGCGTCACGACAAAATGTATGAATTCCTGGAGAGACTGGTGCGCGTGGCGCTGCCCCGTATCCGCGACTTCAAGGGTATTGACAGCAAGCTCGACGGCAGGGGGAACTACACACTGGGTATCCAGGAGCAGATCATCTTTCCGGAGATCAACATCGACAACATCAGTCGTCTGCTGGGGATGAACATCACTTTTGTGACCACCGCTCCCACCGATGAAGAAGGTTACGCGCTGCTGAGAGAGTTCGGGTTACCGTTTAAGAAAGACAATTAGTGAGCGATTAACCAAAAAATGATCAAAAAAACAAATAGATAATGGCAAAAGAATCAATGAAAGCCCGCGAGGTGAAAAGAGTCAAGATGATTGCCCGTTACGCCGAAAAGAGAGCTAAATTTCTCGCTGAAGGCGATTACGAAGCACTTCAGTCTATACCCAAGAACGCTTCACCGGTGCGCCAGCACAACCGTTGCAAACTTACCGGACGTCCCAAGGGATATATGCGCCAATTTGGTCTCTCCCGTATTCAGTTTCGCGAAATGGCATCGAAAGGGCTGATCCCCGGAGTGAAGAAGGCGAGCTGGTAATAAAGTGATTAGCAGATTAGCAGATTAGCAGATTAGCACATCAGCAAATTAGCACATCAGCACATCAATAAATTAATAAATATTGTCCCGGCAGTCGGGATCAATTTAAACAATCATTATATGACAGATCCAATAGCAGATTATTTGACGCGGTTACGGAACGCTATCCAGGCGAAGCATCGTGTGGTGGAGATTCCCGCATCGAATTTAAAAAAAGACATCACAAAGATTCTTTTTGAAAAGGGCTACATCCTTAATTACAAGTTTGTAGAGGATGGCCCACAGGGCACCATCATGATCGCATTGAAGTATGATCCGGTGAACAAGGTGAATGCCATCAAAAAACTGAAACGCGTTTCTACGCCCGGCTTGCGTCAGTATGTCGGTCACAAGGAAATGCCTCGCGTACTCAACGGGTTGGGTATTGCCATATTATCTACTTCAAACGGAGTAATGACAGATAAAGAGGCCCGCGAACAAAAAGTGGGCGGTGAAGTATTGTGTTACGTTTATTAATTTGAAGGAGAGAACAATATGTCAAGAATAGGAAAATTACCCATCACCTTGCCAGCAGGCGTAGCAGTGACTGTAGGCGAAGATAATGTGATTACACTGAAAGGACCGAAAGGCGAACTGCAGCAGCAGGTAAGCCCCAATATGACAGTGAAAGTGGATGAGGGTCATCTGGTCATTGAACGTCCTGACGACGAAAAGGAAAATCGTGCACTGCACGGTCTATATCGTTCTTTATTACACAACATGGTTGTAGGCGTATCGGAAGGTTTCCGCAAAGAGCTGGAGCTTGTGGGTGTTGGTTACCGTGTGACCAACAGCGGACAGGTACTGGAGCTTTCGCTTGGTTATACACACAGCATCTTGTTGGAATTGCCCAAGGAGATCAAGGTGGAGACCAAGATGGAGAGAAACAAGAATCCGCTTATCCTGCTTGAATCGTGTGACAAGCAACTGCTCGGACAGGTATGTGCCAAGATCCGTTCGTTCCGCAAGCCGGAGCCTTACAAGGGTAAAGGTATTCGTTTCGTGGGAGAACAGGTACGCCGCAAATCGGGTAAGACAGCAGGTAAATAATCTACGTAAACTGAAATTGCAATGGTAACAAAGAACGAAAGAAGATTAAAAATTAAAGCCCGCGTACGTGGCAAGATTAGCGGTACTCCCGAGTGTCCGCGACTGTCAGTATTCCGGAGCAACAAACAGATATATGCACAGGTCATCGACGATCTGACCGGCAAGACGCTGGCATCGGCCTCCTCTTTGAAAATAGAAGAGAAACTCGCGAAGAGAGAGATTGCTGCCAAGGTGGGCGAGCTCATTGCCCAGCATGCCAAGGAGGCCGGTGTGGAAAAAGTAACCTTCGACAGGAACGGATACTTGTATCATGGACGTATTAAAGAATTGGCTGATGCCGCCCGCAAAGGTGGACTTAAATTTTAACGATTATGGCAGGAATGAATAATAAGGTAAAAACAACAAACGACATCGAGTTAAAAGACCGTTTAGTGGCTATCAATCGTACCACCAAGGTGACCAAGGGAGGCCGTACATTCACGTTTGCAGCCATGGTTGTTGTCGGCAATGAGGATGGCATCGTAGGCTGGGGCCTCGGCAAGGCAGGTGAAGTAACCACGGCGATTGCCAAAGGAGTGGAAGCTGCCAAGAAGAACCTGATCAAGGTGCCGGTATACAAGGGAACAATCCCCCACGAGCAGATCGCTACCTTCGGCGGTGCGGAAGTATTCCTGAAGCCTGCTTTTGCCGGTACGGGTGTGAAGGCCGGAGGTGCCATGCGTGCCGTACTGGAGAGCGTGGGTATCACCGACGTGCTGGCCAAGTCGAAAGGTTCATCGAACCCGCACAACCTGGTGAAAGCGACCATCGCTGCACTCACCGAGTTGAGAGACCCGCTCACTGTTGCACAGAACAGGGGAGTAAGTATGGAAAAAGTATTTAACGGATAATAAAGGAGGAACCTGACATGGCTACAATCAAAGTAAAACAGACAAAAAGCAGAATAGGTGCTCCGAAAGATCAGAAACTGACGTTGGATGCATTGGGACTTACCAAGATGCAACGTGTGGTGGAACATGAAGATACCCCTGCAATCCGGGGGCTGATCCGTAAGGTACATCATCTGGTGACGGTAGTAGAGTAATAGATTTATAAACGATAAAAAATACAGATACAATGGATTTATCGAATTTAAAACCGGCGGAAGGAGCAACCACATCCCGCAAGCGCATTGGCCGCGGAACCGGATCGGGTAAGGGTGGTACTTCGACCAAAGGACATAAAGGACAAAAATCAAGATCGGGTTATTCGAAGAAAGTCGGTTTTGAAGGAGGACAGATGCCGTTGCAGCGTCGTGTTCCCAAATTCGGTTTTAAACCACTGAAGAGAGTGGAGTACAAGGCAATTAATCTGGAAACACTGCAGGGACTGGCCGATGAGCAAAAGCTTACCGCCATCACGCCTGAGGTGTTGATTAATGCCGGTCTTATTGCAGGCAAGCATCTGGTGAAAATTCTGGGTAGGGGTACCCTCACGGCCAAGCTGGAAGTAGAAGCACATGCTTTCTCCAAGTCGGCTGAGCAGGCAATTACCGCTGCAGGTGGAACCGCAAAAAAACTCTGATACAATGGGATTTGTACAAACAGTCAAGAATATATGGAAGATTGAGGACCTCCGTCAGAGGCTTATCATCACCATTGGATTTGTTGCCATCTACCGGTTTGGATCGTTTGTGGTATTGCCGGGAATCAACCCGGAACAGCTTGTGGCGCTGCAGTCAAATGCCAGCACCGGCTTGCTGAGCCTGCTCGATATGTTTTCGGGCGGCGCCTTTGCCAACGCATCCATCTTTGCCCTGGGTATCATGCCCTACATCTCTGCTTCCATTGTGATGCAGCTGTTGGGTATTGCCGTACCTGCATTTCAAAAAATGCAGCGCGAGGGTGAAAGCGGACGTACCAAGATCAACCAGTATACCCGTTATCTTACGGTAGCCATCCTGATTGTGCAGGGTCCGGCTTACCTTTACGGTGCCGTGGGCAGTGCCATTCCCGGAGGTTTCTGGGACTGGGTGTTGCCAACGACAATCATTCTCGCCGGCGGCAGCATGTTTGTGCTCTGGCTGGGCGAGCGTATCACCGACAAGGGGATAGGCAACGGTATCTCATTTATCATCCTTATTGGTATCATTGCCCGTCTGCCCCATTCACTGGTGGCCGAGTACGACCGGCTGATTGATGCTCCCGGGGGATTGATCCTGCTGTTGCTGGAGTTGTTGTTCCTGGTTGCCGTTACTGCTGCTGCCATTATGCTGGTACAAGGTGTCCGCAAGATACCCGTGCAGTATGCCAAGCGCATTGTGGGCAACAAGCAATACGGAGGAGTGAGACAATACATCCCGCTGAAGGTGAATGCCGCCAACGTGATGCCGATCATCTTTGCACAGGCGATCATGTTCATCCCGCTTACCCTTGCACGGTTTTCTGCCGGTGAAGGGGGTGGTTTCTGGACATCGTTGATGGATTTTACCAGCTTTCCGTATAACTTCCTCTTTGCCACGCTGATCATTGCCTTCACCTACTTCTATACAGCCATCACGGTAAATCCGGTGCAGATGGCCGAAGATCTGAAACGCAACAACGGATTTATTCCGGGTGTGAAACCGGGAAAGAAAACGGCTGAGTATATCGACACCATCATGTCGAGAATCACCCTGCCCGGTTCGGTGTTCCTGGCTATCGTAGCCATCCTGCCCGCATTCGCGGGACTGATGGGAATCAATTCACAATTTGCCCAGTTTTTCGGTGGCACATCGTTGTTGATTCTCGTGGGTGTGGTGCTCGATACCCTGCAACAGATAGAAAGTCACCTGCTGATGCGTCATTACGACGGATTCCTGAAGTCGGGTGCTAAAATCAAAGGCAGGACAGGTTCAATTGCTGCATATTGAATTGAGGAAATGCGATGGATAGCAAGATGATCATACTGAAGACCGACGAAGAGATTGAGTTCATGCGGGAAGCAAACCGCCTGGTGGGCATGACGCTCGGAGAGCTGTCGCACCACATCAGGCCTGGTGTGACTACGTTGCAACTCGATAAGATTGCCGAGGAGTTTATCAGAGATCATGGTGCCATCCCCACCTTTTTGGGATACGGCGGTTTCCCCAACTCCATCTGTACATCCGTCAACGAGAATGTGGTGCATGGCATCCCCAACAACAAACCCCTACAATCGGGTGATGTGATTTCGGTGGATTGCGGCACCAAACTCCGCGGCTTTTGTGGCGACTCGGCTTACACGTTTTGTGTGGGTGAGGTAGACGAAAAAGTGAAGGAACTCCTTCGTGTGACCAAAGAGTCGCTCTACAAAGGAATTGAACAGGCGCTTGAAGACAAACGGATTGGAGACATCGGTTTCACCATTCAGACATACTGTGAACAGAAAGGTTTTTCGGTTGTTCGGGAATTGGTAGGACACGGCATTGGCCGTCAGATGCACGAAGCGCCCGAGGTGCCCAATTACGGACGCCGCGGTATCGGTCCGCTCATCAAAAACGGGATGTGCATTGCCATTGAACCGATGATCAACATGGGAGGCAAGAAAGTGGTCTTTGAGAATGATGGCTGGACGGTACGTACGAAAGACCGGAAACCTTCGGCTCACTTTGAACACACCATTGCCATCCGGAACGGGAAAGCCGATATTTTATCGACATTTGAGTTTATTCAGGAGACAAACTAAAAAAGAAGCATTGATTGAATGGCTAAACAAGCAGCAATAGAACAGGACGGAACCATCATTGAAGCATTGTCTAATGCGATGTTTCGGGTGGAACTGGAAAACGGACATGAAATAACTGCCCATATCTCGGGAAAGATGCGCATGCATTACATCCGCATTCTTCCGGGAGACAGGGTGAGGGTGGAAATGTCGCCGTACGACCTTTCAAAAGGAAGGATTTCGTTCAGATATAAATAAGCGTTCAGCGATCAGCGTTCAGGACTCAGCTACAAATAAGGGTCAAACCAAAAGCTGACAACTGACAGCTGATAGCCGACAGCTAAGCGTAAAAAGCGTAAAAAATAAAAAACAAAACATATGAAAGTAAGAGCATCACTCAAGAAACGTACGGCCGACTGCAAGATTGTAAGAAGGAAGGGCCGTTTGTATATTATCAACAAAAAGAATCCCAAATTCAAACAACGTCAGGGATAATTTGTATCATTGTAATCAAATAATTAAAAGACATATATGGCTACAAGAATTGTTGGTGTCGACCTGCCGCAGAATAAAAGAGGCGAAATAGCCCTGACCTATATTTACGGTATCGGACGCAGTGCAGCGAACACCATTTTAGCAAAAGCAGAAGTTGATAGGGATATCAAAGTGAAGGACTGGACTGACGACCAGGCAGCCCGCATTCGTGAGATCATTGGCAACGAATTCAAAGTGGAAGGAGATTTGCGTTCGGAGATTCAGTTGAACATTAAGCGGTTGATGGATATCGGTTGCTACCGTGGTATTCGTCATCGTATCGGGTTGCCGGTGCGTGGACAGAGCACGAAGAACAATGCCCGTACACGTAAGGGTAGAAAGAAAACCGTTGCTAACAAGAAAAAAGCTACTAAATAACAGAAGGTAACATGGCAAAAAGAACAGTTGCAGCAAAAAAGAGAAATGTAAAGGTAAACGCCGCGGGCCAGGCTCACATCTCTTCTTCATTTAACAACATCATTGTTTCGTTAACCAACGAAAATGGGGAAGTGATCAGTTGGTCTTCAGCAGGCAAAATGGGTTTCAGAAGTTCCAAGAAGAATACACCCTATGCAGCCCAGATGGTTGCACAGGATTGTGCAAAGACAGCCTACGACTTAGGATTGCGCAAGGTGAAAGCCTACGTGAAAGGGCCGGGCAACGGACGTGAATCGGCCATCAGGACTATTCACGGTGCAGGTATTGAAGTAACGGAGATCGTAGACGTGACGCCGTTGCCACACAACGGATGCCGTCCCCCGAAACAGAGAAAAGTTTAATTAATAATTTAAGTTTCATTTATCTTGAAACTTGAGCTGTGATTGATTACAACACAACTTCTCTGTAATCGCGGCTGCACAGTTTAGGCTTCAGTAAAGTTTAATTGTAAAGATGGCAAGATATATTGGTCCAAAATCAAAAATCGCCCGCAAATTCGGCGAGCCTATTTTCGGTCCCGACAAGGTTCTCTCCAAGAAGAACTATCCCCCGGGACAACACGGTAATTCACGCAGACGGAAGACCTCGGAATACGGGATACAGCTGCGCGAGAAACAACGTGCCAAATATACGTATGGCGTACTGGAGAAACAGTTCCGTCTGACGTTCGACAGAGCTGCCCGCAGCCGCGGTATTACCGGTGAGGTCCTGCTTCAATTGCTCGAGTCGCGTCTCGACAACATTGTATTCCGTCTGGGTATTGCTCCCACAAGAGCAGCTGCACGTCAGCTGGTTACACACCGTCATATCGTGGTGAACGGAAAGGTATTGAATATTCCTTCCTATACTGTAAAACCGGGTGATGTTGTGGGTGTGAGAGAAAAATCAAAATCGATGGAGGTGGTCGTAAATGCCCTGTCGGGCTTCAACCACAGCAAATATCCCTGGCTTGAGTGGGATAAAGTTACTTTGAGCGGTAAAATGTTGCACGAGCCCGAAAGAGCAGATATCCCGGAAAGCATCAAAGAACAACTCATCGTAGAATTATATTCTAAACAATAATTTCATGGCAATATTAGCATTCCAAAAACCCGATAAAGTAATCATGTTACAGGAGGACGCCTTCTCCGGTAAATTTGAATTCCGCCCGCTGGAACCCGGATATGGCATTACGATAGGCAACGCCCTGCGCCGCATCCTGCTTTCCTCTCTGGAAGGATTCGCGATTACATCGGTTAAGATAGACGGTGTGGAGCATGAATTTGCTACCGTGCCGGGCGTGATAGAAGATGTAACAGGTATTATCCTGAATCTGAAAAAAGTAAGATTTAAAAGGATAGTAGAAGAGTTTGAAACAGAAAAAGTGAGCATCGCTATTTCGGGAACGGAAGTGTTTAAAGCCGGAGATATTGGTAAATTACTGACCGGTTTCGAAGTACTGAACCCCGAGTTGGAGATCTGCCGGATGAACAAGAAGGCTGATCTGCGCATGGAGCTCATCATCAACAAGGGAAGGGGTTATGTGCCTGCCGATGAGAATCGGGAGATGCTGCCCACCGATGATGTGCAAACCATTGCCATTGACTCGATTTTCACGCCGATCCGCAATGTAAAATATGAGATAGAAGATTACCGTATTGAACAGAAAACGGACTACGAAAAACTGATTATTGAAATTTCCACCGATGGATCCGTTCAACCCAAAGAGGCGTTGAAGGAAGCAGCCAAGATACTGATTCAGCATTTTGTGTTGTTCTCCGACGATAACAAGATCATGCTCGAGACATCCGATACGGAAAGCATCGAAGAGTTTGATGAAGAGGTGTTGCACATGCGCCAGCTGCTGAAACGCAAACTGTCGGATCTCAACCTCTCGGTGCGCGCACTCAACTGTCTGAAGGCAGCCGACGTGGAGACACTGGGACAGTTGGTATCACACAACAAGAACGATCTGCTCAAGTTCCGCAACTTTGGTAAGAAATCGCTGACCGAGCTGGAAGAGCTTCTCGACAGCCTGAAGTTGCAATTTGGGATGGATACATCGAAATACAAATTAGATAAAGACTAAGGACTACAATGAGACATAATAAGAAATTCAATCATTTAGGGCGCAAAGCAGCGCATCGTGATGCGATGTTATCCAATATGGCTACCTCGCTCATCATGCACAAGCGCATCTTTACCACTGTTCCCAAAGCCCGGGAATTGAGAAAATTCGTGGAACCCATCATCACCAGAAGCAAGGACGACAGTACCAACTCAAGGAGAGAAGTATTCAGTCATCTGCAGAGCAAGGTTGCTGTAACCGAGCTGTTTCAGACCATTTCGCAGAAGGTGGGTGATCGTCCGGGAGGATACACCCGCATCATTAAAACCGGATTCCGTCTGGGTGACAATGCTGCCATGTGTTTCATCGAGCTGGTTGACTTCAACGAGAACATGCTGACCGACGGTGGCGCTAAGAAAGCGAAGACACGCCGTTCACGCAGAAAGTCTGCCGGAGACGCTGCCACCGCAGCCGATACAGCTACTGCTCCCAAGGCAAAGAAAGAGCCCAAGGAAGCAAAAGAGCCGAAGGCAGCCAAGGCAAAGGCAGTGAAGGAGACCGATACAGTGGAAGATGTACAGACGACCGAAGAGGTGAAAACCGAAGTGGAAAATGTACAGACAGCCGCAGATGTACAGCCCGAAACAGTAGAAAATAAAGAAGAGACTGCCGCTCCGGAGGCCGATGCCGCACCGGAAGAGAAGGCCTGATCTTCTTTTAGATAAACACTGTGGGTGCATTGTCACTACGGCGGAGATCTAACAACTCAGTCGATGGTGTATCTGCAGTGAAGCTGTGATTTTTAAAATGTTAAACATTAAGAAAGCGCCGCGAGTGATTCGTAGCGCTTTTTTTTATGTTTAAATTTGTACCTTGAAAATGTAACGAAAAGTGTATTCTTTGGGTCTTATACTAATACATCCATAATCTATGCGTCAATATTTAGTGCTTTTTATGATGATGGTCTCGCTGGCAGCTTCCGCACAATATAAATGCTACACTTCGAAGCGCGTTCAGGAGGTACCAGTGATAGACGGACAGCTAACCGACGACTGTTGGGCGGGTGCTCTCTGGTCCGGCGATTTTGTACAGTTTGAACCCAATTCGGGCGCAGCACCTTCACAACAGACAATTTTTGCCATTGTATATGACGACAACAACCTGTATATAGCTATTAAAGCCCTAGACACGGAGCCAGATAAGATTGTGCGCCGTGTGTCGCGTCGTGATGCTGTTGATGGCGATTGGGTGGGTGTGTCGATTGACAGTTATGAAGATAAAATGACCTCTTTCGAGTTTACGGTATCAGCATCGGGTAGCAAGGGAGATCTCCTTCGTTCGGCGAGCGGTAATGATGAGACGTGGGATCCCATTTGGGAAGTAAAAACTTTCCAACAGCGCGACGGATGGTATGCCGAGATGCGGATTCCCTATTCACAACTTCGTTTTGGAAAGAAAAAATCCTATAACTGGGGCCTTGAGGTGGCAAGGGAGATTTATCGACACCAGGAACTCTCCTTCTGGCAACCCATTGATAAGAGTTCTTCCCAGTTTGTGGCAAATTTTGGTACACTGCAGGGCATTCAAGACATCATGCCTAAGAAGGAGATTGAAATCGTTCCTTTCCTGCTTAGTCAGCTCACCCTCTCAGAAAAGGAGGCAGGCAACCCCTTTGCTACCGGCCATCGTACGAAAGCTTCAGCGGGGGTAGACGGTAAGGTGAGTCTGACAAATGATATTACGCTTAATTTTACCATGAACCCCGACTTCGGACAGGTAGAAGCTGATCCGTCGGTTGTAAACCTGACCAATTTTGAGACCTATTTTAATGAAAAGAGGCCTTTCTTTGTGGAGGGTAGTAACATTTACCACTATCCCTTCGACATCACCAACAACGAACGCAACAAGCTTTTCTATTCACGCCGACTGGGGAGGGAACCTCATTTTTCATATAACCCGCAGGAGGGAGAATATGTACGGGCACCGGATCGTACTAACATCCTGGGGGCGGTGAAGATATCGGGTAAAA
Organism: Bacteroidetes bacterium GWC2_46_850; assembly: GCA_001768325.1. Taxonomy (GTDB): domain Bacteria; phylum Bacteroidota; class Bacteroidia; order Bacteroidales; family Dysgonomonadaceae; genus Proteiniphilum. Next base: position 312,063 of record MENQ01000007.1, on the reverse strand, counting down.
CACGCAAGGGAACCTCTTTGGGTGTATTAAATGCCGTGACACAAAAGATGTACAGCGAAACAGAACATGATGGTGAAAGGAGCAACTATGCGGTGGAGCCGCTCACCAATTACTTTGCCGGCAGGATTGAACAGGATCTCGACAGCGGTAATCTCCTCATAGGCGGCATGCTTACGGCAGTCAACAGAAAGATTGACGAGGTACAGTTTGCCGGTGCAGCCCGATCGGCTTATACCGGAGGATTGAACCTGACAAAATACTGGAAGAACAAATCCTACACGATGACCGTGCGCACTTTTTTCAGTCATCAGAACGGGGCGCCTGAGGCCATCACCCGTCTGCAACAATCATCAGCACGTTACTACCAGCGACCCGATGCCACTCATCTCGAGCTGGATTCGTCACGCACCACGTTAAGCGGTTTCGGCGGTTCACTCTCAGGAGGCAAAATCTCGGGCCATTTCAATTTTCTGGGCTTCTCAAGCTGGAGTTCACCCGGGCTTGAATTTAATGATATCGGGTACAAACCCAATGCTGATATGGCCATGAACGGCCTGTGGGGATCTTATCGGGAATGGCGTCCCAGGGGCATCGTGAATCAGTATGAATTTAACGGATCCACCTATCAGATCATCAATTTCTCCGGGCAGCCGCTGGGGTGGGGTACCGAGTCGTTTGCATATGTTCAGTTTAAAAACTATTATGATATTGCGGCAGGTTTGAACAGCAACTTCAATGAAACTTCCACCACCCTGCTTCGCGGTGGGCCTTCGATTCGTATTCCCGGTGAGATAAACTCCTGGTTTTCTGTTGAATCAGACAGCCGGAAAAAGTTTCACGCAGAATACGACATGAGTTTCAGGCATGGTTTTGAAAATTCTGCCTCTTCGGTTTCCTATGGACTCGATATGACCTATAAACCCAATAACAGACTCTTGTTATCTCTGTATCCCCAGTATGTTTCTGCTGCCGATCATCAGCAATATGTGCGTACGGTGAAGGGAGATAATCCTTCATATATCTTATCGTCCATCCGGAAGCATATTGCTTCGATAGAGGTGAGGGTAAATTACGGCATCACGCCCGATATGTCGTTGCAGTGGTATGCGTTGCCTTATCTTTTCTCAGGCGATTATTACGATTTCAAGACGGTGACTGCACCGCATGCGGAGAGATTTGACGACCGTTTCACACCCATGGCTACTTACCCGTATGAGAATCCCGATTTTCACTTTTTGCAGTTGCGTTCCAATCTGGTCTACCGGTGGGAGTACAGACCGGGTTCGGTGCTTTATCTGGTATGGTCACAGGGAAGAACACTGCAAGGAAAGGATGGGGCGTTTCGCTTTGACGATTATGTGCATGAACTGGCGCAGGCTCCGCCTCAAAATGATTTTCTGATGAAACTTTCCTTCGCGAAGATTTTCTGAACCCTATTTTGGAACAATATTTATAGTAGATTGTTCTAAAAGTAATATTATTTGTTTAGGGTTATGAAAAAGAAAATTGTAGTGATAGGTTGCGGATTTGGCGGTCTGCAATTTGTAAATCATTTGAAAAAAGGCTGGTTCGACATCATGGTGATCGACAAGATCAACCACCATCAGTTTCCCCCTCTGTTCTATCAGGTGGCTGCGTCGCAGATTGAGCCTGCCACCATCTCGTTTCCCATCCGCAAGATATTTCAAAATAGACGGGATGTGCGCATCCGGCTGGCGCATGTCTTATCGGTAAACAGTGCTGAGAAAGTTGTGGAGACCAGCATCGGGCCGTTTGCCTACGACTACCTGGTGATAGCCACCGGCACCCGCACCAATTACTACGGGAACCAGGCTATTGAAGAAAATACCATGGCGTTGAAATCGACCTACCAGGCGATGAACGTGCGTAATTCCACGCTGATGAATTTTGAGAAGATTCTCTACACCGAAGATAAGGGAGCATTGAATAATATTGTGATCGTGGGTGGTGGTGCTACCGGTGTGGAGCTGGCAGGTGCCTTCGCCGAGATGAAGGAGGAGGTGCTACCGAAAGATTATCCAAATATCGATTATTCGAAGGTGAATGTATACCTGTTGGAGGGAGGACCCCATACGTTGCCGGCCATGAGCCCCTTTGCGCAAAAATACTCCGAGGCTTATCTCCGTTCCATGGATGTGATTGTGAAGACCAACACCCTGGTGCAGCAGTACGACGGGGAGTGGCTCACGCTGAATAATGGGGAGACCATTCGCAGCAAGAGTGTGATCTGGTCGGCCGGCGTACAGGGTAACGCCATCGACGGCATTCCCGAAGCATCGCTATTGCGTAACGGCCGCATCAAGGTAGACCGGTTCAACCGGGTGGAGGGACTCACCGATGTGTTTGCCGTGGGTGATGTGGCCTACATGGAAACCGAAAAATATCCCAAGGGACATCCGCAGCTGGCCAATGTGGCCATCGGGCAGGGAAAGAACCTGGCGCGCAACCTGCAACGAATAGAGAAGGGCAATGAGCCGCTCAAAGAGTATGAGTACCGCAACCTGGGCACCATGGCCACGGTGGGGCGCAACAAGGCGGTGGTGGACCTGCCGTTTGTAAAGTTTAAAGGCCGTTTTGCCTGGTTTGTCTGGATGTTCCTTCACCTGATGTTGATCCTGAGCGTGCGCAACAAACTGGTGATTTTTATCAACTGGGCCTGGAACTATTTCACCAGAAACAACTCGCTGCGACTGATATTGAAAGATACGGATTGAAAAAAAATCCTGGTGTTTGTTGCTCTTGTAAAAATAGTGGTTAAATTTGTGGTCAGTCGCAAATTTTTGAGAATATATGAAAAAACAAATAGTGTTAATCCTGCTGGTTATTTTTGCAACAACTCTTTTCGCCCAGGAAGGAAAAGAGAGGTCTTATACCTTTCTGCTCACCGGTGCTTCATTTGCCTCGCCCAACAACGGATGGTTCGAGGTGGGGTGTAATCTGGTGGGTGCCACACCGCTGAACCGCGCCATTGGCGGCGAGGCGATTGCCGATGCGGCCAACCGCATGGTGAAAGGGACGCTCTATTCGAAAGAGGAACTGGAAATAATGGATGCGCTGGTGATCATGCAGGTGCATGACAGAGATGTGTCAGATACGACCCAGCTGAAAAACAAATACACCGATTACAAAACCCCGTTCGACCGCAGCAACTATGCCGCCGCCTTCGATTATGTAATCAAGCGTTACCTGACGGAATGCTACAATCTGAAATTTGATTCCACCTCGGTCTACTACAACACGCGGGCGGGTAAGCCGGCAGTTGTGGTGTTGTGTACCGACTGGCACGATGGGCGGGTGACCTACAACACCTCAGTGCGCCGGTTGGCGGAGAAATGGGGATTCCCGGTGGTGGAGTTCGACAGGCTGATTGGTTTTTCCCGGAATGCGGTACATCCCGTCACAGGAGAACAGGTGAGCCGTCTCTTTACAGGCGACAAGCAGGAGATTGCGGGAGAAACTTATGGCTGGCATCCGGAAAATGGACAGGATAAATATATCCAACGCCGCATGGGAGCCATTTTTGCCGATACAATGCGAAAAATATTTCCGGTGAAATAGATTCCACACAATTGTTTATCTCAGGGAGATAACTTTATTCCTCCCACACCAGGTAGGCCGACACAAGCCAGTGATTCAGCTTGTTTTTGTCGATGGGAGTGGATTCCGGTATGCTGATGGTGAGGGTGTGGTTGCCGGGAGTGATGCCCTGCAGGTTCACTTCCTCGGGCGTTACATCGCTGCCGGGACACCAGTTGCTCCGGGATAAGTCGGATGAAGCCAGCGGCTCTTCAATCTCTTTTACTTCTCTTTTCCCGTCTTTACCAATAAAAGCCTGTGTGCGCTTCTGAAGCCATACACCGGAGGTGGGATTGAATCGCCGGAAGGAGGCGCAGTCGGTACGCCACGGCGTGAAACGAAGCACTTCTTTTCCGTCCATGGAGAGTATGTTTTCCTGCGGACGGAACTCGTCACCCCCGCTGTGGCCGCCATGTCCGGTGGCGATATACTTTAACCGTACATTCTTTGCCTTGCGTGGAATGGAAAATTGTATTTTCACATCCTGCCGTGAAAAAATATCGGGATGCTTCTGCCCGAGATAGTAGTTGGTGTTAATGAGCGGTTCCACATGCAGCTTCGGCATTTTGTCGCAACGGAGAGCACTCTCGGTGAAGGAGAGTGCTACATCTACCTTGTAACCTTCTGGTGTCCAGGTGTCAATAAATACCCCCACGTATACTTCCTCCCGAAAGAGGGAAAGCAGATCGGTCACATCCTGTGTCCAGGTCACCTCTTTGGCCCACCCGTCTACATAGACCGGACGTCGGCGAGCAGATACCGAATCGTCGTCGCTGCTGAAATGGCCTACTCCAAACGGAGTCATAAACCGCATCAGCTCCACTGCGGGCCGGTAATTTTCTCCCTGCACGATACCGGTCAGCTGCTCGTAACGCAGCGTATCCAGATTCGGGTAGGAGGCGCGGTCTGCTGCAACATCCAGCATGGTTATTCCACCATCGGCAGGTATCACGAAGCAGGATCCCGATTTATCCCAGGGGTCGCCGTTGGAAACCAAGGTGATGGATAGGGCTGCCTCAGTATATTTTCTGAAAGCAGGAATATTTATTTTTTTTAGTACAATACGCCCGTTACCCAGATAGATTTCTTCTCCTTTTTGTACAATGCCGTTGGGATAGTCCCTAGGGTTAAACAGCACGGGTATGTCACGGAACAGATTCAACGAAACCGGTTTATTTGTGCGTTGTGCATGGAGGAGGGTGACAGCCATGATACAGGCCAGCAGGAAAGAGATTTTTTTTTGCATGTCGGAATATTGATTTTATGTTTTGGTGGCTGCAAATTTACAAAAATCCTTATATTTGTACAATCACTAAAACCAGTCGATATGCGTATCAGAGAAATACTTCAAACCATTGAACAGTTCGCACCCCTGCCGCTGCAGGAAGATTATGACAACAGCGGACTGCAGGTGGGTGATCCCAACAGGGAGGTAACTGGTGTACTGCTGGCCATCGATGTTACCGAAAATGTGGTGGAGGAGGCCATTGCACTGGGATGCAACCTCATCATCACGCATCATCCCATCGCCTTCAGACCGTTTAAGTCGCTCACCGGAAAAACCTACGTGGAACGATGCATCATCCAGGCCATCAAACAGGATATTGTGATTTATGCCGCCCATACCAACCTCGACAATGCACAGGGTGGTGTCAACTACAAGCTGGCGGAGATGCTGGAGCTGCAGCAGGTTAAGATTCTGCAGCCCCGGAGCGGCGCACTGCTGAAGTTTGTGACCACGGTGCCCCTACAGCATGCCGAAAGCGTACGCAACGCCCTCTTCAATGCCGGTGCCGGCCACATAGGCAACTACGACAGCTGCAGCTATAACTTGTCGGGTGAAGGCACCTTTCGCGCCCGCACGGGAGCGCACCCGCATGTGGGTGAGATTGATACGCTTCATTTTGAGCCGGAAATACGCATTGAGACGGTAATCCCGGCAATGAAGAAGGAGGAGGTGCTGCGGGCGTTGCTGGCGGTGCATCCTTATGAGGAGCCGGTGTTCGACCTTTACCCTATTGCCAACGACTGGCCGCAGAGCGGCAGCGGGGTGGTGGGAGTGCTGCCCGAGCCGATGCCGGAGCAGGAGTTCCTCTATCTGCTCAAGGATCTTTTTAACCTGCCCGCCATCCGTCATTCCAAGATTCAGGGGAAGGATATCCGCGATGTGGCACTCTGTGGTGGCGCGGGAGCCTTTCTGATTCCCAATGCCGTGGCCTATGGCGCCGATGCTTTTATCACCGGAGAAGCAAAATACAACGACTTTTACGATGTGGAAGGGCGCCTTTTGCTTGCAGTAGTAGGCCATTACGAGTCGGAGATCTGCACAAAAGATATCTTTTTCGATCTCCTTTCGAAAAAATTTCCTACCTTTGCACTGCATAAATCGGCGTTCGACTCGAATCCCGTGAAATATCTGTAAAAGAAAGCGGTCCGACTTGTTCCCGCAGTTACAGAGAAATGTGGTAGTGAAACGATGAGTTCGTCGTTTGATTGCTGCATTTTTTGTTAGGATGAGTGACTCGATTTTTACTGCATGAATCAGAAGAAAATATCATCATATAAAACAAGACCATTATGGCAACAAAAAAGAAAACCGTTGAAAAAGAAGTCTCCGTAGAAGATAAATTAAAATCTCTCTACAAGCTGCAATCTTATTTGTCGGAAATCGACCGTATCAAAACCTTGCGGGGAGAGCTTCCGCTGGAGGTGTCTGACCTCGACGATGAGATCGCGGGTCTGGGTACGCGTGTGAATAATTTTGAGCTGGAGATGAGACAATTGGATGAGGACAGCAAGCTGCAGAAAGGAAAGATTGAGACCAGCAAGACAAAGATTGAAAAGTATACCAAGCAGCTCGATAATGTGCGCAACAGCAAGGAATACGACCATCTTTCAAAAGAGATTGAGTTTGAAACACTGGAAATTGAACTTGCAGAAAAACATATCCGTGAGTATACGCAGGAAGTTGCTACCATCAAAGAACAGATCACTGCTGCCGGTGAGTTGCTCCAGGAGAAGACTGCCGATCTGGAAATGAAAAAGCAGGAACTGGACGACATTGTTTCGGAAACAAAAGCACAGGAAGAGAAAATCCGCGAGAAAGCCAAAAAAACGGAAGGCACCATTGAACCTCGTCTGCTGGCCGCCTTCAAACGCATCCGTAAGAATGCGCGCAACGGCCTGGGTGTGGTGCCCATTCAACGTGGTGCCTGCGGTGGTTGTTTCAACAAGATTCCACCCCAGAAGCAGATGGACATCAAGCTGGGTAAGAAGATCATTGTATGTGAATATTGCGGTCGTATCATGGTTGATCCGGAGACAGCAGGACTAGCAGAAAAATAAAATGAGAGCGGAGTTATAAAACAGTTCTTCATTACAGATTTTTTTCTTTATTTTGCGGTTATAATTGCTTTTATTGGAGGCAAAAGATGTATATTTGCGTTCTGAATGGAATAACATTTCCTATGCACATCACAGCTTTACGATAAATCTTTTATTTACAAAGGTTTCAGAAAAAGATTACACCCAAGGTAATTTATAAAACTATATGGCTAATCGAATAAACATTAAGAAAGGCTTGCAAATTCCGTTACTTGGTGCCGTAGAAGAGATCATCAGAGGCACAGTGAAGAGTGAATTTGTGCGCATCTGTCCCGAAGATTTTCATGGTATCACACCCAAATTAGCCGTCAGGGTGGATGATACCGTAAAAGCCGGAACAGGATTATTCTACGAGAAGAATCATCCCGACATGCTTTTTGCTTCGCCCGTTAGTGGCGTGGTAACTGCCATTGAGAGAGGCGAAAAAAGACGTATTCTTCGTATTGTCGTCAAGGCTGACAGCACCGTACAGTATGCAGATTTCGGAGCAAAGCAAGTGGCCTCACTCTCGGGTGAGGAGGTGAAAAAGTCGATTCTCGATGCCGGTATCTGGTTCCTGATCAAACAGCGTCCTTATGACGTGGTGGCGTCGCCGGTCAAGGAGCCGCGTGACATCTTCGTGACCGGTTTTGATACGGCACCGCTGGCTCCATCGACCGACTTCCTGCTGAAAGACAGGGAGGCCGATTTGCAGACAGGGCTCGATGCACTGGCAAAACTCACCACGGGAAAGGTTTATCTTTCCGTCAGCACCAAAACGACACTCAAAGGTTTGCGCGAAGCAAAGAACGTGGTCATCACCGAATTTAACGGGCCGCATCCTGCAGGAAATGTGGGTGTGCAGATCAACAATATCAAACCGGTGAACCGGGGAGAGACGGTGTGGACGCTCAATGCTGTTGACGTAGCCATCATTGGCCGCCTCTTCAACAAGGGAATCACGGATCTTACACGCACGGTAGCACTTACCGGTTCGGAAGTGAAGCAGCGAGGATATTACAATATGGTGATCGGTACCGAACTGAAGTCGATTTTCGCCGGGAATGTGACCGAAGGTGTTTCGCTGCGTTATATCAGCGGAAATCCGCTCACAGGACGTAAGATCGATGAAAACGGCGAGTTGGGTGCTTACGACTCACAGGTGACGGTGATCCCCGAAGGGGACGACATGCATGAGGCTTTCGGATGGGCATCGCTCTCGCCGAAACGTTACAGTGCCGGCGCCACTTATCTTCCCTTTCATAAGAAATTCCGCCTCGACGCCCGCCTGATGGGTGGTCCGAGAGCCATCATCGTTTCCAACGAGTACGACAAGGTGTTCCCCATGGATATCTATCCAGAGCAGCTGATCAAGGCCATCATCGCCTTTAACATAGACAGGATGGAACAGCTGGGCATCTATGAGGTGGCACCCGAGGATTTTGCGCTCTGCGAGTTCGTGGATACTTCCAAGCTTGAGTTGCAACGCATCGTTCGTACCGGACTGGACCTGCTTCGCAAGGAGATGGAATAAAAGCGGAAACGGTATTAATCGAATAATAATAACTAAAACATAGCACTTTGAAAGCGTTAAGAAAATATCTTGATAAGATAAAACCGAATTTCGAGGAAGGCGGTAAACTGCATTGGCTCCATTCTACCTTCGATGCATTTGAGACTTTCCTTTTCGTGCCCAACAGTACATCGAGATCGGGAGTGCATATTCACGATGCCCGCGACTCGAAACGCACAATGACCATCGTCATCGTTGCACTGATACCCGCCCTGCTAATGGGCATGTACAGTGTAGGATTGCACCATTATATGGCCCTGGGACTGGAAGCCTCCATCCTCACAAAGTTTATCTATGGTTTTCTGGCAGTATTGCCTCAGATTGTGGTGTCTTACGTAGTGGGACTGGGTATTGAATTCATCATTGCCCAGATCAGAAAGGAAGAAGTGGCCGAAGGGTTCCTGGTAACCGGCATCCTCATCCCGATGATCGTGCCGGTGGATACGCCGCTCTGGATGATTGCCGTAGCGACTGCATTTGCCGTAATTTTTGCCAAAGAGGTCTTCGGCGGAACGGGCTATAATATTTTCAATGTGGCACTGGTCACACGTGCCTTTCTGTTCTTTTCCTATCCCTCGAAGATGTCGGGCGACCAGGTATGGGTACGCACGGCAGATACCTTCGGTATAGGGAAGGGGACCGTGATTGACGGCTTTTCGGGTGCTACGCCCCTGGGACAGTTAGCCACAACGGGAGCGGGCAGCTTCGGTGAGTTTACCTTCCAGGGTATTACCGGGCAGCCACTGAGTATAAGCGATATGTTCTTCGGATTTATTCCGGGATCCATTGGTGAAGTATCTACCTTTGCCATCCTGCTGGGTGCCGCGCTGCTCATTATGACTGGTGTTGGAAGTTGGAAAACCATGCTTTCTGTATTTCTGGGTGGCGCCGTAGCTGTCGTGCTGGTAAATCTCTTCGCACAAAATGCGATCATGGAGATGCCGGTACAGTATCATTTTCTGCTGGGTGGATTTGCTTTTGGTGCCATCTTCATGGCGACCGATCCGGTGACTTCGGCCCGTACGGAAAAGGGGAAATGGATCTATGGCTTCCTGATCGGATTGCTGGCGATTACCATCCGGGTGTTCAACCCCGGTTACCCCGAAGGGATGATGCTTGCCATCCTGTTTATGAACGCGTTTGCACCGCTTATCGACTTCTATGTGATCGATGGTAACATCAAGCGACGTCTGAAAAGAGCTGCCCCCTCAAAATAACAATACAATTATGAATAGAGAAAACAGTGGATATACGATTATATATGCAGCGGTAATGGTGATTATCGTTGCGCTGGGACTGTCGTTCACGCACCAGGTGCTGAACGATAAACAGACAGCCAATGTGAATATCGACAAGATGCAGCAGATACTTCGTTCGCTCAATATCGATGCGAGTACCGATGAAGCCCAGGCTCAGTATGATGCGCTTGTGAAGAATGCTTACCTTGTTGACAACAAGGGAACAAAAATTGAGGGTACTGAGGGTACCACGCCCAACGATCCCGCCTTCTCCACAGAGTTGGGCAGTGATGATCTCCAGGGACTGCCGGTATATGAAGCACAAGTGGGTGAAACAAAGGTGTACGTGCTTCCCATGCGGGGTGCCGGATTGTGGGGTCCCATCTGGGGGTATCTGGCGGTCGAGGCTGACGGTAGCACCGTCTACGGTTCTGAATTCGGACATGCGAGTGAGACACCAGGACTGGGAGCTGAGATTGTGGAGCCTGCGTTTAGGAGCCAGTTCTCAGGTAAGGAGTTGATAAAGGAAAATGAATTTCGTTCGATTGCTGTGGTGAAGCCCGGCCAGAGTGTTGCCTCCCGTGATTATGTGGATGGCATCTCCGGTGGTACAATCACAAGTAAAGGAGTGGATGCCATGTTATTGAATAGTATTGGTGATTACGAAAAGTTTTTGATGAATCTGCACGCTGCCCAACAATAAGGACAGACAACATAAAAAGAAAGAAAATGGCTTTATCAAGTAAAACAAAAGCGGTATTGCTGGGACCGCTCAGTAAAAATAACCCCATCATTGTGCAGGTGCTCGGTATCTGTTCGGCACTGGCGGTAACCTCCAAGTTGGAACCTTCGCTGGTGATGGCCATTGCCGTAACAATTGTCACAGCTTTTGCCAACATGATTATATCCTTGTTGCGTAAATCTATTCCAAACCGCATCCGCATCATTGTACAGCTTGTTGTGGTGGCTTCTTTGGTGACCATTGTCAGTGAGATATTGAAAGCATATTCATACGACGTAAACAAACAGCTTTCGGTATTTGTCGGGCTGATTGTCACCAACTGTATTCTGATGGGGCGTCTTGAAGCATTTGCATTAGGCAATGGACCCTGGCCTTCTTTCCTCGATGGAATTGGTAACGGGCTGGGGTATGGCTGGATCCTGGTTGTGGTGGGATTCTTTCGTGAACTGCTGGGCTCCGGTACACTCATGAATTTTCAGGTCATTCCTGATGCACTCTATGAGATGGGTTACGAGAACAACGGGTTGATGGTGCTTGCGCCCATGGCATTGTTGCTGGTGGGTTGTATTATCTGGATACACCGGGCAAACAACAAGGAACTACAGGAAGAAACCAATTAAATAACAACTGAATGTTTGCCATAAGTGAGTGCAAATCAAACAAGTTTGAATTTGCCGAACGCAGCAAACAACTAAATTTACAAAGTAAATTTGAATAACAACTAAATATATGGATGCAATTAGTTTAATAGTCCGGTCGATTTTCGTCGATAACATGATTTTCGCCTACTTCCTGGGGATGTGTTCATTCCTGGCGGTATCGAAAAACGTGAAAACAGCATTGGGACTTGGTATTGCGGTTACTTTCGTGCTTGTTCTGACACTTCCTATCAATTATTTGCTCGAGAACTATGTACTCAAAGCGGGTGCATTGGCCTGGCTGGGTGAAGAGTATGCCACGGTGGACCTGAGTGTTTTCAGCTTGCTGATCTTCATTGCCGTGATTGCTTCTTTTGTGCAGCTTGTGGAGATGGTGATTGAGCGTTTCAGCCCGTCTCTCTATGCATCACTGGGTATCTTCCTTCCGCTGATTGCTGTGAATTGTGCCATTCTGGGAGGTTCTCTGTTTATGCAGCAGCGTGAATTTGCCAATATCGGTATGGCTACGGCATATGGCTTTGGATCGGGAATCGGCTGGTTGCTGGCCATCGTGGGGATGGCTGCCATCCGGGAGAAACTGGAATATTCACACGTGCCAAAACCTTTGAAAGGGTTGGGGATTACTTTTATCATCACTGCGTTAATGGCGCTCGGATTTATGAGTTTTTCCGGAATCAATATTTAATTCCACACAACATTAACATCGTATACAAATAAATTAAATACATAAGTATGAGTGTATTATTGAGCGCTGGCGGACTGACAATATGGACAAGTGTTATTGTATTCCTGTTGATCATCCTTGTCCTTGTTGTTATTATTCTGATCGCCAAGGCAAAGCTGATGCCCTCGGGCAACGTGAAAATTACCGTAAATAATGATAAAGAACTGAGTGTTCCCATGGGTAGTACTCTGCTTAGCACGCTTCAGTCAAAGGATATCTATCTTTCATCTGCCTGCGGTGGAGGAGGAACGTGTGCCCAGTGCCGTTGCCGCGTGGTGGAAGGCGGTGGTGAGATACTGCCCACAGAAAAGGGTCACTTCAGTCGCAAGGAGCAGTTGAACAACTGGCGTCTGAGCTGTCAGGTGAAGGTGAAGGACAACATGTCGATCATCGTTCCCGACGAGGTGTTTGGCATCAAGGAGTGGGAATGCGAAGTGGTCTCAAACCACAACGTGGCATCGTTCATCAAAGAGTTTGTGGTGAAACTGCCCGAAGGCGAGAAGATCGATTTCAAACCGGGGTCTTATAGCCAGATCAGGGTACCCAAATTCGAAGGTCTCAAATATTCCGATTTTATCATCGAAGATGAATATAAAGGTGACTGGGATAAATTTAAAATGTGGGATCTGGTCTGCAAGAACGAGGAAGACACCATTCGTGCCTATTCGATGGCCAACTATCCTGCCGAAGGAAATATCATCACATTGAACGTACGTGTGGCCACACCGCCATTTGACAAGGCCAAAGGGGGATGGATGAACGTGAATCCGGGTATTGTCTCCTCCTATATCTTCAACCTGAAGCCAGGCGACAAGGTAATGATGTCGGGACCCTACGGTGATTTCCACCCCATCCTCGACAGCAAGCGTGAGATGCTCTGGATTGGAGGAGGTGCCGGTATGGCTCCGCTGCGCTCCCAGATCATGCACATGACCAAGACACTGAAGACTACAGACAGGAAGATGACTTACTTCTACGGCGCCAGGGCTTTGGTGGAGGCTTTCTATCTGGATGATTTCCACGAGCTGGAAAGGGAGTTCCCGAACTTCAGTTTCCGTCTCGCACTCGACCGTCCCGATCCGGCTGCCGATGCCGCAGGCGTGAAATATACAGCGGGCTTTGTACATCAGGTGATCTACGATACCTACCTGAAAGATCATGACGCACCGGAAGATATCGAGTACTACATGTGCGGTCCCGGCCCCATGGCCAATGCTGCACAGCGCATGCTCGACAGCCTGGGCGTACCGCCGGAAATGATTATGTTTGATGATTTTGGGTAAATAGGATTCAGGAATCAGCGATCAGGAGTCAGCTTCGGAAGTATGAAATTGAAGGTGACAGCGGTTCGCAAGGAAATTTTAACGGTTCTCTCTGTAGGGGGGACCGTTTTTTATTGGGTAAATGCGGATGCGGAGATATTGCGCCTGTAGCCATTTTATCTGTTTCGTGTTGCGATGGAATCATAGAACCGACAGTGATTCGTCTGTATGATTATTATCCAGGATGCCGTTTCAGTTACAATGGAAAAATAGAACCGATTGGAATAGATGTTTCATTTTCAATATCGAGCATGGCGTTGACAAGATAAACCGACTCATACTCATGCAATGTCTCCCGGGTGATTCTTTTTTCGGTGATGCTGCCTTCACGCAGCAGTTGCTGCCGTTTGGTGCCGTTCAGCAGCCAGCTGTCCGGGGTAAAAAGATGATCTCCCTGCCGAAAGACCACATTGCTGAAGGTGGTGTCGGTGATGAGGCCGTGGCGGATAATCAGGATCTCATCTGCTTCGCCTTTTTGTTCCAGCAACCGGCTCAATTCCTTCCTGTCGGCATACTTGAAGGAGTAATCGGGTGAAGCCTCCACAAGCTGCAACGACTGAACTCTTTTGGGCTGATATTTTTCAAATGTGATATCCAGTAATGTTTCCCGGTAGAGGATGCGGCACTTCACTTTTACATCGTGCAACGCATCGGGAAGCATGCTGAACAAGTCAGGCAGGGAGGGTGATAGAAATCCAAAATGAATTGCGGTACGCTGCATGCGGTCGATATGCGCTGCTGCGTTCAACACTTTGCCCTGATCTATGCAAATGGTTTCCAGAAACATGTTGTGAAGAATTAAAAGGGTAAATAGACTTTTTGTAGCGCCTCATTGTATTCTTTGCGACAATCGCTTTGTGCCGTGATGCCCCCGCCGCTGCGGAAGTAGTGATGCGTGTCCTGCTGCTCGATATACCTTATCAGCACGAATGTGTCGAGCTTGCTGCCATCGAAGTAACCGGCCACGCCGGTGTAGTAACCGCGCCGTTCCTTCTCGGCTTTGCGGATCAGAGCAAGCGTAGCCGACTTGGGTGCTCCGGAAACGGAGCCGGCAGGAAGCAGTTTGAAGAAGAGCGTACCAAGCTGCTTCCGGTAATCTTCCGGCAACTTACCTTCTATTTCTGAACTGACCTGCAGAATGGGTCCCTTGTGGGTCTGCAACTCCTCGACATAACGGAAGCGGCTTACCTTCACTCCTGCAGCAATGCGGCTCAGGTCGTTGCGCAGCAGATCCACAATGGTATTGTGCTCTGCACGCTCCTTGGGATCGTTCAGTATGGTACGTCGCGCATCAGACAAGCGGGCATCGATGGTGCCCTTCATGGGGTAGGTAAATATTTTCCCTTCTTCCATCCGCACGAAACATTCCGGGGAAAAACAGACAAACCTGTCGGGGAGCAGGAGCTTGTAAGGTGTGCGAGCATACAGAAAGATCTCCTGCAATGAGAGAGACAGGCTGACCGGCGTCCTGATGGTGAGGTTGGTGAGATAGGAGTCGCCCCGTTTCAATCCATCCATCACCGCATTGAAGCGTGACTGATAGATGGCATAATCCTCCGGGAAGGCGTCAAACTGATGCACAGGTGCCTCACCTTGTGGCTGTGGCATATTGCTGCTGCCCCGTATATCGAACAGAACCTGCTGCTGTACTATCGGATCGGCAAGAAAAAAACCTTCCTCCATCTCAAAGTCGATACCAAACAGGAAAGGTTTTTCAGCCCGCCCTGCTTCGTTCATTCTCTCTATCAATTCTTCGCTATGTATAAACATGCCGCAAAAGTAACATCTCCCGAACAATTTTATACCATATTTGTTGATCATATTTATTTCAAGACCGGAAAACCTGCAAAGGGATCCGTCATAACAGATGAATGCAACGAACCGCCAAATAATTTCGATTTGGTGATTTTTTGCCGAGAAACGGAGTAAAATGAAATTTTTCTGAATAATTTTCTGAAAATATTTTGCCGGTAAAATTATTTGCTGTTACTTTGCACGCATTAAACAGATTTTTATTGATTGTCATGCATCATCAAAAGGATATTCTAGTCGTCATTTCTATTCTACTTCTGGAGAATTTCAGAGGGTGAGACTGGCATATCCGTTATGTACTGATAAAAAAAAATATAGATGACCTTTCTCACCCGCGTGAGGAAGGTTTTTTTCTTTTATGTTGAAACGAAGATAATTTAGGTTGATCATGGAACGAATTTATGTTTTTGATACCACGTTAAGAGATGGCGAGCAGGTGCCCGGCTGTCAGTTGAATACCATCGAGAAGATTCAGATTGCCCAGGCACTTGAACTACTCGGAGTGGATGTGATTGAAGCCGGCTTTCCGGTGTCGAGTCCGGGTGATTTCAATTCGGTCGTAGAGATTTCCAAAGCTGTCACCTGGCCCACCATCTGCGCACTGACACGTGCCGTGGAGAAAGATATTGAAGTAGCCGCCGAAGCGCTGCAGTATGCAAAGCGCAAGCGGATACATACCGGCATCGGCACATCCGATTTTCACATCAGGCACAAATTCAACTCCAACCGTGAAGATATTATCGAGCGGGCGGTAAAGGCAGTGAAATATGCGCGTCGTTTTGTAGACGATGTAGAGTTTTATGCCGAAGATGCGGGGCGTACCGACAACGAATACCTGGCCCGTGTAGTACAGGCCGTTGTCAATGCCGGCGCCACGGTAGTTAACATTCCTGACACTACCGGCTACTGCTTCCCCGACGACTTTGGGGCAAAGATAAAGTTCCTGATCGACAACGTGGATATGAAGAATGCCATCCTCTCCACACACTGCCACCAGGATCTGGGCATGGCCACGGCCAACACCATCGCCGGCGTCATCAATGGCGCCCGCCAGGTGGAAGTGACCATCAACGGTATCGGTGAACGTGCCGGCAACACCTCACTCGAAGAGGTGGTGATGGCACTCAAGAGCCACAAGGATAGGGGTTTCGATACCAATATCAACACGCAGCACATTTACCAGACAAGCCGCATGGTGTCGAGCCTGATGAACATGCCGGTGCAGCCCAACAAGGCAATCGTCGGCCGCAACGCGTTTGCACACTCCTCCGGTATTCACCAGGATGGGGTACTCAAAAATGTGGAGACCTACGAGATCATCGATCCGAAAGATGTGGGCATCGACGACAATGCCATCGTGCTGACTGCCCGCAGCGGTCGCGCTGCACTCAAAAACCGCCTCTCACTGTTGGGTGTGAAGCTGGAAGCGGAAGAGCTGGACAACGTATATCAACAGTTTCTGGAGCTGGCCGACAAAAAGAAAAATGTGAATGACGACGATATCCTGATGCTTGTGGGCAAGGAAGCACGTCTCCACCGTATCAAAGTGGATTATCTGCAGGTGCTTTGCGGCATCGGCGTGCGTGACGTGGCCAGCATCGGCCTGGATATCGCAGGGGAACATTTTGAAGCGACCGCCACCGGCAATGGTCCTGTGGATGCTGCCATCAAGGCGGTGAAAAATATTATCCGCCGAAAGGTGAGAATTCAGGAATTCCTGATCCAGGCAATCGACCACGGTAGCGATGATGTGGGTAAGGTGCACATGCAGGTGGAACATAACGACCTGGTGTACTATGGTTTCTCCGCGAATACCGACATCGTGGCGGCTTCTGTGGAGGCGTTCATTGATGCGGTGAATAAGTTTGTAGAATAAAATAAATAGTAATAAATAGTCATTAAGAAATATGAAGACGCTTTTCGATAAAATCTGGGACGCCCATGTGGTTGCCACTGTGCAGGATGGTCCCACCCAGTTATACATAGACCGTCATTTGTGTCACGAGGTGACCAGCCCGCAGGCCTTTGCCGGACTGCGTGCCCGGGGGTTGAAAGTATTCCGTCCGGAACGGACCACGCTCACGGCCGACCATAATATCCCCACCATGGGGCAGGACAAGCCCATCAGCGACCGGATATCCCGGTTTCAGGTGGATACGCTGGCCAAAAATGCGGAAGAGTTCGGACTTACCTATTACGGGCTCAACAACCCCATGAATGGTATCGTGCACGTAATAGGCCCTGAGAACGGTTATACGCAGCCGGGCATGACTATTGTCTGCGGTGATAGCCACACCTCTACACACGGTGCTTTTGGCGCCATTGCCTTTGGCATCGGTACCAGCGAGGTGGAGATGGTACTTGCATCACAATGTATCCTGCAGACACGGCCCAAAACCATGCGCATCAACTTCGAAGGGAAGCTGAACGAACATGTGAGCGCCAAGGATATGGCATTATACATGATCTCGCAGCTGACCACCGGCGGTGCCACGGGTTACTTTGTGGAGTATGCCGGAGAAGCAGTGCGCAACCTCACCATGGAACAGCGGATGACGCTCTGCAACCTGAGCATAGAAATGGGAGCACGCGGCGGACTGGTCGCACCCGATGAAACGACGTTCAACTACATCAAGGGACGCGAGTTTGCGCCCAAAGGGGAACAGTGGGACAAGGCAATGGCGTATTGGAAGACACTGAAGACCGACGAAGGGGCTACCTTCGACAAGGAAGTGACCTTCGATGTGTCGCAGATCAAGCCGATGATTACCTACGGTACCAACCCGGGTATGGGTATGCCGATAGATGGCACCATCCCGCAACTGGAAGATATCGATGAGGCAGGTAAGATATCGTTCGAAAAGTCACTAAACTATATGGGCTTTGCACCGGGTGAGAAGCTGGAAGGAAAACAGATCGATTACGTCTTCCTGGGAAGCTGTACCAACGGCCGCATTGAGGATTTCCGCCTCTTTACCGAATATGTGAAGGGAAAGAAGAAAGCCGACAACGTCACCGCCTGGCTGGTGCCGGGGAGCTGGAAGGTACGCAAGCAGATTGAGGAAGAGGGATTGGACAAGATACTGGAAGAAGCCGGATTCGCCCTGCGCCAGCCCGGTTGCTCTGCCTGCCTGGCAATGAACGACGATAAGATTCCCGCAGGAAAATATGCGGTCTCTACTTCGAACCGAAATTTTGAAGGACGTCAGGGACCGGGTGCACGTACCATCCTTGCAGGCCCGCTGGTAGCAGCAGCGGCTGCGGTAAATGGTAAAATAACAGAACCATAAACAGAAAAAGAGATACAAAGAGAAATAACAATATGGAAAAGTTTCAGACAATCACATCAACATATGTACCACTTCCGATAGAGAATGTGGACACCGACCAGATCATTCCGGCCCGTTTTCTGAAAGCAACCACACGGGAGGGGTTTGGCGACAATTTGTTTGCCGACTGGCGTTACGACAAGGAAGGCAATCCCAAGGCGGACTTTGTGCTGAACAACCCTATCTACAGCGGTCAGGTGCTGGTAGCAGGAAAGAACTTTGGCAGTGGCAGCAGCCGTGAGCACGCAGCATGGGCCATCGGAGGATACGGTTTCAAAGTGGTGGTGTCGAGCTTCTTTGCCGACATCTTCCGCAATAACGCACTTAATAACGGTATCCTGCCGGTGGTGGTAAGCGATGCGTTCCTGAGCGAATTGTTTGCCTCATCCGATAAAAATCCGAAAGCAACAGTCACGGTGAATCTGGAAGAGCAGACCATCGTAAACAATGAAACAGGCAACAGCGAATCATTCGAAATAAACGCCTATAAAAAGGCCTGCCTCCTCAAAGGACTGGACGACATTGACTTCCTGCTGTCTAACAAGGATAAAATTGAAGCATTCGAACAGCAGCGGGCGTATGCCTACTAACTCGGAGTTCGAAACAATCGGCACATTGGCACATTGATAAATTTGCACATTAATTGTAGATCATTTTGGGAGAAGTTAGAAAAATAGAGATCATGGATACCACGCTACGCGATGGTGAACAGACTTCGGGTGTATCTTTTGCCGCCCAGGAGAAAGTGAGCGTGGTGCGTCTGCTGCTGGAGGAACTAAAGGTGGACAGGGTGGAGATTGCGTCAGCTCGTGTGTCGGAAGGCGAATATCAGTCGGTGCAGAAGATTGCCCAATGGGCAGCGATGCATGGATATATCGACCGGCTTGAGGTGCTGGGTTTTGTGGACGGAAATACCTCCCTTGAGTGGATTACCAAAACGGGGTGCAAGGTAGTAAATCTGCTTACCAAAGGATCGCTGAAACATTGTACCTATCAGCTGCGCAAGTCGGCCGACGAGCATCTGGAGGATATAAAGAAAAGCATCGCCTCCGCCCGCGCCATGGGACTGTCGGTAAATCTCTATCTGGAAGACTGGTCCAATGGCATGCGTGACTCAAAAGAGTACGTCTTCCACATGATGGATGGACTGAAAGATGAACCCGTGAAGCGATTCATGCTCCCCGATACGCTGGGTATCCTTAACCCCGATGAGACACGACAGTTCTGCGGAGAGATGATTGCACGATATCCTTCGCTGCACTTCGATTTTCACGCCCACAACGATTACGACCTGGCTGTGGCCAACGTCTTTGAAGCGATCAAGGCCGGTGTGAAGGGTGTACACGTGACGGTGAACGGACTGGGCGAACGTGCCGGCAACGCTCCATTGACAAGCGTAATCGCACTTATCCACGATCACATGGGTCTGCAGACCCATGTGGATGAAAGCAAACTCTACAATGTAAGTAAAGTAGTAGAGAGCTACTCGGGTGTGCGTATTCCAAACAACAAGCCGGTTATTGGCGACAATGTGTTTACCCAGGTAGCCGGCATCCATGCCGATGGTGACAAGAAGAAAAATCTCTATTTCAACAACCTGATGCCCGAACGCTTTGGCCGCTTCCGTGCGTATGCACTTGGGAAGAATGCCGGCCGCTCCAACATTGTCAAAAATCTGGAAGCGCTGGGCATTGAACTGGATGAAGAGTCCACCCGCAAAGTCACAGCCCGCATCATTGAGCTGGGCGACAAGAAGGAGATCGTAAATCTAGACGAATTACCGTACATTGTGTCGGATGTGTTGAAAAATGGCATCGAAAACAAGGATATAGAGATGCTGAACTATTCCCTTACAGTCAGTCACGGCTTACGTCCTACAGCCACGGTGAAACTGTCCATTAAAGGAGAGGTTTATCAGGAAACGGCTGCCGGTGAGGGGCAGTACCACGCTTTCTCAAAGGCAATGTACAAGATATACCGCAGCCTCAATAAACCGGTGCCGGAACTGATCGACTATGAGGTGGTGATACCGCCGGGCGGAAAGACCAATGCCTACGTGCAGACCGTCATCACCTGGAAGTTCGAAGGAAAGGTGTTCAAGACACGGGCACTGGATATCGATCAGACGGTGGCAGCCATCAAGGCGACCATGAAGATGCTGAACATGCTGGAGAGCGGTGGTATTCCGAACATGAATTATTTGTCGTTGCCATAGGATTCAGGATTCAGGATTTAGCGATCAGCTTTGGTCGTGGGATGTTGTTGAGGGCAGCGGTTTGGAAAAAAAGGAATCAGGATTCAGGAATCAGCGATCAGCTTCGGAAGTGGGATATTGTAAAAGACAGCGGTTTGGGGGAATATTGAGAAAATATAAATGAAATAGATATAAAGTATAAATAGTTTTAATCAGATGAAGTTAAATATTGCAGTACTGGCGGGAGATGGAATTGGCCCGGAGATTATGAAGCAGGCTTTGCAGGTTACGCAGGCTGTTTGCAGGAAGTTTGGTCACGAATTTTCGTACAAAGAAGGCATCACCGGCGCAGCTGCTATCGATGCCACGGGTGATCCCTATCCGGCTGAAACGCATGAGCTATGCTTGCAGAGCGATGCCGTGTTGTTCGGCGCCATCGGAGATCCCAAATATGACAACGATCCCAATGCCAAGGTACGACCCGAGCAGGGACTGCTGCGCATGCGCAAACAGCTGGGACTCTTTGGAAACATCCGTCCCGTGATGACTTTTCCCTCACTCATCCACAAATCGCCCCTGCGTGCCGACCTGGTAGAAGGAGCCGACTTCGTGTGTATCCGGGAGCTTACCGGAGGCCTTTATTTCGGTCGCCCGCAAGGCAGGAGCGAGGATGGCGATACGGCTTACGATACCTGCATTTATACCCGTGAGGAGGTGGAGCGGGTGCTTCACCTGGCCTATAAGTTTGCGGGACAGCGACGCAAAAAACTAACGGTAGTCGACAAGGCGAACGTGCTGGCTACGTCCCGTCTCTGGCGTCAGGTAGCGCAGGAGATAGCGCCGCAGTACCCCGACATTGAAACCGATTTTCTCTTCGTCGACAACGCCGCCATGCGCATCATCCAGTGGCCCAAAAGCTTCGACGTGCTGGTAACAGAGAATCTGTTCGGTGACATCCTCACCGACGAGGCATCGGTGATCACCGGTTCGCTGGGATTGCTTCCTTCGGCCTCTATGGGTTTGCATACATCCCTGTTTGAACCGATACACGGATCCTATCCCCAGGCTGCAGGCAAAGATATCGCCAACCCTGTGGCCATGATCCTCTCTGCCGCACTGATGTTCGAATATGGATTCAATCTGCAGGAAGAGGGTGCCCTGATCCGGCAGGCAGTGAACGCGAGCCTCGAAGCGGGCATCGTCACGGAAGATATTGCCAACGGCAGCAAAAGCTATCGCACAAGTGAGGTGGGTGACTGGATCACGGAATATATAAATAAATAAAAAATGAACAATCAAAACAACCCGGAGAGGGTGCGGGAGCAGAAAAAAGAGAACCTGCGCAGTGCAACCAGTACGCAGGGCCGGTTGATGGCCGGTGCACGGGCGCTGTGGCATGCCAACGGGATGACCCGCGAACAGATGGGCAAGCCCATCATTGCCATCGCCAACTCATTCACTCAGTTTGTGCCGGGACATGTGCATCTGCACGACATCGGGCAGCTTGTGAAAAAGGAGGTGGAGAAGCTGGGATGCTTTGCCGCCGAGTTTAACACCATCGCCGTGGACGACGGTATTGCCATGGGGCACGATGGAATGTTATATTCCCTGCCTTCGCGCGATATGATTGCCGACTCCATCGAATACATGGTGAATGCGCACAAGGCCGATGCACTGGTCTGCATCAGCAACTGCGACAAGATTACACCGGGGATGCTGATGGCGGCCATGCGGCTGAATATCCCCGCCATCTTTGTTTCGGGCGGACCCATGGAGGCCGGAAAGATTGGTGATGAGCAGATCGACCTGATTGATGCGATGATTGAATCGGCCGACGAAAATGTCTCCGACGAGCGTGTGGCACAGCTGGAGGTCTCGGCTTGTCCCACCTGCGGTTCCTGCTCCGGCATGTTCACCGCCAACTCGATGAACTGCCTGAACGAGGCAATCGGACTGGCGCTGCCCGGCAACGGAACCATCCTGGCTACCCACGTCAATCGCAAAGGGTTGTTCGTGAAGGCGGCAAAGCAGATCGTAGAAAATGCGGAACGCTACTATTTCGATGGCGACGAGTCGGTACTCCCACGCAACATTGCCACGCGTCAGGCTTTCCTGAACGCCATGACACTCGATATCGCCATGGGCGGATCCACCAACACCATCCTCCACACGCTGGCCATTGCCCGGGAAGGAGAGATCGACTTCAGGCTGGAAGACATCGATGCATTATCACGCAGGGTGCCCTGCATCTGCAAGGTGGCACCCAACTCAAAGAAATATCACATCCAGGATGTGAACCGCGCGGGCGGTATTATGGGCATACTGGGCGAACTGGCTAAAGCGGGGCTGGTAGACACTTCTGTCTGTCGTGCTGACGGACTTACCCTGGCGGAAGCAATTGAGAAATATGACATCACCAAAGAGAACCCCGATGAAGAGGCCAAAAATATCTACTCCTCTGCACCCGGAAACCGGTACAACCTGGTTATGGGATCGCAGGACGCACGGTTCAAAACGCTGGACGCCGACCGAAAAGATGGCTGTATCCGTGATGTCGAGCATGCCTATACGAAAGACGGCGGGCTGGCTATCCTGAAAGGAAACATAGCCCTCAACGGCTGTGTGGTAAAGACCGCAGGCGTGGACGAAAGCATCTGGAAATTTGCCGGCAAAGCAAAAGTATTCCAGTCGCAGGAGGATGCCTGTGCGGGCATATTGAACGGCAAAGTAGTAGCCGGCGATGTGGTGGTGATCGTCTACGAAGGCCCCAAAGGAGGTCCGGGCATGCAGGAGATGCTTTATCCCACCTCCTACATCAAGGCGAAGCACCTTGGGGCGGAATGTGCCCTGATCACTGATGGACGCTTCTCGGGCGGTACATCGGGCCTTTCCATCGGCCACATCTCACCCGAGGCGGCCGCCGGAGGAAACATCGGACTGATACGTGATGGCGACATCATTGAGATTGATATTCCAAACCGTAGCATCAACCTGAAAATCAGCGATGCGGAACTACAGGAAAGAAGAGCGCTGGAAGAAGCCAAAGGCGAGAACGCCTTCCGTCCGTTGCGCAACCGGAAGATATCCAAAGCGTTGAAGCTCTATGCACACTTTGTGAGCTCGGCCGACCAGGGAGCCATACGGTTAATATGATATGAACACAATAATTTTACTTCAATCGTCTAACTTTCATAAGTAATTAATTTAAAATGCACATTATGAACAAAGATAATCAGAATCCGGGAACCAATTCCGCGACCAATAAGAGGGAGCAGGAAACAGAGATTATTTCAGGCAGTGAGATATTGATCCGATCGCTGATTGCAGAAGGTGTGGATACCATGTTCGGCTACCCCGGGGGTGCCATCATGCCGGTATTTGATGCGCTGTATGATCACAAACACGAGATTAAACATATTCTTGTACGCCACGAACAGGGTGCAGTGCATGCGGCACAAGGTTATGCACGTGTATCGCAGAAGGTGGGTGTCGCGCTTGTCACCTCAGGACCGGGTGCCACCAATACGGTTACCGGCATTACCGATGCGATGATGGACAGTACGCCCATGGTGGTCATCTCCGGACAGGTTGTTTCGAGCCTGCTGGGTTCCGATGCTTTTCAGGAGGCTGATGTGATTGGGGTAACACAACCCATTACCAAGTGGGTATATCAGATCCGCCGTGTGGAAGACATTGCCTGGGCTGTTTCCAAGGCATTCTTCATTGCTTCGAGCGGCCGGCCTGGCCCGGTGGTGCTTGACATTGCCAAAGACACACAGGTAAACAAATGTGCCTATTCCTATCAGAAAACCCACTTTCTGCGCAGCTACCAGCCCGTACCGGAGATTGAGGAAGATCATATCAGGATGGCTGCCGACCTGATTAACGGTGCCAAAAAACCATTGGCACTGGTAGGGCAGGGTGTGGTTCTCGGCAAAGCCGAAGAGGAACTACGTGCTTTTCTGGAGAAAGCGGATATTCCGTTTGGTTCTACCATCCTGGGATTGTCTGCCATGCCTTCCGATCACCCGCTGAACTTTGGGATGCTGGGGATGCACGGCAACGTGGCACCCAACATAAAGACCAACGAATGTGACGTGCTGATAGCCATTGGCATGCGTTTCGATGACCGGGTGACAGGCGACTTGAAGACCTATGCCAAACAGGCTAAGGTGATTCATTTTGATATCGATCCGGCGGAGATGAACAAGAATGTGAAGACTGCCGTGAAGGTTTGTGGCGATGCCAAACAAACGTTACCACTTGTTACTGCCCTGCTCGACAAGCAATCACATGCCGGGTGGTTGTCGGAATTCAAACCCTATGTACAGAAAGAATTCGATTGCGTCATCAAAAGCGAGCTCTACCCCGAGAATGGAGGAGAGATAAAGATGGGTGAGGTGGTGCACAAGGTAACGGAAGCCACGCAAAACAAAGCTGTTTGTGTGACAGACGTGGGACAACACCAGATGATGAGTACCCGTTACTTCAAATTTACACAATCGCGCAGCATGGTCACCTCGGGCGGCCTGGGAACCATGGGCTTTGGCCTTCCTGCCGGAATTGGTGCCAAGTATGGGGCACCCGATAGAACGGTCTGTATCTTTGTGGGTGACGGCGGATTACAGATGACCATGCAGGAGTTTGGTACCATCATGGAATATGATCTCGACGTGAAGATCATCTTGCTGAATAACAATTATCTGGGTATGGTACGTCAGTGGCAGGAGCTCTTTTTTGATGAACGCTATTCGGAGACACATCTGAAAAACCCGGATTTCATTAAAGTGGCTGATGCCTACAATATAAAAGGACGCAAGGTAACCCAACGCAGTGAACTGGATGAGGCCATCGCAGAGATGCTGGCACACAAAGGGGCATATCTGCTTGAGGTAGTGGTAGAAACCAAAGGAATGGTATATCCCATGATTCCCTCGGGGGGAAGCGTGACAAATATTTTGCTGGGTAACGGGAATAAGTTATAGTGATTTACACATATTAAATCAACAAAAATGGAAGAGAACAAAACTTTATACACCATCACCATATTCTCGGAGAATACGGTGGGTGTGCTCAATCAGATCACGACCATCTTCACGCGGCGACAGTTAAATATTGAGACATTGTCGGTTTCGCCCTCGGCCATCAAAGGCATTCACAAGTTTACCATCACCACCTTTTCCAACGATGAGGAGGTGATGAAGAAGCTGGTCAGTCTTATCGACAAGCGGGTAGATATCCTGAAGGCATACTACAATACGAACGAGGATCTTGTGCATCAGGAGCTGGCCCTGTATAAACTCTCAACGGAAAAAGTGATGGCACATGGTTCCATCGAATATCTTGTGCGCAAGTATAACGTGCGCATCCTGGAGGTTTCCACCGACTGTGTGGTGTTTCTTAAGGCAGGTCACTACGAGGAGACGCAGGGCCTCTTTGAGGAGCTGGCAGAGAGCATCGGTGTGCTGCAGTTTGTCCGGTCTGGCCGGATCGCCATCACCAAATCAAAGGTGGAGCGACTGAGCGACATGCTGGCAAAAAGAGAGCAGGAGAATCAGGAAAAGTGGGGGAATGCATAGATCCCGTTAGAAAAAAGAAAATATTCATTCGTCGAGTCGGACATTTCTTCGAAAGAAAGAGTCCGGCAAGGCACAAAGATTAGATAACAAATATGGCAAAAATGAATTTTGGCGGGGTAGAAGAGAATGTGGTTACCCGCGACGAGTTTCCGTTGAGCAAGGCTCAGGAGGTGTTGAAGAACGAAACCATCGCCGTCATCGGTTATGGAGTACAGGGGCCAGGGCAGTCGCTTAACCTGCGCGACAACGGCTTCAACGTGATTGTGGGACAACGCAAAGGTGGCAAGACCTGGGACAAGGCTGTGGCCGATGGCTGGGTGCCGGGTGAGACATTGTTTGAGATTGAGGAAGCCTGCGAACGGGCTACCATCATCCAGTACCTGCTCTCCGACGCGGCCCAGATTGAAGTGTGGCCTCGCATCAAGCCTTACCTCACAGCAGGCAAGGCCCTTTATTTCTCTCACGGTTTCGGCATCACCTACAAGGAACGTACCGGCATCGTCCCTCCCGCTGATGTGGATGTGATCCTGGTTGCCCCGAAAGGATCGGGTACCTCCCTGAGAAGAATGTTCCTCGAAGGACGCGGCCTTAACTCCTCCTATGCCATCTTCCAGGATGCCACGGGAAGGGCTTTCGAACGCGTGGTGGCACTGGGTATCGGTGTGGGATCGGGTTACCTGTTTGAGACCGACTTCAAACGCGAAGTATTCTCCGACCTTACCGGCGAGCGTGGTACACTCATGGGCGCTATTCAGGGACTGCTGTTAGCCCAGTATGAGGTGCTCCGTGCAAACGGACACACACCGTCTGAGGCTTTTAACGAAACAGTAGAGGAACTTACCCAGTCGCTTATGCCGCTCTTCGCAGAAAAGGGGATGGACTGGATGTATGCTAACTGCTCTACTACCGCACAGCGTGGTGCCCTCGATTGGATGGGTCCGTTCCACGATGCTTCCAAGCCTGTATTTGAAAAGCTGTACAAAGAGGTCGCTGCCGGCAATGAAGCACAACGCTCCATCGATAGCAACTCACAACCTGACTACCGCGAGAAGCTGGAAGAAGAGTTGAAAGCCCTTCGTGAAAGCGAGATGTGGCAAACAGGCGCCGTGGTACGCAAGCTAAGGCCGGAAAATAACTGATATTTATCCGGTTACCCAAAGAGAAAGAGATTGGTTCTTGCTTTTTGGTTAAATATAAAGGAGACAAAGGTTAAAACCTGCGTCTCTTTTTTTATTTTGTAATTGTTTCCTATCTTTGGTAAAGCACATTTTAAAAATCTAAACCCGAAACAGTTATGAATTTGCTTGAGCAATTGAAAACATTCACCCAGGTGGTTGCCGATACGGGAGATTTCGCTTCTATCGAAGCCTACAAACCAATAGATGCTACCACCAACCCATCGCTGATTTATGCAGCCTCGCAGGATGAAAAGTATAAAGGCCTGATTGATGATGCGCTCAGCTTTGCCAAAAAGTCATCCGCTGATAAGAGTTCCAGGCTTTCGAAGGCAATGGATAAGCTGGCTATAAACTTCGGACTGGAAATTCTGAAGATTGTGCCGGGACGTGTCTCCACAGAGGTGGATGCCCGTCTGTCGTTCGACACGGAAGCTACCGTGAAAAAAGCGCGGGAGCTTATCTCGCTTTACGAAGCTGAAGGTATCTCGCGGCAACGAATCCTGATCAAGGTAGCCTCCACATGGGAAGGAATCAAGGCCGCGGAAATTATAGAGAAAGAGGGTATTCACTGTAATCTGACCCTACTCTTCTCTCAAGCCCAGGCCATTGCCTGTGCAGATGCGGGGGTGCGGTTGATTTCACCGTTCGTGGGACGCATTCTCGACTGGCACAAGAAAGATCGTGGGGTATCGGAAATTCCGGCAACGGAAGATCCGGGCGTGGTTTCGGTAACCCAAATATTTAACTATTACAAGAAGTTTGGTTATCCCACGCAGGTAATGGGAGCCAGTTTCCGGAATATCGGAGAGATTTGTGAACTGGCTGGGTGCGACCTGCTCACCATCTCTCCCAAGCTTTTGGAGGAGCTGGAGCGGACCGAAGGTACGCTAACAAAAAAACTGGATGCCGACGCAGCCCATGGAGTGGAGATTGAAAAAATAATGCTCGATGAAAAGAGTTTCCGTTGGATGATGAACGAAGATGCCATGGCTACCGAAAAGCTGGCCGAAGGCATCCGCAACTTCACCAAAGATTTGATTAAGCTGGAAAATCAGATTGCGGCACGACTGTAAGATGCTACTCTTCCTTGGTAAGGTCGAGTTTCTCGTCGTCCTTGCCCCGGTCGAAAAACATCTTTTTCAGCGGGTTTTTGCGTGCCTCATCATAGAACCGGCGGTTCTTGAGGATGTCCATACCCATGTAGATGGCCTGGCGGAACGACTCTTCGGAAGCCTGGTTCTTGCCGGCGATATTGTAAGCCGTGCCGTGGTCGGGTGAGGTGCGTACGATGGGCAGTCCGGCAGTGAAGTTGACGCCTGCGTCCATGGCAAGGGTCTTGAAGGGTATCAGTCCCTGGTCGTGGTACATGGCCAGGATGGCGTCGAACTCCCTGAATCGTCCCGATCCGAAGAAGCCGTCTGCAGGAAAGGGTCCTGCACAGAGGATCCACTTGTCCTGTGCTTCCCGTACAGCCGGGGCGATGATGTCGATCTCCTCCCTGCCCAGCAGTCCGTTTTCACCGGCATGGGGGTTTAGGCCCAGTACGGCGATGCGTGGGTTCTCAAGCAGGAAGTCGCGCTTCAAAGATTCGTCGAGGGTATTCAGTTTCTCCAGGATCAGTTCCTTGGAAAGTTTAGAAGGCACTTCCGCAATGGGCACGTGCGTGGTGACAAGCGCCACACGCAGTACTTCCGTGGCAAGGATCATCAGCGCTTTCTCTTCCTCTTTGGCAAAACGGTCTTCCAGAAACTCGGTATGTCCGGGAAATTGAAACTTCTCGTTCTGGATACTGTCCTTGTTGATGGGCAGGGTGACCAGCAGGTCGATCTTCCCCTTTGCCAGGTCGGCTGCAGCCTGATCCAGGGCAATGTAAGCCGACTCGCCCGCTTCGGCGCTCGCTGTGCCCGGTTCAATCCTGATCTCGTCCCTGACGCAGTTCACAAGGTTTATCTTTCCCTCCTGTGATTCATCGGCTTTGGAAATAATATGAAAGTTCACCGCGTCGCCCTCCAGCATCTTGCGATAATAGGAAGCCGATTTGGATGATCCGTATATAACGGGGCAGAACAGCTCGAGCAAGCGGTCGTCGGAAAATGCTTTCAGCAGCACTTCATAACCGATTCCATTGACATCGCCGTGCGTGATGCCCACTTTGAGTAATGATGACATGTATATCTGTTTTGATTCTCTTTTCTGTATAATTCTTCTCTGTTACCCTTCAATGATTGCTTCTTCGGGTTTGGGAAGGCTG
The DNA here is from genome assembly GCA_001768325.1 of Bacteroidetes bacterium GWC2_46_850. Lineage (GTDB taxonomy): Bacteria > Bacteroidota > Bacteroidia > Bacteroidales > Dysgonomonadaceae > Proteiniphilum. Next base: position 282,502 of record MENQ01000007.1, on the reverse strand, counting down.
ATGGTGTAGAGGGTTGCCTCCAGGTTTCGCATCAGGTTGCGCTTGTTCATCTCCGGCGCATAGACGTATACCTCCACCACAACCACCATGCCGGTGTTGTCATTTACAAAGGCATGCATCACGAAGGGGCCTCCCATCATGTCGGTCGACATTTCCCACAGTCCGCGCAGTTCTGCACGGAAGGTGCCGTCCATCACCATGGTCCGGTAATCGGGCGGATACACGCGGTTGGCCGTGGTCATTTCCGAGTCAAATGATCCTTTGATATATTTCCCGAGTACCTGATTACGGATAGCAATGAGCGAGTCTTTTTCGAACACTTTCTCCGTCGTATAGGGGAACTGGTAGATAACCACATCCTGTCGCCCTCTGGCAGCGTTGTTGGTTGCCCAGTAAAAGTTTTGGTGTTCGGTGACGTTGGTGATTCCCTTGGGTAGGTAAATGTCGATGCCGAACACCTGTTGTGCACGGGACAGCGGGGCTGTGACCTCTCTCTTCAGCCATTTGCCCGTGCGTTCAAGCTCTTTGGTCACGAAATAATCGACAATGCTTTCCCGGTTATCGGTCACGAACTTTGCGAAGGAGGCACTGTCGGGCGCATGGATATTCATGATCACCTGTCCCATGGCATACTTGTCGATGTCGGCGGTGAGCTTGGGATAGCTGTAGATAGAGGATATCTCGGGGATGATGACGTTGCGTGCCATCTTGAAGGTGCTGGTGAAATTATCCGGTTCAATCTGCAGGATCGTGAAATTGGGTTCGGGCTGTGGAAGTGCTTTTACGTTAGAGTTGAGTACGTCGAACAAAGCCCTGCCCGGTGTACTTTCCCAGGAGGCGTCATCCATCAGTACCATCATTTCGTTGTTCGTTCCTGAAGCGGACAGGAAACCGCCTCCGTCATCACACGACGTGAAGAGGATGATGATTGCGGCGAGCGCAAGTAGACCGGCAAATCGTTTCATATGCGTATTTTTTGGGATTATTACTCGTTCTACGATGAAGCACATTGCTTTCACAAAACAAATATACAACTATTTGCGTGGATATGAAATGCAGGCTCACATAATTTGTCCAAAAGTCGGTTGTAACGCCTGCACTTATTTCGTCTCCCCGATTTTCGCCGTGGAGAGCATGCCGCAGGCGGCGAAGATATCCTCTCCCCGCGAAGCACGGATGGTGCTGATGAATCCTTTGGCGGTAAGGAAGTCACGAAACTTGACCATATTCTCGTTGGTGGAGGGTTTTAAGTTGCTCATCGGAATCACGTGGAAACGAATCAGGTTAATGCGGCAGTCGAGCCCGGCCAGCAACTTGGTCAGCTCTCGGGCATAGAGCAGTGAGTCGTTCACCCCGTCGAACATGATGTATTCAAAGGAGAGTCGCCGCTGGTGACTCCAGTCGTAATCGCGCAGCATCTCGATGACCGAGGTGATGGGTGCTGATTTCTCGATGGGCATGATGGCGAGTCGTTGTTCCGGGATGGGATTGTGCAGGCTGATGGCCAGGTGGCATTTGCTTTCATCGAGGAACCGTTTCAGGTTGGAGGTGAGTCCGATGGAGGAGAGGGTGATGCGCTTTGGGCTCCAGGCCAGGCCATAGTCGGCCATCAGCAGTTCCGAAGCTTTGTTTACCTGTTTGTAGTTGTCCAGCGGTTCGCCCATACCCATGAAGACCAGGTTGGTGATCTGCTCCGAGTCGGGTACCGAGTATACCTGGTTCAGGATTTCTGTGGCGGTAAGGTTGTCGTGGAACCCCTGCTTGCCGGTCATGCAGAAGTCGCAGTTCATGCGGCAGCCCACCTGGGAGGAGACGCAGATGGTGAGGCGATCCTCTTCGGGGATGGTGACCGTTTCGATGAACTTGCCGCCGGCGGTTCTGAAGAGCATCTTGCGGGTGCCATCGACCGATGTTTTTATGTCGAGTGGCTCCGACCGTCCGATGTCATATTTTTCCGCCAATATTTCCCTGTTTTTCAGTGAGATGTTGGTCATTTCTCCGATACTTTTTACCCGTTTCAGATAGACCCAGTCGGCAATCTGTTTGGCGGTAAATTTGGGAAGATTCAGTGCTGCGACGCTTTCGGTAATTTCGGCCAGTGTCATGCCGAGCAGAGATTGTTTTTGCTCCATTTGCTGCAATTGTAATTGATGGTGCAAAGATACGGAGTATTTGGCAAAATGAAGCATCTCAAAGTAAAAGAGTCAAATAGTTCCGAATGAAGCACCGAAAATAATGGTCATGATCAGAATAAATGGTTAAAAGTATTATATTTGCAATCGGTAATAACACAATTTGCAGACTGAAATTTATCTACTATGCGAAAAATAGTTTTTCTGCTTTTTATTGTCTTTGCAACAATGCCTATCCAATCACAGGAAAAACCGGTGTTGTTATTCCCCAACGGTGCACCGGGTGAAACGGGGAAGATGAAACAGGTGGACGACCTGGGTGGCAACAAGGTGGCAGGTTGTCCCGTACTGCGCATCAGCAATGTGAGTGAACCCACGCTGACTTTCTATCCGGCTCCCGCCGATAACAACAAGGGTGCCACCATCATCGTGAATCCCGGAGGCGGATACAATATTCTGGCATACAACCTCGAGGGTTCAGAGATTTGCAAACGGTTCAACAGCTTCGGTGTGAACTGTGTGCTGGTAAAGTACCGTGTACCGCGCCGCGAGGGGATGGAGAAGCATGCCGCTCCTTTGCAGGACCTGCAGCGTGCCATCGCCTACACCCGTGCCCATGCGGACGAGTGGGGGATTGATGCCAATAGAATTGGCGTAATGGGCTTCTCGGCGGGTGCACACCTCTCCGCCGTGGCCAGCACCCACTATGCTGAGCGTACCTATCCGAAAGTCGATTCCTTCGACGAGGTGAGCCTGCGTCCCGACTTTACCATCTTGGTCTACCCGGCCTATCTCGCCGGTGAGAATTTCTCCATTTCTCCCGAACTGAAGGTCGATCAGAACACACCGCCCACCATCCTGATTCAGACGGAGGACGACAAGAGCTATGTCAACAGTAGCCTTTTTTACTATTATGCGCTGAAGGAAGCAAAGGTGCCCGCTGCCCTGCACATCTATCCTTCCGGCGGGCACGGTTACGGACTGCGCAATACCGGACATACGGTGAACGAATGGCCCTTCCGGGTGCTCTCCTGGTTGCGGGATATCGATATGATTGAGAAGTAAAGACAAATAAACCGGGGACTTTCGCAAGCCCCCGGTTCCGGTTTTTTTGTAATTTAGAAGTAGAGTATTTATATTGATAAGCAGGGATCAGTTGCCTGCTTTGATTTTTCCGATGCCATCCTTGGAGAGGTCTTTCTCTTTTGGATTTCCAAGATAATGCACATTACCGATACCTTGCGAACTTACTTTCAGGTATTCCGTTGCATGGCAGCTCACGTTGCCCACTCCTTCGGAGGAGACTACGGCCCGTTTTGCTTTTAACCCGTCGGCATGCACGTTACCAACTCCTTCGGAGCTGATGTCGACACTGTCTGCCGTGCCACCCAAGGTAATGTTACCCACTCCCTGGGAGTTGATGACCACTTTTTCACTGCGAAGGTTCTCAGCGGTGATGTTGCCCACTCCTTCCGATTGGATGGTTAGCTCGGGGGAGGTAAAGGTACCGTCGATGGTGATGTTGCCCACACCCTCTGAGTCGATTCGTGTAAGGGTGGGTGTGGTAATGGAGATCACCAGATTTTGGGATCTTTTACCGAAGCGTTTGAGAAAGCTTTTTTCCATATTGAGAACCAGTTTCCCGTTGTCCATCCGCACATCGAGCGCATTGAGGAACTCTTCGCTGCCTTCGGCGGTGACGGAGGTACGGGGCGACTGCCGGATCTGAATGTTTGCTACCACCGATGATTCGATGGTCGTGAAGTCCGACACGTCAAACTGGTCGGTAGCACGGCGCGACTGAGCACAGGAACTGCTGGTTACTGCCAACAGCATGGTAATGAGTGTGAGAGATAATAATCGTTTCATCTGTTTCTTTTTTTAAGATATGACAATGCATTGTTGCTTTCGGTTACAGAAAATCAGTCTTTTAACAGTTCAAGTATCTTTAGCCGGAAAGCGTATTCATATTTGGCCTGTGCCTCTTCACCCAGGGCCTGGGTCTGGTTGTTTTTGGCCAGGGTCAGCTCATAGGTGTTGGCACGGCCACTGTCATGCTTCTCTTTAGCAAAACGGTATGCTTCGTTGCTGGCAGCAACCGATTTTTGCGCGGCATCCCAACGGCTTTTGGCTCCCACGGCGTTGTAATAGGCCTGTTCAATCTGTTTGCGGAGTTCCAGCTTTGTCTTGTCCATCTCCAGGCGGGTATTGGCAATGGCCAGCTCAGCGCTCTGGATATTGTTTCTGACCTGAAATTTATTGAAAATGGGTATGCGCAGACTGAAACCGAGCGAGTTGCTCATGTTGTTCCGCAACTGCGTGCCGAACGGATCGTTGTCCCTGCCGTTCATCTTATAATAACCGGTACCCATATTAGCCCCAAAGGAGAGTGACGGATAGAGTTGCGACCGGGCCATCAGCTTTTCTTTTTCACTGCTTTCAATCTTGTACTGCATGCTCCGGATGATGGGCCTGTTCTGTAGCGCACTTTCATAGACCGCTTCGGAGGCAAGCAGGGTGGATTCGCTGATGAGCGTCTCGGCCGGTGGGGCTGTCACATCGAAATCATCGAACCGCTCTAGCTCCATGATCTGTGCCAGGTCAAGCAACGCCAGCTTCAGGTTGCTCGCTGCCTGCACCTTGTTGAGCTCCTCCCTGGCCAGTTGTGCTTCCTGCTCATAGAGTTCCCCCTTGGCCATCCTGCCGCTCTTCACCAACTCGGTGCGGCGGGCAATATCGGCCTGGGTGGTTTCAAACTGACTCTCGGCGATCTGCAGCAGCTCGCGGTTGAGCAATGCCTGCAGGAAGGCGGTGGAGACGCTCATGATGATGTCGTCGCGCATCTTGTCGAGGTCGGCTTCCGAAGCGTGCATGTCAGCTTTGCGTGCGTCGATGTTGTGCTTCATGCGCAACCCGTCGAAGAGGGTGATGTCGGCACCGATGCCGAAGCTGGTCTGCGACGAGTTGGTGTTCACATAGGTGTTGTCGAGCCCGATGGAGCGGCCGAAGACAAAGTTCTGTCCTGCCGAAGCATTCAGACTGGGCAGCAGGTCGGCTCGCGCCTGGCTGTAGGCAATCTCCCGTTGTTGCCGGTTCAGCTCCTGCTGTTTGATATTGCGGTTGTTCTCCAGGGCAATATCGATGCATTCCAATAAGGTGTACTGCTGCTGTGCAGATACCGTAAAGAGGGTACCGCAGGTAAGCAACAGACTGGTAATAATGATTCTGATCTGCATAATATGGATGGTTGACAACTGACTGTAAAGACAGTTTGTTATTTCTTCTTTTCTTCAATGATCTCCGTACCACGGATCTTGTCGTTCTCTTTCAATCCTTCGGTTACTTCGATGTGGATGCCGTCGGATAGGCCTATCTTTACCTGATGGCGTTCAAACTCCTGTGGTTTTTCGTTTTTCACCAGATAGACAAAGGCCGAGTCGCCGCTAAACTCTACAGAACTCTCCGGGATGGTTAGCACACCGGTACGTTTGTCGAGAATGATGTCGGCATTGGCGCTGTAACCTGCCCGGATAAACACATCGGAGGGAAGCTCCATGGCGGCCTTCATCTCAAAGAGGATGGCACCGCTCTCTTCCACACCCTTTGGTGAGACATACTCGAGCGAGGCGGGGATCTTACGGTCCTGGATGGCGCCGATGGTGATCTCCATGGGCATGCCGACGGAGAGCTTGCCCACCTCCGTTTCATCGATCTTGCCCACAAAGAGCATGTCGCTCAGGTTGGCCACCGAGGCCACCGTGGTGCCATCGTTGAAGTTGTTGGACTGGATTACCGAGTTGCCCACCTTGACCGGTACGTCGAGGATGGTGCCGCTCACGGTGGAGCGCACCAGCGTGTTGCTGGTCTTGGCGGAACTTTTTGTGATCCCCGTCTGTACCAGGCTCAGGTTGTCGTTGGCGGCGCGTAGCTCCTCCTGGTCGTTCTTGTACTGCAACTGCACTTTTTCGAACTCCTCCTTCGAGATCACTAGGTTCTCAAACAGCTTGCGGTCGCGCTCATAGTTGCTTCGGCTCTGGTCGGCAGACAGCTGTGCCCGCTGCACGCGTGACTCGGCGCTGCTCAGGTTTACCATGTCGGGCACCACCTGTATCTTGGCGATGATATCGCCTGCCTGCACCTTGTCGCCCGCCTCCTTGTAGATTTCGGAGATGATGCCCGACATCTGCGGCTTGATGAGGATCTCGTTGCGTGGCTCTACCTTGCCGGTGGCGACCGTTCTTTTTTCGATTGTGTCTGTCGTGGTCTTTTCAATTTTGTAGTTCACCACCTTGGGGCGTGATTTCTGCCAGAGGAACACAAAGGTGGAAATGACCAAAAGTCCAAGCAGCACCAGTCCAGCAATTTTTAGTATTCGTTTCATAAAAATTTATATTATTTGGGGTTGTTTAGCGTTCAGCTGTCAGCTGTCAGCGATCAGCTTTTTTTTGGGTTTATTTTTTTTTAGGATTCAGGAATCAGCTTTCAGCTCTTGCGAAGCAATCTTTGAACATTCACATCATCACATCATCACATCATCACATCATCACATCATCACATCAATTACTCTTCTCCGATTGCCTCAACCGGTTTGATCATCATGGCCCGCTGTGCAGGAATGTATCCTGCAAAAGTGCCGATGACAAGCAGGATGAGCAGGGAGGCAACAGCCATGCCGAAAGAGATCTGGGGGTCCTTGAAGAACTGGTCGCCCTGACTCAGCACGATGCCGGTGGCGCGCAGCAGTCCCACGCCCACCACGATGCCGGTGATGCCGGCAAGCACGGTGAGGACGATGCTCTCGCTCAGTATCTGGCCGATGATGTTGCGCGGGGTGGCCCCCAGGGCGCGGCGGATGCCGATCTCCTTGGTACGCTCGCGCACGGTGACCAGCATGATGTTGCTCACGCCAATGGCGCCGGCAAAGATGGTGCCGAGTCCCACAATCCAGATCAGCGCGGCGATGCCGATGCCGAGGTAGTTGAACATCTTGAACTGTTCTTCGATGTTCATGTTGAACACCGCTTCCTTGTCTTCGGGTGCAATCTGATGTTGTTGTTTGAGTACCTCCAGTATCTTGTCCTGAATGACCCTCACCGGTACTCCCTTTTTGGCTGTGGCAGCAAGAAAGTGGATGATGTTGCCTTGATTGAAGGCCTGCTGCATGGTGGAGAAGGGGAGGACCACCGTTTCGGTAGTCTGTCCGCCAATACTGACACCGGAAGTGCTTCGCGCCACACCGATTACCTGGAAGTAGATGCCGTTTACACGAATCTGTTTTCCTGTGGGGTCTTCTCCTTTGTGAAAGAGTACTTCGTAGATCCGTTCACCAATGACGCACACTTTTCTTTTTTCGGCAATGTCGATGTCGTTCACGTAACGACCATAGATCATCTTGCTTCTTTCTATCAGGTCATATTCGGGGTAGCAACCCTTCACCAGGTAGGAACCGTTCTTGTCGCCCCGCACCACGTTTTTGTCGTTGCCGCCGCTGAACAACACCGGCGAGATGTACTGGAGCTCCTTCACCTTCTCCCGTATTACGGGGATGTCGCTGTTGGTCATATTCCATCTCCTTCCTTTGCGAAATCCTTTGTATGGAACGGTGGTTCTGTTGGATTCAAAGAAGCATGAGTTGGTGGCAAATCCTTCAATCTGGGAGGTCATTCCCTGCTCCAGTGCGTTGCCGGCGCCGACCATCAGCACCAGCATCAGCATGCCCCAGAACACGCCGAATGCGGTGAGCACACTACGCGACTTGTTGTGCGTAATGGTAATCCATATTTCCTGCCATCTGTCTAAGTCGAACATATTGTAGTTGATTCGCTAATTGTTTGATTTGTTGATTCAATTATCACATCATTACATCATCACATCATTATTCCTGTCTCATTGCTTCGATAGGCTGCACACGTACTGCCTTGCGTGCCGGGAGATATCCGGCGATCACACCTGCGATGATCAGCACAATGGTGGCAAAGATCGCGTAGCCGATATCGACGGTGGGATTTGTGAAGATAGACATCTGTGGCTCGTCGGTGACCGGTTTTCCATTGGCTACCTGCACCATGAAGTAGTTGATCAGCTCGGTAAGCCCGATGCCGATCATCATGCCGATATAGCCGAAAATGGTTGTGATGAAAATCGACTCCAGGATGATGGTCTTCAGTATGGATAACGGTGTAGCTCCTATTGCCTTGCGGATTCCGATCTCGCGGGTACGTTCCTTCACCGAGACCAGCATGATGTTGCTGACCCCCACGATGCCGGCAATCAGGGTGAGGATGCCGATGATGGTGACAAAGAGTGTGATGCCGCCGAATATCTTCATCGTTTCCACGTAATCCGATTGTGCATTGTGGATATAGAGTGCCTGTTCATCTTCGGGATTGAAGTTCAGCCGGGCGCCCATCATGCTCCGGAGCGACTCGTTGAAGCGGTCGTTCTGTGCCTCCGTGGTGAGGCCGTCCACCGTGAAGGTGATCTGCCAGAACTTTCGTTGGGGATTATAGATGGCCTGGGCTGCGGAAAACGGAATATAGGCATTGGATCCGCCAAACTGTTCTTTCTTGGTATTGATGCCCACTACCTTGAACATGATCTGACCCACCTTCACCATTTTTCCCAGGGGATCCTCATTCTTGAAGAGGACATCGACGATCTTTTGATCCAGCACAATCACCTTATTGCGATCATTGATATCCAGTTCGTTGATGAACCTGCCTTTATCGGATGGGATGATCAGTTTCTCGATCTCGGAGAAGTTGGGCATGACCCCACGTAATCCGTAGGTTCCATACTCGGTACCATAGGCGATGGTCTGGTTGGTGTTGTATCTGGCCGTGATGAGACGACTCTCTTCTACCTGATTTTGAATGGCCGACACCTCATTTTCGGTGAACATCAACTGGCGTCCCGATTTCAGTCCGTTGTGCGGCATGGAGGTGGTTCCCGACCAGAGGTTGATGCGGTTCACAGCCCGTGAGCTGAAGTTTTGCATCACACCGTTCTTGAGTCCGTTGCCTGCTCCCAGCAGAATAATCAGGATGAATATTCCCCATGATACGGAGAGGCCGGTGAGGGTGGTACGCAGTTTGTTTTTCTTCAGCGTATCCATTATCTCCTGAAACTGGTCGATCATACCGATTGCATGTTAACGTTTGGAAAGGTGTCGTGCACGCCATTGTTCTTGCGTGTTTCATATTCTATCATTCCATCCTTCAGGTGAATGATGCGGTTGGTGGCGTCGGAAACCGATTTCTCGTGCGTGACGATGATGGTGGTGATGCCTTCGCTGTTGAGGTTGGTAAGCACATCCATCACCTCAACTGTGGTCTTGCTGTCGAGGGCCCCGGTGGGCTCATCGGCAAGGATGATCTTTGGACCGGAAATCATGGCGCGGGCAATGGCCACCCGCTGTTTCTGACCTCCGGAGAGCTCATTGGGCATGTGATGTGCCCAGTCCCTCAACCCCATCTTGTCGAGGTGCTCCATCGCAATGATGTTGCGTTTCTTGCGGCTCACCTTCTTGTAATAAAGGGGTAGCGCCACATTCTCCAGCGCATTTTTGAAGTTGATGAGGTTGAACGACTGGAAAACAAACCCGATCATTTCATTGCGGTATTTTGCCGCCTCTCTTTCACTCATGTTTTTGATCAGGGTGCCATTGAGGTGGTAGTCGCCTGCATCATATGCATCGAGGATACCGAGGATGTTGAGCAGGGTTGATTTCCCCGAGCCCGAAGCGCCCGTAACAGCGACATATTCACCTGCTTCTATGTCGAGACTGATTCCTTTGAGCACATGCAATGAAATTGCTTCGGTGTGATACGACTTGTGTAGTTGCCTGATATGGATCATCTATGTGTTATTTTCTCCAGTTAGACTTAAGCCTGTCTGGTTTCGTTACAGAATTTACGCTAAATAGTTGCAGAACATTGATGGTGCAAATATATGCCAAAACATTGTACTATGCAATACACAATACTATGTATTTGTAATAATTATCAATAATTAACAGATCAGGGCGTTTGCAACCCCTTTTGAATATGTTCAAACAGAACGTCCGTCTCAATATCCAAAAGCTTTACTTTTTTTATGATCAGGGGTAGTTCTTCGTCCAGAAACAATTGTTTATAAATGGATTTGACTACCTTTCGGGCACCTGGAGATACGAAAAAACCGACTCCTCTTTTATCATAAATCACATCGATTGTCTTGAGATATTCGAAACTTCGCATCACCGTATTGGGATTTACACCGAGCATGCCCCCCAAATCTCGAATCGATGGCACACGTTCATCTTCCCGATATTCGTCGTTCAGAATTTTCTCGCAGATCAGATCTGAGATCTGCAGGTAGATGGGTTTGTGTTCGTTAAAGTTCATATCAGTAACGTTTGTTTTTCATCACGAAATAGGAGCCGGTCATGAGTGCCAGGGGGACAATCACCTGCATGAAAATTCGCGTAATTTGTATGATGATAACAATGGGGTGGTCGTCGGCGTAGATGGTAAAGAGCCCTCTCTCACTGAAATCAAAATTAAAATTATTGAATTCGGTCGAAGAGCTTCCCGATTCAAATAACGAGGCGGTAATGCCAATAGCTGCAGTCGTCACAATCATTGCCAGAATGAATACGCCGCCTGTTTTCACCACCTTTCGGCGCACGAACAGCAAATTGAAAAAAAAGATGGCTTGCTGCAACAAAAGGATGGTGGTGATCTGGTGCAGGTTGAGCGAATTATGCATGATTTGTTGAATGATATGCCCACTGTATATGCCTGGAAAAAGAAGAGCCAGCAAACTATCCATACCTCCATAAATGGCTATAATTGCCAATGGCGTAAATAGCAAGCAGGCAAGTTGCATGACCAGATATTTTTCAAGCACCGACGCTGCTAGCATCACCTCGGTAAGTCCCTTTTTGGGATGGTTATAATTGAAGAACAACATAAAAGGTGAGACTATCACCAGAGAGGTGACCAGGCCGTTTAAAAAGGAGATTCTGCTATGCAGATTTATTTCGATGCCCATATTGGAAAGGTTGATCAGGAAAAAAAGCAATGGGAATCCGGCGAAAATAAGGAGGCTTTGTACCCAGTATTTTCTGATGCTTTTCAGATTTCTGACAATGAGCCTATGGAATCTATCCGGTTGGAATGTATTGTTGTTCATAATTTTAAGCGTTCTTAAAAAGATTGTGTATAGCGGTTTTATGTTGCATGGTCGCATTAAAGAGTGCCTCGAGGTTTACCCTGCTTTCCCGTTGATTCCTGTTTTGGCTCACACACAGGTAACCTCCCAGGGTGGGCTCAGCATATAGTACGTCGGACGGAACAGACGACTCCAGCGAAAAACACAGCTTTTCGGAAATTCGTTCCAGCGATTCATTCATCAACACGGCGCGGTTATCCAGTATGATGATGGGATCGATCAGATTTTCCAGATCCCGTACCTGATGGGTAGAAATGAGGGTGCAGGTGGTTTCTAAGCAATATTCCGCCATGATCTTGCGAAATATGGTCTTTGAAGGGATGTCCAGACCGTTGCTGGGTTCATCGAGTAGCAACAGATCCACGTTGGCGGCAACAGCAAAGGAGATGGCCGCCTTTTTGGATTGACCGTGTGAGAGTTTTCTCAATTTCTTGTCGGCATCCAGATCAAACTCTGCGAGGATCTTTTTAAATTTATCCCAGTCGAACTTCGGATAGAATGGCGCGTTCAAATCGGCAAACTGAAGGGCAGAATAATCAGTCTGAATGTAGTCGATCTCTTCAGGAAGATAATAGATCCGGCTCAGGAAGGAAGGGGTCCGTTGAAAAGGGACTTCATCACATACAGTACACTTCCCGTGGTATGGCTTTTGCAAACCACCAATAATTTTCAGTAACGTGGTTTTACCGGCACCATTTTCACCCAGCAGACCGTATATCTTACCTGCTTCGAGGTTCATGGTAATGTTGCTGAGAACCTCTTTATTCCCATATTTGAACGATAAGTCGTTAATCTGTATCATACGCTTCATCTTTGAACAGTTTAATAGCTTCTTAGTGTATTAGTGAAATAGTACACTGCAAAAGTAAATGCTTTTAGCTTATCAGCAAAACTTTCCTTATTATTTAACTTTAATTAATCTTTTGAGGAGGATCAGGCGAGCTCACAGACCCTTTAACGGATCACAAGAGGAGTGATTAGACGAAGCCAATCAAGATTTTGAACAATGGAAAATGCGTGAAGAATTACATCAGGGGATTAATTCGAAGGTGTAACCCTGCGCAAGCAACCATTCAATGGCAAGGGGTAGGGCATACTTCATGTTTTTTTCAGCCTTGAGTGAATCATGAAACACAATGATGGAACCGTCACGGGTATATTTTTTCACATTCTGCAGAACCTGATCCGGTGACATATACCGGCTATAGTCACGGGTAACCACATCCCACATTACCACATGATAGCCAGCTTTCCGCAATGCCCGGTTCTGGGGTACCCGCATATGACCATGAGGCGGCCTAAAAAGTGAAGATTCAATCAGTGCAGCTGCTTTTGCCGTGTTGTCCAACAGGAAGGAGGTCTTGCTGTTCCAGCCCTGTATATGGTTGAAGGTGTGATTTCCTGTCTTGTGTCCGCGGTCCAGCAACTGTTGATACACTTCCGGATATTTCCGTACATTGTCACCCACGCAAAAGAAAGTTGCCTTTACATTGTAACGATCCAGCAGATCGAGCACCCATGGGGTGACCTCCGGAATGGGCCCGTCGTCAAAAGTAAGATAAACAGTCTTGTGGAGAGGAACTTTAATTCGCCATCGGGATCTGGGAAAAAGTAACCGGTAGAGGAACGGGGGTTGTTCTATAAGCATATGAATAGGGATAGAATTACGCATCGACAAAGTCATACGGCCGTGTAACACTACACGGCCGTATGCTGCCTCTATTTTTTATTGGGGAGTAGTTTTATACTGTTCCAGCAGGCGGGGACTGAATTGTTGCATCAGCTTGAGTGCTTTCTGCATCGTTTCTTCCGCCGTGACCCTTGAAAGGGTATCTTCCTGCGGTGTGGCGTAGTAATTGCGTACCGAACCGTCGGTGATCTCTTTCAAAATCAGGTCACCCACATACGACACCCCTTGCATATAAAAGAACTGGGCACGCTGCAGCAGGTCTTCTGTCATCAGCTGATATTTTTCCTGATCATACTGTTGGTAGATGTTGTTGACCAGCAGCATCGGGTTGATGTTGTTATACACAATGTCGGAGAGGGTGTTCGATATCTGCAGTGGTTTTAAACGGCTGTACCAGTCGAGATTGCCGTCTATTCTCCCTTTAATGGCAGCGACGAGGGCTTCGGCCTTCTCCTGTTCACCCAAACGGTAGTAAGCCCTGGCGAAAATAAGCCCGTCGGTACCATAGTGTACCGTGGAATCGGGTACCATCGAGGTAATTTTGTCAAGGGCAGCCAGTGCTTTTTCATTTTCACCTTCTTCAATAAGCGCATTAATCAACTGTGAGAAGTAGAGGCGGAAGGTGGAAAGCATCCTGCGGCTGGTTTCGTCGAGGTAGATGTCGGGATTCTCTTCCAGACCGCCCCAACGGAACTTGTTCATCATGTTGTCATAGGCGGCCGTCGTATTTACACCGCCACTCAGCGGGGTTCCGGGAACAACCTGATAAGAGAGGCCGTTCAGCGAAAAATTGCCGTTCTGCAGATTCATATACAGGGAGGGGGTGATGGTGGTAGCAAAATGCAAGGGACGTTGCCAGTTTTCATCGTTGATGTTGCTGATCAGTTCCAGAATCATCAGTTCCTGCCGGTATACAGCCGATTTCTCACCCATGTTGATGTACATTCTGTCACCCGGTTTTGCGTGCAGCGCTTTCCAGTCGACCCGGGCGGTATCCACATCGAGAGACAATACATTTCCCGGAATGATCTGGGTGTTGCCTGTATTGAACGGATTGGCAGGATTGCTGTTTTGACCCGTCCGCAGGTTCTCCATTGTCTGTTTCAGGGAGAGGGTGTCTTTGAAGGCGTTCACATCGTAATAAGTCCCGAACGAAACGGGCGGAATGTTATTTTGACGTAGTACGTTTTCAATCTCTTGTTTGGTGATGATAAAAGCTGCGCTGCCTGCGTCGCCCGAATAGCGGGGACGCGACCATTGGATGGGCAACGGCGTTGACTCGTATGCCGGTCGCAGCAGTTGATCTATGTACCACTCCGTCTGGAGGAAGCTGAGGTTGGTCACCCGCACGTCGGTGCGGTAGCCTTCGGTTTCCTGTACGTACCAGAGGGGGTAGGTGTCGTTGTCGCCATTGGTAAACAGGATGCCGTTTTCGCCCACCCCACAGAGGTAATTCATACCGGTATCGCGGGCCAGGGTTCTGCCCGACCGGTCGTGATCGTCCCAGTTCTGGGATGCCATCTGTAGTGGAACGAATAGACAGGCTGCTGTGGCAAGCGCCGTTGATGCGGTGGTGTTTTTAATATATTTTCGCAGGAACAGGCTGATACCTGCCACACCCATACCCACCCAGATGGAGAAAGCATAAAAGGAGCCGGAGTAGGCATAATCGCGTTCGCGCGGTTCAAACGGAGTCTGGTTCAGGTAGAGGATAATGGCCAGTCCCGTCATGAAGAAAAGCAGGAAGACGATGGCAAAGCTTTTGTTCCCTTTTTCTTTCAGCCGCAACTGATAGAGGATGCCGATGATGCCCAACAGCAGGGGGAGCATATAGTAGTTGTTGCGTCCTTTGTTGTCGACAATGTCGGGAGCGATGTTGTCCTGGGGACCCAGGCCGAGCACATGTTCATCAAAAAAGGGAATCCCCGTGATCCAGTTGCCTGAAGTGATGCCGCCATCGCCCTGTACGTCGTTCTGTCTTCCGGAGAAGTTCCACATGAAATAGCGCCAGTACATATAATTGAACTGGTAATCGAACATGAACTTCAGGTTCTGCCAGATGGAGGGTTTTTGATTTTGATCGGTCACACCACCCCAGCGCTCGTAACCGATGATGTGGTTTCCGAAGGACGGATTGTTGGGGTTGGAATGCATCCTTGGCAGGAGCATGGTGTTCGTATATTTATAGGAGGGAGAGGTAGATTTCTCGTACCGGTCTTTCTGATCGGGGGTAGTTTTTACAATCTGCTTCCAGGAGATGGTTTCTCCATTGGTGACGGCGGTACCGTCGGCAGTTCTGGCAATTTTGGATGCATAGGTGGTTCCGTGAATCAAGGGTGTCTGACCATATTGTTCCCGGTTTAGATAACTGCCCAGAGAGAATATATCTTCAGGAGAGTTCAGGTCGAGTGGTGTGTTGGCGGCCGAACGGATTGGTATCAGTGCATAGGCTGAAAAGCCAATCAGGATAACCATCAGACAGGAAATTGCCAGATTGATGAATTTGATCTCCAGCTTTTTGTACCGAAAGGCCAGGTAGGCGCCCGCGGCAAGAAGAATGACCCACAGCCATACTTTACTCCCGATAAACAGGATACCGGCCAGGGCAATGCTGATGAAAAAGGCGGTACGCGCACGAGACTCTTTTCCCTTTTCAGACATGGTCTCGTAGAGTGTCCATGCAATGCTTACCACCAGGAAAATCAGATAAACAAACAGGCCCGTATTGTAAGGCATGCCAAATGTGTTTACGAAGAACAGCTCAAACCATCCGCCCACTTTGGTAAATCCGGGAACAATGCCCCACATCAGTACAAGAATCAGAACGAAAGATCCCATTAGTGCCAGCAGTCCCCCTTTCCAGTTGGGATTTTCGTTTTTCCTGAAGTAATGGACCAGTACGATGGCCGGGATACAGAGCAGGTTGAGCAGATGCACGCCGATGGACAATCCCATCACGTAGGCAATTAACACGAGCCATTTGTCGGAATGCGGTTTGTCGGCATTATCTTCCCATTTGAGGATGAGCCAGAAAACAATGGCTGTGAGCATGGAAGAAAAGGCATAAACCTCTCCTTCTACGGCAGAGAACCAGAATGTATCGGAAAAAGTATAGACAAGCGCACCAACCAATCCGCTGCCGATCACTGCCATGGTTTGTCCCGTTGTTAACTCTTGTCCATTGGAACTTTGAATCAGTTTGCGGGTGAGATGGGTAATGGTCCAGAAAAGAAACAGAATGGTGAAGGCGCTCATCAGTGCCGACATGCTGTTGACCATCTTGGCCACCTGCGACGGGTCACCGGCAAACTGGCTGAACAGATTACCCACCAGCATGAAGAAGGGAGCGCCAGGCGGGTGACCTACTTCCAGCTTGAAGGCAGAGGTAATAAACTCGCCGCAATCCCAAAAACTCGCTGTGGGTTCAATGGTAAGCAGGTATACAATGGCTGCCGTGACAAACACGACCCAGCCGGTAATGTTATTGATTAACTTGTATTTAATCATTTTATTGTTTGTTGAATTGAAAAACTCCACATGGGCTTGAAACTTACCGAATTAATCTGAAATTGCGGCAAAGATACGGAATTCCCGATATTCTGAGGGTGTTTTCGATTTCATTTTAGCAGGATGTTATTAAAAAAAGTAAAATCTGATATAAAATCCCTCAAAGAATTTTTTTTCCACAAGGGTCGATTGAAGGTTAATAGTTTGCTAATAAATGTATGATATCCTTAAAAAAGGGCGAATATGTTTTATAACATGTTTTGATCTAATGTGCAATATGTCAGAATGATATGTTTTATTTCAGCACTCATCATCCCAGGCCCCTCTAAAAAAAAAGTTCTCATAATTTGGCGGTAAAATAATAAAAAGTTTACTTTGGAACCGATTAAGGAAAAAAATCTGTAATCAAAAGGTCTTTTTTGTAATAGTTTATCATTCATGCAGGTTACACTCATTATTCTAAAACCATCGGCAGTTCAACGCGGTATCTTGGGAGAAGTTATTACACGCTTCGAAAGAAAAGGGATACAGATAGTAGGAATGAAGATGGTCCGTTTAACCGATGAAACGCTTGAGGAACATTATGCTCACTTACTGAATAAGCCATTTTACGGTAGGATTAAGAATTCCATGCAGGCCGGTCCTGTGGTGGTGATGGCATTAAAGGGTATAGATGTGGTAAATGTAGTCAGAAAGTTGGCAGGGGTGACAAATGGGAGAGAAGCTGAACCCGGAACCATCAGAGGGGATTATAGTATGAGTGTGCAGGAAAATATTGTGCATGCTTCTGATTCACCCGAGACGGCAGCGGCGGAACTGAAACGCTTTTTTTCCGACGGAGAAATTTATGATGATGTCCCCCATCTTATTCCCTTTTTTTACGCAAATGATGAACTGTAATTACAAAAAGCAGTAAATTTTACAACGTATCAACAAAATAAAGAGTCAGGTAGCAATGAATAGAAATCATTTTTTCGCAAAAGCTCGCATCCTTTTGCCCGCGACCTTGATGTTCGTTACATTGAACGCATTCACACAAACCGCTCCGGCAAACTCCAAAACAAGACCGGAGGTGATATCCAAACAACTGCACAGTTCCACCCTGAGTGAAGAGTCGGGCTTATTTGCCGACGGTTTGAAGCTTAAAATGGACTTGTCTGTTCTGGAAGAAGTTGAAGAAAAAAAAGAAACATTCGATCCCGATGATATTCCTGCCGACGATGTCTACGAAGGTATGTGGACGAATCGTCATGTAAATATCTACGGCAGCTTAAAAAATGCCCCCGATACATTCATCGTGGATTTAGAGAACTTTACCATGCCTGCCGTGGGTCATATGACCTCCAATTTCGGCAGAAGGGGGAGTCGCCGCTATCACTATGGCATCGACATCAAAGCACAGACCGGTGATACCATTTATGCGGCCTTCGACGGAAAAATCAGGGTAAAACAATACGAAAGAAAGGGATACGGCTATTATCTGGTCGTTCGTCACTTGAACGGACTGGAAACTGTATATGGTCATCTTTCAAAATTCCTGGTAGAAGAAAACGACTTTGTCCGTTCCGGGCAACCCATCGGTTTGGCTGGCAACACGGGACGGTCGTTCGGATCCCATCTTCATTTTGAAACGCGTTTTCTGGGTAAGCCCATCAATCCCAACTTCATCATCGATTTTGAGAACAAGGTGACCCACCGTGATGAATATCTGGTCACCAACTCAAGTTACAGGAAAACATCCAACAGCAGCAGGTCTCTCGTAACCAAAGGTTCGGCTTATAAGGAACCGGCGGCAGCAACCAACAAATATGTATCGGGCGATGTGAAATATCACCGCATTAAACAAGGAGATACGCTTGGAGCAATTTCACGACGTTACGGAACTTCGGTCAGAAATTTGTGCGAGATGAACAACATTACCTCCAGAACCGTATTGCGCGTGGGAAAATCCATCCGCATTTCGTAAAAGACATGTTGCGTACATACGCATAAAAAGGTACAGGTTTAACGCTTGTACCTTTTTTTTGATTATCTTTGTTCATCAGATTACACAATGCACTATGGATGTTACCAATAAGCAATTCGATGAAGTAATTGTGATTTGCCGGGAGATTTTTGCAAAAAAACTGCAGGATTATGGAGCCTCCTGGCGTATTCTCAGGCCTGAATCGGTGACCGATCAGATGTTCATCAAGGCCAACCGGATCCGCTCACTCGAAGTGAAGAAGAAAAACAGGGTGAATGAAGGGATCTACCCCGAGTTTATCGGTATCGTAAATTACGGTATCATCGGACTGATCCAGTTGCAATTGGGGTATGCTGACACCATCGACATTCCCGTTGAAAAAGCATTGGAACTATATGACATACATGTGTCTGAAACCAAAACGCTGATGAGCGCCAAGAATCACGATTACGACGAGGCGTGGCGTAGCATGCGCACCAGTTCCTATACCGACTTGATTCTGATGAAGATATACCGTACCAAGGAAATAGAAAGTCATTCGGGACAGACACTTATCTCTGAGGGAGTGGACGCCAATTATCGTGACATGGTGAATTACGCTATTTTTGGATTGATAAAACTACATTTCGGCGATCACGAAACATGAGCAGAACGGCAAAAATAATGGTTGTGTTGTTCCGCATTCTGGTAGGGGCAACTTTCGTTTTTTCCGGACTCATGAAGGCGGTGGACCCGCTGGGCTTTAGCTATAAAATACAGGACTATCTGATTGAGCTCGACCTGACGGCGCTCTTTCCCCTTGCATTACCTGCCGCAGTACTTATGGTGACAGCCGAATTTGCGCTGGGTGCTTTTCTGCTGCTGGGTATTTACCGGAAGTGGACAACCCGGCTGATCCTGCTCTTTATGATCTTCTTCACGCCGCTCACATTGTGGGTGGCCATTGCCAACCCGGTAAAAGATTGCGGCTGTTTTGGCGATGCATTTGTCATCAGCAACTGGCAGACCTTTTATAAGAACCTGCTGTTGCTGGCAGGAGCAGTCTGGCTGATGGTGAAATGGAAACAAATCACGCCGCTGTTCACAAAAAAGGCGGCTCTTACGGTAGCAATCTTGACGTTGCTCCTGGGTGTCCTCTTTGCATTGCATAACGTGTACAGACTACCGGTAATCGATTTCCGTCCCTACAAGGTAGGTGCCAATATTCCGCTTCAAATGTATGTAGATCCGGAGAAGGCCGATCTCTATGAAACCATTTTCATATACAGCAAGGATGGCGTAACCAAAGAATTCAGGGAGGAAAACTATCCCTGGAACGATTCTACATGGACCTTTGTGGATATGAAAACCCATCTGGTAAGAGCGGGGTTGAAACCGAAAATAGAAGACTTCTCCGTAGAATCGCTCTATTTTGATGAGGCTACCGCTGCCTGGCAATCGGGTGGTGACATCACCGACATCCTGCTTTCAGATCCTTCCTATACTTTCCTGATGATTGCTTATTCGCTGGAAGAGATGCACATGCGGCATCTGGACCGTTTTCGGGATGTGGCACGCCATGCCGCGGAAAAGGGTTATTCCTTTTATATTCTCACGGCATCGGGACCCGATGTGGTAGGGACGTGGGAACGACAACAACAGACCGGCTTTCAGTTTGCACATGCCGATGAACGGACACTGAAAACCATGATCCGGTCTAATCCCGGACTGATGCTGCTGAAAGAGGGTACGGTAATGGGTAAGTGGGACGACAGCAAGGTGCCCACAACCGATAAGATTGAACTAATTATTAAATAAAGATTGTTTATGAGAAAGAACATTGTCGCAGGTAACTGGAAAATGAACAAAAACCTGCAGGAAGGAGTTGCCCTGGCAACCGAATTAAATGAAGCGCTGAAAGGCAAAACGGTGAATTGTGACGTGGTTATCGGCACACCGTTCATCCACCTGGCCAGCGTGGTTAACGCTGTGGACACAAGTAAAATTGGTGTGGCTGCACAGAACTGCGCCGATAAGGCATCGGGTGCATACACCGGAGAAGTATCGGCAGAGATGATAGCCTCTACCGGTGCCGGATACGTAATCCTTGGCCACAGCGAGAGAAGGGCCTACTATCACGAAACAGCTGAAATATTGAAGGAAAAGGTTTTGCTGGCCCTTGCCAACGGACTTACCCCGATCTTTTGTATCGGAGAAGTACTGGCCGAAAGAGAAGCAGACAAACATTTCGATGTGGTGAAGTCACAGATCGAAGCCTCGTTGTTTGATCTCTCACCCGAAGATTTCGGCAAAGTTGTTCTTGCCTACGAACCGGTATGGGCCATTGGTACGGGTAAGACAGCCACGGCAGACCAAGCACAGGAGATGCATGCCTTCATCCGGAGTACACTTGTGACAAAGTACGGTCAGGAAATTGCAGACAACACCTCCATCCTGTACGGTGGAAGCGCCAACGCTTCCAATGCGAAGGAACTTTTCTCCAATCCCGACGTGGATGGCGGACTGATTGGCGGTGCATCGCTGGGCGTGGATAAATTCATGCCGATCATTGAGGCTTTTTAAGTGATTAACAGAATTTCACCACAGATCTGAACAGGGTCTGTGGTGTTTTGTTATCTTTGTGGCAGCTCAGCGATCAGCTTAGGCGGTGAAATGATCATCGGGGCAGCGGCTTGGAAGTTGGAGTCCGCTTTCAGTTAAAATAGAAAAGTATGCAAAATAAATTTCATTATATCCTCTTTGTTTCATTGTTACTGGTTTTGACAGGAGCTTACGTGCCTGTCATGGCTCAGCAATCGACTGACTCCCCTGCGCAGTCATCATCCCAAAGAAAGGAGATACTGCAGGAACTCAACAGTGTGGTTCCCGGGAAAGGCAGGGTTACGGTGTACGAAGATGAAAGTATCAGTCGGGTTCTCGGACGTCCCATGGCGCCTCCAAGAACGGTTTATACCAACGCTGAAGGTACCGTTCAGTATTACAAGATGCGGGGATACAAGATACAGGCTTTCTCAGGAAACAACCAGCGCACCTCAAAGAATGAAGCCAATTACAAGCAAAGTCAGATAAACAGCACTTTTCCCGAACATGAAACAGTCGTGTTGTTTGATTCACCTTTCTGGCGACTACGTGTAGGCAACTTCGCTACCCGTGAAGAGGCACAGCAGGTGATGATGGAACTGAGAAGGAACTTTCCTTCTTTCGGCAAAGAGATGTATATCGTGGTGGATGAGGTAAAAATTCCGATAAATTGAATATTGATGTCCTCAGAAGAAATAGAGCAAAATAAATCGGTTATCGCCGAGCATATGAAGAATATTCTCACACTGCTGGGTGAGGATGTGCAACGGGAAGGACTTGTAAAGACGCCCGATCGCGTGGCAAAAGCAATGCAACATCTGACAAGGGGTTACTGGCAGGACCCGGAAGAAATTCTCCGTTCGGCATTGTTCAAGGAAAATTACCGTCAGATGGTGATCGTGAAGGACATCGACCTTTTCTCACTCTGCGAACATCACATGCTGCCGTTCTTCGGTAAGGCGCATGTGGCATATATTCCCGATGGATATATCACCGGACTGAGTAAGATTGCCCGGGTTGTTGATGTGTTTGCACACCGGCTGCAGGTGCAGGAGCGCCTCACCACGCAAATTAAAGACTGTATTCAGAAGACACTGAATCCCATGGGCGTGATGGTGGTGATTGAAGCGCAACATATGTGTATGCAGATGCGGGGCGTGGAAAAACAAAATTCCATCACCACAACATCCGATTTTACGGGTGTTTTCCGGGAGCAGAAAACACGCGAGGAGTTTATTAACCTGATTAAATAATCCTTTTTTTGTTTACCCTCTTTTGGCGACCCGCTTGCGGTCGTTCTCATCGAGCAGGATCTTGCGGATGCGCATGTGCTTTGGTGTTACTTCCACATATTCATCTTCCTTGATATATTCCAGTGCCTCTTCCAGACTGAAGACGATTGGGGGAGCCAGTTGTGCTTTGTCGTCCGTTCCGGAGGCACGTACATTGGTCAGCTTTTTCGACTTCGTGACATTCACCACCAGGTCGCCCTCCTTGCTGTGTTCGCCCACTACCTGGCCCGCATATACATCGGTTTGCGGTTCAATGAAGAAGCGTCCCCGGTCCTGAAGTTTATCCAACGCATAGGCATAGGCATTGCCTGACTCTCCGGCAATGATGGAGCCATTGAGTCTTTTTTCGATAATTCCCTTCCAGGGTTGAAACTCCAGAAATCGGTGCGCCATGATGGCCTCTCCCGCAGAAAGGGTGAGCACGACGTTGTTCAGACCGATGATCCCGCGTGATGGAATGTTAAATTCCATGTGCATCCGGTCTCCCTTATTTTCCATAGTGAGCAATTCTCCCTTGCGGCGGGTAATGACATCGATGATCTTGCTGGCCGACTCTTCAGGGAGGTTCACCGTGAGCTGCTCTATCGGTTCATTCTTCTCGCCGCCAATCTCCTTGATGATTACCTGAGGCTGTCCTACCTGCAACTCGTATCCCTCACGACGCATGGTTTCAATCAACACGGAGAGATGCAATACGCCGCGTCCGTACACAATCCAGGAATCGGAGTTGTCGGTCTCCTCCACGCGCAATGCCAGGTTTTTGTCCAGCTCGCGCATCAGTCGCTCGTAGATATGTCTTGATGTGACATACTTGCCGTCCTGCCCGTAGAAAGGTGAATTGTTGATGGTAAACAGCATCGACATGGTGGGCTCATCGATGGCAATGGGATCAAGCGGCTCCGGCTTTTCCAGGTCGGTGATGCTGTCGCCGATCTCGAATCCTTCGATGCCGATCAGCGCACAGATGTCGCCAGAAGTCACTTCATCGACCTTCAATCTGCCCAGGCCCTCAAACACGTTCAACTCCTTGATGCGTGTCTTTTTGATGCTGCCGTCACGTTTGCACAGTGCATAATCCTTGTTGATGCGGACAGATCCCCGATGTACGCGTCCCACGGCAATACGTCCCACGTAGTTCGAATAATCGAGGGATGTGATCAGCATCTGGGGAGTACCGTCCAGTATTTTTGGGGCAGGAATGTGTTTGATGATGGCATCGAGCAGCGGGATGATATTGTCGGAGGGCTTTTTCCAGTCGTCCGACATCCAGCCCTGCTTGGCCGAACCGTAGATGGTGGGAAAGTCGAGCTGCTCCTCGGTGGCATTGAGGCTGAACATCAGGTCGAACACCTCCTCCTGCACCTCCTCGGGGCGGCAGTTGGGCTTGTCCACCTTATTAATAACAAGGATGGGTTTCAAACCAATCTCCAGTGCTTTATGCAATACAAAACGGGTCTGCGGCATGGGGCCTTCAAAGGCATCCACCACCAGAAGACATCCGTCGGCCATGTTGAGCACCCGCTCCACTTCACCGCCAAAGTCGGCGTGGCCCGGGGTGTCGATGATGTTTATTTTTGTATTGTTATATTGTATGGAGACATTCTTAGAGAGAATGGTGATGCCGCGCTCCCTTTCCAGGTCATTGTTGTCCAGGATCAGATCTTCAGTCTGTTTATTGTCCCGGAAAAGGTGACCTGCCATCAACATTTTGTCCACCAGCGTGGTCTTACCATGATCCACGTGGGCAATGATGGCAATATTACGGATATTTTGCATGAAAACAATCTTTTTAGGGCGCAAAGGTACGGATTTTCAGCGACAATATGGAGATCAGGGTAAATTTTCTCGCGCCATCTGAAATATTGATTTATATTTGTAAAAAATCCACCGGTTGCATGTTCTCTTCATTATGTTGAAAAACAGCGCAACTTTCGGATTTTTTTTACATGATAACTTTCGGATATTTGCATCAAAAAACGAAGCAGTGAACAATCAACATCAACAAGACTATTACCGGATTGCCGAAGCAATTGAATACATAAGAAGTAACTTCAGAAAACAACCCGGTCTCGACGAGGTGGCCGCACAAGTCCATCTGAGTCCCTTTCACTTTCAGCGCCTGTTTAGTGAATGGGCAGGAACCACACCCAAAAAGTTCCTGCAGTATATCAGCCTCGAGCATGCCAAACAGTTGCTGAAAGAACAGCAGGCAACACTTTTTGATACCGCTTTTGAAACCGGACTTTCCGGAACAGGGCGACTGCATGATCTCTTTATCGGCATAGAGGGAATGACGCCGGCCGAATACAAGAATGGCGGTAAAAATCTCTTGATAAGCTACAGTTTTGGCGATAGTCCCTTTGGAAAAGTAGTTGTGGCTTCCACATCGAAAGGTATTTGCTACATGGCTTTTGTAGAAGAGGAAACCACTGTTCCGGAAGATTTGAAGCGTAGATTTCCTCGGGCGGTTTATCAGATGAAGTCTGATTTGAACCAGCAAAATGCGCTCTCCATCTTTCAGAGCGACTGGAGCAGGCTGTCCGACATAAAACTACACCTGAAAGGTACCCCCTTTCAATTGAAAGTATGGGAGGCACTTTTGAAAATACCCATGGGGAAGCTTTCTACTTACGGCCGCATTGCCGCTCAAATAGGCAATGCCGGTGCCTCAAGGGCTGTTGGCACGGCCATTGGAAGCAATCCTGTCTCCTTCCTTATTCCTTGTCACCGGGTTATTCAATCATCGGGTAACATGGGTGGTTATATGTGGGGAACTACCCGTAAAACAGTCATGATCGGTTGGGAAAATGTACAAACTGACCGGTGAGGAATATAAATGAGGGCTATTTTTGGTTTTGTGCATACCAATGGTTTTTGTAACTTTGTACTGGTAACAGTAAAACAGCTTCAATCATCATTAAATGGACTTACGCAGATTTTTCAGTGTATCGGTACTTTGTGTTTTTTTTGGAATTCTAGCCGGTACAACATTATCAGTCAAGGCACAGAACGTGCCTGTTTCAGGTAGCGACAAGATTATTACAGATCCCGATATCGTCCCCATGTACACGGGCGGCACGGCAGAAATGCACCGCTTTATCGCCAATACATTGAGTTATCCCTCCGATGCGGCTGCACGCAATGCGCAAGGACTTGTGGTGTATACTTTTGTTGTGGAAAAAGATGGAACGCTCTCTAATTTCAATATTATTCACCGTGCCGATTCGTTGTTGAATAAGGAGGCACTGCGCATCCTTCAAAATATGCCTCCCTGGCGCGCAGCTCGGCACAAGGGAGAGATTGTGCGTGCCGAGACGTACGTGCCGATGTACTTCAAGTTGAATAAAAATGCACCGGCGACTTCAAGGCGAACCTCCGGCTCACCTTCCAGCTCAGCCACCGCAAGGGCGTATGCCAAGACCGACACGGGGATCATTGAAAACAGTGACATCTACACCATTGTGGATCAGATGCCACAGTATGAAACAGGTGAACAGGGATTGGGAAAATTCATCTCACACAACATTCGTTATCCGCGTGAGGCGCTCCAAAAGGGGATTGAAGGACGTATACTCTGTTCTTTTATCGTGGCGGCAGATGGTTCGGTTTCCAACATCGAAGTGGTGGAGGGATTGGATTCTTTGCTGAATAATGAAGCCATTCGGGTGCTGGGACTTATGCCGAAATGGATCCCCGGTGAAAACGAAGGGGAAAAGGTACATGTAAAATGTTTGTTGCCGATAGATTTTACCATTGATGAAGATCCGATTCCAACGTTGTAGGGGCAGGAATCAGGTGTCAGGAATCAGGTGTCAGGTGTCAGGTGTCAGGTGTCAGGAGTCAGCTTCGGTAGTGGAAGTTGTTCAGGGCAGCGGTTGGGGAGTTAGTTCTCAGCGGTCAGCTATCAGCTATTAGCTTCGGTCGTGGAATGTTGTTCTGGGTTGAGGTTGAGGATTTTAATTCAGAACAAAAGATATTTCGCGCAGACCGTCGTAGGTTTGAATAAAGAGTCTGAAGGAGACGGGAGACGGTTTTTCAATGCGCAGGCTGCTGAGCAGGAATGAAGCGTACATTATCTGGGGATAGCCTGGAGGATCGTCTTCGCGGGAATGGCTGAAAAAGAGATCAACCGTGGGCGATGTAATATCCCGAAGTAGTGCCACCCTGTGCGGTTCGCTGTGATACTCGGCTTCGATTATCATGTTGAGATAATCACCCCCCACCCAAATACTTTGAATCTTTACCGGGTCTCTCACCAGTTTTCCCGGAAAACCTTCGGACTGAACGGAACCCGTCAGGATGTTTCTCACAGCATAAATCTTCACGGTATCACCCTTCAGGGGTACATAATTGAGTACCACACGTTGTCCTTCCTGACCCGAGTAGTCTGTTTCACGGGGAATGAGTAAACGTTGATTATCCAGTTGAAACCGGTACGCATTGTCACTCTTTTTCACCGTGGCAAAATCCACAAAGTAATCATCCAGTCGTTGTGGTTCCTCTTCACAGCCGGCAGCAGAGAGCAAAAGGAAAACGATCCAGAACAAAAGGATTTTTTTCATTTCAAATAACTGTTTCAGGATGTTTGCAGGCTGTTCTTGACAGTGTTGCCATACATCTCAATCATTTTCTTTCGGAGAAAAGTTTCGTCCTTGTTGGGAATCTCAATTTTATTGATCTGGTTTTGCAGGTATTCATCGAACTGCTGCTCATCATCTGTGGTATATTCCGATGCAAATCTGTCACTGTTGCTCATCCGGTCGTATGCCACATAATTGAAGGGGAAGAATGAATAATTGCTGTATATCTCCCTGTCGATGATGCCGGCCACCTTTTCCAGCACTTCGTTGCGGGGGGTGTCGGCGGGAAGCGTGTCAAGCAACGGATTAATGCAGTTACCGAACCGGAAATGGACGCGTCCCTTGAAGCCCATGATCCCGGTGAGCATATTCTCGATGTCATCGGCATTGCTCTTTTTGTGGTTTGGATTATCGCGTTTCAGCTGAAACTCTTTGGCTTTGAGAAAATCGCACGGATCCTGTTCGTATGAAATTGACAGGGGTGTGATCCGAAGCTGCTTCAAGGCATCCAGCGGGTGCGCACTGTCGTACAACGTAAGCATCTTCAACAGGCTCACCTGTGTCTTGTCGTCTGAATCCTTGGCCCGCCCTTCCCGCTGTGCTATCCAGACAGGTTGTTTCCGCCCGTATACCGTATGGTGGATGTAGCGGGAGAGGTGTGTGGATACCTCCAGCATCTGCCGGACAGAAACACCCCGTTTTACAATAAAGCTTTTGTTCAGCCGTACCAACCTTTCAATCCAGGGATAGATCAGCAGGTTGTCACCAATGGCAATCTCGGTGGTCGGCTTTTCCTTATCAAACATCAGCATGTTCAGAAAAGCTGCATCCAAAACAATGTCGCGGTGGTTGGATATGAAAAGCTGATTGTTTTCCCTACCGATGTTATCCCATCCGTAGCCGTTCATTTCGGTGGTGGTACGCTCTATCAGTTTGTGCATGACCGGATAGATGATGTTTAGCTGAAAATCATGTTTTGAGTGACAGCTACCCATGCCGGCCGAGAACTGTTCCCAGGTGAAAGGTTTGATAAACGGCTCCACTGCGCGCCTGAAATAGAAATCGTCGAGGAGCGAAGCAATGGTTTCGGCCACTTCATGATCATGGAGTGGGCGGATGTCATCGAAAAGGTGGGTTGTTTCCATCATCAACTGGTTTATTGTAAAACAAAATCTGTGCTTTTGGCCTTGCAATATTCTGTTTCAATGATCTCTGTGAGGATCTCCGTCATGGTAAGTCCTGCCGCCGCTGCCTGCTGCGGGATGAAACTGGTGGTAGTCATCCCAGGTGTGGTATTTACCTCCAGCAGAACCGGCTTGTTGTCAGCAATAATAAAGTCGGCCCGGATGATTCCTTTTGCACCAATCAGCCGGTAGATTTTTTCGGTTTCCTGCTGAATGGTTCGCGTGAGTGCTTCGGTCAGCCGCGCAGGCGTGATCTCCTCTACCTGGCCGTTGTATTTTGCATTGAAATCGAAAAACTCGTTGGTGGTCACCACCTCAGTCAGCGGTAGCGCTGTAAATCCTTTGTCTGTTTCAAAACAGCCGCAGGTCACTTCTGTGCCTGCGATAAAACTTTCAATAATTACCTCCGGAGCCTCCCGAAAGGCATCTTCAACAGCTTTCTCCAGTTGAGTCTCCTCTTTTACCTTGGTGGTAGCAAAACTCGATCCACCCACATTGGGCTTCACGAAGAGCGGCAGACCAAGGCGGGAAATGATTTCACTAGGGTGCAGCGGGTCATTTTTTCTCAGGATCACCGAGTCCGCCACGCTCACGCCGAAGCTTTTCAGAAAGTGGTTGCAGGTGAACTTGTTGAAGGTGAGAGCCGATGCCAGTACACCACAGCTGGAGTATGGAATGCTCAGCATATCGAAATAACCCTGCAGCGTGCCGTCTTCACCCGGTGTACCATGTATGGTGATGTAGGCGAAGTGAAACCGTACTGTTTGTCCGTTTGCGACAAAACTGAAATCATTTTTATTGACAGGAATACTTTCCCCATGATGCTCAGCCTCCCACGAAGTGTGGTCGATTTTCACCTTAAAGACGTTATACTTTACCTTGTCGAGGAAGGAATAGATGCCGGCGGCACTTTTTTCGGAAATTACTTTTTCAGAAGAATATCCGCCCCATACGACGGCTATATTTTTTTTCATGCGATCTTTATATTAAGTTCTTCATTCCATTTGATCTCTCGATGCGGTATATATACGCCAACGTGCTATTACATCCTGCATGTCGCCGGGTATGTCACTGTCGAAATAAAGCGCCTCTCCGGTTGCTGGATGCACAAATCCAAGGGTACGGGCATGCAGGCACTGGCGTGGACAGAGGGCAAAGCAATTGTAGACAAATTGCTTGTACTTCGCGAAATGGGTTCCGCGCAGTATCTCGTTACCTCCGTACCGTTCATCGTTGAACAACGGATGCCCCAGATGCTTCATGTGTACCCTGATCTGATGGGTGCGGCCTGTCTCGAGACGGCACTCTACCAAGGTGACATAACCGAAGCGTTCCAGTACGGTGTAGTGGGTGACCGCTGTCTTACCCTGGTCGCCGTCGGGGAAGACACGCATGACCATGCGATCCCGGGGATCACGTCCGATATTACCTTCAATAGTGCCACTGTCTTCAGCCAAATTTCCCCATACCAGGGCCACATAGAGCCGTTTGGTTTCTTTCCGGAAGAACTGGGCTGATAGATCGGTCTTTGCCTCAGGTGTTTTTGCTACCAGCAGCAGTCCCGAGGTGTCTTTGTCGATTCTGTGCACCAGTCCCAGCCTGGGATCATCAATGTCTTCAATGTGACCCCGGTTCAGATGGAAGGCGACCGCGTTGACCAGCGTGCCGGTATAATTCCCATGACCCGGATGTACCACCATCCCTGCCGGCTTGTTGACCACCATCAGGGTATCGTCTTCATACACAATATTCAGGGGTATGTCCTCGGGAAGTATCTCCAGCTCATGCCGGGGCCGATCCATCACGATGGAGATCACGTCGAGCGGCTTTACCCGGTAGTTTGATTTTACAGGTACTCCGTTTGCCAGGATGCAGTCCGCCTCTGCAGCCTGCTGGATCCTGTTTCGTGAGATTCCTTCGATCCGTACGGATAAGAACTTGTCGATGCGCAGCAGGTTCTGTCCTTTATCGGCTACAAATCGATAATGTTCATATTTTTGATCTTTCTCCGGTGTTTCCTCCATCAATAGATCGTCGTCTTCCTCTATCGTCACCATTCTGTCTTTTAGAAAAATGAATCGTCGATAGCTCCGTTCTGTGGGAGAGGGTTGTTCGCATCGGGTGTTCCCGGAGCCACAATATATTCATCATCCACATTCAATGAGTCGGCCAGTACACCGCTGGTGACAACCAGCGTCAAAGGTGAACCTGCGGGTACTTTCTCGTCGGGTGTCAATGTCTTGCCCCGGTATTTCACCGCCACCACCAGTCCCGCATATTCAGCCGGTATTTCCTCTGTAGATAGTTGTTTGAATCCCAGTGAGTTGAGCAGGGCTGATGCCTGGCGGGTTGAATAGTCTACCAGCCCCGGAACAGATACCTGTTGCGGAGTACGTGAATAAATGGTGATATAAATGGAACGACCTTCCTTTACTTTATTGCCGGCTTTGGGGGTCTGATCAAGAATGGCTCCGGGTACCGCATCGCGCCTGTAAATGGAATCTACCACCTCTGCTTTTAGCCCCTGGGCATGCAGGATGGTGTTTGCTTCATTTACTTGGAGCCCTTCCAGGACAGGTACTGCCACATTCTGGCCATGCCGGGTGTAGACACCCAGAAAAAGTAATGCCAGCAAAATAAGAAGTATGCCGCAGCCAATGATTATCAGCAGATTCTTCAGAATTTTGTTTCCGAATATCGTTTTTCCTGTTTGTTTTTTAATCGTCATAACCACGATGTTATATAGGTGTGCAAATTGCTGGTGCAAATTTACAAAAAAAATAAGAGTGAGCGGGTAGGGAATGAAAAAAGAGGTGTGTGAAGATGAAACAATCGGTCGTAACAAAATACAGAAACAGGAATGGATATTCCTCATTCCTGTTTCTGTATGTGATTTGATCTTCCGGCAGGCAGAAGATGGATTTGTAGGGGAGGTGCCGTCTCTTTAAAGGAAACGCTTCCTGACAGAACAAACCAGCTTAATATTCATCTGATACGGTCAGCCTGGCTCTGCCTTTGGCACGACGTGAGGCAAGCACTTTTCTTCCGTTTTTGCTGGCCATTCTGGTGCGGAATCCGTGTTTGTTTTTTCTCTTTCTGTTAGAGGGTTGAAATGTTCGTTTCATATGTTTATTTTTTTTATTGCTGTCTACATTATTTACGGGCTGCAAAATTAGGTAAAAAAAATCGAAGAACCAATTTTTAAATCGGATAAATTAGTAATTGTACCATATGAACCTTATATAATAAGGCAGAAGATCTTTTTTTTCAAAAAAAAGAAAAATTCAAAGAATTGTTTTGTGGTTAAAGAAAAACGCCCTATATTTGCACCCGCAATTTGGATATCACTCCAATTGAAGTAAGGTTCACGCCTGCAAAAGGCCCATTCGTCTATCGGTTAGGACGCAAGATTTTCATTCTTGAAAGAGGGGTTCGACTCCCCTATGGGCTACTTAAAATAAAAGTAATAAATTCACGTCAATCAAATGGCAAATCACAAATCATCAGAAA
Organism: Bacteroidetes bacterium GWC2_46_850; assembly: GCA_001768325.1. Lineage (GTDB taxonomy): Bacteria > Bacteroidota > Bacteroidia > Bacteroidales > Dysgonomonadaceae > Proteiniphilum. The sequence goes on along the minus strand of MENQ01000007.1, from coordinate 250,848 downwards.
AAAGAATCAGACAAACGAAAGTGCGTCGATTGACCAACAGGTATGCATCCCGCACAACGAGGGGACAGGTTCGTAAACTACGTGCCATCACATCGAAGGAAGAAGCTCAGAAGATGTATCCCGAGGTTTGCTCCATGCTGGACAAGTTGGCGAAAAAGAAGGTGATTCACCAAAATAAAGCCAACAATCTGAAATCGAAACTGGCTGCACATGTGAATAGCCTAAGCTGATTTTCATCCGCTGCATTATACGGAAGGCCGGTCAATTATTGCCCGGCTTTTTTGTTTTTGTTTTTTTTATCGTGTGGGGTTTTTCTATGGCTGACCTTCACGCGATTGCTATGCAAAGCAGGATAAAACCTGCTTTTACCGTTTTTGTATCCTTCGCCCCGGGCTCGTAAAAAAAGCAAAAAGGATTGGAAAAAAGGGAGATTTTTCGTATATTTGTATGTTTCTACCACATCCGGGAATTCGGATGTAAACCGTTAATTCATAGGGATATTTTAACAAAACAAATCAGCATGTCAGAAGAAGAGAAAAGATCGGCAAGCGGAGATTATTCCGCCCAGAACATCCAGGTGCTTGAGGGACTTGAAGCAGTGCGTAAGCGTCCCGCCATGTATATTGGCGACGTCAGCGAAAAGGGACTTCATCATTTGGTGTACGAAGTGGTGGATAACTCCATCGACGAAGCACTTGCCGGATACTGTACCGAAATAAATGTCATTATCAACGAAGACAATTCAGTCACGGTAAAAGATGACGGACGGGGAATACCGGTAGATTTTCACGAGAAAGAAAAAAAATCGGCCCTCGAGGTGGTGCTTACCGTATTGCACGCAGGCGGTAAATTCGACAAAGGGACCTACAAGGTGTCGGGGGGACTTCACGGCGTGGGTGTCTCCTGCGTGAATGCATTGTCGATATACCTGAAGGCAGAGATTCACAGAAAAGGAAAGATATACGTACAGGAATACTCACAGGGTAAACCCTATTCAGATGTAAATGTCGTGGGTGAAACGAAGGCGACCGGAACCATCATCACCTTCAAACCGGATGATACCATCTTTAATATCCTTGAATACCGGTATGATATTCTGGCTACACGCCTGCGTGAGCTGGCTTATCTGAATGCAGGCCTGACACTGACGCTGACGGATAAAAGAACCCCGCGTGAGGATGGCTCATTCAAGACGGAACGCTTCTACTCCGAGACGGGGCTGGAAGAGTTTGTGATCTACATCGACAAGAACAAGGATTCGCTGATTCAGACGCCCATCCATATTGTAACGGAGAAAAACGGAATTCCCATTGAGATCGCGATGACGTACAACGATACCTACAATGAGAATATATTCTCTTATGTGAACAATATCAACACCATTGAGGGAGGAACACACCTGACCGGTTTCCGGAGAGGGCTGTCGCGCACGCTCAAGAAATATGCCGAAGACTCCAAAATGCTGGAGAAGGTGAAGGTGGAGATCAGCGGAGACGATTTTCGTGAGGGACTTACCGCTGTGCTCTCGGTGAAAGTGGCGGAACCTCAGTTTGAGGGACAAACCAAGACCAAGCTGGGTAACAGCGAAGTAATCGGCGCGGTGGATCAGGCTATTGGCGAAGCGTTGAAAAATTACCTGGAGGAGCATCCCAAGGAGGCCAAGGTGATCGTGGAAAAGGTGATCCTCGCAGCTACGGCGCGTCAGGCGGCGCGCAAGGCACGTGAGTTGGTGCAGCGCAAATCGCCTTTGTCGGGCGCCGGATTACCGGGTAAGCTGGCCGACTGCTCCAGCAAGGATCCCCAGCTGAGCGAGATCTTCCTGGTGGAGGGTGATTCGGCCGGCGGTACTGCCAAGCAGGGACGTAACCGGATGTTTCAGGCTATCCTGCCATTGCGCGGAAAGATTCTGAACGTAGAGAAAGCAATGCCCCACAAGGTGCTCGAGAGCGACGAAATCAAAAATATCTATACTGCTCTGGGCGTCACCATCGGTACGGAGGAAGACTCCAAGGAGCTCAACATCTCGAAGCTTCGGTATCACAAGATCATTCTGATGACCGACGCCGACGTGGACGGCAGTCATATTGATACGCTGATTCTGACATTCTTCTTCCGGTATATGCGTACACTCATTGAAAACGGCTATGTGTATATTGCCACGCCACCGCTCTATCTTTGCAAGAAAGGCAAAATGGAAGAATATTGCTACAATGAGCGTCAGCGCAAAGAATTCATCGACAAGTATGCCGACGGCAACGAGAATGCCGTCCATACGCAACGATACAAAGGTCTCGGTGAAATGAACGCCGAGCAACTCTGGAGTACCACCATGGATCCGGAAAACCGTTTGCTAAAACAGGTGACGATTGAGAATGCCGCCGATGCGGACATCATCTTTACCATGCTCATGGGCGAGGAGGTGGCTCCACGACGGGAGTTTATTGAAGAAAATGCAACCTATGCAAACATAGACGCGTAATTTTTATCCATACACGCTCTTCAATGCAACGACCTCCTTCTCTACAACGCAACGATAAAGCTGTCGTTCTTTCCCCTGCGGGAAAGATCGACGGTTATATGGTGCATGATGCTGCTGCTGTATTGGAGAGCTGGGGGCTGCATCCGGTAATAGCAGGACATGCTCTGTGCGAAACCGGTCGCTTCAGTGGTTTGGTGGAAGAGCGCCTGGACGACCTGCAACAGGCGTTGGATGATCCGGCTGTGAAGCTGATTCTCTGTTCCCGGGGTGGATACGGCACGGTTCATCTGCTCAACAGACTTGATTTCTCGGGCATTCGTAAAAATCCAAAGTGGGTGGTGGGCTACAGTGATATCACTGCACTTCATGCTGCTCTGCAACGCCACGGCATTGCCTCCGTGCATGGTCCCATGGCCAGACATTTTTCCGAAGAAGGGAGTGAAGATGTGGCTGTTCGCCTGATCAAAAACATGCTAAGCGGACAATCTGTAGCCTACGACATGCCGGTCACCGATATGCAGCGTCTCAACCGGGAAGGTGTGGCCGCTGGAAGGCTTTTCGGGGGTAACCTCTCTGTCTTCTGCGGTTTGCTGGGTACTCCCTATGCAAGAATACCCCATCGGGGAATCCTGTTTATCGAAGATATCGGTGAAGCACCCTATCGGGTAGACCGGTTGATCTGGCAGTTGAAACTCGCCGGGGTGTTTGAAAAAATTAGCGGTCTCATGATCGGTCAGTTTTCCGACTATGAGGAGGACGATCAGATGTACTATCCGTTGCGGCAATCTATTCTGGAGGCAGTGAAGGAATATACTTTTCCGGTCTGCTTCAATTTTTCTGTGGGACATGTAAAGCTGAACTATCCCCTGCTTATGGGCATGAAAGCATCGCTAAGCATTGATTCTCATTTTATTCATTTCAACCAATGAACTACAATATAGAATGACAATAAGTACAGAGTTTTTATTACTTGTGGGGTCCATTCTGTTTTTTATCAGTATGCTGGTGGGAAAAGCGGGCCATCGCTTCGGTGTGCCGGTATTGTTGCTTTTCCTGATTGTGGGAATGGTTTTTGGTTCAGACGGTTTTGGATTGACTTTTGAGAATGTGCAAGTTGCACAGACAATTGGTACTATCTGTCTGACCATTATTCTCTTTTCCGGTGGGTTGGATACCCGATTTTCAGAGATAAAACCGGTCATATGGCCAGGAGTAGTACTCGCCACACTGGGCGTTTTTATTACGGCCATCCTCACAGGATTCTTTGCTTACTGGCTGTCGGGACGTATGTTTCCGGCACTGGGAATAAGCTTGCTGACCGCCATGTTGCTTGCCTCCACCTTCTCTTCTACCGATTCGGCATCGGTATTTGGTATCCTGCGATCGCGGGGACTGGGACTCAAAAATAACCTGAGACCCTTGTTGGAGCTGGAAAGTGGTAGCAACGACCCGATGGCATATATGCTAACCATCATGTTCATGGGCATCATACAATCGGGTACCGATCCGAACATCGGCATGGTGATAATCACCATTGTCGTGCAATTGGTGGTAGGAGCCAGCGCGGGGTACTTCCTTGGGAAAGGTTCCGTAGTCGTGATCAACCGCATCCGGATGGCCAACGCCTCGCTCTATCCCATCCTGTTGCTGATTGTTGGGATATTTATTTTTGCAGCGACCTATTTTCTGAAGGGAAATGGCTACCTTGCTGTGTACATCGCGGGGTTGGTGATTGGTAATTCAAAGTTCTCACACAAACGTACCTCCATGAAATTCATGGATGGTTTCGCCTGGATGAGCCAGATCCTGTTGTTCCTCACACTGGGGCTGCTGGTCAATCCCAGTGAGCTGATCGAGGTGCTTGTTCCTGCATTGGTCATTTCAGTGTTCCTCATTCTTATCGGCCGCCCGGTGACAGTTTTTCTGACGCTGTTCCCGTTCCGTAAAATTCGGTTTAAGGATAAACTCTACATTTCGTGGGTGGGCTTGAGAGGAGCGGTGCCCATCATCTTTGCCATTCTTCCACTAGCCGAAGGGATACCACATGCAAGATGGATCTTTAATATTGTGTTCGTCATCACCATTGTCTCTTTGCTGGTGCAGGGAACCTCACTGGCTATGGTGGCCCGGTGGCTGGGGTTGGCAGAAAAACCGACCAAATACAAGGAGTTTGAAGATTTTGACGTGGAGTTTGCCGAAGAGATCAAATCGGCCATGACGGAGATCTTTATCTCGGAAGAGACGTTGCAATACGGAAAGAACCTTATGGAAATGCCATTACCCGATAAGACCCTGGCTGTAATGATCAAGCGGGGCGAACAGTATTTTGTGCCGACGGGACAAACTGAACTGCACGCAGGAGACAAGCTGCTGGTGATTTCCGACGATGAGGATGCGCTCAGGGAAACCTATGACAACATCGGTATTTCGAACTATTCCTTTCAGAAGAATAAGTGAGTTGGCTCTCAGCTGTTAGCTTTCAACACTCAGCTTTTTCGTTGGGTTGCTTTCAGAGGCAGCGGTTTGGAAGTTAGGAGTCAGGAGTCAGGATTCAGGTGTCAGCTTCGTGAGTTGGATTGGTGTTATGAGCAGCGGTTTGGGAGATAAAGAAAAGAATTAAAAACAGAAAAATATTGTAAATGAAACAGTTTCGTATCTTTTCACTTTCTGTGGTGTTGATTACCGGACTTTTATATACATTGTCCTGTAATTCCTGTCAGTCAGGTAAGCAGGCTGCGGTGACAGAGCCGTATAGCAGGGTTTCACCTGATTTTAGTGCCGACAGTGCCTATTCGTTCATACAGGCGCAGGTGGATTTTGGTGCAAGGGTGCCGGGTACAGAGGCACATGAGGCCTGCGGCGACTATCTGTCATCAAAGTTAAAGAGATACGGTGCCACGGTGGTGGAGCAACATGCCGAAATTACCCATTACAACGGGCAGAATCTGCCGATAAGGAACATCGTTGGAAGCTGGCATCCTGAAAAGGAAAAACGGATATTGCTCTTTGCCCATTGGGATTCCCGGCCTTTTGCCGACGAAGAGACGGATGACCTGAGACAACAACAACCCATCGCGGGTGCCGACGATGGTGGAAGCGGCGTGGGGGTGCTGCTGGAAATTGCCCGGCAACTGCATCAGCAGCCCACAGAGGTGGGCATCGACATCATATTTTTCGACCTGGAGGACTGGGGACAACCTTCGTCTGATAAGGAGTTGGTGCAGGGCGACTGGTGGTGTATGGGTTCGCAATACTGGTCGGAACAGCCTCATGTAGAGAATTACAGGGCAGCTTACGGCATCCTGCTTGATATGGTGGGAGGCAGTAATGCTACCTTTCTCAAAGAGGGGTACTCCATGCAATATGCATCCGGTGTGGTGGAAAAAATATGGAGTATTGCTGCCCGACTGGGATATGGCAACTTGTTTATACCCCAGAGTGGCGGCTATATCACCGACGATCATGTGGCGGTAAACGAGCAGCAACGGGCTCCCAGTGCTAATGTCATCAACCTGAAGCGGGACACCAACACGGGATTTGCTTCCCACTGGCATACGCTCAGTGACGATATGCGCAATATCGACCGCAATACGCTGAAGGCAGTGGGACAAACCGTCATGGAAGTGATTTATACAGAAAAATAAAATAAAGACTTTTGGGAGCTGGTAATATGTAAACGGATTGAAAGAGTAGCCAGCCTTGTAAAGGAATAATTCTACGGTGGAAATTAACAATGCAGACGACAAACGAAATACAACAGGAGATAATTGATGAATTCAGCATCTACGATGACTGGATGGATAAGTATGCGGTGATCATCGAACATGGGAATGCCTTGTCACCGCTCGAGGAGAAATACAAAACGCCCGAGAATATCATCGAGGGCTGTCAGAGTCGCGTCTGGCTGCAAACAGATTACAGGGACGGGAAGCTTTGGTTTCAGGCCGAAAGTGATGCAATCATCGTGAAGGGGCTGCTTGCCATGGTATTGCGTGTGTTCGACGGTCGCACGCCGGATGAAATTATTGACACCGACCTGCGTTTTATGAAAGAAATCGGCCTGACCGAACATCTGTCGCCGACCCGTTCCAATGGCTTGCTCTCGGTCATCAAACAGATCCGGTTTTATGCCATCGCCTACAAGGCGAAGGCGGAGAAAAATTAACCCCCGTTGCGGCTCATTTCTTCCGAACGGTTTCTGGCGGCATCGAGCACTCCCTCGAAATGTTTCCCGATCTTGTGGTTGCGGAAATATTCAAGCCCTGCCTGGGTGGTACCTCCCTTGCTGGTAATGTTCCTGATCAGCTCTTCAATGCTGTAATCCTTCTGATTTTGTGCAAAATAGAGGGTGGTGCCCTGGGTCAGTTCCAGCAGCAACTCATCGATCAGCGATCCGGGCAGGTTGAACTCCTGCATCTTATCCTTGAAAATCTGAATAAAAGCCAGAATGAAGGCCGGACCACTTCCGAAGACCGAGGTGAACAGATCGAAGCCGCTCTCCTCCAGTTCTACCGCTTTGCCCAGCTTACCCAGCAGGGTGAAGATATTCCTTGCTTTTTCATCGTCGGGACGGTTGGCCGTGAAGGCAGTGACCGATTTGCGGTAAGCCATTGCCAGGTTGGGCATGATGCGCACCACCAGCTGATCCTTTCCCAGATACCGTTCTATGTAGGCGATACTTTTTCCGGCAACCGGTGAAACAATGGTTTTCCCCTCCAGGTTGCATTCTTTCAACTGTTCGAGAATGCCACTCAGATCCTGCGGCTTTATTCCCAACCAAATCACATCGGCGAAAGAGACAAGATCATTCATCTGCTCGCAGAATAATATATCAGTCTCCTTACGGGTTCTGTCGAAATAGGCAAATGCCATTCCTTTTTCCTCTTTTAATCCTTGATAAACCGCCCTGGTCAGGTTCCCGAATCCGATAAATCCCTGTTTCATTATTTCTGTTTTGACTTTTAACCTCGATAATTTCAATAGATATCCCTGCTTCGTAAGAGGTGATTCCTTGAAAATATCCCTATTTCATAAGAGGTGATTTCTATTTTTTGAATTTTGTAAAAGGAATTTCTCCCTTCAGTGCCTGAATGATATAGTTGGAGCGTTGCCCGTTCACAATCCACATTTCTACATCGTTACGCATACAGATCTCGGCGGCATATACCTTCGATGACATGCCTCCCGTACCCAGTGTAGAATTTTTTTCTTCTATGCAGTGTCTGACAGAATCCAGGTCGCTCACCTCTGAAAAATGTTTTGCTTCGGGATGAAGGTGCGGGTTCTGATCGAAGATGCCGTCGATATCCGACACCAGTACCAGCAGGTCCGCCTCGGTAATCACTGCTACAAGTGCCGACAGTTTATCGTTGTCTCCCAATAGAATCTCCTCGATGGAAACCGTATCATTTTCATTGACGATGGGGATATAACCGGCCTGCCAGAGGCGGTTGATGGTGTTGCGCGTATTTTCGTTGGCCACCGGATTTTCAAAATCACGGTAGGTCAGCAATATCTGTGCAATATTTAGTCCGAATGTGGAAAAGATGGTGTCGTAGAGTTCAATCAGCTTTGTCTGGCCGATGGCTGACATGGCCTGCTTGGAATCCACATTCTTCAGATAGCCGTTGATTTCCACAAACTGGCGTGCCGTGGCAATGGCTCCCGAGGAGACGATGACCACATCATATGTTTTTTTCAGTTCCACGATCTGGCGTGCCATACTTTCAATCACCGCAAAGGAGATGCGGTTGGTACCGGCCGTCAGCGTGGAGGTACCTATTTTGATGATCAGCTTCTTCTTCATTGATGCGAATACCCGGATATTGTGTTTGTGTTGTTGTGTATGACTGTATTTGTTTGTTGCGTTGGATGTCATCCCCGGATTTGACCTTCTCCGTAGACAAACCATTTGTTGGTGACCAGCTCCTGTGCTCCCAGGGGGCCGCGGAAATGCAGCTTCTGGGTGCTGATGGCAATCTCGGCGCCCACGCCAAACTGTCCACCATCGGTAAAGCGGGAGGAGGCATTGTGATAGACGGCGGCACAGTCCACCTCCTGCATAAAGCGGTCGGCTTTTGCCGCATTGCCGGTGACAATCACCGCGGAATGGCCCCCTGAATAACGATTAATCAACTCAATCGCTTCACCGGTATTTTCGGTCAGGGTGAGATAGAGCTTGGGTGCCAGATATTCCTCGCACAGGGTGGCGGCATCATTCTCTTCACGGATCGTATTGTTGAGGGTAACGATCTCGCGGTTGCCCCATACTTCAATTTCCTTCTCCTGCAGCATCATCACCAGTTGATTTACCTTCTCCTGCAATGCTGGCAGGTGTCGGCTGATGGCCACCTTGTCGATGGCGTTGCAGACGCTGATCCGCTGTTTTCCATTGATCACCAGTTGGACTGCCATGTCAAAGTCGGCCTCTTCATCGATATAGAGGAAGTTGTTGCCCCTGCCGCTTACGATCACCGGTACGGAAGCATTCTCCCGTACGAAGTGAATCAGTCCTTCGCCCCCGCGGGGAATAATCAGATCCACCTTGTGGCTGTTCTCACGGATAAGCTGTCGCGTCTCATCACGGGAGAGATTGAGGTAGCTCACACTGGTCGGATCAACCCCGTTCAGGGTAAGTGCTTCCTGCCAGAGCTGCGTGAGCAGCGAGTTCGTATGCAGAGACTCCTTGCCACCCTTCAGCAGTATGCGGTTACCCGCCTTGAAGGCCGTCGCCGCCGCCTCAATGGTCACATCGGGGCGTGATTCATAAATAATGAGGATGGTACCGAAAGGAACCGTGCGGTTGACTATTTTTAGTCCGTCTTCCCGGACAAACTCATACAATACCTTTCCTTCCGGGTCGTCCTGCAATGCTACCTCTTCGAGCGAACGCATCATCCCTTCAACCTTCCGGTCATCCACCTTCAGTCGATCTCTCATGGATTCGTCCATATCGGGATAAGCCTGCATGTCGGACCTGTTGGCTTCCAGGATCGCCTCTTTCCGCAGCCGAAGCAGCCCGGAGAGGCTTTTTAAAACACTGTTTTTATGTTTGAGATTCATTTTTCGATAAAAAGAAATCATTTAGACCCCAAAGGTAGCAATTTATTCTTTATTTTACCCTTTTTGTTGCAGACTATCCATCAGTTGCAGGAGATTGTGCCGGACTATCAGGAAGCTATCCCTCAGCTCCGGTTTCACGGGAAGCGCGGGAGGAGCCTCCATTTTGAGTGGATTGACGGGCTGGTTGTTTCTGTGTACCCTGTAATCAAGGTGCGGACCGGTGGAGAGACCGGTGGAACCCACAAAGCCGATCACCTCTCCCTGCCTGACGCGCGAACCCTTTTGAATGCCTTTGGCAAAACGGCTCAGATGCATATACGTGGTTGTATAGGCGTTGTTGTGTTTGATTTTAACATAGTTCCCTGCACCGCCGCGTTGGTATGATTTCTCGATGACCACTCCGTCGCCGACGGTCTTTACAGGCGTACCTGTCGGGGCGACATAATCCACGCCATGGTGGGGACGATAACGTTTCAGCACCGGATGGAGGCGTGCGTTTGAAAATCTGGAGCTGATGCGTAAAAAATCGAGGGGTGCTTTCAGAAATTCTTTTCGCAGGCTGTTTCCATCCGCATCGAAATACTCCCTCGTCGAATCCTGTTGAAAAGGTACCGCCAGGTATTCCTCTCCCTGGTGACTGAAAACAGCCCCTGCTACATCCACGATATCAACGAAGGTGGTATCGTCGATCCAGGCTTCGTCGTAAATCAACCGAAAAGAATCGCCTTCCTTAATGTCAAAGAAATCAATCTGCCAGGCATATATATCCGACAGTTTCATGGCCAGCAGGGGGGAGGCACCTTCTTCGAGGATTGCATTCCACATCGAAGAGGTGATGGTCTTCTCGGCATACCGCCGATGGAGGGTCACCGGTTTCGTATCGGCATATGCTTTGAGTGAATCAGAGCAAAGGTCGACCACCACAAAGTCGGTTTTCGAACTTTCAAATACAAGATACCGGATTGCCGAAGTGGTGTCGGGCGTGGTAATTGCTGCATATACATTTCCGATCTGCATCTTGTTTGGCGGATACAAATCGGAGATGGTACCGGTTATATTTTCACCCTCTCTACCGCTGAATCCAAGACGCAGCAGGATGGAAGCCAGGTTATCTCCCTTTTGGATGGCATAACGATCTACATGGAGTGAATCGACACAAATACCGTAGGCAAACAAACGTTCGGTTTCTTCCGGGATGCTATCGCCGGAGTGCTTCTCTTGCCGGAGCGCACAGGAGGTGATGAAAAGAATGAATAACAGACCGCAGACTGTTCGGAGTATTTTTTTACGTGCAAACATGCGCCAAAGATAACTTTTTTTTGTAATTTCTACTGTTAAAATCTCCATTTTATACCTCCATAATAGTGGCGGGGCATACCCGGATAGTAATATCGCGGTTCTGCATTACCGAAAGCAACCGCATTCACGGTGAGCATGGGAGAGTAACGGGTATTGGTCATATTGTTTATGCCGGTAAAAAGTTCAAAAGTACCTGTTTTTGTGGTCGGGAGATGGTAGGAAGTTCTCAGGCCGACCAGAAAATAGTCGTCGTTTTTCAGGCTGTTGGCATCATTCATATATTGTTCCCCCACATATTGGCACTGTGCATCCAGCCTGAGTCGTGTCGCAGGTTGCCATTGGAGACCTACATGTGCCATGTGGGAAGGTATTCCCGGTAGTTTATTTCCATTATAGACCTCGCCATTGTCGTTGAAATCGATAAACCGGTTTCGTGACCAGGTATAATTGGTATTCATCTGCAGGCTACCTGGAAAGGTTTTAAATCTGAAGATTCGCTGTTTAAGCATCAGTTCCAGTCCGGAGTGACGTGTCCTGCCCGCATTGATACCGGTAAAGATGTCTTCGGTGAGCCGTTTTGTAACCAGCAGGTCGGTGAGGTTTATCCGATAGACCGTGACTTCCAGCTGTGTGGCATTGTCAAACAGGTTCAGCCGCACCCCCGCCTCATACTGCATGCCCTGCTCCGGCCGCAACTCCCTGTTTATGTCTCCTTCCGGCAGGAGTGTCTCCTCGGGTGAGGGCATGGAGAAACCGTGGCCTGTCGAAGCGTAGAAAGCCACGATGCGGGAGGGTGCGTAGTTGACTCCCACCCGGGGCGAGAAGATAGCAGGAAAATCACGCTTGCCGCTCTGATCACCATTCTCGGAAAACTGATCGGTAAGCCGGTAATGAACCTTGTTCACCGCTCCACCCAAAGAAATATTCCATGCCGGCGAAGGTCGCCAGTACACCATCCCAAAGAGATTGGATTGATTTCGGGTCTCCTTGTTTCTGTTGATCAGCTCCTCTTTCAGATCCATCTGCCATCGGTAGGTGTCGTTTATCCACTCGAAGCCCATCAGTGCATCCCAGTTTGGGGTGTGATAGGTTAATCTGTTGCGGACACCGCCACCCGAGGTTCCATCGTCCAGGTTGTTGAATGGTCGTAACTCGTAACTGTCTGCCCACCTTCCGAATAGCGTGAGTCTGTTGTTCCATTTTTCTGAAATTCTGTTTGTCAGGGTCACACCTGCAATCGCGCGTTGATATTCCTTGTATCCTCCCACTGCTTTCCAGTTGGCTGCTGCAGCACCGGGGTCGGTTTCATATAAGGTTTTTCCGACCGAACTGGGGAGTTGTGCATACAGGTCGATCAGCATCAGGGTATATTCCAGTGAATAGGTCCGTTGCTGCCAGCTGCCCGAAGAGAGCAGGACGGTACGCCGGTAGCGGTTGTTTTCGCGGAAACCGTCCGACTGCAGATGGGACAAATTGCCCCCGATATGTAAATTACCCTTGCGATAGTTACCTGTTGCTGCCGCTTTCATTGTTTGGTAACTGCCATACTGAAGCAGGGCCTCCGTCTTGTTGCTTTCTGCTCCCAACGTATAGATATTGATATTACCTCCCAGTCCCGAGCCGTAAAGTGCAGAAGCGGGACCTTTGATTACCTCCATGCGTCCGATACCGGTCAGCTCGATATCTTCGGGTGTGGAGATCCCATCGGATGAGGTGATGGGGATGTCGTTCATATATGCTTTGATCCGGTTGGTATTATATGGGGTTCGACTGCCCACACCACGAATCACAATGCGGCTTGTGGCATAGGTGCCGCTGTGCATGTAGATGCCTGGCATGGCATGAAAGGTGTTAGCGAAATTGTTGCCGTCGGCTGTCACGATCTCTTCTTCCGAAAGTACTGAAATGCTCCCCGGAACCTGATGTTGCCTGGTATTGATCTGATAAGCATTTACCACCACCTCCTGAAGAGAAATGATGGAGTCGGGTTCAGCCATGCTGGTTTGCTGAGAGATCGCATGAATCGTAAAAAAGAAGCCAATAATCGGCAAAAAAGTTTTTAATTTGTTCATTTTTATGATTGACGGGCAACGGAGAAACAGGTTGACCTGTTTTGTAAATTCATATATCTGTAATAACAGTCGCGTTGTTTTTTGGTTTAGACGTTCTCTTTCTTTTGGTGAATTATCCTTTTTTGTACCTTTGCATTCCTTTTTTTTAAATCTCTTTAAGTGCTGGGACTACAATGGGTATACTTTCCATTTTCATTATTGCCATAGGCCTTTCGATGGATTCCTTTGCCATCTGTATCGGAAAAGGAATGTGCAGACCGCGTTTTCTTGCCTGGCGGGCTTTCAAGATTGCACTTGTCTTCGGGCTTTTTCAGGCATTGATGCCACTTGTGGGGTATGCGTTAGGCATTGGTTTTTCTTCGTGGATACAACAATTTGATCATTGGCTGGCCTTCGTCATCCTGGCGATTCTCGGGATAAAGATGATCTATGAATGTTTTTTACCCGGGAAAAAGGATGATTGTCCCGATTGCAGTTGCAAGGATATAGATGTCATAGATTGGAAGAATGTGTTGACACTCTCTTTTGCCACCAGCATCGATGCAGCAGCTACCGGACTGATCTTCGCTTCTTACCCGGGCACTATCCTGCAGGCAATCGGAGTGATTGGCGTGACCTGTTTTCTTTTCTCCTTCGGCGGTATGTTTCTGGGATTCCGTCTCCGAAAACGAGTCACTTTCTGCGTGGAAGCAGTAGGAGGATTCATTCTCATAGCCATTGGCCTGAAGATACTGCTGGAACATTTATTAAACAAATCCTTTTAACCGGAATCATTTTTCTATACCCACCCGGTTGAGGATAAATGCAAACTCGAAGGCGGTATCTTTGATGCCTTCGTACCGGCCGGTGGCCCCGCCGTGTCCCGAATCCATGTTCATGTGTAGCAGCAGGATGTTGTCGTCGGTTTTGAGCGACCTGAGTTTGGCTACATACTTGGCCGGTTCATGAAAGAGCACCTGCGAGTCGTTGATCCCGCCCGTCACCAGCATGTTGGGGTAATCCTGCGCTACGATATTGTCGTAGGGTGAGTAGGAGAGGATATAGTTGTAATATGCTTCTTCATTGGGATTGCCCCACTCCTCATATTCGCCCGTTGTGAGCGGTAGTGTTTCATCGAGCATCGTATTAATGACATCCACAAAGGGTACTTGTGCCACGATGGTCTGATAGAGATCGGGACGCATGTTCGCGACAGCGCCCATCAGCAACCCGCCAGCACTTCCACCCATGGCTGCGAGCTTGTCGGCAGCAGTGTAGCCGTGGTGAATCAGTTGTTCACTGCATGCGATAAAGTCGGTGAAGCTGTTCTTTTTATGCAGTAGCTTACCATCCTCATACCACTGTTCGCCCAGGTCGCTACCACCCCGAATCTGGGCAATGGCATACACAAAGCCGCGATCGATAAGGCTGAATACGCTCGCGCTGAAATAGACGTCGGAGCTGTAGCCGTAGCTTCCGTAGGAATAGATTAATGCCGGGTTGCTGCCATCTTTTTTTAGTCCTTTTTTGTATACAACTGCCATGGGAACCTTCACCCCATCGGCGGCGGTGGTCCACAGTCGCTCTACCATATAGTCATCGGGGTTGAAGCCGGAGGGTATCTCCTGCTCCTTCAGTTTCACCGTCTCAGCGGTTTCTATGTTGTATTCATAAAGCGTGTTGGGACGGTTGAGCGAGGTGTAGGTATAGCGGAACGTGACGGCATCATATTCCGGATTACCACTCAGTGAAGTAGTGTAGACCGGTTCAGGGAAAGCGATGGTGTGTCCCTCTCCACCCTTTACGGGCATCACGACGATTTCCGTCAGTCCGTTTTTTCGTAACTCCAGGGAGATCCAATTGCTGAGAATGTCGATTCCCTCAATGCGCACATCCTTATCGTGCGGCAGGAATACTTTCCAGGACGATCTGTCTTCATATCCCGCGAGCGGCATCTCATAGATCATGCCATTGAGGTTTTCCTTGTTCTTGTAGCGCACAAAAAACTTCTCCTGATGTGGATAAACACTGTACTCCACATCCTGTTCGCGGGGCAGGAACACCTTGAATGCATCCGTCGGCTTGTCTGCGGAAATGTAACGCTCCTCCGATGTGGTTGAGCTGCTGCTGGCGATGAAGATATACTGTTTGGTCTTGCTGCCGTAGACGTAAGTGCCAAAGCGGGCATCCTTCTCCTCATATATCAGTTCACCGGCAACTTCGTCCAGCTTCTGCCGATAAATAGCTGCGGAACGCAGCGTCTTGTCGATCAGGCTGTAGAAAATGGTTTTGTTGTCGTTTGCCCAGGCCGCCGATGCGGCACCATCGATCGAAAATCCCACATCCTCACCCGATGCAAGATCCTTGATTTTCATCCTGAACTCGGCATAAGATCCGGTTTCGTTGTAAAAGTAGACAGCCTTGCTGTTGTCGGGACTGATGGAATAGCCCCGGAAAATGAATGCAGGCTTTCCTTCCGCCATGCTGTTCAGATCGAAGATGATCTCTTCGGCAGCATCCATTGTCCCTTTCCGACGGCAGTAGGTAGAATATTGTTTCCCTTTTTCCGATCGGCTATAGTAGTAATAACCATCCTTGAATGAAGGATAACTCTCATCATCCTCCTTGATGCGGCCTAATATCTCGTCGTATATTTTTTGCTGAAATTCCCTGGTAGGATTCATTACGGTGTCGGTATACGCGTTCTCAGCCTGCAGATAATCGATTACCTTCGGGTTGCTTTTGTCTTTCAACCAGAAATAGTTGTCGATGCGCACCTGTCCGAAATTCAAAAATGTGTCGGGAATAACTTCTGCTACCGGCGGGGTAGGAAAGTTGGATTGTTTCAATACAGTCACTTCTTCTTTTTTAATGTTACACGATACGATCAGGAGCACTGCGATACCCGTGATCAGGAAATTAAAATGCTTCATGTCACTTTGTTTAGGTTATTCAGAATCAATTAACTATGAAGCTGACCCCTCTTGTGTTGTATCCTTTCCGTGAAGCAACACAGCGGTACATAAGCCAGTTTTGTCCGCAAATATACACAATTCGAATGGAAAAGAGAGAGTGAACATTCTTTTTCTCCCGATGTTATAATCTGAATCTGAAAATCGATATGCAATCAAGCGAACATCATCATAACCACGACGGTGTGAAGAACATCAAAGCGGCATTCTTTCTGAATCTTTTGTTCACGTTCATTGAGCTTGTCGGAGGAATTTTGACAAACAGTGTGGCCATACTTTCGGATGCCGTGCATGATCTGGGAGATAGTTTTTCACTCGGGCTCTCCTGGTATTTTCAAAAAGTAGCCAGGAGGCCACGCACCAAAGAGTATACTTACGGCTACAAACGTTTTTCCCTGTTGGGCGCCGTCATAAATTCTGTCGTCCTGCTGGTGGGAAGTGTCGTGATTCTGGTGCATGCCGTCCCCCGTCTATTTAACCCGCAGCAACCCAATGTGAAAGGGATGCTATTGCTTGCCATCTTGGGCGTTATCATCAACGGACTTGCCGTATATCGCCTGAGAAAGGGGAGTTCAATCAACGAGCGGGTGGTGTCGCTGCATCTGCTGGAAGATGTGCTGGGCTGGCTGGCCGTGCTGGTGGGTGCCGGCATTATGTACTTTGTGGATGCACCCTTTATCGACCCATTGCTTTCCATTGGCATCTCCCTATTTATTCTCTATAATGTCTTTCGCAACATGCGGCATAGCCTGCGCATCATCCTGCAAGGGAGTCCCGTGAAGTTGGACATGGAACAGGTTCGAATATCGATGCTGGAGATCGATGAAGTCCAGGACGTGCATGATCTGCATGCCTGGTCGGTGGATGGCGAATACAACGTAATGACCATCCATGTGGTGCTTCGGGAAGAAAAGAACATGGCGGATCAGCAGGAACTGAAGACTCGTATCCGCGAATCTCTGTTCCGGTCGGGAGTGCAGCACTGCACCATCGAGTTCGAACTGTCAAATGAAGATTGTGAGATGGAAGGATGTTGCTGAAAGCTCAAAATCTATTTCACATTTATTCCAGATAAGTATACCCGTAAAGTCCGGAGCGGTAGTTGGAGAGAAACTCCTTGCCCTCTTCCACCGAGATCTTGCCTTGCTTCACGGAGCTCATCACCCACGTTTCGACGGTGCGTACCAGCTTCTTAGCATTGTACTGGGCATATTCCAGCACTTCGGCCACCGACTCCCCATCGATCACCTGATCTATCTTATATCCCGACTCGCCCGTGGAGACATGTACCACGTTGGTATCCCCGAAGAGGTTGTGGAGGTCACCCAATATTTCCTGATAGGCACCCACCAGAAAGACACCAATATAATAAGGTTCATCTTTCTTCAGCGTATGTACCGGCAGGTAGGAGCTACGGAAGCCGTCCTGTGAGGCGAAGTTGGCTATCTTCCCGTCGGAATCGCAGGTGATATCCTGCAGTGTGGCCGTCTTCCCGGGCCGTTCGTCGAGCCGGTGAATGGGGATGATGGGAAATACCTGGTCGATGGCCCATGAGTCGGGCAGCGATTGAAACAGGGAGAAGTTGCAGAAATACTTGTCGGGCAGGAGGGTACCCAGTTGACGCAGTTCTTCGGGTGCATGTTTGGCCCGGTTGCTGGTGATGTTGATCTCCCGGGCGATGGAAAAGTAGAGCTGCTCCACCTGTGCACGGGTCTTCAGGTCGAGCATGCCGAGGCTGAAAAGATCGAGCGACTCCTCCCGTATCTGCTGGGCGTCGTGCCATGCTTCGAGCATGCGGGCCTGGGTGAGTGATTCCCAGATGTTGTAAAGTTCCTTCACCAGCTCATGATCATCCTCCTGGATATCCAGATCTTCCGGCCATTCGGGGAGCGTGGCCGTCTCCAGCACCTCGAATACCAGCACCGAGTGATGTGCCGTGAGGGCGCGCCCCGACTCGGTGATGATGTTGGGGTGGGGGATTTCGTTCTTGTCGGCTGCATCCACAAAGGTAAATACCGAGTCGTTCACATATTCCTGAATGGAGTAGTTGATGCTGTTTTCGGTGAAGGAGGAGCGGGTGCCATCGTAATCGACACCCAGCCCACCGCCGATATCCACAAATTCAATTTTGAAACCCATGGCGTGCAGCTGTACGTAGAACTGTGCCGCCTCGCGCAGGGCCGTTTTAATACGGCGTATCTTGGTGATCTGACTGCCTATGTGGAAGTGAATCAACCGGAAACATTCGGTGAGGTTGTTCTCCCTGAGCACTTCCAGCGCCTCCAGCAGCTCACTCGAGTTGAGGCCGAACTTGCTGCCGTCGCCACCCGACTCCTCCCACTTGCCACTACCGGAGCTGGCCAGCTTCACCCGGATGCCAATGTTGGGCTTCACCCTGAGCCGCTTGGCAATCTTGATGGTCAGATCCAGTTCATTGAGTTTTTCCACCACAATAAACACCTGTTTACCCATCTTCTGGGCCAGAAGTGCCAGTTCTATATAACTCTCATCCTTGTAGCCATTGCAGATGATAAAGGAGTTGTCGTCCGTATTGATGGCGAGCACGGCATGGAGCTCGGGCTTGGAGCCCGCCTCGAGGCCGATGTTGAATCGCTTTCCGCTTGAGACGATCTCCTCCACCACCTGGCGCATCTGGTTTACCTTGATGGGGTAGACTATGTAGTGCTGGGCATTGTATTCATATTCCTTCGATGCAATGGCGAAACTGTTCGAGATCTTTTCAATCCGATTGTCAAGAATCTCGGGAAACCGGATCAATACGGGAGAGGATACATCACGCAGATAAAGTTCACGCATCAGTTCACTCAAATCCACACTGCTGCCATCCTGCTTGCTGGGTGTGACTTGTACATGTCCTTTTTCGTTGATGGAGAAATAACCGTTCCCCCAGCCGTTGATGTTATACAGTTCTTCCGAATCTTCGATGCGCCATTTTCTCATGCTGACAAACAGTATTTAAAGGTGATATTTGATGACTGATCATGAATCTGCAAAATTAAGCAATAATTTTGTGTTACCGAGCCGGCAAGGATAAAATGATTCCAAAAAGCGTTGTTTACATTATTAAATGATGCAAATAACTTTTTTTAATGATTCCATTGCAACATTTATACCGGTAAAAACATCTTTATTGTTGTACAGGTACGCTATCCTAAATGATTAATGACTATGCGAACAAAAATTATTTTACTTATTTCAATGGCCATAACAGGCACTTTTTTTGGCACGTCGTGTGACAAAAATAGCGGAGCAGCCAATATAAAAGAGCTGCCCGAGCCGATTCATATAACACTTCGTTCTGCGGAGCAAGAGATGGTGAGGTCTGACCAGCAGTTTGCCTTTGATTTTTTTGCCAACCTGTTTGATGAAGAGGCTTTAACGGAAGATAAAAACTTCATGGTTTCTCCCTTGAGCCTGAGCATGGCACTGTCGATGACAATGAATGGTGCAGCCGGTGAAACAGGCAAAGCCATGAGACAGACCCTGCATATGGGCGATTATTCCGAAACAGAGATAAACGGTTATTATAAAAAACTGAAGGAGGCTTTGTTGAAAACAGATCCCACGACCAAACTCTCTATCGCCAATGCCATTTTCGCCAATCGGCAGGTCGCCATTCATTCCGATTTTATCAAAACGAATCAATCTTATTATGATGCCACGGTGCAGCCTGTCGATTTTTCCGACGTCGCTACTGCAGGCATCATTAACAAGTGGGCTTCAGATCAGACACAGGGGCTGATTAAGAAGGTGATTGAACGCACCAACGCACTGGACTTGATGTATCTGCTCAATGCACTCTATTTTAAAGGGACATGGACAACAGAATTTGATGTGAAGAACACCTCCCTGAAGCCATTTGCCGGTCAGGATGGCGTCACCACCCAGGTGGAGATGATGACGCAAAAGGCCAAGTTCAATTATACACAAGATCAGAATCTGCAGTTGGTGCAGCTTCCCTATGGCAATCAGGCGTTCAGCATGATGGTATTGCTGCCGCATGAGGGAAAGGAATTAAGGGATGTGCTGGCCGCAACCCGGCAACGTGATTATTGGAGCGGATTGAAGTCGGGACTACGCGAAGCCGAGGTGGATCTCTTTCTGCCGAAGTTCAAAACGGAATATAGCAAGAAACTGAACGACCTGCTCACGAAGATGGGTATGGGAATTACCTTTACCGATGCAGCCGATTTCTCGGGTATCACCGATGTCCCTGCAAGGATTTCATTCGTCAAGCAGGATACCTATATCAGCACTGATGAATCGGGAACGGAGGCTGCAGCCGTGACGACGGTTGGCATGGAGCTGACATCAATGCCGTCACAACCCCAAAAAGTGATCTTCAATGCAGAGAGGCCGTTCTTTTACATAATTCAGGAGAATTCCACTGGAGCCATTTTGTTTATGGGTGCAGTGAAAAATTTAAAGAAATAGGGAGTTACGTGTCTCCATTTTTTTTCTAAGTAGTAAATCACTCAGCGTGTTCCAACCGTCGGGTGATTTTTTTATTTCAATTTGTGCTGCGAATCTTCTTTATTTGATTTACCCTTTTATCTTTTTGTGTATCAGCGTTGTTTTCCAAAATGGAAAACTTTATCTGTTATTCAAAAGTGTAAAGCTCTTAAAACCAAATATATATAATTTATTTAAGAAAACTTTTCAAATTGTTGAAAAATAAAGATGGAAAAATTTTGCATTGTTAGTAAGTTTCAATAAACTTGCATAACCAAATGATGCCTGTATTGGAAAAAATAAAAGTTCCATACACCTAAATGAAAAAAATAAATTAATCGTATGAAAAAAAAGACATACACATTCGACGAAGCGTACAAGGCATCGTTGGATTATTTTAAGGGAGACGAGCTTGCCGCCAAAGTGTGGGTGAGTAAATACGCTCTCAAGGACAGTCAGGGTGAGATCTATGAGAAGACCCCGGAAGATATGCACTGGCGTCTGGCCAAAGAAATTGCAAGAATAGAGAAGAAATACAGCAATCCTTTGAGCGAGCGGGAATTGTTTGACCTGTTCGACCGGTTTCGTTATATCATTCCACAGGGGAGTCCCATGACCGGCATCGGAAACGGTTATCAGGTTGCCTCCCTATCAAACTGTTTTGTGATCGGAATGGACGGTAATGCCGATTCATACGGCGCGATCATCCGTATCGATGAGGAACAGGTGCAACTGATGAAACGTCGTGGCGGGGTAGGGCATGATCTCTCTCATATCCGGCCCAAGGGCTCTCCCGTCAAAAATTCGGCGCTCACCTCCACAGGGCTGGTGCCTTTCATGGAGCGCTATTCGAACTCTACCCGTGAAGTGGCTCAGGATGGCCGTCGTGGTGCACTGATGCTGAGCGTGTCGATCAAGCACCCCGACTCGGAGAACTTCATCGATGCCAAGCTGGAGCAGGGGAAGGTGACCGGTGCCAACATCTCTGTAAAGATCGACGATGCCTTTATGGAGGCAGCTGCTGCCGGGAAAAATTACCAGCAGCAATATCCCATCGATTCCGACCAACCCAAATATGAGAAGACGATTAATGCAAGACATCTGTGGGATAAGATTATCCACAATGCATGGCGGTCGGCCGAGCCAGGCGTACTTTTCTGGGATACCATCATCCGTGAGTCTGTTCCCGACTGTTATGCAGATCTCGGTTTTAAAACCGTATCAACCAATCCGTGCGGTGAGATCCCGCTCTGTCCGTACGACAGCTGCCGTTTGCTGGCTATCAATCTGTTCTCCTACGTTGTGAATCCCTTCAGGGAGGATGCCTACTTCGACTTCGACCTTTTTGCCCAGCATGTGCAGCTGGCGCAACGGATTATGGACGACATTGTGGATCTCGAATCGGAGAAGATCGATATGATCCTCGAAAAAATTGAAGCAGACCCCGAATCGGAGGAGGTGAAGTCGGCCGAGCGTACCCTCTGGAAAAAAATTCAGCGTAAGACCCTGCAGGGACGCCGTACCGGTGTGGGTATCACAGCCGAGGGTGATATGCTGGCGGCACTGGGTATCCGTTACGGTACGGAAGAGGGTACCGATTTCTCGGAAAAGGTACATCGCGCCGTGGCACTCAATGCCTATCGTTCATCGGTGAACATGGCGAAGGAGCGTGGCGCCTTTGAGATATTCGATGCCGAAAGAGAGAAAAACAATCCCTTTATTAATCGGATCAAGGAGGCTGATTCACAGTTGTATGAGGATATGGTCAAATATGGTCGGCGCAACATTGCTTTGCTGACTATTGCCCCGACAGGGACCACCAGCCTGATGTCACAGACTACCTCCGGTATTGAGCCGGTATTTCTGCCGGTCTACACCCGCCGCCGCAAAGTGAATCCGAACGACAGGGATGTAAAGGTCGATTTTGTGGATGAGAATGGTGATTCCTGGGAAGAATATGTGGTGTTTCACCACAAGTTTGTAACCTGGATGGAAGCCCACGGTTATTCCACCACCAAGCGTTATACTCCGGAAGAGGTGGATGAGATGGTAGAGAAATCCCCCTATTACAAAGCAACCTCCAACGATGTGGACTGGCTGCAGAAGGTGAAGATGCAGGGTAGGGTGCAGAAGTGGGTGGATCATTCCATCAGCGTAACCATCAACCTGCCTTCCGATGTGTCTGAGGAGCTGGTCGGTGAATTGTACATGGAAGCCTGGAAGAGCGGCTGCAAGGGATGTACTGTCTATCGTGACGGATCGCGTGCAGGAGTACTCATCTCCAATGGTGAAGCCGAAAAGGAAGCGAAGGAGGCAAAAGATGACGACTGCTTCGAAATGCCGCAGATTGTTACCTCCCGTCCCATCGAACTGGATGCCGATGTGATCAAGTTCCAGAACAACAAGGAGCGGTGGATTGCCTTTATCGGTTTGCTGAATGGCCGTCCTTATGAGATCTTCACCGGTATCAACGATGAAGATGATGGCATCATGGTGCCGAAAAATGTTACCACGGGGAAAATCATCAAAGCGTATGACAACGACGGTCGGAAACATTACGACTTCCAGTTTCAGAACCGCCGTGGTTACAAAGTCACCATTGAGGGACTGGACGGGAAGTTCAATCCGGAGTTCTGGAACTATGCCAAGCTGATTTCTGGCGTGTTGCGTTATGGGATGCCCATCGATCAGGTAATCAAGCTGGTGTCGGGGCTGGAGCTCGACAGCGAGACCATCAACACCTGGAAGAACGGGGTGGAACGATCGTTGAAAAAATACCTGCCCAACGAAATGGAAGCCAAAGGGCAGAAATGTCCCGTCTGCGGACACGAGACCCTGGTTTACGAAGAGGGGTGTTTGAAATGCAGAAATTGTGGTGCTTCCAAATGCGGATGAGCTGTCTTTATAAAATTTTTAAACCAGCTTTCTCTTTTCTTTTAGCACATCAATCAGGACGGTCGCTTGCGACCGTTCTTTTTCTTTGAACCCGTAGAGCAGTGTTATGGTTTTATGCTCCTTTTCCAACTCTTTTATTTGTTGTAAAAGTTCCTTCTTATCATTTAGTTCCGTTCGATAGCGTTGATCGAACTCGTCCCATTTCTCCGGATCGTGGTGGTACCACTTTCGCAGTTCTGTGGAGGGAGCCACCTCTTTTAACCAGAGATCCACATGGGCATTCTCTTTCGACAAGCCGCGGGGCCATAACCGGTCTATCAATACCCGGTAACCGTCATCACCAGCCAACTGTTCATATACACGTTTGATTTGAATCATAATATTTACAATTTTAGCCGCGGTTTTCCCCGGCAGGTTTATCCATTTGTTACCCGGTTATAACGTATATAAGTGTGTTACAGTTCTATGCTGAAAGCAGATAAATTGGAACTCATTTCTCCCTGAGGTATCACTATTTCAAATAAACCAAATGCTCCATATAATTGTTTCATTCTGATGTACCCTGTATCTTGTCCCTGCGATGGGCTAATGTAATTGAGTACATTTCTTGTTGTAACGAGAATTCTATTGTTTAAAAGAGTTTAACATGCCACAGCTTCACAATCATGTTTCCAACCGGGAACTTAAAGCACGGATGCTCCAGGAAACGGAGACCCGTGTTACGATCTCATTCTATAAATATTTTCATATTGCCGATCCGCTGCAATTTCGTAATAACCTGTACATTCAATTCAATACCATCGGCGTGTTTGGCCGTGTGTATATTGCGAAGGAGGGAATAAACGGGCAAATCTCCGTGCCCGAAAGCAACATGGATACTTTCCGTGATATCTTGTATAACGCCGACCCTGCGCTGGACGGTATCCGCCTGAATGTGGCGGTGGACGACGACGGCAAATCATTCTGGGTGCTACGGATGAAAGTACGCGATAAAGTGGTTGCCGATGGGGTTGATGATCCGGCGTTCGACCCTTCCAGAACAGGAAAGTACCTCACTGCCAGGGAGTATAACGAGATCACCGGGCAACCCGGCACCATCGTGGTGGATATGCGCAATCATTACGAGTATGAGGTAGGGCATTTCGAAAACGCGATAGAGGTACCTTCTGATACCTTCCGGGAACAACTGCCCATGGCGGTCGACATGCTGAAAGAGCACAAGGATAAAAATATTGTGATGTATTGCACGGGCGGTATCCGGTGTGAGAAAGCGAGTGCCTACATGCTTCATCACGGGTTCAGGAACGTGTACCACGTGGAAGGCGGTATCATTGAATATGCCCGAAATGCAAGGACAGAGAACCTTCCCATGAAATTTATCGGAAAAAACTTCGTGTTCGACGAACGACTGGGAGAACGTATCTCGGAAGAGGTGATTGCCCATTGCCACCAGTGCGGCGCTCCTTGCGACACGCATACCAACTGTAAGAACGAAGGATGCCACCTCCTGTTTATCCAGTGCGACAAATGTGCTGCAGAGATGAATGGGTGCTGCTCCGACGAATGCAAGCAGGTATCTCTACTGCCAGAGGAAGAACGTGCCATATTGAGAAAGGGAGTTGCCCACGGGCAGATGATTTTCAATAAATCGAGAAACCATCCTCTGCGTATTGAACGACAGATTTCGGGATAAGTCAATTTGATTCGTTCCCTATTGACCCAATGCTCTATTTTATTTTCAGACTCTAAAGAAAACATTTTCTAAAGTGATATATTATGACAAAAATTAATTTTCCTACAGGCTTTCAGACAAAAGCAATTCATGCCGGAGAAGAACCTGATCCCAATAGCAAAGCTTCAACACCCAACATCGTGATGTCATCGACCTTTGTTACCGACGCCGACGCGGGATTTTCCGCAGAAGGGGTGGAAGAGGCGCGAGGTTGGACCTATACGCGTTGGGGCAATCCCACCCTTCACCAGCTCGAAGAGAAGCTTGCAGCGCTTGAGAATGCCGAAGACGCAGTTGTCTTTGCCAGCGGTATGGGTGCTATTACCGCCCTGTTATTTCATACATTGCAGGCAGGTGATCACGCGATCATAAGCGATGTGGCTTACGCGGCTTTGTCAGAAATGACGAATGACATGATTCCGAAGCTGGGCATTGCTATTTCCAAAGTAAACATGTCCGATGCCGATGCGATAAAAAAGACACTGACCCCGGAAACGAAACTTGTTTATATCGAAACCCCATGCAATCCTATTTTGCGTCTGACCGATATAAAAGAGGTGGCATCAATTGCTCATGAGGCTGGAGCCCTGCTTGCCGTTGACTCTACTTTTTCCACGCCGGCAGCTACGCGTCCCATGGAATTGGGTGCCGACTTTGTCATCCATTCGCTCACGAAATATCTCGGGGGACATGGAGATGCACTCGGGGGAGTGGTGGTAGGATCCCGTGTCAACATGACTCCACTCAGAAAGAAAACATCTTTGCGGTTGGGTGGGATAATGAGTCCGTTTAACGCTTGGCTGATCATGCGCGGTATCGCTACATTCCCACTTCGAATGAAAGCGCATGAGAAGAATGCCCTACAAGTCGCCCGATTTTTAGAGTCGCATCCGAAAGTAAAAAGGGTAATTTATCCCGGTCTCCCTTCTCATCCACAGCATGCGTTGGCAAAGGAACAAATGAATAATTTTTCCGGATTGCTCACCTTTCAGGTAGAGAACGGAAAGGAAGCAGCCCATCATTTTGCCAATCGGCTTCAGGTAATCCATTATGCCGTCTCCTTAGGCCATCACCGTTCTCTTATTTTCTATATGCCTTCAGCGGATTTGCTGGAGACTTCATTTAAACTTGCTACCGAGCAGCAGCTGGAGTCGTGGAGATTGTTTGCAGGTAAGGGATTGTTCCGCCTTTCCGTAGGATTGGAGGATGCCGAAGATATTATCACCGATTTAAAAATGGTGCTGGATGAACTATAAACAGGTGAACCCTAAGTAAGTGTCTATTCTCGTGTCTGTCTCGATGGTTTTTTGTAAATTTGCATCATGATGGACGACACATACAAAACGGTTGAGGGGCCTGCTGAGGGATATGTAAACGAAAAGAAAAGCAAGTTTCTCTCTTTTATCTTTCCGGTGAAGAACGCCGAAGAGGTAAAGGAGCTCGTGGATATGTACCGCAAAAAGTATTACGACGCACGGCATGTTTGCTGGGCATATATGCTTGGATGGGAGCGGGATGAATATCGCGTGAACGATGATGGCGAACCTTCGGGGACTGCGGGAAAACCCATACTGGGACAGATCAACTCGGCTGAGCTCACCGATGTGCTGATTCTGGTTGTGCGCTATTTCGGCGGTACGCTGCTCGGGACCGGCGGACTCATCAAAGCTTACAAGGAGGCTGCCGCCGATGCCATTACCAATGCTGCAGTTATGGAAAAGACGGTCGACGAGGTAATCGAAATTCATTTTGATTATATACTGCTCAACGACGTGATGCGCGTTTTGAAACAGTTCGAGACGGTACAATGGAAGCAGGATTTCAGGGAAACCTGCCGGATGACGCTGCAGATACGCCGTTCCCTTTCGACAAAACTGAAGGAGACGCTCTCGGCAATCTACGGCGTTGAGGTTAATCATTGCTGACTCCTGACTCCTGACTCTCGACCCCCGACCCCTGAAAAATACTTAATAAACAAGGATTTTCAAAAAAAAGTGTTGTTCCTTGTACAAAATTACTACTTTTGCACCCAAATTGGGGGATCGTACCCACATCATAAAATTGAAGAACAAGGATCGAATGGATAAAAACCTGGTCATCGTTGAGTCGCCTGCAAAAGCGAAAACAATTGAGAAGTTTCTCGGAAATGACTTTCATGTCATGTCCAGTTACGGGCATATCCGTGATTTGAAGAAAAAGGATTTCAGCATCGATATAGAGGATGGTTTCAAGCCTATTTATGAAGTACCGACCGATAAAAAGAAGGTGGTGACTGAACTGAAGGCGGCAGCCAAGAAGGCAGAGACAGTCTGGCTCGCTTCCGATGAGGACCGTGAAGGAGAAGCTATCTCATGGCACCTTTACGATACATTGGGGTTGAAAGAGGAAAATACCAAGCGGATTGTTTTTCACGAAATCACCAAGACAGCCATCCAGGAAGCCATCAAAAACCCGAGAAAGATCGATCAGAATCTGGTCGACGCCCAGCAAGCACGCCGTGTACTGGACCGTATTGTAGGTTTTGAACTTTCACCCGTACTCTGGCGAAAGATCAAACCCGCCCTTTCGGCTGGTCGTGTACAGTCGGTTGCCGTGCGGCTCATTGTCGAGCGCGAACGGGAGATACAACAGTTTACCTCTGAAGCAGCTTACCGGATTGTAGGCATCTTCACGAAAGAAGAAAACGGTCAGTTATACGAGATCAAAGCCGAATACAACAAACGGTTAAAGACCAAAACGGAGGCGCTGGCACTGCTGGAGAAGCTGAAGAGTTCAAACTTTACCATTGAAAATGTGACTACCCGACCGGCAAAAAAATCACCGGCAGCGCCTTTTACCACCTCCACACTGCAACAGGAGGCTTCACGCAAGCTGGGCTTCTCGGTGTCGCAGACCATGATGGTGGCACAGCGGCTGTATGAATCGGGAAAGATTACCTATATGCGTACCGACTCGGTGAATCTCTCGGGTCTGGCCATCGGAACGGCTAAGACAGAGATCATCGGACAATATGGTGAGAAGTACCACCAGGTACGTCAGTATACCACCAAGGCGAAAGGTGCCCAGGAGGCGCACGAAGCCATTCGTCCCACCTACATGAGTGAGCATGAAGTGTCGGGCACAGCGCAGGAGAAACGTCTTTATGAGCTGATCTGGAAGCGGACCATTGCTTCGCAGATGGCTGATGCCGAGCTGGAGCGTACCACGGCCAACATTGCCATATCGAATGCCGACGGTAGGTTTACGGCCAACGGTGAAGTAATCAAGTTCGATGGGTTCCTGCGGGTTTACCTGGAAGGAACCGATGATGAAAACGGAGAGAAGGACGAAGGGATGCTTCCTCCCATGAGACAGGGAGAGCAGCTGACCATGCTGGAGACTACCGCCACGGAACGTTTCACCCAACGACCTGCCCGCTATACGGAAGCTGCGCTGGTGCGCAAGATGGAGGAGCTGGGTATCGGGCGTCCCTCGACCTATGCACCCACCATCTCCACCATCATGAACCGTGAGTATGTGGAGAAAAGGAATGTGGAAGGGGAGGAGCGTACCTACAACATCCTTACGCTGAAGAAAGGCGTTGTCAAAGACAACGATAAAAAAGAAATCGCCGGTGCCGACAAGAACAAGCTGGTTCCTACCGACATTGGCACGGTGGTAAACGATTTTCTGGTGGAATACTTTCCTTCCATTGTCGATTATAACTTTACGGCCAAGGTAGAAAAAAACTTCGACAAGATTGCCGAAGGTAAGGCTCAGTGGAACAAGTCGATTGCCGATTTTTATAAAACATTTCACCCCATTGTGGAGGAGACGTCACAAATGCGCATCGAGCACAAGGTGGGCGAGCGGGTGCTGGGCACAGACCCCAAAACTAGTCGTCAGGTATCGGTAAAGATTGGCCGCTACGGCGCCATGGCGCAGATAGGTACACAGGAGGAAGAAGAAAAACCGCTGTTTGCCTCCCTGCAGAAAACGCAATCGCTTGAAACCATCACGCTGGAGGAGACATTAAAACTGTTTGAGCTTCCCAGGCACCTGGGTGAATTCAGGGAAAAAGAGGTCATTATCGGCGTAGGTCGCTTTGGACCTTACGTACGTCACGACAATAAATTTGTCTCACTACCCAAGGGAATGGATCCGTTGGAAATTACCCTGGAGGAATCCATTCAGCTGATCGAAGCAAAAGAACAAAAGGATCGGGAGAAACTGATTAAATCTTTTGAGGAAGAACCGGGATTGCAGGTGTTGAACGGCCGCTATGGGCCCTATATCACCTTTGAGAAATCGAATTACAAGATACCCAAAAAGATGATTCCAGCAGAGCTTACCCTCGAGGAGTGCCGGACCATCATTGCCGAAGCGGGTCAGGGTAAGACCGGAAAAGGGAAGACGGGGAAGAGCAGCAGCAAGGGGTCGGCCGGAAAGACCGAAACAACAAAGGCGACTGCCAAAAAGGATGCTGCGACGAAGTCAACTGCAAAAAAGAGTACGGCAAAGAAAACAACCGCAAAATCTACTGCACGCAAGAAGAGCGCTGCAGGAAAAACTGCAGCCAAAGAGCCGGCAACGAAGAAGCCGAAAGCATAGATCACATCATATATGCTGTAAATCATGGCGATGATTGCGCAGATAAGACCTACCACATATGCCGATTTGCCCGATGTAATGGCTGTTTATGCCATTGCACGGGAATCGATGTGCCGGGCCGGAAATGCCTCACAATGGGCCGGCGGCTATCCGGCAGAATCTTTTGTCACCGAAGAGATTGCCTCCGGACACAGCTTTGTTTGTGAAAATGAAGCAAAAGAGATTGTGGGTACATTTTGTCTGATCTTTGGCGATGATCCTACCTACGCACGGATTTACGATGGGGAGTGGCTGAACAATGAGCCCTACGCGACCGCGCATCGCATCGCTTCGTCGGGAAAGGAAAGAGGTGTCGCCAGATTCTGCATCGACTGGTGTTTTACCCGATATCCCAACATCCGCATCGACACCCATCGCGATAATCACATCATGCAACATATCATTACATCAATGGGATTCACCTACTGCGGTATTATCTTCGTCTCCAATGGTTCGGAACGATTGGCTTATCAGAAAATCGTGTAAACGGTGAGTTCGTGCACCGGCTCAAGAAAGAAATTACGCCGGATAAAGGAAGAGGCCTGCAATACCCGAGAGGACGATCAGCAGAATGGGATCCACCTTTTTCAGGGATGCCACCAGCACCACACCAAAGAGAATCCAGCTTTTGTAATCGATAAAATTATGGCCGTTCATCAGCATCAGGGCAGCTGAGGCGATGAGACCAATGATTGCCGGCTTCAGTACCGAAAGGGATGCTTGCATCCAGGGATTGCTTTTCAGGCGGAAGAAAAAGACGCAGACAATGGTCATGATTACCAGGGAGGGAAGGCTTACCGCCAGGGTGCAGATGGCAGAACCAAATATACCATAACCTTGCGCATATCCCATCTCTGTGACGGCAGTATAGCCGATATAGGTGGCCGAATTAAAGGCGATGGGCCCCGGCGTTGTCTGGGAGATGGCCACGATGTCGGTGAAGTCGCTGACAGATATCCATCCATGCACATCCACCACCTCCTGCTGTATCAACGGCAGCATGGCATAGCCGCCGCCAAAACCAAAAACGCCGATTTTGAGAAACGTGAGAAATAACGAGATGTAGAGATCGGTCAGTTCCATCTATTTTTTCATTGTTTGCCTTGTGAAGAGATAATGGCTTATTCCCAGCAGAATGGCAGCCAGGATCACGTAGACGGGCGATATCTTCAGCAGCCATACCGACAAGGCCACTGTCAGCGGGATCCATATATTTTTCAGGTTGACTCCTGCGGACTTCCCCAGCCCCAGCAAGGGCGCTGCAATCAGTGCCACCACCGCGGGACGTATACCCTTGAAGATGCGTTCAATCACCGGATTTTCCTTAAACTGGGTGAAAACGATGGCTATGAGCAGGATGATAATAAAAGAGGGCAGGATGATGCCGGCACCGGAAAAGAGGCTCCCTTTGAATCCGAGCCGTTTATTTCCCACAAAGAGCGCCGTATTCAGGGAGATGGGGCCGGGCATCGACTGGGCGATGGCCAGCATATCCATAAACTCATTGTCGTCGAGCCACAGTTTCTTTTCAACCACTTCCCTGCGGATCAGTGGTATCATTGCATAGCCGCCACCAAACGTGAAGGCGCCGATCTTAAAAAAAACCAGGAATAATTCCCAATATTGTCTGCCTGTGCTCATTGTCGCTGTGTCACAAAAATGAAAGCAGATTGCAAAGTCGGTATAAACTATTGCCAATCTGCTTTCTATAAGAAGCCGCACCGGTGGAATAAGACGAAACTCCGTATGACAGGATTTGAGTGTCGTGATATCTTTGTAATCCGCTGTTCGTCCGAAGACGAATCCCGAAGGCTGCGGCCCGCCATTGATATCAAAAACGTGTCTCGGTTTATAAAATGTAATTGATGAGTTTCCCAATCGACCAATGCGGCAGTAACTCACTCATTTTATATTTCCAAAGATAAAACGGATAAATGAAATCTCCAAATAATTTACCCTGTTTTTTTCGATGTTAACACTCCCGGAGCCGATTATTTTGATTATTTCTCCGCATACACAGCGTATCATCGCCTCAGTTTTGTGCCAGTATGCTGCTGATTTCCTCGTCGGTTACCTCGTGGTTGGTCAGGTCTCCTGCAAGATACTGATCATAGGCACTCATGTCGATGAGTCCATGACCCGACAGGTTGAAAAGGATTACCTTGCTCTTTCCTTCCTCCTTCGCCTGATTTGCTTCGCGGATGGCGGCAGCAATGGCGTGTGTGGATTCCGGTGCAGGCACAATACCTTCAGTCTGGGCAAAGAGAACACCTGCTTCAAAGGTCTCCAGTTGCTTGATGGCAGTAGCTTCCAGCAGCCCGTCCTTGAGCAGTTGGCTCACGATGCTTCCGGCACCATGGTAGCGGAGTCCGCCTGCATGAATGTTGGCCGGTGCAAACTTGTGTCCCAGTGTGAACATGGGGATCAGCGGCGTATAGCCAGTTTCGTCACCAAAATCGTACTGGAACCGTCCACGGGTAAGCTTGGGACACGACGCCGGTTCGGCGGCCACGAAACGGGTATTTTTTTTACCAAGCATGTTGTGACGCAGGAAGGGGAAAGTGATGCCCGAGAAATTGGATCCACCGCCGAAACATCCGATGACCACGTCGGGATACTCTCCCGCCATCTCCATCTGCTTCTCTGCTTCCAGTCCGATGATGGTCTGGTGCAGCGCCACATGGTTCAGTACGCTTCCCAGGGTGTACTTGCAATTGGGTGTCTGCATGGCCAGCTCAATGGCTTCGGAGATCGCAGTGCCCAGGCTGCCCTGGTAGTTGGGATGATCGGTAATGATCTTCCGGCCTGCCTTGGTGGACATGCTGGGTGAAGCGATCACCTGTGCTCCCCAGGTCTGCATGAGCGAACGGCGGTAGGGTTTTTGTTCGTAGCTTATTTTTACCATATATACTGCCAGCTCCAGTCCGAATGTCTTTGCGGCAAAGGCCAGGGCAGTACCCCACTGTCCGGCACCTGTCTCGGTGGTGATGTTGGTCGTCCCGTCCATCTTATTATAATATGCCTGAGGCAATGCCGAGTTTAGCTTGTGTGAACCGACAGGACTCACACTCTCATTCTTGAAGTAGATGTGTGCCGGTGTGTCGAGTGCTTTTTCGAGTCCTGTAGCACGCACCAGTGGCGTGGGACGGTAGATCTTGTATTTCTCCCGCACCTCTTCCGGTATGTCGATCCATGCGTCGGTCTGGTTGACCTCCTGCCGCGACAGCTCTTCAGCAAAAAGGGGATAAAGGTCTTCTGCCTTTAGCGGCTCCTTCGTCTGTGGATTCAGCATGGGCTGTGGCTTGTTCTTCATATCTGCCGTGATGTTATACCACTGTGTGGGGATGTCGGCTTCCTGCAGCATGAATTTTTTTCTTTTTTCCATCGTTCTATATGTTTTATTTGTATTTGATACTTTCGTTGTTTGTTGTTTGATATTTCTTCGGCTGCATCTTCTAAGCGACCCGTTCACGATTTACAGGCTATCTGATAAGAAGTCGTTACGCTTACTTATCAGATTACGCCTGTTGTATCGAACGGGTACCCCGCTTATAAGCTGAGGTCTTAAAATATCAAACATACATCCCTCCATCAGACAATGCGGGGAAGGTTGTTCAGCCGGATATTTTCCTCCACGATGGCATCGATCACCGCCACCGCCACCATATTTACGATGTCGCGCACGGGCGTTTCCACGTCGAGGATGTGCACCGGCTTGTTCAGACCCATCTGAATGGGGCCGATGATGTCATTCAGTCCGGTCTCCTTCAGCAGCTTGTAGGATGCGTTTGCCGAACTGAGGTTGGGAAATACAAGGGTGTTTACCTCTTTGTCGCCCAGCCTGGTAAACGGATATTTTTTGTTGCGCAATTCCTTGTTGAGGGCATAGTTGACCTGCATCTCTCCGTCTACCACCATATCGGGATACCGTTCGTGCAGTGTTTCCACTACCTGGTGCACGCTGGCAGGGCTTCCCTCCTTGTCGGCTCCAAAGTTGGAGTAGGAGAGCATGGCAATGACCGGATCGAAGTTGAAGAACTTGACGGTTGCGTTGGCCAGCCGGGCAATGTCGATCAGCGCTTCGGTATCGGGGTGGCGGTTGAACAACGTGTCTGCCAGAAAAAGCATTCCCTTTTTGGTGTTCACGATGTGCATGGCGCCAATGTGGTTCAGTCCGTCGCGGATGCCGATCACCTCTTTGGCAATGGCAGTGGTGTCGGCATACTTGCTGAAGACGCCGGTGATCATGGCATCGGCCTCACCAGTCTCCACCATCATCATGCCGAAATAGTTGCGCTCGAACATCTTCTCCGACGCTTCCCCGAAGGTCATCCCCTCCCGGTTGCGTTTTTCGGTGAGGATCTGTGCATAGCGTGTGCGTCGTTCCTCTTCGCGGTCGTGACGCAGGTTCACGATCTCTATTCCTTCGAGGCTGATCTGGTTCTCCCGTGCCACGTTGGCAATTTTCTCCTCGTTGCCCAACAATACAGGATGGCAGATACCTTCCGCGCGGGCTGTTTCGGCGGCTTTAAGCATGTTCAGATGGTTGGTCTCGGAGAAGACCACGCGCTTGGGATTCTGGCGCGCCATCTCGTAGAGGCGGCGGATCATCTTGTTATCCATTCCCATCAGATCGCGCAGCTTGTGATCATACTCATCCCAGTCGGTAATCGGCTTGCGCGCCACACCCGATGCCATGGCAGCCCTTGCCACTGCGGGGGCTACCGTGGTGAGCAGGCGCGGGTCGAGCGGCTTGGGGATGATATACTCTTTTCCAAAACGCAGTTTCTTGACGCTGTAGGCCGCATTCACTACATCGGGAACCGCCTTCTTCGTCAGCTCTGCCAGGGCATAGACCGTGGCGATCTTCATCTCTTCGTTGATGCTGGTAGCCTGCACATCCAGCGCACCGCGAAAAATATAGGGGAAACCGAGTACGTTGTTTATCTGGTTGGGATAGTCGGAACGGCCTGTGGCGAAGATGATATCCTCTCGCGATGCCATGGCCAGTTCATAGGAAATCTCGGGATTCGGGTTGGCCAGCGCGAAGACGATGGGATTCGAATTCATTGACTGCAGCATCTCCTGGGTGAGCACATCGGCCACGGAGAGGCCCAGAAACACGTCGGCATCTTTGAGCGCCTCTTCCAGCGTGGTGATGTTCCTGCTGGTGGCGAAAGGTTTTTTGCGGTCGTTCAGGTCGGTCCGCGCGGTGTTGATCACTCCCTTGGAGTCGACCATCACGATATTTTCAAGCTTTGCTCCCAGCGCCATGTATAGTTTGGTGCAGGAGTTGGCGGCAGCGCCGGCGCCATTTACCACGATGCGGATGTCTTCAATCTTCTTTCCGGTGATATCCAGCGCGTTGAGCAGACCGCAGGCAGAGATGATGGCTGTGCCATGCTGGTCGTCGTGCATGATGGGAATATCCAGCTCATTCTTCAGTCGCTCTTCAATCTCAAAGCATTGTGGTGCCTTGATATCTTCCAGGTTGATACCTCCGAAGGTGGGCGCAATGGCTTTGACCACCTGGATGAACTTTTCCGGGTCTTTTTCGTCCACTTCGATGTCGAATACGTCGATGCCTGCAAAGATCTTGAAAAGCAGTCCTTTGCCTTCCATGACCGGCTTGCCGGCCAGGGCGCCGATATCGCCCAGACCCAATACGGCGGTACCGTTGGAGATGACTGCCACCAGGTTGCCTTTTGAGGTATAATTGTACGCATCCTGCGGATCTTTTTCGATTTCCAGGCAGGGTGATGCTACTCCGGGCGAGTAAGCAAGAGAGAGGTCGCGCTGTGAACTATAAGGTTTGGTTGGTACGACTTCAATTTTTCCGGGACGCCCCTGCGCATGATAGGCAAGTGCGTCTTCACGTAGTTTGTTATTAGCCATTTTGATTTTAATTGTGCAGTATAAATGAGAGTTTGCACAAAATTATAAAATAAATGCGACAGATTATAATTTTATTGTGCTTCCTTCACGATCTCCTTCATAAAGTGATAGAGATCGGCTATTTGTGCAAAATCGTCCATCAGTTGCAGTGCAAGGGCCTCACTGTAGATACGCTGATCAGACAGCGGAATGGTTTTTATTACGTAGACACTCTTCCGCTGTATCCAGGGCTGGTAGAAGTCGGGCAGGCTGTTGGGCAGGGGACGTTTATAGGGTTCGCCGCCTACTTCAAATCCTGCATTGAGTGCTTTCTGCGCCATCACTTTGAATGATTCGCGACTGTAGTCTACCTCTTCCCGGAAAACATCCATGATCTTTCGCTTGGGCATGAACAACCCCATTCCCATCATAAAGTGTTCGTCGCTGAGTTCGACAAAATAACCGGGAAAGTTTTCCCAATGTGTAGTGGCTTGCTGAAAATTGAGCCACATGGAAGTTTTATAAGGATCTTTATTGGGAGAAAAGCGGATGTCGCGATAGATGCGTGAGAGCATCTTCGCCGGGCGGAGCTCAAACTGCGGGTCAATGTTGTACATGGCCGGAGAAAGCATCACTGCCAGAGCCCGGAAAGGTTGCAGCAATGCTTCCTCGTAGATATGCTTCCGCTCGTTGAACCATTCGCGGTAGTTATTCTCCTTCAGTTCCTTCAGGAATAAAACGCTGTCGGGCATGAAGCCGGAAAAATCTTTGATCAGTTCCATTCAGTCGATAATCTGGTATGATTCAGCAGCGAGATAGTATGTTTTTTCTGCTATTTGTTCTGTTTCACATATGTTTCCATCTTCACCGTGGGCGTGTGCGGCAGGGCTGTTTGCACCGGTTTCTTCTTCCATCACTGTTCCACGAACCCGTACTTTCTTGTCCACAATTGCCGGATCAAATTTGCCCAGGGCAGCTCCTGATTCGGCCCGCACTGTTTTTTCTTCATCGATGCCTTTCAGGAAAAGTTTCATGCCACTTTTGCTGCATACATGGGTGCAGAGACCCTCCACAACGACGGTTTTACCAACCAGTGATGTGGCATTGGTCAGGAGTTCATCCACATTCAACGGTTTGGATTTGTTGTTTCCGGCGCATCCGGCGGACAACAGAACTATTGTTGCCAGAATAACAATAATTGAGAAAGAGATGTTTTTGTACATACGATTTAATTTTTTTTGGTTTCAAACTTGCCGTGGTATTTAACTATGGGAAAATATCATCTGAATTTGTTTTTTTTCGGATCTTATGATACATTTACGGTCAAAGATAAATATTTTTCAGGTTAAGAGGAAAATAAGGGTTTGTTTAAAGGAAAAAAAAGTTTATTCGTCGGGAAAAAAAGCTGCGTTCATCGATTTATTATTGTACTCACCGCTGTTGAGTGCGTACATTTGCAAAAATTCTAAATTGCATTTATATGGAAAGTAATTCAAACGTTTCATTTCATCATTCTCCCAAATCGAAAGGAGTTGTTTTCGGCTTACTGCTGATTATTGCCGGATTTCTTTTCCTGTCATTCAACTTCGGATGGATTGATGCGGGCCTCAGACCGATCCTTTTTTCATGGCCGATGATTTTTGTACTTTTTTCAATCATCAATTTTGCGAAAAGGGATTATTCATTGGGTATTATATTTCTGATCCTGGGTCTCTTTTTTCTGGTTCCCCGTATCGCAACAGCTTACCCGGGTTACATTCCTGGTGTTGATCCCGATTTCTCGCACACCTTCTGGCCTGTTTTGCTTATCCTGCTCGGTGTGATCATGGTGTTTCGGGTAGGCAATTGCAGGCACGAAAAAAAATGCAATTATCATCGCATGGAATCCGACGTGATCGAAAATGTAACCGGGAGAATAGAGAAGAATGTGTTGTTCGGTGGCTCAGAGAGTATTTTTCTCGATCCTGTTTTTAACGGTGGCGAGATCCATGCCACTTTTGGTGGAGTTGTACTCGATCTGCGTAAGACCACGCTGCCGGAAGGAGAGACCTGTCTCGATATCGATGCCACTTTTGGCGGAGTGGAACTTTACATTCCCGGTGACTGGTTGATTGAAACACGGTTCCATACCGTATTGGGAGGTGTTGAGGATAAGCGGCTGGTTTCGCAGCCCGATTATTCGAGAAGATTGATCCTGACGGGAAATCTCACTTTCGGAGGATGTGAAATCCGGTAAAAGAGGACAGAAAGATAATCCAACACAGGAACAAGAATGAAAATCTCCCTGACTTACATACCCTTGCGATTGTTTCCGGCAATCACACTGGTTGTGTTTTACACGTTGATGCAGGCGCTGGCTTTTTATCCCCTTGTCTCATTCCAGTTTAGTTTACTCTTGCTGAAAAGCTTTGTCGATGCGTTCATTCTAATTGGTATGGGATGGCTGCTGAGCATCGTTGTTCCATCTTCCAATTATGTGAAACTGGGTGCATACCAGCGGTTTATAAACTATTTTGCTATTGGTATTCTGTTCGTGGTTCTCTGGGTGAGCATGGGATTACTGACTTCCTGGCTTTTCTTTGGTCAGACGTACGTCACTGAGATTAAAAGACTGCTTCCTATTGACGCATTCATCGGATCGCTGTTGTACGTGATTTTCGCCCTGATGATTCATATGCAAATCATAAAAAGGGAAGGTGAGCCCGAGGAGGACCCGATTGACCGTGACCAGGATGACATAGCTGCACTACCGCTCTCTGTAAGTGAAAACCCACAGGAGAGTGAGCTGGAGCGGGTGGCAGTAAAAGTAGGACAAAAGATCCATGTGATTCTTGTGCCAGATATTCTTTACATCCAGTCAGACGGTGATTATGTACAAATTGTAACCGATCAGCACGCTTATATGAAGGAAGAGACGATGAAGTATTTTGAGACCAGTCTGCCACAATCCCGATTCGTGCGGGTGCACCGCTCTTATATTGTCAACGTGGAAAAAATATTACGCATCGAGCTCTACGAGAAACAGAGCCAGATGCTTACACTTAAAAATGGAGATAAAATCAGGGCTAGTGTATCGGGCTATAAAGCATTGCGGTTGATATTGAATCTGTGATTCATACTTAAAAATATAATACTCTGTATGTTATAATCAATGTGTAGAATTCGTCATAAAATCTTAATGTAAAGTATGTTAAAACCGGGAAAACTAATATGATGTTTCCAGTTTTCTGTTTTACCTTTGTGCTTTATTAAATGCGCTTCATGGAGATTAAAGAAAGAATCATTGCAAAGGCGGGAGACCTCTTCTTCCAGTATGGGATAAAAGTGTTTCGATGGATGAACTGGCTTCTTCGCTGGGTATCTCAAAAAGAACCATCTACGAAAATTTTAAGGATAAGGAAGAGATACTGTCCTCCTTGCTTGTCAGTCTCAGGGATGAACGAAGGAAGGTTTTCGACTCGCTGATATCCGATAAAAACAATGTGGTGGAAATATTTATAAAAATAATCGAGATACAGCAATCCTCACCGATCTGCAATGTGAAATTTTTCGAAGACATACAAAAGTATTATCCCCGGGCCAATCGGAATATTGAGGCTGATAAAGAAAAAAACAAGGAGTTTCTGGTTAAGTTTCTACAGAAGGGTATTGAACAGGGATACATCAGGGAAGACCTGAACGTGGAAGTCACTGCATTCCTGGTTGAACAAAGTACCTACATTTACATTCGTGCTACCTCTCTTGAAAAGCCTCTGTTTACTTTCTCAGAACTTTTTTATACAATGATGATCAACTTTGTACGCGGGATTCTGACCGAAAAAGGAATAAAAATTATTGATGCTTATTTAGAACAGCAAAAAGCTAAAAATTAAATACAAAATGAAGAAAGAGATGAATAAACCACAAATAGTCACGCGCTTCGTGCTGTTATTGCTCAGCCTCACGGCCACATCTACCTTGTGGGCTCAGCAGCCCGACAGCTTGCGTATCGACCTGCCCACGGCGCTGGATATCGCCCTGAGCGAGAATCCTACGGTGAAGGTGGCCGATATGGAGATCACCAAGAAACAGTACGCTAAAAAATCGGCTTACGGTGCACTACTGCCGCAGCTCGACGTCATCGGTCAATATCAAAGGGCCGTAAAGCGTCAGACTGTCTACTTCGACGAAGGCTTTGGATTCGGCGGTGAAGTGGATCCTACGCAATACACCCCCGAAGAGCTGAAGATCATGGAGGTGGTTGGCAAGATGTTTGGTGGGGGCGATAGTTCGGAGTCG
The DNA here is from genome assembly GCA_001768325.1 of Bacteroidetes bacterium GWC2_46_850. Classification (GTDB taxonomy): domain Bacteria; phylum Bacteroidota; class Bacteroidia; order Bacteroidales; family Dysgonomonadaceae; genus Proteiniphilum. The sequence goes on along the minus strand of MENQ01000007.1, from coordinate 211,104 downwards.
TCAGAAGAAGGAATACAGATGGGACGTTTCAACGTCTGGTCGGCCGGCCTCAATGTGAGCCTTCCCATTGTGATGCCCTCCCTCTGGAAGAACATACAAATGAGCGAAGTGGATATCCGGCTGGCTATGGAGAAGGCTCGCTCGTCTCGAATCGATCTGGTAAACCAGGTAAAAAAATCCTACTTCAGTCTGTTGCTTGCACAGGACAGCTATGCGGTATTGAGGAAAACCTACGAGACCGATTCCATCAACCTCGAAAATATCCGTAACCGCTTTAATCAGGGTGTGGTGGCCGAGTACGATGTAATCACCGCCGACGTGCGGCTGAAGAGCCTGATTCCCAATATCCTGCAGTCGGAGAACATGATGAAGATTGCAGAACTGCAACTGAAGATGCTGATGGGTGTAGACGGTGATATGCCGCTGAAAGTGACGGGCTCGCTCGACGAATATAAGGCAACTATGTTTGATGCCATCATTCCGGCCGATACCTCGCTCATCAACAACAGCGACATCAAACAGTTCGATCTCCAGGCGGAACAGGCAAAAAATGCGTTCGAGATGCAGAAGCTCCAGTTCTCTCCCACGTTGGTTACCAGCTTCAACTGGACCTACATGAGTCAGAATAACGACTTCCGGTTCAGTAACTACCGCTGGGATCCCTATTCCATGCTGGGTGTGACACTGCAGATTCCCATCTTCAACGGGGGGCAGCGTTATCACAACCTGAAACAGTCGGAAGTACAGCTCTTCCAGTTGCGTGAGCAGCGCAAGGATGTTGAACGTGGACTGAAGCTATCAATCAAGAACAATTATGACCTGATCAACAAAAATATTGAACAGGTGGTGGCTACACAGTCCTCCGTGGCCCAGGCCCGCAAGGGACATGAGATCACGCTGAAGCGATATGAGACCGGTATGGGCACCATTGTGGATGTGAATGCGGCAGCACTGGCTGTACTGAACGCCGAGCTGCAGTACCGGAACGCCATCTACGACTACCTGTCGGCAAAATCGGACCTGGAAAAGGTGCTTGGATATGATATTGCGCCGGTTGAGGAGAATTGATGGAAGACACAAGACAAAAATGATTGATAAACCCAATTAAAACAACATACAGATAATCATATGAGACAAAACAGCTTATTGAGAATTACTCCTTTATTGGCAGCAGCATTGCTTGCTTCCTGCGGGGGATCAGATCGTGGCGCGAGTTCCGAAAATGAAGCGGCACAAACAAAAAAGGTGCGTGTGGAAACGGTGCAGGTAGTACCGGTAAGTCAGGATGCCACCTTTACTGCGACGGTGGAGGCCGACAAGGTAAATAATATTGCCCCCGCCATGGGAGGACGCATCCGCAAAATTTACGTCGATGTAGGCTCCCCGGTACGGCAGGGCCAGGCAGTAGTTGCCATGGATGCAGCTACCTTCTCCCAGCAGGAAACGCAGGTCGCTACCCTGAAAAGAGACTATGAACGCTATAAAGAACTTTTTGAGGTTGGTGGCATCTCCAAACAGCAGCTCGACCAGGCTAAAACGCAACTCGATGTAGCTGAGACAGCGCTGGGCAACCTGGGTGAGAACACCACCCTCACCAGCCCCGTTAGCGGCGTGGTGACGGCCCGCAACTACGATCCGGGCGATGTGGCGGGACAGCTGCCCATTCTCACCATTGAGACCATGAACCCCGTGAAGGTGAAGGTCAATGTGTCCGAGTCGTTCTACAGCCGTGTTGAAAAGGGTATGACGGTGGAGGTGCAGGCCGATGCACTCGGCAGTGAGACCTTCGAAGGCAAGGTCTCACTCATCTATCCCACGCTCGACCCGGTTTCGCATACCTTTCCCGTAGAGATCACCGTAGGCAATGCCAACCAGCGCCTGCGCCCCGGTATGTTTGCCCGTGTGAAAATGAATTTTGGCACCCACGACCGTCCGCTCCTGAGCGACAGGTCCGTATTGAAACAGGTGGGCTCTAACGACCGCTATGTCTTCGTAGAGAAAGACGGTAAGGCTGTTTACACGCTTGTACAACTGGGTGTACGCCTCGAGGACAAATATGAGATCGTATCCGGACTGCAAGCCGGCGACAGGGTGATCGTACAGGGCCAGTCGGGTCTGGTAGACGGCACAGCGGTCGAAGTGATAGAATAATTCGCGTACACAGTACGAAGTGAAGTGATTGAGAACTGTATAAATAAAAGATTTTATGAAGATATATGAATCCGCGGTGAAAAATCCCGTGGGGACATCATTGATATTTATTGGTGTTGTCTTAATCGGGCTCATGTTTTACAAGCAGCTACCCATCGACCTCTATCCGAACATCGACCTGAACATGGTATCCGTCATGACCACCTATTCCGGTGCAGGCGCACAGGACGTGGAAGAAAACGTGACCCGGCCGCTGGAAGATGTACTGAACACGACCGAGAAGCTGAAGGAGATCACCTCCGAGTCGCGCGACGGGATGTCGATGATCATGCTGGAGTTCGACTTTGGCACCGATATGAATGCGGTGATGAACGATGTGCGTGACAAGGTGGGTCTGGTGTCGGGCTTCCTGCCCGAGGGTACCGAAGACCCGATCCTCCTGAAGTTCAGCTCCGACATGATCCCGGTGGTCATTCTTTCGGCTACTGCCGAAGAGAGTGCCGGTGCCCTCTACAAGATACTCGACGAGCAGGTGGCCAATCCGCTCAACCGGGTATCGGGTGTAGGAACAGTCTCAGTAGCCGGTGCCCCCGAAAGGGAGATACAGGTGAATGTGGTTCCTGCCAAGCTCGAAGCATATAACATCTCGTTGGAACAGATAGCCCAGGTCATTGCTGCCGAAAATGTGAATGTACCTGCGGGTGATTTCGACATCGGTTCCCAGACCTACATGTTGCGTCTGGAAGGGGAGTTTAGAAACAGCCGCGACCTCAACAATGTGGTCATTGGCAACAGTGGGGGCAAAACCGTCTACCTGCGCGATGTGGCGTCGGTGAACGACACCCTCCAGAGCCGTGTGCAGGAAAACTATACCAATGGCAGGCGCAGTGCCACCATCGTGGTGCAGAAGCAGTCGGGGGCCAACACGGTAGCCATTGCCGATGCGGTGCACGCACAGCTACCCGAATTGCAGAAGAACCTGCCGCCCGACATTCAGATTGAGACCGTGATGGACACCTCCGATTATATCAAGGTATCTATCAATAGCTTGCTGGAAACCATCCTGCTGGCGCTGATCATCGTGGGACTCGTGGTGCTGTTCTTCCTGGGACGCTGGCGTGCCACCATCATCATCATGGTGACGATCCCCATCTCGCTGATCGGGTCGTTCATCTACCTCTATCTCACCGGGAACACCATCAACATCATCTCGCTCTCGGCGCTTTCCATCACCATCGGTATGGTGGTGGACGATGCCATCGTGGTACTTGAAAACATCACCACCCACATTGAGCGGGGAAGCCGATCCAAGCAGGCTGCCATTTACGGAACGGAAGAGGTCTCACTTTCCGTCATCGCCTCCACGCTGACCATCGTCGCGGTATTCCTGCCGATGACCATGGTGGGTGGTTTTGCCGGTGTGATGTTCAAACAGCTGGGATGGATGGTGACCATCATCATCTCGCTCTCACTGATCATCGCCCTGACACTCACGCCCATGATGAGTGCAAAAATGATGCGAGCCAATAAAAATAAGAAACTGTCGTATTTCGACCGCTGGTATAACAAAAATATCCTTCCTCTGCTTAACCGGCTGGACCATGGCTACGCGCGCCTGGTCAACAGGGTAGCAAGGAGGCGGAAGGTAACCATCTGGGTGATCATCCTGATCTTTGGGGTGAGTGTGGGCATCAGTGCCGTCACCCTCAAAACCGAATTTATGCCTGCTTCCGACAACAACACCATTGGATTGACCGTGGAGATGCCTACCGGTACCCGCATGGAGGTGGCCCGCGAAACAGGTCAGCTTATTGCCGAAAATATGCGGGAGAAATATCCCGAGATCGAGATCATCTCGCTCAGCGTGGGTGCTGCAGGAGAAGACGACACCTGGGCTGCCATGCAGGACAATGCCTCCAACATCATCAGTTACCAGCTGCGGTTGACTGAGGCCAAGAACAGAAAAAAGACCATCTTCGATATATCGGACGAGATGCGTGAAGATCTTTCTCAGATGCCGGAGCTGCACCGTTTTCAGGTATTGCCTGGTGGCGGGGGTATGGGGATGACTGCCGGCAGCAATGTGACGGTGGAGATTTTCGGTTATAGCTTTGCCGATACCGATCAGATGGCTGAAGAGTTGAGGCAGAAGCTACAGGACGTGAAGGGACTCAGGGATATTACGGTTTCCCGCAAGGAATATCGCATGGAATACCAGATACAGTTCGACCGGGAGAAGATGGCTTTGAACGGGCTCAACATGAGTACCGTCGCCAATGCGGTGCGTAACAGGATCAACGGACTCACCATGTCTCGTTTTCGCGAAGATGGGGAGGAATATAATATCCGGGTGCGTTTTGAAGAACAGTACCGTAAGTCCATCGAAGACATAGAGAATATCATTGTTTATAACGCCATGGGCACCGGTGTGCGGGTGCGCGACCTGGGTAAGGTGGTGGAATCATCCACGCTGCCCCAGATCGACCGGCAGGACCGCGAACGTATTGTCAGCGTTTCCGGAACGCTCTATGGCCGCGCGCTGAGCGATGTGGTGGAAGATGTAAATGTAATTATCGACGGTATCAGTCCGCCTCCGGGTGTGCAGGTAGAGATGAGTGGTACGCTGGAAGATCAGCAGGAATCATTCGCCGATCTGTCGTTGCTGTTGCTCATCGTCTCTCTTCTGGTCTACATTGTACTGGCCTCTCAATTTGAGTCGCTCACCTATCCGTTTATGATTATCCTGACCATTCCCTTTGCCTTCACGGGTTCCATCCTATTGCTTGCCATCACGGGAGAGCCGCTTGGCATCATGGGTTTTGTGGGAATGATCATGCTCGTGGGTATGGTGGTGAAAAACGCCATCGTACTCATCGACTACATTAACCTGAACAGGGAGAGAGGCATGTCCATCATTACCGCCGTAATCCATGGCGGCCGTTCAAGGCTTCGTCCGGTACTGATGACCACACTCACCACTATCCTGGGTATGATTCCGCTGGCCATTGGCACGGGACAGGGTTCGGAGATGTGGCAGACACTCGGTATCGCCATTATTGGCGGGATGACTTTCTCCACCATCATCACCCTGATTCTTATTCCGGCACTTTATTCCTCCATGGCAGGCTACGGTGTTCGTCGCAGGCGCCGCAAGCACCGTGCAGTGCTGGTGGAAAGCGGGAATTAAACAAATAGAAAATATAGTCTTAATTGTATGAAAGCAGTAATGATCGTTTTAGACCAGGCACACTACGACAAGATCGTGGATGACCTGAGTTCCATGAATATCCGGGGCTTTACTTCCTGGAAAGAGGTTTTCGGAAAAGGAAGTAAAGATGGCTACCCGCACTATGGTTCACATGCATGGCCTTCGGTGAACAATGCCATCCTCACGATGGTGGAGGATGACAAGGTATCGGTACTCCTGAAGTATCTGAAAGAGCTGGATGCAGATTCCTCCAACCTGGGACTGCGTGCCTTCGTGTGGCATGTGGAGGATATGATCTGAAAGAAACAGATTTATTTGGGGGCGTAGCCGGGAGGTGTCGCCCCCTTTAAGAAAAATATAGATAATGAAACAGAAGACAATAAAAGAATCGTTTTCTCTCAATGGAAAAGGACTGCACAGTGGATTAAAAACAACCATCACCTTTCACCCGGCACCGGTAGATTCCGGTTACAGCATTAAGCGGGTCGATATGGCCGGTAAGCCTGTGATCGCTGCCCTGGCAGAAAATGTGAAGCATACCCAGCGGTGTACCCTCCTGTCGGTCGACGGCGTGGAGGTGGCCACCATAGAGCATGCGCTGGCGGCACTCTATGGATGCGATATCGACAACTGCCTGATTGAAATCGATTCACCCGAGTTTCCCATTCTCGATGGGAGCTCCATTGCATATGTAGAACAGATTCAGCGGGTGGGAGTGACAGTGCAGGCCAAGGAGCGACTCTACCTGGAGGTGGAGGAGCCCATCGAGTATCTGGATGCCGAAACGGGTTCCTACCTCAAGCTGCTGCCTTCCGATGAATTTGCGGTAGAGGTGCAGATAGCCTTCGACTCGGCGGTGCTGCCGGTGCAGCATGCGACGCTGGAGCATCTCTCCGACTTTGTTGGAGAGATATCCATGTGTCGTACCTTTGTGTTCATCAAGGAGATCGAGCAGCTTCTTAAGCACGGGCTGATCAAGGGGGGCGACCTGAATAACGCCATCGTGATCAACGATCAGCTGATCGAGCAACAGGAAATAGACCGGCTGGCCGATATCATGGGTATCGAGCGTAAAAATATAAATAAGATGGGTTATGTGATGAACAAGCCGCTTGTGTATGTCAACGAGCCGGCACGCCACAAGCTGCTGGATGTGATCGGTGATGTGGCCCTTGTGGGGAGGTTCATCAAGGGGAAGATCATCGCATACCGCCCGGGTCACCGTGTGAACAATCTGTTTGCAAGAAAGATTGTGGAGCAGATGGAAACAGAATCTGTATTTGAGATGCGTGAGAAAAGGGTGTTGGTTTAGACCACACCCTTTTTTCCTGTTGTATGAACTGACCGGTGTCGAGCAGGTTCATAAAAAATGCTGTGAAAAGGACGGGAGATCAGTGTCGTTTTATTGATGTAGCCTGGCTTTACAAGCCGATAAATCTTTCAAAATCGGAATGGCTGACCACAGTGGTCGTGTGGTTGGGGTAGGCACTCCGGACCCTTGTCCATGCGCATTTCCGGTATGGAGAAATTGCTGATAAGTACATTGCGAATACCATTATCATAAAAATAGTATTTCTTTCCTTTTTTTATTTCATTGCGGAGATTACGACTGAAAGCCGGTAGTTTAAAAATAATGAAAGCCTTCTCGAAAATATCAAGGTATTTTTCCACTGTAGCTGTATCAATGTTTCCTACAGTTATTGCGAGTTCATTATAACTTACTTCGCTGCCAACCTGAAATGCCAGTGCACGCAGCAATTTCTCAATGTGTACCGGTTTTCTGATGCCTTCCAGCTGCATAATATCTTTATAGAGATAGCTATTTGCGATTTCAAGAAGTATTTCTCTCTCTTTGCCCGGGTTGTTGAATACTTCCGGGTATAAACCGTACACAAGGCGGGTGTCCAACATTCTCTTTGCTTCGAGAGCAGAGCTGTTTTCCACACTCTCTTTATAACTGACTGGAAAAAGTTGGTATGTTATTTTGCGACCAGTTAATGGTTCCGATGTCCGATCTTGTAATTCAAAAGAGGAGGATCCGGTGGCAATTATTTGAATATTGGGGTAAGTATCGTAGAGCAGTTTGAGTTTCTTCCCAATTTCCGGAATTTGTTGCGCCTCATCAATCACAACCAGCTTGTTGTTAGGGCCAACCAGTTGTAGCAGCTGTGTGCTCGAGTATTATTTTTCCTTTAAAACAGGATGAAATAATACTGTCTTCTATTTCCCGCTTGATCATATTTTTTTGCGAAGTTAAAAGGATTTTGTGGTTAATTCAAAATTTTGGCTAAATATTTCGATTACGATCAAAAAATTAGGCATAATATTTCGATTACGTTCTGAAAATTTAGTATGTAATGGAATTATGAACGAAACGAAGCCTGAAGCGTTTTATAATTTTCACCAAATAATCACACCGAGAAATGGGAATCATCAGAAGCATCCTCGATACCGACCTGTATAAGTTTACCACCAGTTATGCCTATTCAAAGCTCTTTCCCCGGGCACACGGGGAGTTTGAGTTTGTGGACCGCAGCAACGGGGATTATCCCGAGGGATTCGATCGCCTGTTGAAGAGGGAGCTGGAGCAGATGGCCGGTCTGTCGCTCACGGCCGGTGAGGAGGAGTTTATCCGGAAGCAGATGCCCTATCTACCGCCCACCTACATCGATTTCCTGAAAGGGTTTCGGTTCGACCCTTCCGAGCTGGACATCCGACTGGAGGAGTCAAAGTTAAAGATCAGGGCAACCGGATTGCTCTACAGGGTAACACTCTGGGAGACACCCATACTGGCCACCGTCTCCGAGCTCTGGTTCAGGGAGTCGGGTCAACATCCCGACACCAGCTATATGGAACAGGCTGCCATCGACAAGGCAATCAGGATGAAGGAGCATGACATCACCTTCTCTCTTTTCGGGATGCGGCGCCGCTTCAGCTTCGATGTGGAGGACCGGGTCACGGCGCTGCTGAAGCAGCATGCGGGTGAAAGCCTGTTCGGCACCAGCAACGTCTATATGGCTTACAAGCACAACATCAATGTCTCCGGTACCCATCCTCATGAGTGGGTACAATTTCACGGGTCGATGTATGGCTACAAGATGGCCAACTACATGTCGATGGAGGACTGGATCAACGTCTACGACGGTGATCTGGGGACGGTGCTGACCGATACCTATACCACCGACGTGTTTCTGCGCAACTTCAGCAAGAAGCATGCGGCACTCTTCACCAGCCTGCGGCACGATAGCGGTGACCCCTTCCTGTTTGTCGACAAGGTGATACAGCGGTACGAGGAGCTGCGGGTCAATCCGAAAATGAAATACCTGGTTTTCTCCGATAGCCTGAACGTGGATAAGGCAATCGAGATCAAGAAATATTGTGGCGACCGCATCGGCGTCACCTTTGGCATTGGCACCAACCTCACCAACGATGTATCGGCAGAGATCAAAAGCATGAACATCGTGATGAAGCTCTTCCGCTGCAAGATGACGGCGAAAGGGGAGTGGCAGGAGTGCGTGAAACTATCCGATGTGGAGGGAAAGCATACCGGCAGTGAGCAAGAGATTGATCTGGTTAAAGAGACTTTGGGATTATAATATCTTTTTGTATTCGCTGCTGTTGCCTGCGCCATCGGTGGCCGTAAAAACCAGCGATAGCTGTTCTCCCTTGTTCAGTCTTGCATCGTCGAAGAGATAGCTGTACACATTCGATTTGGTGTCATGCGTGAAGAGCACAAACTTCCCGTTTATTTCACCCCGAAAGGAGGCAATGCCGCTTTTGTTGTCGCTCAGTCTTACTCTGATGCGACGCTGCTTTACCCAGCTCTCCGGAGCAACGGGCGTGATGGCAGGCGGCTGGATGTCGGATGCCACGGCATAGCTGTCTCCGAGTTCCCGTATGGTAGCAGCGATGCCCCCCCGCTTATACGTTCCACCAACCCAGCTTTCCGAGCCGTTGTCGTTGATTTTTACAATCCCATAGTTGTTCCTGTTCTGCAGCGTGTCGGTGTTCAGTCTGATCCATAGTTCTGCACCCTGATGAAGTGGCACCGGCTTGTCGTTTACCCGGTGAAGATGAGAATAATAAGTGTTGCTTTCTGTTTTGCGGTGCGTAAAACAGAGGTCGCTGTACAGGTTGCCTGCCGGTATGGAGAGCGAAAATCCCATTTCGAGGAAGGAATTGTTCAGGTTCCAGGTGAACCAGTTGTCACAGGGTAGGGTGGGCGGAATCTCCTGTGGTTCACCCTGCACGCTGAAGCGATAGTCGAGCCGGTTGCCTGCATGGTCCTCCAGCTCGTAATGGAAACGGTATTCCCGCTCTTCGGTAATATCAATGTAGCCATTGTTTGTCGTTTCATAGAAATGAAGCCGATTCCCGGGTTCGACGAACGATTTCATATAAAAGGAGCGCCGCTCCCTCCAATCTTCAAAGTCGATAAACGCGTTCAGCATGCGGGTGTCTGGAAACGAAAAACGGTCGATGGAACTGTGAAAGACCAGCTTCTCATCCACAAACAGCCGGATATGTTTCACTCCGTAGATATTGGATTGGCCGTTTATCCGGTCGTACGCTTTCACACCCACGCCAATCCGTCCCCAGGCGCTGATTGTGCGGCCGGGTCCCAGGGGATTGCCGCTGCCGTCTTTGCTGATATTGATGCGCAGGGGATTGTTGCTGCCATTAATGAGCCCCTTGCCGCTTTGGGGATAGAAAGCGATGCCCCTCAGATCCGGTTTCTGCGTATCGCTCATCGGAGGTAAATATGCCAGCGCATCCAACGGCTCTTCGGTGCCGGTATCCCGGATCTCGAAGTGAAGGTGCGGTCCGCCCGAACTGCCACTGTTGCCGCTGAGCGCAATCTGTTCACCCCGCTTTACGGGGAACTGCCCTTTCTCCGGATAAAGGTTTACCTGGAAACGTTCCTGTCCATACTGCTTCTCTTTGACCCAGTCGGCAATTTCCTTTGAGAAACTGTTCAGGTGGCCATACACGCTGGTGTGGCCTGTGGAAGGGTGATCCACATAGAGCGCCAGTCCGAAGCCGCCGGGCGAGACGCTGACGCGGGAGACATAGCCCTCTTCGATGGCTACGACGGGTTTATTTATCACCTGTTGGGTTTTGAAATCCAGTCCGGAGTGAAAATGATTGTTGCGGAGTTCACCGAAGTTGGCGCTGAGAGCAGGGTGAATGGTGACTGGATATCTGTATTGCTGTGAGAAGACGGAGGAAGTATAAACAACAAATAGAAAAATGAATATAAATGCAGAGAGACTGATCTTCATTATAGGTGGCTTTTTCATTCAAACACCTGTCACCCGGTTTTTGTTGAGTTGTTGTCGGTGGAATGGATGGATGAAGTTTCGAAAACCGTGTCGATGATATCTTTCGCAACCTCTTTTTTTGATTTCAGGCCGAACGATATTTTATTTCCGTCGCGGGAGAGGATGGTTACCTTGTTGGTGTCACCGCCAAAGCCGGCGCCTTCGTCCCGCATGGAATTGAGGACGATGAAATCGAGATTTTTCTTTCCCAGCTTTTTGAGGGCATTTTGTTCTTCATCATTCGTTTCCAGCGCAAAACCGACAAGGGTTTGATGTGACTCTTTCATGAGACCGAGCGATGCAGCGATATCGGGATTGGCAGTCAGGGTGAGAATCAATTCATTCCGGTCGTTTCGTTTTATTTTCTCCTGCCATTGCAGCGTGGGGCGGAAATCGGCTACCGCTGCAGAGAGGATGGCCGCATCTACCACAGGAAAGGCTCCCACTGCGGCATCCAGCATCTGTTGTGCAGATTCCACATCGGTGCGGTATATGCCGGGATTTGTTGTCTTCAGGGCTGTAGGGCCACTAACCAGCAACACCTCGGCCCCCCGTTTTGCACATTCTTCGGCCAGGGCAAATCCCATTTTACCGGAGGAGAAGTTACCAATGAAACGTACCGGATCGATCCGTTCATAGGTGGGACCGGCGGTGATCAGTATTTTCTTTCCCTGCAGATCGTTTTGTACGGCAAAAAACTGCTCGATGAGGGCCACGATATTTTCCGGTTCCTCCATCCGTCCCTTCCCTTCGAGATGACTTGCCAACTCTCCTTCGGTGGGCTCGATAACCTGTACACCATCGCGCTGCAGTCTTTCAATATTCCGGCTGGTCGTAATATGTCGAAACATATCCAGATCCATGGCCGGTGCTACAAAAATGGGCGCCTTCATGGAGAGGTAGGTGGTGATCAGCATGTTATCGGCCACCCCGTTTGCCATCTTTCCGAGGGTTGAGGCGGTGGCGGGAGCCACAATCATCAGGTCGGCCCAAAGCCCCAGGTCCACGTGGCTGTGCCAGGTGCCGTCGCCGGATGAAAAGAACTCACTGATTACAGGCCGGCCCGTAAGAGCGGAGAGCGTGACCGGCGTAATAAATTCCTTGCCTGCCGGGGTAATTACGATCTGCACTTCTGCTCCCTTTTTCACAAGTAAACGGGCGAGAATGGCCGACTTATAAGCAGCGATGCTGCCGGTGATACCTAAAACTATATGTTTCCCTTGTAACGACATATCTTATAAATAAAACACAAATATAATTTTTTTTTTACGCATACGGGCCCTTTGTCCATAATCTCTACATGAATGTTTGGTTCACAGGCTTTCTATTTCACTTTTTTACATCCGGGTTGACAATTGTTTTTTGCATATTGAATCCCGATCCTTATTTTTTGTACATTTGCGTTTATCTATTTACAATTTTTTTGTCACTGTTTCACGCATGTGAAATTTTCAGATGCTACACCCCTAAATTATCTATCGAGAATGGGCAAATACAAAATCAAAACCCTGAATGGAATATCAGAAACAGGGTTGGAAAAGTTCGGAGAAAAATACGAAATTAATGAAACCACAGCGTCGCCTGACGGCATCATCCTACGCAGCGCTTCGCTGCATGAAATGGAGTTTCCTCAAAGTTTGCACTGCATTGCGCGTGCCGGCGCGGGTGTAAACAATATTCCCACGGAGCGGTGCACCCGGGAAGGAATTGTTGTGTTCAATACCCCGGGCGCCAATGCCAACGCGGTAAAAGAACTGGCCATGGCCGCTCTCTTTTTTTCATCACGCAGAATTGTGGAGGGCATCAACTGGGTGAACAATCTTTCGGGAAATGATATCGCGAAGCAGGTGGAAAAAGGAAAAGCTCAGTTTACAGGCCCCGAGATAAAGGGAAAAAGGCTGGGTGTAATTGGATTGGGTGCTATTGGTGTGATGGTGGCCAACGCAGCGGTCAACCTCGAGATGGAAGTATATGGGTACGATCCTTATATCTCCGTAGACCATGCCTGGGGATTGTCGCGTGCTGTGAAAAAAGCCAGTGACCTTAAAAAACTGTTTAAACACTGCGATTACATTACCCTGCACGTCCCCTTAACCGGTGAAACCGAAGGAATGCTCAACAAAGATGCGTTCGCACAAATGAAAAATGAAGTGCGCATCATCAACCTCTCCAGAGGCGAACTGGTGAACGACAACGACATGATTGCCGCATTGAACAAGGGGGAAGTGAGCGGATATGTAACCGATTTTCCCAATGAGAAACTGATCGGCGTACCGGGTATCATTTCTATCCCACACCTGGGTGCGTCAACGCCCGAAAGCGAGAACAACTGCGCCGTGATGGCCGTGTTGCAAACAAAAGATTTCCTGGAAAACGGGAATATCAGAAATTCGGTAAACTTCCCTTCGTGCGATATGGGTGTGAGTGTGGTAAAACACCGACTAACCATCGCGCACAAAAATATCCCTAAAATGCTCGGACAAATCTCTGCTGTTCTTTCCGAGCAGAACGCCAATATTGCGAATATGATCAATCGCAGTCGGGGCGATTATGCCTATACCATGGTCGATCTGGAAGAAGAAATTACCGATGAAAACGTAAGACGGATTAACGCCATTGATGGTGTGCTCAGGGTAAGGGTGATTTGATGAAATCTATTCCGGTAACTGTCCTGAACGCAACAAATATTGTGTTCAGAGGAGGAATGGCCGTTATTCTGGTTGTTAAATAAATTTAATTTGATAAAAATATATGGTACTATGTATTGCATAATACTTTGTTTAATGTATTTTTGTATCGTTGAATGTACATAAAAGATAAGACATGAATATCGAGAATACGCAGAGTCAAATGCGAAAGGGAGTTTTGGAATATTGCATCCTTTCCATCATCAAGCGGGGCGAAGCTTACCCGGGCGACATCATCGATGAGATGAAGAGTGCAGGGCTTCAACTGCTTGAAGGTACGCTTTATCCATTGCTCAACAGGCTGAAGAATGCTGAGGTTCTCACCTATCAATGGGTTGAAAGTACTTCGGGGCCTCCCCGCAAATATTTCCGACTCACCGAAAAGGGGAGGAAATTCTACACCTTGCTGGAAGCCACCTGGCAGGAGCTGGCCACAGGGGTAGCCACAGTTACACAACAAGATCAACATCCAACATCATAACAACACATCATCATCAAAAAAACAGACGAATCGAATGAAGAAAGTAATCAACATTAATTTTCAGGGGCAGGTCATAGCCATCGAAGAGACTGCTTATGAGATATTAAGGCGGTACATAGAAAGTCTCCAGCGTTATTTCTCGCAGGAAGAGGGTGGCGATGAGATTGTCAATGATATTGAATGCCGTATCGCGGAATTGTTCGGTAACAGGCTGAAGCATGGCATCAACTGCATTACCGACGAGGATGTGGAGGCTGTAATCTCCAGCATCGGGCGCCCCACAGATTTTGATAGCGACTATAAAGAACCGGCAGAACCAAAGGCATCTCAAACAGCGTCACAGCCCAGAACCGAAGATGCTTCGCAGGAAGGCACGGAAGAACGCCGGTCGCTTTACCGGAATGCGAACGATCAAATCCTCGGCGGCGTCTGCAGCGGTCTGGCACATTATTTCAAAACCGATCCGGTATGGATGCGCATCATCTTCGTGTTGTTTTTTGGTGTGTTGTTCTGGGTCTACATTGTGTTGTGGATTGTACTGAAGCCTAAAAAGCTGGATACAAACGTGACCAAACGGCTCTACCGCAATCCCAACGACCGGTTTCTGGCAGGTGTGTGTGGCGGGATTGCCGCCTATTTCAGAATTGACAGCTGGATTCCCCGTATACTGTTTCTTATTCCACTGTTGTTCAACCTGATTGGTATCTTCTCCTTTTTCCCGTTGAATCATTTCTTCGATAACTCCCATTTCAGCTGGAACATCAACTCGGGCATGGTATTGGCATACATTGTGCTGTGGGTCATCATTCCCGAAGCCAAAACGGTAAAGCAGAAACTGGAGATGATGGGGGAGGAAGAGTACATACAGAGTATCCGCGAGAAGGTGAGCGATAATATGTCTGGCTCCAGGACCCGTACTGAATCTGAAAGGCCGGTCTATAGAGCCACAGAAAACATGAAGGAACAAACTGCCGGGACGACGGTGGTGAACGGGCTGACGGATCAAAAAACCGGTGAAGAGACCCTGTCAGAGGATGAGGTGCCTCCACGACCGCCCATAACGCAGCCACCTGTGGCGCCGAAGCCTCGCGTGTCACCGGTAAACGATCCGCGTGATTTTGCAGCCTCCCAACAACCGCAACGGTCGGGATGCCTGAATGTGCTGATCATTTTTCTGAAGATCATTTTCTTCACCATCGTTGGCTTTTTTGCACTGGTACTGGTGGGGGTATTTATTGGAATTCTGTTTACAGGAGCGCAATTTATGTCATTGAAAGCATTGTTTATTGATCCCGGTTACGAAACCAACCTGCTTGTCATCGTGCTCTCATTGGTTGTATTGGTGCCGGTGATATCCATCATTACCTGGATCATCCGGCGGGTGATGAAAGCCAGGTCGCGTCCCGCAATAGGCATTGTCTCCTTTGCCCTTTGGTTTGCGGGTCTTGCCCTGGCTGGCCTGCTGGCTAAAAACATAGCGGATAAATATAGTATGGAAAGTTCGAAAGAGTCTGTTGTCGAGTTGACATCGATCACTTCAGAGAAGCTCTACCTCGACATGCAACCTTACTCCGAAGATTATGCCGAATTCAGAATGGGATACGGGTTCGACGCTGAGATCGACGAGTTGCCCTATACCACGGTGAACGAAGATTCACTGCTGTTCAAAACTGTCAATCTGCACATCAGAAAAAGTACGGACTCTCTCTTTCATGTAAGAACCATCGCTGCTTCACGGGGAAAAGATCTTCGTACTGCCAAGGCTGACGTAGCCGCATTCAGCTATCACATCGTGCAGCAGGATTCCCTTTTGTTGTTGCCCGAATTTTTGAAGGTCCCTGTGGGGCAGGGCTTCCGTGATCAGAGTATCACGGTGGAGGTAGCTGTACCGGCGGGTAAGACCGTGGAAATCAGCGATGCGCTGAGCGAATATAAAAACAACGAGCCGCCTTCGGTGGTGCGGAAAAGAATCAGAGGCTATTCCCGGACCAAATATCCGGATGAAACGGAAACGGCAAACGGCGAAAAAGCAACCACCGTCACGTATGACGCACTGTAAACCACTTTTTATCTATTCTTTATAACTTTCATTGTGAATAAGGGGGCTGTCCATCGAGGATAGTCCTCTTTTGGTGTAAATCCAAAATTTCAGAAATTAATTTGAATTATTCCTAAGATGGTTTATCTTTGCCCTAAATGCGGATCTAATAAAGTACACCATTTTGTTTTATACATTTGTTATGAATTTTGTAAATATGAATCGGTGCAAAACAGTATTTTTTTTACTGTTTTTAGTCAGCTCATTTGAGGTACTGGCTCAAAATGACTTGCTCTCCGGTTTGTATTTTTCTTCTCACGAAGTCATTCAGGACAAACGTACTTCCTTAAATCTGACCCCCCGCGGTAATCTGAAATTCTCAGATCATTTTACGCTCGAATTTGAAGCCAGCTTCAGGAAGGGGGATGGTTATTACGGATATATTTTCAGGATATTGGGAGATGATGCAACAAACATCGATTTGGTATCGAACCTTGCTTCCACCACCTCTAACTTTTGGCTGGTTTACAAAGAACAGACGCTACTCTCTTTCAAATGGGAGCAACTGCCGGGTACGGGTTATGATCAATGGGTAAAGATAAAATTCGACCTGGATATACCAGACTCCCGTGTCTCTTTGTCCATCAATGATGTGAAGCAGGAATCCGCCATACCCGAATCCATCAATACCCATTTGTTCGATGTTATTTTTGGAGCGCTTCATCATCAGGATTTTGTGAGTGTGGATGTCTGCCCCATGTCATTGAAGAATGTAAAATTATATAAAGATGGTACGCTCTTCCGTGACTGGAAATTGTCGGAACATTTCAATGACAAGGTCTATGATGAAATAAAGCATGCCGAAGCATGGGTATCCAATCCCATCTGGATTATCGATCGACACATTAAGTGGAAAAAAGTAAAGGAGCTGCAGGTTGATGGCCTGATCGGAAGTACACATGATACACGGAACGGAAGAATTTTCTTTCTGAATGACAAAGAAATATATTGTGTCAATATCGATTCTTTCGGAGTGGATACGATTCCTTATCTCGAAGGTAAACCCTACGATGATAAGCTTGCACGGCAAATTATTTATAATGAATATTTCGATCAGTTGTGGTCTTTTGATTTTGATACGGAGGCAATCAATATTTTTAATTTTGAAACCCGCACCTGGTCAGAAAGTTCCGATAAAACAGTCGAATCGTTGTATGCCCATCACAACAAACTTATTTCGCCCATCGACAGTTCATTAATTACCATCGGGGGGTACGGCCATTACATCTATTCGAGTGTCGTTCACCATTACAACAGACTATCCAGATCATGGGAAAAATTCGACCGGAAAGATCAGATAGGTCCCCGTTATTTGAGCGGAGCTGATGTAATAAGTGATGAGAAAGCATTGGTATTTGGAGGTTATGGCAGTCAGACCGGTCATCAGGAACTATCGCCGAGGTTTTATTATGACCTCTTTTCCTTTGATTTAAATGAATATACCTTTGAGAAAATAGGGACACTCCCTACGCCTGAAACGCCTTTTGTCCCCATTGAAACCTTGGTATATGATAAAAATCAGAATTGTTTTTATACCCTGATATACAATAATATGCAACACAATACCCATCTCCGGCTAGTCCGGTTCAATATGGATGATGGGGAATATGTGGTGTTTAATGATTCTATTCCATATAATTTTCTGGATATAGAATCATGGACTTCTCTTTTTCTCGATGAAAAGAGATCGGAATTGATTACTTACATTACTACCGGATCAAAAGTTGAGATCTTTTCCATCGCCCATCCTCCTAAACTACAACAGGAAATCCTGCAAAAAGCAGGGAAAAAGATATCTGTTACCTATCTATTCCTGGGCTTTCTCATTTTGTTTCTTTCAGCAGGTTTTGTATTGATCGTATGGAAAAGAAAACGCCGCAGAACCCCGTTTTTTTATGATGTTCCTGTTGTGTCAAATTATACGGAACTTATTCATATACCGGAACAAAACAAACCTGCCTCCATCTATTTGTTAGGGAACTTTAAAGTGATTGACAGCGAAGGCAATGATATCACCGGTAGTTTTGCACCGACTACTTCTCAACTGTTTCTTCTGTTACTGATGAACACCATTAAAAAAGGTAAAGGAACCACCTCGCAAGAGTTAAAGAATATTCTGTGGTTCGATAAGGATGATAACAGCGCCCGAAACAACAGGAATGTGTATATTAATAAATTAAGGTTAATTTTAAAATCATTCGAAGAGATAAAAATCATCAATGACGATGGTTGTCAGGCAATCCAGGGTCTTGATCTTATTTTCTGTGACTTTGTACGGGTACAGTCACTGATTAATCTGCTGAAGACCAATCCTGTCTTCAATAGACAGGTATTGGTGGAATTGGTCGATTTATCTCTTACGGGTACACTTTTGCCCTTTGCTCAATTTGAGTGGCTTGAATCATATCAGACAGAATACACAAACATCCTCATAGACACAATGCTCCAATACAAGAACCATATTGAAGTAAAAAAGGATTTAATTTTGTTGTTGAAAATGGCTGATGTTATTTTATTACATGATAATATCGATGAAGATGCCATCACAATGAAATGTTACGCCCTCTTCTATATGGGACATAAAAAACAGGCACTGGATGTTTTTAATAAATTCTCCACAGATTACGAAACCTTACTTGCAGCTAAAACAAAACTAACTTTTGAGGATTTAATTAAATTGTCTCAATGAGTTTCCCTTTCTATCTTTCTGTTAGACTTTAAAACCATCACATTATTCGGTTTATTAATCGTTTTGTTAAATAGACCGTTGTTTCTTTTGTTTTAAATAATAAAAGTTATAAAAATAATCTTACCATTAATCGAAATTTTAATCACTCTATTAAGTGTGGAAGGCTTTCTTTGTGATAAAAATTAATGATAAATTAAGTTTAAGAAAAAACTTTCTATTATCAGAATTTAAAGATAAACATAAAGTGAAAGGTCTCCCTTTCAGATTCCATTATTTAATTTATTAATCTAAAAAAATGAGACAATGAAATGAAAAGAAAAATTTTAAATCTATCAAGCGGAATTATGTACATATTATTTTGTACAATTTCTTTATCTGCCTTTGCTCAAAACATTCAAGTTACTGGAAAAGTAACGGACAACACAGGAGAAGCTATCATTGGAGCCAATGTTACCCAAAAGGGGACAACCATAGGAACAGCTACCGATATTGATGGCCTTTTTTCCCTGAACGTACCGGGGAATGCAACGCTTGTGGTTTCCTTCCTGGGATATATTCCCCAGGAAATAAATGTGAATAACAGGGCAAACATCAACATCACTATGTTGGAAGATGTGCAAGCCCTCGAAGAGGTAGTTGTTACGGGTTATGGTACGCAAAGAAAAGCGACACTGACGGGTTCAATTTCATCAGTTAACAGCGAAGAATTGACCATTACGAAAAATGAAAACGTTGTTAATATGTTAAGCGGTAAAATGCCCGGGTTACGTATTACACAAAGAACGTCACAACCCGGACAATACAACACGGTGATCGATGTCCGTGGTTTCGGCGAACCGTTATTTGTGATTGATGGTGTTGCCCGGAGTAAGGACGACTTTGCTCGAATGGATCCGGAAGAAATTGAATCCATCTCCTTGTTGAAAGATGCATCAGCTGCTATCTACGGTATACGGGCAGCCAACGGAGTCATGTTGATTACCACGAAGAGTGGAACTTCACAGAATGGGAAGGTAGACATCAGCTACTCTGGAAATATTACGATGCAGGAAATGATTTTTATACCTGGAGGTTATACTGTTCATGAATGGAAAACGTTGCGGAATGAACAAAATTACAGAGACTTCAACAACATGTATTTTTCCCGCAAGTCGCCGATACATTCCGACGAGGAAATGGTGGAAGCGCTCAGCGCAAAGGAATATAACTGGCAGGACAGAGTATTTAACAAACTGACTCCCCAGACCCAGCACAATATGAGCATCAATGGCGGAACAGAAACATTGCGTTACTTCTTCAGTCTAGGTTATCTGAAACAAGACGGTGCATACGCCAGTGGCTCTTTATGGGCTGACAGGTACAATTTGCGATCGAATATCGACGCGAAAATTACCGAGCGTCTGAGCATGAGGGTTTCCTTAGGAGGTGTTATAGGAGCTGTCCATGAACCGGCTGCCGGTCTGTGGGACAACTACAAAGTGGCTTTTCTTGCCATTCCCGGCACTCCGTTCTATGCAAATGACAATCCTAATTACCTGAATGGTTACACGCCATGGAACAATGAGTTCGCTAATCTGGTCGGCAAAATGGATGAAAAGTATACGGGATACACCCACAGAAAAGATCGTAGAATGAACGGATCATTATCTCTCAATTACGATATACCTGGCGTGAAAGGCTTGTCCGCATCTGCATTTTATGACTATTCTGTGAATACGCCAGATACGAAAACATACAAACAAATGTATAGTACCTATAAATATATAGAGGAAACAGATTCATATGTTTTGGCGAAACTGGAAAACGGACCTACCAATACCGCAACACGTTCTGCCAGCTATTCTACAGGAACAACCCTGCAATTGGCCTTGGCTTACAAAAATACTTTCGGAGATCACAACGTAGATGCAAAGATCATCCATGAAGAAAATTATTCGGAGTGGGATAACTTCAGCGCTTCACGTATATTGAGACTGAACGCGGAGGACCTGTTTGCAGGAGAAGCCAGTGGTCAAACCGGTTCAGGCGGTACGCCAGGTGACCGTTCACAAAGTGCATATATTGGAAGGGTGAACTACGATTATGCCGGAAAATATATGCTCAGCCTTATTGGCCGTTATGAAGGAAATTCACGCTGGGCTGCGGATAAACGTTGGGGATTCTTCCCATCAGTAGCGGCTGCTTGGCGTGTAAGCGAAGAGAATTTTATTAAAAATAATTTTGATTTCATCTCCAACCTTAAGTTAAGGGTTTCACACGGTAAATTAGGAGATGAAGCAAATGCCGGTAACTATCCGGAAATTTTTGTGGGATACCAAACCCACGGTGATTTTGGATGGATTTACTCCAAGGGTGTGGGATCACAGGGGCTGCGCGCTACCGCTATCCCTAACCTGCAGAAGACATGGATCGAGATCACATCCCAAAACGTGGCTTTGGATTTCGGCTTCCTGGGAAACAAGATCAGTGGGACTTTCGATCTCTTCAGACGCGATCGCGATGGTTTAATGGCTACCAATACAGCGGTTATTCCAGGTACTGTGGGTGCTGTTCTGCCGCAAGTAAACATGAATAGTGACCGCTATTATGGATGGGAATTCGAGTTGGCCTATCGCGACCGGATCGAAGCTTTTAATTATTCTATCTCGGGACAGATTTCATCTACACGAAGGAAGTGGTTGTATCTGCAAGAATCACCTGCCAGTAACTCGTATGATCAATGGCGGAACCGTTACAATGGAAGATTCCCCAGTGATGATTTCTGGTGGTCGAATGAGTCAAAAGGAATGTTTTCAAGCATTGAAGAAATCCGCAACTTTACAACCTATCCTATTGGTCAAGCCACATTGCCCGGCGACTGGTATCTGACTGACTGGAATGGCGACGGCATTATTGATGGAGGTGATAATCGACCGATGGCTACCAGAGGATTACCCTATTTCAATTACGGGTTTACACTGACCGCAAACTATAAAGGCTTTGATCTCGCAGCCAACTTCCAGGGTGCTCACAAGGTTTATACCCAGTTATCGGAAGTCTTTACCGAAGCGTTGCCTTTTGGCGGACAAAACAGCTTGAACTGGTTCCTGGACAGATGGCACCCGGTGGACCCGAATGCCGATTATTGGCATCCCGATACAGAATGGATTTCAGGATACTATCCCCTTACAGGCGGTGGTTCCCGCCGGGATAATTCAAATGGAATCATGGATGCTTCATACGTCCGTATGAAAACGCTGGAATTAGGATATTCTATACCCAAAACTTTGTTGACGAAGGCAAAAATTAAAGACATCCGGGTATACTTGAACGCATATAACTTGCTTACTTTCTCTAAATTGGATAAGGATATTGACCCGGAACGTCCCAGTTCAACAGAAAGAGCAGGAGGTTCTGAAGGTGGAGCTGCAGGAATGTATGTATATCCCAACAACAAAACTTATACCGTTGGAGTAAGTTTTAAATTCTAAATAACTGAACATTATGAAAATAAAAAATTTAATTATCATATTCATAACCTTTTGTTGTGTTGGTTTCTATTCGTGTGTAGATTTAGATTTGGAACCCAAAGGGCAGTTTACAGAGGCTGAATTTTTCGGTACGGAGGCAGGCGTACAAACCTATTTTGCCGGTTTATACGGATGGTTGCCCATTGAGGATTTTCATTATCAACAGAATAACGGTTATCGCCCCGGTGACGCGTGGGGTACATGGGAGTCTCCGAAACAACAACAGGCTACCATGTCGGCCGAGTATGTGGGAGATCCCCAGGTGAATAATAACGGCAACGATTACTGGCGTTATGATCGTATTCGTGACGTGAATATGTTTATCAATAATTTTGAAAAATACAAAGATCTGTATACTGAGAAAAAATATAATGAACTGTTGGGCGAAGCTCGTTTTCTGCGTGCATTTATTTTTTCGGGAATGGTAAAGCGATACGGTGGAATACCCATCATAAGTGAAGTTCAGGATCCGATGGCTGATGTCGAGACTTTGCGCGTGAAGCGTGACACCGAATATGACTGCTATAAATTCATTTATGAAGATTTGAAGTTTGCTTCAGAGAACATGACCGAGAAGGCGGACAAATATCGTGGTACCAAGTGGACCGCTCTTGCCCTGCAGTCACGTCTGATGTTGTATGCTGCCACCATCGCCAAGTATACACAGTATGTGCCTTTCGCAGGTGAGGAAGCTTATGAGAAAGGGTTAGCAGGAATTGATGCAAGCAAGGCCAACGAATTTTTCCAGTATTCATACGATGCCAGCAAGAAACTAATCGAATCCGGCCCCTATCAATTGTATAAAAATTATTCCGATCTGGCAGTAAACTTCCATGAAATGTTGTTGGACACCGATTCAAAGGAAACGATCTTCTTCAAGAATTATCTCCATCACGACCTGTTTAATCGCAACGCGTATCTGATAGGACATAATTGGGATGCATTGATGCTTCCGAACCCCAGCATGTCAAATTTTGTTGGTGCCCAGGCCTATCCATCTTTAACGACCATGCAGTCATTTGAAGGTTTTCCTGATCTTGTGGCAGAAGACGGAACTCCAAAACGCTGGGACAGCCCTGCTGATATTAAAAACAGCATGGAACCCCGTATGCGCGGCAGCATGTTTTTTAATGGAGATGTATTTCAGGATGTAACATTCGAAATGCGTCGTGGTTTATATAAGACCTTTCCATGGCAGGCTAACGTGGTAAAGGATGGATTGAACAATGAGTCGCCCCATAATACGAATAATAATCGTTTATTGAGTAATGATTACAATACGAGGTATACTTTTTCAGCTCAGGAAGCTGCTAATATTCATAACATCAATGTAAAAGAAGACGGTGGAACTTATTACATCAACGTGATTGGTGCGCATGGAACCAGAACTTCTACCGGCAGAGAGAACAATTGCCTCACGGGTGCCTATGTACAAAAATATATCAACCCAAAAATGGAGAAAGGTAAAATTATTGAACATGCCAGTTTCCAACCCTGGGTAGCATTCCGTTTGGGAGAAGTTTATCTGAATCATGCCGAAGCCGCCTATGAATTGGGTTATAAAGACGAAGCAAATACCTATATTCGTAAAATTCGGGAACGGGCAGGGTGTGAAAATCTTGATATATCAAATGACCCGGCTGATGTAATACCTTGGGATTATGAGAAGACAACAACCGTTTACCCCATCGATGTGGAATTACAGTTTATTCGTGATGAACGTTTTCGTGAATTATGGGGGGAAAATCACCGCTGGTGGGATTTGAGACGCTGGAGAGTTGCAGACAAAGTTTTAGAACAATTCAGACCCCGAATTCTTTCCTGTTATTACGTGCTGGACGAAGATAAATATATTTATCTCGATGAGCGAGAAATGGGTGACCGGACCTGGACTGCCAATAGAATCTGTTACTATCAGGCAATTCCTTCGGGTGAAATTAATAAAAACCCGAACCTGTTACCTCAAAATCCATTCCGTTAATGTATAATTTAAAAATTAGAAATTCATGAAAAAAATATTATTTTTAATGGGAGTTGTCCTGATCAGTTTCTCCTCTTGTTTTGAATTAGATAATTGGGAAGAACCCGATTGCATCTGGAAGGGAACAGTGACAGACTCATATACCAATGAACCCCTGCTCTCGTCGCAGAACGACTGGCAAATCCGTATCTGGGAAAGATCTTGGACCGGATTGGAAGGTGGCGCATCCAATTTTCAGGATTTGCGGATAAAACAGGATGGCACGTATCAAAACACCAAGCTTTTCGCCGGAACCTATGATATGCTTCCCTACAATGGTCCTTTCTGGCCCATGGATACGATTAAAAATCTGGAATTGAAAAAAGCTTTGGAACATAACTTCACAGTTATTCCGTATATACAGATCGTAGATTACAAGGCTGAATTGATATCGCAGGATGCGAAGTATTACGTAAAGATGTCCTTTAAGGTAAAAGCTCCTCTATTGGAAAAAGATGGGAAAGTACTCCCCCGTCTTTACGAAATGAGACCCTTTTTAAGTCTTACTCCTTATTGCGGCAATGGTGCGGATAGCAGTATCGGTGTACCCGAATACAATGATTATGTCAGGATTCGTCCGGCAAATAACAGTCAGAATAGTTGGGCAACTTTAATAAGCAATGGCGCCGGCGATAATACAACTCCTACGTATGAATTTGGATTGATGCAAGTCAAAAAAGGATATACGTATTATGTTCGTGCAGGAGCTGCTGTAGACGATACCTATCGTAAGCATGTTTATTCACCGATTGTTAAGATTGAGGTTCCAAATAACTAAATTTTAGATGTGAGAAACTGAATGAATAATCACCTTGAATCAGTGTTTTCAATGTATGAGAAATTGGTTTAAGGTGATTATTACGAATAAATCTATCCTGCTGCCACGATATCAGGCACCTATAATGATCGAATTATTTTACAATTAAATCACATGAATAAGACTATTTTTTGTATCATAATATATTCCGTAGTTGCTCATTACGCACTCTTTTCCCAGCAAAAAGGAATCAGTGCCATATCAGCTTCTGTCAATGCCAGTCAGTCGGTGCTGACTTTGGATGGTAATTCTTCTACAGGTTGGGTGCTTACTTCAGAAAACATGAAGAATAATCATTTTTTGATGTTTTCATTACAAACGCCGAATGATGTAAAAGGACTGGTGATTGAGTCGACGGGTATTACAAACAGAGAATTGCAGGATCTGGTTGATATTTTTGTAACATATGATCCGATGAATTTTGGAGATGCCATTGATTACACTGTAAAAGGAGACAATCGGTTCACAATAAATTTTCTTCCCAAGTACGGAGCGCATGTAAAAATATCATTCAAAAGCGGTATTGTAAATAAAAACGTATCTATCAATGAGATAGATTTTGTTTACGATGAAAAGAAAATGGTACAAGGAGAAGAGGCAGAACAACCCTGGAGAAATCCACAATTGCCCGTAGATAAACGCGTTGAGTTGCTGCTGACCGCCATGACTCCGGAAGATAAAATGGAGTTGCTCCGTGAAGGATGGGGCATACCGGGAATCCCTCATTTGGGAATTCCCTTTTTAAATAAGGTGGAGGCCATCCATGGTTACTCGTATGGAAGTGGTGCTACCATATTTCCACAGTCTATAGCGATGGGCGCCACATGGAATAAAGAGTTGGTAGAAAAGGTAGCCATGATTATCGGCGATGAAACTGCCAGTGCCCATACATTACAGGCTTGGTCACCTGTATTGGACGTTGCCCAGGATGCCCGCTGGGGACGATGTGAGGAAACCTATGGCGAAGATCCTGTGCTTGTTTCTCAAATTGGAGGAGCCTGGATCAAAGGGTACCAGTCAAAAGGGTTACTGACTACACCTAAACACTTCGGAATGCATGGAGCACCCCTGGGGGGAAGGGATTCACATGATATCGGCCTGTCGGAAAGAGAAGCTCGTGAGATTCATCTTGTTCCCTTTCGTCATGTGGTGAAGAACTATGATTGCCAGTCGATTATGATGGCTTATTCCGACTATTTGGGTGTCCCGATTGCCAAAAGTGAGGAACTCCTGCATGGTATCTTACGCGAAGAGTGGGGGTTCAATGGTTATATAATAAGCGATTGCGGCGCTCTGGGTAACCTCACCAGCAGAAAACATTATACCGCAAAAGATTTTGTCGAAGCAGCCAATCAAGCCTTGGCGGCAGGTATTGCAACCAATTGCGGGGATACGTACAACAACAAGGATGTGATCGAAGCCGCAAAAAGGGGAAAATTAAATATGGAAAACCTCGACAATGTTTGTCGAAGTTTGCTGCGCGTGATATTTAGAAACGGACTCTTCGAGAATAACCCCTCTAAACCTTTGGATTGGAATCAGACATATCCGGGATGGAATAGTCCAGAGCATAGAGATGTCGCACGCGAAGCAGCACGACAGGCTATCGTGTTGCTTGAAAATAAAAACAGTATCCTGCCGTTGTCAAAGTCAATCAGTACCATCGCCGTGATAGGTCCCGGCGCTGATGATCTGCAGCCGGGAGATTATACCCAGCAACTGCAACCTGGCCAGTTGAAGTCTGTTTTAACTGGTATCAAGGCTGCAGTGGCGCCCAACACGAAAGTCCTTTATGAGAAAGGGTGCGAGTTTTTTAGCCAGGAAAGATATGATATTGACAAGGTTTTAGCCGTGACCGAAGCGTCTGATGTCGTGGTAATGGTGCTGGGTGATTGTTCAACAAGTGAGAATTTCCAGGGAATCGTCAAGACATCAGGAGAAAATCATGATTTGGCGACGCTTGTCTTGCCGGGATATCAGCAAAAGATGCTGGAGGAAGTTTGTAAAACGGGAAAGCCGGTAATATTGATATTACAAGCCGGGCGGCCTTATAATCTTTCTTTTGCAGCTGAACATTGTGAAGCTATTTTGGTGAATTGGCTTCCCGGACAGGAGGGTGGACATGCTGCAGCCGACGTCCTCTTCGGAGACTACAACCCGGCGGGACGCTTGCCCATGACTTTTCCACGTCATGTGGGACAACTACCCCTTTATTATAATTTCAAAACATCGGGTCGTAGGTATGAATATGCTGATATGGAATTTTATCCGCTTTATCCGTTTGGATATGGATTAAGTTATACCAGCTTCAGTTACGCCGATCTGAAGACGGAAGTGCAATCAGACGGGAGCGTAATGGTAAAAGTGAAGGTATCCAATACCGGTGAGCAGAAAGGTGACGAAGTGGTTCAGCTATATGTGACCGACATGTACGCGAGTGTGAAAACACGTGTAATGGAGTTGAAGGATTTTGAAAGAATAACATTAACGCCCAACGAAACCAAAGAAGTGGTATTCAAACTGTCACCTTATGATCTCTCTTTGCTGAATGACAAAATGGATCGCGTAGTTGAACCAGGCGAATTCAAAATCATGGTGGGAGGAAAAAGTCCTTCCTATAAAGCTGCTGACAGGATCAAGCACAGTGTGGGATTCCAGCATGCATCAGAAGGAATGAATGGCGTAATCGATTATCCTTTCTCATTTTCAGCCGATTTTGAAATCGTCTACACCGGAATGGAAGAGAATCTCGTCAACCACATAAACAATGCATTCATAACCGTCAGAAATAAAGGTAACTTAACGGACATGGGAAAAATATATCTCTATAACAACGATATACGATCGGCTGAGATGCATCATTTTGAGCTGGATCCGGGACAAGAAACGAAAATCAATTTTGAGATTGAAAATAGTTCAGATATACAAAATCTGACATTCGTTACAAAGTATAAGAAGTTAACGATTGATGACAATAAATAGCGAGGATGATGAAATATGCAGATTAAAAGTTTTTACAGTTTTACGATACTGCAGGTCCTGTTACTCTTATTTGCCTGTCATAGCGGAGAAAAAGAAATAGATGATCCGGTGAATCCGCCGGAACCCCCTCCGGTAACAGGGGATATTTTCAATAAGCCTGATTTTATTCCACATCAAGAGGGGGACCCCTTCAATTCTTACCGTGGACTGGTTATGGCGGGATATCAGGGATGGTTTTGTGCACCTGGCAGCGGATGTTCACACAGCAAGCACACAAATACCGGATGGTATCATTACCGGGAGAGTGAGATGTTTGCACCCGGAGTGCGCAGGAACAGCATCGATATGTGGCCCGATATGAGTGAATATGAGGTAAAATATACACCCGGCAATTTTATCCTTCCAACTGGACATAAAGCGCAAGTCTACAGCAATTACGATGAATCCACCGTGATGCTTCATTTCAAATGGATGAAGGAATATGGCATCGATGGGGCTTTTGTACAACGTTTTGTGGGAGAAGTCATCGACAACCCCGACGGAAAGGATCATTTCGATACCGTACTGATGCATGCCATGGAAGCTTCAAATACACATCAGCGTGCCATCTGCGTCATGTATGATTTGGGCGGATTTACTCCGGAACGACTGGGTAAAACGCTGACGGACGCACAGACAATCATGAACACTTATCAGTTAAAAGACCGGACAAAACAGAAATTCTATCTTTACCAGAATGGAAAACCACTGATCACCCTATGGGGAGTCGGTTTCAACGATGGACGGCCTTTTTCACTGACAGATGTGGCGTCTCTTGTAACTGGTTTAAAAGAATTGGGCTACAGCATCATGCTGGGGGTGCCTACTTATTGGCGTGAAAGAAGAAATGATGCGCTATCCGATCCCAAACTTCATGAAGTGATCAAATCCGCGGATGTAATCATGCCTTGGTTTGTCGGTAGATACGGAATGGGCAATTTCCCCGATTTTCACAAGTTAATAGAATACGATATTCAATGGTGTAAAACCAACAAAGTGGAATACGCACCGCTTTGTTTCCCCGGCTCATCCGATTTGAATATGCATCCGCATCATATCACCAGAAATGACCGGTACAAAGGGCAGTTTTTATGGAATCAAATGTACCATAGTATCAAATCGGGCGCACAAATGCTGTATATGGCCATGTTCGATGAAATCGACGAAGGTACCGCGCTTTACAAAGTATTGAATCAAAAAGACGTACCGGGAAATGTGCCCGAAAATCCCTATTACGTGACCTATCGGGGTGGTAGCTACAGCATTGGGTCGAATCGGATAACCGACCTGCCCGGCGAAAAAGATTGGTGCAAACGTGTTCCCGACGAACTGAATATTTCCTTCCAGGGGATTGAAGATGGCTTACCTACCGATCATTATCTATGGCTTACCGGGCAAGGACGGAAGATGTTAAGGGGTGAAATTCCCTTGAGTCAGTCACTCCCGATAAGAAAATAAATTGAGCAATAAAACCAAATAAAATAATTAGAAACAAATCGTTATGAGAAGATTTTTATTATCGGCAGCTGTGGTAGTTTTTACATTGGCCAGTTGTCAAGCGCAAAAAGAAAACACGAATCCTGTTGTTTTGGCATCCAACCCGTTTATAACCCATATTTACACTGCCGATCCCTCCGCCCGTGTCTGGGAAGATGGCCGGTTGTATGTGTATCCGTCGCACGATATCGATCCTCCAAAGGGTTGTGATATGATGGACAAGTACCATGTTTTTTCGACGGTCGATATGGTGAATTGGACGGATCACGGTCAAATTGTGGAAGCGGCCGACGTTCCCTGGGGTAAAAAACCTTCTCTTGCCGGTGGAGCTACTTTTATGTGGGCACCCGATTGTGTGTATAAGAACGGAAAATATTATTTTTATTTTCCCCATCCCAGCGATGATCCATGGAACGATAATTGGAAGATTGGAATCGCAGTGAGCGACAAACCCGCATCCGATTTTGTTGTCCTGGATCACTGGCTCGAAGGGTTGGGTGACGACACCTTTGCCATGATCGATCCGAACATCTTCATCGATGACGACGGGCAGCCTTACTTTTATTATGGCGGTGGAGGAAGATGTGCCGGAGCCAGGATGCACGACAACATGACCGAATTGGCAGAACCTTTGACTTTCATGGAAGGACTGACGGATTTCCACGAGGCCACCTGGGTTTTTAAAAGAAACGGAATCTATTATCTTACCTATTCCGACAATCATACCGAAAATGGAAAGGGTGCCAACCGGATGAAGTATGCTACAAGCAACAAACCGCTGGGTCCCTGGACCTATAAGGGCGAATTTTTAGCACCAACAAGCAGCGATACCAGCCATGGTTCGGTTGTAGAATACAAGGGTCAATGGTATGTGTTCTATCACAGCAGTGATATTTCGGGACGCGGCAACCTTCGTTCTATTTGTGTGGATAAGTTGTATTTTAATGAAGACGGAACCATTCAAATGGTACAACAAACGAGATGACACTTTGCGGGTTCTACACACCATCATGAAAAAATAAATAATCATATGAATAAAAGAAAGTATTTATTCGTTACCTGGTTTCTCTTTCTTATTTTGCATTGTTCAGTGGCTCAAACGGAAATGAGAAATTCCATCACAACCACCTACCCTACAAAAGATTGGGTGGTCTCCGACTATGTAGTAACCGATCCGAAGTTTGGAGCGAAAGCCGAACCCGGTTTCGACAACAGAGCTGCTTTTCAAGCTGCCATTGACGCCGCATTCCGTGATGGCGGTGGTGTGGTGTACATCCCAGCAGGGAATTATGGATTTCACAGTACCCAAACCGCTACAAGTACGGTCAGAGTACGCGAGGGTGGGGCAGAATCAATGAAAGAATTCAATTATGAATATGTTCTACAACTTCCCCGGGGTGTACAGATACGCGGAGATTGGGCAGACCCTGAACTGCATGGGGGAAAGGTCCTCGGAACGATTCTGGAAGTGTATGCCGGAAAAGATTCACCCAATCACAATGGAACGGTAGAAAGTTGGTGGAACGATCCACAGGCAAATAACGCGCTCCACACCACTTATACCAGCATAGCCGACAGATTCATCGACATGCGCGAAGGTACCGGCGTAACAAATCTTTCAATCTGGTATCCGGAACAAAATATTAAGGACGTAAAACCTTATCCATGGTCACTGTATCAGGCCACAGGTAACAGCGCAACAGTCGAAAATGTAACGCTTGTAAATGCATACAACGGTTTTTATTCCGCACCAAGCGAGTTACATTATGTCCTCAACAGTCACATGACAGCATTGAATACGGGACTGGAGGT
The DNA here is from genome assembly GCA_001768325.1 of Bacteroidetes bacterium GWC2_46_850. Lineage (GTDB taxonomy): Bacteria > Bacteroidota > Bacteroidia > Bacteroidales > Dysgonomonadaceae > Proteiniphilum. The sequence goes on along the minus strand of MENQ01000007.1, from coordinate 179,793 downwards.
GCATGTATGCACAGACATAGGACGCATCGAAAACGTGAAGATCAATCCTGCCTATTGGGCAAATTCGGGACTACCGGGGTCGCCTTCACTCAAGGAGGTGACGGCCTTTACAAAAGCCCACGGTACCGGATTTCAAATGCATCGATCCGACTGGGAATATGTATCCTATCTGAATATATCCGGATACAAGACAGGTATGTGGATCGGAAGAGAACCCGGATTTGCCAATGCACCCAATGCACAGTTCTATGGAATACATATTGAGAATTGTGGAGTTGGCCTCTATGTACAGGATGTCAATCCTTACGGATTGCTCTTTTCAAACTCTGTATTGGGCGCAGACAAAAATGGACAGGCAGTTTATTTCTACGAACATTTCAGTTCTTCCGTACAATTCAATGGCGTGGATTTCCGTGGTACTGTGGTCAGTGATGGCGGAGGGGGTGTCATATCTTTTGAAAATTGCACATTCGCTGACTACAAGGATTACGCGCTTAAAATAAATAATGGAAATGTGTTGCTTAGTCAGACTGAATTTTCGAAACCTGACAACCATGTCTACCTGACCGAAGAGGTGGATACATTAAAATCGATCAATTCAGGGTATCATCGTCAGTTAAAAGTAAAAAAACAGAGTCAGCGAGCTTACGTAGAGTCCATTGTCGATGATCAATATCTTTTCGATCCGATTCCAAAAAATATCAAAACTGATATTGCCAAACATCCCAAACCGGTATCAAATAAGTTACTGCGGGTCGATTTGCCGAAAGCGGCTGGTCTTACTGGCGATGAACCGACAATAGACATTTCTGCAGCATTGCAGACCGCACTCAACAGAATGAAATCTGCTGGCGGCGGCACAGTTTTCATGCCTGCCGGGAGATACCTGGTAGAAAAACCAGTCACCATTCCTTCGGGAGTTGAATTAAGGGGTAGCTGGGATGTACAACATCATACCCAAAGTGGAGGTACAGCAATATTCACAAATTATGCAGGAGGCAGTGCCGGGGAAAAGGGCGCCTCACTCATACAACTTGAAGCAAACGCAGGCATACGCGGGATGAATATCGTACAGCTGAACATAGCCAGTGATGGGTTTGATGTAAGCAATCCGAGGAGAACACCTTTTCTGATTCAGGGACAGGGTGAGAATGTATATATTGTCAATGTAACGGTTCCTGTCGGAGACAAAGGGATCGATCTAGCATCATACAACACCAGCGGACATTATGTGGATTATTTCGCCGGCGTACTGGCCAGAGCAGGTATCTGGGTCGGTGGTGGCGCAGAAGGCGGATTCATCAGAAACATTCAGTTTAACCCGCATTATGGAACAAGACTTCCTCGTGAAGGACAGGGATATCCCCGGGTCGCCTTGGGCAGGTTCATCCAGGCAAATTGCAGTGCTTTTAAATTTGCCGATGTGAAGCAGCAGACCATCTTCAACAATTTTGTATACGGATCAGTCTATGGCATTCACTTTTTGAAAGATGCAATCACCGGCAATTACCCGGGAGAGATGACGATGGTGGGCCATGGTTCTGACGGTTGTACCTATGCTTTATTTGTAGAAGATGCAGATGAAAACAGCAAAATCGTGGCAGTGAACTCCGAACTGGTGAACACCCGAATTCAGGGCCAACCTGTCAGATCATACGTCCTGATGGGAGATGAGATAAATACCGGTAAAGTTCATCCCGATGCACAACTGATACTTTACAACAGCGCCTTTTGGGGTAGCCCTACCGTAGGTGCCATCATCAATAATGGTACCGTACGCTTCCAGCAAGCCAATTTCCAGCGCACTGGAACACCGGGTGTAGATGTCAGAGGGGGAAGTGTACACGTCTATTCGTCCTATTTCGCACAACCATTTGCGGGAGATCCTGCGGGCGATAATGTGTACGTACGGCTTCAATCGACGGGTCGATCCATTGAGCTTACGAACAACTATTACAAGTCCGGCGTGAGAATCAATAACGAAGGAGCGAAAGCTATCCTTGGATCAGATGTCATTGCCAGATAAATACGGCGATAACTAAGGTTGAATGAATTAAAATCTTCACTATGGATGTGTCTATATCAAAAATAATATATGGTTTCTTGTTCTTCCTTGTTTCTTATCCACACGTTCAGGGGCAGGTTTTATTTCAAAGAGATTTTTCACCTGCGGAGGGACTGGTAAACAGGTATGAAAAAGATTTTCGCGACGAGATCTGTCTAAACGGCTACTGGGATGTGCAGATCATTCATTTGCCTGCCGGCTGGAAAAGCGGAAGCGGTGTTCCCCCCTCACTCCCCAGTGCCGTTGATACAGAATGGGAAAAAACCAAAATAAAGATTCCGTCGCCCATCAACGTGAATAACTGGGGCGGCGGTCAGGACGTAGGAGAAGGTACCCGTTCCCCGTACGCCCCGAGCTCGGTGTATTATCCCAGTTATCCCAAACACTGGGTGAATGCGCGCATGGCCTGGTTACGCAAAAGCATGACAATACCCGCGGAATGGGAGGCGAAGCAGGTCATACTTCATTTCGAAGCAGTGGCCGGTGAATGTGTTGTGTATGTGAATGGCAAAGAAGTCTATACCCACTTCGATTCCTATCTACCTTTTGAAGTGGATATTACCAGATACGTCCAACCCGGTGAAAAAGCAGAAGTCCTGTTGGGGCTGAGACATAGCAAATTATTTGACAAACGCCATCCACTTTATAATAAGTTCGGAGCGGTTTACCCTCCCGGTTCCAACACCGACGATCTGATTGGAATATGGCAGGATGTTTATTTGTTCGGCTTGCCGGCAGTAAGGATAACCGATGTTTTTGTGAAACCATGGGTCGACCGCAACGAGTTGGATTTAGAAGTACATGTCACAAACAATTCAAAGAAAAAACAAGGAATAAGTTTAGAAGGGGATATTCGCAAATGGATCAACAACAACCCATCGAAAGATCCCTTGTTCGCTGCCGAAATTTCGTGGGAGTTGGACCATGCGTCTGCATTAAAAGTAAACGCACAAAAGATTGAGTTAAAACCGGGCGAAACAAAGACGATTCACCTGTCGACAAACGTTGACAACAAATTGGACACCTGGTCACCCGACTCTCCCAATTTATACACCCTTCTGTTAGACATAAAGAGTGGTAAAAAAACGGTTGACCGCAAAGCAACCCGCTTCGGATGGCGGCAATTTAAAATTGTAGGGGATGAATTTCATCTGAATGGAAGCAAAATACAGTGTTTTGGAGATATCCAGCACCCTTTTGGCCCCTATGTCTGCTCCCGCCGTTTTGCCTGGGCATGGTACACCATGATCAAGGACTTTGGGGGAAATGCTGTTCGTCCCCATGCACAACCCTGGCCCAGAGTTTATTATGACCTGGCTGATGAAATGGGGCTGATGGTGCTGGACGAGACCGCATTATTTGGAAGTTCCATACGCCTTAACCTGGAAGAAGAGATCACCTGGCAGCGCTCAAGAGAACACTTTCGCCAGTTGATCCTGCGCGACAGAAACCACCCATCCGTCATCGGGTGGAGCGCCGGAAATGAAATGTTCGCAATCGCCCTGCTGAACAAACCCGAGAAATCAGTTTCAGATGGTTGGGATGACAAGATGGTGGCCATGACACTTACGGCAAAAGAAATTGATCCCACACGCGACTTTGTTACCCTGGATGGCGACCGCGATATGAACGGTCGTCTCTCTGTATGGAGCAAACATTTTGGGCATGGCCTGAATCTACAGGATTTACCGCAAGGTCTGAACAAGCCCTTGATCGTGGGCGAATCGGGTGCCACTTACTATGGTAAGCCTGCACAGTTGTATCCTTTTGCAGGTGACAAGGCTTATGCATCGTACCACGGGCGAAGTGAAGCTTTGGCAGTCGATTTGTACCAGCATGTTACCAAAATGGCGCGTCCCTACCTGGCTTATTTTTCACCATCCGAGGTCTGTTGGTTTGGAATCGAGCATCTGGGTCTCGGTTACTACGACTATTCCCGCTTACCGAATTTGCATGATGGCGTTTTCGCAGGTAAAATATATGAAGAAGGGAAGCCGGGTTATCAGTTTGAAAGAATTCCTCCCTATGTATCCACCTTCAATCCGGGAATCGATCCTGAAAAGCCACTCTACAAACCATTGCCGATGTTCGAAGCCCTGAAAGCCGCCATAGCCGGAGAACCATCGCCCTGGGACAGGTACACCGAATATAAACAGACCGAAAAGCCCGCAGTTCATGCTGAACAATATGGGCGTGCTCTTTTTTTAGGAGATAAAAACGGATTGTTACACCGGCAATTAAAGAAAATAGGAATCGACCTTTCGGAAAAACCCTCACAGTTTCTCATTATTGACGCGCATACCTATCAGGGTGGGCAAGAGAAGCTGATCGAGGAGGTAAAAAGAGAAGGTGGAACCATCCTGTTGATGCTTCGCAACCAGGATATAAGCCCGGCAATCGGGACGGTGTTGCCCGAACGCATGGAACTCACGAAGAGAGAAGCTACCGCCTTGGAAAGCAACAAACAAAGTGCGTGGGGTAATCATTTCGATTTGCCTGCTCTCTATTTTGGTGAAATCAAAGGCGATAAACATATTCTGAAATGTGGACTCGCGGGAGATCTTACCACGAAAGGAGAAATCATACTGACTGCCTCAGGCACGGACTGGTCTCTGTTCAATGAAAATCCCGAAAATCGGAAATGTGCGCAGATTGTTCTCTACGAGCAACTGAAAAAGCCCGAAGGAGCAGCCCTGGTATCCCTGAATGTCGGTAGCACATCCTTTATCGTATCGGCATTGGATTACACCCTCAGCACAGAAGAAACGTTTGCCTTCTGGAGAAAGTTATTTCCGGTGATGGGAATCAAACTGAATCCGGCATCCGAATGGATGAACGAAGAAAGTAGAAAGGAACATGATCTGTTGATGGATGGACCTGTCGATGAGGCATTGTCGCAAAGTGTCTCTTTCCATGAAGACACACAGAAACGGGGATATTATAACAGGCCCTACAAGCGTTACGAAGCAGAATCAGGAAAGTGTTTCACAACCGGATTATTTCTATCGCCCACTTCTGTGCAAACAGAATTACAGAGCGAAGCCTCGAATTCCAGGGCAACCCAGCTGATAGAGAAAGACGCTTATATTCAATGGAAGAATGAAGAGGCTGCCGATGGATTGGTCATTCGTTTTTCTATTCCTGATGGCGTGAATGGAGGAGGAACAAAAGGGGTCATTGCCTTGTACGTCGATGACAGATTTATTTCAAACATCACCCTCGATTCCTATTGGGCATGGCAACATGCATTCATGACAGGCCAGACGTATCCCGACAACCTCCCTGCTGTGAACAAATTTGCCCGCATGCGGTTCGATGATTTGCGGGTTAAGCTCGACAAAAAAATACCAGGAGGAGCCACATTCAAATTGGTAAAGGTTGATAATAATAAAATTCCCTATACGATCGATTTCGTTGAGCTGGAAGCTGTTCCCCCGCCGGTTACATACGAAACGATCAGCGATCAGAATAAAGTGTGTTATCACTTGTCGGACGGCCCTTTGGACCAGTTTATTGCCCACAACGGAGGAAAGACCATTTATATACCCGCCGGCAAGTACGACGTTTATGAAAGGATTTTCATTCATAAACCCCATACCAGAATTATCGGTGCCGGCATGTGGCATACCGAAATTTATTTTGCGTCCCCTGCAGACAAGGCGGAGAGCTACCCGAAAAGGGGAATTCAAACTGATCAGGACAATACCCTGCTGGATGGATTGTACATAACCACTGCCAATGACCGGCGCTATTTTATCTTGCCTGATGGACAGAATGGAGGAGTTGGAAAAGGGCTTATGGGCTCATTTGGTGCCAATTCTACCATCAGAAATGTCTGGGTGGAGCATTTTGAATGTGGAGGATGGATCACAGCAACCAATCATCTCACTATTCAACAGAGTCGCTTCAGAAATCAGTATGCCGATGGCATAAATCTAGCGACTGGAAGTAAAAATTCCGTCGTTGAATATTGTAGTTTTCGCAACAACGGCGACGACGATATGGCTTCCTGGTCAAGTGGTAAGAATAGGTGCGAGAACATTACCTACCGATACTGCACGGCGGAGAACAACTGGAGAGCATCAAGCGTCGGCTTTTTTGGCGGCAGCGGACATAAAGCATTGAATCTCCTCATCACTGATGGCATGGAAGCAGCCCTGCGGGCCACGACAGATTTCCCCGGTCAGCCTTTCAGCGAGGAGGGCATACATCTTTACGAGAACATTTCCATCTATAATTGTGGCGTACAAGCGGGTCCACTAGGTTACAGGGGAGATATCATCAGCGGAAAAACAGCAGGGGCCATACATCTTACCAGTTATGGTCATTATGATTTGTTGAATGTGCATTTTTCAAATATTGATATCTATGATTCACGATCCGATGCAATCTATCTTGATGCCGGCAAGGATAAAATGATGAGAAATATTCACTTTAAAAATATCCACATCAACGGTACCGGAAGGTATGGCATCTCTTTCAACCATGCTGTGGGTGAAGCATCATACTGTAACATGGTTTTTGAAAATGTGGGAGAAGATAATTTTGGAGTGATACCCAAGGGGTTTAAATTCACGAAAGATGAGGCATGCTCCGCAAGGTAACTTTTTGGAGTTTTTTGCTCTGACACTTCCTCAGGAAGCTTTTTAGCAGACAAAAGCGGTTATAAATGACGAAAGCTTTAATAATTTTCATATTAACCGGATTTTTAATCGCTCTATTAAGTGCATCTGTATTTATTTGTAATATAAAAACCTTCATGATCACGATATGAATGTAAAGAAATTGATTCTGTTGAATGTACTGCTCACATTCAATTTTCTGTACCCCCTACAGGCAAGTCTACCTGACTATACCCGTTATGTTGATCCATTCATTGGCTCGGGAGGACATGGACATGTGTTTGTCGGAGCAAGTGTTCCTTACGGTGCTGTCCAGGTTGGTCCTTCCAATTTTTACAAGGGCTGGGATTGGTGTTCCGGTTATAATTACCAGGATAGTGTGATCATCGGGTTTCCGCAACTGCATCTAAGTGGTACAGGTATCGGTGATCTGGGCGATGTGCTCATCATGCCTTATGTGGGAGAGATCAAATTGGATAAAGGGAAAGAAACCGAACGATACAGCGGCTATGCTTCCCGGTTTTCTCATCAGAATGAAACAGTACAACCTGGGTATTACCGTGTCAAACTCGATGATCATGATATTGATGTCGAGCTGACTGCCACAGAACGTGTCGGGTTCCATAAATACACCTTTCCGGAAGGAGAAAATGCACGCATTATCATTGATCTCAAAGACGGAATCAATGATAAATCGGTTGAAACCTATATCGAGTTAGCCGATAAATATACCATCAAAGGATACCGTTCATCGGAAGGTTGGGCAAAGAAACAACAACTGTTCTTTGCGATCAAATCGTCCGTTCCCATCAATCATTTTTCTGTTTACGAAGACACAACGCCGCTCAAAGGCAAAAAAGCAAAAGGCAAATCTTTGAAAGGCTTGATTAGTTTTAAAGAATCTCCGGGAACTGTATTGTTGAAGGTCGGAATCTCTCCTGTAAGTTCAAATAATGCTCTCAAGAATATCCAATCGGAAATTCCGAAGTGGAACTTTGAAGAAATAACCCGACAAGCCGACGAGAAATGGGAAAAAGAACTGTCGAAGATTGAAGTGGAAACAAAAAATGAAGCCGACAAGCGAATTTTTTATACCGCCCTGTATCATACCATGATGCATCCCTCTTTATTTAACGACTACAACGGAGAATACCGGGGAGCAGATTGGAAAACTTATAAGAAAGCGGGATTCGACAATTATACCATCTTTTCTTTGTGGGATACCTATCGGGCCGCACATCCCTTATATACACTGATTGATCAGAAACGTACCGCCGATTTTGTGAACAGCATGCTCGATATATTCGACCAGACAGGCATGCTGCCTATCTGGCACCTGAGAGGATATGAAACCGGTACAATGGTAGGAATCAGTAGCTTTCAGGTAATTGCCGAAGCATATGTGAAAGGTGTTAAAGGCTTCGACCCTGAACGGTCGTTTGCGGCACTCAAAGCTTCTGCGATGAACGATATACGTGGTTTGAATTACGATCGTGAACTGAAAGCGATTCCTTCCGATGTCATGAAAAACCGTCCTGTATCTACTGCGCTTGAATACGCAATCGGTATGGGAAGCGTTGCGCAGATGGCAGAAAAAATGGGAAAAACAGAAGAGGCTGCCTATTTCCAGAAGCGATCGGAAAACTACAAGCTTTATTATGATCCGGAAGTGGGCTTTTTCCGTGGGAAAATGGTCGATGGAAGTTGGAATCCTATTTTTGACCCCATCAAATCCAAAAAACCTTGGGCGAACGATTATTCCGAAGGAAACTCCTGGCAGTACTTGTGGCTTGTACCGCATGACGTAGCAGGTTTGACAGAATTGCTGGGAGGCGAAAAAGCTTTTGTAGACAGGCTCGATCAATTCTTTGCACTCACCATAGAAAATGATCCCGATGTATTGATCGATTTAACGGGCAGCATCGGTCAGTATGCGCATGGAAACGAACCCAGCCATCACATTGCCTATCTTTATGCTTATATCGGACAACAGTGGAAAACGGCCCGCCTTGCCCGTTATATCATGAACGAGTTTTATCATGATCAGCCCGATGGACTCATCGGCAACGAAGATTGTGGTCAAATGTCGGCATGGTATATTCTTTCATCTCTTGGTTTTTATCCTGTCTTTACTGCCTCCGGAGAATATGTGTTGGGGAGTCCTTTATTCGACAAGGCAACAGTCCACCTTGAAAACGGCAAAAGCTTCAGCGTAGAAGCCATTGGTAATTCAGACGAAAATATGTACATACAAAGCGTTGAATTAAACGGAAAGAAGTATGATTCCAGTTTTATTTCCCATGAAGAGATCATGCGTGGTGGAATCCTGAGAATTCGAATGGGCAATAAACCGAACTATGATTTCGGTAATTTATGATCGCCTGAAACGTATATCCCGGAAAAAATATATGATGATGCAGTTGAAATTTTATACAGTAGCCATGGGAGTGAGTTTGCTGACATGGTTCTGCATATTGTCCGCAGCGTGTTCCGCCAACCCCGGTTCTTACCATTTTGATGCATCGGGCATCTCACGGCCGGTGCTGGAAAACTACCTGAAACGATCGGTTACCATGACCGAATTCCTGGCCGTCGACCCCTACACGAATGATGGTCCCTATCCCTACAAGGAAGACGATGTCAGGTTGATAAAAAATACGGGTGCTAAATTTATTGGTAGAGCCATTTACCGGTGGGGCAGGGAAGAGGTCCTGATCATCCCCGAATACCTGAAACAGGCAAGAAAACTAGTCGAAGCGGTGCATGCCTACGATAAGGATATCATTTTCCAGGCGGCTCTTTTTGAAATAGTCACACGGAGTGTGGAAAAAATACCTGTTCCTGACTGGGCATTCGAAGCATTGGAAGTGCCCGTCGAGAACCGGCATTTCAGTTATGACCAGATGCTGAATCCCGATGGCAAGTTTGTAAACCATTGGCGTGAAGGCTCAAGCGTGCCCGACATCACACGGCAGGAAGCCCAGCTATGGTTCATCTTTCTGGCCGGAACCTATTTCGATATCGGGTGTGAAGCGCTTCACCTGGGACAGACAGCCCTGATGGGTATGGCCGATCCCGATTTGCTACAGTGGCAGTCGTTCGTAGATAAACTGAGGAGTTTCGCGAAAACAGCCACTCGCCGGGGATGGGTACTGCTGGATGCCCACGTGCCGCATGGGGGGATGATCGTAGATGGAGTGAGCTTGTTGGATTTCAATTCTTTTCCATTGCGGATAAAAGAAATCCCTGACAGACCTCAGCAAGCCCTATTGGAAGTGGGTTATCTGGATGCCTTGTATCTCAAGAGTAGAGGCGGTAAAACACCAAGTGGTTGGCATTGCCAGTCGCTGCCCTACCTGGTTGAATTCGATAACTTTGGTTGTAGCCGTACGCCAGGCGAAGCAACCGTCGACAGTCATTTCATATGGGGCTATGATGAAATTACCTGGTTTTACCTGCAAAATGAAACGTTTCGACAAGCGTGGTTGCGGTATGCGTATGAATGGATCAGGAATAATGATTCGAATGGTTTTTTACAAATGCCCGTGAGTCGTTTGGTCAGCTTATGCGAAGGAAAAGGACGGGGAAAATATCGTGCAAACAACAAATCAGCGGAAAATCCGGATGGGCTGAATGTGGAAGAAACCATCAAGGAGTTGTGGAATAATCAATAACAAACATAGCAATAACAATCATGCAAGAATTATCTTCTCATAAGAAAAAACAGGCAGTTCATTTCACGTGTCTACTGCTTGTCGGCCTCTCTCTGATGTATCCCATGCTTTCCAAAGCACAGGGTAAATCGGCCGATCCACACCAAAACCCGTTTATCAGGCATATGTACACCGCCGATCCGTCTGCAAGAGTGTGGGCCGATGGCCGGCTTTATGTTTATGCATCGCACGACATGGCTCCTCCGAGAGGGTGCGACCTGATGGATCAGTACCATGTTTTTTCTACCGATGACATGGTGAACTGGACAGATCATGGGGAGATCCTTCGTGCAAGCCAGGTACCCTGGGGAAAGCCACTCTCCAACGATGCCAAGTTCATGTGGGCGCCCGATTGCGTCTATAAAAATGGGAAATATTACTTTTACTTTCCCCATCCCGATAAAGATCCATGGGGTAAGAACTGGAAGATCGGTATCGCGGTCAGTGACAAACCCGCATCCGATTTTGTTGTGCTGGAGAGTTGGCTGAAAGGACTTCCGGAGAATGGTGAGATCGATCCGAATGTGTTTGTGGACGACGATGGTCAGGCCTACTTTTACTATGGTGGTGGAGGCAGATGCTTTGGTGCCAAACTCAAGGACAACATGACGGAGCTGGACGGTGCACTGCAGCCCATGGAAGGAGTGTATGATTTTCACGAAGCTACCTGGGTGCACAAGAGAAACGGTGTTTACTATCTTTCCTATTCCGACAATCACGATGAAAGAAACGACAAGGAAGGCGTAAAGGGAGATAACCGGATGCGATATGCTACCAGCGATAGTCCCCTGGGGCCCTGGAAGCATCAGGGGGTCTATATGGATCCTACCGACAGTTATACCAACCATGGTTCCATTGTGGAGTACAAGGGACAATGGTATGCTTTCTATCATAACAGCATGCTGTCGAGGGTAAATGGCGAACCCAACGATTGGTTGCGATCCATCTGCTTCGATAAGCTCAATTACAATCCCGACGGGACAATCCAAAAGGTAATACAGACTCCCGCCCTGGCTGCCAGTGAGCGGAACGTGCCGATCAACGCCAGGTGGGTCGACCGTGCTGAATTTACCGGAAAAGCGGAAAAACCGGCCAACACAAAAAATCTGTTGTGGTACCGCAAGTCGGCGAAGGTATGGGAGGAAGCGCTGCCCCTGGGCAACGGACGCCTGGGTGCCATGGTGTTCGGGGGAGTCGCGGACGAACGCATTCAGTTAAATGAAAATACCCTGTGGGACGGCTATCCGCTCGATCCCAACAATCCGGCCGGCCGCGAGGCGCTGCCCGAAGTGCAGCGTCTGCTGTTCGAAGATAAAAACAACGAAGCCGTCAAGCTGGCCGAAGCCACCATGATGGGCAACCCCAAGGGGGTTAAATCGTACCAGTCTCTGGGAGAGTTGTGGTTTGACACCCCGGAACTGAACGCACGCGATTACGTGAGGACACTGGATCTTTCCACAGCGGTTTCCACCGTGAGCTATCGTTCCAGCGGGGTAAACTACAAGCGCGAATATTTCGCCTCGGCACCCGATAACGTGATCGTGGTGCGGATTACGGCCGACAAGAAGGGTAGCATCAACCTTTCCATGACCCTGAAAAGAGCACAGGACGCCAAAACCGGGAAACTGGGAAATGACGGGCTGCTGCTCAACGGGCAGATTGCCAGGAAGGACAAGGAGGGAAACCCGCGTGGAATCAGCTTCGCCGCCCAGGTGAAAGCCGTTGCCGACGGAGGAGATGTAGCTGTGGTGGAAAGCGCGGAACAAGGGTACCTGCTGAAGGTGAACGATGCCAACACCCTCACGCTGTATATCACCGGAGCAACCAATTACCCCGGCATGGAGAACCTTGCCAAAGGGGTGACCGACTTCTCTGGAGACCCCCGAAAAAAATGTGCCGAAACAATCGCTAAGGTGATTTCCAAATCGTACGACAATATTAAATCGACCCATATCGACGATCATCAGCACTATTTTGGACGGGTGGACTTAGATCTGGAGCCTGTATCGGAAGAGGTAGATGCGTTGCCCACAAACGAGCGGTTAAGAAGGGCACGGGAAAAAGGAGAACCCGACTTGGGACTGGTATCCACCTATTTCCAGTTCGGTCGCTATCTGCTTATTGGCTCTTCCCGGCCGGGAGGGATGCCCGCCAACCTGCAAGGACTCTGGGCATGGCAGATGAATGCTCCCTGGAACGCCGATTTTCATACAAACATCAATTTCCAGATGAACTACTGGCCGTCCGACCTCACCAACCTCTCGGAAATGCACCTGCCCTTGTTCGATCTGATGGATATGCTGGTCACACCGGGGGAGCGGAGTGCAGAGGTGATCTACGGAGCACGCGGATGGGTGGTTCACCACCTGACCGACGCCTGGGGTTTTACCGCCCCCGCCGATGGTCCCCAGGGAATATGGCCCATGGGAGCGGCATGGCTGGCACAACACCCGTGGGAACACTATTGCTTCACCGGAGACAAGGAGTTCCTCGCACAACGCGCGTGGCCCCTCATGAAAGGAGCAGCCCGCTTCATCATGGACTTCCTGGTGGAGGCTCCGGCCGGCACAGCCTACGCCGGAAAGCTGGTGACCAACCCTTCCTATTCTCCCGAGAATGCATTTATCCTGCCCAACGGAGAACATGCGGTGTTCACCTACGGAGCGACCATGGACCTGGAGATCATCCACAACCTGCTGACAACCTGCATCGAGGCGTCCAATATACTGAAAGTGGATGCCGACTTCAGAAAAGAGTGCGAAGCTACCCTGAAAAGGATCCCCGCTATCCGCATCAGCGAAAAAACCGGTCGCATCCTGGAATGGGCCGAAGATTATGAGGAAGCGGAACCACACCACAGGCACACCTCCCACCTGTTTGGTTTACACCCGGGAAACCAGATCACGCGGGTAGGGACTCCCGCGCTGGCCGAGGCAGCCCGCAAAACCCTGGTCGCCCGCGGTGACGCCGGTACAGGCTGGGGATTGGCCTGGAAGATCAACATGTGGAACCGCCTGCACGACGGCGACCATGCCTTCAAGCTCCTCTCCGTGCTGCTGGCAGATAAAACGTTGCCCAACCTGTTCGACGACCACCCGCCCTTCCAGATCGATGGAAACTTCGGGGCCACGGCTGCCATTGCCGAGATGTTCCTTCAGAGCCAGCTGAAAAAGAGAGACGGGAGTTTCGAGTTACACCTGCTCCCCTCCCTTCCTTCGGCCATGACGACAAGCGGATCGGTCAAAGGCTTGAAAGCCAGGGGTGGATTCACGGTAGACCTATCCTGGAAAGAGGGAGCGGTAACCGAAGCACAGATCCATTCCCAATTGGGAGGTAAATTGCATCTCCGGGCCGGAAACATACAAAAAACATACAAAACAAAGCCAGGAGAATTGATCAGGGTCGACGCCCGGCTGAAACGAATAAATTGATATTAACTAACTCAAGTTTCGCAAGTTTATTAATTTGGGATAGATACAGCTAAAGATGAGACGTCAGTCGAGAATTTAGCTGTATACATACCAAGCGAGACTAGAATAATGAATGAGATGAACAAGAGACTTTTGCTTTTTATGCTTTTATTGGGAGTGGGGCTCACTACCATCCACGCACAGGAGGAGATGCCCTTCAGAGATGAGAACCTGTCCACGCACGAGCGGGTGATGGACCTGCTTTCCCGCCTGACCGTGGAAGAAAAAATAAGTTTGCTTTATGCCACCTCTCCCGGGATACCCCGACTGCAGATTCCCAAATACTATCACGGGAACGAAGCGCTGCACGGTGTGGTGCGTCCCGGTCGCTTCACGGTCTTTCCCCAGGCGATCGGCCTGGCCAGCATGTGGAACCCCGAGCTGCACCGGAAAGTGGCCACAGCCATCTCCGATGAGGCCCGTGCACGGTGGAACGAGCTCGAGCAGGGCCGGCTGCAGACTGCCCGTTTTACGGACCTGCTGACCTTCTGGTCGCCTACCATCAACATGGCGAGAGACCCTCGCTGGGGACGTACCCCCGAGACCTACGGAGAAGACCCCTACCTGTCGGGAATACTTGGCACGGCGTTCGTAAAGGGACTGCAGGGAGATGATGAACGCTATCTGAAGATTGTTGCCACACCCAAGCATTTCGCTGCGAACAATGAGGAGCACAATCGCTTCACCGCCAACCCCCGGATATCGGAACGGCAACTGCGGGAGTACTATCTTCCGGCATTCGAGATGAGCGTGAAGGATGGAAAGGCCGCCTCAATCATGTCGGCATACAACGCCATCAACGAGGTGCCTTGTACGGCTAATCCCTGGCTGCTCACCAAGGTACTGCGGCACGACTGGGGATTCAACGGCTACGTGGTATCCGATTGCGGGGGACCCAGCCTGCTGGTTTCAGCCATGAAGTACGTCAAGACAAAGGAGGCCGCCGCCACATTGTCCATCAAGGCGGGCCTCGACCTGGAGTGTGGCGACGATGTCTACATGGCACCCTTGCTCAACGCATACCGGCAGTACATGGTCACGCAAGCCGATATCGACACGGCTGCCTATCGCGTGTTGCGTGCCCGCATGAAACTGGGATTCTTCGATGATCCCGATCACAACCCCTATAGCAAGATCCCGGTAACCGTGATCGGTTCAAAAGAGCACAAGGAACTGGCGCTGGAAGCAGCCCGTCAAAGCATCGTGCTATTGAAAAACAGCCACAACACCCTTCCCATCGATACGAGGAAGGTGAAATCAATCGCCGTGGTAGGAATCAACGCGGCCAACGCTGAGTTTGGCGATTACAGCGGAATTCCAGCCAACGAGCCCATATCCATTCTTCAGGGTATCCGAAACCTGGTGGGCGACAAGGTCAGGATTGTACATGCCCCCTGGAAATCGGCCAAAGACGGCATGGAACTTATTCAAGGAGCAAGCTTCCCCAACGGCCTGAAAGCCGAGTATTTTAATAACATGAAGCTGGAAGGAGATCCCGTGGTGCGTACCGAAGAGTGGATCAACTTTGAACCGGCCAACCAGGCACCCGATCCCTTTCTGCCCGCTTCGCCGCTCTCTATCCGATGGACCGGCACGTTGCGGCCACCCGTCTCGGGGAACTACACCTTCAGCTTTAGCTACGACGATGGAGCCCGGCTGCGTATCGACGGAAAGCTATTGATCGATCAATGGCGCAGTGCCGCGATCTCCAAAGATACGGTGGATATTTACCTTGAAGCCGGGAAGGATTACGAGCTGAAAGCCGAGTACTATGACGACCGTGACTATGCCCTGGCACGTTTGCAGTGGCGTTTGCCGCAAGTAGGGAAGAAAGAACGGATCGAATTGTACGGTGAAGCCGGAAATGCGGCCCGTGCGTGCGACATGGTCGTTGCCGTGCTGGGAATCAATAAAACCATCGAACGGGAAGGCAAAGACCGGGAAGACATCTTCCTGCCCGAGGACCAGCGCGAGTTCATCGAAGAGCTCTACAAGATCAATCCCAACACGGTGGTGGTGCTTGTCGCCGGGAGCTCGCTCGCCATCAACTGGATGCAGGATCATCTTCCCGCAGTGGTGAATGCATGGTACCCCGGAGAGCAGGGTGGTACGGCCGTAGCCGAAGTGCTGTTCGGCCGCTATAACCCGGGCGGGAGATTGCCGCTGACCTATTATAACTCGCTCGAAGAGTTGCCCCCCTTTGATGATTACGATGTGACCAGGGGACGCACCTACCAGTATTTCACCGGAAAGCCCCTTTATCCCTTCGGGTATGGGTTGAGCTATACCATGTTCCGGTACGGCAAGCCGGAGATCAAAGACCTGGGTAAGGAACTGCTCGTGTCGTTCGATGTCAGAAACGCCGGGAAGTACAACGGCGATGAGGTCTCCCAGGTATACGTGAAACTGCCGGATGTGGGTGTCGTCACCCCCAACAAGGAGCTAAAAGGGTTTGCGCGCACCACCATCCGGAAAGGAGAAAACAAGCGCGTGGAGATCAGGGTCCGGAAAGACCTGTTGCGCTATTGGGATGAAAAGAGGGGTGATTTTGTGACTCCCCGGGGCACCTATACCTTCATGATCGGCTCCTCTTCCGAAGATATTCGCCTGACCAAAGCGTTCGGGTTATAACAGGAATCAACGAAAACGCATATCAAAATAAACATGCTGGTTTCTATCAGAAAAGTAGAATCAGATAAATCTTAATAATATGAGAAGAAAAATACAGCTGATTTTTATCGCCACACTGTTGTGCGGTTCAAGCATCTTTGCAGGAAGTAAACATGCTACAGAAACAAAGTACCCGTCCTATAAAGGCCTTGTCATGGCTGGTTACCAGGGTTGGTTCCGTCTGCCAGCCGATGGGGTGATGTACCCCGATGAAAAACAGGTCCGCATCGACATGTGGCCCGATGTGCGTGAATACAAGCAGACCTATCCTACCGGCCTGAAGCATGCCGATGGCAGCACCGCCCGCTTTTTTAATTCGGCCGATAAAAGCACGGTCGACACCCACTTCAGCTGGATGCAGGAGTATGGGGTGGACGGGGTGTTCATGCAACGTTTTTTCAGCGCCGCAAGACCGAATGCCCGGAAAGGACACGCCACCGATGTGCTGACCCATGCCTTTGAGGCTGCATCGAAATACGACCGCGCCATCGCGATCATGTACGATCTTTCCGGCTTAAGGAGAGAAGGAGAAGATTGTTCTACCCTTATCGAAGACTGGAAATTTCTGGTCGACTCGCTCAAGGTGACCCAGCAGAAAGGAAACAAAACATATCTTCATCATAACGGCAAGCCGTTGGTGGCCATCTGGGGGGTAGGTTTCCCCGATCGTCCCTACAACATCCGCAATATCGGCATCGAACGCTTTATCAATTTCCTGAAAAACGACCCGGTATATGGAGGATGCAGCGTGATGCTGGGCGTGCCCACCTTCTGGAGAGACCTGAATGCCGACTGTCTTCCCGATCCCTACCTCCACGATATCATCCGAAGTGTCGATATTGTCCTCCCCTGGATGGTGCAGCGGTTCACCCCCCTGCTTCACAACGACATGGACCGGTATCGCGATGTGATTGTGAATGACATCAAATGGTGCAAAGAAAACAGGATCGATTACGTACCCTGCGTAACGCCCGGATTCAGCTGGCATAACCTGAGCCAGTTCGAGTTTCCGGACGACATCAAGCCATCGGGCTCCATACCCCGTCAGGGAGGACGCTTCTACTGGCAACAACTATCGACGGCCATTCGTTCGGGAGCCGAAATGATTTACGTGGCCATGTTCGATGAAGTGAACGAGGGAACCGCCATCTTTAAGTGTAGCGACAACCCGCCCATGAGCGAGCATGTTCAGTTCGTGAATCTGGATGGGAAGCCTTCGGACCATTACCTGTGGCTGACCGGCGAAGCGGCCCGGATGCTGCGTAGCGAAAAACCATTATCCATGAAGCTGCCCGAAAGAGAATGATACGTATCTTTATCAGCAAATAATCAAGTAGAAATAATAAAACAATATAAAATAACGACTATGAAACGACGCAACTTTTTATCCAATTCAGCCATCCTGGGTGCCTCCCTGCCGTTAGGCATTGCCACACCCGCTTTCATCTCATCCTGCTCCACCGGAGAGAAAAAAGAGTCCGCCAAAAAATACAGCCCCGAAGAGCTGGGTATGTTCTCCTTCGTGGAGATCGCTCCCGATGGAGAGCCGTTAAAGGCAGCGCTTGTCGGCTGTGGTGACCGCGGTACCGGTGCTGCCACCCAATTTCTGGAGTCCGGACCAAATGTGTCCATTATCGCCCTGGCCGACCTGTTTCCCGACCGAATGGGAAATTGCCGGAAGGTCCTCTCTGAGAAGTACAACAACAATGTGGACGACAGCAATTGCTTCTTTGGATTCGATGCCTATCAGAAGATCATGGCCATGCCGGACATCGATCTGGTGCTCTTGTGTACGCCCACTCATTTCCGGGCAGAACAATTCAAAGCTGCTGTTGAGGCCGACAAACATGTCTTTATGGAGAAACCCTGCGCGGTAGACCCTACAGGCATCCGCACGGTCATTGCCGCATCGAAGGTAGCCACGGGGAAAGGATTGACCGTGGTGACCGGAAACCAGCGCAGACATCGACGCGACTATTGGGAAGCATACGTTGAAATCAAAAACGGCATTATCGGAGAGATTGTATCCACCACATCCCATTGGGATCAGGGTGCCTGGTGGAACAAAGCCAAGCGTCCCGAATGGAGCGACATGGAATATTGCATTCGCAACTGGTTTAATATAAAATGGCTGAGTGGAGATCATATTCTCGATCAGGGAATTCACAACATCGACGTGGTCACCTGGTTTATGGGTGACAAGCCGCAGAAAGCCGTCGGTTTTGGCGGACGTGCACGCAGACTGACCGGCGACATCTTCGATTTCTTCAGTGTGGATTATTATTACAGCAACAACAAACGGGGGTTGCATACGGCCCGTCAGATCGACGGATGCGATGGCAATGTGTCGGAACAGATTCTGGGCACAAAAGGAATGGCACAGCTGAACGACCGGGGAGAGATAAAGATACTGGATTGGAGCGGGAGCCTGTTGTGGGAATACGACTATGAAAACAAACCGGTCAAGAATCCCTATAACCAGGAACACATCCACTTGGTGGAATCGATTCGTTTAAACAAGAAAATCAACCAGGCCGAAGATCTGGCCTACTCCAATATGGTCGCCATATTGGGAAGAGAAGCTGCCTATACAGGCAAAGAGATCAGCTGGGATGAGATCATGGCCTCCACGCTAAGATATGGACCGGAGACCTATGAGATGGGGCCGCTGTCCGATTATCACGAAGGTGAGGTGCCAGTACCCGGAAAAGATCCCAAGGCGTCCATGTAAGAAGTCAAAACATAAAGAAAATAATAGTAAACACGTATGGTGCAGGCATACAAGAAGCTTCGCAATGAATTCTTTTACCGGTTGCAACATACATGGCATAAAAAGCATATGAAACATTCGTTATTTATTAGAAAATCAAGTATTTATTATTTCATGTCGGCAATAGGAATTACAATCTTGCTGCTGTCATGTTCTTCGATCCAAAACAAAACAGCCCGGGAACCGGTCGATTATGTGAATCCCTACATGGGAAATATCAGTCATTTGCTGGTGCCTACCTTCCCTACCATCCACCTTCCCCACAGCATGTTGCGTGTGTATCCCGAGCGCCGTGATTTCACCGGCGACGTGCTGGAGGGGCTCCCCATCGTGGTTACCAGCCACAGGGGAAGCTCGGCATTCAACCTGAGTCCTTTTTACGGGAGCAGGAAAGATGTCAAGCCCGTCGTTGCCTATCGTTACGACAATGAAAAGATCACTCCCTATTCCTACTCGGTTTATCTGGATGATGAGGGAATATCAGTTGAGTATGGACTTTCTCATCAATCTGCAATCTATGAGCTTCTTTTCGAAAAAGAGGAAGCAGTCGGGGTGGCGCTTAATACCCGAAGAGGGGAGCTTACCTGGGACGGAACGGCCTTTTCGGGATTTCAGCTGATTGAGAACGACACGAAAGTATATCTCTACCTTCTCCCTGAGCAATTGCCGGAGAGCGTAAACAAGACTTCTGCTGCCGGCAGAAATGCATGTCTCATCATGAACTATCCCGCCGGCAGCAAAAAGATTACCCTGCGCTATGGAATTTCTTTTATCGATGCAGCGCAGGCACAAAAGAACATGGAGCGCGAATTGAATGGAAAAGACCTGGCTTCTCTCCGTGAAACAGGTCGCAAAGTATGGAACGAAGCCTTGAGTAAGATTCAGGTGTCAGGCGGTCCGGAAAACGACAAAACGGTCTTTTATACCTCACTATACCGCAGCTTTGAGCGACCGGTATCCATTTCGGAAGATGGACGTTATTACAGTGCTTTCGACGGAAAAGTCCATGATGATGGGGGACGCCCGTTTTATACCGACGACTGGATCTGGGATTCCTACAGGGCACATCATCCGCTGCGCATTCTCATTGAACCGGAAAGAGAGCAGGATATTCTGAATTCATTTGTGCTGATGGCAGAGCAGATGGAGCATTTTTGGATGCCCACCTTCCCTGAGATTACCGGCGACAGTCGCCGCATGAACTCCAATCATGGTGTAGCCTCGGTGCTGGATGCCCATCGCAAGGGTCTGAATAATTTTGATTTGGAAAAAGCATATCGTGCCGCCAAAGGTGCGATCATGGACAAGACCCTGGCTCCCTGGTCGGGTAAGCCGGCAGGAGAGCTGGATCAATTTTATAAGGAACATGGATATATACCGGCATTGCGGGAAGGGGAGGAGGAAACCATTCCCGAGGTGCATGGTTTCGAGCGGCGACAACCTGTCGCCGTGACCCTGGGAACCTCCTATGATCAGTGGTGTCTGGCTCAGCTGGCGAAAGAGCTGGGACTGACAGATGATTATAACTATTTTATGGAGGCATCCTTCAACTATCGCAATCTGTACAACAAGGAGACCGGTTTTTTCCATCCCAAAGATAAAAACGGAGAATTCATCGAGCCATTCGACTATCGTTATTCCGGTGGAATGGGTGCACGCGGTTACTATGGGGAAAACAACGGATGGATTTATCGTTGGGATGTACAACACAATATACCCGACCTGATCGACCTGATGGGTGGAAAGCAGCAGTTTGTTCATAATCTGGATCTGATGTTTGTCACTCTCCTGGGGAAGGGAAAGTATGAGTTTTACAGTCAGTTGCCCGACCATACCGGCAACGTGGGACAATTCTCTATGGCCAATGAACCCTCCCTGCACATCCCTTACTTGTATAATTATGCCGGCGAACCCTGGAAGACCCAGAAACGAATCAGGACCCTGATCCACCAATGGTTTCGAAACGACCTGATGGGCGTGCCGGGCGATGAAGACGGGGGAGGCATGTCTTCATTCGTCGTCTTCTCGCAGATGGGCTTTTATCCTGTCACCCCGGGCAGTCCGGAATACAGCATCGGCAGTCCCTTCTTCAATCATGCCCGGATTGATTTGGGCAATGGGAAGTTTTTTGAAATTGAAGCGGTCAACAATGCGCCTGAGAATAAATATATCCAGTCGGCCACATTGAACGGCAAGCCCCTGAACAAGCCCTTCATCCACCACGATGAGATCATGAAAGGTGGAAAAATCGTGTTTGAAATGGGGAGCAAAGCCAACCGGAACTGGGGAATATAAGACAAGGAACATGAAAAGAAGTTTGATCTGTTTTTTTATGTTGTTGATCGTCTCAACAATCATGGCACAGGAGCAGAGTTTTTTGGTCCTGGGAGACATCCATTACGACCGGATGGAGGATCATGACATGACCTGGCTGTCCAACAAACCCGATGATCTGAGGCAGGTAAAAGAATACACACAGATCACAAAAGAGATCTGGCCTCTGTTCAGCAGGCACTTGCGTCAAAAGGCACTGCAGCATGACCCTGCCGTGAAAGCCGTGATTCAGCTGGGTGACCTCTCGGAAGGATTGGCCGGAAGTGAGAAAAAGGCAGATCAAATGGCGCGTGCGGTTGTGGAAGCAGTGGAAGCGGTAAAGATGCCCGTACCCTGGCTCATCATCAAGGGCAACCACGATATCACCGGCCCGGGTGCCGTGGAAGCTTTCAACAATCACTACATCCCCCTGTTTCAAAAACAATTGAAAAGGAATGACATTACTTCATCCGGTTACGCTCATCAGATTGGGGAGACCCTGTTTGTCGCTTTCGATCCATGGGATAAAAGCGAGGATGCGCTGGATCAACTGGAAAAGAACCTCTCATCCGCAGATGCCAGATTCAGGTTTTTAATGGTCCATGTGCCTGTCATTCCTATCAATGAGCGTTGCTGGCATTTATACAGAGACGAACCTGCGAAGAGAGAGCGGCTGCTTGAGATCATTGCCAAAAACAAGGCCGTGGTTTTAACGGCACATCTGCATCTCTACTCGGTCGTTCGCAGAGATACTGACTGGGGACCCGTGGTTCAGTTGTCCTTCAACAGTGTGATAAGAGACCTGGATAGGAAAACAGCGGACAAGGTACATACCCGATTCGGCTGGAATCTGGCTACCGATCATCCCGAATGGGAACCTGCCACGCTGACGAAGCGGATACGCCTGCTGGATGAAGAAAGCAGGTACGTCACTTTTTTCAAGCAACAGGATCTTCCGGGTTATGGTTTGATTACAACAAATCCCCACGGGGAGGAGATGTTTCTGGAATACTATGCCGGGGTGAATAAAACCCCATATGAAAGAATCTGTATCTCGGATCTACTGAAATGAAAATGAAACAAATATTTATTCAGTTGAAAAATTTACCGAAGCGGCTGTTGTTTCTTGTTTGCATGGGACTGTTCTTTTTGGGCTCCTATGCTCAGCGGGATTCCCTGCTGATTGTACAGATTACAGACCCTCAGTTTGGTTTTTTTACAAACAATGCCGACTTTGAAAAAGAGACAATGCTGTATGCGGAGGCAGTCAGGCAGATCAATCAGATCAAGCCCGATTTTGTGATTATCACAGGTGATTTTGTAAACAACGGCAGGGATACTTTGCAAATAAATGAATTCAAAAGGATTACTGCATGCATCGAGAAGAGCATACCCGTTTATCTGAGTCCCGGTAACCACGATCTGGCACTGAATCCGTCAAAAGAGGATGTTGAATGGTATCATTCGGTGCATGGGAAAAGGTCCGACCGTTTTTCTTTTCGCCATAAAAATGCACACTTCATTGGATTCAATTCGGTCATCATCAAATCGGATAAGAGTCGAAAAGAGGAAAAGAAGCAATTCAGATGGCTTAAAAAGGAATTGAAGAAAGCCGCCTTGTCCGATCCCATTCTTCTGTTTACCCACTATCCCTTTTTTATTGAAAATTTCAGTGAGAAAGAGACATACAGCAACCAAAGCATGCAGCAACGCATCAAATATTTTAAATTATTTGAGCAGTATGCTGTGGATGCCATCTTTGCCGGACATTTGCACAACAATGCTGCAGCATCACACAACCATATCCTTGTGATCACGACCAATGCTGCCGGGAAGCCTTTGGGGAATGCTCAACCCGGCTACCGGCTCATAAAAATTAAGAACGGACAAATTGAGCACCGTTACATACCCATTCATCCATTTTAAACGAATCCATTTCATATGAAAAAGTATTATAAGAGCTTGTTTCTCCTCCTGACGTTGTTTATCATATCTTCGCTGGTTGCTGCGGACAAGCTCGTTTATCCCTATGTTTTTGCTCCTTCCGAAGGGCTTTTCAGCAAGGTAGAGAAGGAGATCAGAAAAGAGATCTGTTTGAACGGACGTTGGGAGTTTCAGGCCGTACCGCTGCCCGAAGGATACCGGCAGGGAGGAGGAGTGGCCCCCGCATTGCCGCTACCCGATGGGAACAAGTGGGAGGAGACAAAAATAAAGATACCCTCTCCCTGGAACATCAATTCGTTCGCGAACAGGAACCTCGAAGGCCCCGATCACCGAAATTATCCCTCGTATCCTGAAAGATGGAACGAGGTGAAAATGGCCTGGATGCGCCGTACCGTCCAGGTACCCGCCGACTGGGACGGCTCTCAGATCGGCCTGCATTTCGAGGCGGTGGCAGGATTTGCCGAAGTCTATGTGAACGGTCACAAGGTGGCTGAAAACTTCGATCTTTTCCTTCCTTTCGATGCCGACATCACCCCGTATGCGAAGGCAGGGCAGCAGATTGAAGTATGGGTCGGTGTCCGCAGCCAGTCGCTGTTTGAGGACAACAGCACCAAAGGAAGGCGCATTGTGCCCGCTGGTTCCATGTGGGGCTACCATGTGTCAGGCATCTGGCAGGATGTCTTCCTCACGGCGGTGCCATCCGTACACATCCGGAATGTGTATGTGAAACCGTTGGTCTCCCAATCTGTTTTGGAAGCCGAAATAGAGATTGAGAACATCACGGACCGCGAAGTGCAGACAACACTCGCCGGAGATGTCAGGCGATGGATAAACAGGGCAGGCAGGGATGTACATACCGCACCGGTACCTGATTGGACATTGGCCGATTCACCGGCACTCCTGCTGACCAAACAAAAGATCACCATCCCCTCAAAAGGAACGCAGCGCCTGGTTGTTCAGATCCCGGTGAAAGCGGGCGATTTGGACTACTGGAATCCCGAGCATCCCAACTTATATGGATTCACATTGACCCTGGGAGATAAAAACAAGGTCAGCGACATCAAATACGAACGTTTTGGTTGGCGTGAATGGACGATCTCCGGCACGAAGCAGCTGCTGAACGGGAAGCCGGTTGAACTGAGGGGCGACTCATGGCATTTTATGGGCGTACCGCAGATGACCCGTCGCTATGCATGGGCATGGTTTACGGCACTGAAAGATGCGAACGCCAATGCGGTCCGTCCCCATGCCCAGGTATACCCGCGCTTCTACCTCGACATGGCAGATGAGATGGGTATCTGCGTGTTGGCCGAGACAGCTATCTGGGCCAGCGATGGCGGCCCTAAGATGGACTCGCCCGTTTTCTGGGAAAACTGCAAGTCGCACATCCGTCGCATGGTACTGCGCGACCGCAATCACGCCAGTGTTTTCGGCTGGAGTGTGAGCAACGAAAATAAGCCGGTGATCCTGAACGTCTTCAATAAACCCGAATGGATGGAGATGCAAAAACAGGCATGGGCCAACTGGCGAGATATCGTGCGCGAGCATGATCCCACCCGGCCCTGGATATCGAGTGACGGCGAAGATGATGGCGATGGCATCTTGCCGGTTACGGTGGGACATTATGGTGATCACAACTCCATGCGCAGGTGGGAGGAAATCGGTAAGCCCTGGGGAATCGGTGAGCACAGCATGGCCTATTACGGTACACCGCTGCAGGTATCCAAATACAATGGGGAACGGGCATTTGAATCGCAGTTGGGCCGCATGGAAGGACTGGCTTATGAATGTTATGATCTGATTGCACAACAGCGCAAGCTGGGTGCTTCCTATGTGTCGGTATTCAACCTGGCATGGTATGGCCTTCAGCCGTTACCCTTTGGCAAACGGGATATCTCTGCGAAGCCGGAGCTGACCGATGGCATTCACTTTGCGGAATATGTAGAAGGACGGCCGGGCATGCAACCCGAAAGAATGGGAGCGTACTGCTCAACATTCAACCCCGGTTACGATCCCACGCTGCCGCTATATCGTACCTGGCCCATGTTTGATGCCATCAAGGCGGCCAACGCTCCGGGCGGACCAGCCTGGAGCCCTTGGTCGGTGATGCCGCAGACACAGGAAACCCAAAGCATCCTGGCAGAAAAGAAATATCAAACCGTTCTGTTTGTCGGAAGTGCGGACTCTCCCGTCAAGAAGATCTTTGAAGGCAATGGTGTGATCTTCCTGGAGAAGGTCGATCCCAAAAGCAGTACCATCCTCATTGCGGATGGCGCAGCGATCCCTTCGGAGAAGGAGCTGAAGATGATGAAAGAGCTGACCGGTCGTGGTGCCGATCTGTGGTTGTGGTGTCCCACACCCGAAACCATTGAAGCCTACAACCAGGTGTTGCCTGCAAGACTGGAGCTTGATGTCCGTAGTGCCTCTTCCTACATGCCGAAAGAGAGATCCTGGACAAAAAATCTGCGCAATTCCAATTTTTACTTCTGTGAGATTCAGCGGGAAGATGTATCTGATTACGGGTTGAGGTCCGATTTTGTAGATGAAGGAATTGTCCTGCTGGAGGCGTGCAACACCAATTGGCGCGTGTGGAATCAGCGTCCCGAAGAGTTGAAAACGGCCGCAGTCATCCGCAGTGAAAATGAAAAGAAGGGAGCCGCCGCCGTGCTGGTCAAACATCAACATAAAAATACCACATTTTTTGTCAGTACATTATCCCGTTTTGTTTCGTCATCAAAAGGATATGACACCTTCGGAAAGCTGCTTGCCGGCGCAGGCATCCCCACCACCGGAAGCAAGATATCCGAAACGCTGATCAACAAAGACGGAACCTTGCAAATTGCAAACCTGCCATCCATCCGGCGAGGAAATCAAACGCTTTACAACTTCATGGTGTGGAGCCCCAGAGACCTCGACGACTTGCTGATAGAGCCCGACATGCCCAGGCTGGATATCGCGGTACAGCCGGCAGAGCAGGGTGAATTATTTATCAATCGAAAGAAAATTGAAGGATCGGAAGGCCTCTTTAGTACCGTGCCTCTTAAACAGGGGTGGAACCATGTAAGTATTGGTGTCCGGAGTGTGGGTGACAAGAAGACATCGGTTCGATTCAAAAGCGGCAACAAGCCTGAATTTATTCATCAGTTAATGACTTCATTTGAATGAAATTATCATATTTATTTATTTTATCACTATTTTTGATCTCTCTTCCTGTCGCGGCACAAAGTCTGCCCTTTCAAAATACCGGTTTACCCGTCGACAAACGGGTGGATGACCTTGTTGGGAGAATGACGCTGGAAGAAAAGATCAGCCAGATGATGAATGACGCACCGCCCATAGACCGACTTGGCATTCCTGCCTACAACTGGTGGAATGAATGCCTGCACGGGGTTGCCCGATCCGGCATTGCCACCGTCTTTCCCCAGGCAATCGGCATGGCGGCAACGTTCGATGCAGACGCCATGTTTCGCACGGCAGAAGTGATCTCCGACGAAGCGAGGGCCAAGTATCATCAAGCTTTGCGCACCGGTAGCCAGGACCAGTACAACGGACTGACCTTCTGGACGCCCAACATCAACATTTTCCGCGACCCCCGGTGGGGCAGGGGACAGGAAACATATGGAGAGGATCCCTATCTGACTTCCGCATTGGGCGTAGCGTTTGTAAAAGGACTTCAGGGAAACGACGACAAATATTTCAAGACCATTGCCACGGCCAAGCACTATGCCGTACACAGTGGTCCCGAGTACAACCGCCATTCTTTTGATGCCCGTCCCCCCCTGCGGGATGTGTGGGACACCTACCTGCCGGCATTCGAGAAGCTGATCAGAACCGGTCACGCCTATTCCCTCATGTGCGCCTACAACCGCTATGAAGGAGAACCCTGTTGCGGTAGCGACGAGCTGCTGGTCGACATTCTGCGCAATCAGTGGGGCTTTGAAGGCTACGTGGTCTCCGACTGCAGCGCCATCAACAATTTCTACCGCACCCACAAGACATCGCCCGATGCGGCAGCAGCCTCCGCACAAGCCGTGATTGCAGGAACCGACCTCGAGTGTGGCGGCAGCTACAGCACGTTGCTGGAGGCCGTGAAGCGCGGTGAAATCACGGAAGAGAAGATCGATGTAGCCGTCACGCGCCTCTTTACAGCCCGCATGAGGCTGGGTATGTTTGACCCCGATGAGCAGGTGCCCTACAGCAAGATACCCTTTTCGGTGGTCGCCTCGAAAAAAAGCAGTGAACAGTCGCTGGAGATGGCGCGGAAGTCCATCGTCCTGTTGAAGAACGAGCAGCAGACGTTGCCGCTCGACAAGAAGATCAAGACCCTTGCCGTGATCGGCCCAAATGCCGATAATCCCACCTGCCTGCTGGCGAACTACAACGGCTCCCCCTCATATATTGTGACGCCGCTCGAAGGAATACGCCGCAAGGTGGGTAAAAACACCCGGATTATTTATCATCAGGGAGTGGGGCTGACCGATGATTCGGTCTCCATTCCCGTGAACAACAAAAAGTTGTTGCTGGCCGACGGCAAAGTCGGGCTCAAGGCAGAGTATTTCAACAACCGCAATTTTGAAGGGACCCCGGCGTTTGTGCAGCATGAAAAGGAAATCGATTTCTTTGGTGCAGCACAACACCGTGTGATGGCCAAACTACAGCCCGGCAAGGTCGCTGCACGCTGGACGAGCGTGCTCTCCTCCAAGAAAGATGAGGAGGTTGTATTTGAAATAACCAGCGACGACAGCGCCTTTCGCTTGTTTGTGGATGATCAGCTGTGGATGGACCGCTTTTCAAATCAGGAAGCACGTGTAGTATACTGTCGTGTACCGGTGAAAGCAGGCCAGAAGCGAACGCTGCGTTTTGAGTTTGCCCAAGAGAACGAAGGGGGTGGTGTGAGCCTCACCATGGTAGAGCGGCGGAAAAGCGACCTGGATGCGCTGGTCGCATCTGTGAAGTCGGCCGATGCCATCGTGTTCGTTGGGGGTATCTCCCCCTCGCTTGAGGGCGAAGAAATGCCAGTGCATGTTCCCGGCTTCAACAAAGGAGATCGCACTTCGATTGCCCTTCCCCGCGTGCAGACCGAAGCCCTGCAGGCCTTGCAGGCCACAGGTAAGCCGGTGATTTTCGTAATGCTTACCGGAAGTGCGTTGGCCATTCAATGGGAAGATGACCATCTTCCGGCCATTGTCAATGCCTGGTATGGCGGGCAGGATGCAGGCACCGCATTGGCCGATGTGCTTTTCGGTGATTACAATCCCTCGGGACGGTTGCCGGTTACCTTTTATGCATCGGACAACGATCTGCCTCCTTATGAAGATTACAGCATGAAAGAAAGAACCTACCGCTACTTTACCGGCAAACCCCTGTATCCTTTTGGTCACGGGTTGAGCTATACCGACTTTACCTATTCCGATCTTCGCGTTCCCGCCACTGCGGTCGCAGGAGACTCTGTGAACGTGTCGGTGTCGGTCACCAATACCGGCAGTCGCTCCGGCGAAGAAGTGGTGCAGCTCTATGTCTCCCTTTTAAACCGGCAGGTTCCCGTGCCCTTGCGCTCGTTGCAGAGCGTACAGCGCATCAAGCTCGAACCGGGCGAATCGCGCAAAGTCGACTTCACGCTTGCGCCGGAACAGTTTTCCGCTCTCGATGCGTTGATGCAACGCTGTGTGGAACCCGGCAAGATCATGGTTAGCATCGGTGGACAGCAACCTTCCGACGAGACCCTGAAAACTGGGAAAGCAGTCCGGAATGAGCTGGTGTTGACCGGCAAAAAATGGATTGTTCCCTGATCATCCCTTCATCAATAAACCATTCTGATTCTCAACGAACAATATTTGCAAAGAATCATAATAATAAATCAAATGACAAAACAATACAACAGCGCCTATATTTTTGGCATTACCCTCGTAGCCACGTTGGGGGGATTGCTTTTCGGATACGATACGGCCGTGATATCCGGAGCGGAGAAATCAATTGAGGCCTATCTGATCAAGCCCCTGGGATTAAACTCACTGATCCATGGCGCCACGGTTTCGAGCGCCCTGATCGGATGCATCATCGGAGGGATCATCTCGGGACTTTTGTCCAACCATTGGGGCAGAAAGAAAACATTGCTATTTGCATCGCTTTTATTTTTTATCTCCGCATTGGGTTCCGGCTATCCCGAAGCACTCTTCTTCACCAAGGGAGAGCCCACCATCGCCTTGCTGCTGACGTTCAACATCTACCGCGTTATCGGAGGCATCGGTGTCGGCCTGGCATCGGCCGTCTCACCCATGTACATCAGCGAAATCGCCCCTGCCAATATTCGCGGGCGACTGGTTTCGTTCAACCAGTTTGCCATCATTTTCGGCATGCTGGTGGTCTACTTTGTCAATTGGGGCATTGCCAGCGGGCAAAGCCTCGAATGGATCAACGACCTTGGCTGGCGGTATATGTTTATATCAGAATCCATCCCGGCTGCACTTTTCGGTATATTCTTGCTTTTAGTTCCTGAAACGCCAAGGTTCCTTGTCCTTTCCAACAGAGACGAGAAGGCGCAATCGGTGTTAAGGAAACTCTATGCAGACAGGGGAACGTCGCAGACCATTTTTCAGGAGATAAAACAGTCGGTGGGGCAGACCACAAGCCGTGCGAAGCTATTCACCTATGGGAAGATCGTGATTATCATCGGTATCCTGCTCTCCGTCTTTCAGCAGTTTGTCGGTATCAATGTGGCTCTCTACTATGCACCACGCATTTTTGAGAGTATGGGAGCAGCCAAAGATGCATCCATGCTGCAGACCATCATCATGGGCTTTGTGAATGTGCTCTTTACGGTGGTTGCGATCCTCACGGTGGATAAGTGGGGCAGGAAACCGTTGCTCATCACCGGTTCCATCGGCATGGCGGTCGGCATGTTTGCCATCTCGGTGTTGTCATTCAACAACATCATCGGCATCAGCACCCTGGTGTTTATCATCATTTACACCGCTTCCTTCATGATGTCATGGGGGCCGATATGCTGGGTGCTGATCTCTGAAATCTTTCCGAACAAGATCAGGGGACAGGCTGTAGCCGTGGCCGTGGCTTTTCAATGGTTTGCCAACTACCTGATTTCCTCCACCTATCCCGCCATGATGGAGTTCAGTGGCGGGATGACTTACGGCTTTTACGGGCTCATGGCCATCTTGTCGGCACTCTTTGTCTGGAAAATGGTTCCCGAGACAAAAGGGAAATCGTTGGAGGAGATGGAGAAATTGTGGATAAAGAAAAAATAATCACAAAAATATTGGTTTTCGTTTAAAAAAACTTCTATCTTTGCATCCGCAAATAACAAGAGGTGCGCAGGCATCTCTTTTATTTGGGGAGCGGGCAGTGGCCCGCCGAATCCCTTGAATTTTGAAACGCCCGGATGGCGAAATTGGTAGACGCGCTAGTTTCAGGGACTAGTGTTGGTTACAACGTGCAGGTTCGAGTCCTGTTCCGGGCACTTTTTTTGCGCAGGTGGTGAAATTGGTATACACGCTACTTTGAGGGGGTAGTGCCGGTTACGGCGTGTGAGTTCGAGTCTCATTCTGCGCACTTTTTTACTATATACTTGATATATACCTTATTGAAAGGCATGAAAAGTCGTTATATACATAAAAATATACATAACGATGAATTACTTTTCCTCACTCTTTTCTTTTCTGTTTATTCTGTGATGATACTTAGCAACAACAAAGGTTCGTTGCTTCTACCTGTTAAGGTAAAACGTGATCCTTTGGGTGAATAAAAAGTATTGTCCTTACTGATCACCGTTTCTTGTCCATGTGTCTTTATGCTGGTTTCCCCCTGTAAAATATAGATTGCATTTTGTCTTTGTGCCGGATCATCGTATGTGTATACTTCATTTTTCAGGATCTTGTGTAACGTAACCTGAAATCCATCGGCAAAATCCTTGTTTAAAAGTGTCTTCTCATTCCATTGTGACTGATTCCAATTTTCGTGCGGTACAAGGCAATCATCAAAGGTGTAGTTGGCATTTCCAACCGAAAAAGGTTCTTCCAGGCTGGCAAGCGACTCCCGCTTAATGACAAGATATTTGATTGTATCATTGCTGATCCTTTGGATGTTGTGGAAAGATCCGCTGGGGGTGTAGATAAAATCTCCTTCATTTATGATTTTCTCTACGCCGTTTATGTGAAACCTCACCGGACCTTTTACAATATAAAAAGCTTCGTCTTCATTGTGAACGTGGGGCGCATGCGTCTGCGTGCCTTCAAAGACGCAGGACATTTTTACTGTCAGCGTGTCGGCCATTCCTTTGGGAATATAATAATGAGCCCAGCCAGTGCGATTTTTTGTCGCCTTATCCACCGTAAACCTGTCAACCAACAATTCAATGTCTGCAGAAGAATCAATTGCTTTAGTCTGAGGATATAAACTCAATGTCGAAAAGAAGAGCATTAAACAAACAAAGTATTTGTAATTCATCTTATTAATTTTTAATAAAACCTATCAGCCTCAAAAACCCAAAGGCAAATGTATCCACATTATTTAGATTGTGGAAATAGTTTGACTTATTATTTGATTGGATTTTAAATTCCCCGTTCCTGTTAATTGTACTTCACTTAGAATGGACTTATACAAGTCTTATCATGATAAGAGAATATACAGAGGGATAACAAAGAGATAACGGAGGGATAACAGTGTGATGCAAGTGAAGTACCGGTGTATGTAGGCACCGGAATAGGCCGATGATTATTCTTTTTAGACTGATGTTGAAAAAATTATTTGTTCGAGGATTTATTCAGATAACAATGTTATTCCTGTTAAATTGGCCAGATTGTTTTTCAAAAAAGCGTAGGTTATTTTATCGGCTTTACAGTCGATAAACTCGACCTGTTTCATTTTCTTGTTATTTTTTAGAATCAGTCCCGACATTTCCGAGCCGATAAATTGACAATTCAACATGTTTGACGAACTGAATTTCTAATGTAGGTTCTTCAATCCTGAAAAATCGGTATCCACCAAATTCATCCTGGACATATCCCAAACGAGATTTTTCTTTTGTCTCCCGGTTGACAGTTCAGCGGATTGATTTTCCAAAGGCTCACTTGTTGACGTTCCGGTAACGGAGGACTGGAAATTATCTGAGAAATAGTTCAAGTCGACACCCAGTATTTCGGCGAGGCGATTAAACGTTGTGATGTCAGGCATCGACTCTCCGCGCTCCCATTTACCCACCGCCTGGGGACTGATAAATAGTTGTTGAGCAAGCTCAGTTTGAGAAATACTGATTCTCTTTCGTGCTTCGGCAATTCTATTGCCAATTTTTTTTGTTTCTGACATACGAGCAATTTTTAAAATTTATGACGAGACAAAGGTATTTTGATAGATGCGCCAAATCAAAAAAAAATAGTTATTTATAGTTGTAGTCCAGCCACATTTGGTTGTATTTTGAAACCATCGGTAGGATGAATGATATTTTCCCTGTTGGAGGTTGACTGTGGTCTGTTTTTTTGACAGATAATCTGTGAAATGATCGGCTGTCCGGTAAAAATTGTACCTTTGTCCCTATATCAGCAATAGATTTATGATGACGAAATTATTCGTCGATCCATTCAGGATATTCAAAAATAGGACTTTTGCCAAACTTTTTACCTCACAGCTTGTCAGTCTCGTTGGCGATGCTTTCACATGGTTGGGGTTGGCGCTGATTTCGTACGAGTTAAATCCCGGTCGTGCATCCGCTATTCTGGCTTCGGCGCTTACCATGCGGGTACTGGCGTATATCCTGTTCTCGCCGTTTTCCGGTGCGGTTTCTGAAAGTTTCAGACGAAAAAACATTCTATTGATCACACAAGGTTTCAGAATGGCCGTTGTCGTATTGTTACCTTTTGTCACTGCCGAGTGGCAGTTGCTGGCACTGATTTTTCTACTGAACATGGGAGCCGCATTTTACACACCCACGTATCGGGCGATCATTCCGCAGATAGTAGACAAAAGTGAATATCGTGAAGCCAACGGATTGTCGATGGCGGTATTTCAGCTGTTAAGCGTCTTTGGGCCGGCATTGGCCGGTATTTTTGCCCTTTGGCTGGGCGAGAAGCAACTTTTCTTTGTCAGCGCGGTCATGTTGTTTCTCGGCATGGTGGTGATCATTACCATTCCATCCGCATCATTACAAACCGGAATTGCAACGACCAGAATTAATTTCAAATCAGGTTGGAATAAAGTGGCAAAAGGAATTCGGTTGCTTTTCGGGAATCGTATCCTCCGTTTTGCGTTGAGTATGGAGTTTGTGGCTGCCATCGCCGGTGCGCTCGTCCTGGTGAATACGGTGTCACTCGTCAAGTCCACGATGCAGTTACATGACAGCCATTACGGACTGGCCATGGCATTGTTTGGTGTGGGCGGCGCCATTACTGCCTTTCTGCTTGGCAGCCTGGACAAATCCAAGACCCGCAGTGTGTCGCTTGTCAGCGGAGCCTTGCTTGTGGGGCTGTCCGTACTTTTTGCAAATTTTGTATCATTCAACGGCCTGTTGGTTTTGTGGATACTTGCCGGCATCGGTCAGACACTTGCCGACCTGCCGTCGGAAACGTTGATTGGGGAAAACATCGCCACGGGGGATCAGGCGAATGTGTATGGTTCCCACTTTGCTTTCTCCCACTTGTGGTGGTTCATCGCCTATCCCGTGGCCGGATATCTGGGTACGACTTTCCCTCAGCGCTCCTTTCTGTACGGCGGATTGCTCTCCCTCTTCCTGGTGGTCATCGCCTTGTTGCTTTTTAAACGTCGCGAATCATCATGACTGAGTTCGGGATAGGATGATTTTTTCGATGGCACCAATCTCATCACTGGCATTATAGGCATCGTACCAAGCTTCGCCTTCAGGATCTACTGCAAGGTCACCTAAAAGAAAATTAACTTTCGTTCCTTCATTTGTTTCCGAAAGACGATATTCATAGGTGACGCTTCCTTCAGGCACTTCGCCATCCCAGCTGATATCTTGAAGTGAAATCACCATTTCTTTTTCTTCATCAAAAACGATGACCTTGCCTTCAAGATAAACGACATTTTCATCATTGGTCCATTGAATTTTACTTCCCAATCCAAATGGTTTTTCGTCGGCAATCTGTCCCGGCACATACATCCAATCATTAAAAAGAATGGGATTTGTGATCACTTTCCAAACTTCTCCAGGTGTGGCATTGATTGTTTTTTCCTTGCTTACGGTGAAAGATTTCTTCATAGCTGCACTTTTTCATTTGTTATGTCCATTCCGAACAGCCATACAAATCCTTTTGTTTAATTATTTTTTTTATTTTCCAAAATATCTGATGCGGTCTCACTGTGAACTGTTTTTTTGACAGATGATTTGTAGGAAATATTGCGTCGGCTTTTCTTCCCGATCATTTTCCGGTTCTTTGATCTCCGCTATCCCCGTCAGTCCATAATTGCCAAAATCCTTTTTTACCGATTTCGTATCATAGAAAAACAGCCTGATGCCATGTCTCGTTTCAAACGTATCTGTGCTAATCTCAATTCCCCTGTCGTATCTTTTGTCTTTCTTCGAAATTGTGATGAAGACCATATATCCACCCGGCTTCAGTTGGTTGTAGCAATCCCGGATCAGCTTTATCCGTTCCTCTTCTTCCAGAAGGTGGAGTAGGGCATAACAGAAGATCCCATCGTATAATACCTGGTCAAACGGCATCGAACTGACGGGACCAAGATAAACCTGTATATGCTCTCCAAACCTTTTCTTTGCCAGGTCGATGGCAGTTTCGGAGATCTCAACTCCGGTCACTTCCATGCCATGATTGAGAAACGGAACAGCATTTCTTCCATAGCCAAATCCCGGAATCAATATATGTTTGAAACCCTTTTCCTGGAACAGTTTTGCGATCGAAACGGCAGAGTCAACCGGTTCCGATCCCCACA
The DNA here is from genome assembly GCA_001768325.1 of Bacteroidetes bacterium GWC2_46_850. GTDB lineage: Bacteria > Bacteroidota > Bacteroidia > Bacteroidales > Dysgonomonadaceae > Proteiniphilum. The sequence goes on along the minus strand of MENQ01000007.1, from coordinate 144,313 downwards.
TCTCATGTTTATCCCTGAAGTTCTCTTCCCAGAATTCTGTCATATTCTTATTCTCCTTCGGATTATTGTTCAGCAAAGTAAAAGTAACACAAAACAATTTGATTCAGCGTTTGTAATTCTTTTTTGTCAAAGTATTTTTTACCGTCTGCGGAGGTACGTAAAAATTTCTTACCAACTGAACTTTCTTACAATAGATATTTCGGCGATGGTGGATTTCAGGCCATGTCTGTCTTCAATGATTTCCATCATGTCCAGCAACTCTTGTTCTTCAAGATCAGTCATCTCGCTATAAGTAACCGTACCATTCGGGTTGAACTTTCCACTCCCACTGGGAATAATACCCCAATAAGCCAACCGGTCAGAATAAAAATCATTTACATCAGTAAAAAAAACCTCTGCGGGAGCTGCCACTATCCCTTTCAATGAAAACTTTACAATCCAGTTGCCATAAATATTCTCCATGATATCTCTGACAAGAGTACCCGTGCCTGATGGAGAATTAATAAGCAGACCCTGATTACATGAAATAATGGGCAGAAGAAAATAGTTTTAAGAAAAACAGTATCTTTGCAAAACGATGATTAAATAATATAAATAACATAAGCGTTTACTCTTAATTGAATCCTTCTGAATAACCAATTATCATCATAAAAACATGAAGAAAACGTTTTTTTTGCTGATTGCTGTGTTCTGTTTATCAGCTACAGCCAAGAATGAGCCAAAAGACTCCAAGACAAGTTTTGCAAAAACAGTGCTGCAACCCTACGTGGACAGTGGTCAGTTGGCCGGTGCCATTAGTGTATTCTACAAGGACGGCGTGCAGGAAACCTGCTGCATAGGCTATGCCGACGTATCAAATAAGCGCCCAATAAAGATGGACAATGTATTCATGCAATGTTCACAGACAAAAGGCTTCTGCGGAGTGACAATCGCCAAGCTGGTGGAAGAGGGCCGTATTTCACTCGACGATCCTGTTTCAAAGTATCTTCCGGAGTTTGTGGAGTTATGGGTGCTGGATGCTGCAAATGACAGTACCAAGACCCTTCGTAAGGCCAAGAACGTCCTTACCATCCGTATGGTGCTCAACCATACTGGAGGCTTCCCCTTCGAAATTAGTGCCAAGCGCTCCGACGTCAGGGGTGGCGGATGGTCTGGAGGAGCTCCTCTTCGCCAGACAGCCTCCATCGCCGCCGCATCGCCCATCATGTTCGAGCCCGGTACCCGCGAGCTCTATTCCAATACGGGAATTGACATTGGTGCAGCTATTGTTGAGGTCGTCACAGGGATGAAGTGGGAGGTATATCTCAAGCAGGAGGTGCTTGATCCCTTGGGAATGAAGTCCACATGGTTCTGGCCTACCGACAAGCAGCTTAAGAACAAGATAGAACTCTATGAGACCAAAAAGAATGCCCCAGCTGAGTGGCGTGAAGAAATGGGATGGCAGCAACGGCCTTATAATGACTCCCATGTATTTGCTTCTGCCGGTGCAGGTCTCTGGACTACCGCCAATGACCAGCTGAAGTTCTATAAGATGCTGATGAATCTTGGCTTGGGAGAGAATGGTGTGCGCATCTTGAAAGAAGAAACCGTGAAGAATCTTCTCGCTCTTTCCACCCGTCCCAAGGGTCTGGGCGGCTATTCCTTGGGCTTGTCAGCACCAGAACAGGACAGCGAAGACGCATGGTTTGGTCATGGTGGTGCCTGGGGTACTAACTGTTCCGTCAATTGGCACAAGAAAGAGCTTAAGCTCTGGGTGGTCCAATCCGCTGGAGGAGGACAGCCATGGCTTGCCGAAATCGACAAAGCTGCCGAGAGGTTCTTCGCACAGCCATTAAGCAAATCTGGTGTTGATGCATATACTGGAAGGACGGAATAATTCAATTTTTTTCATAAAAACCAACTTGCTTCATCCTGTAGTTCAAAATTTTTTATTTATTACCATCATAAGACTTCAATTAATTACTGGAATCCTTAAGCTTTTTAAATAATTGAACGTCGCATCGTAATACTCTGGCTTTCGCGTCAGGTCTTCTGTATCACCATTCGGAACGACAATGATCATGCCTTGTCTTGCTCTAGTCAGCAATACACGATAGGCATTGATCAAATATTGTTTTCTCTCTTCTTTATTGATATTTAGCCATTTGCTTCCCCTGAACTCATATGTCTTCCATCCGTCGTTAGCATACCGCAAATCGCCATCCCAAGTAATACAAGCCCAATCCAACTCCAATCCCTGAACCTGAAATTCTGTGGCCACATCTTCCAAGAAGTAAGAGGAACGCACATCATCTTTTCCATTTAAGAACCAGTGAATCGGATTCATCGGCGATTTTACATCAATTGCATAGGGTTTAAGTCTTTGCGCTTGAGAAGAAACCACTATTCCATACCTTTCACTACCTCTAGCCTTCTCTTTCAGCCATTGTTTTGCCTTTTTCAGATCTCTTGTCAACACGATAGGGTATTTCTCTTTGACTTGATTGAACGTTTCAATTGCTTTTTCTTTTTGGATATCCAACAGATTTTTCACAAAAAGAGAAAGGTTTTCAGCTCTAAATGAACGCATGGAAACCGATAGATGTAAATCGGGATTGAGATTCACTTCGGTTACATTGCTTAGTGCTGCAATAGCATCGGTTGCTAAATATTCAGAATCAGTTAAATTTGGTGATATATGGACACTCCAATGTGGGTACCAATTCTTTATAGCTGCCAACCATTCTGAAATTCCGGCTTCGCCCGTATTGATTTCCTGACCACCACCCACGAGACAAACAATAACTGCCCAATCTTCATGCCTATTCAGACAGGAAATCAAAATTCAGGCTCCGAGTGATCAAAATCAGGTTTGTTCTTTTTTCGTTTCATGAAGGAGACCGTTTGCTCCTTATTCCACGCCCTTTGTGCTTCGTCAAAAATGGCCACATGATCGTATGGTGCGGTAGGATCTACAAGATAACTATCTCGATAGTGATGGATGTTTTGTATAAATGTTTTGACGCTCGACTTGGCTTTCCCTTTGGTCAAAGTGATCCCTTTCTCCTTTTCATTTTTGATCTTATCACGTGCCAACGCTTCTTGTAGAATGGCCACCAATGGACCATTCCCTGAAAGATAAACACTTGCTTCTCCACCTTCATCATCCAAGTGTGTAGTCGCAACTTTCAATCCCACAAGTGTTTTCCCTGCACCAGGGACTCCGGTGACAAAACAGATAATTTTTTTGTTATTCTCCCTTGCTTGGGTGATAATTTCAGAGATTGTGTCAGTTGTTTTGGAGAGATTTGTTGCATCTGCATCACTTCTCGTAATCTCATCTACGGTGTGGTTCTTATAGAGTGAGATTGCAGCTTCAATGATTGTCGGGGTAGGAGAGTACCTCCCAGCAGCATAACAGGTTGGGTCAACGGTTTGGATTTCATCATAAAAATCCAATACAGCATGTATAATGATTTTCAAACTTTCCCCGTTGGTTTTGATTGGAAGAATCAGATTGTCGTTATGAGAGGTAGTGACAATCTCACTGAATATGTTCTTTGCTTCTGTTGCTACTAAAATAGGCACTAACAGTGCTTGATGGCTTGGCTCGTGGAAGTTTTTCAAATCCAGTGCATAATCCCATACCTGTTCTACACTGGATTGGTTATATTTATGCTCTCCTACTTTGAATTCAACAACAAAGATTACGCCTTCAATGATGATCAATGTATCCACTCTTTTTCCCATTCGAGGAATAGAGAATTCAAAGAAAATAGTGCCTTTCAATCCTTGAAGGGCCTTTTGTAAACAATTAATTTCAGCTACCCATGAATGGTTTTGGTTTAAATTGGAATCAAATTGATTCGATATTGTAATTTCACCTATTGCCTGATCAACACTATTGGTTAAGAATGAACAGATTGAGTCCTTATAGTAATAATTTAACATAGTCTTATAAAAGCGAATTTACATATATTTGGAGTACCTCTCATGCAGTTGTATTTAAAATCACGTGCTTCCATACCAAATTCTTCTAATTGTTTGCCTATTATCGGGTAAATCCTTTTTGGAATTTTTCTCACGCAATTATCACATTATGCAACTCATTCACATACTTGCCCACGTAAGCTAAATTATCTCCATATACTTTTAACCAATCAAACTCATTAAAAGGCTCGTTGTTTGCCATTATGCTTCCATCTATATCGCCATTTACACTTACATAATCAATAATAGTCTTCAGGTATTCCATCTGGTCTGAATTAAGAGTGTTTACATCAATGAATTCTGAGAATTTCTGTAATGCTATATCACGATCAACACCAACGAGTGAACGAATGAAAATAGCTACATTCCCACCCTGTATCATATTCTTGGTTTGTTTCTCATAGTCATCTTTGCTACCTAACTCTTCCCAGAGAACTTTCTCCAGTTCAATAATATCATTTTGGGTGAGCTTTTCGAGATTCTTTATCTTCTGAATTACAGGATTCTCGCTATTCTCGCTCAAATAGTCAAGAATCTTTTGCTTATAAGTCATAACTGGCAAGTTTGGCTTACCTATTTCACCACCATCAGTAAATTCGTCCTCAATATCAATAACGAATGTTTTTCCTTCCTTTTTGTCGAGAAATTTCATCAAGTCACGTAATTCTGTCCTGATTCTCTCCAATTCAGGAACTGAAATATTCCCCCAAAACTGCTCTGTCAGCACCTCTTTCAGTACCTCTTTTTTCTCTCTGATTTGAGGAATGGTTGTTTTCTCCAACAGCACATTTGCAATAGATACAATTTGCTGAATATTGCCTTGAGGTATTATCTCTTCGTCCAGCAAAGAAAATTCCATCAAGTAAATAATCAAGTCAAATCTTTTAGGATTCTCATCTTCTAGAGAAGGTTGAACAAGACGGGATATATGATTCTTTATCTCAACACCATCAACAAGAGATGCGTATTCCCATGCTATTTCTGTAGAATATTTATCCACAAGAGCCCATTCAGCACGAACATCTATAAAACTACGATTCAAATCTGAGATCTGCTTTTGCAATTCCTTTTTCAAATCATCATGAAACTGTTTTAGAAAATCGTTTTCCTGATACCTGAAATCCTGCAGAGCTATAGCAATATCCAGTTTAACATTAAACAGTTTTTCGGTTAACGAAATGGTGCGAGTCTGAACAAGCTCCTTAACGTCAATGCTAAAATAGTCGAAGTTACCACAGTAGTCAAAAATAAGAAACTGCTCCTTGTCAATGCCTGCACCAAAAATATCCTCAGATAACCGGGTTCCGCGTCCAATCATCTGCTGAAACTTGATTTTAGATTTAACCACCTTAAAGAACACCAGGTTCAAAATATCCGGAACATCAATACCTGTATCAAGCATATCAACAGACACAGCAATTTGAGGTAGATTACCCCTCACTTCAAACCGATTTATCAGATCATGTCCATATTTTACAGTATTATCAATTAATGCACAATAATCAGCGCCATATTGAGGATACAGGATATTAAACCGCTCAATAATTTGCACAGCATGCTTGTGGTTAGCAGCAAAGATGATCGTTTTTCCTATCTCTTCACCACCTTTAATCTTAATTCCCTCAGACATCAGATCCTGCAAAACCTTGTCTACAGTATCATTGTTATACAGATAACTGAAAATCTCCCCCGGGTTAATATCTCTTCTGCTAATATTTAACAGATCAATCTCGTTACCTTCATTTTCGTACTCATAAATCTTGTCAAGCTGCTCTTTTTCATGATCAGACAAATCATCATATTTAATCCCTTTGGATAGAATTGCTGATTTCCTGTTTATAACCTTGTAATCTACAAGAAATTCATCTCTGACGGCTTCGTCCAACTCATAAGCAAAATTAGGTTCACCTTGCTCCATCTGAAACATATCGTAGGTGCTTTTATCAACCTCATCACGTGGAGTGGCAGTTAACCCCACCAGAAAAGCATCAAAGTAGTTGAAGATGGACATATACTTTCCAAAGATACTTCTATGAGCCTCATCAATGATAATCAAATCAAACCTGCCAATAGAAAATTCCTTTGTATCAGCATCAATAAAATTAACCAACGTCTGGTATGTAGAAAAAAGAATACGAGCATTCTTATCAGGCTTATTCGTTTTGTCCGAAAGTATCGATGTGGTAATATGCGGCAACAGCTTAGTATAGTTTTTATGCGCTTGGGAAACCAAAGCCGTCCTGTCGGCTAAAAACAACACATTCTTAACCCAATCATTCCGCATTAATACGTCAACCAAAGAGATTGACACACGCGTTTTACCAGATCCGGTTGCCATGACCAGCAAACCACGCCTGTGAAAACTATTCAGATGCTCACATATTGTTGTGATAGCCTGCTTCTGATATGCCCTGTTTGTAATATCATCATTAATTCTGAGATCAGTTATAGGATTGCGGTTTTGTCTCTGAATCAGAAGCTCTAAATCTTCACGAGAATGGAAGCCGTATAAACGGCGTGGAGGATAACCTAATCTGTCTATACAATAAATCTCATAACCATTGGTGTAATAAATTATTGGCTTCACACGATACTTTGCCTCTAAACATTCGGCATACAGTTGAGCCTGATGCTTCCCGGCATTTGGATCCACACTTGTTTTTTTGGCTTCAATCAGTGCAAGCGGCTTACCGTTCGATCCAAAAATCACATAATCAACAAACCCGGTTAATCGGGAATTAGGCATCCCGGTAATCTCAATCTCAATTCCAACAGAATTAGCAGCAATGATGTTTTTCTGATTCAGGACATTCCAGCCAGCTTCCTGAAGAAGCATGTTAATGTAAAGCTCCCGCGTTTCAGCCTCAGTAAAATACTCGGGAAGTTTAGATGTTGTGAGTACAGCTGTTGCCTTTGCTTTCTTATCATACTTTTCAATTACAGCAGGCTCCGGCTCAATAGCAGCCTTGCGAAGAACATAAATCACCGTTTTTTCTGTAAGGAGTTCTTTATCAAATCGGGGAAACAGATCAATAACCCCAAGCATCATGAGCACAGAACCCACGAAGTTATGCAAGTTAAGAACACAGAAAAATGAGTCTTTTCGTGTAACAGTACCTGAATGTGCAGCATTATTACCAACCTTGCGTATAAAATGCAAAGCACGCATCAGCTCACGGTCGTTAATAAACTCTTTGAAATCTTCCTGATCCACCAACTCAAAAAGAGAAGCGCGCTCACTTATTGGAAAACCTTTAAGCAAATAAATAGATTTAACAACATACTCCAGAGCCTTCCTGCTGCTTAAAGCCGACTTCTCAGGATCCAACAATTGCCATATTTCGGCCTCATAACACAATGCATACAAATCGGCAAAATCAGACTTTCCTTTAAGGTAATCAAAATTGCGCTTAGGCAAATCACCTCTGCTTAAATCTAATTCAGGCTCATTTAGTGAATAATGATCATAAGAAATAGCCGGTTCTTCTATCTTGTTTTTGTCGTCATGTGAATCCATAGGCGTGATTATTAGTGAATAATTTAGCCGAAATATTTATCCATTGTATAATTTATAAGCTGCTCTGTTTGTGCAATGCTTTGTTTTACTAATTCCTTTTGTGTCTCTATTTTTTCTATGCGCTGAGCGAATTGGAATTGGAGGGAAAAGGGTGAAATGGGAATTTCTAAGTTTCTTATAATACCAAGAGATAAGAATTTCTGAGTTCCACCCAAAATTAATTTTGAATATTCTTCTTTAAATGAAGGAGAATCTAAGGTGTACTTAATGTATAAATTCAGTTTTTCTTTCGAGTTTGTACATTTAATTAAAGCAACATTTTTTATTGCAAATTCTTTATTTGTATCATTAATTACAGGATTGCCAATTGTGCCAATCATTGGCATTAAAATATCGCCAAAATCAACTTTTGATCGTTTATTTATTGCATCAAAGTCCTCTTTTGATATAAGATTTACATTATCAAACGAAATTTTTCCGGAAACAATATTTTTTGATGTTATTAATGGAAATCCTTCAAGTTGATATTTAGGTGAATCATGTGTTCCATCCCTTACGTCACAAATCTCTCCCAACTTCTTCACCTCCCACCCCTTATCATTTTCAATCGGGTCACCAAACATCGAATAAAAGATAGATTGAGCTAACTTATCATATTCTTCAAGTTGCTGTTCTTGCAGCCCTTTTAGGCGATGAAGAGAGTCTAATTCGGCTACTATGGCGGATTGGGCGGGTAAAGGAGGTACTATTATTGGTAAATCACCGTATTGTTTTGCATTAATATTAGGCTGAGCTACAACTCTTTGTTGAGATTTTATCCAATCATTATAAAAAGCAGACCTAGTATAATGGAAAAGGAATTTAGGAAGCATAACTTTTCTATCAACAACAAATCTAATCAGGTAACCTGCATAAATGCAATATCCATTTTTCTCATTGTGAATGTATGTTTTCCCTACTGTAGCACCTGAACGTGCAAAAAGTATATCACCTTCACTTAATTCATATTCATCAAAATCCGAACCACTTGGGGAAACTTTTTCATCATTTAATTCTCCATTTTCCTTTATATCAGTAATTCTGATGTACCTTGGTTTAGATTTATCAAATGCTATTGCAGAAGAACCAGAACCATATTCTCCTTTTCCTGTACAAACCTCACCCAACTTCTTCACTTCCCAACCATCTTTATTTATACCAGTCTTTTTCAAAATAATATAAATTAAAGATTGGACAATTTTTTATACTCTTCCATTGCTTCTGCAACCTGGTTCTGCAGGTCCTCTATCCTACCAAAAACAACATTAGGATCATCATAAACTACTTTTACCCTTTCAACTTCTTTATATTTATTGATGCTCAGGTCGTAGTCATTAGCTACTATATCGGCTTTGGATATTAAGAACGACTGTTCTTTGCGTGATCGTTCTTTTTCGGCATCCAGATGATGGAATCTTAATATAATATCAGGGATGTCATTCTCATTAATCTCCGATCGTTTGTCGTCAAGCGAGTAACCATCAGCTTTCATATCATAAAACCAAACATTGTCTGTTCCTCCTGCATTGGTTTTTGTGAAAATTAGAATGGCAGTTGAAACTCCTGCGTAAGGTTTAAATACTCCAGAGGGCATTGATATTACAACTTTCAGATGCTGGTTTTCTATAAGTTCCTTTCGGATTGCTTTGTGTGCATTGCTTGTTCCAAATAAAACACCATCAGGTACAATAGAAGCACAGCGACCACCAAGTTTAAGGGTTCTGATAAAAAGTGCAAGAAATAGCAATTCTGTCTTCTTGGTTTTAGTAAGTGCCAACAGTGACTTGTCAACCACTTCATAATCCAAACTACCCGTGAAAGGTGGATTAGCCATTATTAATGAATAGCGTTCATTGTCCTTGTTATTATCAGAAAGTGAGTCCTTCCATTTTATATTTGGGTTCTCAACTCCATGAAGCATCATGTTCATTGCTCCAATACGTAACATAGTTTGATCAGTATCAAAGCCATAGAACATGGAATTTCTGTAATGATTGCCGTTTTCTGTTTTAAGTAGCTCTTTCTTAAAGTTATCCGAAATATATCTGGCTGACTCCACAATAAATCCTGCCGATCCCATTGCAGGATCGCATATCTTATCCTTAAGGGTTGGTTGCATTAACTCAACCATCATTTTAATTATATGGCGGGGAGTTCTAAACTGACCGTTGGTTCCGCTTGAAGCCATTTTCCCAAGTATATACTCATACACATCACCCATTGTGTCACGGTCCTCCATATCCAATCCGCTGACACCATCTACAACTTTGGTCAGAGTGCGTTCATTTGGAATCAGGAAGGTGGCATCTTTCATAAATGATGAATAAGAAGAATTTTTACCTGTACTGAGATTCTTTATAAAAACAAAAACATTGTTTCTCAACACTGTGTACATTGTTTGAGGATCGAAGTTCTTGAACACATGCCAGCGCATGTTCTTGTACGGAACGTTTGCTTTTGTTTCCGGATTAAACCAGTCTCCATCAGGAAATGTAGGGTTTGTTAATTTTGCACCAAAAGCAGCGGATGTAGCTTCCTGTTTAATTTGAGCATCATCCAGAATTTTGATAAAGAACAAATAAGTCATCTGCTCCAAAATAGTTATTGAATTGGTTAATCCTGATGTCCAAAAGGTATCCCAAATTGCATCTATTTTGTTGCGTATTTCACCTGTAATCATTTTATTGTTAATTTTCGTGTAAAGTTAGTGAATTTATTTAAGTTGTCAATTTGAATAGAAATAATGTCTTATTCTATAATACTCCCCGAAATTTGTACCACGAACTAAGCAAAGATTAAATGCTTATATTTGTGATATGAACAAGTCAAGAAGAAAACATTCAGCCGCCTTCAAGGCAGAGGTTGCATTGGCAGCGATCAAGGAACGCGAGACGTTATCCGAGTTAAGTGCCCGTTATGGTGTTCACCCCACAGTGATCAGCACGTGGAAAAATGAGTTTCTGAAACGTTCAGAAGAAATCTTCTCGAATCAAGGTCCCAAGAGTGAAGCTGACTTTGAAAAGGAGCGACGGGAGCTCTTCGCCAAGATAGGTGAATTGGAGATGCAGCGGGACTGGTTAAAAAAAAAGTCGAAACAGTTGGGCTTGGAATAATTGAACGTCGAAGCCTTGTATCGAAAGATGATTGTATAAGCCTCCAGAGCCAATGTGATCTGCTGGGGATCAGCAAATCCGGTCTTTACTATGTGGCAAAAGGAGAATGTGATGCGAATCTTGAGATTATGAAGAAAATGGATAAACACCATCAGGATCATCCCACTTACGGAGTTCTGCAAATGCAAGACTACTTGTTGGCACAGGGTTTACGGGTCAATCCCAAGCGAGTGAGACGACTCATGCGCAAGGCGCAGATAATAGCTCAATATCCAAAGCGAAATTTGAGCAAATTGGGCCTATCCGACTATATCTATCCCTATCTGCTTCGTAATCTTGATGTAGACCATCCGAACCAGGTCTGGGAGATTGACATCACGTACATACCCATGGACAGGGGTTTCATGTATCTAACGGCAATCATAGACGTGTACAGTCGTTTTATTGTTGGATGGGGACTTCATAACAGCCTTCATGGAGAGAACGTGATTGAAGTCCTTGACGGGGCAATAGATGAGCACGGTGTGCCCGGGATTATCAACTCGGATCAGGGAAGTCAGTTTACCAGCCCGGCGTGGGTGAACAGGCTCAATGAACTTGGAATCAGCATCAGCATGGATGGCCGTGGCAGGGCAACGGACAACATCTATATTGAACGGTTCTGGAGGACATTGAAACAGGATTATGTTTACCCGTTTCCGGCAGAGAACGGCACCACACTCTGGAAAGGGATCCGATGGTTTGTGAATCATTACAACAAGGAGAAAACCCACCAGGGAGTGGGTAGAAGAACGCCGGAAAGCGTGTTCCGGTTAAGTGCATAATTTTTTACTTGTAAACAAATGTACATGCACCAAATGAGACATCAAGCTAAATCCCTGACGGGTTTTGGGAAAAATCTCCACTCAAAAGGAGTTGTATTTTTTCCAAAAAGCTTGACTTACTCATTTGCTTCAAGAATGGCTGGTTTACAAGTAAAAAAACGATAATGTGAAAAAATTCGAGAACAATATTTTAGTTAAAAACCCCGCTTAATCGGTACAGAGAATAGGGAGTACTAAATTCATCTATTATTTTATATCTTCTTACAGTTCTTATAAAGTATGCGGAGGATCTTGATTTGTTCTCGAATCAGATATTATTTTTATTCTCTTTCCTTGTACTAACCCCCCAATAAAATGGAATAAATTTGACAATTCAGTTTGACACTTTAATTTTGTAAAAACTATGACAAGAGAATGGCGTCAATGGAGTAAAGATCAGAAGTTCCAGATCATTCAAGAAGTAGAAGTTAATGGATTACAGCCCGCACTTCGAAAGTATAACCTGTCGCAATCATTGTTTCATAAATAAAAACATTTGTTGTAATGAGCATCAAAAGCAATGATCAAATCTCGCAGACTATCTCTGTTACTCAGCTGACCAAACATCATTGCAAGGAGTTGATTCCAACAAGTGAAATGCTTCACATATTTGTCGCCATCATACTTGCTAACGATGCGGTTAAACTTGCTTCGATTCAAAAAAGAAGCAATCTGAGTAAAAACGAACTTATCTTGGAACACAGGCATCAATTTCAATATTGATGCAAAGTTAGAATTTCAAGTCCGTTCGGTCGAAAAACCTCTGTAGCTAACTATAATTCAAATATTTCAAAGAACTTTTCAAAATTTTAATGGGACAGCAATGATATCTATCCATAGGCAGCTTTCTTATGGTTAAAATAAAAGTGATCAATGCTATTTAGCCCTGCTTGCATTTTAAAGTGGTCAGATTCCACCACTTTAAAATTGGGATTGTTTATTTGTTCCCAAATACTAAGAAATTCGATTGCGTAACGTGTTCTCAACCAGTTTTTAATAATATCGGCTGCACGGCTTTCGCTTTCTTTTGCATTTGCCATATCGGTAAGCGAAATGTAATCTTTCTCCTCGACCGATATAATTGTAACTTCCGTATCTTTTACATTGATTTTTGCCATGATACATTACTTTTTTATGGTTCTGACTTTTTCAATTACTTTTCCCCAGCCATCAGGATCGGAAAGTTTTGTGAATAGCGAAGCAAGTAATCAAAGCGTTTCGTTGTTTTCTTGTTTTTATGCAGCAAAAAAATCTTTGCCATTCTGTTGTTTAGTTGTCTTTTTACAATGAACGCTAACGTTTGACAATATGGCCAGTAAGGGATTGCGGGCTTTTTTCCTATCAAGGTACACGATACTTTGCAGCGGGATAAAAACCTTCGCATACTACCAAAACCCTTATTGGTTATATTGTGTGTGTGCGCCCTGCATGAGCAGCGCGCACCTGCTGAAAGCAACAGGAAAATTTCAAAATTACAAATAATTTTGGTTAAACATTGCTCAAAGCAGGTGTATTTTCCCAGAGGGTGTAAGTCCCTCATGCACGGGGTCGTGCCCGAAGCATTAGCAAGTCGCAAGCTGGTTGTTGGTGACGACAGCAGTGAAGGAAGCGAGACTGCAAAATCCGGTACTGACGAACAGAAACGGTGTATGAGGCATAATTGTCCTGGGTAAGCAACCACATCTTTGTAACGCCCAAAAGGTAGTTTGTGGACAGATATGTAGATACCGCAGGGATTGGAGGAAGGAAAAAGCTCTTACCGGGGGAGATCTCAAAGCAGTAAAATGTAATGAGAAGTCAGCCGAGGTCATGGTAATTACGGAAAACGAGCCGGCAAGTGATAGAAATCCGGAGAGTCGGAGGTCTCACGAAAGTAATGAAGGACTGAACGTTAAGGAGTTTTAATGCGACATGGATTTTCAGCAATGAAATAGCCTGCAGCAAGCGAAACAGGGCAAAAGAGAGGTAAAACAAGCAAACAAAACCGGAATGGAATTGATTGAGTGATAACGTCGGTGTAATCGTACTGCTGCGTCGCTCGTAACGGTACCGAGGAGTCGCTGCAAACAGTACTGCATAATGAGCTGTATGTTTTCACTCACAAATGTAATTTATTTTTTCTTTCTTTTACGCATAGACTCACCGGATTTATGGAAAGCTTTCCATAAGAAAGGAGACTCCTTGAGAAGAAAAAAACGATAATTTTGTCCTTGCCTTTTTTGATAAATCAAAAAAGGATGACCTTCGGAGTGCCCTCCGGGAGAATGGAGGGGTCAACATCCCGGACAAGGGGTCAGCATCACCGGAATACGCACACCTCCATCAATTGTAAGAATTTTAAATGTTTTGTTTGCCATAATCAAATTATTAGTGCGTCGGCAAAAAAATAGCTCTTTTGCAAACTTTGGTTATGCGACGGATTGAGGGGTTTGCAAATGTGCTGTTTTGTGCGTGGGCTGTTCACTATTTGGTTTATTTTTCTTTGTCTTTTAGTAGCAAATTGTCCACTTGTTTTCTGTCTTTTTACACTTGGCGGTAACGGACAAAAACTATATGCAGTTGTGGATTGCAGGTTGCTTTCCTGTCGAATTACGACGCCGTTGCTGCGGGCTGCGGACTTTGTTGTCCGCACCGAAACCCCAATTGACATATAGTTTTTGTTGGCAGCTGGTGTTTTATATTGCACCATAATTTTTTAGCAACTTTAATAGCTTCTCAAGTTTTTCTGGATCCATTGAAGGGTCGACATCAATATTGACATTTATATTTGAAATTTGACCAGACTTTCTTGAATGATTTGATTGTAGTCTTGGTTCAAAATTAACTTGGTTCTGTGTTGGAGTTTCGATAAAATCTTCATTGGTATTTTCTTCTGTTTCGTTTTCTATTGAATCTGTTGTTATTGTTTCATTTGGAATAGATTTGGATAAACTTCCAAATAACACAGAATTGCCGTCAATCGTACATAGTTCTGAAATTTTTGCAGATTCAATAAGAACTGACACAAAATCATCTTTCATATCAGGATGAACTTTCAACGTGCTTACTGCATATTGACCAATTTTTGTTTTATCAGTTTTCGAATTCTGGTAGGTGTTAAGTGTATTTACAAAAACAGATACTTTCTGAAATGCCTGCTGTAAATAAGACTTTAGTTCAGCACCATCACTCATTGTGATTTTCGTAGTTAGTTCAGTGTTTTTAAGCTGCCTATAATCACCAGTAATTAAACCAAACTGTTTCAATGCAGACAATTTTACCTTGCCAGCAGTTGAATTTGCACCAAGACCGAAAACTCCTGCACTTAATTGCTCAAGACTTATAGAATTTGTGTGTGTCTTACTAGCCAAATTCTTTAGAAATGGGTATAGATGTTCAAGACTGTACCTCGGAAATTGGGTTCCACCTTTTTTACCTCTTTTACCATCGAGTTGTTCATTACCTGATTTTTTCATTTTATGGATTTTATTAATTCAGTTAAACCTGCTTTATATGATTTCGTGAAGTCGGCATACTTCTTATCTTTTATCAATGGTGGAAATTCACAATCAGAAAGTTTGATTGGAAGAATTTTAACCTTCTTAGACTCAATCTCAGTGATGAGGGCAGAATTTAATTCCCTCTTCACCCATTCTGAATTTACTGAATTATCACTCAATGCGACTATAAAGTAGTCTGATTCTGCTAAACCTTGACTTATCTTTTCATTTATAGAGTCCCCAACGTTAATCTGTTGTTCGTCAAGCCATACCAAAACGTTCTCGTTAGTCAAATCGGCCGCAAGTTGCCTAATGAATGGCTTGTCTTTTGAACTATGTGATAAGAATACGACCTTATTGCTCTTCGTTTCTTTGTGTCTAATTTCCTTTTGCTTAATACCCTCTTCAACAAAATCTTCATATGCCATCTCTAATGATAGAGCTTTCAATTGAGTTGCCCATTTAATTAAAGGATCAATGGATGTTTTATCATAATTTTGTACTTTTTGAACAGTTGCAGCTTTTCTAATTGCATCATCGAGTTTATCCCCTAGCTTTAAGAATTGCCTCAAATTCACCATCAAGGGCATTTTAAATACAGATTCTCTAAGAACTGCTTTTTTTTGTTCCATCGAACCTTTAAAAGGATAGGCAACTGTCAAAGAGTAAAAGTCTTTAGTGACCTCTTTTATTAGTCCAATTTGAACACAATTTTTTATTGCCTTTCCTGCTGTCCTCGGGTCAATTCCTGAAAATTGAGCAATATCTTTAATACTTGGTTCGTCAAGCCATGATATACCATCAAGTATGTCATAAACTGAATCTATTTTCACAGATTCAAATCTTAGATTACATTTAGGCTCTTTTGAATCTGTTTTTGTGCTTGTCTTTTTTTCCATATAGGAGTAGTTGTCTTTTTACACTTGCTGCCAACGTGTTATTTACGCAATTAAATCCAACATTCGTCAATGCTGCATTTATAACTTTCGTAAATTAATTTTCTGTTTCCTTTCAATTGGATATGTATATGTTTGTGTATGAGTGTTTCACGATGTATGTTCTAAATAACATAAGAATTAGTTTACGAAGGTTTGTTGCATCCAGGAAGTTTGCTTCGGTGTGAATGAAAAGTCATGTTTACAACTCGTATCAGATAAACCCAACCGTGTATTTTGTTTAAATAAAATTACGGACTGCAAGTTTAGTTAATTTTCTAATATCCTTCTCATTTTTAGCGGATTTTTTCGTCTGTAATGGTTAAATATATTTAATTTATGTCCGAAAAATAGAAATGAGGGTGTAGCAAGATAAAAAGTAAGTAAGAACATGAATTAGATAATTTATTGCTCGTGGCAGAATCTTTGTTGTGATAAAATTACGTAACTTCGCACGACAAAGATAAAAAACGACAGAACCAGATGAAGATTCTTACAGCGGAACAGATCAGGAGAATTGATGGCGAAACAATCAAGCGGGAGGGGATCCCTTCCCTGGAGCTGATGAAGCGGGCGGCCACCGCCTTCTATAATTGGTTTACTGAAAAGTATCCCAACAAGCGGCTTTCCTTGTCTGTCTTTGCGGGTGTGGGCAACAACGGGGGGGATGGGATGATGATCGCCCGCCTCCTGCACAAGTCGGGTTACAACGTGAAGGCCTTCATCGTGGAGTATAGTCAGAAATATACCGAAGATACGGCACACAACCTGCGCCGGTTGAAGGCGGACAATGTGTTCCACAAAAAGATACTGACCGAAAAGGAGATGCCCGACCTGTCAGCATTCGACCTGGTCATCGACGGGATCTTCGGGACAGGCCTCTCGCGGGAGGTGAGTGGCATAGCGGCCACCGTAATTCAACAGATCAACAATAGTCGTAAACCGGTCATCAGCATCGATGTGCCGAGTGGCCTGTTTCTAAATAAACGTACGCCGTTTGCGGTACACGCGACCGAAACCATTACATTCCAGATACCGAAGCTGGCGCTATACCTTCCCGAAAATCAGGATTACACTGGGAATGTGACCATTGTACCCATCGGGTTGAACAAGGAGGCGATTGAGGAGTTGGAAAGTGACTTTACCCTCACCGAAAGAGGGAAGATAAGGTCGCTCCTGAAGCCGCTTTCCAAATTTGCGCACAAGGGGACCGAAGGGCATGCACTGATCATCGGCGGGAGCCTGGGAAAGACGGGCTCGGTCTGCCTGGCGGCAAAGGCTTCCCTGAAGACGGGGTGCGGACTGATTACGGCTTATCTGCCCAAATGCGGGGTGCCGATCATCCAGTCCAACTTCCCGGAAGCCATGGCAATTGAAGATGGGGGAGATACACATCTGACTTCCATCACGTACGACCTGCATCCCAATGCGATTGGCATCGGGGTGGGTATGGGTCAACACCAGGAAACGCAACTGGCGCTGCATGGATTTCTGCAGAAAAACAGCGCCCCGCTGGTGATTGATGCGGACGGACTGAATATCCTGTCACAACATCCGGACTGGCTCTCCCTGTTACCGCCTAAAACCATCCTGACACCGCATCCGAAGGAGCTTTCGAGACTGATCGGGGCGTGGTGCGACGACTATGAAAAGATTCAGAAAACAAGGCTATTCGCACAAGAGTATGATCTCATCGTGGTGGTGAAAGGCGCCTACTCGCTGATAATTGCCCCGGGGCACGTATATCTGAATAGTACGGGCTGTCCTGCACTGGCGACTGCCGGCAGCGGCGACGTGCTGACCGGCATGATCACCTCTCTGCTGGCGCAGGGGTATGATCCCCTGCAGGCTGCCAGGGTGGGGGTCTACCTGCATGGGCTCACGGCGGAGATCGGTGTACAGCATATCCACCCCCGCGCATTCATCGCCTCAGATATCATTGAAAATATCGGCAATGCCTATCGGGAACTGGAAAAAAACAATTGATTCTTTTGTATTTTACAAATAAATTGTCTATTTTTGCACCTCATTTTGCCAATAGGCTGAAGAAGTAGTCGCAGGTAGTGGCTCGCCTCAGGCACGTAACGTCAAGTTATTATTTATATGTACGTCATTGTAGACATTCAGGGTCAGCAGTTTAAAGTAGAGCAGGACCAGAAATTATTCGTCCACAGAATCAACGCCGATCAGGGTGCAGAAGTGGAATTCGACAAAGTAATGCTCGTGGACAACGACGGAGCCGTCACCGTGGGGACGCCCGTGATTGAAGGAGCAAAAGTGGTCGTAGAAGTACTTTCACACGTGAAAGGCGACAAAGTCCTTATCTTCAAGAAGAAAAGAAGGAAAGGTTACAGAAGACTGAACGGTCACCGGCAACAGTTTTCAGAAGTAAGGGTAAAAGAAATTGTGGCTTAATCAGTTAAAATCAGAAGAAAATGGCACATAAAAAAGGAGTTGGTAGTTCGAAAAACGGCCGTGAATCGGAAAGTAAACGATTGGGCGTAAAAATATTTGGCGGTGAGGCTACAAAAGCCGGTAACATTCTCGTGCGTCAGCGCGGAACAGTACACCACCCCGGAGATAATGTAGGTATCGGCAAAGACCATACACTGTTTGCACTGGTGGACGGCGTAGTGGTGTTCCGCAAGAAAAGGGACAACCGCTCTTACGTATCCGTTCAGCCTCAGGCGCAGGCAGAAGCGTAAAGACAGATGTCTTTTGTTCCGGTTAAAGGAACCAAACCATAAATAGTATTAGTTGAGAACAACCTGCTTGTAAAGAGTGGGTTGTTCTTTTTCGTATGGAACTGTCACTGCCTCAAAAGGAATTTATTCGTACCCACGGGGAGATGGATGTGCGCGAACTGGCACTCCGATTTTCGCGGGATGACATGGCTTTGCTCCTGTCGCAGATTGCAGGGCGACAGACAGCCAGGCTGAAGATTCCGTCGTGGTATGGGCGGGAGGATATCTTCTATCCGGCTCATCTCCCGCTGGAGCAGGCTTCTTCGGAGCTGACGGCACGCTACAAGTCGTCACTGGTTTCAACGATCATAGAGAATTCTGCGGAGGGAGGGAACGGACGGTTTGCGGATCTGACTGGCGGCATGGGGATCGATTTTTCCTTTATGGCGCCTCTTTTCCGGGAAGCGGACTACGTGGAGCAGAACGAGGAGTTGTGCCGGATTGCGGAACATAATTTCGGCGTGCTGGGATTGCACCATGTCACAGTTCACTGCGACAGTGCGGCGCATTTCCTGCAGGAAGCCAACCCGTATGACCTGATCTATCTCGATCCTGCACGGCGGGATGATGCAGGAAGGAAAGTGTTCCGGATTGAAGATTGCACGCCGGACCTCACATCACTGAAAGAACGGCTGTTGGAGAGGGCAGGGCATGTGATGGTGAAGTATTCTCCCATGCTCGATATTTCACTTGCCACGAAGACGCTGGGCAATGTGCGGGAGGTGCATGTGGTCTCGGTGGACAATGAGTGCAAGGAGTTGCTTTTTCTGCTATCGAAGACTGCCGGGGAGGTACCGCAGTATGTGGCCGTGAATCTGAAAAGGTCGGGTGAGAAGGAACGCTTTTCATTTTCCGTGGCGCAGGAGCAGCAGGCGGACATATCATTTGCTGATTCCCCGGGGCGTTATCTGTACGAACCCAATGCGTCGATCCTGAAAGCGGGGGCATTCAAATCGGTCGCCCAATCATACAACCTTCAAAAACTGCATATCAACAGTCACTTGTATACTTCCAATGTGCTGGTGGCTGATTTTCCGGGACGTATATTTGAGATAGAGACCTTCTTTGTCCCGAACAAACAAAACAGCAAGTCCTTTGCCATGGAAACGAAAAAAGCGAACATTGCTGTCCGCAATTTTCCGATGACGGTCGCCGAGATCCGTCGCAAGACCGGATTGGCAGATGGGGGCGATCTTTACCTCTTCGCCACCACACTCTCCGATGAACGAAAAGTGTGGATTGTCTGCCGAAAGGTGTAACTTACTTATGCCTTTCAGCCAATATCGCTTCGATATCTTCCAGCTTCAGCTTTTTCGTCTTTAACAGAATCAGGAAGTGATACAGCAGGTCGGCTGCTTCATTTTTAAACAGGTCGATGTTGTCGTCCTTCGCTTCAATCACCAGCTCCACAGCTTCTTCACCCACCTTCTGAGCTACTTTGTTTACTCCGCGACTGAACAGCTTGGCGGTGTAGGATCCCTCGGGATTTTCGCTGATGCGCTGCTCAATCACCTTCTCCAGTTCGTAGAGAAACCCTCTGGAGGTCTCCTCCCCAAAGCAGGAGGTGCTGCCGGTGTGGCAGGTCGGCCCCAGTGGGATGGCCTTGATCAGCAGGGTGTCGTTGTCGCAGTCGACCTGTATATCCTCTACCGTAAGAAAATTGCCCGACGTCTCGCCCTTGGTCCAGAGCCGTCCTTTGCTCCGGCTGAAGAAGGTTACTTTGCCTTCTGCACGGGTTTTTTCCAGTGCCTCTTCATTCATATAGCCCAGCATGAGCACCTGTAGCGTGTGGGCGTGCTGTATCACGACCGGCACCAGTCCATTGTTTTTATTAAAATCGATGTTCACTTTATCTGTTTTTTTGGTTAATTATTTATATTATTATCCCGATCTATCGTACGGGTATGTCTTGTGCCTTTAAAAATTCCTTGAGCTCCGGCACGGGGATCTCGCCAAAATGGAAGACAGTGGCCCCGAGTGCCGCACTGGCTTTGGTCTGCTGAAACACATCGGCAAAGTGCTGCATGCTGCCTGCGCCGCCCGAGGCAATCACCGGAATGTTGACTGCCTCGCTCACACGTTGGGTGATGTCGATGGCAAAGCCATTTTTGGTGCCGTCGTTGTTCATGGAGGTGAGCAGGATCTCCCCGGCACCCCTTCGCTCGCCCTCCTTGGCCCAGTCGACCGTGCGGAGTGGGGTAGCGGTCCGGCCACCATGTATGTAGACCATCCACTTTCCGTTTTCCTCCAGCTTCGTGTCGATGGCGAGCACCACGCACTGGCTGCCAAACTGCCCGGCTATCTCGGTGATCAGCTCGGGATGGTCTACGGCGGAGGTGTTCAGGCTCACCTTGTCGGCGCCCGCCCGGATGATGGCCTGTGCATCTTCGAGTGTGCGGATGCCGCCACCCACCGTGAAGGGGATGTTGATGGCTTCTGCCACCTTCTTTACCAGCTCTGTGAGCGTCTTCCTGTTCTCTACCGTGGCGGTGATATCCAGGAACACCAGTTCGTCGGCGTCCTCCAGCACGTAGCGTCTGGCGAGCTCTACCGCGTCGCCCGCATCACGGAGTCCGACGAAGTTCACACCTTTCACGGTGCGTCCGTCTTTGATGTCGAGGCAGGGAATGATTCTTTTTTTTAGCATAATTGTTAGCGGTCAGCTGTCAGCGATCAGCTTTCAGCTTTTTTTGTGAAACTTTATATATACAGTGCCAAGGAATTCAGATGATATCTCTTGTTTGAATTATTCTCTTCAACTGTATCTTATTTACCGGCCCGTTACCGTTTTACAGGCTATCTGATAAGAACTCGCTTCGTTCACTAACGTAGATATTTGCTCGCCATGGCATAATCCAAGTAAACTTGTCTTCTGCCATTTGGCTTATCGCAAATATTCAAACAGCTTATCAGATTTCGCCTGTTTCAGCGAACGGGCACCCTGGTAATAAGCTAATGTCTCAGAAAATCAATTCAAACAATGTTTAGAGGAATTCCTGTAGCTCGTTTAGTTTGATTTTTCCTTCATAAATGGCTTTGCCGATGATGGCTCCCTCGCAACCGAGCTGCTGCAGCGCATGCAGATCGGCTACCGAAGTGATGCCGCCACTGGCAATCAGATGGAGGTCGGTCTTCTCCAGGATCTCCTTGTAGAGATCGAGGGAGGGGCCCTCCAGCATGCCATCCTTCGAGATATCGGTGCAGATGGTGTAGCGGACGCCTTTGCCGGCGTAGTCGGCGATAAAGTCGATCACATCGACCTCAGACGACTGCTGCCAGCCGTGGGTGGCTATCCGGCGGTGGTGGCTGTCGGCGCCGAGAATGATCTTCTCCGCGCCATACTTATTCAGCCACCGCAGAAACAGATCGGGTTGCTGCAATGCGATGCTGCCGCCGGTAATCTGCACCGCTCCGTTGTCGAAGGCAATACGCACATCTTCGTCCGACTTGATGCCGCCACCAAAATCGACCTGCAACGAGGTCTGCGTGGTGATGGCGTGCAGGACACCGTGGTTGACGATGTGCTGCGACTTGGCCCCGTCGAGATCTACCAGATGCAGGTAGCGGATGCCGTGGGCTTCAAATTCTTTCGCTACCTCCAGCGGGTTCTCGTTGTATATCTTTTTTGTGCTGTAATCGCCCTTCGTAAGGCGGACGCACTTGCCACCGATGATGTCGATGGCCGGGATGATTCTCATATGACAGGTTGTTATAGATTGGCTGAGATTGATTTGGACAGGCGCTGGCGTTCGGCCGGCGACTGGTATTTCATAATCTCAGGAAATTTTCTAAAATTCGTTCTCCCACGCTGCCCGATTTCTCGGGGTGAAACTGCGTGGCGTAAAAATTGTCTCTCCGCATGGCGGCGCTGAATGGCAGGATATAATCGCATTGGGCAATGGTATCCTTGCAAAGTTCTGCATAATAGCCATGCACAAAATAGACCGTATCCTCCTTTGCAAAGTCCCGGAAAAGGGGTGTCTGCACTTTTTCCAGGTTGTTCCATCCCATATGCGGGACGATGTCGCGGGCAGGAAACTTCTTTACCTCCGTATCAAAGATTCCCAGGCAGCCGGTATCGCCCTCTTCCGAGTGGCGGCACATCAGTTGCAACCCAAGGCATATCCCAAGCACGGGTTGAAGTAATGATTTAATCACTTCATCCAATTCTCTTTGCCTTAAATAGTTCATGGCGGATTTCGCTTCGCCTACGCCGGGGAAGATTACCTTGTCGGCGCAGAGAATCTCATCAATGTTGTCCGTTACCTTGCAGGGAAGGTCAAGCCGCTTTATCGCATTCTCGACCGAGGTAATATTGCCTGCGTTGTATTTTATTATTGCAATCATAATTGATTTGATGATGTGATGATTTGATGATTTGCTAATCTGCCAATCTGCCAATCTGCCAATCTGCCAATCATCTATAGTACTCCCTTCGTACTGGGTATTCCTCCCTCTTCACCCCGTTCTACCGCCATGCGGATGGCCCGGGCGAAAGCTTTGAAGATGGCCTCGATCTTGTGGTGTTCGTTGTCGCCCTCCGCTTTGATGTTGAGGTTGCAGCGGGCATTGTCGCTGAATGATTTGAAGAAGTGCATGCACATCTCCGTGGGCATATCGCCCACAAATTCACGGGCAAAGGTTACATCCCAGACAAGCCAGGGACGGCCGCCGAAGTCGATGGCTGCCTGTGCCAGGCAGTCGTCCATCGGCAGCAGGAAGCCGTATCGGGTGATTCCCTTCTTTTTGCCGAGGGCCTCCAGAAAAGTCTCTCCCAGGGCAATGCCCACATCTTCGATGGTATGATGCTCATCGATATGGAGGTCGCCCTTGGCCTGCACGGTCAGGTCGATATTCCCATGGCGCGAAATCTGTTCCAGCATGTGGTCGAAGAAGCCCACGCCGGTAGCGATGTCGCTCTTTCCTTTGCCGTCGAGATTGATCTCCACGAAAATATCGGTTTCAGAGGTCTGGCGGTGTACCCTGGCTGTGCGCGGTGCGGCTTTCAGAAAGCGGTAGATCTCGCCCCAGTCAGTTGTACTCAGTGTGGCTTCCGGATGTGAATTATTACTTAAGAATATCGATTTACAATTCATATTTTCAGCCAGTTGTAAATCAGTTATTCGATCTCCGATTACATAGGAATTCGCCAGGTCGTACCCTCCCTTCAGGTAATGGGTGAGCATGGCAGTACCCGGTTTACGGGTCGGCAGGTTGTCCTCCGGAAAGGAGCGGTCGATCAGGATCTCACTGAAATGAACACCTTCATTTTCGAAGGTACGGATGATCTTGTTCTGTGCCGGCCAAAAGGTATCTTCGGGAAATGAATCCGTTCCCAGTCCGTCCTGGTTGGTGACCATCACCAGCTCATACTCCAGCTCGGAGGCAATGCGGGAGAGATAGCGGAAGACACCGGGGTAATATTCCAACTTCTCCAGGCTGTCGATCTGTTCATCCTCGGGCTCTATGATCAGTGTGCCGTCGCGATCAATAAAAAGTACTTTCTTCATGTATCGTTTCTTGTGGGTATCAATCTGTTAAGAAGCAGATTAATTCTTGTTCATAAATTTTCGTTTCCGTTTCCATAGTCCCTGAGCGCCTGCAGCAGGATCTTGTTTTCTTCCGCCGTGCCCACCGTAATGCGGATGCAGTTGCGGACGACGCTGTGGCGGTTGCGGACGATCACTTTCTGTGATACCAGGTAGTGGTAGATGGCATCGGCATCGGTCACCTCCACCAGCAGGAAGTTGGCATCGGAGGGATAGATGTGTTTCACTACCGGCAGCCGCTGCAGCTCCTTCTCCAGCAAAGCCCGTTCCCGGAGGATCGTCGCTACCCTGTAGGCGTGCTTCTCCGGCTTGGAGAGGGCTTTGAGGGCCTCCTCCTGATTAAACCGGCTCACGTTGTAGGGTGGCTTGGTCTTGTCCATCAGGGCGATGATCTCCGCACTGGCGTAGGCTATCCCCACGCGGGCGCTGGCCAGGGCCCATGCTTTACTAAAAGTCTGCATCACGATGAGGTTGGGATATTGCGGCAGCAGTTCCGTAAAGCTTCTTTCGGCACAGAAATCGATGTAGGCTTCGTCCACAATCACGATACCCTGAAACTCCTCGAGCAGCCGCTCCACATTTTGCAGCCGGTTTCCGGAGGGGTTGTTGGGTGAACAGACAAACAGGCATTGGGCAGGGTGGGCGAGAATCTCGTCGATATTCATCTCAAACGAGTCGGTCAGCGGCACCCGGACCACCTCCACATTGTGGATGTTGGCCGACACCTCGTACATGCCGTAGGTGGGCGGGCAGATGATCACGCGATCTTTTGCCGGCTCGCAGAAGATGCGGTAGACCAGGTCGATCACCTCATCGCTGCCATTGCCGATAAAGATATTTTCTACGGGAATATGGTTCCGCTCCGACAGCGCCTTTTTCAACGCCCGCTGATGCGGGTCGGGGTAGCGGTTCTTCCTGCCAAACGGGTTTTCGTTGGCATCAAGAAAGACCCCTTCGTCGCCCGAAAATTCGTCTCTTGCACTCGAGTAGGGTTTCAATGCCCAGATGTTGGGGCGCACCCACGCTTTCAAATCAAAGTTCTTCATTCAGTTGTGCTGCTTCGGTATCTGTTTCGGGATTGATTGCAGTCAGGTGTCCGGCAGTGACGGCTCCCAGACGCAGGGTGACTGCATTTTTGTGGGCATAAAGCTGCTCTGTCTCTGCCATGATCTCGATGGCGTTGCCGATGCGGATGATACCCTCCTCGCTGAGTTGCTGGAAGGTGATCTTCTTCACGAAGCTGTCGAGTGAGACACCGCTATAGGCCCTGGCATAGCCGCTGGTGGGCAGCGTGTGGTTGGTGCCGCTGGCGTAGTCGCCTGCACTCTCGCAGCTCCAGTTGCCCAGGAAGACGGAGCCCGCGTTCACCACAGCGCGACTTACCAGCACAGGGTTCTCTGTCGCCAGGATCAGGTGTTCGGGTGCATAGAAGTTGCTGAATGCCACGCATTCGTCCAGTTCGCGGAAGAGGATGGCTTTGCTGTTTTTCAGCGCCTTTGCGGCAACCTCCTGTCGTGGCAGGTTGGGGAGCTGCAGATCGATCTCCCTGTTCACCTGCTTGATCACCTGCTTGCTGTTGGAGAGCAGGATCACCTGGCTGTCGGGACCATGCTCGGCCTGCGAGAGCAGGTCGGCTGCCACGAATGCCGGGTTGCAGGTATGATCGGCAATCACCAGCACCTCACTCGGACCGGCTGGCATGTCGATGGCTACCCCGTAGAACTGTGCCGACCGCTTGGCGGCCATCACATACTGGTTGCCGGGACCGAAGATCTTGTCCACCTTGGGAATGCTCTCCGTGCCGAAAGTCATTGCGCCGATGGCCTGTATGCCACCCACCGCGAAGACGCGGGTGACACCGGTCATCTGCGCTGCATGGAGAATGGCGGGATGGATATTCCCTTCTTCGTCGGGGGGCGTGCAGAGCACAATCTCGCTGCAGCCGGCAATCCTTGCCGGGATGGCAAGCATCAGCACCGTGGAAAAGAGTGGGGCCGTGCCACCGGGGATGTAGATGCCAACCCGCTCAATGGGGCGGGCTTCACGCCAACAGACCACGCCGGGGGCTGTCTCTACCTTTTTAATCTCTTCCTGCTGCGCACGGTGAAAGGTTTCAATGTTCTTCGCCGCCAATGCCATGGCCTGCTTCAACCGTTCCGGTATCTGCTCTGCGGACTGGTCGATGATCTCGGGGCCGACTGCCAGCGTCTCTTGTGTGGCAAAGTCGAACTTGCGGCTGTAGGCCAGCACGGCTTTGTCACCTTTGCGGTGGATGTCGTAGAACATCTTCTCGACCGTGTCCATCAGCTTGCGCTGTTTGATCATCGGCCGCTCAGCCAGCTTCTTCCACTTGGACTCAGAGGGGTTTGATATTGTTTTCATAATTGTTTAGCGATCAGCTGTCAGCTTTCAGCTTCTTTTGTGAAAATTTTATACATTCAGCGGTTTGTAATTTAGCGATCAGCTTTCAGTAATCAGCTTTCAGCGATCAGCTTTTTATCTGTAATTGAATTTGTTTTTTTGAAACCTCAGCTTATTGCCGGGGGACCCATTCGTTGCAACAGGCGTAATCTGATAAGTTGTTTGAGCGAAGCGAGTTCTTATCAGATGGCCTGTAAAACGACAATGGGTCGGCTAATAAGATGCAGTAAAGAAAAACAGATTCATTACTCCCTATCATAAAATCATTTTTTCGATGGGAACAACGAGGATGCCTTCGGCGCCGTGGCGCTTCAGCTCATCGATGATATCCCAGAAGTCGTCGTCGCTGATCACAGAGTGCACGCTGCTCCAGCCCTCGTCGTTGAGCGGCAGGATGCTGGGCGAGCGCATGCCCGGCAGCAGCTTCACGATGTCGGGGATTACCTCATTGCGGGCATTCAGCAATACATACTTTTTGCCCTGCCCGTTCTTGTAGGCCTTGATACGGAATAACAACCGATCGAGGAGTTCAGTTTTTGCCGGAGAGAGATTTTTGTTGCCGATGAGCACCGCTTCGCTCTTGATGATGGCTTCGGCCTCCTTGAGCCCGTTCATCAGCAGGGTGCTGCCGGTGCTCACGATATCGAAGATGGCGTCGGCCAGTCCGATGCCGGTGGCGATCTCCACGCTGCCGCCCAGCTCTTCGATCTTCACTTCGATGCCCTTCACCTGAAAATATTTGTGGAGAATCTTGGGATAGCTGGTGGCAATGCGTTTGCCGTTGAAGTAATCGAGGCCGGTATACTCCTCATCTTTGGGGATGGCGAGTGAGAGGCGACAGTTGCCAAAGCCCAGCTTCTCGATCATATCGACCTCCTTGTCCTTCTCCCACACTTCATTTTCACCCAGGATGCCGATGTCGGCAACGCCCTGCTCCACATACTGTGGGATGTCGTCATCCCGCAGGAAGAGGATTTCCATGGGAAAGTTGCGTGCTTCGGTTCTCAGCTTCCTGTTTCCGTTGGAAACCTTGATACCGCATTCGGTCAGCAGTTCGAGCGACTTCTCACTCAGCCGGCCGCTCTTTTGGATTGCAATTTTTATTTTCTCCATTGTTGGTTTATTTTGTCCGGATAACTCAGGTCATTTTAACAAAAAACCCGCCTGAGTTTATTCAGACGGGTGTATACATATAGACTTTTGTGTTCGCACATATCTATCTCAACTCGCCTGATTGCAAGTATGAAAATGATGATGATGGAACATGTTTGCTTTCATTTTGTCGTTTTAATGACACAAAGGTAATAGAATTATTTGAAACACCGCGAAAAAAATCAATGAATTTGCACGGAGAAAGAGTCCGGCTTTTATTATTTTTTCTGCTGTTTGATTCTCAATGTAAAAACATGTAATTTTGCGACTTTACTACGGACAAGTTGGGGCAGTTGTAACAGCATAAGAGCAGATACAGCAGCGTAATAACAGGCGCAACAGCATAATAAACAGGTAAAACAGCGTAACCAAGCTGGTTATAGGTATAAACAGGCAGGCATAAAAGGAAACAAGATGACAGTGCAGGAGAGAATCCGGAATTATGAGGTCCTGGCGGCA
Source organism: Bacteroidetes bacterium GWC2_46_850 (assembly GCA_001768325.1). Taxonomy (GTDB): domain Bacteria; phylum Bacteroidota; class Bacteroidia; order Bacteroidales; family Dysgonomonadaceae; genus Proteiniphilum. Next base: position 116,073 of record MENQ01000007.1, on the reverse strand, counting down.
GATAGCCGGCAAGATATAGACAGGCTGAAAAAAAGAATCTATTTTCACGGCATCTTCAGGCTGGCACTTTTCGTGGGTAGCTTTTTCGTGGTATATGCCCTCACGCAGCATCTCTGGCTGCTTGCCGTCGTGCTGCTGGTTCTGGCTGTCGTCTTTGCATGGTCGCTGCGGCAACACAACAGCCTGTCGGATGAGCGGGAGTCGGCCGAGTCACTGCTCCGGATTGCCGAGGATGAATTAAAGGCATTTGGGCATGATTTTTCGGCTTTTGATGGTGCGCCCGAGAAGACCGACCCTTCGCACCCATTCAGCTTTGATCTAGATATTTTTGGCGACCGCTCCATTTTTCAGCAGATCAACAGGACCATACTGCCGGCAGGCAAGGAGAGACTGGCAGCGATCATTCAGTCACCGCTGACAGGGAAAGAGAAGATCACAAACCGACAGCGGGCGATTGACGAGTTGGCGGGGAAAGAAGATTTCGGCCTCCGTTTCCGGATGTCGGGTATGAAAATATCTTCCCATGTGGGGGATGCCCATATTGTATCTGCGTTCAACGCTGAAAACGGGTTGTCTCAAAGTAGGTTTTGGAGATGGGCTGTCCGCGTAGTTCCTCTCCTTTATCCTCTTTTTATCCTGTTGTGGCTCACCGGCGTGGTTCCCGGCGGCCTGTTTCTGTATCTTTATCTCTTCACACTGGCCTTGTCGGTTCTCCCGATTAAGAAAGTGAAGGCGACGTGGCTTCTCTTCGACAAGAAATCGAAATTATTGGATACCTACGCATCGCTTTTAAAGCTTCTGGAGCAGGAAAAGATGGCGTCTCCCCTGCTGATCTCCCTGCAAAAGCAACTCACACACAACAAGAGAGCTTCGGAAGCGATCAGGGAGTTATCACAATACAGCCGCAACCTCGATGTGGGCTTCACCCTGGCCATGCTGGTACTAAATCCGCTATTTCTCTGGACAACACGCTATGCATTAAAGATTGAGCACTGGATGAAAAAGCACGGGCAGGATATCGAAAGCTGGTTTGCCGTGCTGGCCGAGGCGGATGCGCTCATATCGATGGGAACCTTCGCCCTGAACCACCCCGGCTACACCTATCCGGAGATCGCCGACAGCGACTGCTTCCGGGGTAAAGGATTGGGACATCCGCTCATCCCCCAGGACAAGTGTGTAAAGAATGATATCGACATCTCCCGCAAACCCTGTTTTATGATCGTGACAGGAGCCAATATGGCCGGCAAAAGTACCTATCTGAGGACAATCGGGGTCAACCATGTGCTGGCATCGGTGGGACTGCCTGTCTGTGCGGACGAACTGACATTCTTCCCGGGCAGGCTGCTGACCAACCTGCGTACCTCCGACTCCCTGGTAAACAGCGAGTCTTATTTTCTGGCGGAGCTGAAGCGGCTCAGGATGATTATCGACCGGCTCGAAGGAGACGAGGAGGGCCTGCTGATCATCCTGGACGAGATACTGAAAGGAACCAATTCAGAGGACAAGCAACGGGGCTCCCTGGCACTGATGAGACGATTGATCGGGCTGGACGGAATTGGCATCATTGCCACGCACGACCTGGCACTGGGTAACCTGGAAGATGAGTTTCCGCAGGAGATAAAGAACTGCCATTTCGATGCCGTGATCAGGGATGATGCGCTCACTTTCAGTTATCGGCTGCAGGAAGGCATTGCGCGAAATATGAATGCCAGCTTCCTGATGAGAAAGATGGGCATTACCGAATAATTTGCAGTGCCGGATATCACTGCATGGCGATTTTTTATGTAGATTTGCACCCGATGAAAGAAAAGCTGTTTATTATTCTTTTTGCATGGATGATCGGCCTGACGGCGGCATTTTCGCAGGCTCGCATCATCATGCCCGATTCGTCGCAGATTACCACAAACCCCGATTCACTGGATCTGCTGCCCCGACAGTCATCACCACTCGATCATCTGATACACGACCATGGCGCAGAAGCCGACTCACTGCAAAAGATGGCACAGATGACCATCTGGAGAATTGACACACGCACCGGCAATCGGTTACCGGCTGTTTCAGATACCTTGCTGCATAACTTTCAACAAACGGTACTCCCCGACGGACAGTCGGTGGCCATGGGCTTTCTGGCGCCATTGGGTGCACCGATGTTCTCCAAAATATTCTTCGATCGGGAGGAGACGGAAACGTTTGTTTTCAACAATGCTTATTCCTACTACCTGAAGGAGCCGCGGGACCTGTTGTTTGTCAACACCCGCATACCTTACTCCAGGCTCAGTTATCATCGTGCCGGCCCCAAGCAGACCCGCGAAGAACGGCTCGATGCCAGGCTCACCTCCAACTTCGGGAAGGAGCTGAATATCGGGGTGGACATTGATCTGATCAATGCCCGCGGTTTCTATGCTTCCCAGTCGGTGAAACACAACAACTTCACCCTCTTCGGCAACTACATCTCCGACAGGATTGAGGCACATGCCTTTATGAACCTGGGTTCACTGAGCAACTTTGAGAACGGCGGCATCACCGACGAACTTTTCATCACCAACCCCCAGGCCATACAGCAGAGCTTCACCTCGAAGGACATACCCGTGAAGTTTACCAATACCTGGAACTCGGTAGGCAACAACCGTTATTTTTTATCGGGGCGCTACAATCTGGGATACAGGGAGATTGCCGGTGACTCGCTACACCAGGGACAGGGGCATTTCGTGCCGGTGGCCAGCATCGGCTTTTCATCGGAATTTACACAGCAGCACCGTCGCTTCCTGTCGTACGACACTGCCTATGTGGATGTGGAAGGGGTACGGATGCAGCGCATCGATCAGTTCTATAAAAACCGCTTTTATGATGAGGCGGTGGATGACAGCATTCATTTCACTTCGGTTAAAAATAGTGTGTCACTCAGCCTGAGAGAAGGATTTAAGGAGTGGGTGAAATTTGGATTGACCGCTTTCCTGGAGTACGACCTGCGCAACTATTCCCTGCGGGATAGCATTGGCCCCGGCTACAGGCAATACCGCGAGAGTGCCGTCACGGTGGGTGGCGTTCTCAACAAGCAGCAGGGCGACAACCTGTTGTTCAATCTCCGGGCCGACCTGGGTGTGTTGGGAGCCAACCTGGGCGAGTTCAGGGCGATGGGCGATGTGGAGACCGGTTTCGATATTGCCGGCCGCCGTACCACGCTCTCGGCCGAGGCTTATATCAAGAATCTGCGTCCCAAATATCTGCAGGATCATTACTATTCCAAGTATTTCAAGTGGGATCGTGATTTTGGAGATATACGCCGGGTATATGTGGGTGGCAAACTGCATATCCCCTTTACGAACACCACCCTGAGTGCCGGGGTGGAGAACCTGCAGAACTTCATCTATTTTGATCAGGATAAGAATATACAACAGGAAAATGCCAGCATTCAGGTATTGATGGCGCGTGTGGAGCAGAATCTGCGCCTGGGCATATTTAACTGGGACAATCAGGTTGTGTATCAGACGTCGAGTCACCAGGCTGTTATTCCGGTGCCCACGCTCAGCCTCTATTCGAACATGTACCTCAAGACAAAAATCGTGAATGAGCTGACACTGCAGCTGGGTGTCGATGCACATTATCATACCAGCTATTTTGCCCCCGGGTATGAGCCGGCGCTGCTGCAGTTCTATAATCAGCAGGAAAAGGAGATCGGCAACTATCCCATCTCCACCATCTATGCCAACATGCATCTGAAGCAGACCCGCTTTTTCGTGATGTTCTACAATGCGGCGACGAAGCTCATCAAGCCGCAGGAGTACTTCTCGTTGCCGGGATATCCGGTGAATCCCTTTGGCTTAAGAATCGGACTGTCGGTGAATCTTCACAATTAATCTTTCCCGCCCTTGAAACTGCAAAGACGATTATACCTTTATCTCTTTTTGCTGATTGTGGCTGCCGGCGTCATGCTCCTGCTCCGGAATGCCATGCATGCTGCAAAGGCACCGCGTACACCGCGCGACTACAGTGAGATCATGGCGTCGGGTGAGCTGAATGTGGTTACCGACTACAATGCCATCGGTTATTATGTTTCGGGTGACTCCACACGGGGCTTTCAGCTGGAGATGATGCGGGCGCTGGAAGAGGTGTGGGGCGTGCAGGTGAATCTTTTTCTGGAGAACAGCCTGGATGAAAACCTGGAAGGATTGTTGAACCATCGCTACGACCTGGTGGCCCGCAATATTCCTGTGAATGCACAGTTAAAGGATGATTTCTCCTTTACCGATCCCCTTACCCTCAACAAGCAGGTGCTGGTACAACGCAAGGCAGTCTACAACGACAGCATCGAGCCGATCCGTCAACAGCTCAAGCTGGCGAAGAAGACCATTTACGTGGCCAGGGACTCGCCCGCCATTCTCAGGCTGAATAACCTTTCACACGAAATAGGAGACACCATCTACATCAATGAGGACCCGGTATATGAAGCCGAGCAACTGGTGATGATGGTGGCCGCAGGCGATATCGATTACACCGTGTGCGATGAAAGGGTGGCTCGACGTCTGTCACTGTCTCTTCCGGAGATCGATGTGGAAACAGATATCAGCTTTACCCAGTTGGAGTCATGGGCGGTACGCCGTGATTCGCCGGTGCTGCTGGACAGCCTCAATAGCTGGCTCGGCCGGTTTAAGGATACGGAAGCATTTAAAGCCATCTACGATAAGTACTACTAAAAATAAGCGGCCGACTCATTGAATTGAATCGGCCGCCGACATGCTGACAATCTTCTGATTATCTTTCTTACAGGGTGTCTTTACTTTGTTTGCGGAGCTTGCATGTTTCGCCTGCCTGGACGTTTCGCATCCCCCCGCATCGTTTTCTGCTGCTCATCGCGGACTTTTTTCCACTCATCCATTTTTTCCTTTCCAATGATGGTTTCCAGTTCGGCATCATTTTCTGCGACTGCCTGGTTACGCATTTCCATCATCTCCTTGCGGCGTGCTTCGCGATCCTGCGTCATTTCATCTCTTTTTTCCATCTGTTTGGCCATCATCTCTTTGCGTTTTGCATCCTGTTTTTCAAAGAGCGCCTCCACTTTTGCCTTTTGCTCATCAGACAAATTGAGTTGTTTGGCCATCTTCTCAGATCGCTCTTTGGCGGTCCATCTCATTTCTGTACGTTGTCCCTGTCTGCCGGTGTTTTGTTGCGCCATCAGGGAGAAACTCATTGTTAAAAGAGCTGCCAGTGTCATCAATGCTAATCGTTTCATACTTTAAAAATTTAAACGTGAATAAAAAGATTTACTGTGTTTAAGACGCATAAAAGTAGGAAAATGTTTAATACGATCACAATGCTTTAACACTCTTTTTGGCCGATTAATACCCATATATCCAAGGATATATAGGCTGTTTTTTGCGGTTTGTCCGGAAAATACCTCGTTTCATAGACAAAAACGGCGCTTTGGTCTATCTCCGGATGTTTTTATCTTTTTAACCGGAATGGAACACCCTCCCGTCAGAAGATCTCTTCCCGCGGGTATTTTTCTTCTACCTTGCTGAAGAGGTAGGAGGCAAACGTACCGGCAATAAACAATACCACGCAAAAGAGAAGGGCGCCACCAAAGCTTAGTCCCGCCATGGCAAGCTGTTCCCCCGTAAAAGAGGGGAAGACCACCGTGGGGAAGATGGCCAGCGATGAGCCGATCACCATCCCCAGAATAAAATGGTACATGCCCGAGTAGTACTGTTTAAAAAGATAGGCGGCCACTTTTGCGAAGAGCAGCACGCACAATATAAATCCGATGATGAGCGGGATGATGACGGCGAAATCGAAATCCTTGATGCCGATGGCCATCTTATCATACAGTCCGAAATAAATGAGGAAGTTGGAGGGGCTCATGCCCGGCACAATCAGTCCCAACCCCATCAGCAAGCCTGAACCCAGCCATACCAGGATGTTGGGCGTCACTTCCGTCAGTTGCTGTCCGCCAATCACCATCAGCAAAAAGATGGCGAGTGTGGAAGCAACGAGGATCCATATGTCGGTGGCTTTTCTGCCATTTTTTCCGGCTGTCTTATAGAGGGAGGGAAAGGTGCCCGCCACAAAGCCGATGAAGAGACAGACAAATTGTGCCGCATATTTGCCGAAGGCTTTTTCTACCACCACGGCAAACAGCACGATGCCGATGCCGGCACCAATGGCCACAGGCAGGAAGTAGAAGATATTTTTCATGAACTTGTGGCGTATGTTGGCCAAAAAACGGATAAGCGGGTCGTAGATGCCAAAAATAACGGCCAACACGCCGCCGGAGAGACCCGGAAGAATAAATCCGATGCCCACCAGCATTCCCTTTACCAGGCGGACAAACCAGTCGGCCACCGGACTGATTGCCCTCTTATCTGTTGTTCCCTCGTTTACAGGTGTACTCATTTTGTTTTTTTATTTTTTCGCAGCAAAGGTACAGTATTTCTCCTTTTAATTCCACCAGTATGTCAGTTTAAATATCAGTGCCCGGTTGCGTACTTCCCGCGTATTGGCAAAATAATTGTCGGTATAGACAATAAACAGATCCGATACAGGCTTGTAGCGCCATTGAAAACGGATGTTCACATTGGTGTTGTTGCGTTGCTCATTGTACTGCATAAACGTGGTGAGAAACAATTTGTCGGTGAAGGTGATGTCCAGCTTGGGTCCGATGAGCCAGAACCGTTGATATTCAAAAGGTTGTGGTAGACGAAGATTTGTGTAGGTTACGTTCATGGAGAAATTCACGTAGGGTTGAAACCGGTACACCATCTTGGTGTCAATCATATCGTAACTCCCATTATAAAAACCTCCTTTGGCTAAGGTCACTATTGTGTTGAATGGTTGTCGGTTGTTTGAGGTGAAGGTGGTATACACATCGGAATAGCTGTATTCATTTCCGGCCGGTAGAAAGGTGCTGCTCACATGCGTGGGATCAAAGTCCTGCATCAGCCTGATGTAATAGTTACGCATGCCGGCAGCGAATACCGAACGGTCGCTGAACTCCACCTTGTATCCTGCGTCCAGCTCATGGTCCAGCTTTTGGAAGGCATGGGTGGCATAATGCCTGTACTTGACAAAAGGACCGTGTATGGTTACTTTCTTACGGGGAATAAAAAAATAGGACAACTCAGGACTGAAGGAGATATAATTGCTGCGACGGACATAGCCTGTCTCTGCAAGGTAGTTTTCACCGACAGCTGCCTGGTCGAGGCTGACAAGAATATTGCCTTTGCTGTATCTGACAGAAGTTCCTTGCGCATATTGTTTGTCGGGGTTGCCCGGTTGAAAAGAACGGTGGTAAAATGCCTTACCAAGCCATTCGTTGTTTTTGCTAGCCAGGTTAAAATCCAATGCGGCCACCCGGTTGTATTGTGATACCCCGGCAGGCTTGCTTGCATATTCCTTATTTACAAACATGAAACTGATGTTGGAGCGGGCCAGGACCTTCTTTTGGAGGGATAACACCGTATAGTTTCTGACGGCATGTTCCGCAGTTTTCTCGGTGGTCATGTTGATAAATCCAAGCCGGAGGGTGTTGTTTAATTTTCCGCTTAGACGGGCTCCTCCCAGCACCGGAGCATCCAGCCCGATGCGTCTGGAAAAGAAGGGGGTGAGCTTCTCATTTCCATAATTGGCAAATAAATCGCTGTTCTCGAGAAAAAACTGTCTTTTTTCGGGATAGAACAGTTCAAACCGGTCGATGTTCATCACCTGCTGGTCTACTTCAACCTGGGCGAAATCGGGATTGTAAGTCAGATCCAGATTCATGGCAGTGGATAATCCTATCTTTGCATCCATCCCAAAATCTCTTCGGTAGCCTGCTTCTTCGCCTGCTTCAAAATTTCTGTGGTAGCCGCCGTAAAGATAGGGAATGAGCGAGAAGTTCATCTTCGGCTTTGGCAGCGGCTCCTCGAAATGTAACACGCCGGTGTATGCCAGCGACGAGTGAGGAAACTGACGGGGGACGGGAGCCCAGGCCGATTTCTCGTTGGCCTTGAGATCCAGCCGCCCGAAATTTGTATACCATGTCTGGCTGTTTGCCGGATAGCGGATGGACTTAAATGGTATTTTCATTTCCGTAACCCATTTATCGGGATAATTTTTCAGTTTTAGTTCTACCTTGCTGTCCCATTCGCTGTTCTTGGTCTCGCCGGATCTGATGCCGTCGGAGATGGCTCCGGAAGCTGAAAATTCAAATGTATACCCGTTTGTCTGATCGCGAAAAGTATCGAATATGGAGAGAAAATTATCGTTGTTGTTGAAAACATAATCCCTGCGGAACGACTCAAAAATCCGTTTGCCGGGAATCGTATCGTGAAAAATAACCGCCACGTAGAGGGCTTTGTCATCGTACACCAGCATCACTTCCGATTTTTGTTTCGGAAATCCGGTATCCACCGGTTGCACGAGGTGGAAATTGTCTGCTATGTTTGCGGTCTGCCAATCGGGTTCATCGAGCATGCCGTCGAGGGTGATAGACCCTTTCATCTTTTTTGCAGTATACACATAGTCCTTATTGTGAATATTGATGCCGATTGTATCGTGGAGTTCCTGTGGATTTTGTGCAGTCGCCGGGCCAACACTAAAGGAGGCTATAAGCAGGGAGATGGTCTGATATTTCAATTGATTTCTGAATTATGATAAATACTAAACTTGTTGGAGCTGTTGCAAATATAGGCAATATTGTGATTTTTTAAGCATCAGTAAAAAATTCATTCGTTTATTTCAGTGTTTTTACCTAATTTTGCTCAAAACAGAAACCAATTTCTTACACCATTATGTTCGACAACAGCAAACGCGCTTTTATAGCCATCAACCAGGAGGCGGAAGTGTGCCTGATCCCCAAAATGGCAAACCGCCACGGCCTCATCACCGGCGCCACCGGAACCGGAAAAACAGTCACCCTGCAGACACTCTCCGAGACTTTCAGCGAGATGGGTGTGCCCGTCTTCGCCGCCGACATGAAAGGCGATCTCTCGGGTGTGGCCAAGACAGGGGGAAACAAGGAGAGCGTCACCAAACGGGTAGATAGTTACAACCTGAAAGAGAAAGGATTTGAGTATAAACCCTTTCCTGTACGTTTCTGGGATGTGTTCGGCGAGCAGGGCCACCCGGTGCGCACCACCGTTACCGCCATGGGGCCGCTGCTGCTGGAACGTCTGCTGGACCTGAACGAGACACAGGGTGCCATCCTGACCATGGCCTTCCGGATTGCCGACGACAACAACCTGCTGCTGATCGACCTGAAAGACCTGCAGAAGATGCTGCAATATATTGGCGATAACAGGACGCAGTTCACCACAAAATATGGTAATATCTCACCTGCCAGCATCGGTGCCATCCAGCGCGGACTGATGCGGCTGGAGAGCGAGGGAGCCGACAGGTTCTTCGGTGAGCCGGAGCTGGAGATCACCGACTTCATCCAGACCGAACAGGGTAGGGGTGTGATCAACATCCTGGCGGCAGACAAGCTGATGAACTCACCCCGTGTATACACCACCTTCCTGCTCTGGCTGCTGGATGATCTTTATGAGACTCTTCCCGAGGTGGGCGATCTGGATAAACCGAAGCTGGTCTTCTTCTTCGACGAGGCACACCTGCTCTTCAACGACATGCCCTCCTCCCTGCTGGAGAAGGTGGAACAGATTGTACGCCTCATCCGCTCCAAAGGGGTGGGTGTCTACTTCTGCACACAGAACCCGGCAGATATTCCCGAACGCATCCTCGGACAACTTGGCAACCGCGTGCAGCATGCACTGCGTGCCTACACCCCCAACGATCAGAAGGCGGTGAAGGTCGCGGCCAACACTTTCCGTGCCAACCCCCGGTTCGATACGGGCGAGGCCATCACCCAGCTCAACACGGGTGAGGCGCTGGTATCGTTTCTCGACGAGAAGGGAGCGCCCCGGATGGTGGAGCGGGCCAACATCCTGCCACCACAAGGGCAGATAGGTCCTATCACCGTGGGTGAGAGAGACCAGTTGATGCGCGGCTCGCTGATCTACGGCGTTTATGAGAAGCTGGTGGATCGCGAGTCGGCCTACGAGATCCTGTCACAAAAACAGGAACTGCTCGAGGAGGAGCGCAATCAGGCTGCTGCAGAGAAAGAACGTATCCGCCTGCAGAAGGAGGAACAGAAAGCAGCCTTGGAGGCAGAACGGGCGAAGCGTGCCGCGGCGCGGCAGCGCAAGGCCGATCAGGGTATCCTGGGTGACATCCTCACCCAGGTGGGACGCAGCACCACGCGACAGATCAGCAACCAGCTGGGCAGGACCCTTACCCGCAGCCTGATGGGCGCGCTCTTTGGAAGAAAATGAACTTTTTAAACTGACTCCATGTATCGAACGCTCCTCAAACATTACTGGCTGCAGACAGTCCGCTCACCAGGATACTATAAAAATCTGGTAGTGAATATCTTCGTAGGACTGATGGCGCTTTATTTCCTGGCGATCTTCATCCTGATAGGGCTGATGCTGCCGAAGATGCTACAGGAGATAGCCCCGCAGGCCGATCCTGGGAGACTCTTCCATGGCAGCATCATCTATGGCCTGATCGCCCTGCTGTTGATCCGTTATGTGATGCAGCCGCTGAGCAGGCTGAACCTGGAGAGTTATCAGGTACTGCCGGTCAAGAGGTCGGCCCTGGTTGCCTATCTGGTGTTGAAACCACTGCTCAACCCGTTGAACTACATCGTCCTCTGCCTGGTTATTCCTTTTGCCGTCACGGGTATATACCCTGTATACGGTACCGCAGGAGCCTTCCGTTTTATCTTCATCATCCTCGGCCTCATCTGTTTCAACACGCTGATGGCACCGCTGCTGAAGCGACAATTCAGCAATATCCTCATCGGAGTAATCCTTTTCTTGCTTCTCGCAGGCGGGTTGGCGGCGCTGGAGTATTTCAAAATCTTCTCCCTGTATACGCTGTCGCAGCACCTTTTTGGCTTTCTGACCGAAACACCCGTCGTCTGGATCTCCGTGTGGTTACCGGGCCTGTTGGCTTTTCTGCTGAACAAGTTCTTTTTTGACCGTAACTACTATCCCGAGTCGTTTGAAAGAAAAAGCAAAAAGAGAGAGGCCGGAACGCAGCGGTTTACCTTTATGGAGCGATTTGGAAAAATAGGGGAACTCATCTCTCTCGAGATCAGGCTGGTGCTCCGGCATAAGCGGACAAAGAGCACCCTCTACACCGCGTTCTTCTTCCTGCTCTACGGACTGATCTTCTATCCCAACCCCATGTACAATCAGAATCCCGGCTGGCTGCTCTTCGTGGCCATCTTTGTCACGGGTACGGGGATGCTGATGTTTGGCCAGTGGATCATCAACTGGGATGGGGCCCACTTCGACTTTCTGATGACCCGCGATATCGATACCCGCACCTACATCCGGGCCAACTACACGCTGATGCTGGCGCTATGTACGGTTTCTTTCATCGCCACCACCCCCTACTTCCTGTTTGGCAGGCAGATCATCCTCTATCACCTGGTGGCCTTCGTCTATAACGCCGGCGTTAATATCTATGTCTATCTGTTTGCAGCGACACTGAACACCAAGCGGCTGGAGCTCTCCCGGGGCAACTCAATGAATATGCAGGGGGTGAGTTACAAAAACTTTCTCGTGATGATTCCCCTGCTGGTGATCCCCATCGCGCTGGTCGGCCTGTTTTCCCTCTTTTCCGCCACCTATATCGCGCTGATCATCATCGCTCTGATGGGACTGGCCGGTATCCTGTTCAGAGATGCACTCCTGGGTGTGATCGAGAAACAGTTTCTGCGCAGAAAATATGCCCTCTGCACCGGCTTCCGCAAGAAAGAGTAAGTATGTATAATAAATAAAAATCAATCACATGCAAGAAGAAATACACAATTCCGTCACCCTTGCCGATGTACCTCCCCCCGTGCCGCAGTCGGCCGGACAGACGCAAGGGATCATCACCGCAGTCAACCTGAAGAAGATCTATGGTGGTGTCACCGTCCTCAATATCCCCTCCATACAGGTCAGCAACGGTGAGAGCTTCGGTCTGGTGGGCAACAACGGCGCGGGCAAGACCACCTTCTTCCGGCTGATCCTCGACCTGATCGAGGCCTCTGCGGGTGAGGTGCAGATCGACGGAGAAAAAGTGGCCCGGCGCGATGCGTGGAAAGCGAAGGTGGGATCGTTCCTCGATGAGAGTTTTCTGATCGACTTCCTCACGCCCGATGAGTATTTCGCGTTCACAGCCAAAGTATACAGCAAGTCGGAGGGCGATATGAATACCTTCCTGGAGTCGATGGGAGATTTCTTTCACGGCGAGATACTGGGATCGGGCAAGCTGATCCGCGACCTCTCCAAGGGGAACCAGAAGAAGACAGGCATCGCCGCCGCGCTGATCAGCGACCCGCAGATACTGATCCTCGACGAGCCGTTTACCGCCCTCGACCCTACCTCGCAGATACGGCTGAAGCGGCTGCTCAACGAGCTGAAGACCACACGGAATATGACCATGCTGATCTCCAGCCACGATCTCAACCATGTGACCGAGGTGTGCGACCGCATTGTGGTGCTTGAAAAAGGATTGGTTGTGAATGATATCCGTACCAGCGAGAATACGCTGAAAGAGCTGGAGTCTTACTTTGCGGTATAAGCAGTGGATGTGGCCCGATCAGAAGTTATCCGCATCGTCTATACCTGCTATTAAAGTATATCGCTTATCTTTACACTTATAGTTCAATATAAATCTGAATCGTATGAAAACAATGATTATGCTGTTGATTCTCCTGTTTGTGCAGTGTGCTTTGTATGCACAAACAAAGGGAAAGGAGATTTCCCACTATCTGTTCCCGGAATTCGTGCAAGGGACGGTGCTGATGAAGAACGGACAGAAGAATCCGGCGAAACTCAATTACAATGCAGCCTCCGAAGAGATGGTCTTTATGCAGAACGACAAGGTGCTGGCATTGGCAGAGCCTTCTCTAAGTCAGCTGGACAGCGTCTTTTTATACGACAGGAAGTTTGTGCTGCACAACAAAAAATTTGTGGAGGTGTTACACCGGGATGGCTTTACACTCCTGGCATCCTACAAATGCAAGGTGATTCCTCCCGGAAAGCCTGCCGCCTATGGAGGAACGTCACAGACATCTTCCGCCGACAGCTATTCCAGCTGGTCCAGTGGAGGTAGAGTATATGAGCTGCAGCTTCCCGACGATTTTCAGGTGAAGCCTTACACAATCTATTTTCTGGATAATGGCTCGGGGTTGAAAGAGCTTAAATCGATGAGGCAACTGAAAAGCCATTATAAGAAAGACAAGAAGCGGGTGGACCAGTACCTGAAGGAACAGAAAGTAGATTTTGAAGATACCGGTGCGATGACACAGATGATTTATACTCTTGAAACCGAAACCAATTAATAACCGATTACAATGAAAAAGATCTTTATCCTGCCCCTCATCCTTTTAATTGCCGCCACCGGGGCATCGGCACAGTCTCCCTACACACCCGCCAAAGAGAACTTGCATAACCGGGAACTCTTTCAGGACATGAAGTTCGGCGTTTTTATCCACTGGGGCATCTACAGCATGATGGCCGACGGGGAGTGGATTATGAACAACAAGAACATCAATCACGCAGAATATGCCCTGCTGGCCAAAGGCTTTTATCCCTCACAGTTCAGTGCTGCCAAATGGGTGTCGGACGTGAAGGCTGCTGGCGCAAAGTATATCTGCATCACCTCTCGCCATCACGATGGCTTCTCGATGTTCGCCACGAAGCAGTCGCCCTACAACATTGTGGATGCCACACCCTTTAAACGGGATGTCCTCAAGGAGCTGGCCGACGAATGTCACAAACAGGGAATAAAATTGCACTTTTACTATTCACTGCTCGACTGGGCCAGAAGTGACTATTTTCCGTTGGGCAGAACGGGTAAGGGTGTGGGGCGCACCGAACAGGGTGCGTGGGATAGCTACCACCGGTTTATGCTGAATCAGTTGACCGAGTTGCTGACAAACTATGGAGAGATAGGGGCCATCTGGTTCGATGGACAGTGGGATCAACCAGCCACATTCGACTGGCGCCTGCGGGAGATTTACGACCATATTCATGCCATACAGCCGGGTTGCATGGTCATCAACAACCATCACCTGGCACCCATCGAGGGCGAAGACGGACAGACCTTCGAGAAGGACCTGCCTGGTCAGAACCAGTCGGGCTATTCCAGCACATCAACCGTTGGTCAGTTGCCGCTGGAGACCTGCGAGACCATGAACCGCTCCTGGGGATACAATATCACCGACAAGAATTACAAAACGGAGAAAGAGCTGATTCACTACCTGGTGAAGGCTGCGGGCAACAACGCCAACCTCCTGATGAACGTGGGCCCACGACCCGACGGAACCTTCCCCGACATAGCCATTGAACGCTACAACGCGATGGGCGTGTGGCTGAAAACATATGGTGAGACCATCTATGGCACCCGTGCCGGCTTTGTAGCACCCCGCGACTGGGGGGTGACCACGCAGAAGGGAAACAGGCTCTTTGTGCATATCCTGAACCTGAAGGATGATGCGCTTTATCTGCCCATGGAAGGGAAGCAGGTAAGTTCTGCGAAATTGTTTGTCGACAGCAAACCGGTGAAATTCACAAAGGTTGCCGGCGGCATCGTGCTGCAACTGGGTCGCATTCCCGATGAAACCGTCTGTGTGGTGGAGGTGGAGTTGAAATAATCCGCAGTTTAAAAATTGATGCACAGGGCGAAAGTGACTGCCAGCAGGAATCCCGAGAGGGAGGTGAGCTTCAGGTAGGGATCGAGCGCCTGTCCCTCTTTGTGCCTGATGTCGATCACAATTTTAAGAGGCAGCAAAAAGAAGAGGAGATAGGCATACCGGTACCAGGGTGCCAGTTCAAAAAGGATGTTGTATCCGGCAAAGCAGACAAAGGAAATAAGGGTCATCAGCAGATGATACACTTTTGCCCCGGGTAAACCCAGCTTGACGGCAAGGGTGATCTTTCCGGATGCCTTGTCGTTTTCGATGTCCCGCATATTGTTGATGTTGAGGATCATGGTGCTGATCAGCCCCAGTCCGATGGCTGGCAGGAGTGGTTTAAATCCCGTTTCGTGCGTATGCAGGAACCAGGTGCCTATCACCGGTACGGGCCCGAAGAAGAGGAAAGCAAACAGGTCGCCCCAACCCCGGTATCCGTAGGCATGCTTTCCCATGGTGTAAAAGAGCGCCGCCAGGATGGAGCCTGCACCGAGGGCTATCATGATCCATGCAGACGAAGCGTCTCTGAAAGGTGTTGCGCTCCATATAAGCGCCAGGCCTGTCACCAGGCAAAGGATCGTGAAGAGGAGGACTGCTGTTTTCATCTCCTTTAGTGAGATGTTCCCGCTCTGCAGCGCGCGGGTGGGGCCTTGTCGCTGTCCGGTAATGTCTGTGCCTTTTTGAAAGTCACCCAGGTCGTTTGCCAGGTTTGCCAGGATCTGGATGGTGACCGCCAGCAACAGCGCCAGCAGCAGGATGGGGGTGCTAAAGCTGCCTTCATGCCAGGCCAGCCCGCTGCCGAGGACGACAGTGGCGACGGCCAGAAAGAGTGTCCGCAGCCGAAAGGCGGAGATCCACTGCGTGAAGGTTGCCATCTTCAATTGCTGATTAGTAGGCCCGTGCAAAGATAACCCGCTGGGGTGACGGTTTGCCGGTAACCATGCAGCTGCCCGGTGTTTTGTCGCCCTCCAGTGGAATGCAGCGGATGGTGGCCTTGGTTTCTTCCTTGATGAGTGCCTCTGTTTCAGCCGTGCCATCCCAGTGGCAGAGCAGGAATCCGCCCTTTTCGATCTCTACCTTGAACTCTTCGTAGCTGTTCACCTCCCTGGTCTGGGCTGTGCGGAAGTCGGCCGCCTTCCTGTAGATGTTTTCCTGAATCTCACCCAGCAGTGCCTGCACATGCTGTTCGATGCCATCGCACGAGAGGGTCTCTTTTGTCAGTGTATCGCGGCGGGCCACCTCGATGGTGTTGTTCTCCAGGTCTCGTCCTCCCAGGGCGAGCCGCACCGGCACTCCCTTGAGTTCATATTCCGAGAACTTCCATCCCGGCTTCTTGTTGTCGGTGTTGTCGTACTTCACGCTGATACCGAGAGATTTTAACTTTGCAACGATTCCGGCCACTTTCTCATTGATCTGTTGGAGTTGTTCGTCGTTTTTGTAGATGGGCACAATCACCACCTGCCAGGGTGCCAGGCTGGGGGGAAGGACCAGGCCGTTGTCGTCGGAGTGCGACATGATCAGTGCGCCAATCAGGCGGGTGGAGACACCCCATGAGGTGGCCCACACGTAGTCGCGGCTTCCGTTCTGATCGGAGAACTGTACATCGAATGCTTTGGCAAAATTCTGTCCGAGGAAGTGAGAGGTGCCCGACTGTAATGCCTTGCCATCCTGCATCAACGCCTCAATGGTGTAGGTGTCGAGGGCACCGGCAAAACGTTCCGACTCCGATTTGAAGCCTTTCACCACCGGCATCGCCATATATTTTTCTGCAAACTCGGCATATACATTGATCATCCGCTCTGCTTCCTCCACCGCCTCTGCTTTGGTGGCATGTGCGGTGTGGCCCTCCTGCCAGAGAAACTCGGCAGTACGCAGAAAAAGACGGGTGCGCATCTCCCAGCGTACCACGTTGGCCCACTGGTTGATGAGCAGGGGTAGGTCGCGGTAGGACTGGATCCAGTTTTTGTAGGTGCTCCAGATGATGGTCTCGGAAGTGGGACGTACTACCAGCTCCTCTTCGAGCTTTGCTTCGGGATCAACCACCACGCCGCTGCCGTCGGGTGCATTTTTCAGACGGTAGTGTGTTACTACGGCACACTCTTTGGCAAAACCTTCCACGTGGTCGGCCTCACGGCTCAGGTATGATTTGGGGATGAATAGCGGGAAGTAGGCATTCATATGCCCTGTCTCCTTGAACATGTCGTCCAGCTGACGCTGCATCTTTTCCCAGATTGCGTAACCGTAAGGTTTGATCACCATGCAGCCTCTTACGGCTGAGTTCTCAGCCAGGTCGGCTTTGATCACGACATCGAGGTACCACTGTGAATAGTCTTTGCTGCGGGGAGTAATCTCCTTCAATTCTTTTGCCATTTCGTCTGAATACTGTTTTTTGTTTGTGGGTGCAAAGATAACACCATCTGACTGATTTTACCCCATCCTTATGACACATTTTATTTTTGAAAAACCCCTTTTTGGGGGTGTTTTGTTCAAAGTTTGTCGGGTAATTTTGTCTCCTGACCATTATTAAAACAAAGTTATCATGAAAAGAGTACTTATCCTTTTAAGTTTTTGCCTGTTGTTCACCACGCAGGCCGATGCACAGAAATGGCTGAACAAATTGGGTAATGCCGCCAAGGAGGCGGCAAAGAATGCCGTGGAACGACGGGTGGAGCAGAAAGCGGAGGAGGCCACCGAGAATGCGATGGATAAGGCGGAGGAGTCAGTGACTAAAAAAGAGAAAGGCGACAAGTCAGCATCCCACGATCAGGACGAAGAGAGCTCCCCGGCAGAAAGCAACGACACTGTTTCGAAGAAGAGTGCACAAGACAAGAAGCAAACTGCTTCAAAAAGTTCACCACAGAAACTGACCAGCAGCAGTCAGTATGATTTTGTGCCGGGCGATCAGCTCCTCTTCTTCGACGACTTCTCACAGGATGCCATAGGCGACTTCCCGGCATTGTGGAGCTCGAACGGCAGTGGCGAGGTGAAAACAGTGAACATCGCACCGGGCAAATGGTTTCATCTTAACGGTGATGATGCGGTCTATTGTTACAATCGCCCCATAGCATTCCCGGACAATTTTATCGTTGAGTTTGACATTATTCCCGATGAGAATTATCAATATGGGATTCAGTTCACACTCTACCAGGAGAAAGCAGTCGATGCAAAAGAGTTGAACGACGATTTGTATCCCGGTGAGGCGGGACTTCATGTCGACCTGGGATATGACAGATGGGATACCAAGGGTTACCGGGAAACGGAAGATTGGATTACCGGACAGGCTACGAAGAATCCGGTAATCCGCGAAAAAGAAAACCATGTAATCATTTGGGTGCAAAAACGAAGAGTACGTATATACCACCAGAACGAGAAAGTTGTGGATGTGCCTACCAACATCTATCCCGGTGTGACTTTTAACCGCATGCGCTTTTCGGGATGGGATCGATATAGTACGCCGTACATAACGAACCTGAAAGTTACGACCGCATCGCCCGATACACGCAGCAAGCTGATTACCGAAGGAAAGCTGATCACCTATGGCATCACCTTCGATGTGAACAAGGCAGAAGTTAAGCCTGAGTCGTTCGGTACACTGAAAAGCATTGCCGATGTACTGAAGGAAAATGAAGGCGTGAAGGTGAAAATTATCGGCCACACCGACAGCGATGGCGATGATACCAAGAACATGGAACTATCCAGACGACGTGCCGCAGCGGTGAAAAGTGAGTTGGTGAGCACGTTCGGTATTGATGCATCGCGAATGGAGACCGAAGGTGCAGGCGAAAGTAAACCGATCGTTGCCAATGATACCCCGGCTAACAAAGCCCAAAACAGGCGTGTTGAGTTTGTAAAGACCAATTAAGAGGAGAAACGAATGCATCTGCTACAGTTGATCTTTCCGGGCATATTGCGCCCGGAAAGACTGTAAAATGAATGGAGCAGGCTGTCATGATCACTTTTAACCCATGAAAACCGTATGAAGAAGATTGCTGTCTGTTTGCTCGTGTTGATGATTTACACGGGAGTGGTGTGCGCCCAGATGCAAATGCCCAAAGATATTCAACGGATCCTGGAGAAGGCATCTACCGGAAAAGAACTTACTGAACAGGAGAATATCCGGTTGGAAGAGTGGGGTAACACCTTGGAGCAACAATACGGGGAAAAGGAGAATAAAAAGGGTAAGGATGCGCTGCAAGCGCATACCTCAGAACCCCCTATGGGGAAAACGTTCATTGCAGGCATTGGAAATCCTTGTCCCGAGAAAATTAAATTGGCTGTCAAACCGCCACTTACGCGTGCAGGGTATGTACAGTTGGCACAATCACTTATGACGCTCTATGGACCAAAGACAGGTGATTTGCAGAAGTTGAGACGGATGTTGGAGAAGTCGGTCAGGCAGACGGATGGTGCGGACATGGGTGCTGCATTTGTGATGTCGGGGGCTGGCTCGGCCTCGGTCTATGCCATTGCATGGAGCGCCGCCCGGTCGCCGGATGATCTGCTTACGGCCAACAACCTGGGTGTGGCACTGAAGGACATGGGCGACTACTCCCAAGCCCTACAGGTGTTACAGTATGCCGATCAGTTAAAACCAAACATCGGCATTGTTCTCTGCAACATGGGGTGGACTTATCGAGAAGTAGGTGACAACGCGAACGCTACGTTGATGTTTGAAAAGGCTTTGCGGGTGGCGCCCAAGATGAGCTCGCCCTGGCTGGGACTGGGATTGATTGCCCAATGTGAGAACAATCACCTCAAGGCGGAGCAATACCTGCGAAAAGCACTGGGGCAAAAGTTCTCCGAGGTAGGTCTTAGCGCCATGAAGCAGGCACAAGCTGCAAAGTCTCCCTCACAGAGCCAGAGTAGTCAGCCAAGACCGCTGACAAATGAGAAAGGGAATGTACAGGGTCTTAATATTCCCGATTTGCCTGTGCATGAGGATGTAGGCAAAATGGTGGAACAGAAGCGACCCTTCGAAAGATATCATACACAACTTACAGGACGTAAAAGTGAATTGATGTCTCAGCTTCATGCGGTGATGGAACGGATGAGAATCCAACAGATGCGTGCCACAAAGGATCCAGGCAACGCGGTAGTCTTCCAGCGTGATTTTTCGAAAGAGATCATGCATATCAACGATATTGCCGAACTGCTGTTGGGTGAAAACAGCAATTACGGACGTGCATTACAACAGGGATCAGAATTGCTTAAGGATAATGCCGAGCGTATGGAGCAGCATTTACCTACCATTACACAAATGATGGAACAATTATTACAGCTACAAAATGATTTATCCAAGCTCATAGAAGAGTTAGCGGCATGTGGTAACAATGAATCCTGTCAGAAAAAGGTGGTAGCAAAAATTGAAAAGGTTCAATATGAAGCTGAGCAATTACAGTTTCGCCTCTGCAAGTTGCAAAAAAGTGATTTGGAATCCACGTTCTCAGCTTATTGCAGATATTACACATTGGTTGCAAGCACGTTGAATGAAGCTATTCCTGATTTTTATGCCTTTACCAATCCAATCATAGAAAGGATATATGCTCCCGCTTTAAATGAGTATTACAATATCTATCGTGAGCTAATAGTAATTATTCATTTAGAGACAAATACTGTTTTTGCTGCCGGAATTCCACCCCTTGCCGATCAACTCAATCAGATGATTTGTGTTGAACCAGCACCACCCGATCCTCCCGTTGAGGTTGATGAAGCCGCATTGTCATTAGATAGTAAGAAGGAGTGTCCCCTGGGTGAAAATGGCATTGGAGGAGGCATAGGTCCACTCTCCTTTGAACTCAGCTGCGATCATGTAAAGTTATCGGGAGGTGAAGGGTTGCTGTGGTCAGTAAAACGCGATTTTAATAAACATGAAACCACAATCTGGGGAGGCGTGGGTGTCAAAGGTGAATATGGTAGTGGAAATATCACAGCCGAGGCTACCCTGGGGATGGAGATCACCATCGGGCAGGGTGATGCGGTAAAGGATGTGGCTTTCACCAGCAGTGTGAAGGCTGGCTTGGGTGGACTGGTAGAGGGAGAGGTGAGTGGTCGTTTTGCCCTTGAGGGTGGACCCTCCATTGATGCATCGGCGGGAATGAGCCTTCCCAGTATTTCGGATTTACTGTCTAAATAAATTATAAACGATGGTAACGGCTATTGTTACCATACTGAAAACATGATTCGCATTAAGATTAAAAGCATGAGAATTTTTACAGGAATCATCATCACTTTTTTGTGGTGTTCTTCCTTGAACCTTTTGGCTCGGGATCGGACCATCAACAGTGCCGTCATCAATGAGAGGAACATCTCTTTCAAAGTCGGTGAACAGGGTGGAGATAAGGGTGATTTGAAAATAACAAAGGAAGATTTCACCAAATTATGCCAGAAACAGATCGACATCTATTACGATACGTTTGATCTTATTGAAAAATCACGGATAAACAGCGCTAAAGAACGATTAAAGGTAAATGGAGCCTATGCCGCTGAGCTGTCTGCCATTGCAGTGATGGCTTCCGCCGCCTCCACACTGGAGAAAATGCCCATCGTGATGTCTGCGTTAGCGGCGCTTTCTGATCCGGTGGATCCGCTACTCGTGAATAATTTTGGTGCTATCCTGCGTGCGTTGCATGATGTCGATGTGAAACATATTTCTCAGGGCTTCGATGATCCTATCCTTATATTTATTTATGCGAAAACCTTAGATCCACGTTCTCCGATGATCCTGACAAATCTCGGTAACGCCTATATTGACCTGAACATGTATGCAGAGGCCGAAGAAAATTATCGGGAGGCCATCAAATACGATGATTTTTTCTGTGCGGCCCATGAAGGGATGGCGAGAGTATATCTCCATGAAAAAGATAGCAGGCGTGCCATAGATGAGCTTATCAAGGCGGGCAAACTGGGATTTTCAGCTTCCATGCGGAAGGGATTCAGGGAGGCCGTAAAAGGTGGAGAACATGTTGATGCTCCTTTCTGGGAAGAAGATCAACAAGGTGAGGACCAAGGTGAGCAGGAGAAGTCGCAGGATGATCAGTTGAAACTGCCTGTTTTTCCGAGATGGGTCAGCAGGGAAGCGTTTATGTTTACCTTATCCAATCTGGTTGAGTTCTCACAGGATGTGATGGAGAAGAGCATGGCAGGGGGATTGCAATTTGCTGCCACCTACCATGCCGACGAGTTGGAGGAAGCCCTAGATGATTATGAGACTGACTCATATCCGGATGAGGAAGGTGATGGAGACGGTGACGATGAAGACAATGATTTATTTGAAGACTCTTCTTCTGAAATGGGGAGTATTGAAAGTGTTGAGTTGTTGCCTTCCTATGGACAGAAATTATTCATGTTGGAGCTGGTAAATGATTATTACACCCAAAAAATAGAGCAGGAATACAATAAAAATTCAGCGAGAAGAAAAATGGCAGATGAGATTTTTCAGAAGGAACTGGACAATTTGAAGGAAAGTGGTGAATATAAGCAGATGATGAAGTACGTGCTGGAGAATGATTACTACAAGTCTAAACAACTTGCCAGGGATATCAACAAGCGTGCCTCTGCCCTTGCCGATGATCATTTTATTCAATGGAGGGATATGACATTGGAGACCTATCGGGGCGTAAAGATATTGCTTTATGAATATTGGAATGTAGCTTACCAGGTGGCTGGAGATATGTATGATCAGGATGCAGTCAATTATTTCAACGACATTCGGGAATTAACCGTTTACATCAGTCTGTTACCCATCGCAACCGATTTTTCTTTATTACCTCAGGGCTATGCGTTGGCCGATTTTTTCGCACCCATTGTGACCAAGGATGAAGACCTGAATCAATATAAACTTTCACCGGTAAAAAAGATTGAAGTACCCGAAAAAGAAGTGGATGATTGCCCCTTCAAGGATCAAAAAATCACTTTTGATATGGGGGCAATAGGGATTGGCATCACCTGTGAAACATGGGAAATTGAATATTTACAAGGTATTGGAGGATCATTTAAACGAAACATAAAGAACGGAGATACCGAAATTACAGTCCTTGTAGGTGTTAAAGCCGGTGTGGGTGGCGTAAGTGCCACCGCCAAGGAGGGCATATCGCTCAAGTTTAATGAAGCAGGTGATTTCACAGGATGGGCGGTAAAATCGGAGGTAGGTGCCAAAGTAGGAATGGGACCCGTTTCTGTGAGTAAATCCATTGGAATTTCAAGCGACATAGGCATGGTTTCTTCCCCAAGAACGAAGATATCTTTGGGAGGAGTAGCAAGGGAAACAAGTAACTGAAAAAATATGAATCAGATGAATAAATTCAATTTTGTCATTATTGCAATGTTGTGTATGACGCACAGCTATGGAGAACAGCACAGTGATCTGTCTATGAGAGATGGGATGACAACGGTCAATGGAACTCTGTTGATACAAAACAACCCGGACTACAACTATCTGCGCATATTGCGTAGTTTTCCATCGATTCCGGAAAATACACTTACCGCCAGTCCAACAGATATTGAGCGTTACAAGGAGAAATTGGCGATCATTAACGAACAGCTCTATGATTGTGAAGAAGCAGAGAAAGAGAAACAAAGAATAAGAGACAATAAGTCTGTTCCTTTTGATCTGGAGAAACTGAATAAGATTGATGCTGCTCAAAAAGAGTGGGAGGAGATTTATGATCAGTATACGGCGATCACAATGCCTCTTGCTGAGAATGAACTGGATATTTTGCACCAATGGCGGGAGGGCATTGATTCACTGATAAAATTGAACGAACCCCTTAATTATGAGTTGGTGGAACTCAGAAGTCAACCTGCCTCGACAGGAAATCAGCAAAGAAAAAAACAATTAGAACAACAAATCTATCACAACCGGTTAAAGTTTCACAAAGAGGTGGATGAGAGGAACAGGAAAAATCTTCAAAAGATGCTGCAGGAGTATGAGAAATTGGCTACCATTGTGGAGAAGCTGGATAATTTCATGGTGGATGGTTACAGGATTGCATCGGGATCAGTCGGTTTGACAGCCTTAAGAGATCTCTATCAATCAATGCTGAGAACTTATTCTTATAATGTTGAGGCCGAAGGTGCAATGAGTCCCTTCGATGCAGTACAGGAGATGAATAAAATGTTCCAAAGGAAATCAAAGGATACGCCGTAATTTATCTGCCATGCAGGTTACACCAACACCAGTTTTTGTTCCAGTGCCATGCGAACCATCATGGCTGTGTTTTTTGCTCCCAGTTTTACCAGTAGATTCTTGCGGTATCCGTTGATGGTCTCCACGCCAAGAAACATTTTCTCGGCAATCTCCGAATTGGTGAACCCATCCACGATGAAACGCAGCAATTCCTTTTCACGGGGTGTGAGCCACACGGGATTGTGGGAGCGATTTCGCATCAGGAGATCGATTTCATCACAAAGGAATGTTTCGTCAGACATCACCATCTCCACGCTCATGATGATCTCTTCGGGCATGGCATTTTTTACCACATACCCGGAAGCACCGTTCTCTAACATCCGGCGGACAATGGCGTACTCATTGAAACTGGATAATGCAACGATTTTTATCTCAGGATACTGTTCTTTTATTTCTTTACAGAGATCAATCCCACTGACATCGGGTAAGTTGATATCGAGTAAGATTACATCGGGAATAGCTTTCGATATCACATTTCGGCATTCTTTGCCGGTGTATGCCACACCCATCACTTGAATGGTCTCCGAGTGGGCAAAGAGTTTTTTCAACCCTTCCACCAGTATGCGATGGTCATCCACAATAAGGATGTTGACTTTGTCACTTGCTGTCATGATGGATATCTATTTCCATGGTTATCTCTGTGCCCCGGTCTTTCACCGAGTGTATCTCTACCGTGCCGCCGACTGAACTGATGCGGTTCCTGACGTTTTGAAGTCCTATTCCATTTGTGGCCCTTTGGAGATCGAAACCTTTGCCGTTGTCTTGTACCGTAATGGAAATCCTGTCGGCCTGCTGGATGACCTGGACATTGATTTGTTCAGCCTGTGCATGTTTTACGGCATTGTTGATAAGCTCGAAAACCGCTCGGTATAAGGTGTTCTCGGTCTTCTGATTGATTCGCCGATCCTCGCCGAAAAAATGGAAGCTGATGTTGGAAAAGCTACGACAAAAATCTTCCAGGGCTACTTTCAACCCATACCTCGACAACGATTCGGGCATCATGTTATGAGCCACACGGCGTAGTTCCTGCATGGATTTATCCAGCATCTCCATCACCTTGTTGAAGCGGATCACATCTTCCGCTTCCACGATCACATCTTGTTTCATATCAAACAGGTTTAATTTTACAGCTGAGAGCATCCCGCCTAAACCATCGTGCAGATCACGCGCCAGTCTGGAGCGTTCAGCCGTCTCGCCATCCAGCACGGCTTGAGTGGCAACAATCTGTTTCTCCTGTAGCAGTTGAATGATTTTTTGTTCGGCCAGCTTTTTTTTGTTTCGCACCGATTTTTGTCGGAGATAGAGTAGCAGCAAAAGGAGCAACAGAATCAACAGGCCCGTGCAGAGGATGATTCCATACAGTTTCCGTTCTCTTTCCAACGTGCCAATACGTAACTCCTTTTTTTCGGTCTCATATTTCTTTTCCAGTTCGGCTATAGACAGCTCAAATTCTCGTGTAGACCGGTCATCGATCAAAGCACGGTATTTATCAAAATAAAACAGTGCTTCGTCTGTGTGATGCAAAAAAATACCTGCACGTACCATGTTGGCATACAAATTTGTGGTGACGTTGGCATCGGTTGTATCCGTCTCGATGGCCTCACGGGCAGTTTGAAGACAGTTTTCATAATCCTTTTCATTGAAATAAATATTGGACAGGATATTCAACGATCCGGAAATTTGAGCCTGATAGCCTGTTTCTTTCGTGAGCTCCAATGCCTTCAGTGCGTATTCTTTGGCTTTGGCATAATCCCTGTGATGGGTATAGTGGACCATGGCTATGCCCTGAAGGGCGATGGCCTCGGCTGTTTTTTGGTTGCTCTCATGAAAGATCTCCGCTGCTGATGCGGCATAGTTCAGTGAGGCGTCAAAATCTTTGCGTTTAAGTGCGATCCTGCTCAATCCGTCGTAAGCACGCCCTAAATTGTACATATCGTGTGCCGGCTGGCTCTCCTTCTCGAGTTGCAGAAAATATTTTTCTGCCTGGTTCAGGTTCAGCAGACTGTAATACAAAGTGGCGATGTTTCCAAGCAGGGATCTGATCCGTTCCTTGTTTCCCTGCAGTTCAAACATGGCAAGTGCTTTCAGGTAAAAGGTGAGCGCCTCGTGATAATTACCCGTCACATTATGGATGTTTCCGATGGCGCCATAGACAAGAGCCTCCAGTCTTTCATCCTTCAATTTGAGTGCTTTTTCCAGAGATATATTCAGGAAGAGCTGGGCCGAGTCCATCTGGCTGTTCATGTAATAGGCCACCCCCAAATTGCGGTACAGTCTGGCTTCCATTGACGGGTTTTGTGCCAATTGGGCTTTTTCTATCCCCATGGAAGCATATTTTTTTGATTTCTCGAAATCATCATCCAGGAAGCTCCAACTCAAATCGTCACAGACACGCAAATACTCTTCTGCAGAGAGATTGGTGCGGGACAATTGCTGTTCCAGGCTATCCAAATTCTGGCCATATCCGCTTGTCGTAAGGCAGCACCACCCGGCAAGCAGCAAGTTCATTGAAATTATTTTCTTGAGCCTCATCGTGTTTTTTAGGTTAATCATAAGCGTATCAGTATTTTGTTTTACAGAACCATCTATCATCGGGATTTAATCATCAAAGATAATCAGCCAGAAGGAAGGATAAAACCCCCTTTTAGGGGTATTTACCGGGAGCGTCTTACGGAGATTCAGCGTGTTTTTTCTTTTTTTTTATGTTGCCTCGGTTATACGAAAAGTAGATACCCGGCACACCGATGATTGTGAAGATGATAAATCCCCATTGCATCACATTCATAAAAACAGGGTCGGGAACAGTTTCTATCGAAGATTTATCGAAGTTCATTGAGAAAAGGAAGGTGATGATGCTCATGCTGATGATCTGACCGAATACACGCATGGAAGAGGCGATTCCGGAAGCCTGACCGTACTGGAGTGGCTTCACAGAGCTCATGATGGTGCTCATGTTGGGGGATGAAAAGAGGGCAAAGCCCACTCCCACCCAAATCAGGATCGCTACAATCCACCCGATGGGTGTGGCAGGTGAAAGAAAGGCCAGCATGCCCAGTCCTGAAGTACACAGGGCCATGCCCACGGTGGCGAAGTAGCGGGGCTGAAATTTGTCGGATAGCTTACCAACCACCGGTGAGAAGAGCGCCATCATCAGGGGTTGTGCCACGATGATTGCTCCCGCATCGCGGGGTGAGAGGCCTTGAATCTTTTGCAGGTAGAGGCTCAGGAAAAAGACTATGGCAAAGGTGGCGGTATAATTGATGAGTGCGGAGAGGTTGGAGTAGGTGAAAAGTTTGTTCCGGGTAAACAGGCGGATATCGAGCAGCGGGTGGGTTGTTTTGCTTTCAACTCGCAGGAAAAGGAGCAAAAGGATGAACGCCACCCCCATCAAGATCCAGCCTTCAGTGCTGGGAATAAGGGACGATCCGAAAACCAGCGTTGTGAGTCCGACCATAAACAGAATGGTGCCCAGATGGTCCCCACTGCTGGCGGGACGGCTGGTCTTTCCATTCCCCTTCAGATAGCGCATCGAAATGAAGAAGGTAATCAGTCCAAAAATAGCGGCAATCAGGAAAAGAGAACGCCATCCTGCGTGACTGGTGAGGATGCCGCCCACAAGCGGTCCCAGTGCCAGACCTGCATAGACCGATGATACCGCTATGCCGAGAACCTGACCTCTTTTCTCGGCTGGGAAGGAAGCCACCAGAATAGCCTGCCCAGTGGTGCCTGTGAAGGCAGCGCCCACGCCCTGTACAAAGCGCCCCGCGATGAGCCAGTGCCCGTCGGGTGCAAGGTAGCAGAGAAGGGAGGAGAGCGTGAAAAGGACCAGACCCCATTTGAAGAGCTTCCGGTTGTCGTTCCGGTCGCCCCAGGTGCCTGCCGGCAACATGAACAGTGCGGTACCCAGGATGAAGGATGTGATGATCCAGCTCAGCTCAATGGCAGTGAGAGAGAGGTTTCGCTCGATGGTGGGCAATGCGATGTTCACCGCCGATATAAGAAAGGTGCCCATGAAGGAGGTGGTCGACACGACCAGTAACACCGAAAGTTCTTCTCTTTTTCCCATTTGCTGCTGTACGTAAATGCCGTGATATATTGGTGAATGATCAATAGGTCTCCCTGATGTGCTTCAACGTGACAGGAGTTCTGTCGGCTGCTTTTAGCTGTGGCGACGTGATCACGATGGTTCTTTTTTCTCCCGGGAGCAGGTCGATGAAGTTGTCGCTGAAGCGGGCACCCTGCACGGGTATCTCCACGAAGACATCTTTGGCCAGCCTGGTGCTCTTGAGTGTGAGGGTATATTGCCCGTCGGCATATTTTATTTTTGTATCAATCTCTGTTTCGGGGAGGTTTAGCTTATTGGGCCAGTAGAAGAAGTAATCTTTCGTAGAAATCACATTCCCTTTGCTGTCACTCAAAAAGGCATGAATCATCCTGTCGGCTTTGTCTGACTCGCTCACCAACTCAGCCAGGGCCATCGTACGGATGATATTGCTTGAATTGGCTTTGGCATCGACCTTCATTTTAAGTTCCTTCTGCTTTCCAGCATTGAAATCGATCACCTGCACGGTCAACTGCAGGTTGTTCCGCTCCTGCAGATAATCAGACATGGTGAAAAACTGCAGGGTGTCATCCCTGAAGGCGATGCCCAGGGCGAGCGGGGCCAGCACATCGCGCATCCGGTAGTGCTGCGCCTTCCAGTTGTCGTAGTAGTCGATGCTCGACCAGGATACCACCGGCCAGCTGTCGTTGATCTGCCAGTAGAGCGCCCCCATGCAATAGGGCCGGCCGCGGCGCATGGCCTCCACCGACTCTTCCATGCCGTTGCCCTGCATGACCAGTCCCACATAGACAAAATCTTCAAAATTCTCCGGTTCATGGTAATACATGTCCATGTACTTCTTGATGAGCGAGTTGCCTGTGGAAGCTTTCTGGTGTACTTTCATCACCTCGCTGTCGAGGCTCCACTGGTCGGGCTCTGCAAAGGAGCGGATGGTTTTCATCTCGGGAAACGACTGAAAACCGAACTCACTGGCAAAGCGGGGTAGCCGCTCAGCCATTGCCTCAAAGGGGAGCTCTCCGTACCAGAGGCCCCAGTCGTGCACGTCGCCCTGGTTGAAGAGGTGCGGTCTGCCCCAGTTGGCCACATCGGGTGAGCCGTGTGTATAATCGCGTGTGCCGTCATGCTCCTTCACTAGCGCGGGAAGCAGTTCCCTGAAGGTCTTGTCGTACCCTTTGAACCAGGCATCCATCACCTTTTTGGGATAATCTTTATCCCATCCCCAGTAGTGCAACCCTTCGAGTACCTCGTTGTTGCCGCACCAGTAGGCCAGTGAGGCGTGGTTGCGCAGTCGTCTGATGTTGTAGACAGCTTCCTCCTTCACGTTGGCCAGAAAAGCATCGTCGGAGGGGTAGGGTGTACAGCCGAAAATAAAATCCTGCCACACCAGGATACCCCGCTCATCGGCCTGGCGGTAGAACTCCTCATTTTCGTAGATGCCGCCTCCCCAGACGCGCACCATGTTCATGTTTGCCTCTTCGATATGATTGAACATCTTTATGTAATATGCGCTATCCTGTTGTGTGGTGAGAATCTCCCCCGGGATGTAGTTGGCTCCCTTGGCAAACAGCGGGATGCCGTTCACCTCGAAGTAGAAGGAGCTGCCCTGTGCGTCCTTTTCGGCAATATGACGGACGGTGCGCAGTCCGGTTCTGACTCTCCTTTCGGCGATCACGCTGCCATCTACCACGATCTGCGCGGTGAAGTCATACAGGTGCTGCTCTCCCCAATGTATCGGCATCCACAGTCTGGGAGCGGATATTGCGAGCGGGAGGTGCACCCTGTTTTCTCCTTTCAGGAGTATGATCTCTTTCACCTGCTTCGCGGGTGTGCTGCCTTCGAGGCCGTATGCTACCGATAAAGTGGCTTTCAGTGGCTGTTCAGACAAGGAGAAGATCTCTATCTGATTTTCAATTTTCGCCTCCTGCGCGTTGACGGATACTTGTTTCACATAATAATCCTCAATGCGGGCCTTGTTATAAAAGTGAAGGGATACCGGTTTCCAGATGCCCATCTGCACCATGCGGATACCCCAGTCCCACCCAAAGTGGTAGGGTGCCTTGCGGTTGTAGACGCTTAGTTTTTCATTTCTGTGATCATTCCCTGCCGGATACTCATAGCCAAATGTTTCCCGGGCCGGCATCATGGTCTCAATGGGGGAATAGAAACGGATATAGAGTAGGTTCTCTCCCTCTTTGAGCATATTTTTCACCGGTATCTTATGGCCGATGAACATGTTGTTGGATTGCAGGATGCGGGAGCCGTTCAGAAACACATCGGCGTGGGTGTCGAGTCCCTCAAAAAAGATTACTGCGTCGTCATGTTGCAACTGTGCAGCTGTGACATGGAATGTTTTTTTGAAATCCCAGTTTTCATCTTCTACCCATTGTACCTTTTTTTCGTTGGTGCCATAGTAGGGGTCGGGCAGCAGACCATGCCGGATGAGATCGCGCTGAACCGAGCCGGGTACCTCCGCAGCGTACCATTCTCCGGACTTGTTCATCTGTCGGAATTGCCATCCTCCGTTCAGGGACAGGGTTTCATTTTGTTGTGCTGCAAGCATACAGGATATCAGAAAAAAAAACAGAAATACAATTTTTCTCATACAGAGGAAATAGGGATATACCGTAAAAAATATCTGCGCAAATATAACGATTTGTTCCCGAACCCGCAAAGCAACGACCGGAAGGTTATTTTGCCTGTTGAAAAGGCGCACTTTCACAGAAAATCGTAAATTTGTAGTTCAATAATGCACAAGACCGAAAGATGACAGATTTCATTTTCACCGACCGGCGTGAGTTTCTGCAACTTTATCGCAGGCTTTACTCGTTTTTGAGACAAGCCTGGGAGAGAGAGAAGGTGCTGTATCTGAAGGAGATGGTGCAGCAGTCGCTGGCAAAGGTGGATGAAAACAGGGAGGAAGCATTTTATGCGCTGTTGCTTGAGATGCGGACAGCTCTCATTACCATAGACGAGATCGGGTTAAAGCAACCTGCCGTCTGTGCTGTGCTGCTCTTTCGTCCGGTAAGAAATGAGGAGTATACGCTCGCTGAGACAAAGAAGCTCTTTGGCGATGAGGTGGAGCTGATTCTCCGGGGATTGAAGAAGGTGGGCGAGTTCACCGACAGGCGGTCTACCGTGGAGTCGGAGAATTACATGCGCCTGCTGCTCTCGATGGCCGAGGATATCAGGGTGGTTTTTATCATGATTGCACGACAGCTGCAGCTGATGCGCGACGCAAAAGGTTCGGACCGTTCACAGCGGCTCGATCTTTCGGTGGAGTCCACCTATCTCTATGCGCCGTTGGCCCATCGCCTGGGTCTCTACACCATCAAGTCGGAGCTGGAGGACCTCTGTCTGAAGTATACCGACCGCGACAACTACGATTTTATTGCCCGGAAACTGAACGAGACAAAACGGTCGCGCGAGCAATATATCCAGGAGTTCATCGAACCGCTGAAGGAGCGG
This sequence comes from Bacteroidetes bacterium GWC2_46_850, assembly GCA_001768325.1. Classification (GTDB taxonomy): domain Bacteria; phylum Bacteroidota; class Bacteroidia; order Bacteroidales; family Dysgonomonadaceae; genus Proteiniphilum. The sequence continues at coordinate 84,636 of MENQ01000007.1, read as the reverse complement.
CTCGACAGGACCGGGTTGAAATATGACATCAAGGGGCGCACCAAATCGATTCATTCCATCCTCAACAAGCTGAAAAAGCAGAAGATAGAGTTTGAGAATATCTACGACCTCTTTGCCATCCGTGTGATCCTCGATGCGCCTGCCGAGCAGGAGAAGGCACAATGCTGGCAGGTTTATTCCATCATCACCGACATGTATCAGCCCAATCCTAAGCGGCTCAAGGACTGGCTTTCCATCCCCAAAAGCAATGGATACGAATCGCTGCACATCACGGTCATGGGGCCCAAGGCCCGGTGGGTGGAGGTGCAGATACGGACAAAACGAATGGATGAGATTGCAGAGCGGGGACTGGCAGCTCACTGGAAGTACAAGGGGGTGAAGGAGGAGTCCACCCTGGATAACTGGCTGAACTCACTGCGCGAGTCGCTCGAAGACAATGAAGCAAACCTGAGCCAGAAGCTGACCGATTTCAAGCTGGACCTCTATGAGGAGGAGATTTTTGTTTTTACACCCAAGGGCGATCTCTTCAAGCTTCCCAAAGGAGCCACCATACTTGATTTTGCTTTTGCCATCCACTCAAAACTGGGGGCTACCTGCATGTCGGGGCGGGTGAACGGCAAGAATGTACCCATCAAGCACCAGCTGAAAAGCGGTGATCAGGTGGAGATCAACACCTCTACTCACCAGACACCCAAGCAGGACTGGCTGAGCTTCGTGGTCACGGCGAAAGCGCGCACCAGAATAAGGCAGCTTCTCAAGGAGGAAGCAGGCAAGCAGGTGGACATTGCCAAGGAGACCCTGTTGCGCAGGATGAAGAACCGTAAGATCGAGGTGGATGATGCACATTTGATGCAACTGATCAAAAAGCTCAGGTATAAGACGGTGACCGATTTTTATGTGGATATCGCAGCCGAAAAGATGGAGGTGAACTGGGTCATCGACCGTTATCTGGAGCTGGAGAACAGGGAGGAGGAGAGCAGGGATGCCCATCTTCCGGTGAGTGCCGAGAACTTCACCATGAAGCCCCCCACGCAGGATTATAAGAGTACCGATGAACTGGTGATCGACCAGAACCTGACAGGGATCGATTATAAACTGGCAAAATGCTGTAATCCGATTTTCGGTGATGAGATTTTTGGTTTTGTTTCCTCACAGGGCATCAAGATTCACCGCATCAATTGTCCGAATGCCCATGATCTCTTTTCCCGGTACGGCTATCGTGTACTGAAGGCCCGCTGGTCGGGAACCACCGGATCATCCAGCTACACCATCGTGCTGCGGGTGATTGGCAATGACCAGATCAACATTGTGGCCAACCTGATGTCCATCATCTCAAAAGAAGAGGGCGTGCAGATGCGGTCCATCTCCATTGATTCAAACGATGGACTTTTTCAGGGCAACATCTCGGTAATGATCGCCAACACCTCCATGATGGATCAACTGATCAAAAAACTGAAAGCGGTAAAAGGAGTGAAGTCGGTGACGAGACTGAATTAATCTTCCGGATCGGTATCATCGTCATAAGTCCCGACAACAGGGGCTGATGCATCTTCGGCTGCTGCCTCGGATGTTTCGCTCGTTGCCGGCAACGCTGCCTGCGGGAGTGTAGCCAGCAGCTGCTGTACATAATCACGTTCAAGATCGCCGGGGCGGAGTATTTCGTTGTTGTATTGCAGGAGATCGATGTCGATGATCACTTTGCCGAGGTATTTATCTTTTGGTGAGCGTCCTACAGCCCGTTCGGTTTGTTTGATCTTGTCAATAACCTCCTCGGGTGTCATCTCTGTTTCTGCTTTGGCTAACACATTGCGAAAAAGAAATGAATATTTTTCTTCATCGGGCTCGGTGAGGATGGGCTGTGTAAAAATAATCTCAGGAAAAAGTCGGGTAAGCATTCGCTTCGCTTTGTCTATATTTGTTTTGGCGAATGTATTGGATCCTATGCTAAGTAAAATAGTGTTCATACTGATAAATTGAATTACAAATATACACATTTTTAATGAAATTGACCAGTGAAATACAAAATCTATTATCTTTGTTCCATTATCCCTGTTAAAAATGAAAAAATTACGATTTGTCTTCTTAGTTTTCACAGGTTGGCTCATTCTTTTTAATCTGTATGCCCAAGGAGAAAAGGTGACTATCTACCGGATCAACATCAAAGAGAATATCGGAAGCAATACGTGGATCTACCTGCAGAATGGTTTGCATGAAGCTTTGCAGAAGGATGCGCATGCCGTGTTGCTGCACATGAATACCTACGGAGGTGGCGTACAGGAGGCTGACTCCATGCGTACAGCCATTCTGAATTTTCCGCTTCCTGTCTATGTTTTTATCGACAACAACGCTGCTTCAGCCGGAGCGCTTATCTCCATAGCCTGTGACAGCATCTTCATGCGAAAGAGTGCTTCCATAGGGGCTGCCACGGTAGTGAATGGCGGTGACGGGAGCAAGGCTCCCGACAAGTATCAGTCTTATATGCGCGGTATAATGCGTGCCACAGCAGAAAGTCACGGTAAAGAGGTAACTATTGTGGGGGGTGACACCATTTCGAAATGGAAACGTGATCCACACGTTGCCGAAGCCATGGTGGATGAGCGAATTGTGGTGCCAGGCTATGCCGACTCCACGCAGATCCTTACCCTCACCGCCAGCCAGGCTGTGGAGCTGAGCTATTGCGACGGCATGGCGGAGAGCGTGCATGAATTGATTGTCTCCTATCTGGGATATCCCGACTACGACCTTGAAACTTATAATCCCACTTTTTACGACAAGATCAGGGGTTTTCTCACCAACGGGGTGGTGCAGGCCTTGCTGATCATGCTGATTATCGGAGGCATTTACTTTGAGTTGCAATCGCCCGGCATTGGTTTTCCCACAGCCATCGCCATCACGGCCGCCATACTCTATTTTACGCCGTTGTATCTGACCGGCTACGCCCAGAATTGGGAGGTTCTACTGTTTGTGCTGGGACTCATTTTCATTGTCTTCGAGATATTTGTCGTTCCCGGCTTCGGGGTCACCGGAATTCTGGGTGTCACCTTTGTATTTCTGGCACTGCTGCTGGCGTTGGTGGGAAACATCCGGTTTAACTTTGAAGGGTTACCGGCCACGGAAATCTTCCGGGCAGTGATGACTGTGCTGGGTGGAATGGGGATGGGTATCGCCCTTATCCTGTACCTGTCGAGCAGAATAGGGAAACCGGGAATCCTGAACAGCGTTGCGTTGCATGCCGACCAGGAAGGTTATGTCTCCGTATCGATGGAGCCTGCCATCATGGTGGGTAAGACCGGCAGGGCGGCAACCGTCCTTCGTCCTTCGGGAAAGGTCGTACTGGATGGTGTTTATTACGATGCCGTTTCACTGAAAGGTTTCATTGAGAAAGATGAAGAGGTACTGGTGAAACGATATGAAAATTTTCAATTATATGTTGAACGGAACAGATAAAACAACCCGGTTTGCTGCCATCATACCGGCACGCTATGCGTCGAGCCGGTTTCCAGGTAAGCCCCTTGCCGATATGGACGGCAAACCGATGATCAGAAGGGTCTATGAGCAGGTAAAGAAAAGCGTGAATGTGGTCTATGTGGCAACGGATGATGTCCGTATCTACGAAGCGGTCAAAGCTTTTGGGGGCGAGGTTGTGATGACCTCGGTGCATCACCGGAGCGGTACCGACCGTTGTTGCGAAGCAATGAAAAAGATCGGTCAGGCGTTTGACGTGATCCTCAACATCCAGGGAGATGAACCGTTTATCGATCCCGCTCAGATTGATCTGCTGAAGGATTGTTTTACCTCTCCCGGGGTGGAGCTGGCCACACTGGTGAAGCCTTTCAAAGAAGAGGACGGTTTACAGGCCTTGTACAATCCGTCGTCTCCCAAGGTGGTGGTCAATAAAAAGGGAGAAGCCATCTATTTCAGTCGCTCCGTCATTCCCTATTTGCGCGATGTCCCGCAGGAGGACTGGCTTAAAAGACATTCTTTTTACAAGCACATCGGTGTGTATGGTTATCGAACCGATGTGTTGGAAAAGATAACGCAGCTGCCTCAATCGCTCCTCGAAAAAGCAGAATCACTGGAACAACTTCGCTGGATAGAAAACGGATACCGCATTCAGGTGGCTGTCACCGAACATGAAACCATCGGCATCGATACGCCGGAGGACATGCAAAAGGCACTGGCATTTTTGCGGAAAACAAAATAAAACAACCATCAAAAAACCCCGGGTGGTGAACCCGGGGCCGTTATGCCGTAGCTGTATCAAGTCTGATTAATTGTAAGCCCTGATTTCTTTTTCCGTGTAAGCAATCTTCTTGGAAAAATAGAAAATCACAAAAGGTACAATTAATAAAATGATCGCCCAAAGGATGTTGCTGATGATGTTTCCTTTTTTCATGTTGTTCACATAAATATGCCCAAATAAACCTTCAATCACCAATATCAGCCCAATGATGAGGTTTGTGTTGGTAGTTGCGCCCGTTAAAAAAGGTATTACTAAAAAGGCAACACCTATTAGCATGACAAATGCACCGCTGTATTTTGCAAATTCTTTCATGTGTGATGTGAATAATAATTTTGTTACTGATTTCGTAACGCAAATAAACACAAAATTCGACAAATAAGGAAATAAATCGGGATAAAAAATAGATTAAAGTAGAAAAAGGCTTATTGTGCAGGAAAAACTAGCTGTTTATGTCCCGATGATTTGCAAAAATATTTATTTTTGCATTGTTTATGAAGAATAACGCGAAGAAGTGAAAAAATTTTTATTTTTTTTATATCAGTGGATCATTTTTGCGCCGCTGTTTATCCTGCTTACATTGATTACGGCACTCCTGGTAATGGCCCTGGCTCCTCTTTTTGGAAATAGCTCATGGGGTTATTATCCTCCCAGATGGTGGTCGCGTTTTACCTGCTGGCTGGCTCTCTGTCGCATTCAGTCAAAGGGTCACGAAAATCTGGATCCGCGTCGTTCCTATATCTTTGTCTCCAATCACCAGGGAGCTTTTGATGTTTTTTTGATTTACGGTTTTCTCAATCAGAATATCAAATGGATGCAGAAGCAGAGTTTGCGGAAAATACCTTTTGTGGGTTTTGCATCGGAAAAAGCAGGCCATGTCTTTGTGGATAATACAAATGCTGCCACGCGTGCTGCTTCCATTGAGAAGGCCAAAGAGCAGATGGCGGGTGGTGTGTCGATGGTGGTTTTTCCGGAAGGATCCCGCTCCCATAATGGACAGATGGGGCACTTTAAGCGGGGTGCCTATCACATTGCCTTTGATATGAAGCTGCCCATTGTCCCACTGACTCTCAACGGGCCGTATGATGTATTAAAAAGGAACACGCTCCGGTTGAAACCGTCAAAGATGGAATTGATCATTCATGAGCCCATCCCCACAGAAGGGTTGGAAGAGTCTGATATCCCCGCACTGATCGACCAATCACGGGCAATTATTCACCAGGCTTTGTGGGAAAAATATCAATAACAGCAAAACGTCAGGGGTTCCATTAAACAAGTGGAGGGGATTCCATCAGACAGGAATTACAGACCTATATAAAAAAGGAATGGTTGTCTCACGACAACCAATCTTCATTGTTAACCTTAAATCTAATACCATGAAAAACACGTTGCAAATATACAGCGCGCTTTGCATTTCTCCAAAGATTCCTGCGTAAAATATTTCGTTTTTAAATTAATTTAATTCTTAAATGGCAGCGTGGTGACAAAAGGGAAGTCATCTTTGCGTTTCTTTGCAAATTTTGTAAGAAAAAACAGGCTTGTTATGTATGTATGTATGCATACATACATACATACATACATACATACATACTCAATCGTAGATCTGATTGGCAAAGAAATTAAGCAGTCCCCAGTTGAATCTGTACCAGCGCCTGGTGGCTCTTTGTTTGCCGCCGAATTGCAGCAGGAAATGTGACCTGCCTGCACGCTTATGAAGGAATCCCACATCCATGAAGTCGAAATAGTGAAATCCCTGTTCTTCGGCCATCTTCATGGCAGAGTAGAGGGTAAATATAGTCGGATAGAGTATTTTATGTCGTTTCGCCTTTCCCCAATAATAGAGGCAATAGACGGTACTCTTTTTCTCAAATCCCAGTATGGCACCCCCGATGATTTTACCCTGAAAGCGGGTAAGCACTATTTTCCCTTTCCCCTCTTTTACATAGTGACAGAAGAAATTCTCAAAATACTGGTATGGGGGAAAACGTCGTGAAATTTTTTTGTTGTTGGTATCCTGAATCAATTTGTATATTTCGGGCAGATTTTCTTCGGAAACAAATTCCTCCATTGTCAACCCCCTTTTCATCGCTTTATTTATCTGGTTCTTTCGGGAGGCGGACAGTTGATCCCATATCTTTCGCTTTCGTTGCAGTGAATTCCGGATATTAATCCATTTCACCGAGTAGAATTGATTATCGCGAAATCCTTTATAGCCGAAGATTGCATTTCCGAGGTTATCGTATCGGATCAGAAACACCTTGTGCTTCACTTCGTTCACCAGATGGGAGATCAGGGCATTGAAAATATCTATCCCGGGTAGCTCTTGCCCGAAGAAAGGAGGCTGCTGCGTGATGAAACAGCGTTTAAAAAGTTTTCCCTTGAAAATACGGTTTATCCGCATGATGATGGCAAACATGGCGGCGACGGGTTTTTCACCATCAAAGGCGACGACCATCAAAGGCGTATAGGTGGGTGAGTTGCCGTACCAGTCAAATGCGGAAGCATTGTGAAAGAAATTCACCTCTTCCAGGGGAGGAAGTTCCTCCTTGTGATAGAATGTTTTAACATTGTATTTCATTGCGTTTTTGCCAACGATGGTCTCGTAGTGACAAACATAGAAAAAATTTTTGTAATTTTGTGCAAAATCAGGGAAACATAAGATAATATGGCAAAGAAAATTTTGGTAACCGGTGGAACTGGGTATATTGGTTCTCATACGGTGGTAGAACTGCAACAGGCAGGATACGAAGTGGTGATTGTGGATAATCTCTCCAATTCAAATGCGGAGGTGTTGGAAGGCATCATGCGCATAACCGGAAAACGTCCCGTTTTCGATAAGATGGATTGTACCGATCTGGAAGCCATGAAGGCGTTATTCAGGAAGTATCGTTTCGACGGGATCATTCATTTTGCTGCCAGCAAGGCTGTGGGTGAATCTGTACAGAAGCCGTTGCTCTACTACCGCAACAACCTGGTCTCCCTGATTAATTTGCTGGAGCTGATGCCGGAATATAACGTGAAGGGCATCGTTTTTTCTTCCTCCTGCACAGTCTACGGAGAGCCAGACAGGAATCCCATTGATGAGAATGCACCCATCAAGCCGGCGGCTTCTCCCTACGGCAATACAAAACAGATTAATGAAGAGATCATACAGGATTTTATCCATTCCGGTGCACCCATCAGGAGCATTATCCTGCGTTATTTTAATCCCATCGGGGCACATCCTTCTGCCGAGATCGGCGAGCTGCCCCTGGGTGTTCCGCAGAATCTGGTACCCTATATCACGCAGACCGGTATCGGCATCAGGCAACAACTGAGTGTCTTTGGCGATGATTACAACACGCCGGACGGATCCTGCATCCGTGACTTTATCAATGTGGTGGATCTTGCCAAAGCCCATGTGGTAGCCATTGAACGGATGCTTGACAACAAATCGGACGAGAAGGTAGAGGTTTTCAATCTGGGTACCGGCAACGGTGTCTCAGTATTGGAACTGATCCGCGTCTTCGAGAAGGTGTCGGGGGAATCGCTGAATTATAAGATTGTGGGGCGCCGGGAAGGGGATATTGAGCAGATATGGGCACAACCCGACAGAGCAAACAATGTGCTGGGATGGAAGGCTGTTGAGACCATCGAAGATACCATGTCCTCAGCCTGGAAATGGCAGCAACACCTCCGGGAGAAAGGCGTGATGTAATATATTAGAAATAATACTCTATAACAAGATAATAAGCCTCTTTGTTATCTGCGGTTTTATCAATTTCGATCTTGTTTTCCCTGGCCAACCAACCAATGGCGGAATAGATTTCTTTTTCCGATAATCCGGAAGCTTCCTGCAATTGGGTGATGCTCCATTTCTGATTGTTGTTTAGAAGATTCCAGATAATCCCTGCATTTGTCCCGATTATTTTTTTGTTCATGTTGCGATGCGTGTTTGATTTATGTTCAAACGCTCTGGAGCGATTTTTTGTTTAACAAAAATGAGGAAATAACTAAAAAGATAAAAAAAGAAGCAGATAGAGGTAGACGGCCGGTACAGCCACCAGCAGGCTGTCGATGCGGTCCAGTATGCCGCCATGTCCGGGAATCAGGTGACCGGCATCTTTCACGGATGAGGTACGTTTGATAAGCGATTCAAACAGATCTCCCAGGGTGCCGAACAGGGCGACAACGGCGCCATATCCAATCCAGAAAACAGTAGAAAACTCATGATAGACCCTTGCGAAAATGAAAGAGGCGAGCAGGGTGAAGATGATTCCCGCAATGAATCCTTCCACCGATTTTTTGGGAGAAATATGTTCTATGAGTTTGTGTTTGCCGATCAGCGACCCGATGAAATAGGCCGCGGTATCGTTGACCCAGATAAATACAAACAATGCAAGAATGGGCACCCAGTCTGATCCTCCGCCGGGAATACTATTTTGATAGGAGTAGGATATGAGCATCAGCAAACCCAGCGGCATGGTGATATAGATCTGGCCGAAGACCGAGTAGATGATGCCGTGAAAGATGTCTTCTCTGCGAATGAAAACGGAAGAAGCAATGAGGATCAACAGATAAACAAGTATGGCAGCAGGAAGTGCATAAACCGTAATTCCTTTTATATAAAGGAAAACCGACAGAAAAATGATGATACCCATCGAAATGTTGAAAATCTTGCTGATGGCATGGGAGGTGTCTTTCTCCATCATCCGGTAGAATTCAAATAATCCGGTAGCGAGTATCGCACCAAAGATGATCAGGAAGGGAACTTGTCCTCCCAAAACGCCAAGAAGGATCACCAATATGTAGATGATCCCGGCTCCCGCACGTGTAATCAAATTGTTTACATTCAATTTCCGTCTTCTTTATCGCGTTATTTTTCTTTTTCTTCGGGATTTCCTTTTTCCTCAGTCACGGCGTCCTTATCTTCTGTTTCCGGTTCTTTTTCTTCCTTTTCAAGGCTGATTCCATTTTCCATCAGGATGTTGTACCAGGAAATCATCTTTTTCACATCCGAAGCATAAACACTCTCCCGGCTGTAATCGGGCAGTACCCCTTCGAGATAAGTCAACAATTCACTGCCCGTGGATTTGTTACCCAGAGCAACCTTTTGGCCCTGCTCTTTTTCCTTTATATTTCTCAATACATCGCGCAGCGGTGCATCTCCGTCTGTGGTATATATGGAGACATCGCTCAGGGCGACAACTTTTTCCTGGGGGTATACTGGAATTCGTTTTCCGTCGGCAAGCGATTCTACAATGTTCAGATTTTTGTTTGTCGAGATGAGTTTATATAAGCCGGGGCGTCCTGTAATTGATAATATCTTGGATAACATAATTTATTTTATTAATGTATAGGTCTTCGTTTGTCGATGCAAAAGTAAGCAGACTACGCCATATTCGCAACTTTAATTGCGAATTCCGTTTAAATTTTTCAGCTGAAAAGCGTCAGGGAACAACATTTTCGATTGTAAAGAGCGTTGTTTCGGAAAAAATGACTTATTTTGATCTATTAATGTAATTCATATTGTATGTATAAAAAAATTATCATGGCGGGTCTGACCTCAGCTTTGTTGTTGTCTTGCACGGGAAAGCACGCACGCAATGTGCATGAAACCGGAAACGCTCCTGAGGCAGCATCGCTTGTGAAGGGCGAAGCAGGAGATCTTTTTTTGCTTGTGGGTACCTACACTTCGGAAAAAGGTAGCAAGGGGATTTATCTGTATCGTTTCAATACACTTACCGGGAGATCTGATTCTGTGAGCATGGCTGAGGTGGTCAATCCATCTTATCTCACGCTGAGTCCCGATGAAAAGTATGTTTATGCGGTGGGTGAAAATGACGAGGGGAACAGTGCTGCCCATGCTTTTTCGTTCGACAAGCAGCGGGGGATGCTCACGCCAGTCAATTCCAGTCCCACGCTGGGTGGCGGTCCCTGCTACATAACCATAAGCGGCAACGGCAAAGATGTGCACACTGCCAATTATGGCGGGGGCAGCATTACCTCGTTCAGGGCAGATGAGAAGGGGCGCCTCGGTCCCGCAACCATGGTGATGCAGTTCAAAGGGGAGGGCCCCGACAGGAAGCGGCAGAGCAGTCCGCATTTGCACAGCGTCATGTATTCGCCGGACGGACAGTTTCTGTTTGCTGCCGATCTGGGTAGCGACAAGCTCTATCGTTTCAGCGTGAACGACACTCCCTTTGAGGGACAGCCATCGTTGCAACAGAGCAGCCTGAAAGCATTCGACATGCCCCCCGGTACGGGACCGCGTCATTTCGACTTTCACCCCGACGGAGGCAAATATCTCTATGTGCTGGGTGAATTATCGGGAGAGGTGATTGTATTTGATTATGATCTTGGCGGCTTAACGCAGAAACAGGTCATCGCTGCCGATACGGTTGGAGCACGCGGCAGCGCCGACATCCATGTGTCGCCCGACGGTAAGTTTCTTTATGCTTCCAATCGGTTGCAGGCCGATGGCATCGCCATCTTCTCCATTAATCCGGAGAACGGTACCCTCACGAAGGTGGGTTACCAGCTTACGGTAAAGCATCCACGTAATTTTGTGATTACGCCCAACGGCAAGTTTTTGCTGGTAGCCGGCAGGGATGACGACCGGATTCAGGTTTTCTCGGTAGACATGGAAACCGGTATGCTCACCGATACAAATCATCCCATTCCACTCAGCAAGCCTGTTTGTCTGAAGTTTGCCGAAATGGGAGAGCAACAGCCCGACGAGCAGGGTGCTTTGCACTAGAGTTAAGACCGCGAACCAATCAGCTTGTCGAATACCTCTTTGTATCCGTTTACCATGTTATTCCACGAATAATTGGCACGGGTGAAATGCTTTCCCTTTTCAGAAAGAATGGCGAGCTTTGGTTTGTCGCTTAAAAGTTCTTTGATCTTTTTTGCCCATGCCTGCGCATCGCCCGTGGGGATCAGTGAGCCGTTTTCCCCGTCGATCACGGCATCGGTGATTCCCTCAATACCGGCGGCGAGCACGTAGGTGCCCCTTATGCTGGCTTCCAGCGCCACCAGGCCAAATCCCTCCTCGTCACCGTCCACCCGTATGTTGGGCATCACAAAAAGATCGGCCAGCGAGAATAACTGCAAAAGATCGTTGTAGGGGATGCTGCCCAGGTGATGGACATTTTGGGTGGTCTTCAGCAGTTCATTTACCTCTCCGGCATCGCTGGCAATGCCCAGTAAAAGCTGCAGATGATGGCCGCCCGGCAGGGAACTGATATTCTTTTCCAGGAATGAAGGTTCCTCCTTCATCGGTCCGGTCATCAGCAGGAGTGTATCTTCGCTTAGCAATGGCATCACCTGCTTTATGAACCAGGAGAATCCTTTTCTCTTCACCGGTCGTCCCGTGGCAAGCAGGATCTGTTTGCCGGTCACATCGATGCCATACCGGTTTCTCAATTTTTCCACGATGCCGGGATCGGAAGGTATGTCAGCCATTGCAATGTCTACGCCGTTTTTCACGGTGAAGGTGTTTGCCTCGTTAAATCCCCGCCGGATGCATTCCGACCGGGTGAATTCACTCACGCAGATGGCACCCGCGTATTGAGCGAGTCGGGGTACAATGCGGCGTTGATAGATCGCAAGTGGAAAGGTGATATCCAGGCCATGATAAGTCACCACCACAGGTATCCCGGTGCTTTTTTGTAACCAGAGACAGGCAGCACCCATGGAGCCGTCGTTGAGATGGATCAGGCTGATGCCGGGGTATGCCTTCAGCATGGCTTCAATTTTGGCCCGCAGCAATGTGAACCATACTGTTTTGTTGCCGCTGTTTTGATAAGCGATCACATGGGTTTTGTAATATTTCCCAAGCCCGGCGATCAGCTCATAACTTTGCTTTTCCATTCCCCCGATGGAGGGTGGATACTTATGCGTTACACACAGGACTTCGGTCATTTATACAATTTTATTTGTGAAAACCTGGTGATGATCAGCAGGAAGATGCCGGCCACCAGCAACCAAAAAAGCTGACGTCCTCTTCTCATGAGCGTTACTACCAGCCATATCTCATTGCTCACAATGCCAATGGCATCGAGCATCACCTTGTTGCCATACTCCTCCACGCCAATCTGTCCCGGTACAATGGCACCCACTGTTTTAAAAACGATGACACCCATTTCTACTGTTACAGCTTTGATGATTGAAACATCGAGTCCCATCATATTCAGGACAATGTAAAATTCCATTGCACCAAATATCCAGTGTATCATACACAACAGAAAGGCGAAGAGAAACTTCCCCTTATTTTCCCGGAAAAAACCGGCAGAGATGTTATTCATCTCGTATACGGAGGTAAGCAGCTCATCAGTAATGAACGACCAGCCTGTTTTGTTTTTCAATTTCTCAATGGTCTTTCCCAAAAAGAGTCGGGGATGTACCAGTAAGCGCAATACCAGATAAGCGATTGCGATCACCATGACAACGACAAGCAGGATAAAAAGGATGTTCTGGCCATTGATAATATGTCCCACAGTCAGGTACAGGAAAGCGATCATGGCCAAAAAGAGTCCGCCAAAAATGACCAGTACCCGGTGCAGGAGTATCGAACTGATGCCATATTGGGGGGATATGCCTTTTTTGTTGAGAATGAATGCTTTCAGGCTCTCTCCCGCCACGATGCTGGTGGGGTTAAAAAGAGAAAGCATTTCACCCACATGCCGGAATATGAAAAGCTGCGTGAAGGATATTTTTTTAGACTCACTGCCCATGCAGAGCTTCCAGGCGAGGGTGGAGGTGAGATAGGCAAGCAGGGAAGCGGCGAGCACACCTGCAAACATACCGGGTGTTTCTTTCAGATAAATTCTGAGTGAATTAAAATCGATGGATGACAGAAACCGGGCAATCAGGATGAAGACAGTGATGAGCAACGCCGCCAATACATATTGTTTGTATTTTTTCAGGAAATCAATCATCTTATTCATCAATTAGGGCGGCAACAGGTGCTTGTGCAATGACAGGTTGTATTGGGGACCGGCGGGCCAGTTGTTCTATATCGGAAAAGTATGCCTTTGCCAGATGTTCCCAGCTTAACAACGAGATGTATTTGCTGCCTTCCTGTTTCATTCGGTCTCTCAGCCCGTCGTCATTCAACAGAACACGTATCTTTTCTATGTAATCCCGTGCATCGTTGGGTTCACACATAAAACCGGTTACGCCATCCTCCACCAGTGCCTGAGAACCTCCCCCGCGCGCAATGACGGGTATGCATCCGCAGGCCGTTGCTTCCATCACCACATTGCCGTATGATTCGGAGATGGAAGGGAAGATAAAGATGTCTGTCGATGCATACAGTTTGCCGAGCGTGTTCTGGTCGAGATGTCCCAGAAAGAAAGCATTTTTCATCCGTTCCCGTGCTTCGGGTTCTGCGACGCCGCTACCGGCAACAATAAAATTAACATCGAGTTGTTGTGCTTCAGCCTCTTCGTATATCCCGATCAGTGTTTCGATATTTTTTTCCCAAACAATGCGTGAGGCGTAAAGTAAACAGGGTTTATCGTTTCCGGTGATGCTTCTGATGTACGCATCATCCCGTCGTTCCGGATTAAACAAATCGGTATCCAGCCCCCTGTGCCACTGTTTGAGACGTTTTGCTGCGATGCCGTGCTCTGTCAGCTCCTTGATCATGAAGTCAGTGGGTACATACACCAGGTCACAGCAATTGTAGAATTTCTTGTAGAGGCGGGTGATCAACGATTCGGTCACCTTGATCATAAACGGTACCATTTTGAAATAGTACCGCATGTAAGAGATGAAATGGGTGTGATAGATCGACAAGACCGGAATCTGTTGTTCTTTGGCATAACGTAGGCCAAAAAAGCCTAGAGATGAAGGAGTTGATATATGAATTACATCTGGGTTGAAGTCATTCAACGTCTTTCTCAACTTCTTTGTTGCCATGCAGGGCAGGGCTGCTCTGTAAGAAATGTTGAAGGGGATGATGAGGGAGGGGACCCTGACGGTATGATGCGGAAAGCTGTGCCGGGGTGCTACGCCACAAAAAAAGAGGTACTCAAACCGGTCGCCAGGGATTCTGTTGATGAGTTGGTACATCGTTTTGATTGCTCCATCGTAATCCTTTACCAGGATATCCGTGAAAAAAGCCACTTTAATTTTTTCCACCGACGTCGATATTTGGTCTTCGGATGATCTTTCCACAAGAACAGTTGCTATTTGTTTAGTTACAGATTTCCCAGCTGTGCAATTTCATGTATGTTGAAAGGTGTTGCCTGATAGACAAAGTAGTTTAACCAGTTTATATATAATAGGTTGGCGTGAGAACGCCACTGTACCAATGGAGGTTGTGCAGGATCGTTGTTCCTGTAGTAGTTGAGGGGCACCTCCACCGAGTTCATTCCCTTTTCCTTATCCCGTGTATATTCATTGTGTAGCGTCATGGGTGAGTATTCCGAATGACCGGTGACATAAAACTCCCTCCCTCCACGGGATGAGACAATGTAAACACCCGCCTCTTCCGATTCCGAGTGGATGGTAAGCTCCACATTGCGTTTGATTTCTTCAGCAAGGATGGTTGTGTGACGACTGTGGGGTGCATAGAACGTATCGTCGAAGCCACGGAAAAGTGGAAAAGAGGGGTCGTTGATTGTATGATTAAATACGCCAAACAATTTCTTATCCAGTGGATATTTCCGGATACCATAAAAATGGTACAATGCAGCCTGGGCTCCCCAGCAAATATAAAAGGTGGAGGTTACATGCGTGCGCGCCCAGTCGTAAATCAGGGTAAGCTCATCCCAGTAATTCACCTCTTCAAAAGGAAGCATCTCCACCGGTGCTCCGGTAATGATCATGCCATCGTAGTAGGAATCCTTTATGTTGGAGAAGCCGGTGTAAAATGATACCAGATGCTCAATGGGTGTGTTTCTGGGCGTGTGGGTCGTCAGTCCCAGAAACTCAATCTCTATCTGCAAGGGAGAGTTGGAGAGCAGCCTGATCAGATCGGTCTCCGTGGTCACCTTGAGTGGCATGAGGTTGAGGATGAGTATTTTGAGAGGTCTGATGTCCTGCGAGGAAGCACGCAGATCGTCCATCACAAAAATATGTTCCTTTTTTAAAATCTCTATCGCAGGTAATTTATCGGGTATATTTACGGGCATAATCGGTGTTATCTTTGTTATTTTCTCTTTTTCTTCTGATCTTTCTGAACGCTCCAGCCAAATTTGCCGATCTCTTTTCCAAGACCGTAATAATGTCCGTGTGCGTAGGCGATCAGTTTTGAACTATGCAGGTCGAACCGGCCTGTTTCGGGATGCAAAAAACGATCATCGGCCTGCACGTTTACTACATCTGCAATAAACATATCGTGCGATCCGAGTGAAATGATATCCTTCACAATGCATTCAATACTGAGCGGCGACTCGGCTATGACAGGCGCTTTCACCACGGTTGCCTTGCCTGCAGTCAGTTTCATCTCCTCAAACTTATTGTAATCTCTGCCGGAGCGCACGCCACACCAGTCGGTAGCACGGGCCAGCTCCTCCGTGGTGAGATTGATCACAAACTCTTTATTTCTTTTGATGATATCATACGAATGCCGTTCGGGTCTGACCGATATGTAACACATCGGCGGATTCGTATTGATGGTACCCACCCAGCTGACAGTGAAAATATTCTGTTCTTCGGGGGCGCTGCCACAACTAATCATCACCGCCGGCAGTGGATAAATCATTGTTCCCGGCTTCCAGTCATGTTTCATATTCAGCGTTCAGCGATTAGCAATCAGCTTTCAGCAATCAGCTCAATTTCCTCTTTTTTGATTTTCAATTCGCAGTAGTGGCACTGAAGCTCCACCATTTCCTTGTCGATCACGTGAAAACGGGTGCGCATCGGTTCGTTGTTGGTGATGCATTTGGGATTGTTGCACTTCACGATTTCGATGATCTCATCGGGGAGCACGACTTTCTTCTTTTCCACCACCTCGAAGTTACGAATAATATTCAGATTCACATTGGGTGCTACCAGTGCGATGCGATTTATTTCATCTTCCCTGAAAAACTTATTGGAAACCTTGATGATTCCCTTCTTTCCCATCTTGCTGCTTTTTAGGTTGTTGCCGATGGTGATGCGGTTGCTCAGCTTCTGTAGCTGTAGCAGCGACACCACTTTAAAAACAGCCTCGCTTGGGATATGATCAATGGCCGTGCCATTTTCGAGTGCGGCAACCTGCAGTTCTTTTCTCATATTTATTTCAAATTATGCATGAAAGACCTTTCTTTAGTCCACAGCAATACCCATCAGGTCACAGATGACAGCCTGCCGGGTATACATGCCGTTCCTGGCCTGCTGAAAATAGTAGGCCTTGGGATTGTCATCCACATCCTGGCTGATCTCTTTCACCCGGGGTAGCGGATGCAGCACCCGCAGGTTTTCTTTCGAGTCCGCCAGCATGTCGTTGTGCAACACATAAATGTTCTTTACCTTCTCATACTCCATCAGGTCGGTGAAGCGTTCTTTCTGCACACGGGTCATGTAAAGAATATCGGCGCTGTTGATCGATTCGGGGGAGAAGTCGGTAAACTCATTGTAAACAATCTGCTTTTGATCACAGAATACCTTGTATTTATCGGGGATATGCAATTCCTCCGGCGCAACGAAGTTGAAGGTGGGAGAGAAGTGCGACAGCCCCTGGATGAGAGAATGTACAGCTCGTCCATACTTCAGGTCACCCACGATGGTGACCGTGAGGTTTTCCAGTGTGCCCTGGGTCTCATAGATCGAAAACAGATCGAGCATTGTTTGTGTGGGATGCTGATTGGATCCATCGCCGGCATTGACCACCGGTACGGGGGATATCTCCGATGCATAGCGTGCCGATCCTTCGAGGTGATGACGCATGATGATGAGGTCGGCGTAATTGCTGACCATCATGATGGTGTCTTTCAGCGACTCCCCTTTGGTGGAGCTGCTGGTGGCTGCATCGGAGAAGCCGATGATGCGTCCCCGGAGCCTGTTGACCGCCGTCTCGAAACTCAGTCGGGTACGGGTGGATGGCTCAAAGAAAAGCGTGGCGCATACTTTTCCCTGTAGCAGGTCACGGTTGGGTTGCTGCTTGAATCTGGCTGCACTTTCAAGGATACGGAATATATCCTCCCGGCTGTAATCATCAATATTTACAAAACATTTGGGAAGCATACTGTTTGGTGTTGAAAAGGCGCTCTCTCCCTTCCGACTGCGGGGTAAAATCTCTGCACAGAGACAAAGCGACTCACATTATTTTACTTTACAAAAGTAATTAAAAATACAGACTACGCTATCAAAGAATAGGCATCTTTATTCTAATTTCAGTCAAAGGTAATCATTTTTTTTCGCGTAATTCAGAAAAAAGTCATCTGGTTGCTTAGTCTTTCAATCGTTTCGCATCATCGCTCATTTTACTCAATGAAGCATGTAATCGGTCGTTTTTAATTCAGATATGCACAGTCATTGAAAAGGTTGGATTCGTGCAAGAAAGACAATTTGGTATTACCCTATTATCCGTAAAAATATTTACTTTTGTTTGTTGTCGTCTTTTTTGAAGGATACTCAACTTTAGATTTGCCTTTGTACTTCTTGAAAAAATGTATTTCGTGCCTGTTACAAATATTAAACAATTGACCATTGAAACCAGTATTTATTATTTCCGGTGACAAAGGAAGCGGGAAATCCACCTTTCTGGCAACGGTGTTGTCTTTGCTACAGATGAATGGCTTTGTCGTGCATGGTTTTGTGGCATTGCATCACCTTGAATCTGACACTTACCGGATAAAAAATGTGACAACCCACGAAGAGTTTCCGGTGATGCAACGGGTCACCGGTTTTGAAAAACGACCGGATCATTTCAGTTTTTTTCCGGAGGGAGTTGAAAAAGGGCTCATTTGGATGGAAGAGATGCTTGAGCAATCTCCCGATATCGCCGTAATTGATGAAATTGGTGGTTATGAGTTGCAGGGAAGGCTTTGGAGTGATGGGTTTACAAGATTGATAGAGTCTGATACACCCTTAATCTTCACAGTCAAAACGAAACATCTTCACCAGGTCATTGAAAAGTGGCATATCGACACTGCCTTTATTTTCGAACCGGCTGATTTTGGGAACCCCATAAAGATATTTGAAAAAATAAAAGAATTGGTTCGATAAATCTGATCGATAATCGGACAGTTTTTTAAAAAATTTATATTGATGGACAGATACAACGTGGACATAACCGGTGTCGTTCTGGCTGGCGGACAAAGCAGGCGAATGGGATTCAACAAGGCCGAGGCCGGGATCAGCGGAGCGTCCATGCTCATCCGGATGATTGAGAAACTGCAGGAGGTCACTCCTGCCATTGTGGTGGGTAGTGGCTCCGTCATATATCCCGGCATATCATTTCCACAGATACCCGATGAATATCCTCAGTGTGGTCCTTTGGGTGGCATCTATTCTGTGTTGAATGCTTCCACATCTATGTTAAATTTAGTCGTATCATGTGATATTCCGCTGGTATCTGTATCTTTATTGAAATATATTGTTTCACAGGCAGAAGAGAGTGGGGCTTTGCTTACACTGCCGGTCGATTGCAGCGGTCAGGAACAGATGTTGTGTGCCGTCTACCACAGGGATATCCTTCCGGTATTAAAACGGCAGATTGATTCCAATCAGTATAAGATGAAATGCTTACTTGATATGGTGCCTGTGAAATATGTACAGATATCCAAAGAACATCCACTTTACCAGGAACATGCTTTTATCAATGTGAATAGCATGGACCTGTTACAACAAGCCCGTACGTTATGGAGCAACAAAAAAGGATCGTGAACGACAAATGGATCAAGGCATCGGTCCTCGCAGGTTTGTGGGCTGGTGTCGAGATCATAGCAGGCAGTTTTTTGCACAATCTCAAAATACCTTTTTCAGGTACTTTCCTTACACTTATTTCCATTGTGCTGGTCATCGGTTTTTTTCAGATATGGCCAAGGTATGGCATTATCTGGCGGGCAGGATTGATTACTGCGCTCATGAAATCCATTTCCCCCAGTTCTGTTATCCTGGGGCCCATGATTGCCATTGCCATGGAGGGGTTTGTGATGGAGTTCGCCATTCGTATGGTTGGCAGGAATATCATGGGATATATCAGTGCGGGGATGCTGACCATGGTGGGAATCCTGATCCATAAAATTGTAAGACTTTATTTATTGTATGGTTGGGATATATTTGTCATTTACGAAGAGATGTACAATTTTGCAACCCGGAGTCTTGAATTTCTCCACACACAACCCATGCGCGCCGTGTTTATTCTGTTTGTTATTTATGCTTTGCTGGGCGCAGTGGTTGCACTGTTTGGTTACAAGCTGGGACAAAGATCAAAGGCAGAGCAGTATCGTGATCTTTCGTTTTCCGCCTCCTCTCAGAATGAAATCTGGAATCGGCCAACTGAAGCGATTGTCTATTCCACCCGATATTTAATCATGCTGATCATACTGATTCCCCTGCTTCTTTATGGCTTGAATAATCTGACGTGGGTACCGGCACTCATCCTGACTATTCCCTGGTTTATTTTTGTTTTCCGACGTTATCATGCTGCTTTGCGACAGTTGAGAAAATGGCTCTTCTGGATGCAGTTGCTGGTGATACTTGTATTAGCCTGGTTTTTTACGAAGACAGCGGAACCCGGGCTTGAGGGTCGCCTTATGGCGCTCTCAAATGGGTTTATCATGGTGCTTCGTGCGCTGGTGGTGGTCACGGGTTTTGCTGCCCTGAGCACTGAATTGCGTGCTCCCCTCATGCAGCGGCTCTTTTTTCGTTCGGGATTCAGGCAGCTCTATCTTTCGGTAAATCATGCTTTCGGCATATTGCCCATGGTGATCAGTAGTTTTACGACCACACGCCGCTTTATCGCAAATCCGGCACGCTCCATAGCAACCAGCTTGCGTTATGTTGACAGCTGGCACCATCATCTCCTGCGGCAGCTCGACGAGGGAGAGACTGATTAAACTAACTCCTTTTTCTTACTAACTGATAGCCTGATCGAAGGAAGTAAACATATGGAAAAGCCAGCATATGCATCAGTTTTGTATAGGGGAAAATCATAAAAATAAAAAGGCCGAGCACTATATGAAGTTTATATTGTAGGGGGTGATTTGCCAGTATTAATCCGGCATCTGGTTGAAAAGTGACCACCGCCAGCGCCCATTTGCCCAGGGCTGCATATGTTTCTATGGGTGCAGTGGCTGTTTTCAGCGCAGCTGAGAGTCCGATTACAATTTCTGCCAGCAGCAGTATGATAATAAAATAGTCTTGAAAACTACTATTTTGTTTCATGCGCGGTGAGCCAAAACGTCTGAATACCAACATGGCCATTCCCACAAAAGCCATTGTCCCAAAAAAGGATCCCATTGACAATGCAATCATCCTTTTGGTTTCTGTGGTCATCACCATGTGGTAGAGCCACTCCGGAAGGAAAAGCGTGAGATGGCCGAAAAAGACAAATATAATCCCCACATGAAACAGATTGCTTGCCAGCTTCACCTTGTTGTCGGCAAGAAATTGGGTTGACTCTGCCTGCACTGTTTTGTTAAACTTTACCAGCCGTGTGATAAATCCAAAGAAGAATATTGTCAGTGCAATATAAGGGAAATAGGTAAACAGAAAATTGTTGATATAATCATTCATGTCTGTTGATTTTATGTTTAAACAGGTCAAATGGTTTACCGGTCGGTTTGGCAGGCTTCTCCTCCAAAGGTCACAGGCTCTTCTTCATACTCCGCATCCAAATCCAACGGTTTCTCGTTCTTAATCATCTCCCTGGTAATTGTCTTGTCAGGTTTTTTGGCTGATAATGAAATAATAGCCTGGAAGATGACGTTGTAGATATTTTCACTTTCGATCAGTGCCTCATTGATCCGATCCATCACATGCACGGTCTCACCCAAAAGTTCTGCTGCTTTTGCCGGGGGCAGGGTAGAAAGGAATTCCAAGAAAGCGGGAATATAATCTGGAAGTTCCTTGGTGGTGAGGTACATTCCATTTTCCTTGTAAAATTCCATCAGGTTGACCATGGCTTGTCCACGATCCTTCGACTCACCTTTGATATGTTCAAAGATATGCAGCGAAACACTTCTGGAGTAATCAAACAGCTGCACGTACTCTTCCTGCCAATGGGTGAGATCGAGTGGACCATGTCTTTTGCAAAACTGAACCAATCCGCTTATTGTATCTTCCTGCAGCAATGATTCTTCCCTCATTTCTCTTTCCACGTGAGGCAAAAATTTTTGCAGCTCATCAGTGGGGTAAGAGAGTAGCAGAGAGAGCACTTTATAGGTTTTCATCATCAGATTCCTCCAAACAGGTTTTTTATTTTTTGATTGTCGTCGCAGCCTCCATCTGAGAAGCCACAGCTGGATTGTTTCAGATAGACATTTTTAGCCTCTTCCCTGTGGCTTGTGGGTATCACGAACCGATCCTTATAGTTTGCAATAGCCAAAAGATGATACATCTTTTCTACCTCTTCCGGTGTGAGATCGGTTCCTTCCAATACTGTGAGGTTCTCTTCTTTGTCAACCGTCTTGCTTCTCATATACGCCCGCATGGCAAGCATTCGCTTCAGCGCATCTTTTACAGGCTTTTCATCACCCGCTGTAAATAAATTTGCCAAATATTTATGAGAGATACGCATATCATCCACGTCGGGTAAGATACCGTTCATCCCGATATCTCCGCTATTGGCTGCCGATTGTATGGGCGAGAGGGGAGGTACGTACCACACCATGGGCAGTGTCCGGTATTCAGGGTGCAACGGAAAGGCAATCTTCCAGTCGATCGCCATCCTGTAAATGGGGGAGGCCGCTGCAGCCTGCAGCACATTTTCCGGAATACCCTGTTTGCGGGCTTCAGAAATAACATCCGGATCGCGGGGATCTAAAAACAGGTTGAGATGTTCATCGTAAAGATCTGTTTCATCGGGTGTCATTGCTACTGATTTAATCTTGTCGGCATCGTAAAGCATCATGCCAATATATCGAATCCTTCCCACACACGATTCACTGCAAATGGTTGATTCACCGGCTTCGATGCGCGGATAGCAGAAAGTGCATTTCTCAGATCTTTTGGTTTCCCAGTTGAAGTAGACCTTTTTATAGGGGCAACCGCTGATACATTGACGCCAGCCCCTGCAGCGCTCCTGATCGATGAGCACAATGCCATCCTCTTCACGTTTGTAGATAGCTCCCGAAGGACATACTGCCACACAGGTAGGATTGAGGCAATGTTCACAAATACGGGGCAGATACATGATGAATGAGTTTTTAAACTCACCGTATATATCTTTTGGGACACCTTTAAAGTTTGCATCCATGCCTCTTTTTGCGAATTCTCCCCCCAGATCATCCTCCCAGTTGGGTGTCTTTTCAATCTTCTCCATCACTTTTCCGGTCAGGATTGAGTGAGGCCGTGCCGTGGGAGGTGTTTTGAACTTAGAACCTTTGTGTAATACAGAATAGTTAAAGGTGAAAGGCTCATAATAATCATCTATGGTGGGCATGGTGGGATTGGCAAAGATGTTTTTTATGATCCCCGGTTTGCTGCCCATTCTGGGTGTCACACTGTCTTTGTCGAGTTTCCAGCCACCTTTCCATCGCTCCTGATTCTCCCACTCGTCGGGATAACCTATCCCCGGTTTGGTTTCCACATTGTTGAACCATACATATTCAACCCCTTTGCGTGAGGTCCATACGTTTTTACAGGTGACCGAGCATGTGTGGCAGCCGATGCACTTGTCCAGGTTCATGACCATTGCTATTTGTGCGCGTATGAGCATAATGTCTTAGTTTTTAAGATTCTTCAATGGGTTGATCCAACCATTCCACTTTGTTGAGCTTGCGAATGATGATAAACTCATCCCTGTTGGTTCCGATGGTGCCATAATAATTTAAACCATAGCTCAGCTGAGCGTATCCGCCAATCATATGGGTGGGTTTCAGACAAAGCCGGGATACCGAGTTGTGTACACCTCCCCTGTTTCCGGTCACCTGACTTACAGGCATATTGACTGTTCGCTCCTGATTGTGATACATGATCAATACACCGTTGGGAATTCTTTGCGACACCACAATCCGCACAACAGTTGCACCGTTTTCATTAAATACCTCTACCCAGTCATTGTCGGTCAAATCTATTTTTTTTGCGTCCTCTTCGCTCATCCACGCTACAGGACCACCACGCCCCAGAGTGAGCATGATCAGATTGTCGGACCAGGTAGAGTGAATGGTCCACTTGTTGTGGGGAGTCATCATATTCAGCACCATATATTTTTCATCTCCATCCAATTTTCCGGTCATTCCTTTTAACGATTTTGTATCGATGGGTGGTTTATAGCAAACCAGGTTTTCGCCAAAGTCAATCATCCAGGGGTGGTCCTGATAGAGCGTTTGCCGTCCCGTGAGCGTGCGCCAGGGGATCAGTTCGTGCACATTGGTATAACCTGCATTGTACGAGACCTCATGAGACTCCACGCCACTCCATGTGGGCGAGGTAATGATCTTTCGCGGTTGCTGAAGCAGATCTTTAAATCGGATCTGTTCATCTTCGCGTGCCGATGCCAGATGCTGATGCTTGCGTCCTGTAAATTTCTCCAATGCCCCCCAGGCTTTCATGGCTACTTTGCCGTTGGTCTCCGGTGCCAGAGTCAGGATCATCTCGGCGGCATGTATGTCGGTTTCGATGAGGGCACTTCCGTTTGCCTTATACCCGTTGGAAGAGATATTCAGCTTCTTCAACAAATCCACCTCATCTTTCGTATTCCAGCTGATGCCTTTCCCTCCATTGCCCAGCTTTTCCATGAGGGGACCCAAGGTGGTGTATCTTTTGTAGGTTTCAGGATAATCACGGATCACCTCAATGATATCCGGCATATTTTTTCCTGGTTTCAGTTCTAGATTATCTGTTTTCCAATCTTTGGCATAAGCAGTTTCTGAAATCTCCATGGGTGAGTCGTGTTGCATGGGCAGCATCACAATATCCTTCTCTTTTCCGAGGTGGCCGGGCGAAAGCTCCGAAACTTTTTTTGCCAGACCTTTGAAGATATTCCAGTCGGTACGTGCTTCCCAAACCGGATCTACAGCATTTGAAAAAGGATGAATGAATGGATGCAAGTCGGTGGTACTCAGGTCGTTCTTCTCGTACCATGTGGCAGCCGGCAGAATGATGTCGGAGTGCAGTGCGGAAGTGGACATCCTGAAATCGAGTGTGACAAGCAGGTCCAGTTTTCCTTCGGGCGCCTTGTCGTGCCATCTCACCTCCTGAGGTAACTGCTGTCCGTTGGCTTTTAAATCTTCCCCAAGCACACTGTTTTGTGCACCCAGCAGATGTTTCATAAAGTACTCCATTCCCTTTGCGCTGGAAGCCAGTAGATTGGATCGCCATATAAACATGTTTCTCGGGAAGTTCTTTGGATCATCGGGATCTTCCGAAGCGATAGTCAGCTCATTGCTTTTTAATTTTTGGGTAATGAAGCTTTGTATATCCTGACCCTGCTCATCGGCTTGTTTCCCCAATTTGATGGGGTTGTCGCTTAACTGTGGACTGGAAGGCAACCAACCCATTCGCTCCGCTTTTACATTGCAGTCGATCATTGACAGTTTCGACCATTTTTCCTGATCTGCCAATGGAGAGATGAGCTCGGTCACACCCACTTTCTCGTAACGCCACTGGTTGGTATGCATATAAAAATAGGAGGTTGTATTCATGTGTCGCGGTGGGCGGTGCCAGTCGAGGGCAAACGCCAGCGGAGTCCACCCTGTTTGTGGCCGCAGTTTCTCCTGCCCTACATAGTGGGACCAGCCGCCACCCGACTTTCCCACACAGCCACAGAAGATCAGCATATTGATGGCACTGCGATAAATCATGTCGGTTTGATACCAGTGGTTCACACCACAACCAATGATAATCATTGATTTGCCTTCGGTCTTCTCCGCATTCTCCGCAAACTGTCTTGCTGTTGAAATGATATGCCCGGCGGGAACACCGGTAATCTTTTCCTGCCATGCAGGCGTATAAGGTGCATCTTCCGTATATTCGGGAGAAGGAGCCTCGCCCGGCAAACCCAATGAAAGCCCGTAGTTGGCAATGGTCAGGTCATAGACTGTGCAATAAAGGAATTCTCCATCCGGTGATTTTCTTACAGGTATTTTCCTGTATAAAATTTCTTCATGATCTGTATCCCCAAAATAGGGAAAAGCTAACTCCGCTACTTCATCATAATCAGCTGCAAAGGATAGCTGGGGTGTGATTTCTTTGCCGGTTAAAACATCCACCATTTCCAGATTCCACTTTTGATTCTTGTCCCAGCGTGAACCAATTGTTCCATTGGGGATCACCATCTCTTTGCTTTTCTCATCGATGAGCAATGGCTTCCAGTCGGCTTTTTCAACATCAGCATACTTTGCCTTTATGTCGGAGGCTCTGATGATTCTTCCGGCCTGATATTTACCATCCTTCTTTTCTACTTTTACCAAAAAAGGAAGATCGGAATATTGTTTTACGTAATTTTCAAAATAGGGAGTCTTTTTCTCCATGTAAAACTCTTTAAGAATTACATGACCCATCGCCATGCCCACTGCTGCATCCGTTCCCTGTTTTGGTTTTATCCACAGGTCTGCAAATTTGGCTGCTTCATTGAAGTCGGGTGATATGTTGACGGTTTTTGTGCCTTTGTATCGGACCTGTGTATAGAAAGGAGCATCCGGCGTACGGGTGACCGGCACATTGGAGCCCCAAAGCATCAGAAAAGAGGAGTTGTACCAGTCGGCACTTTCCGGCACATCGGTTTGTTCTCCCCATGTCTGGGGTGAAGCGGGTGGCAGGTCGCAGTAAAAGTCGTAGAAGCTCAGCACCGTTCCTCCCAACAGGCTCAAATAGCGGGTGCCGGAGGAGTAACTAATCATTGACATGGCCGGGATAGGAGTGAAACCTGCCAGCCGGTCGGGACCATATTTCTTGATGGTATATATATTGGCGGCAGCGATGATCTCCTGCGCCTCTTCCCAATCGAGGCGAATGAGGCCGCCCAGACCCCGCTGGCTGATGTAGGCGTTGCGCGTAGCGGGATCATTCATGATGCTCTCCCAGGCAACGACCGGATCGTTGTGTATCTCTTTGGCTTTTCGGTATGCTTGAGCCAATACCCCTCTTATCATGGGGTATTTCACCCGGTTGGCACTATACAGATACCACGAATAGCTTGCTCCGCGGGGACAGCCACGCGGTTCATGGTTGGGGAGATCGGGTCTTGTTTCGGGGTAATTGGTATTCTGAAGTTCCCAGGTAACCAGTCCGTTTTTTACAAATATCTTCCACGAGCAGGATCCCGTGCAGTTTACGCCATGGGTTGAGTGTACCACCTTATCAAATTGCCATCGGTTACGGTAGAAGCGTTCCCAATCACGGGGTGTATCGGTTGTGACAATGTGTTTGTCGGCGCTCACAGTAGCCTTTTTACTAAAATAGATTAGTTTATTCAGTAGGCTCATAATAAAAGCGTGTTAGGTTAAGGTAAGTGTGATCATCACGCTTGCCTGTGTTTTAGTATATTAATTCGCTGCGTCTTTAGAAATATCTGATAAATATATAATATAAATAATACTTATCAGCCATAAACCCTGTATATTTATCAAACTTTAAGATTTGAGTTGTTTTTGCCAAACAAATAATCTTTGCCTATGGCATAAAACATGCTAAAAAAAGCAATCATCCATGCAGCCAATGCGATATAGATGAAAAACGAAGGAATGGCCATGAGAAAGTGTAGTTCCAGTGCTTGAGACAGTTTTACCGTGCAGGCAGTGTACATGCCAAGGGGGAATATCATTCCCCAATACTGGGGATGATATCTGAAAGGCAAATGTTTAAAGACATGCCGCCAGATACCCAATATCACAATAAGGGGGATCCACCAACTGCCAATAGCCCAGAAAAAGAGTGTGAATCCCTTCAGGAAGGGGAGTATCTCCCGAATAAACGACCAATCGTGTCCGTTTAATATCAGATTGGAGCCTGCCAGTGTGGAGATGGCTACCGCTCCCATATTAATCCAGTAGGCAGGAGCAAACTCCTCAGCCCGCATTTCAAAAAATGACATTCGGTATACGATCAGCGTGATGATAATGATATAGAGCATACATCCGCAAAGGAACATAGCCAACGCAAAAAACAACAGGAGGTCGTTGGTAAATGGAAGATGTCCGGTCAGCTGAGTGGCAAGAATGGATACCGACTGGGTGGATACAATGATAAGCAGCCATACCCCGCTGATGGCCATATTGATGGGTGGCTTCTCTTTCTTAACCGTAAAGACAGTAAATACAGTGTAGATGAGTATCAGCCACGCAATGGTGCCTATATAAAACAACACGGAAGCTGCAGCATGGTTGCCAGCTATAATAATAAACTGACTGCCCAATACGCAGCTTCCGGCGACATATGTCAGGAAGCCCGGACTTTTTGCATGGTCTTTTATGTCGGTGACGAACTTTTCCGGAAAAATTATCAGTCTCAAAACATAGAGGAAACTCAAGAATAGGTATGCCACTATATTAAAGTAAAAAAGAAAATTCGCCAGTCGGATAAAATGGTGATAGTATGACGCAATGGATACAATACCTGTGGCCATGACCAATGCAAAATAGGCCGTAGGCAGATTGGAGAGATCACGCAAAAATGTGGCGTAAATCAGCTTGCTTTTGGTCATCGGAGATGAGTTTTAATAACGTTTATCTTCCCGTAAAAAGCAAAAGTATTGTATCCCGGCTTGCGCCGGTATCTGGCGTAGCACCTGGAGTATCAATCAAACCTCCAGATCCAGGTCAAACAGTTCGTGCCAGGGTAGTCCCTGTTTGTTGAGCTGCTCCATAAACGGATCGGGATTAAACTCTTCCACATTGAAGACTCCCGGCTTTTTCCAGAGACCCTGCATGAACATGATGGCGCCAATGGTGGCCGGAACGCCTGTGGTGTAGCTCACACCCTGGGCTCCGGTTTCTTTATAGGCTTCCTCGTGGCTGCAGTTGTTATAGATATAATAGGTACGTTCCTTCCCGTCTTTGATGCCGCGGATACGACAGCCGATGGAGGTCTGGCCCGTGTAGTTCTCGCCCAGCTCACCCGGATCGGGCAGCACGGCCTTCAGGAACTGAATTGGTACAATCTTCTGGCCGTTGTATTCCACCTCGTCTATGCGGGCCATGCCGATATTCTGGATTACCCGCAGGTGGGTAAGGTATTCCTGTCCGAAGGTCATCCAGAAGCGGGCGCGTTTGAGGGAGGGGAAGTTCTTCACCAGTGATTCGAGCTCCTCGTGATAGATTACGTAGGATTCCTTTGGTCCTATCTCGGGATAGGTGAGTGGTTTATGTATTTCGTGGGGTTCTGTTTCCACCCACTCTCCGTTTTCCCAGTATTTACCTTTCTGGGTTACCTCTCGAATGTTGATCTCGGGATTGAAGTTGGTGGCAAATGCCTTGCCGTGGTCACCTGCGTTGCAGTCTACAATGTCTAGATAGTGTATTTCATCGAAATGATGTTTGGCGGCGTAAGCGGTGAAGATGCTGGTCACGCCCGGGTCGAAGCCGCAACCGAGGATGGCAGTCAGTCCGGCTTTCTCGAATTTCTCCTTGTAGGCCCACTGCCACTTGTATTCAAACTTGGCTTCATCCTTCGGTTCGTAGTTGGCCGTATCGAGGTAGTTGACTCCCGATTCGAGACAGGCATCCATGATGGTGAGATCCTGATAGGGGAGTGCCACGTTGATCACCAGCTCCGGTTTGAATTCGTTGAAAAGGGATACCAGTTCCGGTACATTGTCGGCATCTACCCGTGCTGTTTTGATTTCCACACCTGTCCGGCGTTTCACATCTTCTGCAATGGCGTCGCATTTGCTTTTGGTACGGCTGGCCAGCATGATGTCGCTGAATATCCCGTTATTCTGTGCCACCTTGTTGGCGACAACTGTTCCCACGCCGCCGGCACCAATGATCAGTACTTTTCCCATATTATTTTTATTTATCAATGAATCGTTTGTACAAATATACAATGATTCCCCGAATCAGCAGAGAATTGGATTTAAAAAAAGAAGTTTTGGAGAAAGCGTTAAAAAGTTTATCTTTGTAAAGATGATAACCAAAAAAGATTGCTATCTCTATGAATGAAGACAATATTGAGCATATTTCCCGCTCAACCAATGCCATCAGTGAATGGTCGATAGAATTCCTGAAAAATATTGGGATATCCGATAATTGGGTAAAATACATCAACCTTATTTTTCTTGTATCTGTTGTTGTTGTCCTTGTGTTTGTGGTGCAGTACGTTACCCGGATTATTCTACAGACTATTCTGAGTCGCTCAGCCAGATTATCGAAAGCCGATATTCTGGAGAACCTTTCCAAACGACGTTTCCCGCATTTTCTGGCAATGATCGTGCCTTTTAGTCTGGCAAAAGGATCGATACCCATTATTTTTGACCAGTTCCCTAAAACAATGCGGTTTATGGACAAGCTGGCCGATATCTACCTGATATTTTATGTGATCTGGTTGATTATGTCGGTGGTGAATGCCTTTTCCGATACATTGCGCACAAAACCCAGCCTGAAGGATAAACCGCTGGACAGTTACGTGCAGGTGGTAAAGATCATCTTTTATATCATCGGATTTATTATTCTCTTTTCAATTCTTACTGGACAGAACCCAACCGTCATCATTACCGGTCTGGGTGCTGCATCGGCCATCCTGATGCTTATATTTAAAGATACCATCCTGGGTTTTGTGGCCAGCCTGCAGGTCTCGACGAACGACATGGTACGCATCGGTGACTGGATTACCATGCCCAAATATGGTGCCGACGGAGATGTGGTACAGATCACACTGACCACAGTGAAGATTCGTAATTTTGATAAGACCATCACCACCATTCCGCCCTATTCACTTGTTTCGGACTCCTTTCAAAACTGGCGTGGTATGGTTGATACAGGGGGAAGACGTCTGAAAAGATCCGTTTTTATAAAACAATCCACCATCCGTTTTATCCGGGAAGAAGAGATTGCCGGACTGGAGAAGATTCAATATATTTCTGATTATATTCAAAAAAAGGCGGTGGAAATCAACGAGTATAACAGCCGCGCCGGTGCTGATAAGTCGTTGCTCATCAATGGCCGGAACCTGACCAACATGGGGCTTTACAGGCATTACATCGACAACTACCTGCGCAATCATCCCGATGTGCACAAAGAACTGTTGCTTATTGTACGTCAGTTGCAGCCCACCTCCAAGGGATTGCCGCTGGAGCTTTACTTCTTCACTGCTACAATAGACTGGGTACGGTATGAGGAGATTGTCTCTGATGTCTTCGACCACATTACAGCTGCAGCCGGATATTTTGATCTGGAACTTTACGAAGATGTCTCTAATCCCGTGATTGCCTCTTTATCAGTGGCTAATTCAGACGGATCACAACTTCTGCAATAAAATGTATCGCTGTGTTCATCAGAAGGAATCATCTTCACAATGAGAAATTGAACTTCATTTGAATTTAATTTTTTACCTTTGCAGTTGAAAACCTGAGCCAAAGAATTAGAAGTAGGTAAATTCAATATGGAGTATGCACAATGATCACAGTTGTAAGGGTTCTGGTAAACCCGATCCGATGCATTTCCAATAAGTAATAAGAAAAGAATGAAACGATTGTATAGTATTTTTACGGGGACAGGTAGTTATGTTCCGACGAAACAAATCAGAAACGATTATTTTCATAATAACCTTTTTTTTGACTCGACCGGGGAGATCATTACGACGCCCAATGAGGAGATTACCCGTAAATTTGAAGAGATTACCACCATCGCCGAACGACGTTATGCCGAGGACAGCCAGGTGACTTCCGATCTGGCCCTGATTGCTGCTCAGAGGGCGTTGGAAACATCGGGAGTGAACAAGGAAGAGCTCGATTACATCATTTTTGCACACAATTTTGGTGAAACCAAAGTCGATAATATTCGCATGGACGTGCTGCCGACGATGGCATCGCGACTGAAGAGTAAGCTTGAAATTGAAAATCCGTCGACAGTGGCATATGATGTACTATATGGCTGTCCGGGATGGGTACAGGCGGTGATTCAGGCCGACTATTATCTTCGTTCGGGTGATGCCAGAAAAATCCTTGTCGTGGGTGCCGACGTGTTGTCGCGCGTGGCCGATCCGCATGACCGCGATAGCATGATCTATGCCGATGGTGCCGGCGCAGCGGTTATGGAGGCACGTGAATCTGATGAGCCGGTGGGTATCATAGGCCATAACTCACGCAGCGATGCGTTGAATTACGTGAATATGCTGCACATGGGATATTCCTATAATCCGGAGTTGGCTGAAAAAAAGGATTATTACCTGAAAATGAATGGCCGTCGTTTGTACCAGTATGCGCTGGAGAATGTGCCAAAATCAATTAAGGCTGGTCTCGATAAGCTGAAACTGCATATCAGTCAGGTCAGCAAGGTATTGATTCATCAGGCAAACGGAAAGATGGACGATGCCATATTACAGCGGTTGTTCAAGCTGTACGACCTGAAGGAGGTGCCTGAAAGCATCATGCCCATGACCATCTCCTGGTTGGGTAACTCTTCAGTGGCCACCGTACCCACGTTGCTGGATATGATCACCCGCAAGAAAATGGATGGTCATGATCTGAAGAGCGGCGATCACATTGTGCTGGCTTCTGTAGGTGCCGGCATGAATATCAACAGCATCGTTTACAAAATTCCGTAAAGAAAATGAAGCAGCACAAGCTGCTTCATTCATTTGAATCAAATTCATAGCGGTAGACGTTTGACCCCCGCAGTCTGAAACCCATCTTCTGATATAGCCTGTTGGCAGCCTCCCGACTGGGGTGAGAGGTGAGATCCACCTTTTCAGCCCCTTTCCTGCGGGCAATCTTCATGGAATGCCACATGAGTGCTGTGCCCACGCCCTTTCCCCGTGCTTCCTGGTCCACAATTACGTCTTCAATCCAGGCTTTCCAACCAGAAGGGATCTGATAAAACAGCAGTGTGAGCGTGCCAATTACTTCATCTTCTTCTGTGGCGACAAAGAGGTGGGTCTCTTCAGAGGCGATTACTTTCTCCAATTCCTCAAACGAAGGATAGAATTGCCTGCCTGTCAGCTGTGGCATTAATCTTCTGAAAGCAGAGACGAGACTCTCGTCTATATGGGTTACTCTCTCTATACGCATACAATATATTTTTAACTTACATGATATCCCTGGCTGTTTAGTTCCGAGGCACGGAACAGCGTATACAGGTCGTTGTTCAGCGGATAATCCCAACAGCCCAGGCTATGGTACATCTCGCCACCGAAACCCGATTTGAATTTGTACAATCCATACAATGGGTGTTGCGGATCGGGTGAAGGAGAAATGCCAAACATGTCGTACTCGGTACATCCGGCCGCTTTCGAGCGGCAGATGGCTTCCCACTGCAAAGCATAGGTGGCCATCAGATTTCGTTCTGCGGAGGAGGAGGCGCCGTAGAGGTAGGATCCCCTGTTTTTTGTGATCACCAGAAACATGGCAGCCAGTGGCTTGCCATCCTTCTCCGCCACCAGCAGGCTTACTTCTGCCGGTGAGTGTGTATCATCGGCACGTGCGGTGAGCACTGCCTGAAAGTACTTCATGTCGTTGAGTAGAATATGGTTTCGGGATGCAGTTTCCCTGTAAAGCTCATACCAGATGTCGATGCCATCCAATCCCAAAGCCTTTACCGTTACCCCCTTACGGCGTGCCAAGCCGATGTTGTACCGTGTCTTGGGTTTCATTCTTTTGAGCAGGGTCTCGGTGTCGTATGTTAAATTAAGATAGACCGTGTTTGCCGGCAGGATATTTGAAAAAGCTTTTTTGAAATTCCAGTGCTGTGTATTGAAATTAAATCGGAACTCCTGTGCGGGACTGTCGGGCTCACCCTTCCAGATACCGTGTTCATCGAAGTGGTCTTTTTCCTTGGCCCACCACGACTCCCAGCAGAGATCATAGCGGATGAGGATACAATTTTTTGGTAGGTATGGCCGCAAGGATTCGGAAAGCTCCTCGAGAAATATACCCTGAAACTCATCGGCAGGCTCCAGCTCGGGTCCGTATGGTACATAAGCTACCGAATGGTGCCTGTTGATCTGCTGCAGTACAATCAGCACATCAGAAGAGAGTGATGACCGGTCATCGGTGACTCCGTAGAGGGCGGACTTTCTGGAATTAAAATTGACGGCGATGGTGTTTGTTCCCAGTCTCTTTTTTACGACCGACCAGAATGCAGTTTGCTGTAATATGGGGGTGGCATAAAGCTCTTCAACCTCTTTTTTATGGACGTTTGATAGCATTTCGTTTCATTTTGACTTGCAAAGATAGCCAAAATAAACAGGGTAAACAAATGAACATCAGTCACTGATTTATCACAAATGTGGCATTCTCCCGGACGATCCGTTGTATCTCCTCAAGCAGCAGGGGAAAGGCGGGATAGGTCATGCCATGGTTGTAGCCCTGCAACTCCAGCAGGCGGGTTTGTTTGTGCCCTGCCACCTTCATCATGCGGGCAAGATAGGCGTTTTCCTCGTAACGGCCAAGCATCTCCAGCTCGCGGTCGCCCGTGATCAGTAGGAGAGGAGGTGCGTCGGGACGCACATGGTAGAGTGGTGCATATTTGTCCACGAGCGGGTGGGTATCTTTCATGCCATATCCCGCACGGATGTTGAAGTGTGTGATGGTCTGTCCGCTCAGGGGAATCAGGCCTGCGATGTGGTTGGCATCAATCTGGTGTGCGGCGAGATACTGTTTATCCAGCCCAATCATCATGGCCAGATATCCTCCGGCAGAATGGCCGGACACAAAGATCTTTGTGGTGTCTCCTCCGTAATCTTCAATATGTGCGAACGCCCAGGCGACAGCCGCCGCGGCATCCTCGATATATGCAGGAGCCTCTGCCTGCGGTGAGAGACGATAGTTTACCCCCACAATGCAGATATCTTTATTTTTCAGTGCCTCAGGAAGCTCCTTGCTTCCTCCGGTAAGCCCACCGCCATGAAACCATACCACCGTGGCAAACGCCTTTTTATTGACCGGGTAGTAAATATCGAGTCGGCAACGCTCGTGGATGTATGAGTCTTTCAGGCGGACATCTTCCCGGTAATAGGGTATGTTCGTTTCAGTGTTGTATCTGTTATCCTGCGCAGTTGTTGTGAATGCTGCGCCGATGAGAAATAGTATCAGGGTGAGTTGTTTCATAATTGCCTACATTAATTTTTATGACCCGTCAGAAAACATCAGGTTCAGTCTTTACTGCTGTGGCAGTGACACTTCTGAAATCTTCGTCGAAGCGAGTCAGAAGCATTTCAATCAGTTTGCTGTGAAAAGCCGTATACAACCGGGATGTGATGTGTTTTCTGTCCTTTCTTTTTATCAGACCAAAACGCAATTGATTCTCATCTACCCATATCTGGGGTTTGAAAAACGCTTCGTTTCTCCACAGGAGCGGACCGTATGTGAGGCGCCCGTCGGCGGTACGTATCCATTTATCAGCTTTCCTGGTTTCTATTGCCTCGTAAATCTTATCGAGCAGGAGATCGGGGTTGTCGGTATCTATAATAATAGCCATTCCTTTATTTTATTGTGCGTTCTTATAACTGTCGATGGCTTTTTTTACCGACCCGTGGAGAAGGAGCAGGTTTTTTGCCTGTTCGTAATTGAGTGAAAGTTCATCCACAATCATCCGCGTACCCCTGTCCACCAGCTTTTGGTTGGTGAGTTGCATGTTCACCATGCGGTTCCCTTTTACCCTGCCCAGCCCAATCATGGTGGAGGTGGTGATCATGTTTAGCACCATCTTCTGTGCGGTTCCCGACTTCATGCGCGTGCTGCCCGTGACATATTCGGGGCCGACGATCGGCTCTATTTTTATCTCTGCCTCGGCGGCTACCGGTGAGTCGGGGTTGCAGCTGATGGCGGCTGTGAGTATGCCCTTTTCCCGTGCCCGGCGTAATGCTCCGATCACATAGGGTGTGGTGCCCGACGCAGCAATGCCCACCAGCACATCATTTTCATTGATCTTGTGTGCCATAAGCTCTTCCCATCCCTTTTCCAGATCATCTTCCGCTGCCTCCACCGGGTTGCGCAGGGCTCTGTCGCCGCCGGCAATCAGGCCGATCACATAGGTGTCGGGCATACCGAAGGTAGGAGGAATTTCTGATGCGTCGAGCACACCCAACCTGCCGCTGGTGCCTGCGCCCACATAAAAAAGCCTTCCCCCGCGCCGCATCCTTTCCACGATGCCGGTCACCAGCTTCTCTATTTCCGGAATTGTTTTTTCTACCGCCAGCGCCACTTTCCCGTCCTCCCTGTTGATTTCCGTAAGTATCTCTAAAACAGATTTCTGTTCCAGATTGTCATAGAGCGACGATTGTTCTGTTATTTTGATGAATGTCATATGTTGGATTTCAATGTTTCAATATCTCAAAGTTTAGGGGTTTCCGCCTCTTCGGTATGATGGTAGCGGATCAGTCCCGCCATGGGTGATTGTGTGATTTCCCCTATCCTGATTCCCTTGTGTGCTGCAACCCCCTTCAGCAGGTCGGCATAATGCCATGCGATGGAGCCTACAAAGTGAACCTCCTGATTCCGATAATCGTACTGCATGACGTTTCTTTCGAAGAAGGCGTCAAATGATCCGGTGATGATCCGGCGCAGGGAGGTGTCTTCGATGTGGTTGTGCAAAAACGGTGAGAGGCTCGCCAGAAAGCGGCTTGGAAAAGGTTGCCTGTACACTTTTTCAATGATCAGTGCCGGTGTCAGTGCATACTCTTCCAGAAGTTTTTCCTTCAGTCCCGGGGTTAACTGATTTTTGAGTGCGTCGGCCACCAGTTGTCTGCCCAAGGCGGCACCACTCCCTTCGTCGCCCAGGATAAAGCCGAGTGGTGA
The DNA here is from genome assembly GCA_001768325.1 of Bacteroidetes bacterium GWC2_46_850. Classification (GTDB taxonomy): domain Bacteria; phylum Bacteroidota; class Bacteroidia; order Bacteroidales; family Dysgonomonadaceae; genus Proteiniphilum. The sequence continues at coordinate 48,424 of MENQ01000007.1, read as the reverse complement.
TATCTGCTTCCGGATCTTTTCTCCGTCCCATTCACAGGAGTTGCTTCCTGTGCCAAGGATGCAGGCAATGCCTTTCTTATGGCCGCAAAGGCTGTGTGCGGCAGCGATCAGATCGCTGTAGACATGGATTGTATCGACGGGAAACGACCGGTAAATGGCATTTTTTACAACCGGAATTTTCTCGGGGATGCATCCGGTGCCGTAGAAATGAATTGCCCCGATAGCGGTATGTGTCAGCATGGGGAAAACATGTTCCTTTATCTCCTGAGCTATTTCCTCTTCGCTCTGATACACGGGACTGATGCCTTTCCCCGAAAAACGCTGCAGGATTTCTCGTCCGCGTATCAGGTACCAGTCTGTTTTGGTGGCGCCGCTGTCGGCAATCAACATCATTTTTTTATAATTTGATATAAATATTCTTTTTATATAGTATATATCCAAAAAGCCAGCAGACGGTGACAAACAGCAATGCATAGAGCAGCGATCCGAAATAATTCCCTGCCCAGGGCTGAATCAGTGCACTGTAGGTAAATGATTTCACCGAGATGGTCTCTCCCTGCCAGGCAAAACGGATGTTGCCAACCAGGTTGGCGAGCACACCGGCGAACACGTATACAATGAGCGGGTTGACTCCGAAAGCATGGAAGAAGCGGCTCCATTTTTCTTTTTTATGGATATCGATAATCCAGATCAGCAGCCCAAGCAGTTGCGCTGCAAAGCCTGTGGTCACCAGCACAAAGGTGGGGCTCCATATTTTCTTGTTGATGGGGCATCCGTACTGTAAAAGCAAACCTGAGAAAGCCAGAATGGTTCCCCAGATCAGCAGTTTCTCCACCTTGGTATGGTTATTCCTGTTTTCGACAATCATTTTTCCGAAAAGAAAGCCAATGAGCACATGGGCTATGGAGGGGATGGTGCTAAGCAGTCCTTCGGGATCGAGTGCGATACGTACTCCCTCAGGTGTATTGTCTTTGTACATGTGGGCGGGTCCCCACAGTGCCTTGTCCACGACGGCAATGATATTTTCTTCCGACATCTCAAATCCTCTTCCATAACGAAGAATCAGATAATAACCCGCCAGCAGGGTGGCAATGATCCAGGGCAGCTGTTTGTCTTTTACCAGCAGTGCAATGAGGGCTGCAAGACCGTAGGCAAGTGCCAGCCGCTGCAGTACCCCCAGGATGCGAAGCGTATCGAAATGGGATGCCGCTACGCCGAACGATTCTCCCGCGGCGAGGCCCCGCATGAGTTGCCCGAACCAACCCAACGCCAGTCCAATCACAAAAATAAGAATGGTACGGCGTACCACTTTCCATACAGCAGCGCTGGTAGGTGTAAAGTTGAATTTGCGCAGCGACATGAAGGTGGAGACTCCCATGATGAACATGAAAAAGGGGAAAACCAGGTCGGTGGGTGTCAGGCCGTGCCAGTGAGCGTGTTTCAGCGGGGCATAGGCATATTCCCATGAACCGGGGTTGTTGACCATGATCATGCCGGCGATGGTAATACCCCGGAGAATATCGAGCGACAGAAGCCGGCTGTTTTGCGATGTAGTGGTAAGCGTATTCATATTTTTGATGGAACAGTGTATGGGTTATAATTCATAGTCTCCAACGATGGAGGCGACGCGTTTCAATTCAGCGGTAAAGATAATATTTCTTCGACAATTTTCTGAATGCTTCTTCGTCTTTGGTCCAGTAGCTTTTGATGTCATCGAATCGGTGATTTTTGGAAAACGCCAACCTGATAAAATCGCTTCCGCTCACCTTGTCGAACATGTCGAAACGATTTTCGGGCGCATGATCAAATACCTTGTGGTCGGGATAGAGCTGCGCAGCCACCTCCATCACATGAAACTGGATGTCTGACAGCCGTGCTTTATTGAAATCGGTGAGGTAAATCTGTATTCCCTGATAATTTTTTCCTTGTCCCACTGCATAGTAGGGTTTCAGGTGGATAGGGCGAAAGCTGATTCCAGGAATTCTTTTTGCATTCAGTACTCCGGCAAATTCTTCCGCATTGATCCATTCTGCGGCGAACATTTCAAATGGAAGTGTATACCCCACACCGATGGAGATGTATCCCAGTTCACCCAGGATCCCCGACACCGGATAAAAATAAGCTGAATGAGCAAAGGGAATATGGGGAGATGTGGGCACCCAAGGCAGACCGGTATCTTCGAAATTCATTTTCCGGCGCCATTTTTTCATTTTCACCACCGTCAGCTTACAGGGTTGCGGATTCATTCGTTCACCGTTGATCATCTCTGCCAGCTCACCACAGGTAAGGCCATACAGATAGGGGATCCTGAGCTGGCTGACGAAAGAAAAGAATCCTTCCTCTACCAGGTTACCCTCCACCTTGATGCCGCCCAGCGGGTTAGGCCTGTCCAGTACCACAAACTCAATGTTGTTTTCCGCTGCAGTCTGCATGGCCAGATACATTGTGGAGATATAGGTGTAGGAACGGCAGCCGATATCCTGGATGTCATACACCAGCAGGTCCACACCTTCCAGCATCTCTTTCGTGGGTTTCCGTGTGGCTCCGTACAATGAGTAGACCGGTACGCCGGTATTGCTATCTTTGAAGTCGGACACCTTATCACCTGCATGCACATCACCTCGTACGCCATGTTCCGGTCCGTAGAGCGCTACGAGTTCCACGCCGGGGGCTTCGTGCAGGATGTCGATGGTTGACTTGAGGTGGTTGTCCACACCGGTTGGGTTGGTGATCAGTCCGACCCTTTTGCCCTGCAGTATCCGAAATCCGGATTCCTTCAGTACCTCTATGCCGGTACTGATGCGTATGTTTTGGGCCGATGTCTTCGTGCTGAGAACGATTCCCGACAGGATCAGCAAGCCGATAAAAAGCGACTTACGGGATGTTATGTTTGTTGCCATAAGCTTGTGTTTTGTAATTGTTTATTTTATCCGTTTGTCTTTTTCGATCTGCCAAAGTCGGGATCCACTTTCATGAACGGTATTAGCAGGAGGGTGGGGACAATAGCCAGCATGATAAATCTAAAAAAACTTTCATAGCCCAGCTGTTCCTGTATCCATCCGGCAGCCATACCCGGCAGCATCATCCCCAGTGCCATGAACCCAGTGCAGATGGAGTAGTGCGCTGTCTTGTGTTCCCCCTGTGAGAAGTAAATCAGGTAGAGCATGTATGCTGTAAAGCCAAATCCATATCCAAACTGTTCAATGGCTACTGCCACATTCACCCAGATAAAGTTTTCGGGCTGATAAATTGCCAGCAGCAGGTAGGCCGCGTTGGGCAGGGTGATGGCCACGGCCATGGGCCAGAGCCACTGTTTCAGCCCTTGCCTTGATGCCACGATACCGCCGATGATGCCTCCCAGGGTGAGCGAGATCACGCCCACCGTGCCGTAGGTGATGCCCACCTCGGAGGTGCTCAGTCCCAGTCCTCCCACATCGCGGCTGTCCAGTAAAAATGGAGAAGCCAGCTTGATGAGCATGGCTTCGGCAAGCCGGTAGAGCAGCATAAAGGCAATGGCCAGTCCGATTCCCTTTTTCGTGAAAAAAGATTTGAAGGTATTGCCAAATTCAGTCATCACCTCCCTGGGCGTAAAGGCTGTCTTGCCGGTATCGGCGGGCGGGTAGGGCAGTACAAAGCGATGGTATACGAAAAAGAGCAGGAAGAGTCCTGCCAGAATAAAGAAGGTGATGCTCCAGGCAAAGGGGATTCTGCCGGTCGATTTTTCCAGGAACCCGGCCAGGATGATCAATAGTCCCTGTCCGGTGATTGAGGCCAGGCGGTAGAACGTGCTGCGTATTCCCACGAAAAAGGACTGCTGTGAATCGTCGAGTGCCAGCATGTAAAAGCCGTCTGCGGCGATGTCGTGTGTAGCCGAGCTGAAAGCCATCAACCAGAAGAATGCCAGCGATGCCTGCAGGTAGAAGGGTGTGGGCAGGGTAAAGGCCACACCTGCCAGGCCGGCGCCAATCAGCAATTGCATCGAGACGATCCACCACCGTTTGGTTTTCAGGATATCCACAAACGGGCTCCAGAAGGGTTTGATCACCCAGGGAAGGTATAACCAGCTTGTGTAGAGGGCTATTTCTGTGTTGGAGAGGCCAAAACGTTTGTACATGATCACCGAGACGGTCATCACCGCCACATAGGGCAGTCCTTCCGCAAAATAGAGGGTGGGTATCCATGCCCAGGGGTTGCGGAATGTGACTTTCTTTTGTTTGTTCATATTTTGTTTGTGTTGTGTGAGCCAGTTTTTGCTGCTTTGTCAATAATAGTGGACCAATTTTGTCTGGGGGAAATAGTGCGTCAATATCTGATCGTGGCGATATCCCTTCTCCGCCATCATGGCTGCCCCTATCTGACAGAGACCCACGCCGTGGCCCCAGCCGGCGCCAGTGAGTGTGAACTGCTGCGGGATCCCCTCGTTGTTCTCTTTTTCCGCGTCCACCACGAAGGCGGAGCTATAGAGGTGAGAGCGGGAGAGGGTACGGCGGATCTCCAGCTCCTTGCCGATGGTCATCACCCGCTGGCTGCCGATGATCCTGAGCCGGATGATCCGTCCCGAGCTGCCCCGTTCGAGAGGTTCCAGGGCGATGATCTCTCCGTAATCGATGCCGGAACGTTCCTTGATGAGGGTACTCAGTTCGCTTTGGGAGTACACCACCTTCCAACGATAGAAGTCGGCTGTCTCCTGGTCGTAGTCGTTCAGCACCTGCCTGAGCACGTCTGCATCTGTGGTGTTGCAGAAGGCCTGCGGAGCGGAGTGAATCCATGCCCGGGCATGCTCCTCCACAGTCAGATCGGGCAGGGGAGTGTTCTCCTTGAAATCGGGTTTTCCCACGAGGTATGGATGCGGGATGGGCTCCCACACATTTTCGAATGTCTCCATCACGCCGCCGCAGCACTTTGAGAAACGGGCGTCGCAGAGGGTATCACCGTAGGCGACCACCTGTCCACGGGTTTCATCAATCGCCTTGTTCACCAATGCGGTGGTTTGTCGCGTGATGCCCTGGTAGCGCTGACAATGGTCATCGGCACAGACATCGAACAGGGCGTGGTCTTCGCGGTCGTACCAGCGAACGATCTCACCGGCCGATACAAAGGAGGTATGATAGTCGTTCCTGATCTCTTTGTTTTTTTGCATCTGCGCCAGCAGCCAGCTTCGGGAGATCACGGCGTGTGTCTTCAGCAGCTCTTCGGAACTGGTGGCACTCATCTCTGATGAAATGACGCTCTTGAGGTAATCCTCCAGGGAGACGATGTTAATGGCGGTGATTCCCTTATTACCGCAGATAAACTTCAAACTGCCCTGGAAACGTTGGTTTTCCTTGCGTTCCCAGTGAAAGCCCACACCAATCACCACCTCCTTCAACTCGAATGCCTCATCGTGAAACTGATTCGATTCAAAGGTTATTTCGGTGTAGGTTTCTCCGTTGAAGCGGATCATCCCGTCGGCCATTTTCACCAAATAGTCGCCCCGGAGGATCGGTTTTCCTCCCAGTCTGTAGTCGGTGAGCAGGGTGAAGCTTATTTGAGGTTGCTCCTGGAGGATTCCCACCTGAATGAGAGGTTCTCTTATTTTAATTTCTGTCTCGCCTGGATTTCCCATGTTCTGATCCTGTCTTTATAGAGGTTATGTCCGTTCATTTTCACGATGTCGAGTGAAGCATCTGAGTTGTCCTCCCAGCGGCGGCAGAGGTAGAGTACATCGTAGATGCGACCGATCTGGTAGTGGCGGGAAATATTCAGTCCCAGTGCATAATCCTCGCCGTAGCTGGTGTTGGGCACCTTGATCTCCCGCAGTACGGGTGTGTAGAAAGCACGCGGTGCACCCAGGCCGTTGATGCGCAGGGCATTGTTTCTACCGTTGTCGGGTGTCCACTCCCGGTGATCGATGATGCCGGGAGGGATCATCTCCATGTTGAAGTTGGTCATCTGGTAGGTTCCCACCACCATGGCGCACTGTTGCTCGTAGAAGGCGTTCACGATCTGCTGCAACGTATCCACGCCGCTGTAGACGTCGTCGCTGTCAAGCTGCACGGCAAACTTTCCGCATTGAGGGTGGTGTACGCCCATGTTCCAGCAGCCGCCGATACCCAGGTCGTCTCTCTCCGGGACAAGATGTATGAGTCGCCCGTCGCTTTTAAATCCGTCAATGGCCTCGGTGGTGCCGTCGGTAGAGTGGTTGTCGATGACGATCAGGTTAAAAGGAAAGCTTGTTTCTTGTTTGAGCACCGAGGCGATGGCATCGCGGATGGTTTTGATGCGGTTGCGTACCGGTATGATCACCGATGCCTCCACAGCAAAGCTGCCCTTCTCGAATTCAATGGTTTTGAATTTGGGCTCCAGCCACGCACCCACATCTTTCAGATGTTGGGTGCAGGCCTGCTCCATCTCCAGCTGAAGCTGCCTGTTTTTGGGATCCACATAATCGAATATTTTCTGTCCCGATACCCGGGTATCCGCTTCAATCTCGGTGTAGAGGTACTCGCTGATATGTACCAGCGGATGCTTTTGAGAGACTTTCAGCCGCAGGTCGTACAGTCCGGCAAATTGATAGGTTTCGTTTTTCATCCGTTTTGCCGCCTTCTTCAGTGCTGTTGTGTTGTAGCACAGCAACGAGCCAAAGTTGAAGTCGTCGCGTAGGCTGCCCTCCTGGTAGTCGATCACCGGGTGGTTCTTTTTTTCATCGCCCACGATGGCATAATAATCGGCATAGACCATACCTGCCGCCGTGTCTTCTGCAATGCGGATCATCCGTTCAAGGGCAAAATAGCCCGGTTTGAGTACCGTCGATTTCTGGTAGATGAGCGTATAGTCTGCTTTCGATTTCTGTGCGATCTTTCGGATTGTGGCACTACTGTACAGGCTGTCGATGAGGATATTTTTACACCCTTTGATCGTCTCTTTGCTTTCTTCGGGTGTAAGGAGCCATATCTTGTCGACCGACTCCGACTGGCGAAGCTCATCGACTGTTTTTTTTGCCTGTTCGGGCTCTGTGAAGAGAATAAAAGCGTCTATTTTTTTCATAAATTTTTAGCTATCAGCGTTCAGCTATCAGCGTTCAGCTTTGTAACTTGAGTATTGTTAAAAGCAGCGGTTTGCAGGATAACTTTCAGCTTTTGTAATTTATTCTAATATTTTCATTATGTTTTTGATCAATTCATTTCGTTTTTCCTGTTCTTTTACTGCTTCTATTGGGAAACCAAGGATACAGGTGCTGTATTTTTCACCCTTGTAGAGTAACCCTGCACTCAGGTTGTTCTCCGTGTAGCGGAAGATGGTGAATCCATTTTCATCGGCTGGCTCCAGTGCGTCGGGATTTTCCACCACATAACTTTCACTGTTCAGCTCATTGTAGTAAAGGTATGTCCCCTGTATGGCGGGAAACGGAGAGGGTACGGCTTTAATCTGTCCTGTGACAGCACCGTTGTTGTTTCTCCATTTGTATTTGAGGGTTTGTTGTGCCCACGCGCGGTCTTCTTTTGTAGCACGTGGGTTGTCCCACAGGTCGCTGCCGACGAAGGCGCCGCTCACGATGATATTTCCACCGCCATTGCAGAAGTCGGTGATTGCCTGCTGTTTCTTTTTGGAAAAAGTTTTGTATTGCGGCGGTTTTGCTCCCCGGGCCATGCTCCATTCCCGCTGCTTGCCCAGGATCCAGTCCACCGTTATGTAATCTGTCAGGCTCACGATACCGCTTTCCACCGCATCTGCGGCCGCGGAAACAAAAGAATATCCTGCAGCCGCAAAAGCCTGCCCGTGTACAAAGGGGTAATCGAACGTGTTGCCGGCGATGGTCGTGGTTTCGTAGTTCGCATGGCTGTCGCCGAAGCCCGCGGCATCGTCGTCCATCCAGGGGATGATGCGCCGGAATTCGTGCATCTGCCCGATAAAATGGTGATCGGCCAGATAAGGCACGCCATTGTCCACGCTTCCTGAGAAGCCGGCTATGCTGTCTTCGGAAGTGGTGAAGCTGAACGGTGCGGAGACACGGGTAAATCCGTTTACAATCAGTACTTCTCCTTTTTGGTCCGATCTGCGGCAGATGGAGAGTATTTCGGAGGGGAAGCTGCGTCCCCCCTCATTGACAGCGATCACCCGAAAACTGTAGATGCTGTCTTTCATTATGGGTAATGCCAGGTTGGGGTCATTGACCACGACCCCATTGTCGAAACCTCCTCCGTTCAGGCGGGTATAGATCACGTACCGGTCGGGCAGGGCGGTGGGCTCCGCTGGATCGGGTGTGGGTTGCCAGGATAGGTTCACTTGCGTTTCACTGCTGAAACGGGCGGAGAACTCCTTCACCGGCAGCGGTTGTACCACATACGGACGATTGTACTGGGTTGCGAGAAATTTCAACATACCCTTGTAAATGGAGCGGCTGACGGTAAACCGGAAAGTGGGATCGAGGCCGTAGCGCATATCGGCAAAGTTCTGATGAGAGAGCAGCTCCAGCAGCATGGTCGGCACGTTGGGCATGCGTGCTTCAGCATAGGAGCGGTTCCAGAGATGCCGCCGGGTCCAGTCCGGTTCAAAGTCGCGACGGATATCGTTCACGATCTCTTCCATCACCAGCTCGGTGAGATCACGGGAAGCCCACCGCGAACGTCCATTTTCGAACCGCTCGTTGTTGTGGTGTGTCATGTAGATGCCGAGTGTTCCCACAATGGTATCACCCCAGAAGGTGCCCGCATCGGTGTGGAATGCAAAGGCCAGGTCCACCGGGATGTGGAGCCCCTCTTTTTTGGGCAGCACCGGGGATCCTCCCGCCAGCCAGTTTACCCAGGCACCCCGGGATGCATAGTCGTCGGTGTAGTCGTTCTTTCCTTCGGTGCGGTTGTATATCGTGTCGGGCACCCCGGCCCACTGCATCCAGTAGCGCGCTCCCTCGGCGTATCGGGGGTAGCCGCTGATTTCCGGTGCGTAACGTATCTGTGAAACAAGGGTCTTTTTTTTTGTCGGGTTATCGGAACTTTTGGTGTTCTCCGCTTCAAAGCCTCCCGGATGGGGCATCCGGGCAATGTTGCCCATTCCGCCGCCGATCTTTACTGCGTCGGCGGTCACGATTTTTCCGTTGCGGCTGCTTTTGTTGGAGAGGATGATCTGGTGGGTTGTACCCTTTTCAAAGTCGAAATACCCCAGGAAGATCCAGGTGCCGCCCCCCATCTGCTGGTTCACACGGAAATCGGTTTTTCCACCGGCGTGATGGACGCTGTACAGTGCATCGTCGCTGCTGTTTTTTACGGTCTGATAGGAGACATAAACACCATATTTCCCTTTTGCGGGAATATTGGGATGCCAGGCTGCGATACTCTCTTTCCCGCGATTTGTCGTCCGTACCTGCCTGGCTGTGCCCATCCGGAAAGGATTTTCACCCTCCAGATATCGATCCCGGGGATTGGCAAAACCGGCTATACCGGTGTTGCTCCATGTTTCTTTTCCGTTTGTTTCACTATATTGGGAATTATCATATTTGTCTGAATAGTTGAATCCGCCTTCTCTTATGCGGTCGTCGTTGTCGATGATCAATTCCGTTTTGTTGTAGTCCCTTTCCCGGGGAAGCAGCACGTTGGCGCCTGCATTTTCCAGCATCGGCACCAAGAAGGGTAGCACGTAGCTCTGGGTGTAGAGGTCCTCTACTGTCTGGAAGATGCGTGCCCGTTGCCACTCCCACCGTCCCAGCTTCTGTTCGTAATACCATCCGTGGCTCTGCCAGAGGGCGATGTGGTTATTTTGCAACCCCTTGCTGAAAGTGCCGGCTGGGGCAGAGATGTCTGTCACCAGTGGCGTTTTTATTTTATGGGCAATGATCCTGTTTTTGTCCCGTTGTTTGTCCCTGTGGAAATTGGGCACCAGAAGGCTGATCTCCTGGTCGTCGGTGATGACGGCGATCTGGTATTTTTTTTGTTTTGCTGGCAGATGAAACCGTACGCTGTCGTAGATGAGCTGAACGGTATGTTCCCGCATGGGGAGATAGGAAAGCGAGAGGCTGGTATGCAATGCGATACGCTTTTTCCGGTCGTTTGCCGCGATGCTGTCCACCGTCACCCTTCCCGGCCGCAGCATTGTTTCGCGGTAAATATTTGTGAGTGATCTGCCCAGTTTGTATTTCAGTGAATCCGTTTGAAGATTCTGCGAAGATGAAGCGAAGGCAATGGCAAGCATGCAAGCGATAAAAACGGATTTCTTCATTGGATACCGAAGCTTTTGAATTGTGTGTTGACTTTTACAAAAATAGAAAAAATAGGTGAATCGTATCAATCTTTCAACAATCCGTCTATCCTTATGAATTTATATTCCCTGTTTTTCAATTCACCGATCAATTCATCGAGGCAGTCATAAAATTTGTCGCTTCGTGTGGGATCGGTACCGATATGGATCAGGAGCATAAAACCACTCAGGCTGTTCTTTTCTTCGTACTGCAAAATATTGTGATATATTGTTTCAGACGATAGGTAGTTTTTCATGCCGGGAGTCGTATAGTCGGCGTTGGAGGTGGTGCCCGGCGTAAAATTCACTATCTGCACATCCATGGCTTTTGCCCAGTCACTGATCTCTCTGTTGTACCATTCGTAGGGTGGCATCAGATAGCGGGGTGACTCAATCTCTAATCCGCCCTTTTCCATTGCCCGGTAGTTGTTGTCGAGATCTTTCTCAAATTCGGGGCGGGCGATCAGCGTTGAATCGCGATTTTGCCAATCGGCATACAAGAGATGTTTGTCGGAATGTGGTCCCATATAATGGCCCTCCTTTTGAAGATTGCGTACAAGAGCAGGGTATTTCCTGTAAAAATCGCCTGTTAGGAAGAAAGTCCCTTTGATGTGGTGCTTTTTCAGTACTTCACGGATCACATTGGCTCCGTCTGCGTATTCATGACCTGTAAAAACAAGGGAGAGCTGTTTTGTGGATGCATCACCACGCACGATGCCGCCTGCATCTCTTACCGGTTGTTTAGTTCTTACGGTTGGTTGGTTTATCCTTGTACCTGTTTGTTTTGCCTGTGCGCCCAGATACCCCAGGTAATAAGTCAGTGAGGCTGTTCCGTCCATCGTGGGTTCATTGGTGGAATAGTCGGCATAGTCATCGTGGTACACCACGTAATCCGACTGAAGATCGGCATATTCATCCGCATTGGCCAGATAAATCCCGATCAGGCTGCTAAATATTGAGTTGTAAATGGGACCGTCCACTATGCCGCCAGTAACCGGCATTTGGTGAAGATGGGTAAATGCCGAATGCGGGTCGACCGGCGTATCGCCCTGTTGCGGGTATCCCACGATCATGGAGGTACCCCAGGGATTACATCCCAGGAGCCAGTCGCGCATGGCGGTCTCGATTTCTAGAAATGCATCGTCTCCGGTAATTTCGTGATACAACCTGCATTGTGTGATAAAGCCTACTGTGAGGTTGTTTGAACACCATATAAATGGTATTCCATTCAGAAAAGCGTCACCCTCAGCCCGTTCTTTCACCCGCTGCAATCCTGTTCTCATATTTCGTACAAACTCATCTCTTGCGCGTAGGTCGCTGTTTTGCGCCGAGAGGTGATAATTGGCGAGGTTTACAAATGGATACCATTGGTAGTGACGTGCCGAATCGGCCCCCATCCAGGGTGTCACGGGTTCCATCCTGCCATAGTTGACGGCTTGTGTCAGATATTCCTTTTTCCCCGAAGCCTGATGCATTTCCATGGCGGCCAACTGCATATCATCCGCCCAGTTGTCCTCTTCGTAAAAGTAGGGTGCGCCCCCGGGTGCTGTTTGTGAAACGCCGGGATTATCTACCCCTTTGCGATAAGCCTCTTTCGCTTTTTGCGCCAGTATACCGGCAAATTCGGGATAGTAAGCAGCCAATAGTCTGGCACCCAGGGAAAATGAAGAAGCATATTTTCCTAAGGTGGAAGCCATGCCTGTACTTCTGTTTTTATATTTGAACAACCCCTGGGGTTTGGGGCTGACAAAATAGAGGGGACGTTCTTTTCCCGACCCCCATCCGTAGTCTACCTTCTGTTCGTTGGGTAGTGTAAAGCCGATGTGATCCCTGTCATCGGCCAGCTGATTGAAATAGGTGTCGGGGTCGGGATTCATCTTCACCAGCCAGTCCAACCCCCATTTGGCTTCATCCAGAATATCGGGAATCCCGTTTGCCCCTTCATTGCCATTTGTGTCGTACGCATCTCCGAATGATCCGGGATAGCGGCTGTATGCGAAAAGCATCTGATAGACTGCATTGGCAGAGGTGGTGACGTATTGCAGATAGTCCGATGCATCGTGCCATCCGCCTGTGGTGTTGAAATATAATCCGTTGCGTTTGTCATCGGGATCTCCCACCGAAATGGCGTCGTGCACGTGGCATGAATCTTTCAGGAAAGGATTGTATCCGCACCGTTGCTGACGCATATACTGTAACGGAATATCTGCTGCTCCTGCATATATATCGTTTCCGATGCTGAAAGGCACAGATTCCGTATCGTCTGCTTTCAATATATAGCTCCCCGGTATTTTGAGGGCAGTAAAATTAAGCCGTGCCGATGATTCGAATGCAGGTTGTCTTCCGGTTTGTCGGATATCCGATTCCAAACCTGTGAACAATATCTTCCGGGTATCGGGGTCAATTATCTGAAATTCACGGATGGTTTTCTTTTCCTTGCTGATCCAGACGGCGACTTTCACATCGTCCTCCAGGTAACCCACCTGATTGACCCGTATCCAGGAAGACTGGGTATAGGCTGCAGAGAAAATCAAAAAAAACAGCAGGGATATTTTTATTTTTTCCATGTGGAGTCCGTTTTTATATCATTCATTATCTTACATGGGAAAATCTAATCTATTTTCTAATAAACAGAAGTAAAAAGAGGGTAAAATCGACTTGGATGTTACCCTCTTTCAGGGATGTATTGATGTGTGTTATTTAATTCCAACCGGGGGTTTGGGTCAAAGTATACCCCTTATCCTTGTATTGGTCGATCTGGGCTTTTCCCACAGGTGCCAGGTAAACCTTGTCATCGAAAGCTTGTCGGTCTGCTCCTTTTTCGATCATGTAAAAACCGACCATTTCATCACCATTTGTTCCATTGTAGCTGACAACGGTTCCATCGGCTTTTTTCACTTTCAAAAGGCCTACTTTTTCTTTTACCAGCAAAGAAGGAAGTTCTTCCTTTACATTGATCCACAAACCCAGTAAATTATCCGGGTGTTGCGTAGCGCTCATGTAATTAATTTTCTTCCAACGTTTGATATCCAGCAGTCGTGAATATTCGAAAACAAACTCCATCCTTCTTTCGCGTCTGATCTCCCATAACAACGGAGACACGTCAGGATCTCGGTCGGGATCATCAGGTAATGCAGCCAGGCTCATCGGAGCTGTTTTCTGCACACCCTTTGCAATGGCTTCCGTCTCCAAAGGCCTGTTTCTGATTTTATTGATGGAATTGTTGATGTCGGTCTGTGTCACTGCGGCACCTCCCATGGTGGCAAGCTCTGCTTTGGCTTCAATCCAGTTTAATAACACTTCCGAATACCGCATCACAGGGGCATCATTTGTATTGGTCATACTTGCGTACATGGGCGGTATATTGCCTGAATTCCAAAAAGTGGGTCCTGTTCTGTCTATAAACTTGCTTGCATATAGTAGTGTGGCAGACTGAACTTTTGGAACATCCTGAAACGTTGCCTCGAATCGCGGATCACGGGTTTTAATCATGTTTTTGATATCCAGTACATCGGAATTCTCAAGGGTTGACAGTTTGTACGGCTGCCCATCTACGCAAAGAAATGATTTGGCCAGTGACAGGTTCGCTGATGGGATCTGACTTTCATATCCGTTCGAATAGGAGGCCACATGATGAGTCACACTTTGTGCCGCATCGTAATGACGGTACATCAGCATTTCAGGGTTGCCTTTCAGGTCCTGAGAACCGAACAGGCTTCTGAAGTTCGATGTGACATTGTATTTTCCACTGTTAATCACAAAGTCGCCCGCAGTTATCGCCAGTTCGAGGTATTTTTTTGCTCTTACCTGATCGTTAAGATGGTATTTTTGCCAGGTTCCTTCAAACAGCATGAATCTGGATATGAATCCGGCAACAATATATCTGTTAAGGACATTATTGCCATCGTCTAATCGCACATTCTGAAAAGCATACATAAGATCATCATACACATGGTCCATCACCTCGCCCCGTGGTGTTCTGTCCTGATACATCATATCCAGGTCATTCGATTCAAACAACGCTTCATAATATGGCACATTGCCAAAAACACTAACCAGCCTGTGGTATTCATAACCCTTGAAAAAGCGGGCAACACCCATCCAATGATTATAAGCTTCACTGCTGATCTGTGGTTTAGCTACATTTTCAATCCTGTTGATGAGCAGGTTTGATTTTCGTACCCATGCAAAGTTCCAATTTGGACCGGCATACTGTATCAGCATGTCAGGTGTTTCAGACGTGCTACCCCTGCTCGATGGTGCACTGGACTCAAAATTAGACTGTACATTCGAATTGGAAAAATCATCGCTGAAGTAATATCCTCTCAAGGGAGCATAGGCAACTCCCCAGGTGTTGTTATAACCGACAAAATAATTGATGTAAAATCCATTGGTAAAGAGGCGCAGATCGGTCTCATTTCTCCAATAGGTATCATCGTTCATATTGTTCAGTTCGGGTCTGTCGAGTACATCGGAACAACTACTTATTAAAAAAACAATAAGTAACAGATTGCCAATTATTATGTTCTTTTTCATGTTTTCTTCGTTTAGAAATTAATTTGTAATCCCACCGATCCACTTTTGAAAGTAGGTGTTCCAACTCCTGTTCTGCCTGAGTTGTAATTTGTATCGTTAAACATGGAATAACCCGATATCTCTTCGGGGTCAATGGGTAATCCCCTTAAATTATCAAAAGTGAAAAAGTTTTCCAGCGAGAAAAAGATGCGTAGCTGGTTGACCATTACTTTATTTAGTACGCTGGTGGGGAAACTATAACCGACTGTAATATTTTTAATCCTCAGATAGGACATATCCAGTAAATATTTTGACTGTACCTGCATGTTATTGCCCGAGTTACTTCCAGCCATGTTGTAAGGTGCCGGATAAAAAGCATCTGTTCTGTCGGGTCTCCAGAAATCGCCTGCAATGGTTTGTGGCATGGCTCCGTCAGAAGCGTGGAAGCCTGGAGTTGACAGGAAGCCCACACCCCAAATTTGTCTGCTGCCCACACCCTGTAGGAAAACTGTAGCATCCACACCATACCAATCGGCGCCTAAACGCAGACCATACTCAAAACGGGGTGTAGAATTGCCAATTATTTCCAAATCACCATGATCGTCCAACAAGCGGCTTCCCGCATCGATTTCTCCATCTCCGTTGAGATCAATGAATTTTACGTCGCCCGGACCGAAGAAAAAGTTGGAACTGTTCTGTAAGAATGCCTGATATACCGGTTTGCCGTTCGCATCGGATAGTTTGTTGGCCGATTTTCCGGCATATTTTTTACTTTCATTTTCTGTCAGTACAATCCTCTGCGTATTACCATCGGCATCTAAAACAAAATCACTCTTCTGATACAGCCTGTCGGTCCTGTATCCCCATATTTCGCCGTATCTTTTTCCTTTGTACCATCCATCCACGCTATTGGTATCTCCATATTTCAAAATGGTGGTAATAGCATCCGACAGAGTCGCCATAGCGCTGATTCCCAAACCGTTTTCAAATCGATGATTGTAGTCGATACTCAGATCCCATCCTTCTGTTCTCAATGAGCCAAAATTTCCCTTGGGAGCACCTGCTCCAAATGTGTATGAAACACCTTCCCCGGGTACAATCATATTCTTTGTATCTCTGCGATACACATCAAATACAACACCCAAAGAATTATTAAAGAAACGAAGATCGACCCCCAAGTTCGCATTTTCTAAATCCTGCCATGAGATATCTCTGGTGATCGCGGGAGGTGTGCCTACTGCCACAGCTTTCGATCCACCTGGTTCAAGCCAGTTGGTTTGTGTTGTAGTCATTGAGGGAGCATAAAGTCCGCTTGGCACCGTCTGGTCTCCAATAACACCCCACGATCCTCTTACTTTCATCGACGAAACAACCGGAAGTATCCATTCCATCCAGGGTTCTTCTGTAATCCGCCAGCCTGCAGAAACTGAGGGAAAATAGCGCCACCATAGCCTGGAGGGGAACTTGGAACTTCCATCGTAACGAAGATTCCCTTCCAGCAGATATTTATCTCTGAAGGCATAGTTAATACGCCCGAAGTAACCCAATTGTGCTTCCCAGAAAGTGTCGCCACCCGATGTCATTGTTCCTACCGCTTTACCAAATTGGGGATTGATGATATCGGCTAAATCGGTCTTTTGCGACCAGTTGCTTTTAGCATCGTATGCTACCCTGTTTACTCCTAACATAAACTTGAAGGCATGGTCTTCCTTCAGTTTCAAATTATAGGTTGTAAAGATATTCAGTGTGTTTGTCACGCCATTTAAAACATTTCTGTATATATGATCAGGATTGGCTCCGTGGGCTGTGTATTCTGTTAAGCTGAGCTGATACCCGGGCAATGCATTTGGTGTAGTGGAGGGTACTGACAGACCCTGATCGTTTACATAAATTCTATTTCCATTTGCATCGTTCAAGGGAATAGCCCCTCCCCATGAGTTTAGGGCTGTGTATCTGGTTCCCAGTCGGTTGTTGATGAAGGTTTCATTGGCGTTCGTAAAATCAAAATCAACCATCCAATTGTCGGTTAGTTTAACCACTGCTCCAACGTTGACGTTGAAATATTTATTTTCCTGATTTGCCGTATTGGCTTGTGCAACTTCAGAAGCCGGACTCCGGATGGGATCCCCGTTTTCGGTTCCCATTGGCTGTACAGGTCCCCACCGATATAGATAAAGCCACGGGTCAGCAGTAGTGCTGTTTGTTGCATAGGGATATCTTTTATTGCGATTCGAATAGATAGCTCCTGCCCTTAATGTAACATATTTGCTTAACTCGGTGCTCAGCCTGATTGTCCCGTTATATCGGGTAAAATCATCATGTTGGGCAGCTTTCATCATACCTGTCTGGTCCAGATATCCCAATCCAACATTAAACGTGGTTTTTCCACTTTTTCCATTTACCGACAAATTATGAGACATTGTGGGGGTCCACTCTCTGACCATATAATCATACGGATCATATGTCCTGAGACCCAGTTTGCGATTATTGGCATCTACATACCAGTCTCGTCCGTAAATCATCGGATCATCAGGGCCCATTTTTCCGTAATTATCGTGCCATGTTTTCGATTTTTCGAAACTCTCCCGTGTGATTTGCCAAAAAGCACCAGCAACGGAAGCACCCACTCTTTCCATCGAAAGAATAGAATATTCCATTGCATCCAACATCCCCATTTCCATTTTTTTAGAAATGTTTTGCCAGGCAAAGTTGTTTGAATATTGTACATCCACCTTCTCTTGACTGGTTCCTTTTTTTGTGGTGATCAACACAACCCCGAAAGCGCCTTTTGCGCCATATATGGATGCACTGGCAGCATCTTTAAGAATAGAGATCGACTCGATGTCGTTTGGATTGACAACCTGAATGCTTGGTATTTCTACGTTATCCAATAAAATAAGGGGTTGAGATTTACCCTCAAATGAACCGATCTGACCCCTCACTTTTATCAAAGGATCAGAACCTACTTCGCCGCTCGGAACAATGACCGTAAGCCCCGGAGTTGTTCCCTGCAAGCCCCGCCCTACGTCGGCAATGGGTCTGCTGCCTAACGTTTCTTCCACATTCACGGTAGACACAGCACCGGTAAGGTTCTCTTTTCGCTGTGTTCCGTAGCCAACAACCACCAATTCTTCCAGCGCCTGTGCATCTTCTCTGAGTGTGATATTGAAGTTGGTACTTCCTGCAGTCTTTATCGTTTGGCTCAGGTATCCGATGTAGGTGATCTGTATTGTGGCTTCGTTTGCCACATTCAATGAAAAATATCCGTTCACATCGGTGATGGTACCATTGGTTGTGCCCACTTCCACAATATTCGCACCGATAATGAATTCACCATTTACATCCCGCACCGTTCCGGTGATGGTTTTGTGTGTTTGTTGAACTTCTTTGGTGGCAGTTGTGGCTTCTTCCTTTTTCTTACTTTCAATAGCAACCCGTTCCCTGGAAATGGTGATCTGCCGGTTTACAATGGAGTAAACAAGGTTTGTATTCTTCAGCAACAAATCCATAATTTCCTCTATCGATTTGTTGTTAAAAGTAACACTTACACTTTTCGATAAACCGGCTTCGGTATTATCCATAATCAGAAACAGATAATCGCTGTTCTGTTCAATTTCTTGCAATGCTTCCCGCAACGTAACACCTTTCAATTCGGCACTGACCGATTTCGATTGGGAGTAGGTGTTTTCTGCTGCTATTGAAAAAACACAGAGGAAAGTTATTAAAAAATAGATTTTCATGATTTTTAAAAACTTATTGTCTTTTTTCAGGATGATTTGTTTAAAGTTTTGCTTTTCTTGCATATCTTTGTTTTTGAATTTTAATTTGTTACCCAATAAATTAGATTCACTTTGTAGATTTTGCTTTCGCTCGGCATAGTCCAAACAAGTTTGGCTCTGCTCTCGCTTAATCGCAAAATTCACTTTGTAGATTTTGCTCATGCTGTGCAGAGTCAAGCAAGCTTGTCTCTGCACTCGCTTACGCGCAAAATTAATTTTTTCTGGTCGGATAATGTTGCCGCATTATCCGGCTTTTTCTTTTTCTTTTCTTTTACTTCGTAGTCATAGGCAATTCGTTTTTAGATGGTACATATTTGATTAAACTCACTGTAATTCTTTTTTTTGTATATAAACAACTCCGTCACTGATGGCGTTATATTGGAGGAAAGTCATTTTTGAAAAAGATTGCAATACGTCGTCAAGATTTTCGGAGAGAAACAATTTACCCGAACAGGTCTGATCCTGTAAGTTCAATGTGGCCGCGTAGTTGAATTCTACATTGTAGTACCTTCCTATTTTTTTGAGAACCTCTGTTAAGGAATTTTTATTCAATTGCATATAGCCATTTTTCCAGCTGATATATTCCATCACATCCACCTCTTTCCGTTGGATGGTGCCATTGTTTACTTCTGCCATCTCGCCAGGCTTTAGCATCAATGAACCCTGATCACTTTTTACGTGTACCGATCCATTTACCAGCACGACCGATTCATTTTTTTCGTCGGTGTAGGATGAAACATTAAATGATGTTCCATAAACAGTTATTTGAGATTTGGGCGAGTGAATAATGAAGGGGTGACTTTGCTTTGCTACCTCGATAAATATTTCACCTTTTACACTGATTTCCCGCGTCTGTCCGGTAAAGACAGAAGGAAAATCAAGTTCTGTACCAGAGTTTACATGTACCGCAGATCCGTCGGCAAGAATGACCGACGATCTTTTTCCGAACGGTACGATCAGCTTGTTTGATTGACTTTTCTTCAATTCGATCTCTTTCCGGGAAAGAGAATCCTGAATTAAGGCATTTTCTTTTTCCGTAAGATGCACCGTGGCATTATTTTCCATGTCAACCACCTGGTTCCCGGTGATCAGTTGTACTCTATTCTGGTTCATCACCTCTCCGATAGAAGCCATCTGTTTATCGGAAAACGTGTTCCCTCTGCGTGTAGTCGTATATAATGCCGTGATCAGCGCCAGTAACAGGATGGCAGCTGCTGATGACGTAAACACCATGCGTAGTTTTTTCTTTCTGAATAGGTTGATCCTATCCTGCAACAGTCGTTTTACTGAAGCCTCATCGGGCAGGAAACTGTCATGCTGTTGTTGGATTTCATCAAAAATGACAATGGCCGACTGAAATGATTCCCTGAGATGCTCATTCTGACTGATATACTTTTCCCAGAATGAGGTGAGTTCTGCCGTGGGATGAATCCGCCAGTAAATGAAAAGATCATCACACAAAAAATCTTTATAATCTAAATTCAGTTTCATTCACACTCTTTTTTTAAAAGACGGGATAAACTGTCAAAAGAGACGAAATTAATATTAATTAACTAAGTATTGTGAATAAATATGTAAAGAATTGGCGTGAATTGGGTGTAGATGTGTCTTTCATCTTTTTGAGTGCACGGTATAGATTTTTTTTCACGGCATCGGCCGAAAGGTGCATGATTTCACCTATTTCTGTGTAGGTCAGATTAAACTGATAGCGGTAATGGACAATCTTTCGCTGTCTGGGAGGTAGATTTTGCAGGAGGTAAGATATTTCATGTTTTAATTGAATCTCTTTTTCTTCGTCGATAATTTGCTCCACGATGTTTTTTTCGTTCTCTACAAAGATATCCTGATAATCTATTTCCTGTATCTTGTGTTCATCGCGGTGCATGTCGAAGAGTTGGTTTTTCAGGCTACGGATCAGGTAAAACTCTATATTTCGAATGTGAGTGAGTTTACTTTTAGAGGCATAAATTTTGAAAAAGAGGTCCTGTATTGCGTCTTTGCACGTTTCTTTATCGAAACCCAGTTTTAAAGCATAGGCGAAAAGTTCAGAAAAATAGGCATGATACAGGATGGCGAAAGATTTATCGTCACCCGCTATGAATCTTTTCCATGCTTCTCCGCCCATTACTGCATGATTATTTTTTACTGTAGGTCAAAAAAGTATAAGGATACCTGTGCTTGTCGTCTGCCTCGTGCATCTCTTTTTCTGTCAGTCTCCATTCATCAAAATCGATTTCCGGAAAGAAGGTATCGGCATCGCTGAATGTGTGATGAATGCGGGTCAGATAAAGCTGGTCTGCCAGTCCGAGTGTGGCACGGTACAGTTGTCCGCCGCCGATGATGAAAACCTTTTCACCTTCCTTGCAATGCGTAAGCGCCTCTTCTGCCGACCGAACCACGATACACCCGGGATAATTTTCTGCTGCATCGGATGTAATCACCACATTGGTGCGGTTGGGTAAAGCCCCCTTTGGCAGTGATTCATAGGTTCTACGCCCCATGATCACGGTGTGTCCCGAGGTCACCCGTTTAAAATGCTTCAGATCGTTGGGGAGATGACAAAGCAGATCACCTTTCTGTCCGATACCGTTGTTTTCATCGAGTGCGACAATAATGGCTATTTCAGCTGTGTTGTGATTTATCATACGGCAACAGCTCCTTTTATGTGTGGATGCGGATCGTAATTTACCAGTTCGAAATCCTCGAAACGAAAACCGAAAATGTCCTTTACATCGGGATTGATCTTCATCTCGGGTAGCGCGCGCGGTTCACGGGTAAGCTGCAGATTCACCTGATCGAGATGATTCAGGTAAATGTGGGCGTCTCCGAAAGTATGAATGAAATCTCCCTCCTGCAATCCGGTCACCTGGGCCATCATTTTCAGCAATAGGGCGTAGGAGGCAATATTAAAAGGTACTCCCAGAAAAATATCGGCACTGCGCTGATAGAGCTGCAGGCTGAGTCTGCCATCGGCCACATAAAACTGAAAGAGGGCGTGGCAGGGTGGGAGGTTCATATTCGGAATATCGGCCACATTCCAGGAGCTGACAATGATGCGGCGTGAGTCGGGATTGTTTTTGAGTGTGTTCACCACCTGCGTAATCTGATCAATGTGCCCTCCCTTGTAGTCGGGCCATGAACGCCATTGATATCCATAGATAGGACCCAGATCCCCATTCTCATCTGCCCATTCATTCCAGATACGTACTCCATTGTCGTTCAGATATTTGACATTTGTGTCACCATTGAGGAACCAGAGCAGCTCGTAGATGATTGATTTCAGATGGAGTTTTTTTGTGGTAAGCACAGGAAAACCATCGCTCATCCTGTAACGGCTCTGATGTCCAAATATGCTGAGTGTACCCGTACCGGTCCGGTCTTCTTTTTCCACTCCTTCGTCGAGTACCCGTTGTAATAAATCGAGATATTGTTTCATAATTTTTAATTTAGTGGTCAGCTTTTTAGCTTTCAGGTATCAGCTTTCAGCTATCAGCTTTTTGGGAGCAGGCTTTGTGCAGTCAGCGCTTTGCTAGGGAGCGCCCAGCGGTCCGCGATCAGCTTTCTGCATTCTGCTTTTAGTTGTATGACAAAAATAACTTTTTTTTTGCTCAGTACCAATGAATGTTGAAAACAAAATAAAAATGGTAATCAGAGGCCTGGGGTTTAATTCCTCAGATCTCACGTTTATGAAACCAAAATGGTGGAAAATTGTTTTAATAATTAAATTTGGAGAATTTTTTTATTACTTAAAAACGATAAACAGATGGATATCTCAGATTTGTTAAACAGTGCAATGGGACAGTCGATTGTCCAAAGTGTGGCCGGACAGCTCGGCCTAGATGAAAAGGAAGCTTCAGGTGCCGTGCATGTTGCCGTGCCGGCTATATTGGCAGGGATGACCAAAAACGTGCAATCCCAGGATGGTGCGGCAAGTTTAAACAACGCACTGGAGTCGAAGCATGATGGCTCATTGCTTGATAACCTGTCAGGAATGCTGCAGGGACACACGCAGGAGCTGCAGTCAGATGGCGATGGTATCCTGGGTCATGTCTTTGGAAATAAACGCGAAGCCGTGGAACAAGGTATTGCTCAGAAATCGGGCATCAGTGCAAATAAAATCGGACCGTTGCTGGCTATCCTGGCGCCGATTGTGATGGCTTACCTGGGAAAGGAGAAACGACAGACCAATACAGGGACCGGTGGTCTGGGCGGTCTTTTGGGTGGATTGTTAGGCGGTAGTAATCAGCAGTCCGGAAATGCCGGCGGTGGTATCATGGATATGCTGGGTGGCGTGCTCGACAAAGATGGAGACGGCAATCCCCTCGACGATCTCCTCGGCGGGTTTCTGGGAGGAAAGAGATAGTACTGTTTTGCTAATAAGATTCAAAATAGATCAAGTAGTGTGAAAGTCCGCCTCCGAGCGGACTTTTCTATATTTCACATGAAAACTTTTCTTTCTTTATGTTGTTTAATTTAAACGAATGCGCGTTTTACGCGTCATACAGGCAAGTATACAAACTTCAAAAAAATGAAAAATATGAAGAGCAAACTGTTATTATTTGGTATTTCTGCACTATTGGTGTTGACATTTGGATATGGATGTTCCGATGACTACTTGTCTGATCGGGAGATTCAGGATATGATTGATAATTCATTGAATGGTCAGTGGCAAATTATTCCTGTAGATGTTGCCAGTTCGGATTGGGAATGGTTCGAGAATAATGATGAAGGCTATTACTCTGTCACCGTGGATCTTCCCGAATTGAAAGATTATATTTTCGACGAAGGTGCAGCTCTGGCCTATTATAAATTTAACAACAACTCAAAAACGGCACTGCCCTATGTGAAGACCCTGAAAGATGCATTGGGTATACCGTACACGGAAACCTACAGTTGTGATTTCGTATTGGGAAATCCCTCTACCGCAACATTTTACTTGGAGGCCTCGGATGCAGGGAAATATTCCGGAAATCCTCCCGCAGCCAATTTTCAGATTATCCTGATTTGGTAATCAGATAAACAACGGCAGTGCGTCTGCCACTACAAAAGAACTACCGCCGATGAAGATGAGATCATCTTTACCGGCGTTTTCTTTGGCAGCGTGAATGGCTTCCGAAACGGATGCAAAGGTGGTGCCTTTTAATCCGTAAGTCGCAGCATGCGCTTTCAGTATCTTTTCATCCAGAGACCGTTCCATAGACGCCCTGGTAAAATAATACCGGGCATTTTTTGGCATCAGGGCAAGCACGGAGTCCACATCTTTGTCACTAGCCATCCCAAAAACAAGATGCAACCGGTCATAATTCTCCAAAAGCAATTGTTCTGCTATGTAGCGTAACCCATGCGCATTGTGCGCGATATCGCAGATGATCTTTGGTGAAGATTGTAGTTGCTGCCATCGTCCCATTAAGCCGGTGATGCCGGTCACGTCATTGAATCCGTTGTAGACGGCTTCCTGTGGAATGGTGTATCCTGTTTCAAGGAGGACCTCCACTGCTGTCAGCACTGTCCGGGCATTTTTATCCTGCGCGGGGCCTCCCAGTTCCCCCGGGAGGTTGGTGTAGTTGTCCGACTGAAACAACCATCCTGTCCCGGTTCTTTCAGCAGCAAAGTTGCTTATGTAGCGTTCTGCAAAGACCAGGGGAGCATCAACCGATTTTGCTTTGTCGATAAAAACCTGTGCTACTTCCGTACTGCCGATCTCACCGATCACCACCGGGGTATGGGGTTTGATGATTCCCGCTTTTTCGGTGGCAATCTTTGGGAGGGTGCCGCCAAGGAGTTTCATGTGATCGAGCCCGATGTTGGTGATGACGCTGAGATCGGGAGAGATGATGTTGGTGCTGTCGAGGCGACCGCCAAGGCCGACTTCAATCACTGCTACATCGACCTCTTGTGCTGCAAACCAGAGAAACGCCATCTCCATGGTCAGTTCAAAGAAGGAGGGCATCACCGGCTCAAACTGTTCCCTGTATCTATTTACAAAATCGATCACATACTGTTGGTCGATCATGGCTCCATTTACCCGTATCCGTTCGCGGAAATCCACGAGATGGGGTGAGGTATAGAGGCCGACCTTATAGCCCGACTCCTGGAGGATGGCCGCGAGCAGGTGGGAAGTGGATCCCTTTCCGTTGGTTCCCCCCACGTGAATGGTTTTATATCGGCGGTGGGGATGACCAAAGATTATATCCAGCGCCAGACTGTTGTCGAGCCCTTCCTTGTAAGCAAGATGCCCGATACGCTGGTATTCTGGCATCTGTTTGTAGAGGTATGCGAGTGTTTCTTCGTACGTCATGTGATGATTGGATGAATGAGTACAAAAATAAGCGTTTCGGATCGTCCGAAACGCTTATTTTTCAAATATTGTTGAATTCTAATCAGTTCTTTAGTGGCAGTACCGAGTACTGTCTGGCGTAACGCAGTTGCTGGTCCACGTAGTTCTCCTCGTAGGAGATGGTTACATCTGTAACTTTTCCATTCTCATCGGTTACCAGCTTGTAAACAGGATTTACGAATCCTTTGTAGGGAGCAAGATTGAGCGCTTCGTACCGTGACAATACCTCTTTGTGAAGTACGGGATTCACTTTCACACCATAGGTCTCCACGAGGTTTTTACCGGCTTCAAAATCACCTTCCGACTTGATGCGTTGCAACTCCGCTAACAACTGACCGAAGAGGGCACGCAGCTTATCGTAGTCGTTGACGACCACGTATGTTTTGCCATCGCGTTCTTTGAGTTCCACCACCTTGTCGGCCTTGCCCTGTTCAATGACCCAGTTCGATATGGTGGCGCGGTTGCGCATGTGGGCCTGTTCAATCTGCTTGCCGGGCTGGATGCGGGTGAGCTGAGTCATGGCCCCGTTCATGATGTAGGAATAGTATTCTGCTTTGTAGGCTTCGTTATCGGGAAGCAGTCCCAGCTCCACCAGCTTCGGATCGGCCAGGTAGTAGAGCGCGAATAGATCGGCACGGGTCTCCTCCAGTGGAGAGGCATAAGCCTGAAGCACATCGGTGCTTACTCCGGGGAGCAGCCTGCCCGATCCGTGTCCCAGGCATTCGTGCAGGTCGGTATGGAGATTGTCGGTGAGTGTGCCATATTTTGTTGTCAGCCCTCTCTCATCATCACTCCACATAAACTCCTCCTTAAAACCGTTTCCTTCGGCTGCCTTGTCATAGGCGAAGGTGATGTTGTCGATGGTGACCGATTTTGAGCCATGATCGCGACGGATCCAGTCGGCATTCGGCAAATTGATCCCGATTGGGGTCGACGGGTAAGTATCTCCACCCAGGATGGCCGCTGTGATTACTTTGGCCGAAACGCCCTTCACCTCTTCCTTTTTAAAACGATTGTCGATGGGAGAGTTGTCTTCAAACCACTGTGCATTCTCGCTGATGATGCGGGTACGCTCCGAGGCTTCGATACTTTTGAAGTTGACCATCGACTCCCAGGTAGCCTTCAGTCCGAGGGGATCACTGTAGGTCTCAATGAAACCGTTGATGAAGTCGACACGGGAGGTGGTATCGGTTACCCACTGTACGGAATAGTCGTCGAAGGTCTTCAGGTCGCCGGTTTTATAATAGGCGATGAGGCTGAGGATGGTTTGCTTCTGGTGATCGTTTTCGGCCACTGTGGCTGCCTTCTCCAGCCATCCGATGATGCGCTCGATGGCTTTGTCGTACATGCCACCCAGTTTCCACACCTGTTCGGTTACCACGCCATCCACTTTTGTCACCTTGCTGTTCAGCCCGTATGATACCGGTGTATTGTCGTTGGGAACTTTCATCGCGTTGTAAAAGTCTTCCACCTCTTTCTGTGTCACTCCTTCGTAAAAGTTGACGGCCGATGTGGCTACGATGTCTGTTCCGGGAGTCTGGCTCATCCGTTTGGGCATCACGGCCGGATCAAACATGACAGGCAGGATCTCATTCAGCGTCTCATCGGCTGCCATGCCGTCACGGAAAGGCATCCGGCCGGGATCGACACTTTTCACCAGCTTCACGAAGAAATCCTGTGAAAATTGCGGCATGATCTTGTCCTCCGAATAATGATGATGAATGCCGTTTGCCATCCAGATCTGCTTCAGATAAGTTTCAAAATTTCCCCATTCTTCTGAAGACTTGTCTCCCATATAATTCTCATAGACCCCTTCACATACCCTGCGGATGGTCAGATTGTACCGGTTATTCTGATCCCAGAGGATATCACGGCCTTCAAGGGCTGCCTGCGACAGGTAATAAATCAGTTCTTTTTGTTGCAGCGTGAGGCTGTTGAAGCCGGGTACCGGATAGCGCAGTATTTCAATATCGGCAAAACGGTCTACCTTGTATTCAAATGTAGAATCGATGCCGTCGTCGCCGGTCGTCCGTGTGTCTGCTTTCTTGCCTTCATTGCAGGCTGCCAGCAGGAAAAGAGAGGTGAGCATAAAAAGTATTCTTTTCATTTCTGTTAATTTTTATTTTGATGACGATGTGAACCCCTGTTACAAAGCCGGTGCTCTTTGACACAATGTTACTTGCAGCCGGCACTTCTCGACTTGTCTCCCAGATAACCGCCGTGATGCCGCTTGGCATACTCCACGGCACTAAAGCCGATCCTGGTCATGGTGCCCACAACAAGTATATCACCCATCACAGTCATTACGGTGGTGGAGGTGGTGGGCGTAAGATCCAGCGGACATACTTCAGACGGATTCCCGGTCAGCAGGAACACATCCGCCTCCTGAGCCAGTATGCTATCCTTGTTGCCGGTAATCACAATAATGGAAATATCGGGGTACATCCCTCTTGCCAGTGCAATGAGTTCGATGATTTCCCTTGTTTTACCCGAATTGGTCATCAGCAACAACAAATCGTTATCCTGCAGAATACCAAGATCGCCATGCTGTGCTTCACTGGGGTGCAAAAAAATGGCGGGAGTACCCGTAGAGCAAAATGTGGTTGCCATGTTCTGTCCTATCTGGCCCGCCTTGCCCATACCACTGATGACCAGTTTGCCGCGCTTTATGTGTACATAATCCACAATCAGATCAATGGCTTTTTCATACTGATCTGTAATCGGGATGTTCAAAATAGCATTTGCCTCCTTTTGGAGGATAGATTGTATTTCTTTGTGGTTCATTGTAAGTTACAAACGCTAGTTTGTTTTGTAGGTGTATGTTACCGATGCCAGTTCCTCGTTTGCCTGTTTGATTTTCTTCTTCAGGCTTTCCTTGTATGATGCCAGTTTCTTCCTGGAGGGCTCATCGCCGGTGGCGATCATCTGCAAGGCAAGGATGGCTGCATTCAGGGCACCGTTTATTCCTACGGTGGCTACCGGTATGCCCGGGGGCATTTGCACGATGGCGAGCAAGGCATCCAGCCCGTCGAGCGATGCATTGATGGGTACACCAATGACAGGGATGGTCGTCATGGAAGCGATTACACCCGGCAGGTGTGCTGCCATGCCTGCAGCGGCAATGATGACCTTAATACCTTTTTGCCCGGCTCCCTTGGCAAATTTTTCTACCTCCTCGGGTGTGCGATGTGCCGAGAGGGCATTCATCTCGAAGGGCACTTCCATTTCATTGAGAAACTGCGCCGCTTTTTCCATTACAGGCAGATCGGAGGTGCTGCCCATAATGATACTTACGATAGGAGTCATATGATTGAGATTTACTTTCCAACAAATTCCTTGTACTCTTCTGCCGACATTAAACCGGCCAGATCGGTATCCTGCAAGGCTACTTTAATGATCCATCCCTCACCGAACGGATCTTTGTTCACCAGTTCAGGAGCATCGTCGAGCTTGGGGTTAATTTCCAGCACTTCACCGGCGACCGGCATCATCAGATCGGATACCGTCTTCACCGCTTCAATACTACCGAATACTTCACCTTGCTTCAACGTTTCTCCTTCGGTTGTCACATCCACATACACAATCTCACCCAGTTCTTCCTGTGCAAAATCTGTTATACCTACGTACGCTTCATTGGCTTCCACTCTCACCCATTCATGATCGGAAGAATACTTTACATTTTCTGGAAAATTCATAACGGTTATAATTTAATAAAATGATATATTCTGGGATAAATGTACGACTTAATTCCCGGTTGTCAAAGCGAAAAAAACAGAATATTTATGTCAGTGTGCCTATCTGTACAAACAGGAATGAAACCAGGAACCCGAGCAAAAAACCGGCTATCACCTGTGGCAGCGTGTGCCGCTTGAGGATCAGCCGCGAAGTGCCTACCAGCCCTGCTATGATGAATAACCCCATAAACATGTAATAGGGGTTGGATCTTTCCACGAAGAAACTGACCGCCATGGCACCACCGATAAGGCCTCCAATGCCAAACATGTGCGCACTGATCTTCCACACGAGGGTGACCAGGATAGCAATCACCATGATGGTTACCGAGGCAGCCATGATCATCATGAACCACCTGGGCATGTGCATCCTGTAATAAAAGATGATCATGGCCGAGTATGATAGCAGCGTAATCAGATAGGGATAAAACCGTTCACGGCGTACCTTCAACGACAGGTCGGAAATAATCCCTATTCTAAAGAGCGCGAAGATGAGAATGGCGGGAATAACAAATGAAAAAAGAAACACAGGAATAACAATCTGCCAGAACTGATGCCGGTAGATCACACCGAAATAGGTGTATACAAACAGGAGCATAACCCCGTAAGTAGGCATCAACAATGGCTGAAAAACTGTGGAAATTACATGTGAGATTGATTTCATCCTGATGGGTTGCTTTCAATGAAGGGGCAAAGTTATATCTTTTTTCTTAAACGTGACACCGGAATGTTCAACTGCTCCCGATATTTTGCTACCGTACGGCGTGCAATTACATATCCCTTCTCATTGAGAATTTTTGTTAGTTGATCGTCGGTGATGGGTTTGGAAGGATTTTCATTGTCGATGCTTTCTTTGAGGATCTTTTTTACTTCCCGCGAAGAGATATCTTCACCTTCGTGTGTTTGCATCGCTTCCGAAAAGAAATATTTGAGCGGATAGACGGCTATATTTGTTTGCACGTACTTGCTGTTGCTCACGCGGGATATGGTGGATATGTCGAAACCTGTTCTTTCAGCCACATCTTTCAGGATCATGGGTTTGAGCTGCGACTCATCTTCGGTAAGAAAAAAATCATACTGTAATGCCACAATCGCTTCCATGGTGCGCTGTAGTGTATACTGCCGCTGTCTTACTGCGTCGATGAACCATTTGGCTGAATCCACCTTTTGTTTCATGAAGAGCATAGCCTGCTTGTCGTCGGCCGACATGCTTGTTTTGTTGTCGATGTATCCCATGAGCATCTCCGAGAAATTGCGGTTTACTTTCAAGCTTGGTATGTTGCTGTTGTTCAGGTGGAAGGAGACCACGCCGTTGTATGACTCCACGATGAAATCGGGTGTAATATTATTCATGGCTGTCTGCATGGAGCCACCCAGACTGTTTCCCGGTTTTGGATTGAGGGAGATGATCTCGTGGATGGCATCACGCAAGTCGTCCTCTGTAATGTTCATCTGCCGCATGATCTTGTCGTAATGCTTTCGTGAAAATTCATCGAAATAATTCGTCAGGATCTCTGTCGCCAGTCGCACAGCCTTTGTGGATGCGTAGCGATTCAGCTGCAGAAGGAGGCACTCCTGCAGATCCCGGGCACAAATGCCGGGAGGATCCAGATCCTGTATTTCATACAGTACGTCTTCCAGCTGCAGGGGTGTGGCTTCAATTTGCTGCTGAAAAAGCAGATCATCGGAAATGGATTGCAGGTCGCGTTGCAGATAACCATTTTCATCTAGATTGCCGATTATGTATTCGGCAATCAACTGTTTTCGTTCGTCCAGGTTTAACAGGCCGATTTGCTCCTGTAGAAAGTCGCTGAGCGATTTATCATCGTAGTTGTTATACTCGATAAAGTTTTGTTCACTTTTCCCACCGGTCCCGTTGAGGCGGTAATCGGGAATATCATCTTCCGAAAAATAATCTCCCAGGATAATCTCTTCCTGGGTGAGGTTATTTTCTAATACTTCGCCATCTTCATTTTCAATGTCTCCCGACAATTCATTATCACCGGTCTCCAGCGCCGGATTTTCTTCCACCTCCTGTTTGATGCGATCCTCCACCTCCACCGTGTTCAACTCCACCAGCTTAATCACCTGCATCTGCAGGGGAGAAAGCCGTTGTGTTTGTTTCAGTGCCTGTTGCTGCTTTAGCGCCATAGAAGTCGATAAATACGATTTTGAAGGACAAAGATAATCATTTCACTTAATCAAAGGAACAATTTTCGTATCCTGCCTGGCATGTCAGCGGTGCAAGTGCATATGCGTCATACTCATCGTAGGCCGGGCCGGGTTTGCCATTGATCACCACGATCCGGTCGACTCGCACCTTGTCGCCATTGTCCAGGTAAAGAAAAACACCCTCATGTTCCAGTTCACCTGTTTTGAGAATCTTACCGCGACACTCTTCCAGTTCGGGTTCATCGTTAAACGTAAAATAGATGACCCGCGACTCTTTTTTTACCGTTTCCTGTTCAATTAGATCAAAATAAACAGGATCAACGGGCATATATGCTGTTTTCATTCTTTTATTTTTTTGTAATTTATATCTCCATCAATTGTATACTCATTTTATTCTTTCCCCAGGGGTATGTTTATAAAACAATTCAGTTCTGAATAGGTTCAACGTGGATCTGGCCTTCGCGACCGTGTAGAATTTGCCTGTTTAGTTAACAACAAATATAAGACCGTAGATAACTTTTTAAAACTTTTTATTACCTTTGAAACGTCAATAATGCATAAAACCAAGATCACAATGATATTCAAATTTCTAATTCTATCGGATGAGGCCGAGAAATTCAAAAGAGAAATAAAAATTGATGCCGATCAAACTTTTTTGGATTTCTACCAGGCTATTATTGATTGTACCGGATTCAGTGAAAAGGAGATGGCCTCTTTTTTTCTTTGCGACGACAAGTGGCGGAAAAAGGAGGAGATTACACTGGTGGAGATGGATACCTATTCCGATGAGGACTCGTTGACCATGGATGACTGTATCCTGAGCGACTACCTGGAAGATGAAAAGCAAAAGCTGATGTTTGTGTTCGACTATCTTACCGAACGGGCACTGTTTATTGAATTGGCAGAAGTGATACCGGGCAAGAATCTGCAAAAGGCGGTCTGCACCTTGTCGGTAGGGGAGCCCCCGAAGCAGGTGTTGCAAATTGAAGAATTGAAAACAGAAAACGTGGCTCTCGACCTGGGAGAAACATTTTACGGAGACGAAAGCTTTGAAATGGATGAGCTGGATAAGGAGGGTTTCGAAGGTCTCGATGATATCCAGGCTGAAACGGATAACAGCGATCTCTATTGACTCCGTATATGTGAACCCCAATAAACCACTTTTGTCATAAAAACGAAAGAACCCGATTTTTCCCCGCAACCTATACTGCTCGTCCTGCTTGGCCCGACCGGCGTAGGCAAAACCGAGTTAAGCCTGCAGCTTGCCGAACAATTGCGGTGCCCCATTTTATCAGCAGACTCACGCCAGATATACCGGGGCATGACCATTGGTACGGCTGCACCCACACACGCACAATTGCAGCGCGTGGAGCATCATTTTGTGGGGACGCTCGCACCCGAAGATTATTACAGTGCCAGTGAGTATGAACAGCATGTCCTCTTGCTGCTCGACAAACTTTTCAGACAACACCCGATCGTCATACTCACCGGGGGCTCCATGATGTATATTGATGCCGTATGCAAGGGCATTGATGAGATTCCTACCATAGATGAAACCTTGCGGGAGGAACTGCAGCAGCTGTACCGGAATGCGGGACTCGATCCGATCCGGCAGCAACTGAAGATGCTGGATCCGGTGTTTTACGACGTGGTGGATCTGAAAAATCCAAAAAGGGTAATACATGCCCTTGAGGTCTGCCTGATGGCAGGAAAACCCTACTCATCACTACGTACAAATCCCAGGAAGAAACGCCCTTTTCAGATTGTGAAGGTTGGTTTTACCCGGGAACGCGGGGAGCTGTACGCACGGATTAACCGGCGGGTAGACACAATGATGGAAGAGGGACTGCTTGGGGAGGTAAGGAGCTTTTATCCGAAACGTAACCTGAATTCGCTGAACACCGTGGGTTATAAAGAGCTTTTCGATTATCTCGACGGGAATTGTACACTCGATTTTGCCGTTGAAAAGATAAAACAACACTCCCGAAATTATGCCCGGAAGCAACTTACCTGGTTCAGAAAAGACAAAAAGATTCATTGGATAAATCTTTCTGATAATGACACCGATGTGGCAATGCAAATCGTCGCACACTTGCAGGTATAAACATCGCTTCTTGTTTTTTTTTATCTGTTATTGGTTTATTCGGAAAAATATACTACTTTTGCATCGCTTTTCAGCACAGAGAGAAATATTCTTCCTTAGCTCAGTCGGTTAGAGCATCTGACTGTTAATCAGAGGGTCCTTGGTTCAAGTCCAAGAGGAAGAGCAGCTTACAATTAAGAATTATTCTTCAGTAGCTCAGTCGGTTAGAGCATCTGACTGTTAATCAGAGGGTCGTTGGTTCGAGTCCAACCTGAAGAGCGGAAAACGGGTCATGCGGCTCGTTTTTTCTGTTTAAGCGTCAACTTGTATCACACTGCTACCGGGGAATCAGCAAAAGTTTGAACAGATGAAAAAAGTATTGATTGCATACCGGCTAAAACCGGAGGGACTGCGTGTTCTGCAAGGGACGTATGCGGTAACCCTCCCGACTGAGAAATCCTATTTTTCCAGGGAGGAAGTGTTGGCTATGATTCCCGATTTTGAGGTGCTTGTCCCCAATTTCAGTTTTTATACCGATCAGGAGATCATGGAGCGTGGCAGCAAACTGGAACTAATTTCCAATTGGGGCGTGGGTTTCAATAACATCGATGTGGATTATGCCACCCAAAAAGGGATTGCTGTCACCAACATTCCCGATTCTACCCGGGAACCGACCGCAGAATTTGCTTTTGGCCTCCTGCTGGCTGCCGGCCGGCGAATCAGCTATTACGACAGGAAACTCAGAAGCCCGGAAGGGGTAAGTTGGGGTATCTATGCTGAAGCAGGATTGTCGATATATGGCAAGACGCTGGGAATCATTGGTATGGGAAGAATAGGCCAGTCCCTCGCGCGCCGGGCCGTGGCTTCCGGCATGAATATCATCTACCACAACAGGAACAGGTTGAGCAGGGAAATTGAGCAAATCTATAACGCAACGTATGTCTCTCTCGACACATTACTAAGCACAGCGGACTATATCTCCCTGAATGCTCCTTCCACAAAGGAGACCCGTCGCATGATCGGAGAACGGGAACTGGACATCATGAAACCCACCGCGGTATTCATCAACACAGCGCGGGGAGATATGGTTGATGAGCATGCCTTGGCAGATGCTTTGAGAAATAATAAAATATGGGCAGCCGCACTCGATGTATTTGAAAATGAACCCCATATTTTACCGGAACTGCTCACACTCGACAATGTGATTCTGGCACCCCACGCGGGAACCAAAACGGTGGAAGCCCGTCTCGACATGTCCATAGAAATGGCCCGAAACATCGTCGGTTTTTACGAAGGTACCTTCCCCATATCGCGGGTTAACGAAACAACCTGACTTTTATATGACAGCAGCGAACATAAAACAGCAGCTTCTTGCTTTTGGTAATCCCCTCAAAGCGGAACATGCGAAATATTTTTTCAAGACTGGCGAAGGACAATACGGTGAGGGGGACCGGTTTATGGGATGTACTGTTCCGGAAACACGCGGTATAGCCAGGAAATTCATACAAACACCATTTGGTGAGCTGGAAAAACTGTTGAATGATGATTTGCATGAGTGTCGCCTTTGTGCATTGATCATCCTGGTGGCACAATTTCAAAAAGCCGATGATTTGGTGCGGCGTGAGATTGTTGATTTTTATCTTGCCCATACCCAGCGGATCAACAACTGGGATCTGGTAGATCTGTCGTGTTACCATATCATCGGTGCCTGGTTGAAAGGTCAGGAAGACCGATCTCTGTTATACAGGCTGGCAGAAAGCGACCAGCTGTGGGAACAGCGTATCGCAATCGTTTCAACAATGGCTTTCATCCGGAACAATGACTTTTCAGATACGCTGAATCTGTGTGAGTTGTTTCTGACTCACAAACACGACCTGATGCACAAAGCCTGTGGCTGGATGCTCAGGGAGGCTGGCAAGCGCGATGAGGCCGTGCTGACCGGTTTTCTTGACAATCACCATCTTGAGATGCCGCGGACAATGCTTCGCTATGCCATTGAACGGTTGTCGCCCGAACAAAAGAACCATTACATGATGCGGCCGGGCAAATAGAAGAATAAAAAATGATACATACACATACATTACCGAACGGCCTTCGGATTGTTCATCGCTACTTTCCTTCTGAAATATCTTATTGCGGTGTCGTGATCAATGCCGGTACACGTGACGAGTATCCCGGTGAATCGGGCATGGCACATTTTGTGGAACACATGCTCTTTAAGGGAACCACCAAAAGGAGAGCGCATCATATTGCGAACCGGATGGAAAATGTGGGAGGCGATTTAAATGCTTACACAACCAAGGAGGAGACTTTTTATTATGCCACGTTTCTGGAGGATTATTTCTCCCGTGCAACGGAGCTTCTGAGTGATATCCTCTTTCATTCAGTCTTTTCACCCCGGCAGATTGAGCGGGAAAGAGAAGTTATTCTCGATGAGATCAATTCGTATCACGACACACCCTCTGAACTCATCTACGATGATTTTGAAAACCTGTTCTACAGAGGACATGATATGGGCCATTATATACTGGGTGAAGAGGAAACCCTCACTGCGTTTGGGAAGGAGCAGATACAGCATTTTATGAGCAGACAGTATCATCCTTCCGAAATGGTGTTTTTCTCTTTCGGTAAGACACCCTTCGCGCGGATAGTCCGTCAGGTAGAGAGATATTTCTCCCTCTCTCATGATCAGTTGCCCCGGAAGATGAGAACAGCGCCCGCTCCGGTTGTTTCGTTCCGTAAGGAAATACAAAAAAATACAACCCAAACGCATGTCATGTTGGGATATCCTGCCTTCTCGTTCCATCATCCCCGGAGATACGCGTTATACTTGCTCAACAACGTGCTGGGAGGCGGCAGCCTCAACAGTCGTCTCAATGCTTCATTGCGGGAAAAGCACGGACTGGCTTATCTGGTGGAATCGAGTGTGACACTCTATTCCGATTCAGGCCTTCTTTCCATCTATTTTGCCTGTGATCCGAAGCAAAGAGACAAATGTATTCGTCTGATCGGGAAGGAAATTGAAAAAATGAAATCAAAAGAGCTGACCCCCATGCAGCTTTCACTGGCTAAAAGGCAGTGGAAAGGACAATTGGGCATAGCCTCTGAGAACAATGAAAACAGTGCCCTTGCATTGGGTAAGCAACTTTTGCATTTTCAGCGGTATACTCCCCTTGAAGAGGTCTTTGCCCACATAGACGCAATCACATCGAGCCAGTTAAAGGAGGTGGCCAACGAGGTTTTTGCCGATGCTGCCTCGGCGTTGATTTATTATTAAACCAATAAAAAAGAGGTTTATTTTCCATTTTCCGATATGGTAATGGGCTTTTCGAACAAATAAAGCCCAAAACTGTTTTATTAGAAGTTTTGGATAACGAATAACCAAAGCTTGATTTAAAACAAACTGAACATTAAAGTGATTGAATTATGAAAAAATTAAGATTAATGGCACTTATAGGAATGCTTGCTATCGTTACAGGCGTAAGTGCTCAGCTAAATTTAGGGATTAAAGGTGGTGTAAACATGTCTAATCTTGTTTATGACGACGAGATAGATGATAACAATCCGAAGATAGGATTTAACGTGGGTCTGGCTCTTGATTATGAGTTTTTGCCCAGCTCTGCCATTCAGACAGGTCTGTTCTTTACCACCAAAGGGTTTAAGGCAGTGGATGCTACACTGGATGCCGAATATACCGAGAACTTAATGTATCTGCAACTTCCCCTGCATTATGCATACAAGGTGGATGTTACCCCGGGAACACGCGTCGTTTTTCATGCTGGCCCCTATGCAGCCTACGGAGTGGGTGGAAGCAGAGAAGCGAAAGTTGGAAATTTAACGGGAGAATGGGATGTTGACAAAATTTTTGGTGATGAGAACAGGCAGTACAAACCTTTTGACGCAGGACTGGGACTTGGTGTGGGAGCTGAGTTTGGACCCATTCTTCTCGACCTGGGCTGGGATATGGGTCTGGTTAATATCTCAAATGCTGATAACGGAAACGTGAAGAATCAAAATGCATATCTTTCCGTAGGATATAAATTTTAAATTAGATCGTTTTTTACTGGAAAAGGGCTGCCTGCATACTGCAAGGCAGTCTTTTTCAATTTATCTGCAATTAACTATGAAGCTCAGCCATTTGCGCAACATTGCTTCTCACTTCGGGCGTACCGATAGGATGCCTGTTTTGTTTCTGGGCCATGGCAGTCCCATGAATGCCATTGAAGAGAATATGTTTGTTGCTTCATTCCGTGAGTTGGGGCACTCACTTCCCAAGCCTCAACTTATTCTTTGTGTCTCTGCTCATTGGGAGACAAAAGGTACGTTTGTGACCGCCATGTCATCACCGGAGACCATTCACGACTTTGGCGGCTTTCCCCGCGAGCTTTATGAAGTGCAATATCCGGCACCGGGCAGTCCCGAGTGGGCCAGCAAAGCCAAAAAGATAATCACAAAGACCGAGGTGGAACTTGATTATAACTGGGGTCTCGACCATGGCGCGTGGAGCGTGATCAAGCATCTCTATCCGCAGGCAGATGTGCCGGTTATCCAAATGAGCATCGACTATACAAAACCGTCACAATACCATTATGACCTGGCCAAAGAGATTGGTGAGCTTAGCCGGAAAGGAGTACTGATTGTTGGTAGCGGAAACATGGTACATAATCTGCGTCTGGCCGATTTCAGGAGGCTCAGCGGTGATCCTTACGGCTATGACTGGGCTATTGAAGCCAATGAATTGATGAAATCCTATATCCTGGATGACGATCATCAAAGCCTTATTCAATATAGAAAACAAGGAGCGGCTTTTGATCTGGCCATTCCTACACCCGAGCATTACCTGCCGCTTATTTATGCCTTGGCGCTCAAGGAGAAAAATGACGAAATCACTCTCTTTAACGACGAACCGGTGGGTGGCTCGCTTACAATGACCTCCGTGCTGATTACACCCTGATCACATGATTCCGCTTTTATTCACTTATTGTTTACCTGGGCTGTGTTCATATTCTGTGACATTTATTCGGACTACGTGGACGGATATCTCTATCTGGCAGGCATCACCCAGCAGTATCAGGGGATTTATTGGGATATACGGGCTATCGGGCCAATGACACAGATGATGGGGACTACTGGTTATACCAGTTTTGCCACCCATTATTACAGTGAAGGGTCCGATGCTGCCGGAGAAATTTGGCGTGTGGTATACTGGAATCAGGGCATGAACCTGGAAAATATGATTAACCAGTCGCTGGAAGCCGAGGACTGGACCCTGGCAGGAATAGGTTATGCAATCAAGGCATTTTCCTGGGATATGATGACGAAAGTACATGGTGAACTTCCGATGAAGGATGCCTTTGTAGACGGATTGCTGGCACACAATTACGATTATCAGAAGGATATTTATACACAGGTGAGAGAGTGGGCTTATAAAGCAATTGAGTTGCTTGAAATGACAGACAGTCATGAATATGGATCCAAAATAAGTAGCAATGATTTCATCTATGGTGGCGACACGGATAAGTGGATCAAATTTGCCTATGCCGTGCTTGTCAGAAATCTTTCTTCCCTTTCACACAAAACCAATTTTGTGGCCGATTATGCACCGGAATTGGTCGATTGTGCCGCAAAATCGTTCCAGTCTTCTGAAGACGATGCAGTAGTGAAGGTTGCCGGAGGATCACAGACAGCTCCTTATTCCGCATACAATAACTTCTGGGGTACTGCAAGAGGAAATCTTTCCTATTCCTACTTTCAACACGAATATGCCGTGCAGGTTTTCACAGGATCAGTACCAAAATATGATCAGGCAACAGGTGAGAAAATCAGGGTAGAAGGTAATGCTTATTATCCTTACGCACTATCCGAGAAGCAGATTATTTGTGATACGCTCGTAAATTTACCTGGTCATTTTGATCCCCGCGTAACAGTTAAATTATCTACCACATCCAATGGCACGTTTGAAAATATCGACGATGTGGATAACGTAAAAACGTATCGTTACTATGGGGGTTCATTTACAAGCACAAACGGCCCTATCGGCACAGCCCCCTCTTATTACGGTAGAAACAGGTCATCACAATTTCCGACTCCGGAGAATCCCATTACCACGCACGATGGAATAGGGAAATGGATTTACCGTGACAATGCACCCTATATTCTTACCACTTGTGCCGAAGTAAAATTTTGCCTTGCTGAAGCGCTGTGGCACATGAACCGGAAAGCAGAATCGCTCAGTGCATTTAAAGAAGCAGTGGAAGCAGACCTGGAATTTACTGCCAAATATATTTACCCTGGAAAGGAAGGAGTTTCACAGGGAGGTGATAAAATAACTGTGGGTGCTTTCAATACTTTGGCTCAGCAATATATTGCTGGCCCCTATGTTGATGGATTGACGCTGGCCGACTACTCACTTTCACATATTATGATGCAAAAATGGGTGGCACTATATCCATGGGGAGCCCCTGAAGCGTGGGTCGATTTGCGGAAAAATCATTATGATGTCTCTTACACCGGTGCTTATCCAGCCAATGGAAACGGATGGGACGAAACCCAGGTCAATCAGAAATGGGATGCTGATCCAGCCAAGGTATACAAAGGTTTTTATTTGTCTCCGACACAGGTGTTTAATCGCAAAGGATCCTATAATGAGAAAAATGAAGGTTCTCCTGCTTACAGAATCAGGCCCCGTTATAATTCAGAGTATATGTGGAACCTGAAGTCGCTGGAAACACTCAAACCTGTTTCGGGCACCGCCGACAATTATCATACTTCCATTCCCTGGTTTGCTTATCCGGGTGAGTTACCTCAATGATCGAATGTAAAATTTTTAAATGAAGCATATTATGAGAAATTTACAATATACCTTTACCTTTCTTTTGCTGCTTTTTATTGGTTTGATTTCTTGCGATGAGAATATAGTTGAATATGACGCAGAACCAATATCCAATGTGGCTGAATTTCAACTCCATTATTTTGTTCCGGTAACGGCCACCTCAACCAATAACATTTATAAGGTTGAAATAAATGATCAACTCTATGCAAATGACAAAGCACCTTTAAGTACATACAATGTCATCCCCAACGGATCGGTAGGACGTTTTTATACCACTACAATCGGTACAAATAACATTAAATTATATAAAAGTACCGACCTCGAACTGGTATATAATCAGAACTGCACACTCACGGAAGGCAAACAGAATATTTTTGTGTACGATTTTAACAAGCCTCCCATCGTTTTTGATAACGGCTTTCCTTATGAGTCAAATGTCACAGAATATTCAGATACAACAGCTTGGATTAAATTCTATAATTTTCTTTTTGAAAGCGGGGATATACCGACGAATCTTAAATTGCAATATCAATATCAGTACCCCATTGAATATGATAGCAAAGGAGTTGTAATTCGTAAAAGTGAATG
Organism: Bacteroidetes bacterium GWC2_46_850; assembly: GCA_001768325.1. GTDB lineage: Bacteria > Bacteroidota > Bacteroidia > Bacteroidales > Dysgonomonadaceae > Proteiniphilum. The sequence continues at coordinate 8,178 of MENQ01000007.1, read as the reverse complement.
GACCAACCTCGGCACACCGGTATCATTCGGTGAATCAACCGGCTGGATGCCCGTGATTGTACATAAAAGTATACTTATTTCGTCGGGGTATGCCCGTCTCGATTACAAAATAAAGGTTATCGATGCCAACGGGAATGATACGGGAGATCTTCAAATAATGAATTCCAGTAGTAAATTTGTGAATTATTCGGACTATTGGAATGCTTATATTGGAAGAAGGTATCATCATGTTATTTCGGGCATGAGGGCGGCAAAACCGACATCTGCGGTGAGACAATTTACAGCGCTCTAAAAAGTAATTCTATTAAAAAGATAAAAGGGAGAAATTTCTCCCTTTTTTTTATCGAATGCAGAATATCCCGTATATTTGCCATAATCTAAAGTTTACTCCAGATGCAAAGAACTCTCATCCTCTACGCTTTACTTTGTGTTGCATTCACCGCCCAATCTCAGACGGTGTTACAGAAGTTTATAGACCATCCTGCCCTGAAGCACGCGTCGGTAGGTGTTTCCGTCGTGGACATGACGACAGGCAAACCGGTGGTGGAAAATGATGCCGACAAATCGCTTACCCCTGCATCGGTACTGAAACTGATCACCACAGCAACGGCCCTGGAGTTATTGGGCGAGAATTATCGATACAAGACCGACGTGGCACGCGATGCCGATGATCCAACCCGCATCCTGGTCATCGGATCAGGGGATCCTACACTGGCCAGCGAGGCTTTTCACGGTAATCAGAACCTCTTTTTTATCACGATTGCCGATGCCCTGAAAAAAGTACTACAGCCGGGGAAAGAATATACACTCTATGTGGTAGATAATCTATTCGGATACAATGGCATTTCTCCGGAATGGACCTGGATTGATATGGGTAATTATTACGCCGCCGGGGCATATGGTATCAGTGTGTTCGACAATAGCTACCGCCTTTTTTTTAACACCACAGACAGAAACAGTTGTCCGCGAATTCTCCGCACGGAGCCACAAATAAATGGTCTTACTTTTCGGAATGAATTGTCGCTGAACAATACGGGACGCGATAACGGTTATATTTACGGAGTGCCTTTCTCTTCCGACAGGGCGGTGAGGGGTAACATCCCTGCAGGAAGAACAGAATTCAGCATCAAGGGCGATATCCCCGATCCCGGTCTGCTGCTGGGTGAAACGCTAGCCATCTATTTGAAGCAGGCTGGTATGCAGATTGGAAAGGTGGAAACGACGAGGGAGGACTATCTTGCAGGACACTGCACTCCGGGAGCAAAACAGCCTTACCGGGCAGGGCAGGTGCTCTGCACACATGTTTCGCCGCCCCTCAAGGATATTGTTCGCGAGGTAAACGTGGAAAGCAACAACCATTATGCCGAACATCTGATCCGCATCATCGGAAGGAAAAGTAAGCATGATGTCTATGCCGATGCGCTGGAGGCGGGGACAACCTATGTAAGCGACTACTGGAAAAAGAGAGGTTTTGATGCCACGTCCTTGCAGATGTATGACGGAAGCGGCCTGGCACCGCAGAATGCAGTGAGTGCGCAGTTTCTTACACAGTTGCTGGTCTATATGTACAACACAAGCGAAAACACATCCTCATTTATCGGTTCATTGCCCAAAGCGGGGCAGGAGGGTACGCTCAAAAATTTTATGGGTAATATCCGGTATAGTGGTAAGATCGTTGCCAAGAGTGGCAGCATTGGCGGAGTACAGTGCTATGCAGGCTATCTGGTCGACGGCAACAAAAAATATGCCTTTGCCGTGATGGTCAATAAATTCAACGGCACCCGCCCACAAGTGAGGGGTGCCATTGAACAATTCTTGCAGGGTTTATAAACCTGGATGGCGCCGCGGGCGCCTTTCGGGCAATCTACACAATGCTGACCAGTTCAATTTCAAAAACCAGCGTGGTGTATCCTTGAATGCTGCTATTGCCCGCTTCGCCGTAGGCCAGCTTCCAGGGCATCCATACTTCCCATTTGTCGCCCACCTTCATGTGTTGCAAGGCAGTGGAAAATCCGTCCACCACACCGTTTACATAAAATGTACGCGGGATGTTGTTGTTTTGTGTAGAATCAAAAATAACTTTGTTCTGAATGATGTTCCCCTTATCGTCGGTATAAGTGTCGGGCTTCGACCAGATATTCTTATACCAACCGGTATAGCGAACCTTTACCTGACTGTTGAAGTAGGGAGTTGCCCCATCACCCGATACCAGCTTTTTCACCATGATAAATCCATTACCCGATTGTGAGTTGATCTTCACGTACTGGGAGTTGCCGGATATGGTGGAAAACTGGGCTTCGTTATCGAGCTTCCACTGGTCATCAAAGGTTTCTGTCTTATCGCATGCCGAAAACAGGAAAGCGAACAGAAGTGTGACTATTAAGATTGAATTTCTCTTCATGATGTTATGCTGATAGTTGTTTCAGTAAATGTTTCGTATCGACCTTGTCGGTGATGGTGCGTTGCAGTGAATCGATGGAAACCCTTTCCTGTTCCATCGTATCGCGGTAGCGGATGGTGACGGTGTTGTCCTCCAGCGTCTGATGGTCGACGGTAACACAGAAAGGTGTACCAATGGCATCCTGACGGCGGTAACGCTTGCCGATGCTGTCTTTCTCGTCGTACTGACAGGCAAAGCTGAACTTGAGCTCGTCCATGATCTCGCGGGCTTTTTCTGGCAGTCCATCTTTTTTTACCAGCGGCAGGATGGCCAGCTTCACCGGTGCGAGGGCAGGGGGTAGCTTCAGCAGCACACGGCTCTCACCGCCTTCCAATGTCTCCTCGCAGTAGGATGCCGCCAGGATGGAGAGAAACATGCGATCTACCCCAATAGAGGTTTCCACTACAAAGGGTATATAGGACTTGTTCAGTTCCGGATCGAAGTACTGCATCTTTTTCCCGGAATATTTTTCGTGCTGGCTTAAGTCGAAGTCGGTGCGCGAGTGAATTCCTTCCACCTCCTTGAAGCCGAAAGGCATCTCAAACTCGATGTCGGTTGCCGCATTGGCATAGTGGGCCAGCTTGTCGTGGTCGTGAAAACGATATTTCTCCGCGCCAAAGCCCAGTGACTGATGCCACTTCATTCTGAAGGCCTTCCAGTGTTCAAACCACGCCAGCTCTTCACCCGGCGCCACAAAGAACTGCATCTCCATCTGCTCGAACTCCCGCATGCGGAAGATAAACTGACGGGCTACAATCTCGTTGCGAAAAGCCTTGCCTATCTGGGCAATGCCAAAGGGGATCTTCATGCGGCCTGTTTTCTGCACATTGAGGAAGTTTACAAATATTCCCTGCGCCGTCTCGGGACGGAGGTATATTTTGGTGGCGCCATCGGCTGTGGAACCCATCTCGGTAGAGAACATCAGGTTAAACTGACGTACTTCGGTCCAGTTGCGGGTGCCGCTGATGGGGCAGACAATCTCACAGTCGATGATGATCTGTCGCAGATCATCCAGGTCGTTGTCGTTCAGCGCTTTCGCAAATCGGGTGTGGATCTCGTCCCTTTTCTGCTGTTGTTCCAGTACCCGGGGGTTGGTCGCACGAAACATAACCTCGTCGAACGATTCGCCGAAACGCTTGGCGGCCTTTTGCACCTCCTTCTCCATCTTATCGTCCAGCTTAGCCAGATGATCTTCGATCAGCACATCGGCACGATACCGTTTCTTGCTGTCCTTATTGTCGATGAGCGGATCATTGAAGGCGTCCACATGTCCCGATGCCTTCCAGATGGTGGGATGCATAAAGATGGCAGAATCGATTCCCACCACGTTCTCATGCAACAGCACCATGCTGTCCCACCAGTATTTTTTGATGTTGTTCTTGAGCTCTACGCCCATCTGCCCGTAGTCGTATACGGCTCCCAAGCCATCGTAGATTTCACTCGAAGGGAATACATACCCGTATTCCTTGCTATGCGATACCAGTTTTTTAAAAACCTCTTCCTGTTGTGCCATAATTTCAAAACTGCACCCTGCAACCAATCACGTGGCTGTGTGCAAGCATTGTTGATTGATAAAACTCGTTACTTATTTCAACCTGCAAAGTAAGCGGTTTTTTTCGATATTTTGGCCTCACAAATGATGAAAGATAAAATTTAGCTAAACTTCATATCTTTACCCCTGAAGTCGGCCATTTTATTTGTTTGCATATTTTAAATGTGCCATTTCTAAATTATATTTTATTCATTAAAAAAAGTTTTAATAGATGAAAGTGATTATATTCGTGACCAGGTTTATCTATAGCCTGCCCTTGGGGTAATTTTTAGCTGCTTAGTGGATGTAAATTGTGTAATTTAAGTCTTATTTATATTATTTATTATAAAATACCCACTTTATATGTAAAAAGTTTATATATTTGCCCCCATAAGACAGTTTTATATTTTAAAACACATAAATACCATAAATAAATATTGCAATGAATATTACTGAATGAGGCAGCTATGCCGGGTTATTCATGTGCAAGTTAGGCCTGAATAAATATTTTAGTTATTAATTTTAAACAAAATTTGAGAATGGAAAGACATTTTTATCAATTTTTATGCATTCCTTTTTTTGTCGCGCTTATTATTTCGTGTAATGATGAAAATGAGACGAAGTACCAGGCGTTTGACCCCTCCAAGCCCATAGAAATAACAGGGTTCTATCCCGACTCGGGAGGTGTAGCCACCCCTTTCATCTCGTAAGAGGATTTTAATGCATCAACATCCGTGCGATCTTCCAGTTTACCCTTCAGGAGCATATTCTCCTGATATAAACGGTCGCATTTCTCCAAAAGGAGTTCGAGAAGTTCGTTCGGATTTTCCTTGTTTTCTTGCATCTTTTTCTGTCAGATAACGAGAGTAAAGATACAAAAAAGAAGCAATAAATGCAAAGGAAAAGGCAACTGAAATCGTCTGTTTATGGGCTTTCCCAGCGTTTTTTGTAGTGACATTTTTCAGCGTTAACACCCTGTACCATCAGCATCAGTTTTTGCCAGGAAAAGGGGTGAGTTTTGCCTTTTTCATCAAGCGGGGGCAGTGCAAAATTGCCTTTCTCCAGTTTCATGTAGTAGATCACCAGTCCGCCGTGCTCCATGTGCAATGCTTTAATGCTCGTGCAATGACGGTTCAGAAAAATGAACACGTCACCGCTGCGTACATCCTGTCCCATCCCCTCAGTGACCAGCCCGCTTAAAGTGTAGAACCCTTTACGCATGTCCGTTGGAAATGGGTAAAGCCAATAACGCATCGAGGCGTTCAGATTGAACATGGCTTACTGGGTTAAAAGGATTAATGAACGCAGCTGAGTCGGATCAGTCCCAATGGGAACACGCACTTTAACGCCATTGGGATAGACTATTTCCAGAAAATTCCCTTGTATGGGATCATCATGCACCGGAATCGGTTTTTGATGGACTGTTTTGTTTGCAGGCAATGAATTGGAACCGGTAAAGACGATCGGAACAAAACCGGACTCTCGAGCTGTTCTGTAGTTGTGCTCCTGCAATCTCTTCTGCCAGTAATAAAACCTGGATTCAACGATTGACTCGTTCCGGCAGAACTCTTTTATGCGAAGCCCACTGGACTGGTAACGATCAAATATCTCCTCAAACTGCTGTAATGTCCACATGTTATTTTTTGTGGGCAAATATAGCAAGGATCAGAAGTTAAAATAGGACGGGGTTTACCGAATGCTTACGCAGCAACTATACCCGCAGGTGATGACGCTTGGCAAATTTAATGCATTATAGGGAATTGTGGTAATGTTTCCTGCTTTTCATGAAAACAAAAATAATTCTATTTTTAATGATACTTATTGTCTAAGATTTGGGGATAAATGTATAAGCAAAGCCATACCCTGAATGTGACAAAGTGTCATTTACATTTGATAAAAATAAAACTCCATTTTTATTGGGTTCATATTTTAAAGCGACGCTAATAGTAACTTTCTTACCAATCGAAGCTGGATGTTTTTCATTTAATTGCCCTGATTCTATTACCATTAAATAAGCGTTAATTTTTTCCTGCAACAGAAAAATATGCTCATTTTCTTCATCCCATTGTAAATGATCAGATATTGTTAGTATGACATTATCCCCCTCTTCGCTAATAAAATCTATTATCTTTGTGTTTTCTACAGACATTTTCTAAATTATTATTTTTTTAGACCTTTCTGTCCGTTCCCAAATTGTAGGCTATTTCACCGCCAGGTACAAACTCAATAACGTTTCGTTTACCGTCTGGATAGATTTTGCTGTGACAGTTCGTCTGAGTGATGCATCTTCAATTGCAGCCGGATTTTCAGTCTGTATTTGATTAGGGTGTATTCCCATATCGTAAGCAAGTCGACCGACGACTGCATTGAGTGCCTGAGACATTTGTTCAAAAATGAACAGCTTTTTCTTTCTTTCCGGATATTCCTCTTCCGGTAATAGCCATATACCAAAAGCATTTCCTCCTCTTTAACAGTTTCCTAAATAGTTGCCCAATAGTTGCCATACATCCTCTGTTTCATTTGCATAATAAATATAATCCAAATTATCTAAAGGCTCAAATAAATCATCTTTAGAAAATAGTTGTGGAATTTGTTTTTCTAATAACATCCTTCTGAAAGTATCAACTGAATAATTTTCGGAATTAATTATTTTAAAAGCTTCTTCTAATAACTCCGCTTTTTTCAAAGCACCTATTGTTTTGAGTGCATTAATAGTTTCATTTGCAAATTGCCCATATCCATTCACAAAATATTGATGAAAACCTCCATTAAAAATCTGGTTATGGAATACTACAATTAAATAACAAATATGTAATTGAATGGGAAGTTCCATTATATATCTATACCATTTCGTATTTGGTTCATTAAACCATTCTTCTTTTATGCCTTTTACTGCTTCGGCATATTTTTCTTCTATTAATTCTGTATAATTCATAATTATTTTACAAAAGCTCCCGGATACATTGTTTTATTCATTTGAATTAATTGTTGTAAGGAGCTATTAGGTATATTTGGATAAACACGTCTTAATTCAAAAATATCTCGTGTTAATACTTGACGTGCATTTGAAAAACCTGATGACCCTCTTGATAGAATACCTGCACCTTGAGTGTGTCCTATCTTAGGCACTAAAATTGATGGGGCAGTACTTTGATTATAACCTGACACAAACTTACTCATCAATGCTTTTTGTCCCACGTGGTGAGCATCCAATCCTGCCTCAACACCTCTAAGAGTATTATATGAACCTACTTCAAATACTCTACTTCCCTTAGCGGCGTTGGTTCCGATTTCTGCAGCAGTTCCTAATGTGTTGGTCACCTGCCCCGCTTTTAACGCAGAAATACCTTTAGAAATTAATCCTCCAACTTTAGAAAGGATGACTCCTCCCATTACAGAAGAAGCTACAAAATCAGTCATTCCCATCCCAACGGAAGACAAGGTTTCTATGCTGTAGCCAACATCACTGTATTTATCTAAATCAAATGAACCTTTCTCTATTTCTTTACCTTGGGGATTATTCTTGTCAAATATTCTATCAACATTTTCATTCTGTTGGACAATCGTTGTTTATTTCACCCCAAAAGTATACCAGTATTTCAATCCAAAAGTATACCATTTTAATTTAATCTCCAAGTCCGTTTCCCTGTTGGGGGCGGTACCGCCCCCAACAGGGAAACGGGCGTTCTTATTCTGATTCTTATCTTCATTTTTCATTCATCATTTTTTCTGTTTCTTTCAGCCGGTATGAGTCTCCGGACATATTTACAAGATATGCCTTATGGGTTACCCTGTCTACCAGTGCCGCTGTCAGAACGGGGTCACCAAAGATCTCTTCCCAACGGTCAAAGCCGAGGTTCGTGGTAATGATGGTCGATTTCCTGCCCGTCCTTAAGGAGAGATGGTTAAACAACAGTTCAGAGCCTTGCTTGTCAAAGGATACATATCCAAACTCATCGCATATGACCAGGTCATATTTTTCAAACTGTGCTTCTACCTGTTTCAGTGTGCGCCCGGAGTGGGATTCACGTAACTGTGTCAACAAGCGGTGTACCGTGGTGAACAACACTTTATACCCCTGCATGCAAGCCTTAAGCCCCAACCCTATGGCGATGTGTGTTTTGCCCGTACCCGGGTTGCCGGAGAGGATCACGTTCTGGGCTGCCGGGATAAAGTCCAATCTTTCCAGTAAAGGGAGTTTCTCCCT
>MENQ01000006.1:12838-119642 GCA_001768325.1 Bacteroidetes bacterium GWC2_46_850 | reverse complement strand
GAATGATCTTTCTTGATACATAATGATAATTTATTGAAGTTATTACGCTTCAAAATTATCACTATTCTTATTTACCGACAGGTTTAGTTCAACATTTGTGTATACGCAATACAATTGCGTATATATTTCATATATCCACCGTCCTTGTTTTGCTAATTCGTAGAATACTAATACTTTATAAATAATTGTGTATTTTAATGCAATTGCGTATACAGTCTTTTTATGTGGCAGTTAAGGTTGCTGCAACTCGGAAACCGATGTTTCTCATCAGTACCAGGATTATAGATGCAAAACTAACAATAATTTATATAAACAACGAAATATATCGATAAATTCTCTCTAATGGTAAAAATACTAAGCCCCAAGTATATGCTATATGCTAAATTACCCTCCCTGAATTGATCGCCACATACCTCTTCTCCGGATTCAACAGCTTCATATTAATCTCTCTCCGCTTCTTGGCCGTCAGGTTTACATACCCGGCCGTGACATCTTTCCTGGTACTGTGCCCGACCATTTTTCTGACCACGATCGGATTCACGAGCAGCTCTCCGGTGAGGTAAGAGATATAGCTGTTCCGGGTGTAGGACGTTGAAAGATTAGGATCCAGCTGAAGATCACCGGCGATCACTTTTAGGGAAGAGTTGATGCGATCCAGTGCGGATACAATTGTCTTCTTGATCTCAGTTTCATTCCTATCGATTGGCTCTATTCCATTCAGGAAGGGGAAGATATATCCATCCTGCTCTTTGTTCCCCTGCCGGTTGATGATCTCGATCATCGGTGAAATGATCGGCACGTAGATGTAGGTGGGTTTCGCTGTCTTTCTCAGTGTCTTCTTTCGTTGAAACACGATCTCATTGTTTGAACCATCGATATTCTCATAACGTAGCCTGCAGAGATCTCCGAAGTTCAATCCGTTGCAATAGAACATGAAGACGAATATGTCGCGCGCGGTGGCCAGTGTTTCATTTTCAGTCTGGTAATCTTCTATTTTCCATATCTGCTCAATCGGTAAGGCGATCTCCCGCCTGCCTCCTTCCGGGATGGCATATTTACCCCTCGACACCCCAAAGGGGTACTTTTCGGCATCGATATATGGTTGAACTCCCCTGCTATTATTCACGATTGCCCTCAATGTCCTCATGTAGATTCCCATAGTGGAAGGAGCGATTTCAGTCTCGAACCAGAATTTCTCGCACTCTTCCAGGAATCCCGGGGTGATCTCCTCAAAATGAATCGTATGCTGAATATCCAGGACCTCTTTCCCGATGGTTACGTGCCGTTTCTCTTTGCAAAGCGCGATGAATGCATTTTTCTCGTCACGATTCCTGAGTTGCTTGAAATGCTTGTACCGCATCAACGCTTTGATCGTCGCCTTGTAAACTCCGGAACTGCTCACTCTGAATTCTCGTTCGAGCAACTCCAATTTCTGTTGAAACGCTTCGTTCACCGAAATCTTATGATTCCCTTTCCCGGATAATTTTGATTCGAATTCATCAAATGAGAAGTTATTGTGTTCAGCCAGATCATCTATGATGGGTCTGAGTGTATAGTCGAAGAAATTCTGATATCCCTCTTTCACCAGTTTGTGTTTCCGTAGATTCTTGTTAAGAATATCATCCCATTCATCCGCTGTGAACGAACTTCCTGTGTAGTAAAGTACTGATCTCCGTTGATAGGTTATCTGCCAGTAAATTCTTCTCTCTTCACTGTCCTCTTTGGTCGTTTTTTTTCTGATTAACTTCAGACCAATCCCGTTATTTCTATAGTGAATCATAACGCTGACGATTAAAAAGTGATGTATATTTGTTTTTACATTTGATATAGCATCTAAAAATCAATGAACTACACCTATTATTTGGTCGAGCTCTAGTCGAGCAAAGTTATAAAAACATCGATAAATAACCCAAAATAAATAAAAAAGAATTGAATCGAAAAATTATAATATGCAGATAATCAGAATATAAATAAAAAACCATCAATATAAATTGACGGTTCTTTTTCCTCTTAATCAATGGGTCGAGGGTTCGAGCCCCTCCGGGGTCACTTTATAATCAGGCACTTATCGATTCAGTTCGGTGAGTGCTTTTTATTTAGGTTATACATAGGTCATGAATTAGCGCGTGTTTTTTTATCTTTGGAATTCGAAAAAATAGGTAACTCAATGAATCGATTAACATCTTCCATTACATTATTGCTTCTTTTTATGTCGTTATTTTCATCCAGAGCCCAGCGAAATATTGATTTTGTAAATCCGATGGTGGGTACCAGGAGCATGGGACATACATTTCCGGGAGCATGTGCTCCTTTTGGATTGGTGCAGTTAAGTCCCGATACGGAAATGATTCCCCATAATATGGATGGAGTTTACCAGCCCGACACATATCGCTATTGTGCCGGATATCAGTACGACGACTCAACGATTGTCGGTTTCAGTCACACACACTTAAATGGTACAGGGCATTCAGATCTGGGAGATATCCTGATTATGCCAATGACGGGTGAGCTAAAACTGGATAGGGGAACAGCCCAGGATCCCGATAGCGGGTATCGCTCACGCTTCAGCCACAAGAATGAGAAAGCCGAGGCAGGATACTATTCGGTGGTACTGGAGGATTATGATATATTGGCTGAACTGACGGCTTCCGACAGGGTCGGGGTGCATCGGTATACATTTCCGGAAGATACTGATACGGGGCATGTTGTGCTCGATCTCGACTACGGTATTTATTATTATGATGGAAAAACGCTGATGGCCAACCTGCGGGTGGAAGATTCCTGTACGCTCACAGGTTATCGTATCACACGGGGTTGGTCGCGCATGAATTATACCCACTTTACCGTGAAATTTTCCAAGCCGATCATCAATTATGGTTGTCGCAATAATGAGAAAATGAAATATAACGGATTCTGGCGTAAATTTGATATGACGGAGAATTTTCCCGAGATGTTTGGAACGCGCCTGACGGCATACTTTGATTTTGATTTCTCCGACGGTCGGCCTCTTGAAATCCAGGTTGCCCTCTCTCCCGTAGATTGTCTGGGTGCAATAAAGAATTTACAGGCTGAAGTAGGAAACAAGTCATTCGATGAAATACGGGAGCAGACACAACAAAAATGGGAGAAAGAATTGGACTGTATAGAACTGGATGCGGATGAGGATACCAAGGCTATTTTTTATACGGCATTGTATCATACCATGATCAACCCTTCCGTTTATCAGGATGTGGATGGCCGGTACCGGGGTATCGATCACAATATTCATCAGGCCAGAGGGGGGGAAGTAAATTATACGATCTTTTCCGTTTGGGATACTTTCCGTGCCCAGCATCCGTTAATGAATCTGATCAAACCGGCACGAAGCGGACAGTTTGTCAACTCCATGCTTCACCATTACCAGCAGAGCGTGCATCGTGCGTTGCCCGTCTGGTCGCACATGGGAAACGAAAACTGGTGTATGATCGGATATCATTCTGTTTCGGTAGTATCTGACGCCATTGCCAAAGGGCTGAATATTGATCAGGATCTGGCGTTAGAGGCTTGTTTGAATAGCTCTAACGTAGATTATTATGACGGGATTGCCGAATACAGATCGTTGGGATATGTACCTTTGGAACGCAGCGGTTCGGCTGCTTCAATCACATTGGAATATGCATACGACGATTGGACGATTTACAATTTGGGCAGGCAGTTGGATAATAAAAAGGTAACCGATGAATATGCACGTCGTGCGCTGAACTATCAGAATATATTCGACCCGACACTGGGTTTTGCCCGCCCAAAGTTGGAAGATGGAACGCTTAAAAAGGATTTTGATCTGTTGGATACGCACGGACAGGGCTTTATTGAGGGAAACACCTGGAACTATTCTTTCTTTGTACCTCACGACGTAAACGGATTAAAAAAGCGCATGGGTGGAGAAAAGCAGTTCGTCCGTCGTCTGGATTCCTTGTTTACCATGGATCTTCCTGCGAAGTATTTCGAAAATACGGAAGATATCAATGAAGAGGGGTTGATGGGAAATTATGTGCATGGGAATGAGCCGAGCCATCACGTGGCCTATCTGTACAGGTGGACCGATGAGCCGTGGAAATCAGAATCACGGTTACACACCATCATGCGGCAGATGTACAGGAATAAGATTGATGGCTTGTCGGGAAACGATGATTGCGGCCAGATGTCAGCCTGGTATGTTTTCTCTGCGATGGGATTTTATCCTGTTTGTCCCGGTTCTGATCAATATGTTATCGGATCACCCTTGGTAAAAGAAGCCCATATAAAACTTGAAAATGGCAAAACATTTAGTGTGAAAGCAGAAAACTATGCCGATCAGAATAGGTATATAAAATCGATAAAACTAAACGGAACCCCTTACCATAAAAGCTTTATCACTCATTCCGATATCGTAAAAGGTGGAGAACTGGTATTTGAAATGAGCAACAAGCCGAATAAAAAATCCTCTTCTTACGAGAAACCCTACTCATTCACAAATTGATATCGTCTTGTTTTGCAGAAAAAAATGAAATAATCGTATGAAACGAGCGTGATAATTATTTTCACACAAAAACATGATTATTGCGAGTTCCATACACCATAGTGAAAAAAATGAAATAATCGTATGAAAATCAAAAATGTATTGTCAGTTTTATTTCTGTTGCTTTATTCTTGTGGTTCATCCGGCCTGATCTCTCAAGAAGAACCAGCTAATTGGACCCGATTCAGATACCCCGAGATAAATTTTGTTAATCATGCCGGGGGGACCAAAGGATGGGAAACTTACAACCGCATCATTCCTGATCCTGAGAAGTATATCAATACAACAATTATCGAGGTTGTCAAAACGCTTTATTGGAGCGAGAAAGATTCGATTCCCGATGTACGAAAGATCAATTATGAATTGAGAGATATAGACGGTATATCGGCCAAAGGAGGCAATCCTCCCGAAATCACGATCTTTTATAGTTCCCGCTGGGTGGAGAAGTCCGAAAAAGATGCAGGTGACGGGAAAGTATTGTTTGAAACGCGAGGTGTTTTACTTCATGAACTGACACATGGTTTTCAACTCGAACCGCAGGGGATCGGTACATATGGCGACGGAGGCGAGTTCTGGATTTTTATTGAGGGCATGGCCGATGCAGTGCGGATACACAACAAAGGTTTCCCTCAGGGCAACCGCAAACCTGGTGGTAGCTGGAAAGACGGGTATCAGCGTACCGGTTACTTTCTGGACTGGCTGACCACAAAAGATCCCGATTTTCTCCGCAAATTCAACAAATCTACGCTTGAAGTCATTCCCTGGGGTTTCGACAAGGCGATCAGGCATGTTCTGGGACAGCATCAAGGTGTAGACGCACTGTGGAATGAATATCAGGACTATTTGAAGAAGTCATAAAACTCAAAAAAAGCTCATCTCATTTCAAGAGATTCAATCCATCTTTCGCCGACTGATCAGCCGGGGAGATGATCAGGACGTTATTGAAAAGACGTTTTGCTTCGTTCTTCTTGCCGAGAAAATATTTTGTCCATCCACACATCAGCGTGGAATAGTAATCGAAAGGATACATGTGCTGCACCTTGTCGAAGTATAGCTCTGCCTGCTGGAAATCTTTTCTGTAATAGTAGATATTTCCCAGTGCGTAATTCACTTTCGAGTTCATCTTGTCGAGGGTCAGGATTTGCTTGTACACCTTCTCCAGCTCATCACTGTTTCTCTGTGCTTCAAGAGGGTAGCAGAGGCCCAGCAATGCTTCCACAGCCTGAGGTTCCACTTTTACCGCCTGCCGGTAATACTTCTTGCTCGTTTCGTAATTTTTGGAAAGATAGTAGAGCCATCCGAGACGCAGCGACTTGTGATAATCGTATCCGTTCAGGCTGTTCAGTTCACCAATCGCCTTTTCATAGTCACCGGACGATTCGTATCGGTAGCTTTCTGCAAATATCTGCGATGGGGCTACCTGGGCAGAGATACTCACGGTAAACAGCAACAGAAGAGCAGCAATTCCTGTTTTTTTATTTAAAAATTCCATGACAATGCAATGTTTATAAGGTGGTTGTTGTATTTGTATGTGGTGTAATTGGTCGGAGAAAAGGCATATCCCTCTTTCTGCTGCCACTGGTATCCCGTGCTCAGTGTCATTTTCTTCAGGTACCAGGAGAGTGAGAGGCCTGCCAGTGCTTTGATGGCATCGTAGGTGTCATATACCAGAAAGGAGCGTTCGGAGATATAATTCAGGTGGTTTCCCAAGCTGGCATTTGCGTCGAGCCACAGTGGACCGAACAGTTTCACTCCGAAATGTTGGGAGAAAATATACTGTTCTGTTGTCCAGCTGTCGGGGTTGTAAATAACAGCTGCGGAACTGATCCCATAGAAGTCGAGGTTCCCAAGCGGGTAATAGGTCAGTGAACCTTTGACCTGGTATTGGTCGATTCCGCCAAAGTTCGAATAGGACACAGCGATCTCGGGAACGGTATAGGTAAACCTTTTGTTGAGAAAAGCGGTCAGTGAGTAGTTATTGCTCTTCCCGACATCGTTTTTTTCAATGTTATAATAACCTCCCGCGAAACCCAGGGTGACATTCCCGGGAGTGAAGAACTCAAGGGCTGCCACCAGCTGGTGTTGTGCAAGTTGTTTATCTCTGGAAAGAAGTGCATCTGCAGTGCTCTGGAAGCGGGTACTATAGAGCTGGTATCCCAGTTTCAGCTTTGCCCGCTCAGATAGTTTAAACCCGATGTCAAGTGCGGAGAAAATCATGTCCTGGTATTGGTTGAGCGAGTCAAACACTGTGTTGGAAAGGAGGTCGGGTATGTTGTCGTTTGTCATGTACCCTCCGGAGAGGGAAATATGATCCATCACGGAAGGGGTATATCCCACGATGGCTTGTGTATGGGGAGCCATGGTCCGGGCAAGGATAGCGGCATTCTCTTTCTGTCCACTCAGCAGGTAGGCGTAGTAGAGACTCTCTTTCAGGGTGGGATCGTCCGGCGTTTCTGAAAGCGTCTTTTTGTAAAAATCCGCTGCCTTTGCATAGTTCTTCAGTGCATAGTATGCGATGGCCGTACGGTAGTTGAGGTAGTAGAAGCTGATACCCTCCTGACGGGCTTTGCGGCTTGTTTCGATCAGGTTCCGGAAATCTCCGTCCAGGTACTGACGGTAGGTGAGGCTGTCAGTCTCCAGTAGTCGCAGACTATCCTGAGCACGCAGTGAAGAGAGCGTCAGGATAATAAAAAAAAGAGTTATTCCCAGTCGATACATAATGTCCGTTTTTGTGTGTTAATCTCTATTTTTTTTCTCGTGATGGTCACCGACGCCTCTTTTCTTTGATGTACGAAATGAAGGAATGATGTTTTTGTCGCAATGTGATACCCGATTTTTTCCGGATAATGAAAGTTGTCTGCTTCAGAGAGCACCGACTCGTAGCGTATGCGGGTGAACAGAATGAAGGGTGCGAGGAAATCCTGGATCCATTTTGTTCCCACAGGATGTTCTTTCGTAAGCGGTACCCAGTCCTTTATTGTAATTCCTTTTTCATTGGACAGCAGCAGTTTGAAGCAGCTTCGATAAAAAAAGTAGAGGGGAGACGATTTCTTTCCTTCGAAATCGGTGAAATAGAATAGTGTTCCGTCATTCTCGAAGTAGGCTGTCGACCCGGTTTTATCGCAGCGGATGTAGGTCTTGTTATAGGCATCTGTCGCAATTCTCCACAACCAGGTTTCATTCTCCTGTTTCACGCGGAGCAATCTGCCCGGTTTTGCCTGCAGTGCTTCACTCGCCAGCGATGAAATAGGAACATTATAGACGATGCTGCCCTCCCTGGGTGTCTCCCCGATGCGGAGAAGCGGTTTATTGTCATGTTCTTCAAAAAAATAGCCGAAGGGGTAGGGGTGGGTCATCGCACCTATTTCCGGTGACAGCTGTACCTGAAAATGAAGATGCGGTACCGGGGAACGTCCCGAGTTACCGCAGGCGGCCACCACTGTCCCCTTTTTTACATAATCGCCGATGCGCACTTTGAAGCTGTCTTTCTTCAGGTGGCTCATCTGTGTATAAAGACCATTCAGATGGTTGATGACAATGCTGTTTCCCCAGTTTTTTTCCGTGTTGATGCTGTCGATGGCGTTGTCGTCGGTGATGTTACTGATCATGTAAATATAGCCGTCGGCGGGAGCCAGTACAGGCTTGTTATAACAATAAAACTCCTCCCTTTGTGCGCATTGTCCGAAGCAGCTCTTTCCCTCCTCGTCGGTAATCACAAAATCGAGTGCCTTGCCCCATTCGCCCAGATGGGTGATGCCCCCATCATAACCCTGACTTACCGTCCACTTGTCGAGAAACGGCAGTTGGAATTTGAAGAGGGTACCCTGACCGAAGCGCTGCATATAATTGACGTTTTTATAGACCGTTTTTTCGGGGTTGTAATACTGGATGTAGGGAAAGTTAAAAAAGCGGTTATTGCTTCGTTGTTTGAGAATGTAGAGCACGAGGATCGACAGCAGGCTGAAGGAGAGTGTGTAGGAAGAGATCCCGATATCTGCTATCAGGTTCTCTATACCCGTGTAGAACAGAAAGAGGACAGGGGTGAGCCCGATTACCAGCAGGTAACTGTAACTGTTGGGGATGATGAAGAAACTGCCGATGGCCATTCCCCAGAAGATGTAGTTGACCCCTGCCAGGTCCTGCGTCAGCTCCCGGATATCGACTCCCATCAGCTTACTGGTCACAAACGCAAAGAAAAAGCCCAGAAAGGCGACTGTCGATTTAATTCTTGAATGGTAAAGCAACGCGATCACCAGTATTGCTCCCACCAGGATGCTGTCTGTAAAGAAGATGGAAGCCATTGTCTTCAGATAGTAGTAGAGCATTTGTGGCAGCTGCAGATGATCGAGGACGTGTACGGCATCATACCAGGGTACTTGCATCTGTTCTGCCAGCAACACCGTAAACCGCTCGAACGGCAGAATGGGTATGATATAGGTGAATGTATTAAAGGAGAGATCGACCAGTGCGAGCGTGAACACAAACGGGAGGGTGAGTATGGGTATCTGATGTTTCGCGAACATGGTTTCGAACCATATGGTCAGCATGAAGCCGAGGATAACAGCCAAGATAAAAAGAATACCAAAGGGAAGATTGAAATGAAACTTGAATACCATGCTGATCCCGATGAAGACGGCATTGAAACCATACAGTCCGGAATCAATTTTCGCTTTGGAGAAGCCAAGCAGATGTGCCAGCAGGTTTGTCAGCACCACCGCAGCAACTCCACCTGCTCCAAGTCGAATATCGAGCATGCTCAGGAGCAGCAGCAAAATACCATATGCATTGTGCTGGGAAAAAAAGATCTGGCCATAACTGTGGATGACGCCGTTCAGATGTAATTTCCCGATGGATTGAATCTGCAATCCCATATCTGTTTCTTAGCAGCTTTTAAATTCTTGTTCAAAGTGTAAAATCCTTCAGATGATCGGGCAGGCATTCCTGTTCCACGATGCTCTCCATCGTCTCGTTCTTTCTGATCAGATGCACCTTCCCATTCGTATCAATCATTACTACATTGGGCCGTAGCGTGATGAACTGCATCCATTGCGTCATATTGTAGGCACCCACCTCGTGGATCACCACCCTGTCGCCTCTCTTCAGGAGCGGCAGGCTCACACTCTCGCGGATGCAGTCGATATTCATGCAGAGAGGGCCGTAGAGCGCCATCTCTTCGGCATGCTGTGTGAACTCCTGTGCCGGTGAGATGCGGTGATTGTACCAGAAAGAGGTGAAGAGGATGTTCACACCGATATCGAGTATGGTGGCGCGCCGGCCGTCGGAGAGGCGTTTGGCTGCCAACACCGTACCTAGCAGGGATCCGGCTTCGTCGATCAGTGCGCGTCCTGTCTCGAGGATCAGCAGCGGCAGCTCATCCGGCCTGAAGCCGAAATGCATGATTGTGTTCACGATGGCCTCCGCATAATCGTCGAAGGTGGGGATTACGTCCACACCCTGCAGATAAGAACCCTTGAGCGTGTTCGAGGAACAGAAGCCACCGCCCATATCGATATATTTCACCTTTACGCCGGTCCGGTTTGCCGTAGCCTGTGCCAGTTCGCACATCTTCTGCGTGGCCACGCTGTAGGCCCCGGGCGTAAGCATATAGGTGCCGATATGGCAGTGAAGGCCTTCCAGATCGAGGTTTTTTTGGGTAACGATTTTCATGATGGCATTCCAGGCCTCACCCGATTCATAGTTGAACCCAAACCGGTCCCATTGCGGATAAACGCCTGTGTCCATATTCACGCGGATGGCCACACGTGCTCTTTTTTCTGTACCTTCCAGGAGTTCTATCAGCGCGTACAGCTCGTCGAAGTGATCGATATGGATCAGTGAGCGGTTGTCGACCGCCATCTGCAGATCCTCCGTCGATTTATCGGGTCCGTTGAAGATGATCAGGTTGCCGGGTACGCCGTTTCCCAGTGCTTTCCGGTACTCAAATCCTGAAACCACCTCTGCCCAGCTCCCTTCCTGATGAAAGACACGACAGACAGCATCCAGGTAGTTGGTTTTGTAACTCCAGGCAAACTGTACTTTCGGATAACGCATGGTGAAGGCTTTCAACGCCCGGCGATAGGTCTGACGGATCTTTTTCTCACTGATGACAAACAGGGGTGAACCATATTGATCCATCAGGTCACTGATCGCCACTCCCTCAATCTGTTTCACTGGCCTCTGCTCTGTTCTGCTGCCGAACTTATTCAGTAAACCCGTGTTCAGCTTCTGAATCACCGGTCGTTCATAGTCTGGTTTCATCTTTGTATCTTTTATTTCTGCTACAGGTTAAGTTTTCCTTATATTACGGTGTGTTGTTGAACGATCTCGTCGCCGGTATGTCACGAGCGGTTATTTCTCACCGGCAGTTGAGATTTTCTCGAATTCAGAGATATCTACAATCATATCATAGGAGTAACGGATAAACATTTTTCCACTCCTATACTGTGTAAACGGTTTTACTTCTTCACCCAGTGCCATCTTCACCAGTGCTTCGGCATGATTCTGTCCGCAGCCGTTTGCCAGGTAAACCCACGCCGGAAAACGGGGATTCATCTCAATGAGATAATACTCTTCCTTCCGGGTCTTGATAAACTCCAGTTCACAACCACCCCGCCACTGACTTTTTTCAATGATATTGCGTGAGATCTCCATCAGCTTGTCGTCCTCCAGCGAGATCCCCGACCAGGCTTTACCCTTGTCGGTGATATAGAGTTTCCTCATCGGTACGGCTCCAATACAGGTGCCTTTCCCGTTGCCCAGCGCAGTGACGTTTACATCTGTGCCGTTGACAAACTCCTGGACAATGACCGGATATCCCCATTTGGCGACGATCTTGTAAAAATAGGAAGATGCCTGTTCAAGGGAAGAGACGATGTAGGCATCGTAGTAGCGGCCCTTGATCACCATGGGATAGTCTATCTCCTCCTCCAGCTTTTTCAGTCCCTGAACCTGGGAGATCATGTGACTGGCAGGCACCCGTACCCCGTATTTCTCGCCGAATTTGTTCAGTTCCGCTTTCTGGCGCTCCTCAAACGCGTCGCGTGAGGGGAGGAAGGTGGCCATGTTGAGCTCCTCCTGCATCCATTGGCTTATTTTGATGAAATTGTGCAGTTCCGCATCGAAATTGGGTATGATCACATCCGGTTTTTCTGCCTCGTGAATATATTGCAGCCGCTCCTTCAGTACCGTGGTGCCGGCAGTGGGTAGCGGTAACTGGTATACCTTGTCTACCAGTTCCTGCATATAGATTCCCGGCTCCAGCGTTTCGTACGAGAGGCCGATGATCCGGACATCAAACTCCCGGCTCTCCTTCAACGCCCGGATCACAGGAATCCCCGGCCCGGGGCTGTCGATGTTGTTCAGTCCGGTAACGCCTACGGTAATTTTACGCCTCTTCATATGCGGTGAGCTGGTAACTCTTAAGCATTGACAGGAAGTCGTTAAGATCTATCTCCGCGGTATTTCTGTCTAGCTCAAATTCTTCCTGAAACGCTTTTAGTATCGTTTCTTCGTTTTCCTCCGCCTTTAGCTTCCGAAGGACAAACAGGCCGGTCTCGTTCACGCTGAAACTGTCGCCCGTGAGCGGGTTGAAGATGAATCCTGATTCGCTGATGGCTATGTTTTTTCTTATATTCATGGGCATCTGTTTAAAAAATATACCTTCCTTGTTTTTGTTGAGCGATAGTAGGAAAACCGAGATAAAAATATAAAATAATCGGGAGTTGTCTCCCGATTCTCCCGATTATTTTTTTATTCCCATTTTTTTTATTCTCTCCGGTCACAGATGCCGTTGTTGTTCGCATCGACAAAATTGGCCTGTCTGCCTTTCCCGTTGCGAAGGCCGGCACCTTTTCCCGGGCCGCGTCCCTGGCCGGCTGTTCCGTTTTCATAATGGTCGCAAACGCCGTTCTTATCGGCATCCACAAAGTTCCTGCCGCCGCCGCGACCGTACCTCATGCCGTAGCCCATACCTCTGCCCCTACCGTTGCCGTCGAGGAGGCGTTGCTTCCCGTTGGCATTCGGGTTGCCGGGTGTGCCCTTTTCGAAATTGTCGCAAATGCCGTTGTTGTCGTTATCCACAAAGGCGGGACCTTGTTGCGTAGTCACGGCCTGCTCCTTTTTATCCTGCTCCTGTGCGGAGGCCACGCCGACAGAGAGTACTACTGCCAGTGCTGAAAGTAAAATTTTTGTCCTCATCTTTCTTGATTTTAAATGGTTGTTGTTTTGTTCAATATTGTTGCTTTGCTCGTTTAATCTATTTGCCTCGTATTATTTACAATTATAATTCTTCAATTATTCTTCACACACTTTCCGGATCAATTTTCATAGTGCTTACTTGCCTTATTCTCCTCTTCCCCGACGGCCGTAGCGGTGTCTATTTCCCTGACCCCTGCCGGTGCTGTCGTTCCACTGATAACCCCTGCCGCGGTTTACGGTACCGTCCCGGAAGAGCGGAAGGAAAGCCTGTTGCAGCTGGTCGCACTGTGTGGAGTCGCACACTGTTTTCAGTTGGAGATAAAAAGCATTGGTGATTTTTTTCAGCTCGGCATGATGGCTTCCCAGTTTTTCCGAAAGGTCGTTCAGCCGGATTGTGTCGGGTGTAGGGCTGTTCAGCTCCGCAAACATCTCGTTTTTCAGGGAATCCATTCCGAAGATCAAATCGTTCGCCCTATATTGAAATGAGTGGTGTGCCTCCCTGAAAATATTCATCTGTGCATCATCGAAGCCGAGTGTCTGTCTGAAGTACCGGCCGGTGAGCGGATTCTGCCGGTTCTCATCGAGCACAATGGCAGTATTGTTACTGCTGCTCTCACGGTTCCGGAGGAAAATGGTGCCGATGGTGGTCAGATTCAGCACCACCAGCAGTGCGATGGCCCACCCGAGTATTTTAACCGTCTTATTCATCCTCTCCGAGATTATAATAGCCTAAATTCTCAATCTGCCTGTCGTTGATATTCAATGTCCTTTCTGGTGTTCCGCTCTCCACATAGCTGTTTCCAATGGAAACCCCCAGGAAAGCGACTGCCGCTATGCTGGCTGCAAGGGCAAGGGTCTGCCAGAGGGGAGATTTCCTTCTCTCCTCTTTTCCCAACCCTTCAATTTTCGCCATAATCCGGGTGGAGAGGTATGGATTGGGAACCGTCTCCTTTTCACGCCGGATAAACTCGTCTATATGGTGTTCTGTTTTCATTGCAACCGATTGGCTTTATTTATGTGAAACTACATGATTTGTAATGATGTACCTGCATGTCTTAAAATGCCGTCACTTACATTTTATTCGTTCTTTTACTTATTAGACAATCATTCCGCCGTTTTCCTACGGGGCCCTCAGTTTTTTTTGCAAATTCTCTTTGGCTCTTTGCAACAGCTGCTCCACGGCTCCTTCGGAACGGTTCATCACCGCTGCGATCTTTTTCTGGGGCAGCTCCTCGTAACGGCTCAGGATAAAAGCCATCCGCTGTTTTTCCGGGAGGGAGTCAATCGCCACCCGTATGCGTCTGTCGCGTTCCGCGCTCTCCAGCTCTTCCAGCGGTGTCTTTTCTTCACTGCGGAGTGAGAATATGGCTTCCAGGGATTGCAGCAGCCTGTTTTTTCTGTTGCTTCGAAGAAAGTTGAGGCTCGTGTTGACGGTGATCCTGTAGAGCCAGGTGGAAAATTCCGCGTCGTGGCGAAAGGAAGAAATCGACTGGTATACCCTGACAAAGATATCCTGGGTAACCTCTTCCGCATCTTCTTTCGTGTGGACAAAGCCCATGACGGTGCGGAATACCTGCAGCTGGTACTTCTCCATCAGGTTTTTAAAGGCAGCATGGTTGCCAGAAATAATTTCCTTTATCAGTTGTTCGTCCGACATTCGCGTTGTTTGCCATTCATTGGTATGTTAGACAGCAAAAATTTATTTTTCCTACGGCTAAGGTATGAATAAAATTGTTATCAGTAGATGAAGCACTGAAGTAAGAGACTCATAAGTTATTTCTCAAAAAAAACCGGAGATCTTCAGCAACTGAAAATCCCCGTTTGTGATGCATGCTGTGAAGCGTGTTGTCTTCTTATTGGTGAGCTGTCAAAAACTTTCCAACCACTTGTCCAGTTCTGCAATAAACTGACGATGATAGGTGAATGATGTGCGATTCCCGAATCCATGTCCCCCTTCAGGATAGAGAAGCAGCGTGACCGGGATATTATTGCGCATCAATGCCTCTGCATAACGGAAACCGTTTGCGGGTGGCACTGTCTTATCGTCTGCCGCGAAGATAATAAAAGCCCCGGGAGTCTCTTTGTTTACCTGCGATTCATTTGAATAGCCCGCAGTTTGCTCCGGTGAAGGCTGCTCACCAAGCAGGTTCTTACGGGAGCCACCGTGTGTGTACGACGCATCCATGGTGATCACGGGATACAGCAGAATTTGAAATGAAGGCCCCTCATCCCGGGTTGCATGGGTTGCATAGGTGGAAGCAAGATGTCCCCCGGCTGAAGATCCCATAATACCGATATCCTCCGGATCAATATGCCATGCAGATGCATGTTGTCTTACAAGCCCGAAAGCTGCTTTCACATCAGCAAAAGGAATATCCGGATCAGCTGCGGGCATCCGGTATTTAAGTACGCCATACGCGATCCCTTTGTCCAAAAAGTAAGGTGCCCAGTCGAACCCTTCATGGAAAACCGCAAGATGCTGATATCCCCCGCCGGGCAGGGCAATCACCATTCGTCCTGTCGCCTTCTCTTTTTCGGGGAGATACACCCGCAACGAAGGAGCTGTCATCCCTCTGGCAGAGTCGCTTTCCAGGGATGCAACCGTATCCCCGGTGCTTAGATAATAGTCCGTGTAGTGACACGGAATCTTTACGTTGTCAGTCTGTTGTGCACCTGCTGTTGCAGCTACAAAGCATACGAAAATCAAAACAATCGAAAGTCGTTTCATATTAGATGGATACATTGTTGAATATAAGTATATAACATCCATATTTGGAAGGTTCAAAAATATTTTGTTTTTATAGAGAAAGAATAGGAAAAGCCATACACAAAAAACATATAAAACAGCGCTTACAAGTGGCTGAATGCTAACAGGTGTAACATGTATCAATGCACCGAATACAAATTTCCGGACCTTGTTAAAATCGATGAATTTATGTTGTACCAGATAGATCGTAATGGAGTTCAAGCCGATAACCACAAAAAAGTATGTCCATTTTTTGTATCCAAGGGTATCGATGATCAAATAAAACACCCCAAGTAGCATTAAACTTATACCGCCGGAAAATAATACAAATGAGCTTGTCCATAGTATTTTGTTGATTGGGAAAATGAGGTTTCAAAGCAGCCCGGCACCGATTGACATAACCCCGGCAGTGAATATCCAGACGCTCTTCTTCATACGGTTGATCTTCTGATCATCTATTTTTAAAAATTGACCCGCCAAAACACCCATCAACGCTGTAGCAATTGCAGGTAAGGTACTCAGGATCCCTTCTGCTTCCATGATGTTGTCCATGTATAGTTTTCCGGGTAAAAGCAATCTGTCAATATAGCCAGACAGGTTTCCTTCAGGGGTCAGCACCCCTGCACCGTAGCCTGGCACCGGGACATATAGCATCAGCAAACAGTAGCCTGTCAGTATGCTGACCAGCCAGATGATTTGTCCCCGAAGTGAGGAGTTTAGAAAGATCATAGCTGCGAAGAACCAGGCTACTCCAATACGTCCAAGAACACTGGCAAAACGCATATTTTCGATATCAGAGGTAAAGACTCCGTTATAAAGCATTCCTAGGGTTACCAGGAGTATCATTCGTTTGAGGGCATGCAGATAGATAGATTGTTTTGATGCTCCGTTTTTCACTCTATTGGAGAAGGAGTATGGCATCGATACTCCTGCAAGAAAGAGGAACAGGGGAAAGATCATGTCATAAAAGGCGAAGCCGTTCCACTCCACATGTTTCATCTGTTGTACTAATTTCCGCAGCAGCGTAAAAGCTAAAGCTATTTATCTGATATGCGGATTTCATGTTGATAATTCGTTTTAATAACTCTCGTTTTGTATTTTAGGTGAAGAACCAACGGCGGACCGGTTCTGGAAGTGTCCGCCATTAATTCTTTCACGTAAAATACTATGTCCAAGAAAATCTCAGACAAGGCGATTGCAAAGGTGCCAGCCTTCGCGGATCGCATATCGCTCTTTTCGAGCAAACTGCAAATCAGCAGATATGCAGCAGGTACTATAACTGACTACTGTCACGCATTGTACAAAGCAGTTTACCAAGTGGGTAAGCTTCCCGAGGAGTTCACCCAAGCGGACCTGGATGATTACCTGCAATCCATGCTCAGACGAAAGCCCCTACCCGCAGAAGCCCAGTTCAAGCATTTCATTTATGGTTTGAAGTGCTACCTCAACACTTTGGGTTATAAAGAACTTCCCGGCCTTGTTCTTCCGGCGATTCGCCGGGATAAGAAGCTTCCACGGGTGATGTCGATGGAAGATGTGAGGACTTTGCTTCATTCCTGTGAATTGTATTCCAAGGCCCTGTTTTCCACAATCTACGATTGCGGCCTTCGTGCCTTTGAAGCATGCAACCTGAAGTGGACAGATATTGACATCCATCGGCGGATGGTCCACATCAAGCGGGGCAAGGGCGGCAAGGACAGGGTTGTCCCTGTCTCGGGCAAGACGCTGGTTGTACTGAAAGCCTATCGCCAAAGTTACCCGAGCATGAATCTCGTATTTAAACGTTTCGGTGCGGACGGGCCAGTCGACAATCATTTTATACGCTCGCGGCTTAGAGAAGCTTTGACGCGTGCCGGTCTTGACACGCAACTTACCACTCACACGCTCCGCCATTCCTTCGCAACACATCTTTTGGAATATGGAGAGGATATCCAAACCGTAAAAGAGCGTCTTGGCCATCGTTCTATACAGACCACGATGACCTACCTCCACGTGGCAAGGATTGAGAAGCACAACTGTGTTTTGCTCATTGACACGCTCTTCGGGGATGCGGCCAAAGCATGAGGTAGGGCAAATTATTCGGGACTGGGGCACAAAGAGTTTTTCGATTCTTATTCCACTGTGTCGCAAACCCGCAAGTCTTTCCAGGCAATGGCTTTGTGCCGAACCAGCCTGCTTGGCGGCCATGTGGAGGTGTGTCCGGAATGCGGTGAAGTACGTGTCAGCTACAACAGTTGCCGCGACCGCCATTGTCCAAAATGCCAACACAAGGAGCGGGAAACATGGATTGAGATGAGACGTGAGGAGGTCATACCAGGCGTCAGGTACTTCCATGTGGTATTCACCATTCCCGACTGTTTCCACCCGTTGGCCATGGCCAACCAGGCCATGTTTTACACGTGCATGTTCCGTACGGCATGGGCCACACTGCGCAAGTTCTTCGGGAAACAAGGGTTACAGGGAGGTATGACCGGCATTCTCCACACTTGGGGATCCAACCTTTTCTACCACCCGCACATACATTGCATCGTAACCGGCGGGGGTGTGGACAGGGACGGCGCATGGCGCCACCTGAAGGGTTGCAGGGGTAATGGTAACTTCCTGTTTCCCGTGCATGCCCTGGGCAAGGTGTTCCGGGCAAAGATGTTGGCGGCCCTGACCAAAGAATTGGTAAAGACAGGGACGGCCATCCCGAAAGATGTCCGCAAAGCGGCAATGTCAAAAGATTGGGTCGTGTTCAGCCGTCCTCCTGCAAAGGGCGTGAACCAGGTACTTGATTACATCGGCCGCTACGCGTATCGTGTCGCCATTGCCAATTCCCGTATCAGGAACGTCACTGCCGAGGGGATGGTGACCTATGACTGGAAGGACTACCGCAACGGCGGTAAACACAGGGAGATGACCATGCATGCCAAAGAGTTCCTGCACCTGCTCTCCATACACATCCTGCCTCCCGCCTTCGTGCGGATCCGCCACTATGGATTGCTGTCCCCGTCCAACCGCGAAAAAGTGCGACAAGTACAGATCCAGCTTGGCGGGACACCTGTCCCCAAAGAGCGGGAGAAGAAACCTTATATGCAGATATGCGCCGAGAAAGGATGGAATATCGGTATATGCCCGAATTGTAAATGTTCGATGATTACCGTTGAGATTATCGCGCCCACACGAGCTCCACCTGTCAAATCCACCAACTCGCCGATGGCGCATTTATGAGAATACTTTTTAAATCCGTCAAAAAACAGTTATCTTTTGACGGACAAAATCGTCGTGCACTTACGTGAGAGTTTCAGTATTTCAAAGATCGAATCCGGATGCTTCTCCGACCGATTATATCCGGTCCGGACAATTTGGGACAACTAAATACCTTTATATTCCTTTCGTGCGGTACCGAACAACACCATGACAAACATTTAAATCAAGGCACAAAACCCATAAGTTCAAAAACCTCAACATTAGTACAACATGGTCTTCATATGACCTGACGGTCACACGAAGACCTATTTAGTTTGTTCAGCCACTCAAATAAAGGCCATCCTGTCATTGTCGCCAAAGCATACACAATTTTCTGACCACCGGCAATCCAAAGCATGTCAAATCCGCGAAGGGCATCGAGTGAATGTAACCGGGCTGATTTTTTCTGTGACTTTTCCTGCATGTTGATCGAATAGGGAATTTAAAGATAATTGTGTCAAGTTGCTTTTATAGGGTGATACTTATCAGTGCGCTTTTTTATCAGTGCGCTGAAGGTATGCTTCGGCATATCTCTCTCCCATGATCCGCTGGGAGGGGGCGTCAAAGTGAATAAAGTCAGGGTTGGATGTGAGATCGCCTGTCTCAACAATTGCAGCGTTGTTGTCCCCTTCAACTACTTTGTGTATGATCTTGTTTACATCTGCCCAGGCTTGACGCATCTGTTCATTTTTCGGGAATGTTGCCAGTTCACCCGCCACAATAGGCAATTGGTTGTCGTCTGCGACAAAACGCATCAGATAGAAGAGCTTTTTCAGGTTGCACTCATATTCAGGTAACATGGCTGGCGTTGCATCACTCTCCCCCTGGTGCCAGAGGATGCCTTTCAGTGTGCCATACTTCTTTGCCAGACTGATCTTCTCGATCAGATTGCTTCGTATGTGTACCCCATTATAGATGGAATCATTCAGCCAGTATTTGATGGAGCTGCCACCCACAGCAGTAGGCAACAGTGCGATAACAATCTCCTCATTCACTTCCTTTTCCAGTTTACGGGCAAATGACAAACCACTATCCAATCCGGTCAGCTTGGGTTGGTAAAAATGCAACGGTTCCTTGGCCAGGATCCATTCATTCTGCGCATTGATCGTAAGGATCCGATCGTCAGCGATCGTATCTTCGGGTGCCACCAATCCTCTGCCGGCCATGTTCGACTGTCCTGCCATGATGAAGATCCAGAGGTTCTTTTTCTCAGGCATCTGTTGCACCGGAACCTGTTGTTTTGGGAAGAACTGGGTGCGTAAATCGGTCGCCATATCTTCCGCATCGAGGTGAAAATGAATCCCCTCCAGGCGCCATCTTTTCTTCATCTCCACAAGCGATTCGCTAAAACGGCTGAACGCTTTACGATCGGCATGGGTCCACCCTACTTCCGCATAGGCTGCCAAACGGGGAAAAACCTGATTTTCCAACTGTGCCACGGTGGGGATCCACTCGCTCCACATCTGGGTGCCCAAGCCGAGGATCAGGGAGTGATACTTGCGGTCCAAGCCTTCCGGGATTGGGTCGAAGTGATAAGACTTGGAAAGAGGCAACCGCTCGTAGGTATAATCCAGATAAGTGTCCCAATGGTTTGAATTCACCACACTGTATCCTTTCTGAACGGCATCACTGATCAGGTTGATGTCTCCTTTCCAGAAATGGACGATGGCAGAGGATGCCAGTTTCTGTTCTACTTTGGCTTCATCATCGCTCCGTTCACCATGGATGTCATCGCCCATAATTTCGTTCCATCCCATCATGCGTTTCCCGTTGCGGTCGATGAAGTTTGAAATCAGGTTGGTGAAATAGATCTGCAAATCAACCGGTGAGTGCAGATCGTTGGCACGCATGAACTGTTGCACTTTTTCAGACCTCTCCCAAGGGCCGAAGTTCACCTCATCCCCCCCAATGTGAATTATTTCACCCGGAAAGAGCGCCATCACCTCTTCCAACACATCCTGCAGGAACTGCACCACCCTTGGATCGGATATATTGAAAGAATCTTCCATCTTCCCAAAGATCACCGAGACATCCGTTGTGGTGCCCATTGATCCCAGCCAGGGGTAGGCTGCGATGGCCGCCATAGCGTGACCCGGCATCTCTATTTCGGGTACGATGATGATGTGCCTGTCGGCGGCATATTGAATGATCTCTTTGATCTCTTCCTGTGTATAAAAACCTTCGTGGGGCACTCCCGTTCTGCCTTCGCTGCGTCGGGCCGTTTGCGTATCTTTTCTTTTTGCACCCACCTGGGTAAGAAGGGGATATTTTTTAATCTCAATGCGCCAACCCTGATCGTCCGTCAAGTGCCAGTGAAAGGTATTCATCTTCAAGCGGGCCAACTCATCCAGCATTTTATAGATTGTTTCTTTGCCTTTGAAGTGTCGCGCTTCATCGAGCATGAACGATCGCCATGGAAATCGCGGTTGATCAACAATCTCCACCCTGGCAATCTCTACCGTGTATCGGCTTGATGATTCAAAATCGACCGGTAACAGTTGCCTGAGCGTCTGTATCCCATAAAAAATACCTGCAGGAGTAGCCGCACGGATGAGGATATCTTCACTGCTGGTTGAAAGCAGATATCCCTCCTCCCCCAATTGAGAGATAGAGGCATCATCGAGCTGTAGCTCGATTGTACTGCAGGGGATGCCCTGGGGAGCGTTTTTGCTGAACCCTTTCTTCAGGATGTCAGCCAGGTTGTCAGCCTCAAACCGGATCGCATCGGCAGCCTCGATGGTGAAGTTAGCCGACAAGGTGAGGTGCCCCTCCCCGAGGGTGATCTCGGCAGGATAAGGGATGATCTGAACCGGTGCTGACGGGGAGGCAAAAAGTGTGACCAAGAGAAAAAGGAGAATGAGCGTAAACTGTTTCATTTGCAATTATTTTTTACTTACTGCGACCATTCTGTGGTAGGTCTCCACAAGATCCAAACGGCGAAACTGATTTTGTGCTTCTATTTCACGGTCGTGCAGAAACCCTTTTTGAAGCTTGCAAAACCGGTCGTCCAGCTCTTTTGAATGACGGATCAACGCTTCCATTTGGGGAAGAAGCTCTTTCGCAAGGTCGCGGTTGAAATTGTCAGCGTTGTAAATCGCTTTCATCTCTTTGAATTCCAGATAAAAAGCTCGCAGGTCGATCATTAGCAAGAAATGTGCGAACTCCTTCATGTTTCTTTTCGGGGTCAAGCGGTAGAGGATCGACTTGGCTTTAGCCGTTTCCTGCTGTAGGTCAGCGATTGAGAGGCTCGTCACCGGTTTGCCTTCGCGAATCAACTCCTGAGGGATGAACAATGCCTCCTTGAATCGTTGGCTTTCTTCGCTGGAAAATCCGAACCTGTCAGATGCGTATTGCACGATGAATTCTTCCGGCTGAAGGGGTTCACGCTGTTTCAACGCTTCGGCATAGGAGGCAACCAGTATGCGAAATCCGGATAAAGGATAGTTGTTGCGTATCTGCAACATATCCATCACCTCATAATTGACATCCCAGGTAAACCCGTACAAGCCGGATGTGGACCAGGAGGTCATCACCATCCCTTTGTATCCGGCTTTGCGGGCATAGGGAATGAAATCCCGCTGGTTGTTGAAATGCTTTTCCCATTCGGTCAGATACCAGTTATCTGGATGGCTGCGAATGGCAGGTGACCCCCAGAATTGCAAGCCCTGATTTTGCAGCGCACCGATATCACCGAAGTGATCTGTCTTCCACCCGTAATTCCAATCGATGAAGATGGTCTCCTTGGGCAGTTCGCCTGCCGCATCGGGATGTTTGAGCAGGATATCGGCCCACATCACAGGTGTCTTGCCCATTTCAATGATGATGCCCGTGATCATCTTCATGTAATCGACGAACAACTTCGATTTCCCCTCTTTTGCGGCTTTCAGCGAACAATCGGCACAATGTCCGAGCAGATAGGTCTCATCCCCGCCGATATGAATGTATTGGGAGGGGTGCAAAGAGGCCATGTCGCGGAACAGCTCAGCAAACAGGAGGCTGTCGCCTTCAGTTTCGAGCGGACATATCTGCGAGATATCCTTCCTGTCTTCTTTGAGTTGAGCGTATCGCTCATTCCGCAAGATATACTCCACATGGCCAAAGCACTGTTGCAGGGGAATCACATCGATCCCCAGTGTGTTGCAATGGGCGATGAACTGCTTCACCTCATCGCGGGTATAGGCATATTGGTTGGAAATCACTGCATGATGCTGGTAGGGATAAGAGGCTTCCCATTCCATCACGAGGGTGTTGATACCGAAGTCGGCCAATTCCGTTGCAAAGGCATGCAGCGCCTCTGGGGTCATCACCTGAATGCGCAGATCGAGGTGAAATCCTTTTATATCGAAATCTTTGTGTTGTGCAGCTACACCGGATGGCTGTAATGCAAAAAACAGCATGATCACAAAGAGTGTTTGGATGTTCAAATGGTGTGTATGTCTCATATTATTGTGTGATTTCAAAGGGTTTGTCTGTTTGTTTGCCAAAAGCGGAGAATGGCACCCCTTTTTCATTGGCAAACAACAGGTGAACAGCTTGCTGATGCTTTGTTTTCAGCTGCAGGGCGGCTCCCTTGTCGGAGGTGAATTTTTGCAGCATCACCTCCTGCTCATCCTGAGGGGTGAAAAGCATGAAGGAATGGAGGTCACCATCAGCCTTTATGGTATAAGTTGCCATGGGAGCTCTTTCCGTTTTCCCCTTCACGGCGATCAGTCCCTCGGTGATTTGAAGGTTGTCTACAAGGGTCAGATCTGCGGGAATACAGTGCATGGCTTCCTTGTTGTGGAGTGTGAGAATCTTCTCTCTGCTTACGGAGACGTCGGTCCGGTCGAAGTGGAACAGAATCTCGTAGTCATGGCTCCCGGCAGCTTTGAAATAATCGTAAAGCACCAGGTATTTTTGGTGCACCAATACCAGTGAGCGGTACCATTCTACCGATCCGTTCACCTCTTCCGAGGCAGGGGAATGCATTCGGAGAAAGGTGTAGTCATGCTGTTGCTCAAAATCAACAATCTTGTTGTCAGTTTCTCTCTTGGCAGTCCAGAGGATGTCGGCAGAGGTGGCCGCATCAGATTTCCCGTCAATGATCACCGTGTTGTGTGCCTTCGTAGTCCGGTACCAGGACACAAGAAGGGGGTCATCGTAATTGCAGCAACCGCTGTCGCGCAACAGGGGACTCCCTTTGTACCAGAAGTTAAAGGCCAAGCGTCCGGCATGCATATGTGCACCGATAGATTTTGCAGGGTTGGCCAGCAGATACCAGTCCGCATCATCCCTGACAATTCCGATCTGTGTCTCTGCGAACAACTTGCTTCGGTTTTTTTGAGAAATGGGTTGTGAAAGGAGCGTCGAGAGTGTTGCGACAATCGGTGTTACAGGCATCTCGTAAGAATCATTCACCACAGGCATCGTATCATCGGGTTGTTTAACCATGAGAAGGTAATCCCGCATCTTATAGAGCAGTGGTTCAATGCCGGCAGGAAGAGCGATGTTGTTTGCTGTGCAAAGGAGGTAGGCATCTCTGAAGATGTGAGCTTCAAAGGGATAATAACCAAACATCTGTTCCATGTTGCCCCCATCGGGGTAAAATGCATGCCGGATGTGGTGTTCCAGGATTCTTTGTGCCGTAGAGAGCAGTTCCCCGGCATGGGGCATGCCGGGAAAGAGTGCTCCCACGTACAACATTGCCAGCGCACCGTGTGCCTGATGGTTGAATTCGTTCAGTTTCTGTTCGCCGAAGTGTTCGAGCAGCACGGAGGAGTGGTTCTGCAGGATACCGGCGATGAACTCTTTATCGTTGCGGGAGAGTTGATCTTCCCCTAAGAAGTAGAGCCATGAGAGGTGGATGCAGCGCCATGCAATCTGCATGTCCGTCCAGTTGTATCTTGTTTTGCCCTCTTGTGCCAGTTGAGAATTCTCACGGTACCATAAACGTGTGAAAGAAAACGCATAATCGAGATAATGTTTCTCTTTTGTGAGGTAATAGATTCTGGCAAAACTGGGAAGAAAATACAATCGAGCAAGCCAGACACTTTTTTCTAGTTCCTGCTTTTCAAATCTTATCCAGTCAATGGGGTCACCGTATACAAATTGCAGGATACCATTTTGGATCTTTTCAACAATGAGGGCATCTTCTTCGGTCTTGAGGATCTCCATCTGGATGAATTTGCCTCCCTGATCTTTAGGAATAAATTCTCCGATGTTGAATTGTTCCAGAAACTGCACAAAAGGAAAAGTGCCGGTTTGGTCATGTAGTGTCAGTTGCCTTTGTGACAAGTGAGCGCCCGGTTGACCAAAAGGATATGCCTTATGACATAAGGCATATCCCATTGTTCCGGTTAGAATTGTTTTTAAGAAGGATCTTTTATCCATAATTTATTGACTCAGAAAGACAACATCATCCACCACGTGTAGGGTGCCATTGGTAGCTTCCAGGTTAGAGGTAATGATGGTCCACTGTTTCTTTGTTCCCTGGTTGATCAGCCCCTGATAATTGGTGCTTCGTGAAAGATACATGACACTACCGTTTTCTGTTTGGTAGGCAATCGGTTCATTCGGGTTCTTGAATTCGTCCGGGTTGGAGAAGTTTACTTTCCCCTTAACCAGATGATACTTCAGTGCACTTTGCAATTGCTCCACCGGAATCTCCTGCACGGAAGCATACTTGTTGGCGGTGAGATATTTTTTCCAGGCGTTGTTTCTGGGCAAAATGTAGGTGTATCCCTTCTCCTGGGAGTAATAATCCTGCATCGCAGCCCTGGTGATCGCTTCAGCCATTGTAGACATGATATCGCTCCTCTCCTGAATAAACTCCCACGCTGTCATGTTCAAATTGGGGTTGGTGGGGCTGGGTTGGTACTCGAAGTTGTCTTGAATTTCACAACGGGTGAAAACAGTGATCAACAAGATTGTCATGATTACCAACCTTATGGAATGAGCCTTTGGTTGTATATTTTTCATTGTCTTCTGTATTTATGTTCAGTTAATTGTAATATTCGTTCTGCTCCAGGTTCGGGTTCTTTCTCAAACTGTTGATGGAGATAGGCCAAACCAGATTTCGTTCGTTGCTTAACCCGTTGATAGGGTTCATTGTGGAGATTGCTCTTCCGGTGCGTACCAGGTCAAACCATCGGTGTCCTTCAAAGCAAAGCTCAATGGATCGTTCATGTAAAATTGCGGATTCCAGGTCGCCATACATGGCTGCTGCTGCAGCTACAGTGGCAAAAGCGGGTAGTCCGGCACGTGCCCTGATACTGTTCAGCAATCCCAGTGCCTCCGACTGATTCTGCGTACCTCCTTTTTTGTTTAGTGCTTCGGCGCGCAACAGCATAATATCTGCCAGGCGGAATAGCACAATGTTCTGTTTTGATGGGGTGGGATCTTCGTCACTGAGTCCTTTGCCGAGATATTTCCAGATTGCTTTTGGATCGGTAAGTGTTACATCATAGACATAGTCAATCCTTTTGTCATCCTCTTCGTAGGATGATTTAAATTTCTCAGAGGGTGTGAATATTGCATAAGAGCCGATGGCATACAGCACACGAAGTGAATTGGTCTCTTTTTCGTTGTATGCCACCTCGAAGATGCTCTCTTTTGAGTAGCTGTTCGTGAAAATCTTACCCCAGTCATCCATGGTGGTAACCAGTGAATAGAGGTTGTTATTCAGAACCAGGCCAGATGAGGTAATCGCTTCGTCATATTTGTGTCTCCACATATAGACATGCGTGAGGAGCGCATTCACTGATCCTTTTGTGAACATGATTCTGTCACGATCGTTTCCGAACTTGTCACGGCAGTTTTGGGCTGCATATGTCAAATCTTCTTCGATATAATCCAGAACCGTTTCTTTGTCAGTACGGGTCACAAAAATATCTTGTTCGATAGAGAGGTAAGGTTCGGTAATGAGAGGCACATCACCCCATATTCTTACCAGGTAAAAGTAGGCCAATGCCCTGAGGGCACGTGCTTCTCCAACCAACTGGGTACCTGCTGCATCACCCTCTTCATAAATACCCGGGATATACTTAATGGCATAATTGGCCCTGTTAATCATGTCATAGAGTGCCCCCCAGTAGGCAGAAGCAATAGATTCGTCCAGGTTGTTCTGCAACAACTGCAATCCTTCACCCGACTGGGCAGTCTGAACATTGTCTGCCCTTCCTTCACCCCAATAGGCGAAGTTGGTTCTGAAAACCGACTGGGCTGCATCGTAAATGCCGTAAACTCCTGCCTGTGCATCGCTTGTAGTCTTGTAAAATCCGTCAGCTGAGAAGCTGCTTATAGGCTCCTTGTCAAGCAGATCACTACAAGAAAAGAACGAAATGGCAAGGATGATGATCCCTATAAATTTGATACTTTTCATAGCTAAAACTTTTTAAAATTTAATGTTCAATCCGAAGATAAACGTGCGACTCTGTGGGTATGATCCATCATCCACGCCGATCTGTAATCCGCTGTAGGAACTTACTTCCGGGTCGTAAGCCGTATAATGTGTCCAGGTAATGAGGTTTTCTCCCGTCACGTAGAGTTGCAATCCTTCCAGGAATATTCTGTTTGCCAACCTCCTTGGTAAATCGTACGCAAGCGATACATTTTTCAATCTCATGTAAGAGCCATCTTCAATCCAACGGTCCGAGACACGCAGGTATTCATTTCTTAAAGGGTCATTTCGAATGGGTCTGGGGAAATCGGTTACATCACCCTGTTTCCTCCATCTGTTCAGTGCATCTGTAGAGACATTGTTGTAGGCAAAAACCCAGTTACGCATCATGTTCAGGTTGCTGTAAATGTCATTGCCGTAGGAAAACTGAAGAAAGATATTCAGGGAGAAATTTTTGTAAGAGAAATCATTATTCAATCCTCCCGTAAACTTGGGTTGCGCG
Source organism: Bacteroidetes bacterium GWC2_46_850 (assembly GCA_001768325.1). Taxonomy (GTDB): domain Bacteria; phylum Bacteroidota; class Bacteroidia; order Bacteroidales; family Dysgonomonadaceae; genus Proteiniphilum. Next base: position 92,053 of record MENQ01000006.1, on the reverse strand, counting down.
TTTCCGATGATCTGTTTGTCTTGGTCATCAATGATATGGTCGCCATTCAGGTCATCCCAGATGGGATCACCGCCTCGAAACACCTTTCCGTTGGCTGATCCATATTTCACCTGATTGATATTGTCTTCATCCCGGGAATAGACCCCCAAGAATTTCCAGCCATAGAATGTGCCAATTGATTCACCCACCTTTAGGATATGGTATGTTCCGTTTTGCAGATAGCCGTTCGTCAAAATGTTTTCCGGTAAGCTGACGATCTTGTTTCGGTTCATCCCGATATTGAAATTGGTTATCCATTTAAAATTACCAATGAGGTTATGCGTTGTCAAGGCAAACTCCAAACCTTTGTTTTGAATCTCTCCGATATTCTGACTGATGGAGCTAAAACCGGTAGTTTCCGGAATAGGCACGTTGAACAGCAAATCTGTGGTGTTTTTCTGATACGCGTCAGCTGTCAGGTATATCCGTCCGTTAAAGAGGGAAAGGTCAATACCCGTATTATATTGGGTCGTAGTCTCCCATGAGAGATTATAGTTTGGCATGGCTGTTGGAGCTGCCCCTGAGTAATCGAGATAGTTGGCATTCAGGCTGAATTCGCCTTGTGATACATAATTACTTATTGATTCGTTTCCTGTTTGCCCCACGCTAAATCTTAGTTTCCCGTCTTCAAGTGCATTTAGGGAGTTGAAAAATGTTTCATCTGAAAAACGCCATGCAATCGAAGCTGAAGGGAAGGAGCCCCATTTCTTTTCCTTCCCAAATCGTGAGGAGCCATCTGCTCTCATCGTTGCCTGCACCAAATATTTTCCAAGATAATCATACCCTACACGTCCGAAAACAGACATAAGACTATGTTCAACAGTTGTATTTACGTTTTGTCCCGATATTGTTCCCGCGCCGTTTAATGTTCTGATATTGTCACTGGCAAAGAATTGGCCGTTTAGTCCGGTTGTCTCTGTTTTCCATTCCTGCTGGCTGAACCCGCCAAGCAAGGAGAAATTATGCTTCTTATTGAATGTCTTGGTGTAAGTAAGATAATTTTCATTTGCCCATGTCAGGTTATGTGTCGCCCGTACGGCTCCGGAGTTCCATCCTGCCCTGTAATCAACGGTTGTAGGATAAAATTCATCTTCTTTCATGGTAATGAAATCCAGACTGATATTTGTTTTGAAGCGTAAATCCTTTAGGATTTCCCATTCAACATATTGATTCCCAATAATTCTGTTGGTAGTATTTAAATGAGTAGCTTCGATTGCCAGTCCAACGGGATTTCGCTTTCCATTGAAATAGTATATCGGAGATCCATCCGGATAGGTTAGGGAATAGACAGGTGGTCTGACAAGAATTGATTGCACCAAACTGTTGTTTCCTGTTCCTCCGGCGTTGATTCTGTTGTTCTTTCCATACATGTAAGAGACACTATACCCAACATTTACTTTATTGGTAATTTTGAAGTCGGTATTCAACCTGGAGGTAATTCGTTTATAGTTTGAGTTGAGTATGATACCATCCTGATCCAGGAAAGAGGAACTCAACGAGTATCTGGCAGCCTGGTTTCCGCCGATAATAGAAATGTTAGCTTGCTTTTGATAAGCAGTGCGATACATTACATCCTGCCAATCCACATCTCCACTGTTCATCGGATTCAAAGAGTCTATGGCTGTCCAGTGTGGTTCAGAGGGATTGACGGTGTTGTTGTATGCATCGAGGTTTTTGTATGTATCAATAATGATCTCTCTCCACTGTGTGGCATTCAACACACTCAGTTTCCGGGTAATGTTACTGACGCCGGTGTAAAGATTCACATTGATTTGAGGTTTTCCTTCCCTACCTCTCTTTGTGGTAATCAACACGACTCCATTTGCACCTCTTGAGCCGTAAATAGCGGTCGATGAGCCGTCTTTCAAAATCTCAATAGATTCAATGTCCTGTGGGTTGATGTCGGCTAAGGGGTTTAGTCCGTGAGATTCATACCCATTCAATTGAGACAGGGAGTTGGACTCTACCGGCACGCCATCAACCACGTACAACGGTTCATTTCCTGAGTTCAAGGTGGACTGACCCCTCACCGTCACAGAAATACCATCGCCAGGGGCCCCTGAGTTAGACACAACCTGTACTCCCGAAGCTCGTCCCTGGAGGGCCGACATCACATTTTTTACAGGTGTGTTCTCCAGGCTTTCGTTGCTGATGGTAGCAATAGAACCGGAAATGTCTCTTTTTTTCATGCTTCCATAGCCAATCACGACCAGTTCATCCAGTTTGCTCACCTCTTCGGTTAGAGTGATCATAAGATTTCTCTGCGGTCCGATTACAGTATGCTCATAGGGTGTATAACCCAAAAATGAGAATTCTAGCTTTGCGCCATTCTCCTGTACACTAATCGTGAATTTTCCGTCTGCATCGGTCACTACTCCGTTGGTGGTTCCCCCTTCCACAATTGTTGCTCCAGGAATAGGCTGTCCTGCTTGGTCAGCCACTGTTCCGGAGACAATAATTTTTTGTTGGTTAATTTCTACTTTCCAATACAAACTGTTGTCCACATTTGAATAAATGTTTGCAGTGGAAATGTAAAGAAATAGAAGTAAACTTGCTAAGAATAAACCATACTTTCTAAGTGTCATCATTGATTTCATGTGCTTTAGGTTTATTAATTTTTGCTTTTAAAAATAAGTGATTAAATTTATTGACATTAAATAGCATTTAAAAGCACTATTTAATAATGCAAAAATAGGATGCATTTTGCTCAAGAAATACTTATTTGCGTATATATGTGCTCATAAAACGCAATATTAATTTGTAGCTAACAATGTTGCACTGTCTTTATCTAAGTATAAGATAGCGCCTTCTTTCGTACGCAAAATAGTGGCTGGGCACTCTTCACTAATCTTGTTATTCAGGGTATCATACACAGCTTTCGCCTTATTCTGGGCTGGTACCATGCAAAATAGATGTTTTGCCTTAAGTAGTGCAGGAATCGTCACGGTGATGGCGTGGGTGGGCACCAGATTTATTTCGGCAAAAAGGTTTTCGTTTACCTGTTGTTGCCGGCATGCCATATCAAGCTCCACGACTTTCGCCTGTTTCGGGTCGTTAAAATCGGCCACAGGCGGATCGTTAAAGGCAATATGACCGTTCTCGCCGATTCCCAGACAGACAATATCGACCGGGTGTTGCGTCAAGAGTGCCGCATATCTCTCGCACTCAGCAGAAGGATCTTCCGCCCTGCCGTTGATATAATGCACACTTTTAAACGGTACTTTGCCAAAAATCCGATCTCTCAGGAAGTTCCCGAATCCTTGTGGAGCTGCCTGCTCCAGGCCGATGTACTCATCCATATGGAAAGCATTGATCCTTTCCCATTGGATCAGTTTATCGTTGATCAACTCCTTCATGAAGTCGCTTTGTGATGGTGCCGCCGCGAAGATCATGTTGATCTCAGTTCTATTCTCAAGCAGCTTTTGAATGGTATTCGACACATTCATGGCTGCTTCCTTACCCATATCTTCCCGGTCGGAGAAGATTCTTACTTCCAACATTCCTTTTTTGAATGCGACAACCTGTGCATTAGTCTCCGTATATGACATTTCCTTCTAAAATTGTATGTGAAACATGTATGTGATCGTCAAAAATTACAAAATCGGCGTCCTTGCCCTCCACGATAGATCCCTTCTGCTGATCAATCTGCATGATGCGGGCGGGAGTGAGGGTCATCATTCTAACAGCTTCCACCAAAGGTACTTCGGCCAGTTCGACCATCGTCCTGACCAGTCGGTCGGTTGTCGCGACGCTTCCTGCAAAAGCTGTACGATCGGGCAATTTGGCCACACCATCTTCGATGATCACTTTCTGGCCTTTGTCGAGACTACCCAGAATAGATTCTCCGTCAGGCATACCCGCTCCCCGCATGGAGTCGGTACAAAGTGCGGTTTTGTCCGGTCCCTTGAATTTGTAGACAAACTGCAGCAACGACTTCGGTAAATGGACGCCATCGGCAATGATCTCCACCGTCATGTCATCGATCAGATAGGCTGCCTCCAGCACGCCCGCATAGCGAAATGCATTCCTGCGGGTTACGGTAGACATGGCTGAGTAGAGATGGGTTACGTGTGTAAACCCTGCGTTGAACGCCTCCACCACCTCTTCGTAGATGGCATCGCTGTGCGCGATGGAGGTAAGTATATTTTGGGAGGTGAGCGCCTTCCCGAAATCAAATGCTCCCGGTAACTCCGGTGCAAGACTCCAGCGTACGATGTCATCAGATGCCGCCAGTATTTTATTGTATTCTTCCGGCTCCGGATTTCGGAGGTATTTGGGATCTTGTGCACCCCGCTGGTTGTAGGCGAAATAGGGACCTTCGAGATGCAAACCCAGAAACTTTGCTCCTTTGTTGTTTCTTTGAACTGCCTGTTTGTAAATGGAGAATGTTTTCATCAACTCCTCAAAAGTACTGGTCAGCGTCGTGGGCAGCAGGGCAGTCGTCCCGTGTTTTGCATGTGTTTCAGCTGCGCCCAGATAGGCTTCCACCGTGCCGTCCATAAAATCGTGACCGCCTCCGCCGTGGGTATGGATATCAATGAAACCCGATGACACATATCTGTTTTGTGCATCGACAACCCGGTCTCCACTTTCTGCAACCACTTCATCGGGATGGCTGATCCGGGTAATTTTCCCGTTTTCGCAGACAAGCGTCAGCCCTTCTTTAATTTCATCGGGAAAAATAAGTTTCCCGTTTTTTATGATGATTCGATTCCTCATATTTTTTTAATTAAGTGTATTGTATCAAAACCAGGCACCCGGACTTATTGCATCAGGGGAGCAGGGCCTGCTGGTATTTTGTCTTTTTCCAAGCATTGATTTTGTATCCCCATGCACCATACCAGACAATGTAAGCAAAGCATGGAATCAGAATCCAGTAAGCCCTTTTCATTGCTTCGAAGAGGGACAGGGATGTGTTCATTTCTACAAAAGCGTTATAGACGATGGGCATGATCGCACTTCCACACAAAGCCATGACCAGAAAAGCCGAACCCAGGTTGGTATATTTTCCCAACCCGTTGATGGCGAGCGGCCATATTCCGGCGTATAACAATGCGTTGGGCAATCCCATCATCACAAGATACCAGAGAGAAATGTCGGTAGCCATCCCAAGGAAGTTCACCGTGCCGGAAGTGGTAATAATCAGCGCGGACAGGATCAGATTGATGGATGCACTGATCAGTAGGGCACGGCGTTGATTTAAATATCTGGGAATGAGTGCGATGCCCAGGAAATATCCGATGAAGGTGAGAAACATAGTGTATGAAGGGATGTTTTTAGCCGGGCCGGCAAGACTTTCACCCATGGTCCCGGCATATTGAATGCTGGTTCCCAAAGCAATCATCTGTGTACCGATATGAAAAAACATGGCCACTATTCCAAGCATCAAGGCCGGATATTGAAAAATGGAACTCCGGTCGCTGCCGTCTCCGCCGCGATTCTTGTTGATGACCGAAGGATCAAGCTCGGGCAACGCCGAATAACGGATAATGATACCGAACAGGAACAGGGCAATAGCCAGGATAAGATAAGGCGTCATGACCCCTTTTATCAGTGTGTCCAGCGCTGTTTCGAGAGCCGCTCCGGTATAATTTCCTGCTTCAATCTCGCGCATGAGTACCCTGTCTGATTCCCGGATGACCACCGCCGCAAAAACAAGATTGGCGATTACTCCGGCTAGTTTGTTGCCGGTGCCCACGATGCTCATTCGTTTGGCTGCACTTTCAATGGGCCCAACAATGGTCACGTAAGGGTTGGCGGCAGACTGTAAAATGGCAAGGCCCACACCCAACAAAAACAATCCCAGCAGAAATATCTGATAAATACGCCAGTAGGCCGCCGGCACAAAGAGCAATGCTCCCAAAGCCATACACCACAATCCGAACATCATCCCTTTTTTGTAACCTACCTTATTGAGCAGAAACGAGGATGGGATGGCCATGATCAGATAGGCAATGTAAAACGCGAAGGTAACCAGGTAGGACTGGAAATTCGAAAGTTGCAGCGTGAGTTGGAAATAGGGTATCAAAATGGTGTTTACCCAGGATACCAGTCCGAAAATAAAAAAAAGGCATGCCAGGATGACCATCGATTGGATCGTGGTGCGTTTATCCTGTACGTGATTGATCGGGGATGTATTGTTCATCTTTTTAGCATTAAGAAGCAGCCATGAAGTGGTGACTCCATGCACTTGTTTACACAAAATTATAACTTAAGGAATGGAAATATGCTTTAAAAGCGTAATTCTAATTTCAAAAAACGTTTATTGTCTACTATCGTGGTGCTTTTTGCGATATTCAACCGGAGTATAGCCCTTTATTTTTTTAAAGATGCGGGAGATATTCTTGCAATCATTGAATCCTGACTCCAAAGCCAAATCGAGGAGTGTTCTGTCGGTAGTTAACAGCAGATGAGCAAAATATTCGATTCGGCATTGCAGGATAAACTGATAGATGGAAGTCCCCATTTCTTCCCTGAACTTCACTTCCAGATTGCGCCGTGATAGCGGAACCATTTCCGAAAATGCTTCAATATTGACATCCGAGGTGAAGTTATCCTCGATGTAGTTGACGACTTTTGAGATATGTTCATTGGCGATATGGTATTTTTCGGTCGACTTTCTCAGCTCAAACCTTGTGGGTTCGATGACGATGTTAAAGGGCTCTTTCCTCTCTCCCTTCATTAGCCTGTCTATCAGCCTCCCGGCTTCATAACCGCCTTTGTCCACATCTGTAACAATGGAAGAGATGGGAGGATCTGACAAGTTACAAATTAATTCGTCGTTATCAACCCCTAGTAAAGAGATATCTTCTGGTATTTTGATGTTGTTGATTTTGCATATCTGCGATATTCTTAAAGCAAAATTATCGTCACAGGCAAACAGACCCACCGGCTTGGGTAACGACAAGAGCCACTCATCGAGCTGTATATGGCTGGTTCCCCATTCTTCTCCATCAAGATTATCACTTTCAAAATAATGGTAATTTCCACCCGTTTTTTCTATCTGGGTCCTGAACCCTTCCGCCCTTTCACGTGACCAGACAACATTCTTATTGCCATAAAAGGCAAAATTACGATAGCGTCGTTTGATGAAAAACTTCGCAGCCATTTGTCCTGTACCAAAATAATCACCGGTCAGGTTGGAGAAATAGGGGCTCCGCTCCCTGTAATTTTGAAGCACGATCGGTATGTTTAACGTGGCCAATATGTTTGTCCCTTCATGGTCCCAACGTGCAATAATGGCATCTGCTTTCCATTCTCTTGCCCATTCCACAATACCTTCTTTACCATATAGCGTTTTATAGTAAGCAGGTAGCCGGTAAAAGATCCAGGGGCCATGTTCTTTGGAATATTGGATCAGGCCCCGCAATAGTCGTCGGCTGAATTCGCTGGAATAATCAATCAGTATCAGTATTTTCTTCATCGGTATCTGTTTTCATTTAACGAAAAACATTGTTATTAGTCCTCAAATATAGATGTTTTCTTTTTAAGAACCCAAAAAGCCTTGTAAATTTAAAAGATTGGGTTGGCGGGGAGAGTGGGATATCGACAGATTTTTCTTTCCGTGCAAATAAACGTCAAAAAAGAGACTCTCTGTTATGAAAGCCCCTTTTCGATTATTTTATATCCGGGTAACAGGGAATTTGTCGTTTACGCCGGTTTCTGCATCGTTTTTATTTTGACGAAATAGAGACCAAACGAGCGGTAGAGGAAATGGGTCCATTTGCCGAAGGGGACGATGATCAGCGCCCACTGTGCCAACACGGTCAGATGGATCAGATGAATCCAGATGTTGGCTTCGAGGATCTGCAGGTCTATAAAGAGCCTCACCAGAAAGGCGGTCAGTCCCATCAGCAGCAGCCAGATCACAAACAGCCAGTCGGAGGGCTGTGAAAACGTGTTCAGTGCCTTGTTCCGCTTTATCCTGCCCGAGACGAAATGGACGGTGATGACGAAGATGAGGAAGCTCTCCACATAACCGAGCACGATGATAAAAAGGCTCCCGGTACCGAACCAGTTGAGGAAGACAGTGGTGAAGAGAAGCGACAGGTAGGCGAACACCAGCACCAGGTGTTCCAGCCAGCGGAAGTTGTCCTTCCCGTCGCAATCTCTGGCCCTTTTCTGGGTGAACATCTGCACAAACAACTCGGACAGGGTTGTGAGATATCTCTTTACGGGTGCTTTCACCCCGTTCTTCACAATGGTGTAATACCACATCCGAAACAGGTTGGGGATAAAGATCACCAGAAAGACGGTGGCGATTGCCAGCATCTCGAAGCGGTGTCCCGTATGGAGTAATGCCTCTGCATCGAAGTGGACGGTGCGGGCAAAGAGGAATACACCGGCAGCCACCAGTAGTAGCGCCGTGACGGTGAGGGTCAGTGAGCGGTAGAGCAGTCCCGAGAGACCGGTCCAGTCATATTGCGCCGTGAGCCATCGCCGCAGCGACATCATCAACTCGCCGGGATTGGCCTTGCGCGGACACTCTCTGGAACATTCGCCGCAATAGTAACACTCCCACGGTTTCAGCGATGACCTGATCTCATCTTCCAGGCCCAGCGTGGTGTAGCGTATCATCTCACGGGGAAATGAACTGTCGCTGGTAGATAATGAGCAGGTTGCCGTACAGTTTCCGCAGTTGAAACAGGCGTTGAAGTCGCCTATGCCGTATTTTGTTAATTCTGTTGCAAATTCAGGATTTACTTTTGTCATATTATTTTATTTTGTAATAATAATACTCTTCCTTGTCGTTTGTTCCGGCAGGCGATACCACTCCATATTTATTCATGGTCATCAGATGCCAGGTAACCATTTCGGGAGCCATGTTCAGTGTATCCACCATTTCGGGGATCGTTTTCTTCTCCGTGTCGAGTGTGTCGAGGATATCTTTCCATATCTGTGGATATTCTTTCATATGGGCTGCCACGAAGTCTTCTTTTCCCTCATTCACGGCGGATACATCTTCTTCCCTGATCTCCACCTCGGCAGCAAAGCCGTCAATCATCGCTTCTATCTCATGATCGGTGTACTTGGCCACTTCAATCGCATTCACCGGACAAACCGGGGCACAGATACCGCAACCCGTGCAAACACTCCTGTTCACGCCGGCAATATGTTTCCCGGCTTTGGTAATGGTCTCCCTGATTGCCGTGTAGTCACACACTTCGGCACATTTGCCACACCAGGTGCAGACATCGGCATCGATGCGGGCCACCACGGGGTCGCCCATCACGGTACCGCTTTTCAGCAATGCCGTGATCTTGGAGGCGCCTGCCAGTGATGACTGCACCGCTTCGCTCACGTTTTTCGGGCCCTGGCAGGTCCCACCGATATACACGCCCTTGATCACCGTCTCCACCGGTTTTAGCTTTGGGTGTATCTCGTTGAAGAACTTATCGTTTCCGATCGGTATTTTAAACAGTTCGGAGATATGCGGCGCGTCGGCCCGGGCCACCATGCCGGTGACGAGAACGACCAGGTCGGGCGTGATTTCCAACTCTTTCTTGTTCGTGAGATAATCTTTCACCTTCAGCGTGATCGCATTGCCGTTCATTTCCACCGTCGGCAATTCCTTTTCTTCGTATTTGAAAAACAAGTCACCCTGTTTCGATGCCCGGTCGTACAGAATCTCCTGTTTGCCGTAGGTACGTATATCGCGATAGAGATGGTAATTTTGGATCTTTCCGTATTTCTCTTTCAGCTGCAATGCCGTATAGATGGTAGAGGTACAGCACTGGCGGGAGCAGTATTTGTTCTCGCCTTTTTTCTGGCGGCTACCCACGCAGTAGATAAATGCCACGCTTCTGATCTCTTTTCCGTTGTAAACCAGCTTTTCAGGTGACAACTCCATCAACCGGTTTAGCTGTGGGAGGGTGATTACATTCGGAATATTTTTATAGCCGAACTCTCCCTCTTTTGGTTCGTAATTGTCAAACCCTGTGGTTACAAGCACCGATCCTGCAAGCAAGGCAATGGTTTCCTCCTGTTCGTTCGGATTGATGACTGCCTTGTGCTTTTCCAGAAAATCGGGGTGATCCCTGAGTGCTTCCATGTCCACAACCGGTACATCGGGCAATGCTTCGGGATAATTTTTATAGATCGCTTTTCTCGTTGTAAGACCTTCATTGAACCTGTCCCTAACCGTGACCTGACAATCATCCATCACCCTTTTCACGGACTGTTTATCCATCTTTCCATTGATAAAGCGGGGTTTCACCTTTACTTCGATATTGAAGCTGCCAAGGCTGCCCGTCACTTTCGAGACGGTAGCTCCGGTAAAAACGGTGATGTTTTTGTATGACTTCATCTCGTCGTACAATCTTTTCACAATCTCCTTGCCGCTTTGTCCCGTCATGAAGAGTTTTTCCTGCTGCGCAATATGGCCACCCACAAAGTAATCTTTCTCCACAAGATACACTTCATTGCCTGCACGTGCCAGGTCGATGGCTGCTTTCATGCCCGAAATGCCGGCGCCGATCACCATGGCCGCTTTCTTGACTTCAATTTCAATGCTGTCCAGCGCTTCAGAATATACAACACGATTGATGCCTGCACGGATTAATCCGGCGGCTTTCACCGTTGCTTCCCGCGGACGGTCGCTGTGAGGCCACGAACATTGTTCGCGGATATTCACCTGCACATAGTTGTTCGGATTCAATCCGGCCCTTCCGGCTACTGCTCTGAACGTGTGCAGGTGCAGCTTTGGTGAGCAGGATGCCACCACAATCGCATCCAGGTTATATTGCTGAATATCCTCAACCATCGCCTTCTGATTGGAGTCGGCACAGGCGAACATGACATCTTTTGAAACGACCACACCATCTTCCTTGTGAAACATCTTACTTAGTTCTTCCACATCCACATAGTCGGAAATATTTCCGCCGCAATGGCAAATATATACACCTATTCTTTGTCTCATCGTCGTTTTCCTTACTGTTGTAAAATAGATTTTCCCTTTGTAGCCTGCTGCATGATTGTGAAGCGACCTTTTTTGTCATCCAAAAGTGCTTCTTTCCGGCTCAGGTATCCGGCCACTTCCGATGCGGCACAACCAGCCGACAGGATTGAATCGGGGATATCTTTCGGTCCCGATGCGGCACCTGCGACAAACACGCCCTCGATGCTGGTCAGGGCGGGGCTCACCAGTTCGTCTGTCTGTTTGACAAAGTTGAAATCATCCAGCGCCAGTATTTCTCCCCTGAACATCTGCGGCACCTCCTTATTCGGTACCACCCCTACGGAAAGGACGACCAGATCGTGTCTGGCTTCTTTCACGACTCCTTTGGTCACATCTTCGTACCGCACAATCAAATCGCCTTTGCCGTCGTCCGTTTCGCGGATTTTTGCCACTTTACCCTTCACGAAGTTCGTACCCATTCCTTTGGTTTGCTGGAAGAACTCCTCGTATCCCTTGCCAAAGGCACGGATATCCATATAATAGATGGTGATATCCGCCATGGGCAGTGCACCCATCAATAATTGTGCCTGCTTGATGGAATACATGCAGCATATCTGGGAACAAATGGGGTTGTTACTGCAATCGGATACGCAGCCCCCGTTTTCGATGGCCGAATCACGCGAACCCGTACAGAGAATGTAGGCAATGTTGTCGGGAACCTTCCCGTCACCCGGACGAAGTACATTGTTAAATGGACGCGTGGGAGCAATCAGCCGGTCCATCTGCATGGCATCGATCACGTTGGCATATTTCGTATAGCCGTAATTGGGCTTGGCCGAAGGCGGGAATAGTTTGTAGCCTGTGGTGACGACCACCGATTTTGCCTTGATCTCCACTGTTTTTGTTTTTTGTGAAAAATCGATTGCATTGGCTGGACAGATATTCACGCACTGATGGCACTCGCGGCAGTTGCTGCAATCCAGGCAGCGCTGTGTGCTCGCCTTCATTTCTTCCTCGGTAAACGTCTTTTCCACTTCTTCCCAGCTGCGGGCTCGTTCAGCCAGGGGTATCACCGCATTTTTTACCTGCGGACGCTTCTCGCCTTTAAATCTGTTCAACACGATCTGCTTGTCGATGGCGGGAAGCTTGTCGCCCTCTTCAAAATCGTGCATCTGCATTCCGCGCAGCCATTTATCCATGTAGAAAGCTGCTTTTTTTCCCTGTCCGGCAGCTTCAATGAGCGTGGTGGATCCGGTAACGGTATCCCCTCCGGCAAAAATATATTCCACCGATGTCTGTAGTGTCGTGGCATCGGTACGGATGGTTCCGTTCCGGTTCAGCTCTACCTGTCCGCCAAATGCAGCGGTATCGGCACGCAGTCCTATGGCTTCAATCACATAATCCACCTCTTCCACGTATTCCGATCCTGCGATGGGCTCTGCACTGCGGCGTCCGCTGGCGTCTTTCTCTCCCAGTTGCATTTTCGTCAGCCTGATCTGTGTGAGTTGCCCGTTTTCGCCGATATATTGTACGGGATTACGAAGCACCCTGATTTCTACGCCTTCTTCTTCCGCCTCTTCAATTTCAGGGGCAAAACAGGGCATCTCCTCACGACTGCGGCGATATACCACAATGACCTTTTCGGCACCCAGGCGCAGCGAGGTACGTGCAGCGTCTATGGCCGTATTTCCACCGCCGATCACCATCACTTTTTTACCGGTCAAGTCTTCGCGCTTGCCGATGTTGGCTTCCCGAAGGAAAGTCAGACAATCTATTACACCCTTCAAGTCGGACCCTGCTGTCCCCGAGGCGGTTGCCTTGTGTGTGCCAATACCCACGAACACGGCATCAAAACCCTGTTCCTTCAGAGATTTCAGGTCGGTAATTTTTTTGTTTACTTCAATATCCACGCTCAATACAGTGATATTCTGCAGATCTCTGTCCACCACGTCCTTGGGTGCACGATATTCAGGCAAGGCCAGGCGCAACATGCCACCGGCTGCCGGAGCCGCTTCGAAGATGGTTACGGTATGTCCTTTTAGCGCCAGGTGATAGGCTGCGGTTATGCCGGCAGGGCCTGAACCGATCACGGCGACTTTCTTTCCCGTTTTTTCCTTTGTTTCCACCGAAGGGGCTTGCGGGTATTTTTCATAATACCAGTCGGAGAAATACCGTTTTATCTTCCGGATGTCTACCGGCTCTTCCACCATGCCGCGTGTACAGGCACTCTGACAAGGATGGTAGCAGGCACGTCCCAGACTCCCGGGAAAAGGAATGTCCTCCAGGTGGAGCTTCATCGCCTCCTCGTACTGGCCGTTGCGGGCCAGCGTGATGTATCCGTACGCCTTTACACCCCCCGGACAGGCATTGATGCACGGTGCCGAATGGTCCTGACGGTCGATGGTGGCAATGCGAGGGTTGGCCAGGCTAAAGGGAATATAAGCCACCTTGCGGCCTGCCAGATTTGTATTGTATTCATCACTGCGCACTTCGGGGCATACCACTTCGCACTCCTGACATCCCGTGCAGTTTTCCTGAATGACATAGCGCGGTTTGTTGGTTATGTTGATATCGAAATCACCGTCGGCTGTTTTGTCGATCCCGTCGATCTCACTGTTTAACATCAGCGTGATATTGGGATGGCGTGCTGTTTCCGACATTTTGGGCGTGGTGATACACGCGGCACAGTCGAGCGTCGGGAACACCTTACTCAGTTGAATCATTTTCCCCCCGATGGAAAGTCCTTTTTCCACCAGCAGCACCTTGTGATTCATGTCTGCCAGACTCAACGCTGCCTCCTGACCGGCAATGCCACCACCGATGACCAGCGTATCGTAATTGTTGTTTTGTTGTTTATTCATAATTGATTATCCTGCATATCGGTTTCAATAGCCTTTGCGTTTACTCTTCCAGTCCGGCTAAGATCTTACTGAAATTTTCCATGTGGCTGACAAACGGCTCTGCACAGACAGAACACAATGCTGCCATACGGATGCGTTTGGGATTGATATTTTTTTCGGCCATCAACTTCTGTGACGCGATGATGATGTCGTTTGTACGCTCGGGACAACTCGCGCTGTAGGAGCATTCGTGTCCGTCTGCAGCAATAAACACGCCATCAAATCCTTTTTCAAATGCATGGAGTATCCAGCGTGGTTTGACACCCGACGAACACGGCATATTGATGACGTACACGGAGGGAGAATAATGTATTTTTCTCAATCCGGCCTGGTCGATTCCCGGATCGGAAATTTTATCGGTGGAGAATACCAGGATTTTGGGAGATGTATTGTCGTTCGGCATACGGTTACGTGTAAAACCTTATTTCGAACCCTGCACCCGGCGCTTTATGGCAGCCGGAAGCAGGGTATGAAAACGGGTGAGGTGAAAAATTAATCTTTGATGAGAAAAAGACGACTGAAGCTGTCTTCGTCATAAAAACCGAGATACTCATGTCCCACTTTTTCACACCAGCGGGGAATGTCGTTTTTGGTTCCTTCGTCCGCAGACAGGATTTCCATAATTTCACCCGATTCAATTTCTCCAATGGCTTTTTTGGCTGCCAAAAGCGGACCGGGGCAAGCGGTGCCGCGTGCGTCTACCGTTAAATTGGATTTCAATGCTTTTAATTCCTCTGTTGTCATCGTTGTAAATGTTTGATTAGTTTTAGCAATTAGCTGTCAGTAGTCAGCGATCAGCTTCGTTTTGTTAAATGTTATATATTCAGTTGTTTTATTTTAGTTGTCAGCGCTCAGCTCTTTAGATGAAAGCTTTCATTCAAATAAACCACTGCATGCTGCTTTCGCCGGCATCGGCAACGAATGTGGTGGCGCCTGCGTAACGCAGATGGGGATAATCGATCATCTCCTCCTTTTTGAATCCCATCAGGTTCATCGACATCTCGCACACCGTGATCTCTATCCCCAGTTCGGCAGCCTGCTGGAACATTTCGTCCAGCGACAGCACATTTTGTTTCTTCATCAGGCCTTTGATCATCACCGGCCCCATGCCGCACATGTTCATGTTGGAGAGTTTCAGCCTGTTTCTGCCCTTGGGTAGCATGATGCCAAACATCTTAGAGATGAAATCTTTTCCCTTTGCCTTCTTTTTGGGATCACGCAGCGCCGAGAGCGCCCAGAAAGAGAAAAAAAGTTTTACCCGCGAGTCCATCGCTGCGGCTGCCAGCGAGATGATCATTGCCGCCAGTATCTTGTCCATATCGCCCGAAACGATGGCGATGGAGAGCTGATCCTTCCGTGATTTTTCCAAACGGGTGGTTTTTTTTCTGAGTTGCTCCAACTCGTTGTGGAGTACATCCATGGTGAGAGTGCCTGAATTTTCCATATTTTTTTTTGTATAATTTTGTATGTGAATTGCATGCAAATTAAAGAATTATTTCTTTAATAAACTTTATTACCAGAGGTGCAGAATATTACCTTATTTTGTGATACATATCACATATTTCTTTATTTTTGTCGGACAAAACTTGGAGTATGCAAAACGAATGTGGCGACTGCGTCTGTGTGTTGAGGTCCTCGGTCAACATGAAGGATTGCCAGCTTGAAATGCTGGGAGGTAACCATACAGTTGTGAAATTCAAAAAGGGGGATTCCATTATCAAGCAGGGAGTCTTTTCCACCAATGTCATCTTTCTTCGCAAGGGGATGGCCAAAGTCCATATTTCCGGACCCTCCCGCGAGCAAATTGTGAAGTTGGTCAAAGCTCCTACCTATCTGGGTTTGCCCACCACATTCGGTGATAAGATTAACCAGTATAGTGTGACGTCGGTGATTGACTCCGAGGTCTGTTTTATCGATCTGGAGGTATTTAAGAGACTGCTGGGTGAGAACAGGGATTTTGGCAGTTACATTTTAATGGAGTTGTGCAAAAGCGAGCTGGAGGCTTACAGACGCTGTGCAAGTCGAACCCAGAAGCAGATGCGGGGAAACCTTGCCGATGTGCTGCTCGAGTTCTCAGAGAAACTTTTTGAGGCGGATCAGTTTACCCTGCCTCTCTCCCAGTCGGATATAGGCAACTGGGTGGACGCCGGCAGAGAAAGCATCAACCGTGTCCTCTCCGAATTTATTCAGGATGGTATCATACAGATGCAAGGCAGACAGGTAAGGATTGTTGATAAAAAAATGTTGAAAATGATCAGCCAGAACGGTTGATACGTTTTGAGAAGATTTATCCCAGCCGATCAATTTTTTTCAGTTCAGTCCTGTTGAGAATATGGATCTCTTTTCCTTCGAGCGCGATTACACCGTCGCGTTCAAGTTCTTTCAGCAGTTTAATGGCGCTTTCCGTGGCTACAGAAGCGAAGTTGGCAAGGTCCTGCCGTGACAGGTGAACAAAGATATCCTGTCCCAGGAAATCATCGCTACTGAGATAGAGGAGTGCCGAGGCAAGCTTCCCGCGCATTTGCTTGTAGGTCATATTTCCGATTACGGTAAGCAACTGCCGCTCATTCCGGTAGTTGCGTGACGTGATGCGCATGGCAAATTCTGCATTGCCGAGCAGCAATGTTCGCATCTTCTCCTTGTCGATCATGCATACCTGCGTGTCGGTGAGTGCGACGGCTGAGGTGGCGTGCACTGTCTCTCCAAAGAGGGAGGAGAAGGCCAGAAAGTCTCCTGCTTTTGCCAACTGCAGATTGAGCTGTTTATCTCTTCCAGTTTGCAGGTATACTTTTACCAACCCATCCATTACCAGCAGCACATGCGTAGAGAAAGCTCCCTGTTTAAAGAGGTTTTCTCCGGCCAGGTAGGTCAGCTCCGTCTTGCCGTTGCTGATCAACTCCAGCTCCTCCGGCTTCAGATCACGGAAGCAGGCCACCATCTTTTCACAATTGTCCATTTCCTTATTCATCTATTATCGTCCTACTTATTGCCTTTGTCGACAAAGATACCATCTTTTCCGGAAACTGATTTACATCAGCCCGATGACTGATGCATTTCATCCTGATCCATGGAATCTGTCAGCCCGGTTTTTTCATCCGCTGTCAGGTTATGTCCTACCTTTGTATCCAGTAATAAATTTTTAAACAACATAAAAAAATGAAGTATTTAAGAACCAATATTCAGGAGATTGAAACAGCTGCCGAATTGCAGAAGATTATCAACGAGAACGAAAATGTGATGGTATGCTGCGGACGTATGGGACCGATGTGTATTCCTGTTTATGAGATCATGGAAGAGCTGGAGGAGGAGTATGACAATGTGAAATTTTATTCCATGGCATTCGACAGTCCCGAATCGAATGTGATCCGGAGTGCACCCGAGTGTCGTGGTTTCATGGGATTGCCCTTTACCATGTACTACAAAGACGGAAAGGTGGCCAAAGCGACGACTAGCATTCAGAGTATGCCACAGGTAAAAGCAAATCTTGATGAGTATCTCTCTTAGGTAAAATGGAAAAGATATACGATGTAATAATTTTGGGCGCCGGTGCTGCCGGGCTTTCCGCCGGGATTTATACATCCCGCGGGAAGCTCGACACGCTGATCCTGAGTGAAGGGGTTACCGGTGGGCAGATGGTGCTGACCAATGAGATTGCCAACTATCCCGGGGTGGAGATGATCAAGGGATACGAGCTCGCCGATATCATGAAGCGGCAGGCAAAGAGTTTTGGTTGTACACTCAAGGCCAACGTCAAAATTGTGGATTACCGTTTGACTGAAGAGATCAAGGAAGTGGAACTGGAGGACGGAAGGGTATTCCGTGCCAAAGCCGTTATTCTCACTCCTGGAGGAAAACCCCGTTCACTCAATATCACAGGGGAGAAAGAGTTTGAGGGCAGAGGTATATCTTACTGTGCCACCTGCGATGCCGATTTCTTCCGTGATAAAAGGCTGATTGTGGTCGGTGGCGGAAATTCCGCCCTGGAAGAGGCAGTGACGCTGACTCATTTCGCATCACAAGTCACCATTGTGCATCAGTTCGATCATTTCCAGGCGTTCGCATACGCTGTGGAAGAGGCCAGTCGCAATCCCAAAATCAGTTTTATCATGGAGTCGGAGTTGCGGGCATATGAGGGAAACGGTACCTTGCAAAGGGTACAGATAGAGCATCTGAAGACGGGCGAACTGACTCATCTGGATACTGACGGAGTCTTTGTCTTTATCGGTTACATACCCAATACCGCGGCTTTCAAGGGATTGGTGGCGATGAATGAAAGGAGTGAAATTGTGGTGGATGAGACGATGAAAACAAATCTGCCTGGTGTTTTTGCTGCGGGCGACTGTGTGGCGAAGCGCTACCGGCAGGTGACTACCGCCGTGAGCGATGGCACCATTGCTGCCCTGAGTGCCATTGAATATATCCGGTCGAAGTAAACTGAGAACAGAGATATATCTTTATAAAAAACGTAAAAAAAGAGGACACCTCGGTCGAGAAGTCCTCTTTTGTATTGGTTAACGTGATATCAGCATTAAGGTAAAAAAGATTGTTTTAGGTTATCGTTACAAAGGTAAGCGACATTTCTGAATGGGCAAAATAAAAAAACATATTATAAAACATAGTTTTTAAATATGTTTTTAATTTACACCCCTGTTTTTTACGTCTTACACCCGCCTCTTTTACTTTGCACATGCTGAGATAAAAGATACAGGTTTAAAAAAAACGAGAACAAAATCACTGATTCTGTCCTCGTTTTTTTGATAAATGAATGGATCTGCAACAATTCCGGCAAATTTTAAATGCCATCGCGTCACCATGATTTCCTTTGAGAAAATTATTTTCTGATACCCAATTCTTTGATAATGGCGCGATAACGTTCAATATCAATCTCAATCAGGTAATCGAGTAAACGACGACGTTTACCTACTAAAATTCTCAATGCTCTTTCCGTGTTATAATCTTTTTTGTTTGACTTCAGGTGTTGAGTCAAATGCGAAATACGGTATGAAAACAATGCTATCTGTGCTTCAGGTGAGCCAGTATCAGTGTTAGACTTTCCGTGCTTTGCAAAGATTTCTTTCTTTTTGACAGAATCTAAATACATACTTGTTTGTAAAATATTACGTTTTTAAAAACTTTGGATTGCAAAGATAGCCCTAAATTTTTTAATAGCAAATGGTTTCTTCTTTTATTTTCTTCTGCGTAGTTTATCACTCAGCCTTTTAATTGCATCATTGATCTGCTGATCGGGTTCAATCACGTTGTATTCACCCCAGAAGTCCGCATCGAGAAAGTATTCCACCCGCTCAGCAATTACGTCGGTAGAACGGATACGCTCATTGCGAGGAAATTTTATCACGTTGTCGTTATAGCGGTCGGTAACGGCAATCTCCGATCCGATGACATAGTTTGTTGCAAAGAGGCCGAAAAAGCGATTGGTCCATCTCACCCGGAATGATACTTCGGTAGCACTGTAATTGAAAAACCATTTTCCGTTATTCTCCATGTAGTTCACCACATACCGTGCGTTGTTGACATCCACCCGCATTTTGGAAGGTTTACGCCGGATAAAGATGCTGGCAGCATCTTTCCGGTCCTCCACGTTCATGTTGAACTCCATGCGGGCAAAAGCAAGCGAGGCGGCATCCAGATAGATTGTCCCCCTGAAAAGGATGTCTTCCAATCCAGCGTGCGGCAGGAACGAAATGATGTAATGGGGTTTATTGTTGATGTTGATCAGTCCGTCGATGTGAAAGTTGTACTCTGCAGCATCCGTGCCGAAGACAATTTCCGGATTTTTGGCGATGTCGAGCATCAGGGCATCGCTGATACCTCCCTGAAATTTCAGCAACACCGTATCCCGGGGAGTGATGTCGGTAGCCTTCCGGCCAATATAGATCCGGGCCTGATCGTTGCTGTAAGAATGGTACGACGCTTTGTATACATCCAGTACGGCTTCGACCAGTGAGATATAGTTCGATCCTTTTTTTACCGACTCGCGATAAAAGGCGACCATCATGTTCGGATCGGAAGGATAATTTTCCGGAATACGTTGGAGTGCCTCCCGCACGAGATTAGATCCATCTCCGGAAACGACCAGCAGTTCGCTGAGTTCTATGGGAGAGGGTGACAGCATGATGTGGTTATTGGGATTGTCGATCAGTGTGACCACCGGAATTTCCTTGTTCTCGTATCCCAGGTAATGGATAATCAGTTGCATATTCCTGGTTGAAGCAGGAACCCGTATGGAAAAGTACCCATCCTGGTTGGTGACGCTCGATACATTTGCTTTTTGTACGGTGATGCTGGCATTGGGCAGCGGTTCGCGGGTATCGCTCCCCAATACCCTGCCGCGGAGCACGAAGCTTGAATCTGCCTGCTGTTTCGTGTTTGTGGCATGAAGGCTCTGCAGGGTAGAAAGCGTGAAAATGAAGAATAGAATAAGTAAGTGTTTCATCTGATAAAATGATGTTAAACAGTCTCTTTGCTTGAATATACAAAGGAAAGCAAATACCGGATATTTGCAAATAAAACCCTGCTTTTTAACAATGTTTATCATCGAGTATGTTCCACAGGAAAAATGGAGTTTTCCTGTGGGAAACCTTGAATAATTGCGTACATTTGCACGGAAATAATCCAAAACAGAGAGAAAATGGTTCGCAAATATGACTTCCTGGTGATTGGCTCCGGCATTGCCGGGATGAGCTATGCCCTAAAGGTGGCAAAACAGGGCAGAGTAGCCATCATCGCGAAAAACCCACTGGAAGATGCCAATACCTACTATGCGCAGGGCGGAATAGCCTCGGTGACAAACCCATGGGATAATTTTGAAAAACATATTGCCGATACGCTCGATGCCGGTGGCGGATTGTGTGATGTGCAGGTCGTGGAAAAAGTGGTGAAGGAGGCGCCTGCCCAGATCAGGGAGCTGATCAACTGGGGGGTAGACTTCGACAAGGATGAAAAAGGCAATTTCGACCTTCATCGAGAGGGAGGTCACTCCGAGTTCCGGATTTTGCATCACAAGGACAGTACCGGCGCCGAGATTCAGGTGAGCCTGATAGACACCATCCGCAATCATCCGAATATCGATGTCTATGATCATCATTTTGCAATCGAGATTCTCACGCAGCACCATTTGGGACAGGTGGTGACCCGCCATACGCCCGGCATTGAATGCTACGGTGCCTATATCCTCGATCAGAAAACCAATGAAATTGATACGTTCCTTTCCCGCGTGACCATGATGGCAACAGGGGGTATCGGCTCGGTGTATCAGACTACAACCAATCCGCTGGTTGCCACGGGCGACGGCATTGCCATGGTGGCCCGTGCAAAAGGAGAAATAAAGGGGATGGAGTTCGTGCAGTTTCATCCCACGGCACTGTATCATCCGGGAGCGAGGCCGTCGTTCCTCATCACCGAGGCAATGCGTGGTTATGGTGGCGTACTGAAAACATGCGACGGAAAGGAATTCATGCATAAGTATGATGAACGAGGCTCACTTGCCCCGCGCGATATTGTGGCCCGTGCCATCGACTCAGAAATGAAAGAACGGGGAGAAGATCATGTCTATCTGGATGTGACGCACAAAAAACCGGACGAGACCAAAACGCATTTCCCGGGCATCTACGAGAAGTGCCTTTCCTACGGAATTGACATTACCCGGGAGATGATACCTGTGGCTCCCGCTGCTCATTATCTGTGCGGAGGCATCAAGGTGAACCTCGACGGGGAAACCAGTATCGGCCGGCTCTATGCCAATGGTGAGTGTGCCTGTACCGGCCTTCACGGGGCAAACAGGCTGGCATCCAATTCGCTCATTGAAGCGGTGGTGTTTGCCGATGCTGCGGCCAAACATTCGCTGCCTGTTTTTCAGCAATATCCATTCAGGGACGATATACCCGCCTGGAATGCCGAGGGTACCACCTCGCCCGAGGAGATGGTGCTGATCACCCAGAGTTACAAGGAGGTGGGACAATTGATGTCGGCATACGTGGGCATCGTTCGCTCCGATCTGCGTCTGCAACGCGCCATGGACCGGTTGAATATCCTATTCCGTGAGACCGAAGATTTCTTTCACCGGTCCGTGGTGTCACGCGATATATGTGAACTGCGAAATATCATCAAGGTGGGTTACATGGTCATCAAGCAGGCAATGGCCCGCAAAGAAAGCAGGGGGTTGCATTACACGGTGGATTATCCGTTGAAAGATCCCAATTCGGTGTTGTGATTAGCTGTCAGGAGTCAGGAGTCAGCGATCAGCTTTCAGCTTTTTTTGTAGAAACTTTGGACTACCAGCCATTTGCAAGAAAATGCAGCTTAAGTGATCAGCTTTTGGTAATCGTTTATAGTATAGTGAATGATGATTGATTTATAGGAATTATATTTTTTAAAACTTTAATTGAAAAAGACGATTAACATACGTGGAACCCTGCTCGATTTGTCGGTACCGCAGGTGATGGGTATCATCAATATTACTCCTGATTCGTTTTTTGCGGCAAGCAGGAGGCAGGCAGAAGGAGGAATCATTGAGAGATGCCGGCAAATCATCGATGAAGGAGGCAGTATGATCGATGTTGGGGCGCAGTCGACCACTCCTGCCGCTCCTTTTCTCACGGCGAAAGAAGAGGCAGCAAGATTAATGCCCGCCCTGAAGCTCATCCGCAATGAATTTCCGCATGCTATCCTGTCGGTCGACACCTTTTATGCCGATGTTGCCAAACAATCGGTGGAAGAGTTTGACGCAAATATCATCAACGACATCTCCGGCGGGCAGATCGATGAACGGATGTTCCCCACAATGGCGCAGTTGCAGGTGCCCTATGTGCTGATGCACATGCGGGGAGTGCCGCAGACCATGCAGCAGCATACCGATTACGATGATTTGATCCAGGACATCCTTTATTATTTCTCGGAGCGGAAGTCAAAACTGAATCTCCTTGGGGTGAACGATGTGATTTTAGATCCCGGTTTTGGCTTCAGTAAAACACTATCTCAGAACTATGAATTGATGGCTTATCTGAAATATTTTCATATCTTTGAGGAACCGATACTGGTAGGAATCTCGAGAAAATCGATGATTTACAAACTACTGGATTCTTCACCCGAGGAGAGCCTCAACGGCACGTCCGTACTCAATACGGTTGCATTGCTTTCGGGTGCAGCCATCTTGCGGGTCCACGATGTGAAAGAGGCTGTGGAATGTTTAAAGATTGTGGGTAAGATAACCGAATTCGATCAATAATCGGCACCATTAAAGCTATGTTTGCACATTTCGGAATAAAGGATTTTATCGATGTACTGCTGGTAGCACTTCTCCTGTACTACCTGTTCAGGCTGGTCAAGATATCGGGCCTTCGTCCCTTGTTCATGGGAATCCTTGTTTTCATGGTTATATGGATTCTTGTTTCCCGGGTATTCAACATGGTCTTGCTCGGTTCTATTCTGGATCAGCTGGTCAGCGTGGGACTCTTTTTGCTGGTTATTCTCTTTCAGGATGAAATCCGGCGTTTTCTAATGTCGCTCGGCTCCAAGAAAGGATGGAATTTTATCTCGAAGCTCTTTTTCCCGAGTGAAAAGCAGAAGAATGATAATTCATACCTCACGGCGATTGTGCTGGCTTGCATGAATATGTCGAAGACAAATACCGGGGCACTCATTGCCGTACAGGGTGATATCCACCTGGGATTATATGAGCAGACCGGTGAAATAGTGAATGCCGACATATCTTCGCGGCTCATTGAGAATATCTTCTTCAAAAATAGTCCGCTGCACGACGGAGCAATGATTATCGTCGGACAAAAAATAAAAGCCGCCGGCTGTATCCTGCCCATCTCCCAGAACCCGAACATTCCCACCCATCTGGGATTGCGGCACCGTGCCGGACTGGGTATATCGCAGGAAACAGATGCCAAGGTGATTATTGTCTCCGAAGAACGGGGGCGCATCTCGTTTGCCTCGCAAGGCAGACTGAAAATGAATATCTCTCCTGAAGACCTTCAACGCTTGCTCCTGGAGGAGTAGCCGGCCCCGTCCGGAAAGACCGTCGACACGCTGAGGTGACGGCAACAATGTGAAACAACGATGTATACGGCATGATTTTAGAAGAACTCTCCATCATCAATTATAAAAACCTGGTGCAGGCTGAACTGCAGTTCTCCCCCAAAATAAACTGCTTCATAGGCAACAACGGAATGGGGAAAACCAATCTGCTCGATGCAGTCTATTACCTTTCATTTTGTAAGAGTTACACCAACCCCGTCGACTCGCAAATTATCCATCACGATGCTGATGTATGCATGTTACAGGGCAGATTTTTCGATGAAGAGGGCGTCCGGGAAGAGATCTACAGCGGTATCCGTCGCCGTCAGAAGAAGCAGTTTAAGCGCAACAAAAAGGAATATGACCGACTCTCCGATCACATCGGGCTAATTCCCCTTGTGATGATCTCCCCGGCCGATAGCGAACTGATAACCGGTGGGAGTGAAGGTCGACGGAAATTTCTGGATATGGCCATATCCCAGTTCGATAAGGAGTACCTGCGCGCACTGGTCAGATATACCAAGGCTTTGCATCAGCGGAATGTACTGCTGAAAAATGAAGAAGAATTCCTCGATGCAACCTTGCTGGAGCTCTGGGAAGATCAGATGATCGAAGAAGGAAGCCTCATCTACCGGCGGCGAAAGGCATTCATCGATGAATTTACACCCATCTTCAATGATTTTTATGCACGCATCAGTCAATCGGGTGAACAGGTCTCCTTCGACTATATCTCCCAACTCAACGAGGCCGATTTTCGCGAGATGCTCAGGAGAAACAGACAACGCGATATGGCATTTGGACATACCACAGCAGGCATTCACCGCGATGAACTGGAGATGCTGCTCGATGGTTATCCCATCAAAAAAGTGGGATCACAGGGGCAGAATAAAACCTACTTTGTATCGCTAAAGCTGGCGCAGTTTCATTTTTTGCTGCAAACGGGACATACCACACCCATTTTACTGCTGGATGATATTTTCGACAGACTCGATGCCAACCGGGTGGAAGAAATTGTGAAACTCGTTTCGGGGGCTGAATTCGGACAGATCTTCCTGTCGGATACCAACCGGGAATCTCTCGACAGAATTCTGGAACGTACCCACAACAATGCGCATATCTATTCCGTGAAGAATGGAGAAATAAATCGGATAAACCAATAATAAGCTATGTTGAAGAAGAACGTGCAACCTTTATCTGAGGCGCTTTCCGACTTTTTCGATGAAAACAGTACGTTGAAAGTGAAGATGGCTGAACACCGTGCCGTCAGGGGATGGCATGAAGTGCTGGGTGAGGGTGTATCCAAATATACCGGAGAGGTCTATTTCAGTCGTAATGTACTTTATGTACACCTGACATCTGCGGTACTTCGGGCCGAACTGCTGATGAATAAGGATGGTCTGATCCAAAGATTAAACGATCACGCCGAAGTTCCCATTGTGCGGGATATCGTATTCCGGTAGGCCTGCCGGATTATAAACAAAAAAACGCTAGAAGAACGCCGAGACGCCCAGATAGACTCCGTCGGGATGGGGAGAGTTGGCATGCTGAATAAGGTCGTAGTTCAACGTGATGTGCGACCGTCCCAGGCGAAAGCCGGCTCCTGCTATTAGGGATGGAACAAAGCCGCTGTGGGAGGTTGTTTCTGTAGTTGACTTATCTGTCAAATCTGACCAGATATAGTTTATTTCGGGTTGGATAAAAATAGTCAGGAAGGATAGCGGATAAAAGTAACCGAACAGGTTTGTACCCAAAAGATGGTCTTTGACAGTGTATGCTGTTGTATTTGCTTTGGAATAGTAATATTTGATGCCCACACCTGCCATGAAGTAACGATTAAACTGATACCCAGCCTGCGGACCGAACCCAAGCCTTGTATAATTTTTACTCACCGAGAGGCCGAGGTTTGCGCCAAAGCGAAGCTTGCTCCTGTCAAAGGAATGGAATTGCTTTTCTTCGTTGTCTTGACGCCGGATGTCTCCTGCAGATGAACTCCTGTCTACGCGGGCCTGTTCCTGATAGCGATATATATTCCGTTCGTCATCCGGCGACACCGTGATGGTATCGTAGGTGATTGCCTGTGCGCCGGCGAAAAACGGTAACAGCCAAAGCAGAAGAAAGCATGAAGGACGCACGAAGGTTTACTCTGTTGGTGTTCCTTCTTCCGGAGTTGGTTGAGCCGGTACCTGCGAGGGAATGGGCAAACCGGGAGTCACGTCGGGAGCAGTGGCCGGGTTGAGGGGTGCAGGTTGCTGCACTTCCACCTGCGACTGTGGTGTGTTGCTGTGTGAGGCTGTGTACTTGGCAGTCAGGATGCTCAGTAGTATGACAACAGCTGCCAGAGACCATGTGAATTTCTCCAGAAAATCAGTTGTCTTCCGTACACCCATGATCTGGTTCGAAGATGAAAAACCACTTGCCAGGCCGCCGCCCTTTGATTTTTGTACCAATACGGCAAGAATCATCAGGATAGAAGCCAGTAAAATAAGGATTGTAATAAAGATATACATATATGTTTTGTTTTTATTCTGTTCTTAATGAAAACGGTTCTGCTCTCACTTAGCGAAAACGTTCACAAAAGTTAGTCGTTTTATTTCATACTTTTTCTCGTTATAACATAATCCGAATAAATTCGTCTTCTGTGTATACACTTGTCGAAAAAGTTCTCCGTTCGGCAGAACAAACTTTTATTTGTTCTGCTCTCACTTAGCGAAAACGTTCATTCATAATCAAAAATTCTAAAAAACGAATTTGGTCGGCAAAGTAAATACTTTTTTTCGGGAAATTCAAACTTAATCGTTTAATAATTGTGAGAGCCTGTTCATATTTTTTTTGTTTGATATAAATCTTTGCGAGTGTTTCTGTTAGAAACTCACCGCCATCGTCATCGGAGGCGCTTTTTTTATCAGCCGCATCCGTTCCCGGATCATAAGGGGCGAATAGCGGTTCGGAAGCCGCTTTTTCAATGAAGGCATCAATGAGATCGTGGTGTTGAAGTTTCCGGTCTCCTGCCGGATCAAAAGTCTCCTCCACCGATTCCAGATAAGAGAAGTAGTCGCTCGATACAATATTCAGTGCTCCATTATCAAGCGTTGTTTCATTTGTTTCACCTTCGCCAAGTGAGGTAAGAAAGGAGTCAAGCAACTCCTCCGTTCTGTCCTTCACACCACTATGCTGTACTTCAGGTTGAAGAAGCTGTTTGTGATAGCTTTCCCTGTATATCAGATAGAACAGCTTCCTCCTGTCGCCACACAAAACAGCTGTTTTACCGAGTTCCTCAATGTAACGATCGCTGTTGGCCAGGTCGAGGTATTTGGTGTACAACAATCTGGAGGTCTGAAAGCAGGGATATGCTTCCACTACTGTTTTAAGCGCTTCTTCCGTGGCGGTTGTCAGTGTGTCGGGCTCTTTGACGAATCCGTATAGTTTCTCCTTGTCCATTGAATTACCAGTTTGCCATGGTCGCATTGAATATCTGATCCACAATCTCATCGATCAGCTCATTGATCAGCTGATCCTGTACCGTATCGAAAACGGTATTGCTTGAAAATGTGCGGTTCGCAGAAATAGTTTCCTGCGTTTCGGGTGCATCGATCTTGTTATTGCGAAAACGCATCCTTACTGTCAGGGTCAGCCGTGTTTCCGAAGCGAACGCATCTTCCTGCACAGCCAAGGGGGTCAGCTCGTATCCCACAATCTCACCTTCAATCTCCATGTCGGCATTCTGATTCACCAGCTTCAGGCGAGTATTGCGGGTAAACATATCTTTCATCTCCTCGTTGAAGCGCTGCTCTAGAGGTGGATATACCAATGGCGCCTGGTTGATAAAATGGCCGATAGAAAGGGTCTTGGTGAGATCATAATCAATGGAGGCAGTTCTGAAGGAGTAAGACATCCTGCATGAACTTACCAGAAAAATCATTGAGAATAGGATGACAATGTGAACGAGAAAAACTTTGTTTATATGAATCTTCATGCTTGTTCCCTGTTTATCCGGATGAGATCAACCCTCCAGGCTATATTCCTTAATTTTGCGGTAAAGGGTGCGTTCGGAGATGCCCAAGTCGGCTGCAGCCAGTTTACGTTTACCGCTATGCCGCTCCAGCGCTTTGATAATCATTTCTTTCTCCACTTCGCTGATCGATAAGGTACTCTCCTCATATTCGGTGGCTTCCTGGATGTCGTCTTTCTCCCTTTTATCAAGCTGAATGCTTTTGGGAAGCGCTTCATATTTTACCGGAACCGATACGTGGGTATGATCTTCCCGTATAACCGATGCTGTTTGAAGTTCGGTTGAGGTGGTCTCAAAAGTAGAAGCCGTCTGACCCGGATTTTTCATGATACTCTTTACAACCTGCTTCAGATCGGTGATGTCTTTCTTCATATCGAAGAGAACCTGGTACAATATCTCCCGCTCGTTGGCAAATGATTTCTGTTCAGTATCATGAAGCTGGGACAGGGGGACGGGAAGCATGCCCACCTCATTGTGGGGTAGATATTTCTGCAGGATATCGGCAGTGATCACACGCTCCTGCTCAATGATGGAAATCTGTTCGGTGATGTTCTTCAACTGGCGGATATTCCCCGGCCAGCGGTAATTCTTCAGCATCTCCCGCGCATCGTCGGTGAGGTTGATGGAAGGCATCATGTATTTTTCCGCACAGTCTCCTGCGAATTTCCTGAAGAGCAGGGGTATATCATCTCTCCTGTCCCGCAGCGGTGGTATGCGGATGGGGACAGAGTTGAGCCGGTAATAGAGATCCTCGCGAAACTTTCCCTGTTCCACGGCTTTTATCATATCCATGTTGGTAGCCGCTACCACCCGCACATCGCTCTTTTCCACCTTTGACGAACCTACCTTGATGAACTCTCCGCTTTCGAGCACCCGCAGCAATCTTGCCTGGGTGGATAGTGGCAGTTCACCAGCCTCGTCGAGGAAGAGGGTGCCGCCGTTGGCAGCTTCAAAATAACCTTTCCTGGTGCCGGTGGCGCCGGTAAAAGAGCCTTTCTCGTGGCCAAAGAGTTCTGAGTCGATGGTGCCCTCGGGGATAGATCCGCAGTTAATGGCAAAGTAGGGGCCATGTTTGCGTTTGCTATAGAGATGTACAATCTGCGGGAAATTTTCTTTCCCCACGCCACTCTCTCCTGTGATAAGCACCGACAAGTCGGTGGGGGCAACCTGTAAGGCCACGTCAATGGCACGATCCAGCTCGGGAGCGTTGCCAATGATGCCGAAACGTTGCTTCACCTGTTGCAGAGAGTACTTTACCATACAATGTTGTTTGAGAATTCAAAGATAGACAATTATTTTAAAGCATATGTCTTTGCTTTCAGGAATTCTCCCAATCGGGCGGTCTCTTCTCCGAACTGATCAATCTCCTCAGGCATCACCGGGTCACCAAAGGTGATGACCATCTCTTTGCCTTTCTTGTTGTACAGTTCATGGCAAAGCCTAAGATTACGGAACTGCCAGCCAAAGACCTTTGACAGATAGAAGGAACGACTGTTTTGACCGGAGATATGCATGGGAATAACCGGTACTTTCAGTTTTTGAATAATCTTTAACACTGCCGGTTGCCATTCACGGTCCTCGATTTCAAATCTTCCTTTTCTGAAATAGAGGTTGGAAACAGCACCAGCCGGGAAAAACCCCATCGGGTATCCCTCACGCAAATGGGCAATGCTTTCTCTGATACCGGCGAAGGTAAATCGGTTCTTTTCTTCGTTTTTCATCGGATTCACGGTGATGAAATTTTCGGACATCGTATCCACAAACGAAAGAATGATGTTGACCATCATCTTGTAATGATCCACACGACTACCCACGGTCTCTATGGCGGCTATACCGTCGATATGCCCGTAAGCATGATTTGAAACTGTGATGAACGGCCCGTTTTTGAACTGCTCGAGCACCTGTTCGTTTCGTATGATGCGTATTATTCCGAGTTTATCCAGTACATCCTTGCAGAACGCAGGCCCGGTGAGATGTTTTGAACGATTGTAAATCTCGTTGGGAACATGCAAGGCAGATATTTTAATACCCAAGTCGATCAGCATGTCGCCATATTTGCCCCGAAAAACATGGTGCAAGCCCCGCAGGTCATCGCGACTAATCAATGTATCTTTCATTTAATCTTGGCTTTATCTTACTATTGAACACAAATGCCACCTCAAAAAATGATGTGGCAGATTGTCTGATGAAAAAGGTTGTTGGTATGACCTTAGGTGAGGTCCCTGATAATATCAATGATCTGTTTACCGATTTCTTCCGCCTCTTCCTGTGAGTGTGCTTCGGAATAAACCCGGATGATCGGTTCGGTATTCGATTTTCGAAGATGGACCCACTTATCCGGGAAATCGATCTTCACCCCATCGATGTCGGTAATCTGGTGATCCCTGAATTTATCTTTCATTTTTTCCAGGATCGCATCTGTATCGATGCCGGGTGTAAGCTCCACCTTTTGTTTGGCCATAAAATAAGGGGGAAGGGATTTTCTCAGCGCTGAAGGAGTCTTTCCCGACTTGGCGAGATAGGTGAGGAACAGTGCGATGCCCACCAGTGCGTCGCGTCCATAATGGGACGCAGGATAAATGATGCCACCGTTTCCTTCGCCGCCAATCACTGCGTTTACCTCTTTCATCTTTGTCACCACGTTCACTTCACCCACTGCCGCAGCGTAATAACTGCCGTTCCTGGCAGTTGTCACATCGCGCAGGGCACGGCTTGAACTGAGGTTTGACACCGTGTTTCCCGGCGTATGCTGTAGCACGTAGTCGGATACCGCCACCAGGGTATACTCTTCCCCAAAGGGTTCTCCATCTTCGCAGTAAATTGCCAGTCGATCCACGTCTGGGTCAACGGCAAAACCAACGCTTGCCTTCGAACTGCGGGTAAGTGAAGCGAGTTCCGTCAGATGTTGTGGTAAAGGTTCCGGATTGTGGGAAAAGTTGCCGTGTGGAGCACAGTGTAATTTAAAGATCTCCTTTACTCCCAGGGCGTACAATAGTTCGGGGATGGCAATGCCTCCCACTGAATTTACACTGTCGACGGCTACCCGGAAATTGGCAGCTTTGATTGCTTCTTTATCTACCAGAGCGAGAGATAAGACACGTTGGATGTGTTCATGCAGATACTGCTTTTGCGTGATCTTTCCCAGTTCGTCCACCGGTGAGAATGAAAAGTTTCCTGTTTCGGCAAGTTCAAGTATTTCTTTTCCCTCTTCCGCGTTCAGAAATTCTCCATTTTGATTGAGCAGCTTCAGGGCATTCCACTGCTTGGGATTGTGACTTGCCGTGATGATGATGCCTCCCGCAGCCTCTTCTTTCGGTACGGCAATCTCCGTGGTGGGAGTCGTAGCCAGTCCGATATCGGTCACATCACAGCCCATGCCGATGAGTGTGCCGGTAATAATCCGGTGTACCATCTCTCCTGATATACGGGCGTCGCGCCCCACCACAATTCTGGGTTGGCTTTGCCGCGATACTTTTCTGATGAAGGATGCATATGCCGCTGTAAATTTAACGATATCAATCGGCGTGAGGTTTTCACCCGTTTCTCCGCCAATAGTACCCCTGATACCTGATATGGATTTGATTAATGTCATATAAATAACTTATGAAATATGCCGTGAGCTGGTGATTTTACAAAAAAAGCGGGCGAAAACCCGGAGGAACCGATCAATTCAATATTGATTTTCAAACCGATATTGTACCATGTCATAATAAGTGGGCTCATACTTAGACTGATCATAAGAAGAACCCATATTAAAAGGAATGATCATTTTTACTTTTCCGGTATGACCCACATAACTGAGGGGAACGACCCATCCCGGCGTAGTATAATTGCTTTTGGTGGATGTATTAACAGGGCCGATGTATACAATCTCTTCGGGCGTGCTGTAAAAATTGGTATATCGGGTAGTATCATCTGTATTGAAATAGTGTAAACCGCTGAAACGTACATAAACCTCCTCTTTCCATTGCAGATTGCGGGTCGTGTCCCCGTAACTGATGATGTTAAGATAGACGCCGGTGGTGGGATCTTTATAAAATTCGTTCTCTTCGAAGACCCTGTCTGCAGGAAAACTCTTGAGAATGGTGAGATTGTTGGATTCAATAAACAGGTCGATGGCTTTTTCTTCTGCCTTCAGATAATCGGCATAGGTCATGGTATCCTTGCAGGAAACAGTGAGAAATAATAATCCGCCAAGGATGATGACAATGAAATGTAAATGCTTCATATGAATCTGTTGTATAAATGAAATGAACGTTTTCGTTAAGCAAGAGCAGAGCCAAGCTTGCTTGAGCTATGCCGAGCGGAGAAAACGACTAACCTTTGTGAACGTTTTCGTTCTTTAGGAAACTACAAAAGTAAGCAATCTGCTTTAAAAAAACCAACCGTTACACCGAAATAAAAAGAGATAGATCCTTAAAAAAAGATTATCATGGGTTGATGGCCTGCTTTAACTTGCTTTCATAGGCTTTCAGTCCATCGGCATAGATGCGGAGCGCTTCTTCAAAAGTGCCGTAATACTCCCCTCCGGAGGCATTCAGATGACCGCCTCCATTGAAAAAATCTGCTGCAAATTCGTTGCACGGAAACGAGAGCTGCGAGCGAAACGATAGTTTTATCATCCCGTCATCTTCCCGGATGAAGGTGGAAAAAATGATATTCTTGATGCTGAGCGGATAATTTACAAATCCCTCCGTGTCACCCTTGCCGAAGCGAAACTGTGACTGGTCTTCCTTGGAAAGGTAGAGGAGTGCTGCATGCAAATCGGGATAAACCTCCATGCGTTGCGACAGGGTGTAACCAAGCAACCGGAAGCGAGCTTCCGAGTAATTGTTAAACACGTGCGAATAGATGGCATCCTTGTCGATTTTTTTACGCAATAACATGCTGATGATCTCAAATATCTCCGGATCGCTGGAGTTGAAGGTGAAACCACCGGTGTCGGTCATCATACCACAATAGATGCACTCGGCTTCGGCCAGGGTAAGTTCATCATATTTTCCTGCCTGAAACAGCAACCGGAATATCAGTTCGCTGGTTGAGGATATCTCGGGATGAGAGACAGTAATGTCAAAGATATTTCCAGGGAAAAGATGATGATCGATCAGAATCTTTTTTGCCGGTGAAGCTTCCAGGGCGGGGCCCATATCTCCCGTTCTTTTCGGAATATTGTAGTCGAGTGCGAAAATAAGATCTGTGTGATGAAGGATGTGTTGGGCCGCAGAAGGATTGTACTCGTAAATTTCCACCTCGTTGGCTCCCTTCATCCATTTCAGAAAGTAGGGAAAAGAGTTGGGTATGATGATGCGTGCCTGTTTCCCTCTTCCTTTGAGATAATGGTACAAGGCAAGAGAAGAACCCAGTGCATCACCGTCGGGTGAGAGGTGGGTTGTGATTACAATCTTTTCTGATCTCTCTATGGCGTCCATGATCGCTGCCACTTTTAGGGGTTGGATTACCTCGGAGATCGGATCTGTCAAATTCATTTTTTTGTACAATCTTTTTATTAAGTAGGGAACAAAAGTACTAAAAAATCAGAGAAAAGGCACCCTCTTTTGTGACATCGTGCACATGAATACCCAGCTGCCGGCATTCAGCGGTCATCCGGTTCGCAACACTGCGGGGAAGAGAGCTGTCCAGAACAATGAGCGAAGGCTCGAACAGGGGAATTAGTTGTTCCATTTTAAATCCGGCATGATTCGAGAGTACCAGTATATCAACCGGGAACGACGACGAGGCAACGAAGCCGGCCAATGCGTCATCCGACAAGCGGAGGATGCGTTTCTGGGGGTGTGGCAGGAACCCGTTGTCAGGGACAGGCAGAAAATGACGTTTTCCTTCGGTAAACAACGCGATTTCACTTCTGTCAGGATTGTTGAACACCACCAGCCTGGGGGATGGGGTGCGCAGCTGATTCTCCAGCGTGATCATTTGAAAAGCAAATAATGAGATCAGTGCGATTATCAAAGGCTTTACGCGATGGGTGTACAGAAACCTGGCAAAAAGAAAGACAAACAGCATCATCAGTGGGAGCTGGATTGTGGTAATAAAGCTGTCGGCGAGTTGTGCAAAAGGGAGCGATTCGGAAATCTGGACGATTCGTAAGGTAATCCCGGTCAGTGTTTCTGCAACCCATTGTAAGACTGATTCAATCCTGTCGAAGAAACCCGCTGCCACCCTGTTGATGGCGCCGACTGCCACAAGGGCTGCCGCTGCGTATATAATAATCCCGATCAGCGGTACCACCAACAGGTTGGTGACGAAAAACCAGGTGGGAAACGTGCCAAAATAATAGAGTACCAGCGGAAAGACGCCCAGCTGCGCTGCCGTAGAAACAGTGAAAAGATCCCATACATACTTCTTTATTTGTCCTTTGGGCTTATACAGGGTATCTAATTTCGGTTGAAAATAGAGAATGGCCGCCACAGCACCGAAACTCATCTGAAAGCTGATGTCAAACAAGCTGAACGGATTGAACAGGAGAATGAAAAATGCGGTTGCAGCGAGCGTGTTGTATGTAAATCCCCTTTGGTTGATCATGTTGCCCAGGCAAAAAAAGGAGAGCATGATGGCCGCCCGCATCACGGAAGCAGATCCGCCTGCCAGAAACACGTAGATCCAAAGTGTGAGAATCAGCAGTGACTGACGGAGTATGAGTCGCCAACCCGTTTTTCCCAAAAAGGAGAACATCAGGCTGATCATCACGTAGATGATGCCCACATGCAGTCCGCTCACCGCCAGTACGTGGGCAGTGCCTGAAGCACGAAAAGCCTCCTGGATGTCGTCCGATAGATCTCCCCGGTATCCGAGTGTGAGGGCAGAGATAAAGGCGCAGGCATCTTTGTTGTCAATCAGTGAACGATACATTGTCAGTGCTTTTACCCGTAACCGCTGCGACTGTGGTGAAATGGCGCGGGATTGGCATCCTGTTTTCTGCCAGTCGGATTCCGGGATGTAGGCCGATCCGGTGAAGCCCTTTATTTTCATGTACTGGACATAATCAAAATCATCCGGATTGCCTAAGTTGCGGAACGACTGCATGTTTGCATAGAAAATGATCTCGTCGGCAGGCTTCAATTCCCGTGCTGCGCTGTCCGGGGCAAGATATAATTTTACTTTTTGCTGATGAGGATATGAAATCTTCACATTACAGGCAATGGAACGGGGCTTTATTTCCGGAATATCAAGCAGGACACCTGTATAATACTGTGACTCATTTGAAAAAAAATACTCTCTGTTTTTCTCCTGTTCCCGGTATTGTAAAATTGTAAGGGAGAAGAGTAACAAATACAGGCCTGCACCAAATACCCATCGAAAGGGGTATCGGATATTGATCCTGAAAAAGCAGGAAAGTAACATGAGGGTTAATCCTGTGGGAATCAAACAATATAGGCGAGCTATCCATGCAGGAAGTAAGGCGCAGAATGCTATGCCTGCCATAACCGGTAAAAGCAGGCGGAAAAATGGCGTTTTTCCGATAAAAGCGTTCATAATCTGCGCGCCAGAAATAAAGGGAATTACGGCCAGAATGGAGAAGTCGAAGTTATAGCGCCCGCAACATCCGGATGGTTTCTGCAGGGTTATCCGAAGAGAAGACAAAGCTTCCGGCGACAAGTACATCGGCACCCGCATCAACAAGTCTTCTTCCTGTGTCGAGGTTTACTCCTCCATCTACCTCAATCAGGGTTGAAGTGTGTTGTTTCAGGATCATCTTTTTGAGTTGATCTACCTTTCTCACGGAATGTTCAATAAATTGCTGGCCGCCGAAGCCGGGGTTTACCGACATCAGCAGAACCATGTCCAGATCGGGTAAGATATCTTCCAGCAGGGATACCGGAGTATGCGGATTCAATGTAACGGCTGGTTTCATACCCTTTCTTCTGATCTCCTGAACCACCCTGTGCAAATGGGTGCAGGCTTCATAGTGTACGTTCATATAGGTGGCACCCACGGCAGCAATCTCATCCACGAATTTATCGGGTTGAACAATCATCAGATGGGCATCCAAAGGCTTTTTGGTCACTTTCCTTAACAGACTGATCACCGGAAAGCCGAAAGAGATGTTCGGCACGAAAACACCATCCATGATGTCGAGATGGATCCAGTCAGCCTCACTGCGGTTAAGCATCTCAAGGTCTCTCTCCAGGTTCAAAAAATCGGCCGCCAGCAATGACGGTGCTACCATCGTACCCATATACTTATTGCAAATTTATGTTTCAAAGGTATGGAAATTTTTTTATATCATCAACTTAGCGCAATTTA
Organism: Bacteroidetes bacterium GWC2_46_850; assembly: GCA_001768325.1. GTDB lineage: Bacteria > Bacteroidota > Bacteroidia > Bacteroidales > Dysgonomonadaceae > Proteiniphilum. The sequence goes on along the minus strand of MENQ01000006.1, from coordinate 55,905 downwards.
TACGGACATTTTACTATCTTTGTCCATGTTTAAATATAAAAAAGAGATTAAAATGAGAAAGTTATTGTTTCTTTTCTTAACGGCCGGACTCGTTCTCTCCTGCCAGAACAGCAAGAATTATACAATCAGCGGGTCTGTTGCTGATGAGGCCTATGAAGGCACAAACGTGTATGTACAGGAAATGACCAACGATGCTATGGTCGTTGTGGATACGCTGGTAGTCACAAACGGCTCATTTTCGATAAAGGGAGTTGCAGACAGCACGGTGCTTCGTTTTATTTCACTTGATCCGGCGGTAAATCCGCAGCAGGAAAGCCGGGTGCCGGTATTGATTGAACCGGGTAAGATTGATGTGTTGTTCGATACTGTCGTAACGATAAAAGGCACAAAGATAAACAATGCCTACACCGATTTCAGATTGAAACAGCGGGATCTGGTAAAAAGTATCCGCGGCGTGATGGAACAATATAACGCCGCCAACGCCGAAGGCACAATGACCGATTCTTTGGAAGCGGAAATCAATACGACTTATGATAATATCAGTAATCAGATCAGCGATTTGAATTTCAATTTTATCAAAGAAAATATTGGGAATGAGCTTGGAAAGTATGCCTTCCTTTCTTCTTCCTCCATGTTTTCACCCGAACAGCAAAAGGAGATACTGAACCTTGCCGATGACAAGTTTAAAGCCCGGGAAAATATTCAACGTGTCATCACACGCCTTGAAAACCTGGAGAATGTGGCAGTGGGTAAGAAATTTGTCGATTTTACATTGAAAGATCCTCAAGGCAATGATGTCTCTCTTTCCGATTATGCCGGTACGGGAAAATATGTGCTGGTAGATTTCTGGGCTGCCTGGTGCGGCCCCTGCCGGCAGGAGATGCCCAACGTGGTGGTTGCCTACGACAAGTATAAATCGAAAGGCTTTGAGGTTGTCGGTGTTTCATTGGATCAAGATCAAGGGGCATGGACCCAGGGAATTAAGGATCTGAATATGACCTGGCCACAGATGTCCGATCTGCAGTACTGGGAAAGCCCCATCGTAGATCTGTATGCCATCAACGGCATACCACACACTGTTCTTTTAGATAAGGAGGGCATCATCATAGGAAAGGATCTGCGAGGTGAAGCCCTCGATGCAAAACTGGCGGAATTGATGCCGTAACGGTTTCTGCTATATTGGAACAAAAAGAATGAGCTGCATATTGTGGCTCATTCTTTTTCAATCCGATATTTATCCTTATTTTTGCAAAAAGAATTCACATGAAACCTTGTGAAAAGCTGTTATTATTACTTTTTTTGGGTGCATTCATACCTTTCTTTTCCGGTCTTCCTGCCAGCCCGCAAAACAACAGTTTTACCGTGGTTATTGATCCTGGTCACGGAGGAAAAGACCCGGGAGCTGTAGGTTCTTCCTCAAAAGAGAAGGATATTGTACTCTCCGTCGGACTAAGAGTGGGAAAGCTGATCGAAGAGAATCATCCAGACGTGAAAGTCCGGTATACCCGCAACACCGACCGTTTTGTGGAATTGAATCAACGGGCTGAAATAGCAAATAAGTCGCATGCCGATTTATTCATATCGATTCACTGCAATGCACTCGACCGGCGTCGTACCTCTCCCCAGGGAGTGGAGACTTTTGTGCTGGGTTTACACCGCAGCAAAGACAACCTCGATGTGGCTAAAGCAGAGAATGCCGTAATTATGTATGAGGATGATTATTCGGTAAAATATGAAGGCTTTAATCCCAACGAACCGGAATCTTACATCATTTTTGAATTTATGGCCAACGAGTTTCTCACACAAAGTGTCTACCTGGCCACGCTCGTGCAGAATCATCTGGTTAACAGCTCAAAGCGTGTTAACAGAAGTGTGCGGCAGGCAGGCTTCCTGGTACTCAGAGAGGTAGCCATGCCGAGCATTCTGGTTGAACTGGGTTATATCAGCAACAAACAGGAGGAGACCTACTTGAAGAGTGCGAGCGGTCAGAATTCACTGGCTTCCTCCATTTATCAGGGATTTAAAGAATACAAGCGTGAGTATGACAAGAAAAGTCATGTTTTTACCGGCTCCGCCACCGACAACGGTCAGTCCGATGTTTCACAATCTACGGTCGCAGTAGTAAATGCAAGAGAATATCGTGTTCAGTTTCTTATATCCTCCCGCAAATATAACAACGGGGCGTCAGCTTTTAAGGGGCTAAATCCGGTAGATTTTTATACCGATGGCACCACCTATAAATATACATACGGAAGTACCACAAATCAGGCTGCAATCGAAAAAATACTCAGAGAAGTGAGAAGAAAATTCAAAGATGCTTTTATCGTTGAATTTGAAGACGGAAAGCGCGTGAAATAAAGATTGATGAATCTATGAAGACGAACCTAAGCAGATATGCACTCATTGGCCTGGCATTCATTGCCAGCATTGCCATGATTTATTTCGGGATTAATTTTCTGAAAGGAATTAATGTTCTCAAGAAACAAAATCAGTATTATGCTGTATTTGGTGATGTTTCGAAACTGCTCATCTCATCCCCCGTCTATGTGAAAGGATATCAGATTGGGTTAATCAACAGCATCAGTATGATGAGTGATGATCCGATGCTTTTCGCTGTGGGGATCAATCTGAAGGAACCTTTGCATATTACCAGGGGCAGTTATCTTGAATATGGGGTCGATATGTTCGGTGCTTCCACGGTTAACCTGGTGATGGTACCCTCCCAGGTTTACCTTCAACCAGGCGATACCCTTACCGGTGCCAAGGAGATTGGCCTTATGGATGGTGTCGCAAAAGTGATGCCCAAGGCAGATTCCATTCTGCTTCGCATCGACTCGATTGTTTACTCTTTAAATAAACTCATGGCACATCCCATGTGGACACAATCTCTCGATGGTATAGGAAGTACCGTGACACAGTTGAAACGCTCGAGCGAAAGCCTTAACAGGATGGTAAACGCACTGGAAACTGACCTGCCTCTGATCAGCAACAACCTTACTGATGTCACTGCCGATTTGAAAGATATTTCAGGTGAGTTGAATCAAATGGATCTCACACACACTTTCACCGCTATTGATGAGACGGTGAATAATCTGAAAATGCTGACAGGAAAAATGAACAGCAACGACAATTCCCTGGGCTTGCTGATGAATGATACAAAATTACACGATAGCCTGAATGTGACCATCGATACTGCTACAAAACTGCTCGAAGATATCCGTCAAAATCCGGAACGATATTTAAGCATCAAGGTGCGCTTGTTTTAGGTTACGGAAGTTTCGGTTTTATATTGCCGGATAAATTTAATTAGAATCATTCTAAATAAAAGGCTTTTGGAAAATCGAAACAAAACTCACTGATAATTGGGCGGGAAGTAACAAAAATGTAATATATTTGTAATTCTAAAAGCAAGAACCTTTTTTACTGTATTATGTTGTTAATCAGACCTGTTCGACTTGGTTAATTTATCTGAAATGCTGAACTACAGAGCCTTGTAGGTATTCCGTTGATAAATAGCGTTATTTTTTTGGAACAGTTTTTTTAAAAAAAAGTACATTTTTTTATCTCGTTTTTTTTTTGAAAATTTGTACTCCTGTTAGGAAAAGAGTGAAGATCATTATAGGATTCAATGAAGAGTGACTATCGTTTTTTATGGAACAATTGTTTGAATGTGATTCGGGACAATATCCCCGAACCGGCATTCAATACGTGGTTTCTACCCATCGTGCCACTGAAATACCAAGATCATGTATTTACAGTACAGGTTCCCAGTCAGTTTTTCTATGAATATCTGGAAGATAAATATCTCGATCTTATTCAGCAGACCCTTTATCGTGAGATAGGTGAAGGCACCATTCTCAATTACCGCATCCTTGTAGAAACAGAGAGTAATACTGCCGTTGAACTCCGGGGTGAAAGCAAGCCTTATGCGGGAAAGGAAAAGAATGTAGCCAAGAAAGTTACCGCCAAGGTGCCCAGTCCTTTCGACAGGGTGGAAACATCGGAGTTTGATTCACAGATCAATTCAAAGTACACTTTTCACAATTTCTTTGAGGGAGAGAGTAACCGTCTGGCACGTACTGCTGCCGAGGCTGTAGCCAATAACCCTGCAAAGACAGCATTCAACCCTCTTTTTGTGCATGGACATTCGGGTGTGGGAAAGACACATCTTTGCCATGCCATCGGTTCGAAAGTCGAGGCTCTTTTCCCGGATAAGAAAGTGTTGTATTTGTCTGCTCATCTCTTTAAGGTACAGTTTACCGATGCCCGCAGGTTCAATACCATCAACGACTTCATCAATTTTTACCAGAGCATTGATGTGCTTATCATCGACGATATTCATGAACTCTCGGGGTTGGAAAAAACGCAAAACACCTTCTTTCATATATTCAATCACTTGCACCAGAATAACAAACAACTGGTGATGACCTCCGATTGCGCCCCCATGGATATGCAGGGGATGGAAGAACGTTTGCTGACCCGTTTTCGTTGGGGACTCACTTCCAAGCTGGAGCGTCCCGATAAGGAGCTTCGTAAAAAGATTCTACAGAACAAGATATTGTCCGATGGACTGTCGATTCCGGCCAACGTGATTGAATTTATCGCTGAACATGTGACGGAGAATGTGCGCGACCTGGAGGGTATCGTCGTTTCGTTGATGGCACATTCCATCATCAACAATCGGGAGATCGACATGAATCTGGCCCGACGGATGGTGGAGCAGAGTATAAAATATGAACGCAAGCGCATCACCGTACAGAAAATTCAGGATACAGTGTCAGAGTTCTTCAACATCAAAAAAGAACTGATTCAGTCATCTTCCCGTAAACGAGAAATCGTGCAGGCTCGTCAGGTGACCATGTATTTTATCAAGAAACACACGGAACTATCTCTTTCTCAGATAGGTGTGCAGGTGGGTAATCGCAATCACGCCACGGTGCTCCATGCGTGTAATACCGTAAAAAATTTCTACGAGGTCGACAAGGGATTTCGTTCCGATATCGAAGAAATTGAAAAACTACTGAACTCCTGATTTATTATAGCTGAGGTTTTTTTCGGGCAATTTTTTTTTTTTTTATCCCTTTTCTATATGGGGTATTTAGATGAATTCATTATATTTGCCCTTTTTGCCGGAATCATTCCAAAATGGTTCTGCCTTATCATATAAGAAATGAATTATTTACAGCACTGTCTCATTGCTGCCTTCTTTTTATTTGTTGCCGGCACCCTGGGTGCACAGGTGCCCAATGGCTATTACACCGGAGCAGAAGGTAAAAGAGGAGCCGAATTAAAAACGGCACTGTTTCAGATTATAAAGGACCCGCAGGTGGTTGCTTATGCTGATCTGTGGGAAGTATTCCTGTTGACAGACAGTCAGAAGAATAACAAAGTATGGGACATGTATTCCGATAATCCGGAAAAGGGAGCCGAATACCTGTACGACTTCAGGAACGACCGTTGTGGTTCCTATCGCAAAGAAGGTGATTGTTACAACCGGGAACATATTTTGCCGAAAAGTTGGTTTAAAGGGTCAGCGTCATTGGAGTCGGATCTGTTTCATCTCTATCCTGCCGATGGATACGTGAATAACCGGCGAGGGAACCTGCCTTTTGGAGAGGCCGGTATCACCTACTGGGAATCATCCAACGGGTCCCGGATCGGACAAAATACATTCGGAAACTATACTAAAACAATCTTTGAACCGATTGATGCCTATAAAGGAGATTTTGCCCGTACTTATTTCTATGTGGTTACCGCTTACGAGGAGCAACTGTCTCAGTGGGATTCCGATCAGGTGGGAGGCAGCCGCTATCCAGGTTTCAGTGACTGGTCACTTCGTCTCATGTTGAAATGGCATCGGGAGGATCCCGTCAGTATCAAGGAGGTACGCCGGAATGAGGAAGTGTATCGCATTCAGAAAAACCGCAATCCATATATCGATTATCCCGAACTGGCAGAATATGTATGGGGTGATTTCAAAACCACCGCATTCGAACCTTCTTCCCTTTCCGACAGTTTTCTGAAGATTGAATGCAGTCCCTTTGAACGATGGCTGCTGGATGTGAAACTATTCTTCAAACGGGACAATCCATGAACCATCAGTGGTTATTTCTTCTGCTGATATCCGGCATTGTCTCATGTGGTAATTGTGTGGCACAGACATATACCGACAGCAATAATGGTATTGGGGAAGCGTTAAAGTTTACGGTGATTACTGATATACACTATCTTTCGCCTCGATTGGCTGAGGCAGGAAAGGCGCTTTCCAATTTTGAGGAGGCGTCCGGGAGAAAGACACATGAACTGCATGAGGTACTCCACCAGGTGCTCGCCGATCTTGGCAAAGAAGCACCACACTTGCTCCTGGTCTCGGGAGATTTAACCAATCACGGAGAGCGACAAAGCCATCTCGATTTGATAGAACTCCTTCGTCCAATTCAAAAGGCAGGAACACGTATTTTCGTAATTCCGGGTAATCATGATGTCAATATCCCCGATGCCAGGGCCTATAAGGGAGACACAAGCAGTCGGGTGGAAGGCATTACACCCGGTGAATTTGCCCAATTTTATGGCGAGTTCGGGTATGACCACGCGCTGCGCAGAGACAGTGCATCACTCAGCTACCTGGCTGAAATCGGCGAGAAAACCTGGCTGCTGGCTATCGACAGCAACCGATATCAGGAATATCAGACCACTTCAGTCTCGGCCGGACGCATCCTGCCAGAAACACTGGCGTGGGCTCTTCAAATTCTGCGTGAAGCCAAAGAAAAAGGAATCACTGTGTTGGGAATGATGCATCATGGACTGGTGGAGCATATGCCTAATCAGGAAGCTTTTTTCCCCGATTATCTTGTGGATGACTGGAAAGGACTGGCGGGCAGTCTGGCCGATGCGGGGCTTGACGTAATCTTTACCGGCCATTTTCATGCCAACGACATCACGCTTTTTACTTCTGCGGCAGGCAACAAGATCTACGATGTGGAGACGGCCAGCCTGGCTCAATATCCCTTTGCCTACCGCATCATGCATTTGCAGGGGAAGAAACTATCTATCGATACCCGGTTTGTAACCTCCATTCCCGGGAATCTAAATTTGGAAGGTGAATCACGCAGTCGCCTTGAAGCCCTCACACGCCGAGCGGCAAAACACCGGCTGAAGATACCCGGATTTCCTGTTTTGGAAGAAGTAAGCAAAAGCCTGATTGATATGATCGTACAGTTGAATTTGATGCATGTCCGGGGTGACGAAACAGACAACCCCCGCCTGCAGGAATCAATTGCCCTTTTTGAAGCCATGATGGGGGCAGAGGCTGAAACAGGCTCATTTACTTTTGATTTCCCGCCGGCGGACAACGACGTGATTTTGACAATCGGGGAGGATTAAGGAATGAAACAGCACCAGGTATTGCAGGCATGTATGAAGAGTGGTTGCGTGGAAGCCGGTTGCGATGAGGCCGGGCGGGGTTGCCTTGCCGGTCCCGTATTTGCAGCCGCCGTGGTGCTGCCATCCGGTTTTTCCTGCGTCGGACTGAACGATTCCAAGCAACTGACCGAAAAGAAGCGGAACGAACTGCGTTTGATCATCGAAGAAAATGCAGTGAGTTATGCGGTGGCATCCTGCTCTCCCGAAGAGATCGATGAAATGAATATTCTCTGGGCCTCGGTGGAGTCGATGCATCGGGCATTGCGGAAGCTGTCGCTGTCGCCCGCTCATATTCTGGTGGACGGGAACCGCTTTCGTCCTTTCGGACCCACCCCATATACCTGTGTGGTGAAGGGGGATGCCCTATTTCAGTCCATCGCTGCCGCCTCTGTCCTGGCCAAGACTTATCGTGACGAGTATATGCGGGAACTGCATGAGCAGTATCCCGGTTATGATTGGGCCTGCAACAAGGGGTATCCCACGGCGAAACACCGACAGGCTATTCTGGAGTGGGGTATCACACCCTTACACCGGAAAAGCTTCCAACTTTTCGAACGTCAGATGACGCTTGATTTCTGAAAAACTGACTATTTTTTCAGGGAGAGTGCGATGCGTTTCCTTTCCATATCGACCGACAACACGGTCACTTCCACATGTTGGTGGAGCGATACCACTTCGGTGGGGTCGGAGACAAACCGGTCGGCCAGCTCCGAGATATGTACCAGCCCGTTTTCCTTGATGCCGATGTCTACAAAACAACCGAAGTTGGTGATGTTGGTGACAATACCCGGAAGCTTCATCCCTTCTCTCAAATCGTTGATGGTGCGAATGTTGGGGTCAAATTCCAGCATCTGTACTGTGGATCGCGGATCGCGTCCCGGTTTTTCCAGTTCCTGCAAAATGTCATTCAATGTTTCGATGCCAGCCTCTTCTGTTTTATAGCTGTTTATGTCGATGGTGGATATCAACGCTTTGTTTCTGATCAGTTCTTTCACTGAGCAATGCAGGTCGTGGGCCATCTTTTCCACAATGGGGTAACTTTCGGGGTGCACCGCCGAGTTATCCAGCGGGTTCTCCGCATCGGTAATCCGCAGGAACCCGGCACACTGTTCAAATGCTTTCACTCCCAGTCGGGGTACCTTTTTCAGTTCTTTCCGCGAACGGAAAGGGCCGTTCTCAGCACGCCAGTCTACAATATTCTGCGCCAGTGACTCCCCCAGTCCCGATACATAGGTAAGCAGATGCCGGCTTGCCGTGTTGAGGCTCACACCCACCAGGTTCACACAACTTTCTACGGTCCTGTCCAGCGAATGCTTCAGCTTTGTCTGATCTACATCGTGCTGATACTGTCCCACGCCAATCGACTTGGGATCAATCTTCACCAACTCTGCCAGGGGATCGCTTAGTCGCCGGCCAATGGACACGGCGCCCCGTACGGTCACATCATAATCGGGGAACTCTTCCCGGGCTATTTTGGAGGCCGAATAGACTGAGGCACCGTTCTCACTCACCACGAAGACCTTCACCTCCTTTTCATAGCGAAGGTTGGAGATGAACCGTTCTGTCTCGCGGCTCGCTGTTCCGTTCCCGATGGCAATGGCGTCGATCCTGTAGGTGGAGACCAGCTTGACCACCTTGCCCGCCGCTTTGGTAAACTCGTTTTGCGGCGGATGGGGATAGATGGTCTCGTTATGCAGCAAGTCGCCCTGTTCATTCAGGCAGACCAGCTTACAGCCGGTGCGGAAGCCCGGATCGACGGCCAGGATACGTTGCTGTCCAAGGGGGGGGGACAGCAACAACTGGCGCAGGTTCTCGGCAAAGACTGCGATGGCCGCCTCATCGGCCTTTTCTTTGGAAAGATTGGCAAACTCCGTCTCAATGGAAGATTTCAGCAGGCGCTTGTATGCATCTGTAACTGCCTCCTCCACTTGATCAGCGGCTGGTACATCTTTTTTTGCATATCGGGGTACAAGCCTGTCCAGGCATTTTTCGTCGTCGGGCGAGATGGTGACACGCAGAAATCCTTCTGCTTCGCCGCGACGAATGGCCAGGATGCGGTGTGAAGGACACCGTGCCAGTGGTGTGGCGAAATCGAAATAATCGGCATATTTTTCACCTTCCTGCTCTTTTCCCTTCACCACCTTCGAGGAGATGATGGCATCGTGAGAGAAAATATTCCGGATCAACTGTCGGGCACTTGTATCTTCGTTCACCCATTCGGCAATGATATCACGCGCTCCTTTTAGCGCTGCTTCCACATCAGCCACCCGCTCATTCACAAATTGCGCTGCCTTTGTTTCCACCGGGTCGTGCTGTTGCGTCATCAACCATTTGGCGAGCGGTTCCAGTCCGTTTTTGCGGGCAATCTCGGCACGGGTCTGCCTCTTGGGCTTGAAAGGAAGGTAGATGTCTTCCAGATCCGTGTTGTCCCAGCAGCTGTTTATCTTTTCTGTAAGTTCCGGTGTAAGCTTTTCCTGCTCAGAAATGGTTTTCAGTATAAACTCTTTTCGCTTCTCCAGCTCCCGGTATTTCTCGTGCCACACTTTGATGTCGCCCGTCTGTACTTCGTCGAGTCCGCCAGTGGCTTCCTTACGGTAACGGCTGATAAAAGGAATGGTGGCTCCTTCTTCAAGGAGTTTTACAGTATTCTCCACGCTTTTGAGCGGCAGGTTGAGCGTTCGGGATATCAATGAATGAATGACAGACATTTGTTGAATTTTAAATCTTTTTTAAGCCGGGTCGCCTGCAATGAGACCAACCCTGTTCCGGGAGTTTCTGCATTATGCAGCCATACCCAAACGACAAAAGTACAAGAAATTTCTCTATCTTTACCGCTTTAAAGCACGACAGTATGGCAAAACTGAAATCGGTTTATTTTTGCAGTAATTGTGGGTATGAGGCACCCAAATGGATGGGAAAATGTCCTTCCTGTGGTGAGTGGTCTACCTTTGTGGAGGAACTGATACGCAAGGATGCCGCCTCCAAACAGGAAGACACACGTACTTTCCGGGAAGGGAAGAGCGTGCCGATGACATTGCGGGAGATCAAAGCGGATGAGGAGCCTCGCATAGACATGCAGGATACGGAACTGAACCGTGTGCTGGGTGGTGGACTGGTGCCGGCATCGGTTATCCTGATCGGCGGTGAGCCGGGCATCGGGAAATCGACCTTGGTCCTGCAGACCATCCTGAAGCTGAAAGGTATCCGCTCACTCTATGTCTCCGGAGAGGAGAGCGCGCGTCAGCTGAAGCTCAGGGCGGAGCGCATCGGCATTGAAAACGACGATTGCCTGATTGTGTGCGAGACCAACCTCGATGATATCTTCAAACATGTGAAGCAGGTCTCGCCGCAGCTGCTGATTATCGACTCCATCCAGACAGTATACAGCGACGCGCTGGAGTCGTCACCCGGAAGCATATCGCAGGTACGCGAGTGTGCCGCCTCACTCCTGAAGTTTGCCAAACAGTCGGGTACGCCGGTGCTGCTAATCGGGCATATCACCAAGGAGGGCAGCATTGCCGGCCCGAAGATACTGGAGCATATTGTGGATACGGTATTGCAGTTTGAAGGCGACCAGCATTATATGTACCGTATACTTCGAAGCATCAAAAACCGGTTTGGCAGTACTGCCGAGCTTGGAATCTATGAGATGAACCAGTCGGGGTTGCGGGAGGTGAGTAACCCTTCCGAATTGCTGCTTACGCAGAATCACGACGGGCTGAGCGGCGTCTCCATTGCTGCTGCCATTGAAGGGGTTCGTCCTTTTGTGATTGAGACACAGTCGCTGGTCAGTACGGCTGCCTATGGCACACCGCAACGTTCTGCCACCGGTTTCGACATCAGAAGGATGAACATGCTGCTGGCAGTACTGGAAAAAAGGGCAGGTTTTAAGCTGGCACAGAAAGATGTCTTTCTTAACATCGCTGGTGGCCTGCGTGTGAACGATCCCGGCTTGGACCTGTCGGTCATCAGCGCGGTGCTCTCTTCGAGCCTCGATATGACCATTGAGCGGGATACATGCTTATGCGGTGAGGTAGGCTTGTCGGGGGAGATCCGCCCGGTAAACCGCATTGAACAACGTATTCAGGAAGCAGAAAAACTGGGTTTCAACCGGATGCTCATTCCGGCAAATAACCTGAAAGGCATTCATAAGAAAACGTCGATCGAGTTGCAACAGGTAAAGCGGGTGAGCGACGCGTTCCGACTTTTGTTCTCGTGATCCCGGGAACCCCATATTTGTGCTCTCCAATATTCCCGGGGTTTTCCGGTTATATGTTATGTTCGAAGCTCCAGATCCTGTATGCAAATGATCAAATTAGCGGACAATCTTTTTTATTTCTCAAAAAATTATAGTACATTTGCAACCGCTTTAAGCCAGTAGGGTACCTTGGCCGAGTGGCTAGGCGCCGGTCTGCAAAACCGTTTACGGCGGTTCGAATCCGCCAGGTACCTCAAAATGAAATCCCAACACTATCTGTATAGTGTCGGGATTTTTCTTTATTGTGGAACGTCGCCATCCGGTTGATTTCCTGCGGTGGCTTCAGGATCATTCCTGTCATTCTTTTTGAATGCATCGGCTACTTTATCGAAGTTTTCTTTCCACGACTCCGAGACAGATGCAAAAAAGTCGGCTGCACTTTCCCTGACTACCTCCCATTTGCCGTCGGCGATGTTTTCATAATCCTCCAGTTTAGAGGAGAGGTTGTCCTTGAGGCCTTTCAGATTATCGACCCGTTCCCGGTATCCTTCTTTGGCATCATCAGCAATTTCACCAGCTTTATTTTCCAGTCGTGTAATATAATCGGCCAATTCATTCAGCAATTCACGCGTTTTTTGTTTGAATTCTTCTTTCTTCATTGTATTTGGTGTTAATATTCAACTTCAATAAATAAACATTTTGGGTTCTGATTGGTTCAAGTGAAAGAGACCTGATTCAACGAAGTGTAAAGCGGTGGTATGGGAAAATGGCATCGTCTAAAGAAATATGCTCTTAACATGCGATTTGGAATGACACCAAGTCTGCAAAACGGATGAAAAAGCGTATCTTTGCAGCTTAATTCAGAAAAAAGCATGTTGAATATTGTAATTTTTGGGGCTCCGGGATCAGGAAAGGGCACCCAAAGTGAGAAGTTGATAGAGAAGTACGGGTTAAAGCATGTTTCTACCGGAGATTTATTACGGGCAGAAATAAAAAGTAACTCCGGTTTGGGGCAACTAGCCGAATCTTACATCACGAAGGGGCAGCTGGTTCCCGATGAGGTGGTAATTGGCATATTGGAAGAGTTGGTTCAGGAACACAATCACCAGAACGGGTTTATTTTCGACGGTTTTCCCAGGACCCTCGCACAGGGAGAAGCACTGGATGCCATGTTGGCGAAATATGGAGAAAAGGTGTCAGTAGTGCTTAGCCTGGAAGTAGCGGATGAAGAATTGATCGGGCGGTTGCTGAAACGGGGTGAAATATCGGGACGATCAGACGACAACAGGGAAACCATTGAGTCCCGTCTTCAGGTATATTACAGTCAGACTGCCCCATTAAAAGATTTTTATAAAGAACAGGGTAAACTGGCGACAATACAAGGCCATGGTTCCATTGATGATATTTTTAAATCAATGGAGACCATTGTCGATAGAATAGTAAGATAAAAAAAATGGCAGAAACCAATTTCGTTGATTATGTAAAGATATTTTGCCGTTCAGGCAAGGGCGGTCGTGGTTCCGCACACTTCCGACGGGAAAAATATATCCCAAAAGGGGGGCCCGACGGCGGTGATGGTGGCGACGGCGGAAGCATTATCCTGCGTGGTAACCGCAATTATTGTACGTTGCTTCATTTACGTTATCAGCGACATGCTTTTGCCGGTCATGGTGAGGGCGGTTCCAAGGCACAACGTTCCGGGAAAAAAGGAGAAAGCAAGATCATCGATGTCCCCTGCGGTACTGTAGCTTACGATGCACATACCGGTGAGTATCTCTGTGATATTACCGACGACGGGCAGGAGGTAATACTCCTGAAGGGAGGACGCGGCGGCCTGGGGAATCAGCACTTCAAGACGGCCACCAACCAGGCGCCGCGTTATGCGCAGCCGGGGGAACCTTACGAAGAGCGGTGGGTGATCCTGGAACTGAAACTTCTGGCCGATGTGGGACTGGTGGGCTTTCCAAACGCCGGGAAATCGACCCTTCTCTCGGTAGTGTCTGCTGCGAAACCCAAAATCGCCAATTATCCATTCACCACCCTCGAGCCCAACCTGGGCATCGTTGGTTACCGCGATGGAAAGTCGTTTGTGATGGCCGATATTCCCGGTATTATTGAGGGAGCCAGCGAAGGAAAAGGCCTTGGCTTACGATTCCTGAGGCACATAGAACGAAATTCGTTGCTTCTTTTCGTGGTTCCTGCCGATAGCGATGACATCAGGAAGGAATATGGCATTTTACTGCGTGAGCTAAAGTTATATAACCCTGAATTGCTGGATAAAACCCACCTGCTTGCTATTTCGAAATCGGATATGCTCGATGAGGAGCTTATGGATGAGATCCGCAAAGAGTTGCCGGTTATTCCGTATGTCTTTATCTCCTCGGTCACCGGGTATGGTCTATCGATGTTAAAGGACATGTTGTGGCGTGAGTTGAATTCTGATGACTCCGTCCCTGTTGCAGCTTCCCGTCATACACTCGTTCACAGGAATCTGGATCTCTCTTCACTGGAGTTTGAACCGGAAGAACAGTTTCCCGATGATGCTGATGCTGATACCGACGAACCCAATGAGGAAGATTACGGGGATTATTTAGAAGAAGATATCTAAACGCCTCTTATGAAGCAGCATCCCCAACATCGTAATCTGTTGCAGTTCGATTTGTTGAACCAGGAAAAAGAGATCGTGCATTTCTCCACTACCCGTTCGGGCGGTGTAAGCAACGGCACGTATGCTTCTTTCAACATGGGTAACTTTTCCGACGATGATCCCATTAATATTTATGAGAACCGACAGATCCTTGCACGCATGTTTTATATGGAGATGGATCGGTTTATTATTCCGCATCAGACGCACAGCACCCGTGTATTGTCGGTAGATGATTCTTTCCTTTCATTGGATCATGCTGCATCCATTGAAACCATGTATGGTGTGGATGCAACCATTACGTCAAAAAAAGGGATTTTCCTTTGTGCTACGACGGCCGACTGTATACCCATTATTCTTTATGATAAAAAAAGAGAAACCATCGCTGCGATTCATGCAGGGTGGAAAGGTACCGTGGGGCGGATCGTGGAAAAAACCATCCTGGAGATGAACCGCCACTATCATTCTTCGCCTGCTGATCTCATTGCCGGGATAGGTCCGGGCATCAGCCAGGCACGTTATGAGGTTGGTGATGAATTAATCGATACATTTGTGCGGGAAGGGTTCGACCTCTCGGACGGTGTTGTCGCTTTTCGAAAGAATACCTCTTCGAAATGGCATCTCGATCTGAAAGAAATAAACCGGCGGGAACTCCTCCGGCTGGGCGTGGCCGGAGAAAACATTGAAAAGAGTGATCTTTGTACCTTTGAAAGGGAGGAGCTTTTCTTCTCGGCCCGACGACAGACAGAACATTCGGGCAGAATGCTTACCGGTATCATGATGAAGTAAAATAAAAAAGGATGCAACCACGGGATTGCATCCTTTTCCTTTTCAAGTGACTCACAACATCCTGCCGGATGATTGCCTTCAATTAATAACGTGCACTTACTACGTCCCAATCGATGATCTTCCAAAGTTCTTTCAGATGGTCGGCACGGCGATTCTGATAATCGAGGTAATAGGAGTGTTCCCATACGTCGAAACCCAGGATCGGGGTCAATCCTTTTGTAATCGGATTGCCGGCATTGCTTTCCTTTTCGATGGAAAGTTTACCGCTCGCGTCTTTTGCCAGCCATACCCATCCCGAACCAAACACGGAAGTTCCGGCAGCATTAAATTCCTCTTTAAACTTATCGAATGAACCATACTGGTTATTGATCGCTTCTGCCAAGGCTCCTTGGGGTTCACCACCGCCTCCTTTTTTGAAAGAGGTGAAGTAAAGATTGTGATTATAAATCTGGCCTGCATTGTTGAAAATAGCGCCATCGCTCTCTTTTACAACCGTCTCAAGATCTGCATCTGCAAATTTGGTGTCAACAACCAGTTTGTTCAGATTGTCCACATAAGCCTGGTGATGTTTTCCGTAATGGAGTTCAACCGTTTGTTTACTAATAACCGGCTCCAGCGCGTCGGTTGCATAAGGTAAAGCTACTTTCTCGAATTTCATATTTACACTGTTTTTAGAATTGTTATTTTTATCTTCTTTCGCATTGGAATAATTGCAGCTTATTACTGACAATATTAATATTCCGGTCAATAGGGCTGTATGATTTCTTTTCATTTTCCAATTGTTTTTGTTGTTAGATAATAACGAAAACGCTCCCCCATTTGTTCGATTTTTTTTGCTGTGTATAATTTTAAAATACCCAAATAGATCTGTATATGAGAAAAGAACCAGCCTGATTGTTGAAGATCAGGCTGTTGATTTCTGTTTATAGAGAATTATTACTTTTCTCTATCGTAGTTTAATAAAATTTATTCCACTGCTTTCTCTTCTGTCTCGAGGAAAACACCATCAGCGGGGTGCTCCGGCTTGGAAGGGATCTTTTTATCTTCTTCACTCTCTTTTTTGTGATCCAGTATTTCCTGTGAGCGAGATACCCACTTGCGTTTGCCGAAGATATGCTCCAGGTCATCTGCATAAATGATCTCCCTTTCCAGTAGGATGCCGGCCAGCTGGTTGTGGCCTTCTGCTTTATCTGAAAGTATCTGTTTTGCCCGCTCATATTGCTGGGCAATCATTACTTTTACCTCGGCGTCGATGAGCTCGGCCGTCTCGTCGCTATAGGGTTTGGAGAAGGTGTATTCCTGTCCCGACGAATCATAGTAACTCAGGTTGGGTAATTTCTCGCTCATACCCATGTAGGTAATCATGGCATAAGCCTGTTTTGTGACTCTTTCCAGGTCGTTCATCGCACCCGATGAAATCTGTCCGATAAATACCTCCTCTGCGGCACGGCCTCCCAGCAAAGCACACATCTCATCGAGCATCTGTTCCTTGGTGGTGATCTGTCGCTCTTCGGGCAGGTACCAGGCTGCACCCAATGCTTTCCCGCGTGGTACAATGGTCACCTTCACCAGGGGGTTGGCATGCTCAAGGAACCAGCTTAATGTAGCATGTCCTGCTTCGTGAATGGCAATTGACTTTTTCTCATTTTGGGTGATGATCTTATTTTTCTTTTCCAGCCCACCCACAATGCGATCCACCGCATTCATGAAATCATCTTTTTGTACAAATTTCTTCTTCTTGCGCGCGGCAATCAGGGCTGCTTCGTTGCAGACATTGGCGATGTCGGCACCTGAGAAGCCTGGTGTCTGCCGGGCCAGAAAATCCACGTTGATGGATTCATCTATTTTGATGGGCCGCAGGTGCACTTTAAATATCTCCTTGCGGTCGTTCAGGTCGGGCAGCTCTACATAGATCTGCCGGTCGAAACGACCTGCACGCATCAACGCCTTATCCAGTACGTCGGCGCGGTTTGTCGCCGCCAGAATGATCACTCCGCTGTTTGAGCCAAAACCGTCCATTTCGGTCAGCAGCTGATTGAGTGTGTTCTCCCGTTCGTCATTTGAGCCGAAGTTTGTATTCTTACCTCGCGCACGACCCACCGCATCAATCTCATCAATAAAGACGATGCAGGGAGCTTTTTCCTTTGCCTGGCGGAACAGGTCACGCACCCGCGAAGCACCTACGCCGACGAACATTTCCACGAAATCTGATCCGGAGATCGAGAAAAAGGGAACATTCGCTTCTCCGGCCACTGCCTTCGCCAGCAATGTCTTTCCTGTCCCGGGAGGGCCTACCAACAGTGCGCCTTTGGGGATTTTACCACCCAGGTTGGTGTAATTGTTGGGGTTCTTCAGAAACTCAACGATCTCCTGCACTTCTTCCTTCGCTTCGGAGAGACCGGCCACATCCCTGAAGGTAACCTTTTGGCTTGCGTCTTTGTCAAAGAGCTGCGCCTTTGACTTACCCACGCTGAAAACGCCGCCACTGCCACCGCCGGCACCGCCCTGCATTCTGCGCATCATCCATATCCAGAAAACAATGAGCAGGATGAATGGTGCGAAAGTGAGCAATATGCCCCACATCTCGGATGTGGTATTGAAGCTCACCTCGATTTCATAGTTTTGCTCTGTTTTTACCTTATCGATGAATTCGGATATTGCGTCGGCAGAGGCACCCTCCACCTGAATGACCGGCATCCTGCCCACGCGACCTGCATCATCGCCAAAGATATAGGGTACAGACTCTTCCCTCACCACAGCGTCGGCTGTCCCTTTATTGCTATAGATAACGACGCTCTGTACTCTGTTTTCTAGAGCATATTGCTGAAAATCAGACCATTTGACCTCCTTTACAGTGCTGTCCTGTCCGAAAAACCACATGCCCATCAAAACGGCAAGAGCCACGGCATAAATCCAGTAAGGATTAAATGGCCGCTTGGGATTGGTTCCACCCATTTTGGGGCGTAAGGTTGGTTGTTTGTCCTGTTTATTGTCCTTGTTCGTATTGTTCATCTTTTGTTTGCTGTCTCCATTACAAGATTACCTGTGGTGGTTTCTTTCGTTTGGTAAGTAAGTCCTGTGGAATATTAGTAACAATCTTCCGGAAAATTAGTTTTTTATAGTGAAGGAATCTGTTCCGATTTGGCGTCCTCCCAAAGGGTGTCGATGTTATAAAAAGTACGGAGCTCGGGAAGGAAGATATGCACAATCACATTGCCATAATCCATTCCGATCCATTCGGCACGCTGTTGTCCATGTACGCGAATAGGATTCTCCCGTGTGTTTTTCTTCACAATCTCTTCAACGGAATCAGCCAGCGCAGATACCTGCGTGGGACTGTTGCCTTCACAGATCACAAAATAATCGCAGATGGCTCCCGTCATTCCTTTTAGTTGAATTGCGCTGATATTTTTTCCTTTTTTTTCCTGAATCCCTTCAATGATACTTTGTAAGAGTTCGTTGTTTTCTATCATTCTTTGTTTTAAGTGGATTAATGATACAAAGATAGGTTCTTTTTTTAAAACTGATGATAAAAAAGGATAACCTCTCTTCTTTTATGTAACAGGCTACAAAAACAGTGCCAAAATCCGGGAATGTCCGGATAAATTATTGTCATGCAAAAAACAGGCTTGCGATCAGGGTGAATGTTAATCCGCAGATAGAGATGATCGACTCCATGACTGTCCAGCTCAGAAGTGTTTGTTTCTCATTCATACCCAGATATTTTCCTACAAGCCAAAAGCCGCTGTCATTCACATGGGAGAGTAGGGTTGCCCCCGACGCGATGGCTAAGACAACCAGCGCCCGCTGTGGATCACTTAGCTCAAAAGCACTAATAATCGGTGCGATCAGGCTGGCGGCGGTGATCATGGCTACTGTGGCAGATCCCTGCGTTATTCTTACCGCTGCAGAAATAATCCACGCCAGCAATATGGGCGGTAAAGCTGAATACATCATCGATTCCGCCATCAACTGTCCCATGCCACTATCGATTAATACCTGTTTCAGTACGCCGCCTGCTCCGGTGATCAGTATAATTATGCCTGCCGGTCCCAGTGCTTTGGTGCTTAACCCGAGCACCTTCTGTTTGTCCATGCCTCTTTTTATACAAAGGAAGTAGGTGGCAGTCAGTGTGGCAATGATCAGCGCGCTGAAAGGATGGCCGATAAACTCAACAATATCCGTCCATACACTTATGGTGATGATTCCTTTTGAGACGGCCACGGTGGTAAAGGTGTTCAGGAGGATCAGGATGAGCGGGATTGAAATGACTATCACAATGAGCCGGAAAGAGGGATATTTTTTCCAATCCAATTCGTGTTGCGGTTCATCTACACCCTGGGGTGGTGAAAGGTTAATTTTGCCAGATATATATTTCCCGAAAAGAGGACCTGCAATAATGGCTGTTGGAATTCCCAGGAGGAATCCCAGTAGGATAACCCATCCCAGTTGGGCGTCGATGATATCGGCTACCGCGACAGGACCCGGTGTTGGAGGAATAAAACTATGCGTAACAGCTAATCCGGCGAGTAAAGGAATGGCATAATACAACAAAGAACGTTTTGTGTCGCGTGACAGTGCGTACACAATGGGTACCAGAATGATGAAACTAACATCGAAAAAAACCGGTATTCCCACGATAAAGCCAGTAATGACCATGGCCCAGGGTGCACGTTCTTTACCAAACTTATTTAACAGATAATCGGCCAGCGATTCAGCTCCACCCGAGCTTTCCAGCATCTGGCCAAAGATGGCTCCCAGACCCACCACTGTGGCCACGAATCCGAGCGTTCCGGCCATCCCTTCCTGAATGGACCCGGTTATATCGCGCAGCGGCATGCCAGTAAGCACACCTACGTAGATAGCAGTGAGCAGCAATGCAATAAATGCACTGATTTTAAGCTTCAGCACCATGAACAGCAGCAACAGTACTGCCGAAATAACAATAAGAAGGATGGACAGGGTTGACATCTCTGAGTAAAATATAAACCCACCCGGTAAAACAACATATCGGGTGGGTTTAGAGCGTAATCATGTTTCTTTTGGATTTATTACAATGTCTTCAGATTCAGGCTTCTCCAGAGTACTCTGATGCCACCGCCATCGTGAATCTGCAATGCAATGCGTCCCTGTGCGTTGCCAATCTTCGTATCGGTAAGGTCTACCATTTCTTCCCCGTTGAGGAAGGTCTTTACATTGTCTGCTTTTACCACTATGCGCAGGGTGTTCCAGTCACCCACCTTCAGGATCTCTTCCTTCTCATCGGGGATCTGCACGAGCCATCCACGACCGTAAGATTCATAAATACCGCCTGTGTCGTTTCCTTTGGGAGCTACTTCCACCTGCCAGCCGTTTACAATGGTACCCGGTTCCACAAAGGAACGGATGAACACGCCCGAATTGCCATCGGCTTCCTGCTTGAATTCCACGCTCAGGTCGAAGTCGTCGTAATACTCACGGGTAGCCAGATAGCCGTACTGTCTCTCGGGACCGCTTTCGCAAACCAACAGCCCGTCCTGTACATACCATTTCTCTGTGCCGTACACTTCCCAGCCATGCAGGTCGGTACCGTTAAACAGCGACACTTCCTTTGTTTTTCGGGGCAGTTCTTTGATCTTCACGTTGCGGAACCAGGCAGCCGATCCGTGGTCCTGCAGACAGATCACTCCTTTGTGGGCCAGACCATACTCGGGCGCATTTTCCCATTTTCCGCTGTTCTTGCGTAAAAACCAGTCCTCAGTCCATGCCTCAAATTCGATGATCTTTTCACCGTTGAGCCAGTGTTCCACATGTCCGTTGTCGAAAACAATTTTCGAGGTGTTCCATTCTCCTGCCGGTTTGATGATGGTTTTGGCTGTGTCGGTGGTATGCATGGCATAGTCTGCCCCCGTCTTCTGCCAATCTTCCAGCGGTTGGGGGAAATTCAAATCGTCGATCAGCTGATATTCAGGTCCAGTGGTATAGGGAACGGCAAATTTCGGATTTTCCACCACATGATACAAGACGCCGCTGTTGCCGCCATCGGCAATCTTCCAATCCCACACCAGTTCAAAATTTTCATAGATCTTTTCGGTGACGATGTAACCATGTTCATCGGCGCCTTCGCCCTTGGCCTGTATCATGCCATCTTCGGCAAACCAGGGTGCAGTAAGGCTATCACCATTATAATCGCGCCATCCCCGTAGGGTTGTGCCGTCGAAGAGGAGTTCCCATCCCGCTGCCTTTTCCTGCGGTGTGAGTTGATTGTGCTTTGCACCGGTAGTGCAGGCTGTAGCGAGTGTTACCATAGCAATTGTACCCATCAAAAAATTTAATTTCATCTTCTCTTTCTTTTTTATAGGATTAAACTTTATCAGGCACAAATATAGGAATTTATTGGTATTGCAGATGCTGGTTGTCAGGTATATTTGGCTTGCTAATCCCAAAATTACTTTATTCTGTGTACCTTTGCACAATTTCCGTCCGGTTTTAAACCAAAGGAGATAATCCGGCGTTTACTTACTCGGAGCATCTCCGGAAATTACGCTAAACAATCGATAAATTTTGGAACGCATTGATCTATCCGATAACAGGAAAATAAGTCATGGCCCGTTTGTGGCATCAGTTGGTTTTTTTGATGGTGTGCATATCGGACACCGTCATCTGATCAAGCAGGTAAAAGAAAAGGCCAGGGAGCTTGGGTTGCCGTCGGCCATCGTTACTTTTCCGGTACACCCGCGAAAAGTATTGCAGAAGAATTATCAGCCGGCCTTGTTGTGCGGTTACGAGGAGAAGCTGGAGCAGCTGAGTACAACGCAGATCGACTATTGCATCAGTCTCCCCTTTACGCAGGAGCTTTCCCGTTTATCGGCGCGTGAGTTCATGGGTGATGTGTTGAAAAAGCAAATCGGTGTTCGCACGCTTTTCGTGGGCTACGACCATCGTTTCGGTTACAATCGGGAGGAGGGTTTTTCTGCCTATCAAAGTTATGGGGAGCAGTTGGGGATCCAGGTGATTCAGGCCGGTGAATATCAGGTTGAGGGAGAAAACGTGAGCTCCACCAAAATAAGATTGTTGCTGAAAAAAGGTGAAATTCAGCAGGCAAACAGCTTGTTGTCATATAATTATACACTATCTGGGAAAATAGTGGAAGGTTACCGGGTTGGGCGCACCATCGGCTTCCCTACCGCAAACATACGCTCCTGGGAGCGATTCAAGGTTGTGCCTGAATTGGGTGTATATGCCGTGTTGGTCCATATCAGGGATATTATTTATGAGGGGATGCTCTATATCGGTACCCGTCCCACCTTGCACGATGATCCTGAAATCAGCGTGGAGGTTAATATCTTCGATTTCAGTGGCGATTTGTACAATCAGTCGCTCACGGTGGAGTTTATTGATTTTATCCGGGCCGATCGCAAGTTCGATGCCATGGAGGAGCTGGTAACCCAAATACACAAGGATAAATTCTTGGTGCAGGAGCGGTTAAAAAATGAGAAGTAGTTTATTTGACATTCGAGGATATGTTGACTGAAAAATTAAATAATGGAGTGGAGATTCCGGTCATTGGACTAGGAACTTACAGGATAGGTCACACCGACGAAGAAACGTATCGTGCTGTTCGTAGTGCGCTGGAGGTTGGATACCGACATATCGATACCGCCACCCTCTATCTGAATGAAAAGCCTGTAGGGAGAGCTATCCGGGAGAGTGGTATTGCACGGGAGGATATTTTCGTGACCACGAAGTTGTGGGGGAGTGATGTCCTTTCAAACCGTATCCATGAGGCGTTCGATGGTAGCCTGTCGAATCTGGGGCTCGATTATGTGGATCTCTACCTTGTGCACTGGCCGGTAAAAGGAAAACTGGGCTTCACCTGGCAGACGATGGAGCAGATATACCAGACGGGAAAAGCAAAATCCATTGGTGTGAGTAATCATCTGATACATCATCTGGAGGAATTGTTGCAGGAGGCGAGCATTGTGCCGGCCGTGAATCAGATGGAATTACATCCCTACCTGACACAAAAGGATGTGGTGGCGTATTGCAGGCGGAAAGGAATTGTTCCCGAGGCCTGGAGCCCGCTGGGGAGTAGCAAAATACCCTTATTGCAGGAAGAGATGTTGAAGGATATCGGAGCAAGATATGATAAATCGCCTGCGCAGATTGTTCTGCGATGGAATATCGATACGGGTGTTGTGTCAATACCCAAATCGTCCGATTTCCACCGACAACAAGAAAATATTGCTATTTTTGATTTTCAGCTTACCCCGGAAGAGATCGGTCAAATCGACGCATTGAACAGGGATTACCGTACCGGAATTGATCCCGATAAGATATCATTTTAACAACGATGAGGGGTGTTTCGCCTCACATGCCTTAATAAATACCCCTTCTATTTAACGCCTGCTGGTATGCCCTTGCATTGCGAGCATGCTCGGCGTGCGTGACTGCAAAGTTGTGACGCCCCGACAGATCATCCTTTGCGCACATAAACAGGTAGTTGTGATGCTCTGGCGACAGGGTGCCATCGATAGCCCGGATGGATGGTATGCGGATGGGACCCGGTGGCAGGCCGCTGTATTTATATGTATTATAAGGTGACTCCACCTCCAGATGCCTGTAAAGGATGCGGCGTAATGAAAAATCTCCTACCGCAAACTTCACGGTGGGATCTGCTTCCAGTCGCATGTCCTTGTTGAGGCGGTTCAGGTAGAGCCCTGCCACCACAGGATATTCATCCTCGTAGGTGGCCTCCTCCTCCACGATGGAGGCCAGGATGGATATCTCCACCGGCGTCATCCCCAGTTTTTCGGCCTTGCTCCTGCGGCTTTCATTCCAGAAAGCGTCATATTCCCTTTTCATCCGGTTCAGCAGACTCCCGATCTCCGTATCCCAGTATACTTCGTAAGTATTGGGGATAAACATCGACATGAATGTCTCTTTATGAAATCCATACTTTTCGGCATGTGAACTATCCTCGAGAGCATTCAGCAATGAAAGGCTATCCATCATTAACTGCTGGGATATACGTCCGGCAAGATTCTCTTCGGTACGCATGTTATTGAAAGTAAGGTCAACTGCGGTTTGCTTCCCCGCGCGCAACAGGCGGATGATATCGGGCATCGTCATGCCGTCGCTGATGGCATATCTGCCGGTTTTAACTTTGTCCGGGTAGTTCATCCGTTCCGCGAGTATGCGGAATATTTTTTCGGAAGGAAGTGCGGCCCGCTCCCTGAGTTGTGCCATAACTTCCTCGTAGTTCTTCTGCCCGTCGATATAAATATAGATCGTTTCCGGCAGGGAAATTGGTTTAAAGATTCTGTTGCGTACATAGATCCCGGTGGAAACTACCAGTAGCAGCAGGATCCCGGTGATCCATAACAGAATGCTCCTTTTTCTCTTCTTCTTTTGCATAGTGTGGATTGAATACTGGCGCAAATGTAAAAATATTCGCCTGAAAATATCGCTTTTTCTTTGACAAGTTGAAAACAAACTTGTATATTTGCATCCGATTTTAGCAAAAATCAGGAAGTGTGGGTGAGTGGCTGAAACCAGCAGTTTGCTAAACTGCCGTACGGGTAACTGTACCACGAGTTCGAATCTCGTCGCTTCCGCTGCAGTGGGATTTTGGGAGTAACATACCAGGATCCCTTTTTTTTGTTGATTTCATGTCATACCAATAGACAGACACTATCGTTCTTCGAAAAAATCTATTAAAAATATGTTGTATAACATGTTTTTTTGTTGTATCTTTGTCTTGATTTAAATGGCAAGCGAGTTGTTTGAAATCATTTTTAGGTTATCATTACATATTGAATGGCTTCTTAAACAGGCGGTTGCCGATGAATCATAACTTTTAAAAGAAAAAAATTATGACAACCAGAAACCTAACCAAAGAGGAGATCTTGGGACAGATTAAGTATCTGGAACAAAACATCTCAAAAGGGTCTGTTTCTTATCGTACCAACAGATTGAACAGACTGCGTACATTGAGAGCAAGCTTGCGCTGTGCAAGCTAAGGATCATTTCCCGATCCGGAAGAGCAGAAAGCAGGAATGGCCTGCAAGTATGCTGATGCGGGGGGAAAATATGATGAATTTTATTTACAACATATATAGACCACAGGCTATCCTCCGGATAGCTTTTTTTGTTTTTGAAAGAAACTTATTGATATTTATGCCTAAAATCCAGAAAATGGTTATTTGTGATGTGATTTTTATCTATCTTTGTGCGATTATCTAACAAAAAGACTTATTTATAAAAATTATGATGGATTTATTATCTGCCAGATTGTCTGCCTTATCACCGTCGGAGACCTTCGCGATGGCGCAGAAAAGCAATGAACTGAAAGCGCAGGGCATTGATGTAATCAACATGAGTGTGGGTGAACCCGATTTTACCACGCCCGATCACATCAAGCAGGCTGCAAAAAAAGCGATCGACGATAATTTTTCATTCTACTCTCCGGTCGCAGGATTTCCTGATCTGAAAAAGGCAATTTGCGAAAAACTGCAAAATGAAAACGGGCTGGAATATACAGCGGCACAAATTGTGGTTTCCGGAGGAGCCAAGCAATCACTTTGTAATGTGATCCTTTCCATTGTTGACAAAGACGAAGAGGTGATTATTCCTGCTCCTTACTGGGTGAGTTATCCCGAGATGGTGAAGCTGGCCGAAGGGAAATCGGTTTTTGTATATGCCGGAATCAATCAGGATTTTAAGATCACGCCCCAGCAACTGGAAGAGGCAATCACGCCGAAAACAAAGGCACTGATCCTCTGTTCTCCCTCAAATCCCACAGGGAGTGTCTATACGAAAGAGGAGTTAAAAGCAATGGCTACGGTACTGGAGAAGCATCCCCATGTCTATGTGATTGCCGACGAGATCTATGAGCACATAAACTATATAGGCCAGCATGAATCCATCGCTCAGTTTGCCACCATACGCGATCGGGTGATTGTGGTGAACGGCGTATCGAAAGGGTATGCCATGACCGGATGGCGTATTGGCTGGATTGCTGCACCTCAATGGATTGCATCTGCCTGCAGCATGCTGCAGGGACAGTATACTTCCGGCCCGTCGTCCATCTCCCAGAAAGCGTCGGTAGCTGCCTACACCGGTGATCAGTCCTGCGTAAGCGAGATGAGGGTGGCTTTTGAAAGAAGGCGCAATCTCATCGTATCACTGCTTGGTGAGATCCCGGGATTGAATGTGAATAATCCGATGGGTGCTTTTTATATTTTTCCCGAGTGCAAAAGTTATCTGGGGAAATCATATAACGGTAAAACTGTAAATACAGCTACCGATGTGGCCATGTATCTGCTGGAAGAAGCACATGTGGCCTGTGTTGGGGGTGATGCTTTCGGTGCGCCGGGTTGCATTCGACTGTCATATGCCACCTCCGATGAAAATATTGAGAAGGCTGTTGCACGCATAAAAGTTGCGCTGGAGAAATTGGCCTGATTTGCCATGGTTAATAAAAAGAAACCCGGTTCATTCATGAGTCGGGTTTCTTTGGTGATGGAGATGTTTTATCAGAATGTTGCTTCGATTACCACCGGGAAATGATCTGATGGAAATCGCCCATACTGCACTTCGTTCAATACGCCATATTTCCTGACGTTAACCTGCGGCGTCACCCAGATGTAATCGATGCGGCTTTCCGTAGGGGCATCCGTGCGGAAAGAGTTGAAGGTGCCGGTTGTACCGTAAGGAGGTTCCTTGGTCACCAGATAGGAATCTCTCAACAGTCCCGATGCAGAGAGAACCTTGATAGGCTCCGATTCGGGCGTGGCGTTGAAATCACCGGTCACAAATACCGGCATGTTACCCGCCATCTTTTTAATTTTTTCAATCAGCAACAGCGAAGAATTTTTACGGGCTTCCTGCCCCTGGTGGTCGTAATGCACGTTGAACACGTAAAACATTGTTCCCGATGACTTGTCACTGAATCGGGCCCAGGAGCAGATGCGGTTACAGCAGGTCGCATCCCATCCCTTGCCTGGTACGTCCGGTGTTTCGGAGAACCAGAAAGTGCCGCTTTGTAGCAAGTTAAACCGCTCCTTTTTGTAGATGATTGCCGAATGTTCCCCGGCATCTTTGCCATCGTCGCGTCCTGCACCTGTGTAAGCATAGTTTTCCAGTTCAAGGATGTCGTCCAGCTGATGTTTAAATCCTTCCTGGGTGCCAATGATATCCAGATCGTGAAAACGAATCAATCCTTTCACCATCTCTTTGCGATGGGGCCATGCATTTTCCCCGTCATTGGGCGTGTCCATTCTCAGATTAAATGTGGAGACGCGCATCGGTACTTTTTGTTTGTTTTTTGCGGATAGCGGTGCCACAGCAAGCAGTACCAGACAAATCCATGTGAATGTTCTTCTCATTGTTGTTTTTTGTTATTATGTTGTTCTGTTAGATACACAAAAGAGACTGTTTAAAAACCCGAAAGTACTTTTTTTTATCGGAACGGACAAGTGAAGTCGTTGTTTTCTGCCAATTGTCGTTTCTCAATTTATTACTACCTTTGCATCTTAAATTTTGTATGGTATAAATTCATTGACAATGAGCAAAAAGTTTCCCGAATACAATCAGCTAAATCTTTCAGACGTAAACAAAGAGATGTTGAAAGTGTGGGATGAAAAGGATATTTTCAGGAAAAGTCTGGAAATGCGCGAAGGACATCCCCGCTTTGTGTTTTATGAAGGGCCCCCCTCAGCCAACGGCATGCCGGGGATCCATCATGTGATTGCACGATCCATCAAAGACATCTTCTGTCGCTACAAGACCATGAAAGGGTATCTGGTGAACCGAAAGGCCGGCTGGGATACCCATGGCCTGCCCGTAGAACTTGGCGTGGAAAGATCAATGGGCATTACCAAAGAAGATATCGGGAAAAAAATCACGGTAGAGGAGTATAATGCTGCCTGCCGTACCGAAGTGATGAAATATACCCGGGAGTGGGAGGACCTCACCCGGAAAATGGGTTACTGGGTTGATATGAGTGATCCCTACGTTACCTACGACAATCGCTACATCGAAACACTCTGGTACTTGCTCAAAGAGTTGTACAACAAAGATTATCTCTACAAGGGATATACCATACAACCCTACTCACCTGCTGCAGGAACAGGGTTAAGCACCCATGAGCTGAATCAGCCCGGATGCTACCGTGATGTGAAGGATACCACCTGTACGGCACAATTTCCGATTAAGAATCCGCTGCCTGCGTGGCAGGAGTTTGGAGAACCCTTCTTCCTGGCCTGGACCACCACGCCCTGGACATTGCCTTCTAATGTATTATTGGCTGTTGGAAAGAATATCGATTATGCAGCGGTGCAAACTTATAACCCTTATACAGGGAAACCTGTGACGTTGGTGCTGGCAAAAAGTCTGATCGGCTCTTACTTTCCGGAGAAGAACAGCGCTTTGGCACTCGATGATTACAAACCCGGCGACAAGAATATCCCGTTCCGCGTGCTCGATAAGGTATGGAAGGGCTCTGAACTGGACGGTTTCGGCTATGAGCAGCTCATCCCCTGGGTGAAGGCATCGGATAACGCATTTAAAGTGGTGACTGGTGATTTTGTAACCACGGAAGACGGTACGGGTATCGTACACATCGCTCCCACCTTTGGCGCGGATGATATGAAGGTGGGCAGGGAAAACGATGTGCCCGGATTATTGCTTACCGACAAAGAAGGAAATCCACGCCCCATGGTGGACCTTACGGGCAAATTTTTCCTGCTCGAAGACCTCGATCCACTCTTTGTACGGAACAACATGGATGCGGAGCGTTATAAAGAGTATGCGGGCCGCTATGTAAAAAACGAATACGACGCTTCCCTCACCGAAGAGGATGCTACGCTTGATGTGGATCTGTCGGTCATGCTGAAACAACAGAATCGCGCTTTTCGCATCGAAAAACAGGTGCATACCTATCCCCACTGCTGGCGTACCGACAAGCCGGTATTGTACTACCCGCTCGATAGTTGGTTTATCCGTGCCACGGCTTCGCGCGATAAGATGATCGAACTCAACAATACCATTAACTGGAAGCCCCAGTCCACCGGTACGGGCCGTTTTGGTAAGTGGCTCGAAAACCTGCAGGACTGGAACTTGAGCCGCAGTCGCTACTGGGGCACCCCACTACCCATCTGGCGTACCGAAGATGGTAGAGAAGAGAAATGCATCGGCTCGGTGAAGGAGCTTTACGAAGAGATGCAGAAGGCATTGGATGCCGGTGTGATGAAAGAACTCCCCTGGAAAGGGCTTGACCTGGGCGATTACGAGGAGCTGCAATATGATCAGATTGACCTGCATCGGCCCTACGTGGACAATATCATACTGGTTTCTGAGAGCGGCAAGCCCATGATGCGTGAGTCTGACCTGATTGATGTCTGGTTCGACAGTGGAGCCATGCCTTTTGCCCAGGTTTTCTATCCTCATATTCCGGAAGAAGAGTTTCAGCAAGCGTTTCCCGCGGATTTTATTGCCGAAGGAGTGGATCAGACGCGTGGCTGGTTTTACACGCTGCACGCCATCGCTTCCATGGTGAAAGGAAGTGTGGCGTTCAAAAACGTGGTTTCCAACGGACTGGTACTTGACAAGAATGGCAACAAGATGTCCAAACGTCTGGGAAATGCAGTGGATCCATTTGAGACCATCGAGAAGCATGGCTCCGACCCGCTTCGCTGGTATATGATCACCAACGCGGCGCCCTGGGACAACCTCAAATTCGACATAGAGGGTGTGGAAGAGGCGCGCCGAAAATTTTTCGGTACGCTCTACAATACCTACTCCTTCTTTGTCTTGTATGCCAACGTGGACGATTACCGCGATCAGTATCCGCAGATACCAATCGAAAAGAGACCCGAGATCGATCGCTGGATCATCTCGCTGCTGAATTCTCTCGTGAATGAGGTTGATCAGGGCTATGAGAATTACGAGCCGACCAAGGCAGGACGTGCGATAGCCGACTTCGTAAACGACAACCTCAGCAACTGGTATGTTCGCCTGAACAGGAAACGTTTCTGGGGAGGTGAGATGACCGATGACAAGTTGTCGGCATACCAGACACTGTATCAGTGCCTGGTGACGGTGGCAAAGCTGGTGGCCCCCATCGCTCCGTTTTATGCAGATAAATTGTTCCTCGATCTGATCTCCGTTACAAATGACGAACAACCTGAGTCGGTTCATCTGGCCGACTTCCCTGTGGCCGATGGGAATCGCATCGACCGTCCGCTCGAAGAGCAGATGTATCTGGCACAAACTGCCTCCTCCATTGTACTGGCATTGCGCCGCAAAGTAAATATCAAAGTGCGTCAGCCTCTTTCCCGAATTATGATTCCGGTGGTTGACGAAGAGCAGAAGCAAAATATCTCTTCCGTAGAGTCGCTTATACTCAACGAGGTGAACGTGAAAGAACTGCATTTCGTGGATTCCGCCAGTGAGATGCTGGTGAAACGGGTGAAGCCCGATTTCAAGAAACTGGGACCACGATACGGGAAGATCATGAAGCAACTGGCACAGCGCATCCAGGAGATGGATCAACGCCAGATCAATGACCTGGAAAAAAACGGATCTTTCCTGCTGATGGTCGACGGACAGGATGCCGTGATTACGTCAGACGATGTGGAGATCATCTCGGAAGATATACCGGGCTGGCTCGTAGGCAACGAGGGGAGGCTGACCGTGGCGCTCGATGTGACCATTACCGGAGAGCTCGAAAAAGAGGGTATTGCCCGTGAGCTGGTGAACAGGATTCAGAATCTGCGTAAAGCAAAGGATTTTGAAATCACAGACCGCATCATCGTTCGTATTTCATCGCATCCTGCCTTTGATGAAGCCATCACGGCTTATGCAGGTTACATTCGGAATCAGGTACTGGCCGATGAGATTGCTGTTGCCGTGGAACAGTTTGAAGATCAAATAGAAATAGATGATCAGCTGTTGACTGTCAGCATCCTGAAAAACAGTTGAGAATTATTTGTTTTATATGTATCTTTGCGAAGGCATACAAACGTGAACAAACTTTTTATAATCCGGGTTGTTGTACATGAACTCTGATTCCAACAAGAGACACAGCCAATAAACATACATTTTTATTATGAGTGAAAAGACAAGATATTCAGATGAGGAACTGGAAGAATTCCGGGGAATAATCAATGAAAAGTTGCAGGTAGCCCGTCAGGAGTATGACAATTATCGTGCTGCCGTTACCAACACCGACGGTAATGACACCATTGATACATCTCCTACCTACAAGGTACTTGAGGAAGGTGCTTCCACGCTCTCAAAGGAGGAAGCAGGGAGGTTGGCTCAACGTCAGATGAAGTTCATTCAGAACTTACAGGCTGCACTGGTACGCATTGAGAACGGGACATATGGTGTTTGCCGCGAAACAGGCAAGCTCATCCCCAAGGAACGTCTGCGTGCCGTGCCTCATGCTACATTGAGCATTGAGGCTAAATCGGCCAAGAAAAAGTAACTACTGACGGATGAAGAAAAATTCATACAAGGCCTGGATGGCGGCGGCAGTTGTTCTTCTGGTTCTATTTGTTGATCAGCTATCCAAGATATGGGTGAAAACCCATATGGGGTTGTACGACGTGATACCGGTTACCGACTGGTTCCGTATTTATTTCGTGGAGAACAACGGGATGGCTTTCGGGATCGAAGCAGGAGGGAAACTCTTTCTGTCACTTTTTCGCATTGTCGCAGTTGTGCTGATCATCCTCTACATCAGGAGGCTGGTAAAAGAGAGCTATAAAACCGGATTCATCGTGTGTGTCACGCTCGTACTGGCAGGTGCGTCGGGGAATAT
The DNA here is from genome assembly GCA_001768325.1 of Bacteroidetes bacterium GWC2_46_850. Lineage (GTDB taxonomy): Bacteria > Bacteroidota > Bacteroidia > Bacteroidales > Dysgonomonadaceae > Proteiniphilum. Next base: position 24,045 of record MENQ01000006.1, on the reverse strand, counting down.
CATCGACAGCATCTTCTATGGTGCTATTTTCGAAGCCAGTTTTCCGGGACATGTGGCTTCTCTGGTGCCATGGGGTGAAGGTTATTCGTCGCTCCTTCATGGTAAGGTCGTGGATATGTTATACTTTCCATTGTTCAGCGGAACCTGGCCTGACTGGGTGCCGATGGTGGGTGGGGATGAGTTTCTCTTCTTCCGCTTTATCTTTAATATTGCCGATTCAGCAATTACTGTGGGTGTCATTCTGATTTTGTTGTTTTATAGAAGGACATTGTCCTATTCGCTGCTGTCGAAAACAGAGCGGGAAAAAATAGACAAAGAAAAACAGGAAAAGGAAAGTGAAATCTAATCTTGTTTCATATCTGTGCCTTTTTATCGTGGTTGTATCAACCTTCTCCTGTCAGAACCGTCCGAAGGAAGTTTTGAACAGGAAACAGATGGAACGTGTACTGTATGATGTGTATGTTGCCGAGGCAATCATGGAGACTGATTATCAGCATTTCAACACACCCGAAAAAAAAGAGGCATACATCAATGAGGTCTTTCGTATACACCATATTACGCAGGCTCAATGGGACACATCCTTGTCGTGGTATTCCGACAGGATAGATTTGTATCTGAAGATGAATGATTCGGTAAAGTCAATGCTGCAGCGGGCACGCATCGACATCGACACCCGTCTTTCCGCGCAGCAGGCACAACAATACACAGATCCCTCTCTTTTTCAACCTTCCTATATTCCGAAGACATTTGCTTTTTCCATGCCTTCACCGAGAAACGGATTTCGGTTTCAACTCGATTCGACCGATATCGGAGAGAAGATAACCGACGATCATTTTACGTTTACATTTAGTGTGATCGGTATACCGCCGGCGTACCATCCCCGTTTTTCCTCCCTTCTTGCGTTACATTACGCCGACACAACCCTTTATCAGCGGCTCGATATCACCGAAAACAAGACCTATAGCATGGCTGGTTCAAAATTTATCGAAAATGATACGCTTTCGCAAATTCAAGGTTTCCTGCATCTGCAGGATACCACCATCTTGGGATTACAAATCAGACTTTATAATATATTTCTAGGGAATAAAGAATTAGCACAGGATACCGTTTTGCAATTGCAGGATAATTCGGGTGAGCGTGAGCAACTTTTGTTGAAAGAACCCATCAGAATGAACGATAGCGACTCACTATAGAGAAAAGCTATTTGCCATTGACACATTCTTTTTGGTATATTTACTATATTTGCGAATCGGTAATATTTGCCGGAGATATTTTTAACATTTAATTTATCATTATAACGCATCAGATGGAAAAAAAGAGAGTGTATACCTTTGGAAACGGCGCCGCTGAGGGGCGTGCGGATATGAAAAACCTGCTTGGAGGTAAAGGAGCTAACCTTGCCGAAATGAACTTAATCGGTGTTCCCGTTCCTCCGGGATTTACCATCACTACGGAGGTTTGTACTGAATACAATGAATTAGGAAAAGAATATGTGATCAGCGTCCTGAAAGCGGAGGTTGAAGAGGCTGTTGCTCGGATTGAAGAACTGACGGGGACCCGGTTTGGGGATAAGGATAATCCCTGTCTGGTGTCGGTGCGATCGGGAGCACGTGTTTCCATGCCGGGAATGATGGACACCGTATTAAACCTGGGGTTGAACGATGATGCCGTGGCCGGAATTGCCAGGAAATCGGGCAACGAACGTTTTGCGTGGGATTCCTATCGCCGTTTTGTACAGATGTACGGGGATGTGGTACTGGGATTGAAACCGCAAAGCAAGGAAGATATAGATCCTTTTGAAGAGATCATGGACGAGATGAAGGCTGTAAAAGGAATAGAACTGGATACAGACTTCACTACGGATGATCTGAAGGAGCTGGTGAGGAGATTCAAGGACGCGGTGAAGAAAAATACCGGCAACGAATTCCCCGTTAATCCGTGGGATCAGCTCTGGGGAGCAGTCTGTGCCGTTTTCGACAGTTGGATGAACGAACGTGCCATCCTGTATCGCAAAATGAATAACTTCCCCGAAGAATGGGGTACTGCTGTCAATGTGCAGGCAATGGTATACGGGAATATGGGCAAGACCTCCGGTACCGGTGTCGCTTTTACCCGTGATGCCGCTACCGGAGAGGATATCTTTAACGGAGAGTACCTGATCGACGCGCAGGGAGAAGATGTGGTTGCCGGCATACGTACACCGCAACAGATCACCACAGAGGGTTCCCGCCGTTGGGCGCAGTTACAGGGTATCTCCGAAGAGGAGCGGGCTGCAAAATACCCTTCCCTGGAAGAAGCCCTTCCGGCGTGTGCAAAGGAACTCATCGAAGTGCAGCAAAAGCTGGAAGATTATTTCAAGGATATGCAGGATCTGGAGTTCACCATTCAGGATGGCAAGCTATGGCTGCTACAGACCCGTAACGGAAAACGTACCGGTGCTGCCATGGTGAAAATAGCCGTTGACATGCTGCATCAGGGATATATCGATGAGAAGACTGCGTTGAAAAGATGTGATCCCGAGAAACTGGATGAGTTGCTGCACCCTGTATTTGATAAAAAAGTACTGGCGAAAGCAAAACCGTTGACTCACGGGCTGCCTGCCTCTCCCGGAGCTGCCGCCGGACAGGTTGTGTTTCATGCCGATGAAGCCGAAGAATGGTTCAAAGAGGGGAAGAAGGTAATCCTCTGTCGTATTGAGACATCACCCGAAGATTTGCGCGGTATGGCATCGTCACAAGGGATCCTTACCGCCCGTGGAGGGATGACCTCGCATGCAGCGGTGGTTGCCCGGGGTATGGGTAAGTGTTGCGTGTCGGCGGCCAACAACCTGATCATCGATTACAAGTCGCGCAGCATGACCATCAACGGCCAGGAGCTGAAGGAGGGAGACTGGATCTCTCTGGATGGCTCCACCGGAAATGTATACGAAGGGAAGATCACAACACAGGATGCCGAGATTGACGCCGATTTCAGTGAACTGATGACCCTGGCCGAAAAATATGCACGCATGGATGTCAGGACCAACGCCGACACACCCCACGATGCGTCGGTAGCACGCAATTTTGGTGCAAAGGGAATTGGCCTGTGCCGTACCGAACATATGTTCTTTGAAGAAGATAAGATTGTGCCCATGCGTGAAATGATCCTCGCCAAGGATGAGGACGGGCGTCGCAAGGCACTGGAAAAGCTGCTTCCGTTGCAGAAAAAGGATTTTATTGGTATTTTCAGGGCAATGAACGGCTTTGCCGTGACCATTCGTCTGCTCGACCCGCCGTTGCACGAGTTTGTGCCTCACGATGAAAAAGGGCAGATGGATATGGCCAGAGTAATGGGTATCTCCTACAAGGATATCCACGACAGGGTTGAAGGGTTGATGGAGTCCAACCCGATGCTTGGTTTACGCGGTTGCCGTCTCGGTAATCTCTATCCCGAAATAACGGAGATGCAGACCCGCGCCATTATGGAAGCAGCGATAGAACTCAAGAAAGAGGGTATCAAAGTCATTCCCGAGATCATGGTGCCGCTTACGGGTATCGTCTATGAGTTTATGGCACAGAAAGAGATCATTGAGACAACGATTCAGCAGGTGTTTTCCGAGAAGAGTGATTCAGTGGAATACAAGATAGGGACCATGATTGAGATTCCGCGTGCTGCACTTACCGCACACAAGATTGCCAAAGAAGCTGATTTCTTCTCCTTCGGCACCAACGACCTGACACAGATGACCTTTGGATACAGCCGCGACGATGTGGCCAAGTTCCTGCCGATGTATCTCGATAAAGGAATCCTGAAACATGATCCTTTCGCCGTGCTCGACCAGAACGGAGTAGGTCAGCTTGTCCGCATGGCCGTGCAGAAAGGACGTGAAGTGAAGCCTTCGCTGAAATGTGGTATCTGCGGCGAACATGGCGGCGAACCTTCATCGGTGAAGTTCTGCCATACCGTAGGGTTGAATTATGTTTCCTGTTCTCCTTTCCGCGTGCCCATCGCCCGTCTGGCTGCAGCACAGGCTGCGATAGAAGGGTAAACAGAAAAAATAAATAATGCCTGCAGGGATATCACACGTGGTATCCCTGCATTTTTTTGACGGTCAGAGGAGCGGAACAGCCCTCTATAACTACTTTTAACCATCAAACCATTTGGCTGCTAATGGGATTATCATTACTTTTACATCTCTTATTCTACAGGGATTAACTTGTAAAATGAGCATTGAGGTTAATCCGTTAACGTGATAGATTCAGGGATGTGATGATTTAATCTACAAATCGTTCAATCAGTAAATCAATTAATATGAAGTATTCTGTGAAGATATTGTTCTTTCTTTTCGCTTTGTCAACTGCTTCCTGTCTTGTGGCCCAAAACAATGTAATTGACGAGATTGTGTGGGTTGTGGGCGATGAAGCCATCCTGAAATCGGAGGTGGAAGAGTATCGCAAAGAAATTCTGATGCAAAACCAGCGCATCGAAGGAGATCCCTATTGTTTCATTCCTGAGCAGCTGGCCATCAGGAAGCTTTTTCTGGACCAGGCCAAGCTGGACAGTATCGAAGTGCAGGAGTCGAATGTGAACCGCACACTCGAGTATCTGGTCAATGAATACATTGCTTCCACCGGCTCCGTGGAACGACTCGAAGAATATTATGGGAAAAGTATGGCTGGCATCCGGGAGGATCTGCGGGAACAGATACGTGAGCAGCAGCTTGTGGAAGGCGTGCAGCAGAAACATTTTGGAAGTGTGCAACTAACCCCTTCAGAAATAAGGAAATATTACAACAGCCTGCCACAGGACAGTCTTCCGTTTATACCCACCACATTGGAAGTGCAAATCATCACGGCGGAGCCCAAAGTTCCCCTGCAGGAGATTGACAAGGTGAAGGAACGGCTGCGTGAATATACCGATCAGATAAACAGTGGAGAAAGAGAGTTTTCCACCCTGGCTCTGCTGCATTCGGAAGATCCTTCTGCCATGAAAGGGGGTGAACTGGGATTTATGACCCGTTCGCAGCTGGTTCCCGAGTTTGCCAATGTGGCATTTGCCCTGAGTGATCCCAAGAAGGTGTCTAACGTGGTGGAATCGGAATATGGATTTCACATCATTCAATTGATTGAACGGCGTGGCGATATGGGTAATTTCCGACATATCCTGCTGAAACCCAGGATTCCCCAGGAATCGCTCGATACGGCGCTGGTGCGGCTCGATTCGATCCGCAATGGCATTACATTGAAGAAGATTACGTTCGATGAGGCAGCTACCTTTCTTTCTGCCGACAAAGACACCCGCAATAACAAGGGCATCATGGTGAATAATACCCGTGGCTCCGCCAGTGCGGGGACGCCCCGTTTTGCGCTGAATGAACTGAATCAGGACATTGCAAAAATTATCGGTGAAATGAAAGAAGGTGAGGTGTCAAAACCTTTTATCATGCTCAACGAAAAAGGACGACAGGTGGCGGCCATGGTGAAAATCTCCGCACGCAACGAAGGACATAAGGCCAATATCAACAACGACTATCAGGTCATTAAGCAAATGGCGGAAGGTGCCAGGCAGCAGAAGCTGGTAGACGAGTGGCTCCAGACAAAGATCAACAAGACCTATGTGCGTATTGACCCTGCCTGGCAAGGGTGCGAACTCAAATATAAAGGATGGCAAAAATAACCCTTTTCCTGTTATTTCTTTTAGCCCAGGCGCAGCAACCTCCTGCGGGTTTTCCTTCGACAGGGTCTGATGACGAGATTATTGAACTGAAGCAGGCCGATCTGTGGAGCAAAAGAAACGGTTTTGATGCCGAAATCCTGACCGGCAACGTTATTTTTTTTCATGAAGGGGCTTTTATGTATTGTGACAGTGCATACCTTTATCAGAAGACCAATACGTTTGAAGCTTTCAGCAACGTGCGCATGGAACAGGGTGACACCATCTTTGTTTACGGCGACTACCTCCACTATGACGGAAATACCCGCCTGGCCCGACTGCGGGACAACATCCGCATGGAGGACCGTACAGCCACACTCTTTACAGACAGTCTCGATTACGACCGGGTAGCAAATCTTGGTTACTATTTCGAGGGAGGGATGCTGGTGGATGAAGAGAACGAACTTACGTCATTCTGGGGACAGTACAGCCCCGATACCAAACAGGCATTGTTCAGCGATAGCGTAAAGCTGATTAACGAGGATTACATTATCTATTCCGATACATTGAAATACAATACCGAATCAAAATATGCCGATATCCTGGGTCCTTCCCGTATTGTGTCAGACAGCGGTTACGTGCATACCAGCAAAGGGTGGTATAATACGGTGACCGAAGATTCCCATCTTCTGGACCGCTCCGAGGTATACAGCAATGATGGCACCAAGGTGCTCATCGGCGACACCATTTTTTACAACCGTCAAACAGGCGTGGGAGAAGTTTTTGGCAACATGTTCCTTGAGGATAAAGAACGGAAAGCCATACTGCAGGGAAATTATGGATTTTATAACGAAAAGACCGAATATGGACTTGCCACAGATTCGGCTTTTGCCATCGACTATTCGCAGCAGGAGAGCATGTATGTGCATGGCGACACGCTGGTGATGATCACCGATTCCGTGCATCGCGATATCAAAGCCTATTACGAAGTGCGTTTTTTTCGGGCCGATCTGCAGGGTGTGTGTGACTCACTGCATTATAGTTCACGTGATTCCATGGTTTACATGATTGGTGATCCGGTAGTCTGGAATGAGAATAATCAGATTTTGGGAAATCAGATCAACGTTTATCTGAATGACTCAACCATAGAGAAGGCAATAGTGAAGGATTATGCACTGGCTATTCAGGACAGATTGGATCAGGAGCGGTATAATCAGCTCAGTGGACGCGATATGACGGCTTTCTTTCGAAATGGGGACATCTATCATGTACTGGTGGAAGGCAATGCCGAGTCGCTTTACTACCTTACTGAAAAAGACAGCACAATTATCGGACTGAACAAAACGGAAAGCGCTTATCTCTCCATGGATATAGAGAATGAACAGATCAAACGGTTAAAACTGTGGTCGTCTACCACCGCCGTAACAACTCCTTTGCCTCAACTAAAGCCGGAGGATTCGCGTTTAAAAGGTTTCGTTTGGCTCGATTACTTGCGCCCCGCCGGACCCAAAGATATTTTCCGAAGCAACGAACGACGTAGTTCGGAAGGTCTGGAGCAACGGCAACAACGGTTCCAGAGAGAGGATATCACATTGTAGGAATACCGTTTTGTTTCTCTGAGCGGAATTCTCTAATTTTGCAACAACAACATTCTTTTTACTTATGGGCACTTTTTTTTTCTATAATAACCGAAAGCCGCGTAAATTCAATTATACGCCCATCCTTCATGATCCGGAGGAAGATGCACGTAAGGAAAGACTGCATAGCCGGATCGAATCAATAAAAAAAGAGATGGGTGTACTTCCCGAACTCCCGCAGGAAAATGTATCCGAACGGAAAGACTTTAAAGCGGAATTTGTCGCGCAAACCCGTCATCTTAAGAAAAGGAAATCGAGAGAGGCAACCGGAGAACGTACTTTTTTCACCAATAATGGGTTGCTAATTATCATATTAATCATTCTTTTTGCCATTTTCTTTTTCTGGTTTTTGCGATAGCAATCATCATTTACATTTATGCCAGATATCATACATCTACTTCCGGATTCCATTGCCAATCAGATTGCAGCGGGTGAGGTGATCCAGCGACCGGCGTCGGTGGTAAAAGAGCTGGTGGAGAACGCACTGGATGCCGGTGCAACGCACATCAGAATATGCATCAAAGATGCAGGCCGTACCCTCATTCAGGTGATAGATGATGGAAAAGGCATGTCGGCCACCGACGTGCGGATGGCTTTTGAGCGCCATGCAACGTCAAAAATAAAACAGGCAGATGATCTTTTCTCTCTCACCACCATGGGTTTCCGGGGTGAGGCACTCCCGTCCATTGCCGCCATTTCACAGGTGGAGGTGAAGAGTAGACGGGAGGAAGATGAACTGGGCACGTTGATCGTAATAAACGGCTCGAGGCTCGAAAAGCAGGAACTCATTTCCTGCGCTACCGGGACCTCCATTGCGGTGAAGAATATCTTTTTCAATGTTCCTGCACGGCGAAAATTCCTGAAGTCGAACGAAACCGAAAGACGCAATATATTTTCAGAAATTGAACGCATTGTGCTGGTGAATCCGCACATTGAGTTTACCCTTATCGAGAATGATCTTGAAACGCTTCATCTGCCGGTAACGGGCTTAAAGCAACGTATCGTGCAATTGGAAGGAAAGGGTGCCACGCACCAGCTCCTCGAAATAGAAGAAACAACCACGCTCGGTAAGATTCACGGATATGTGACACGTCCTGAGTTTGCCAAAAAAGGGAGAGTCAACCAATTTTTTTTCGTGAATAACCGTTTTATACGTCATCCATACTTTCACAGGGCGGTGATGACTGCTTTTGAACCGTTGATTGCCTCGAATGAAAAGCCGGGATATTATATCTACCTTCAGACCGATCCCGCTACAATCGATGTCAATATCCATCCCACAAAGACAGAAGTGAAGTTTGAGCATGAACAGGCACTCTGGCAGATTCTGATGGTCACTATAAAAGAGTCGTTGGGTAAGTTTAACGCCATTCCCAGCATCGATTTCGATACCGAGGATGCACCGGAGATACCCATTTATGATCCTTCGCGTCATACACCCATGCCGCGGGTAAATATCAATTCGGGTTACAATCCTTTTCATAATCCCCGTCCGGAGAGACAATCTTCTTCACTGCCCGCATTTGGATGGGAACAGCTTTACCAGGGGTTTGAAAAGGAGAAGCAACCATTTCCCGAAGTGGAGGGCGACGGACAGGGGAGCTTTTTTACAACTGCCGGAACAAATCAGGATCATCCGGAAACGGAACTTTATCCCGAGCACTATCAGTATAAACAAAAATATATTCTTACTTCCGTCAAGTCGGGTCTGATGATCATCGATCAGCACAAGGCGCATATACGTATTCTTTTTGATAAGTATCTGGAACAAATAAGAGATAGAAAAGGTGTGACGCAGCGGGTATTATTTCCCGAAATACTGGAGTTGTCGGCAGCAGAAGCAGCCACACTGCCTTCCCTGATGGACGATCTGGAGGCATTGGGCTTTGAATTGAGCCCGCTGGGAAATTATACCTTTGCTGTTCAAGGTGTTCCTTCTGAAATTGACAATGTGGATGCATCTCTTTTGATACGTACAATTATTGGGAAAAGCATGGAAGCAGAAAGTGATGTGAAGTCAGAAATACAGGAAGCCATGGCACTCTCTTTTGCCGGTATGATAGCTATTCCCTACGGGAGAATACTGACATCGGAAGAGATGTTGCTTACCGTCAGTCAGCTTTTTGCAACCAAAACGCCTGCCTATACGCCTGATGGGCAAAAGATTATCAGTCTGATTTCAGATTCGGATCTGGAAAAGAAAATGCATTGATATATTTCACCTTTTAATACAAACACTATGAAGTATGCTTATTGCGGTAAAAGCGGATTACAATTACCCAGGATATCGTTGGGCTTGTGGCATAATTTTGGGTTTATCAACGACTACGAAACAGCCCGGGAGATGATTCTTCATGCTTTTGAGAAGGGCGTGACTCATTTTGATTTGGCGAACAATTACGGACCCCCTCCCGGATCGGCCGAGATCAATTTCGGTAAAATCCTGAAAGAGAATCTGGCCTCTCATCGCGACGAGATGATTATTTCCTCTAAAGCAGGCCATCTGATGTGGGACGGTCCTTATGGCGACGGCTCATCAAGGAAATATCTGATGGCCAGCGTCAATCAGAGCCTGAGGCGTACGGGACTTGAATATTTTGACATCTTCTATACCCATCGGTATGATCCGAATACTCCGGTTGAAGAGACCATGCAGGCTCTGGTGGATATTGTTCGCCAGGGCAAGGCACTTTATATCGGGATTTCTAAATATCCTCCTTTACAGGCCCGCATTGCGATGAATTACCTGAAAGAGCGGGATGTTCCCTGTCTGATCTTTCAGGATAAGTACAGCATGTTTAATCGCAAGCCCGAAGAAGAGATCCTGGATATTACCGCCGGACAGGGATCGGGATTTATCGCCTTTTCGCCTTTGGCGCAGGGTGTGCTTACCGACAAGTATCTCAATGGTATTCCTGCTTCTTCCAGAGCTGCGGAGGCTGAGGGATTCCTGCGGGAGGAACAGGTTACCGTGCCACTTGTGGAAAAAGTGAGAAAGCTTCATATCCTTGCCGGAGAGCGGGGACAAACAATGGCGGGGATGGCATTGGCCTGGGCGCTGAGAGATGAGAGAGTAACCTCACTGATTGTAGGTGCACGCAATAACGGCCAGTTGGACGACAGTCTGAAGGCCCTGCAGCATCTCACGTTCACACAGGAAGAACTGGCTCGGATCGATCATATTCTCGACGGAGCTATGTTGTAGTGTCCAGTATTGTAATCTCTGTTTTATTTTTTTCGGATGAGACGACCTGTTATAGTCCTTTTGTTGCTCCTGCTTCTTTGCACTGCCTGTTTGGATGAAACCGAAAGGTTTACCATTCCTTTCGCTCCGGTGAATTTTGAAGTGCAGCTAACCAGTTACGATGTGGAATTACGAAATCCAATGTCGTTTAAGGTTTTTACCGATGCTGAACGTCGGCGCGATACGGACCGCTTTGGTTATGCCGGCCTGCTGGTGGTTGCCGATATGACCGGGAATGCGCTGTATGCCTACGATCTTTGCTGTCCCTATGAGGACAACAAAAGCATCAGAGTGGTTCATGGCGGTAATGGAAAGGCGGAATGTCCCTCGTGCGGTTCCGTTTTTGTGACCATGTATGGTCGGGGCAACGTGGTGGAGGGCCCCGCATCCCAGTCGTTGCAAAGTTACCGGGTCATCCCGCTTTATCAGGATACCTACCGAATCAGCAACTAAGCGTCTTGTCGTCGGTTTGCATTATTCCACAGGGAAAATGCAGTCATTTCGCAAAATTAATCCGAATTCCTTTGAAAAGCGGAGAAACATTTTTACATTTGCAGTCGCAAAAAACGGGAGAGGTATTATATTGCAGAAATAGCCCTCTCTTTTCTGCGGAAGTAACTCAGTTGGTAGAGCACGACCTTGCCCCAAAAAGGAAATGGAAATGACCTTGGCAAGGTGGAAAATAAAAGTACACA
>MENQ01000006.1:0-12830 GCA_001768325.1 Bacteroidetes bacterium GWC2_46_850 | reverse complement strand
CGACCTTGCCCCAAAAAGGAAATGGAAATGACCTTGGCAAGGTGGAAAATAAAAGTACACACAGTGGTGTGTAAAAGGTGTTATATTGCGGAAGTAGCTCAGTTGGTAGAGCACGACCTTGCCAAGGTCGGGGTCGCGGGTTCGAGTCCCGTCTTCCGCTCGAGGTTCGCTCGGATGGTGGAATGGTAGACACGCAAGACTTAAAATCTTGTGACCATAACGGTTGTGCGGGTTCAAGTCCCGCTCCGAGTACAAGTAACTTCTAATCCCGGTAGTATTCAACTATCGGGATTATTTTTTTCTTTCACCTTTGAGATTACTTTCAACCAGAGATATCCCACGATCATGGCCAGGGTTGAAGCAATCAATACGGAGAGCTTGGCAATGTCGCGCAATATTTCATCGTCCGGGAAAGCGAGTATCGATACAAAGATGGACATGGTGAAACCAATGCCCGCCAGGATACCTACACCGATGAACTGAAGCAAGTTTACGCTCTCACCCAGTCTGACAAGCCTGAATTTGGTCATCAGGTAGACGGCAATGGTTATACCAAGTGGTTTGCCGACAAAAAGTCCCAGAATGATGCCGATAGACAATGGAGAGCTGAGACCGGTAATGGCTGCCGAAGAAACGACAATACTCGTATTTGCCAATGCAAAAATAGGTATTACGATGAAATTGACCGGAAAGGTGAGTTTCCGCTCAAAGGTACCCAGTTTTTGTGTGGGAAGTAAAAAAGCAAGAATCACACCGGCAAAAGAGGCGTGAATTCCCGACCTGTACATGCTGTACCACATGCCAAGTCCCAGCAGAATCATGAGAAAGGTACCCATTTTATTTTGCAAGTGGCGGTTCACTATAAAAATTACAACACCCAGCAGGGCAACAGCCACGAGCCAGACAATATGCAAGGCTGATCCGTAAAAGAGGGCAATGATGAGAATGGCACACAGGTCGTCGATGATGGCCAGTGCCGTTAAAAAAACTTTCATGGAGTGAGGGACTGCTTTGCCCAGCAAGCTGATGATTCCCAGCGTAAAGGCAATGTCTGTAGCTGAAGGAATGGCCCAGCCGCGTGAACCAACAGTACCCACTGTGAAAAGGATGAAAATCAAGGCAGGTACGGCTACGCCGAAAAGCGCAGAAACAGCTGGGAACATCATCCTACGCGGGGAAGAGAGTTCTCCCGATGTGGCTTCCCGCTTGATGTCGATGGCCACATAAAAAAAGAATAACGACATCAAGGCATCATTGATAAAGTGCACAATGGTGTGAGGCAGATGCAACTGATGAAATCCGGGGATTACCGTTTCCCAAAAATTAACGTAACGTGCCCCTGTCGCTTCCATGTTGGTCAGTAGGAGCGATACGACTGTGCATAAAATCAGGAGGACTCCTAAAGATCTAGTGTCGTGAATAATCCTGTGGAATACAGATACAGACGGCTGTATAGATGATTGGTGTGAACTCATCGATATAAAAAAGCTGTGTTAGTAATTTGAAAATAATGTAATTAATGCAACAGAAAACTGAAATCATCTTCGTTTGACAATTCCATGGGTTCCTGTCCATATCGGAAGATGCGGGCTTTGCGATTCCCCATCAGGACCAGTTCCTTTCCTTCGAGCAGTAGCATGGTGCCTTCGCGCAAGCCGACTACAAACAGCTCTCTGTTTACCTCTATAAACTCCTGTATACGCGCCTCCCGTGTTTCACCGCCGTGATTTGCGGGATTGTCGTCGAGATAGTGCGGATTTATCTGGAAGGGCACCAGTTTCAGTGTCTTGAATTTTTCCGGTTGCACAATGGGCATGTCATTTGTCGTCCTCAGTGTGGGGCAGGCAATGTTGGAGCCTGCACTCCACCCGATATAAGGAGTTCCTTTTTTAACCTTTTTGCGGATGACCTTCATCAATCCTTTTTCCTGGAGCATTTTCACCAGTTGCCAGGTGTTGCCGCCTCCCACCACAATGGCATCGGCATTTTCGATGGCTTCCACAGGGTTGATAAAACGGTGGATGCTGGTAACATGATGCCCCATCTCCGCAAAACGTGCGTTTACTTTTTCTTCATATGCTTCATAGGTGAATGTGATGGCAGCATAGGGTATGAAAATGGCATTCTTTGCTTTTTCTCCCAGAAAATCCCTGATATAATGTTGGGGATATTCCAGATAACCTTCTCCCGGATTGGTGGAATTACTGATCAATAAGAGTCTCATCGCAAGAGTTTTTGTTTAATGGGACAAATATAACGAAAAATAGGCTAAAAATAAGTTTATTCAGCCCGAATAGCGTAAATTTGCGACCAAAAAAGAGTGGAAGAAGAATCTACGGATACTATTTTGCGGCAGATACGCACCGACCTGCGGCTATCAATGGATGGCGTGATTGCTGCCAGCATGCGGGCAAAAGGGATGGATTACCGGATGAATTTTGGTGTGACGATACCCCGACTCAAGGAAATTTCCCAAAAATACAGACAGGATAAAACGCTGGCAGAAATTCTTTGGAAAGAGAATGTGCGGGAACTGAAGATCCTGGCAACCATGCTCTATCCCGCCGATGGCATGTCAATAGAGACGGCGGAGAGGTGGGGTGCCGGAATCGGCAACCAGGAGATTCGGGAGCAGGCATGTAGAAATCTTTTTCAGGGAGTTGCTTTTGCCGATCAATTGGTCGACAGATGGGTCAAGGGTGAAGATGAGATGTTGCGCACGACCGGTTACTGGCTTTTCGCCAGGCTCTGCATTATCCGTTCCGAAGTTGCTGCCCGTGTATCCAACCCGTTATTGTTGCATTGTGCAGTGGAAGATTTAAAGTGCGAATCCCTGCTGTTGCGACAATCGGCACTGAACGCGTTGAAGTATCTGGGCAGGTTGTCGGAGGAACATGCTACAGAGGTGTTGCACCGTGTTGAGTTGCAGCAAGAGGTCAATGAAACCTCAAAGTCAGAGATGCTCGACTTGCTGCGATTTGAGTTTGGGTGCGAAAATTAGTTTTTGAAGTTTTTCTTGATGAAAAACATCGATAGCAATATATTCAGGATGAGAAAGCCTCCCATACCCGCTAAAAAAATGCCTTTCCACTGAGGAAACAGAATCAGGGCGGCAACGGATGCTGCCGCAATGGCTCCAATGATTACCCATAGAACCGTTAGGATTGTTTTTCTTTTTGCCATTGTATGTATGTTTATTTATCTTCGGCCTCTCTTTTAAGCCAGTTTGTGATATCGGAAAGTACTTCCGGAGAGATTGTCTGACTGATTTTGCCATATTCATCCACCCTACCTGTCACACTTTCCTGAAAAAGATGGTTTAATAAGGGATACTTTTTTATTTCAAAATGTTGATTTCCGCCTCTTTCCAATGCTTTTCCGATGGCGGCAAGATTTTTCTCCGCCGCTACCTGCAGATCGTTCTCTCCGTTGATTGCCAATACGGCACACCTAACTTTTTCCAGATTTTTTGTCGGGTTCACGGCCAGGAAGCTGCGATAACCCGGCTTAATCATCGCATTGAACTGACTCCGCAAATATGAGTCCTTATTCATTTTCACGGTCTGTAAGAGCGGCAGCTGTTCCCAGAGATGCAGTAACCTATCGCGCAATGCTGTTCGATGATTTTCTGACCCATCCCAGGTCAGAAGGCTTTCAAACATTTCGCGATTGAGCATCTGCAATTTCTCGATGGTCTCCGGTTCCATTGCTTGTTGTTGCATGGATATTTCATTCTGGTCCAGGACGATCTCAATGCCGGTCGTTCCGGGTGCAGCCATCAGTACCATCATGTGGACTGCGGTCTCTTCCGATGCCACCATGGGGGCTACAATACCTCCTTCGCTATGTCCGAGAAGACCGATCTTTTCACCGTTTACCTCCTTTCGCTGCTTCAAATAGTCTACTGCCATGATGGCATCATCTGCAAAATCACGGAGGGTGGCTTTGTCGAAATCGCCGGTAGATTTACCTACGCCCCTTTTGTCGTAGCGCAGTACCGCAAAACCATTCCGGGTAAGATGATCGGAGATGACAAGAAATGGTTTATGTCCGAAGAGTGTTTCGTCGCGATCATTCGGCCCGCTGCCGGCAATGAGCAGGATAGCGGGAAAAGTGCCCGTGCTGTCGGGTAAAGTAAGTGTACCGGAAAGAGAAATGCTGTCGTCGGGGTATGGGATGATCACCTCCTCCGAAATATAAGGAAGTGGTTCTACGGGTGTCTGCGGCCGGTCTAACACTGGTTTCTCCGAGCGCTTCAATACCAAAGGAAAGGGAATACCTCCCTGGTTGAAGGTGCCGGCGATGGAGTCTCCCAGCAGGGTACCCTGGTAAAAAATTCCCAGGCCGGTGGCCACAATCTCCACCTTGTTATCCCGAAATGAACTTCTTGTGGTTGGCAACCCGAAAGCTCCCTGATCGGGACTGTCCATGGTGCTTGTGAGTGTTGAATCGGTTCCCTGGATATGGAAGACGATGCGTAAATGACTTTGCTGTACCCGCAATATCCCCTCCCAGCTACCTGTAATATCCCCAGCGTTTAGAACGGAGGCAACTGCAAGCATGACGATCGTTATAAAAAGAGTCTTATTCATGATGGTATGGTTCATTGTGTAAAATTGTCATTGCACGATATAGTTGTTCGGCGAAAATCAATCGCACCATCTGATGGGTGTAGGTCATTTTTGAAAGTGATATTTTTTCATTTGCGGCATCATAAATTTCCTGTGAAAATCCATAAGGGCCACCAATCATAAATATCAGCCTTTTGGGAACGGTGTGGCTTTTTCTTTCCAGATACCCGGCGAACTCAACGGAACTGAATTGTTTTCCCTTATCATCAAGCAATACAACATAATCGGTCGGCATCAGCGACTTGAGAAGTAAATTGCCCTCCAGTGTTTTTTGCTCTTTTTCCGAAATGGTTTTTCTGTTTTTGATATCCGGAACGATCTGGGTTTCGAAAGGAATGTAATAGTTCACTCTTTTCCGGTATTCATCCACCAGCTGTGCGAACTGTTTATTATCTGTTTTCCCCACAGATAGCAAAATGATTTTCATCCTTTCATGTAATTTTTTTGTGATGCACAAAAGGCAGTTGTTGCCTCTCGCCCCGTAAAGGCGGGAAATTTACCCAAATGAGTTTAAAAAAACCCTATCCAACAACAAATATAACTGTTTATTTCTTACTTTTGTAAGAGTTTTTTTGTAAAATTATAACAATATCGACCCGTGGGTGTTTACTATGGGTCGGTTTTATTGAAATGATGGACGTAGATAAATTAATTAATAACCTGATTGAACTCGCCTTCGCCGAAGATATCGGGGACGGTGATCACACCACCTTATGCAGTATCCCGGCAGAAGAAACCGGACAATCCAGATTGATCATCAAGGAAGAAGGAATTCTTGCCGGGGTGGAAGTTGCCAAAACCATATTCCATAAATTTGACAATAACCTGGAAATAGAAGTATTTTTAAATGACGGTACTCCTGTTCAACCGGGAGATATCGCTTTTGTTGTGTCGGGTAAAATACAATCGTTGCTTCAAACAGAGCGACTGGTACTCAATGTAATGCAGCGAATGAGCGGCATAGCCACCATGACACGCAAATATGTGAAGCAGCTCGAAGGAACCCCAACCAGGATCCTTGATACGCGAAAGACCACGCCAGGAATGCGTATGTTGGAAAAGCAGGCGGTAAAAATTGGGGGTGGCGAGAATCACCGAATTGGTCTTTTTGATATGATCCTGTTGAAAGACAATCATGTCGATTTTGCCGGAGGAATAGAGAATGCCATCCATCGTGCGCAAACGTACCTGAAGGAAAAAAATAAATCACTTAAAATAGAGATCGAAGTGCGGAATCTGCAGGAACTTGATGAGGTTTTACGAGTAGGTGGAGCAGACCGGATTATGCTTGATAATTTCACGCCCGAACTAACACGTGAGGCAGTGCAGATCGTCGGCGGCCGCGTGGAACTTGAATCCTCCGGCGGGATTACGTTTGAAACAATCCGTAGATACGCTGAAACAGGTGTGGATTACATCTCCGTGGGTGCAATCACACATTCTGTGAAAAGTCTCGATATGAGCCTCAAAGCTGTTTAATAAATTATATGAATCAAAACGATAACAAGCAGGAGTTACTTGATAGACGATATATGCGCATGGCCTTTATCTGGGCCGAGAACTCCTATTGTAAACGCAGGAAAGTCGGCGCACTCCTGGTGAAGGACAAAATGATCATTTCCGACGGATACAATGGAACTCCGTCGGGGTTCGAAAATATCTGCGAGGATGAGAACGACGTAACAAAACCTTACGTACTGCATGCTGAGGCAAATGCGATCACCAAAGTGGCCCGTTCCAATAACAGCAGTGAAGGCGCTACGCTTTACGTGACTTCATCACCCTGCATTGAATGTGCCAAATTGATCATTCAGGCAGGCATTAAACGCGTGGTTTATTCGGATGCTTATCGTTTGAGTGACGGCATTGAATTATTACGAAGAGCAAATATTGAAATGGTTGCTGTGGAGATTGCATAAATAAAGAAAGGAAATTGATGGATTCAGAAAAGAAAGTAAGGACATGGCTCCCCTTATGGATCGGTATCGGGATTGCTTTGGGTATATTTATCGGAAGCAAGTACGGCCAGTTCGGCAGCTCGGGGACTTCACAGGGGTCCGGGAAGATTGATGCCGTATTGAACTATGTCCGGGAGTCTTACGTCGATACGGTCAATATGCGTCAGCTTGTGGAGGATGCTTTGCCCAATATCATCCAGCAGCTGGATCCACACTCGGAGTATTTCTCTGCAGCCGATATGAAACGGGTAAACGAAGACCTGGAGGGCCATTTTTCCGGTATCGGTGTCAGCTTTTACGTGTTAAGGGATACCATTGTGGTGACAAGTATTGTTCCGGGCGGACCGTCGGAAGCAGCCGGCATTAAGTCCTGGGACAGAATTGTGATGGTAAATGATACGGCGGTGGCAGGGATAAGAATCAACAATGAAGAAGTACTGAAAAGGTTGCGTGGTGAAAAAGGATCTGAAGTAAAGCTGGGTATCAGGCGAGCGAATGAGGGTCACTTAGTTGAAATCACCGTCACCCGTGGCGACATTCCCATGAGCAGTGTGAATGCTGCCTACATGCTGACAGACAAAATAGGCTTTATTAAACTTGGGAGAAATTTTGGCTTCAATACCTTCAGTGAATTTATATCAGCCATTTCCAAGTTAAAAAACCAGGGTGCCGGCTCTTTTTTGATCGATCTACGGGGTAATACCGGCGGATCACTTGACATTGTGGTCGCCATGGTAAACGAATTTCTACATAAGGGAGATCTTATTGTATATGCTGAAGGACGCAGTTTCCCGCGTATTGACAATTATGCGAACGGTTCGGGTACCTGCAAGGAAGACGACGTCATTATTCTCGTAGATGAGCTCAGTGCCTCTGCCAGTGAAATATTTGCCGGTGCTATTCAGGATCACGACAGAGGGTTGGTGATAGGCAGGCGTACCTTTGGTAAGGGATTGGTACAAAGTCAACGGAATTTTCCAGATGGATCGGCGGTGAGACTCACCGTGGCCCGGTATTATACAGCATCGGGAAGATCCATTCAGCGGGGTTATGAAAAAGGGAAGTATGATGAATATGAGATGGATGCCATCAACCGTTTTCTGGAAGGTGATTATATTAATGTGGATACAGCATCGAATAATCATCTGACTCCCTATAAAACTTTGGGGGGCAGAACGGTTTATGGTGGAGACGGCATTATGCCTGATATTTTCGTCGCACGAGACACCACCGGAATAAATTCATATTATAATGCCGTGGTAAATAATCGGCTGGATGAGCGTTATTCCATGATCTATTCAGATATGTACAGGGAACGGTTAGGTAGTTTTATAACCTGGCAGGAGTTGTATAAATATCTGCGGCAGCAACCCCTCTTATTAAATCTTGCAAGCTTTGCCGACAATAACGGCATCAGGAGAAGGCCATACTACATTCAGGAGTCCGGAGAATTACTGGAAAATACGATGTATGCATACATTGTGCGTAACTTTTTTGGTGAGGAAGCGTTTTGGGCGGCATACTACAAGGAAGACCCCCTGATTAAAAGAGGAGTTGAATTAATAGAAAAGGGAGAAGCGTCCCATGATGCAGTAATAAATGAGGAATACAGGGACTGAAGGGCGAACAATCGTTGGTTAAATACAACATTATGAACTGAGAATTGTTTATTCTTCAGTTTATCATAGATTGGATTAAAAATATAAGTTTCTTTTTTATGAGTGATTTGATTCAGAACTTTTTGTCAAACAGGGTACTTTCGCGTTTTACAATCCTGATAATTGATCTTCTTATGATTATGTTTTCGTGTCTCTCCATGTATTTTGTGAGATACGGACTGATCGGTCTTACCCCGGATGTAAAAACAGATGGTCTTACAATCTGTTTGATACTGATTCTTTTTAATACCATCACATTTATTTCATTCCGCACATTCAGTGGTATTCTGCGTTTCTCTTCATTTCCCGATTTGCTGCGGATCGTTTATGCCCTTGGCTTGGGTTATGCCCTCACCTTTATGGTTGTGCTGGTGTTGAGGAGATTAGATCCCGAATTCAATCTTTCCAACGTGACATTTATTGCCATATTCATGTTGAACATCTTTTTGATGACTTTTTCCCGGATTCTGGTGAAGGAGGTTTATGAAGAAATCACGGGGAGTACGGTCAAACCGGTGAATGTGTTTATTTACGGAACCAAGCAGGCCGGTGTTAGTGTGGCAAAGGCGTTGAAAGGAAGCAATGAATTTAATTATCGCGTCTTGGGTTTTATCTCTGACGAGAATCACATGATTGGTAAGAACTTAATGGGGGTTACCATCCACGCAAATAACCAGCAACTTTTCAGGACGCTGGTGAGCAAGGATGTGAAGACCATCATCGTCTCACCGCAGAAGATGGAAGAGATTAAGAACTCCAATCTACTGGCAAATTTTGTGGATAATAATATTGCGCTGTTAACCACCGTTCCGATCAACGAATGGAATGGTACACTCACGAGCAGGGAGCAGCTGAAAGATGTACAAATAGAAGATTTGTTGCCTCGCGATCCCATTCATATTAATATGAGGGAGATCGCTTCAAACATAGAGGGCCGGCGGGTGCTGGTCACCGGTGCAGCCGGATCCATTGGGAGTGAGATCGTCAGACAAGTGGCATCGTTCAACCCTTATAGCATCATCCTGATCGATCAGGCTGAAACGCCACTGCATGATATGAGGCTTGAGTTGCAGGAGAAATGGAGAGAGTTGCGCACCGAGATTGTGGTAGCCGATATCAGCAATAAATCCCGCATGGAGAAGATCTTTTCAGAAACGAAGCCCCAATATATTTTTCATGCCGCAGCCTACAAGCATGTCCCCATGATGGAGGATAACGTGTCGGAATCGATTCAGACCAACATTTTAGGAGCCAAGATTGTGGCAGATCTGGCCGTGAAGTACAATGCTGACAAATTCGTGATGATCTCCACTGACAAAGCCGTAAACCCATCGAATGTCATGGGCTGTTCCAAGCGTATCTGCGAGATCTATGTGCAGGCTTTGGCTAAACACATCGAAAAGAGCGGTCAGACTTCTACCCAGTTTATCACAACCCGTTTTGGAAACGTATTGGGATCGAATGGTTCAGTCATTCCCCTGTTCAGGGAACAGATCAAACATGGTGGGCCGGTGACTGTGACACATCCTGAAATCATCCGTTATTTTATGACCATTCCCGAAGCATGCCAGCTGGTGCTGGAGGCTGGTTCGATGGGTAAGAACGGGGAAATTTACATTTTTGACATGGGCAAGCCGGTGAAAATACTGGATCTGGCCAAGCGGATGATTCGTCTATCAGGATCCAAGGACATCAGAATTGAATTTACCGGGCTACGGCATGGTGAGAAACTCTATGAAGAGTTGCTGAATAAGGCGGAACACACCAAACCTACCTATCATGAGAAGATTATGATTGCCGATGTGCGTGAATATGAGTATGAGGAGGTAAACCACAACGTCAATGGCTTGATTCAGCTTTCATACGATTATGATGATATGCGTACGGTGAAGGCAATGAAAAGAATGGTACCTGAATTCCGGAGTATCAATTCACCTTTTGAAGCGATTGACAGCGTGTTGAATAACACACCGAAAGAGGTAGTTATCGTGTCACAACCCAGACAATAGAAGCGATTTCCATTACTTCAGGTTTCCCTGCATGTCGCACAATTTTGTGTAATACCCTCCCTGCGCATATAAAAATGCGTGTTGTCCCCGCTCAACAATGTGTCCGTCCTTCATCACATATATTTCATCCGCGTTCTTTATCGTGGATAGCCGATGTGCGATCACAATGGTGGTACGGCTTTTCACCAGGTTGTCCAAAGCCTCCTGCACAAGTTGCTCAGAGTCGGTATCGAGCGCGGACGTGGCTTCATCCAGGATCAGAATCTCCGGGTTCTTCAGGATGGCACGGGCAATGCTGATACGCTGTCGTTGACCGCCTGAGAGCTTTCCTCCCCTGTCGCCGATATTGGTGTGATATCCTTTTTCGGTTGCCATGATAAAATCGTGCGCATTGGCAATCTTTGCCGCTTCCACTACCTGACTTTCGGTGGCCCGGGTAACACCAAAAGCAATGTTGTTGTAAAAGGTATCGTTGAACAGGATGGCTTCCTGATTCACATAACCGATCAGTGATCTCAAATCCCGTAACTTCACCTCTTTGATGTTGATGCCATCGATAAAAATGCCGCCTTGCTGGATGTCGTAAAAACGGGGGAGGAGATCGGCAAGGGTGGATTTACCGGAACCCGACTGACCGACAAAAGCGATGGTTTTCCCTTTCTCAATGGTCAGTTGTACATCCCGGAGTACCCAGTCGGATTGGTATTTAAACCACACATCTTTGTATTGAATGTGCTCGCGGAAAATCATCGGTGATGGCTGTGCCGGTTCCGATATGGGGTTTTCAGCCTCCAGAATCTTGTCTATTCGTTCCATCGAAGCCAGTCCCCGTTGTACCGCATAGGCCGATTTGGATAATTCCTTGGCCGGGTTAATGATGCTGTAGAATATTGTCAAGTAGTAAATAAAAGTGGCTGCGTCAATCACGCCGTTTCCGTCCAGAATCAAAGAACCTCCAAACCAGAGCACGATGGCGATTGTGAGGGTTCCCAGGAACTCACTCATGGGGTGAGCAAGCTGCTGTCTGCGGGCAATGCGGTTCGACATCCTCCGGAACGTGTTGCTGCCGGCTTGAAACCGTTCAGATATTTTGCTTTCCGCGTTAAATGCCTTGATGATCCGAAGACCGCTCAATGTCTCCTCAACCTGTGACATCAGTTCACCCCACTTATTCTGGGCCTCGAAAGAGCTTCTTTTCAACGAGCGTCCCACTCTTCCCATAACAAAACCCATCACAGGGAGAACGACCAATACAAACAACGTAAGCTGCCAGCTCAGGATGGTCATCGTGACCAGATAAATGAGAATGAGAATCGGATTTTTGAAAAGCATATCCAGAGAACTCATCACCGAGTTCTCCACCTCATTCACATCGCCCGATATCCTTGCCAGAATATCTCCTTTCCGCTCCTCAGTAAAAAAACCGATGGGCAGGGTGAGAATCTTGTCGTTTATTTGGTTGCGGATATCTTTTACCACACCGGTTCTGATGGGGATGATGAAGTATGAACCAAAATAAGCGGTTCCGGTTTTTAATAAGGTCATTGCCACAAGCACTACTGCAAGCATCATCAAGGCAAAGCTGCTCCCATATATATCAATCAGCTGGGTAACATACCAGTTCACATTATTCAATGCAGTGTCTATCAGCGAATAATCGGTATTACGCCATGGAATGAATGAATAGGTTGCCGTATTTACCTTAAACAGCACCTGCAGGATGGGAATGATGGTAGCGAGTGAAAATACGTTGAGTACTGCCGTCAGGATGTTGAAAGTAAATGTAAGAAACAGATATTTCTGGTAAGGAGGCAAAAAACGCTTTAAAATATAGATGATACCCTTCATCAATTCTTCTCTCTTTATATGATGTATATCGATTGGCTAAATAAACAGCCTTTTTTTAATTTCTCTGCGAAGATACGCATAAAATATAATTCGACAGATTTAAATAGACCGTTTATTTCGGTTGTTTATTGTATCTGACAACCCCGCTACGATTGGAGTCAAAGGCAAGGAAAAATGGTTTTTCAAATGATTTTTCAAATTCGGATAAAAAAATATGATTTTTTCTTCAGATCTTAGTTGTCTGGGAGTCTTTACTTTGCGATAATAGGAGAAAAAAAGTTGAAAAAAACAACGATTTTTTTTGCAGAATAGCTTGCACAGTAAAAAAACAAACCCTATCTTTGCACCCGCTTTTGGAAGGAACCCCTCAGGGAAACGGAAGGAAGCCGAAAGAGATCTTTAGAATACTTACATATACGTTTAAAGACAAAGCAGAGTATACAAGGGTTCTGTAAAAGAAATTTTCAGAACAAATTGGTACCCGTTCAATAAATAAAGTTTAAAAAAATAAATCGTGAATCCGGGAGTTAATTTTGAAGGATCTTCAAGGACTGCTTCTTTTGTATGGATGTTTTTTTTGAATTGTTGATCAAGAAAGGTGATTAACCTCGTTAGAGGTGGCCACAAGGTAGTTTCAAGGAAATAAAAAAAACAAATTTACAATGAAGAGTTTGATCCTGGCTCAGGATGAACGCTAGCGATAGGCCTAACACATGCAAGTCGAGG
>MENQ01000005.1 GCA_001768325.1 Bacteroidetes bacterium GWC2_46_850 | reverse complement strand
CTCGACTTGCATGTGTTAGGCCTATCGCTAGCGTTCATCCTGAGCCAGGATCAAACTCTTCATTGTAAATTTGTTTTTTTTATTTCCTTGAAACTGCCCCGACAGGTACGATAAAACCTCTTAATAAGGTCGATCCCCTGTAAAGCGGCCCAGTCAAAAAAAAATCATCCACATGAAAAATCTCCCTTACAACAGGGTCGATCCTTTCAAAATAACTCCCGGATTCACGATTTATTTTTTTAAACCTTTATTTATTGAACGGGTACCAATTTGTTCTGAAAATTTCTTTTACAGAACCCTTGTATACTCTGCTTTGTCTTTAAACGTATATGTAAGTCTTCTAAAGATCTCTTTCGGCTTCCTTCCGTTTCCCTGAGGGGTTCCTTCCAAAAGCGGGTGCAAAGATAAGGACTTTTTTTTAATCCCAAAACTTTTTTGAAAAGTTTTTTTCTTTTTTTTCTTTTCCGGCTTTTCGAAGTGCGCTTGTGACGCTCTCATCATCTCCATGATGAACTCCTTTTTTCCGGAAAGGGCTACAAAGGTAGCAAATTTAGCAGATACCTTCCAAATATTTTCTCATTTTTTTGTTGTTTTTTTTGCTTCTTTCATCGTCCCAAAAAGGAATACATTCATAAACACATGCTTATCAATTCACCATAATGTGGGAGCTGGTTGTTATCCGGGAGGTGACCGCAAAATTCAATACGTTGTCGCCTCGCCTCACTTCAATGTTAATGATCTTCGGTGTATGCCAGTCGATGTATTGATTAAAATTAAAAAGATAGGAAAATGCTGCTTTATATCTGCGATTATCGGAGAGGGCCTGGGCAATAGCGTAATAATTGGCCGTATCCCAGAACATGCAATCCTTGAAACCGTTTGCATCGGTGTAGCGGGTGTTTTTATCCCGCAGGTTCATCGTCTCTGCCAGAAACCGGCGGTAGCCCTCCGTGAGCGACTGAGAAGTATGGTCGAAATTATGTCCCTGAATATTCATCACCACATCGCCAGGCAGGATGCCTGCTATCGCGGCCGGTGATTCGGGATCGACGGAGACCACCGTTTTGAGATCGTTCAGATTATAACCGATACCGGTATAATTGTATTTGAGATATTTTACCTGGTAGGTTCCAAACGACCGATTGCCCACATAGGGAAACTTCAGCAACAGAAGTGGCAGGTTCATCTCCAGATAGTCCAGCAGGTCGTAGTGACCGCTCAGCCGTTCCTTCACCTCACTTTCCCAGATAAGAGTCATTCCGCCCGCTTCCACAAACTTACGATCATAGAAACGATATCCAAAATCGAGATTATAGGCAATATCATCCACGCGAACCGCCTCGGAAGGATCATATAGTGGCACCCGCACCGTACGGCGATTTCGGGTATCGAACCGCCATACCGGCAGATAACTCCCGAAAGTCGTCGATTCGGCCTTATACATAGGATTGTTCTGGTAACTGTAATAAGTCTGAATGATGAAGTCGGGGTCATCGGGACTATATTGCAGCCCCATTGCTGTCAGTGCACGGGTGAATATAGCATTGATGCGTTCATCGAGCACCCTGGTGCTTTCATCTCCCGGAGCAAAACCAAAGGTACGATAATTGTGAAACAGCGCCTCTTCATTTACTTTTGTTTTCACCGGCATCAGAAAACGACGGTCCTGCACATCCTCCAGGCTGTAAAATGCAAATACCGGAGCTAGTTTTGCTTCGGTAATGGCACTGCCATGGCGGCAATCCTTGGTAATGGTCATCTCCCTGAAAGAATATTTGAAATTGCGGACGGCAAGTGTCATTTCACCCTCCTGCTGATCGAAAAAAGAACGTACGGTGCTGTATGACTTCAGGTAAGTACCTTTTTGATTCACAGAAAGGATGATATCTTTCAATTGCAACCCGGCTCTTTCTGCGGGCGACCCGGGTGTAATGGCGGTGACTACCGGTTCTTTGTATCCCCATGTCTTATTGTCACTTATTTCGAAAGTAAACCCCAGACTACAGGTTGTCTCCCCATTTTGTGCCACCAAACTTCCCGTAAGGAAAATCGTCATTAACAATATATAGTATGCCCGTTTCATTGTGTTGTTTCTATAATTATACTCAAGACCACAAAGATATATTTTTTTTTCTATTTTTGTACTTTATCGTTTTATCATACATCAAAGGAAAGAAGCATACAGTGAAAAAACATCAAAAACAGAATCTGTGTCGGATGGCTTATTTATTTTTCTGAAATCGTTATTTTTGTAATCTTTCGACGGTAAAAAATGTTTTCATTTCATGCGCTTGGAAATACGTCGATTTTCACGTATATTTGTCCTGTTTGATTAAACAAAGAAAATTACTATGATTGTAGACAACCTCGCGAATGCAGCCAATTATTTCAGCCTGCATCCCCTTTTTGAAAAAGCTTTTGAATATATCCGCCAGCTCGACATGGAGTCGGCTCCCGCAGGATCGGTTGAGATTGAAGGCAAGCAGCTCAGGGCCTCCATCGTGGAAACGGCACTCAAAGCGGCCGACGCAGCACGACTGGAGACACATAAAAAGTTTATCGACATACAGATACCAATCGCCAAGGCAGAAACCTTCGGCTGGAAATCGCTTGCTACACTTTCCTTACCCGATGCGGGATACGACGAAGGGAATGATATTGAATTCTTTGCCGACAAGCCTTCGGCCATGGTGACTGTTCAGCCGGGTGAGTTTGTGATCTTCTCTCCCGAAGATGGCCATGCTCCCCTCATCGGAGAAGGTCCTACGAAAAAGATCATCATCAAAGTAGCGGTGCTGTAAACCATTCAAGCCGATCCATCATGCTCGACATTCTCAAAAACGATCCGTGGCTCAAGCCCTATGCAAAGTCAATTGAAGGACGTCACGCCTATTACGAGAAAAGGATGGACCATCTCACACAGGGTGGTAACATCACATTGTCGGATTTTGCGACCGGCTATCTCTATTTCGGTCTCCACCTGACACCCGACGGATGGATATTCCGCGAGTGGGCACCTCACGCCACTGATATATTTCTGGTGGGCACCTTCAATGAGTGGCAACACCTGGAGTCGTACCGTTTACGGAAGACTAAAAATGGCGTCTGGGAGGTCAGGATTCCCATTGAGCGCATCCGTCACGGCGACCTCTACAAGCTTCACGTGCGCTGGGAAGGGGGCTCCGGTGAGCGCATTCCTGCCTGGAGCAGGCGGGTGGTACAGGACAATAACACCTGCATATTTTCTGCACAGGTATGGGAGCCTGAAAACAAGTATCAGTTCAGGCATACCCATTTCAGGCCAGATACCGCTCCCCTGCTTATTTATGAAACACATGTGGGAATGTCTACCGAGGAAGAAAGAGTGGGCACCTACAACGAGTTTCGCGAAAACATACTCCCCCGTGTAAAGGAGAACGGTTACAATGCCATACAGGTGATGGCCATCCAGGAACACCCCTATTACGGGTCGTTCGGCTATCATGTATCCAGTTTCTTTGCTCCTTCCTCAAGAAGTGGAACACCGGATGAACTGAAGGCGCTGATTGACACGGCCCACGACATGGGCATTGCCGTAATCATGGATATTGTGCATTCACATGCCGTAAAGAACGAAACCGAAGGCATCGCACGGATGGACGGCTCCTACAATCTCTATTTCCACAGCAACCCGGAGCGGAGGAACCACAAGGCGTGGGATTCACTCTGTTTCGACTATGGCAAGGACGAAGTGCTTCATTTCCTGCTTTCCAACTGCAAATACTGGCTGGAAGAATATAAATTCGACGGCTTCCGGTTCGATGGCGTTACCTCCATGATCTACCTGAGCCATGGCCTGGAGGAGTCGTTCAGCAACTACAGCGACTACTACAACGCTGGACAGGATGGTGACGCCATCTGTTACCTCACCCTCGCCAACAAGCTCATTCATGAGGTGAACCCGCATGCACTGACCATTGCCGAGGAGGTGAGCGGGATGCCCGGACTGGCCGTGAAGCCGGAAGGCGGCGGCTATGGCTTCGACTACCGGATGGCCATGAACATTCCTGACTTCTGGATCAGGACCATCAAGGAAAAGAAAGACGAGGAATGGTGTCCGAGTGCCATCTGGTGGGAAGTTACCAACCGGCGCGCCGATGAAAAGACCATCTCCTATGCCGAGAGCCACGACCAGGCACTGGTGGGTGACAAGACCATCATCTTCCGGCTGATCGATGCCGATATGTACTGGTTCATGTCGAAGTGGACCAGCAGCTCTCTCCGTGTAGATCGCGGTATCGCCCTGCATAAGATGATCCGCCTGGTGACGGCCACTACCATCAATGGCGGCTACCTCAATTTCATGGGTAACGAGTTCGGTCATCCCGAATGGATCGATTTTCCCCGTGAAGGGAACAACTGGTCCTATAAATACGCACGCCGACAGTGGCATCTGGCGGATGATTCCAATCTGAAATATCACTATCTGGGCGATTTCGACCAGGCCATGATCGACCTTATCCGGTCGGTTCCCGCTTTTCAGGCCACCACACTGGTGAAGATATGGGATAAGGACGACGACAGCATACTCGCTTATATGCGGGGTAATCTGCTCTTTGTTTACAATTTTCACCCCCAGGAGTCCTACTCCGATTACGGCATCCTGGTACCCCAGGGTGAATATAAGATTGTACTCGACACCGACAGTCCGGAGTACGGTGGTTTCGGGCTGAACGACGACAGTCTGCCTCATTTCACCCAGTATGACCCGCTTTATGCACCCCACAACAAAGGTTGGCTCAAGCTTTATCTGCCTGCACGCACCGCCTTTGTCATGAAGATAAAAGAACCCCATTAAAACGTTATTTTTTAATATGATATACAACAAACAAAAAATCACCCATTCATTATACCCGTTTAAATTTCAACCCATCCTCAAGCCGGTTATCTGGGGTGGGTCCGATATCAGCCATTTCAAAGGGATTGATCCGGTGAAGGAAGGCATTGGCGAAAGCTGGGAAATATCGGGTGTAAAAAACAACCTGTCGGTCGTTGCCAACGGTCACCTTGCAGGTACCACACTCGAAGAACTTATTACAGAAGCCAGGGATACCCTGGTCGGCAGGGAGGTGTATCACAAGTTCGGGAACACTTTCCCGTTGCTCATCAAATTTATCGATGCGCGGGATGACCTTTCCATTCAGGTTCACCCGGATGACAAGCTGGCCGGAGAGAGACACCATTCTTTCGGAAAAACAGAGATGTGGTACGTAATCAAAGCTGCTCCGGGCGCATTCCTTTACTCCGGTTTTGAGAAACAAATCACACCGGAGGAGTATGTGGAAACAGTGCAAAACAACACCTTCACCCACACATTAAAAAGATATGAAGTGCAGGAAGGTGATGTTTTTTTCCTGCCTGCAGGAAGAGTTCATGCCATTGGCGCAGGGTGCTTTATTGCGGAGATCCAGCAGACCTCAGACATTACTTACCGTATCTACGACTACAACCGGAAAGATGCCGCAGGCAACAGCCGCGAGCTCCATACAGAACTAGCAAAAGACGCAATTGATTATATCGTATATGATTCATATAAAACAAATTACAATAGAAATATAAACAATCCAGTGAAGTTGGCATCCTGCCCTTACTTCACCACCAACCTGCTAGAAATGGAACAGGAGGTGTCCATGACTCGCTCCTATGCCGATCTCGATTCGTTCGTGATTTACATCTGCATGGGCGGACAGTGCACTGTTGAAGATGACAAGGGCAACGTGGAAACTATCCGTCAGGGAGAGTCGATGCTCATCCCCGCCAATACCGGCTCGGTCACTCTTATCCCGACTGAATCAACCAGATTGCTCGAAACCTTCGTCACGCAAAGTCTATAATTAAAAACAAAACCGCTGCCGGCTTCAAGCTTTCTCTGAAAGAGCTGACTGCTGAAAGCTAAGAACTAAAAACAAAACCGCTGTCACGAAAAAGCACTCCACTGAAAGAGCTGAAAGCTGACCGCTGACCGCTGACCGCTAAAATATGAGAGGCATCTTATTAATCAATGCAGGTACGCCTGCGAGCAG
Source organism: Bacteroidetes bacterium GWC2_46_850 (assembly GCA_001768325.1). Classification (GTDB taxonomy): domain Bacteria; phylum Bacteroidota; class Bacteroidia; order Bacteroidales; family Dysgonomonadaceae; genus Proteiniphilum. Next base: position 34,230 of record MENQ01000005.1, on the reverse strand, counting down.
GGACAAGGTCGATGTAAAGAAATTCATCGGTGACATGCTTTCGGACCCCCTGGTGACGGGGAAGCCCGAGTGGTGGTCTAAATTTCTCGCTACGCAGGTCATTGCACCCCTCTCCGCCTCCGGTTCAGCGGAAAAATACGGACAGGTGTGGCGCAGGGAGGAACCTGAGATATCACCCCTGTTGTATCACATGCAACGGCTCTCCGTGGAGCTGGAATCAAGGAAAGGACTTCCGGTCGAAATAGCCATGCGTTATGGAGAGCCCGACATCATGGGAGCTTTCAAAAAGCTGGAAGAGAAATGTCCGCTTCTGCATGAGGTGATCGTCTTTCCCCTCTATCCCCATTTTGCCCAATCCACCACCCAGACTGCCAAGGATGCCATCGGTCGCATATTTTACCGTCATCCCCACTCTTTCCGGCTAAAGTTTGTGGAGCCCTACTACAATCATCTTGCTTTCATCAACGCGCTCGCAGCGCTGGCTAAGCCCTATCTGGAGGATGTAGACCGACTGGTATTCAGCTATCACAGCCTGCCCGTCTCACAGGTAGAGGAAGCCTGGAAAAGAGGAAAGGAGTATGATTATGTCTATCAGGTGAAGGAGACCAATCGGCTTATCTGTGAAAAGACAGGTTTCGATCCCCATCATACCCTACTTTTTTACGCATCACAGAGAGGAAACAACTGGCTGAAACCATTTCTGACTAAAGATATTGCCGACCTGCCCGGACTGGGTTGGAAGAAGGTGGCAGTGATGGCGCCTGGCTTTCCGGTGGACAACATGGAGACATTGTTCGACATCGATATCGAGGCAAGAAGGCTTTTCATGGAGTCTGGTGGTGAAAAATTTGTCTTTATACCTTCACTGAACCACAGTGAAGCCTGGATGGAAGCCATCTGGAAGATCATTGAACGTCCCTGAGACCGGGAACATTTTTATATATAATATTCCATCAGATCAATCAAACCTGCCTGCAGCGCGTAGCGTGTGGCCTCATTCACGCTGTTGACCTGCAGTTTGCGGTATATATTGCGCCGATGCGCATTCACCGTGTGAAAGCTAAGATTCTTCTCTGTGGCAATCTCTTTTGTTGTCTTGCCCAATGCGATTTCATGGAGGATCTTTTTTTCAGAGGCCGTCAGGGTATCGGTTATTTTCGCAGGAGGCACACCCGACCCCATCACAGATTCTGCATAGTCACACCAGTAGACTTCTCCCACCGACACACGCCTCAACGCATCCAGCAGTTGTGACCTGCTATTATTCTTCAGAGCCACGCTGATGGTGGGATCGGCCGTAAGCAGTTGTCGCAGAAAATGTTCACCCGGTTCATCAGAAAAAAAGAGCCAGGTCGACAGTCTGGCACCGCTTTTGATGTTGAGCAGGTGGTTGACAGACGAAAAATCGAACAGGGAATAATCGATCACCACTACCGCCAGGGAGTGATTCCGCAATTCCTCGAGCAGTTTTCTGTAATTGGTTACCTCCACCACACGACCATCCGGATCTGTTACCTTCAGGTATGAACGCAACCCTTCACGCGTGACATCCTGGTTATCTGCTAAAATATAGACATTTTCCACCCTGATTCTCTTTATTGATGCAAAAATAACACAATTGTGCTATTTCAGGCCCCAAAAACTACCCCTATCTTTGTCTCAAAATTAAAAAACAGAAGAATATGACAAAAATTGCAGAAAACCTGACCCAATTGGTCGGCAATACACCGCTACTGAAACTCAGTAATTTTGGAAAAGCCGAGGGAGCTGCGGCCAACCTCGTCGTAAAACTGGAAAGTTACAACCCACTCGGGAGTGTGAAAGACCGTATCGCACTGTCCATGGTAGAGGATGCCGAGCAGAAGGGGTTGCTCAGTGAGGGTTCGGTGCTCATTGAACCCACCAGTGGCAATACAGGCATCGGCCTTGCTTTTGTCTCCGCCATCAAAAAATACAGACTCATCCTCACGATGCCCGAGACCATGAGTATCGAAAGGAGAAACCTGCTCAAGGCACTGGGTGCCGAGTTGGTGCTCACGCCGGGCAGCGAAGGCATGAAGGGATCCATTGCCAAAGCAAAAGAACTGCAGTCGGAGATACCCAATTCGGTGATCCTGCAGCAGTTTGAAAATCAGGCCAATCCGCAAATTCACTATGACACCACCGGTGAAGAAGTATGGCGTGATACCGACGGCAAAGTAGACATTTTTGTCAGTGGTGTAGGCACGGGAGGTACCGTGAGCGGTGCCGGAAGGAGGCTGAAGGAGCTGAACCCCGCCATACAGGTGGTAGCCGTAGAACCCACCGACTCCCCGGTGCTCTCCGGCGGAAATCCCGGTCCACACAAGATCCAGGGCATTGGCGCCGGTTTCATACCGGGGACCTACGATGCCTCAGCGGTAGACCGCGTGTTCACCGTAAGCAATGACGATGCCATCCGCACGAGCAGAAAACTCGCCAAGATTGAAGGTCTCCTGGTCGGTATCTCGTCGGGTGCTGCCGCATATGCCGCCCTGCAACTGGCAAAAGAACCGGAGAATGCAGGCAAAACCATCGTGGCAATCCTTCCCGATACCGGAGAACGTTACTTCTCCACGGTACTGTATGCCTTCGATGAATATCCCCTGTAAGATTATATTAAGAAGACTGGTTACAAATAAATTCAACACGATGAAACCCGTTTTTAACAACATGCAGAGCCTGGTGAAAATGTCGCCGACAAGTCGGATGACAATGGTCATGTGCTGTCACCGTCATAGACATCAGTCACTCCTGTATGCCTGAAAACAATTCGGGTATTCATATACCACAGCGGCTGATCTTGTAAATCAGCCGCTTTTTTTTATCCCATTACGCAACAATTGAGCAGATCATAACAATCAATAACCCACATAACTTATGAGATTCATTCTATTCAAAAAACAGCAAATAATCCTGCTTCTGTTACTTCAGCTCTCCCTCCCGGGCATCTTTGCACAAGTAACATCACAAATCACAGTCTCGGGCAAGATTACCGACCACCACAATCTGCCCCTTATCGGTGTCACCATTGTGGATGCAAACAACGGCGCCACCGGCACCGTGTCTGATGTCGATGGCAACTACAGCCTGAGCGTATCCGCAGGAACCACACTCATCTTCTCCTATATCGGCTACGAGAGCCAATCCCTTCAGGTTTCCCGATCCGGGATCTACCCTGTTACGCTGCAGGAGGGAACCACGGCACTAAATGAAGTGGTGATCACCTCACTCAATATCCCCCGGGAGAAGAAGGCACTCGGATACGCGGTACAGCATGTCACCGCCGATGCCTTTGGGGCGCGCCCTACCAACCCAATGAGTGCTCTCTCCGGCAAGATTGCCGGGCTGCAGGTCATCTCCGGAGGGAGCAACCTGGGTGGCTCCTCCCGCATCACCCTGCGCGGCATCAACTCCATCACCGGCAATAACCAGCCTCTCTATGTGATCGACGGAGTGCCGCTGGACAATAGCGACCTGAACAGCTCCACCACCATACATGGCAGCGCGGGCAAGGATGTGGGAAGCACCATCCAGGATATCAATCCTGATGACATTGCCGGCGTGAACGTGCTGAAAGGACCTTCTGCCGCAGCACTCTACGGATCACGGGCCGCCAATGGTGTCATCCTCATCACCACGAAGAAGGGGCGTGCGGGCGACGAGGGCGACCTGAAGATTGAACTGAACAGCGGTGTCGAGTTCGAGAGGGTGGTACGTCTCCCGGAGCGACAAAAGCTCTATGGCGGCGGTTACAACCCCACCTTCGGCACGGCGGTCATTAACGGCACCACCTACAACATTCCCGAATATGCCGGCGATGAGAGCTGGGGACCAAAGCTCGACGGTACGCCCGTGTTGCACTGGTACAACCTCGACCCCGAATATCCGGCCGATTACCTCAATCCGGAACCCTGGGTCTACCCTGAACACGACGTCAACTACTTCTTTCGTACCGGCGTCGCCAATACCCACAATATCGCCCTTTCCAAGTCGGCCGCCAACTCGGCCTTCCGGGTATCCTTCACCAACAAGAACGTGACGGGCACCATTCCCAACTCATCGCTCGGAAAGAACAGCATCAACATCTCGGGAAATGCCACCGGCAAGCTACTCTCCTTCTTCGCCAATGCCAACTATGTGAAGACCTCCTCCACAGGGCGTCCCTGGACGGGAGCATCCAACCGCAACATCATCCTCGAGGCCTATCAGTGGGGACAGGTGCAGGTCGACTACAAGCGCCTGAGTGAATATAAGCGTCCCGACGGCACACCCCGCGCCTGGAATCGCACAGGATACCAGAACACGGTGGCCGATGAGAAGACAAAGTACATCGACAACCCCTACTGGTCGGCCTACGAAAGTTACCTCAGTGAAGACCGCAACAGACTCTATGGAAATGCCGGCATCACCCTCACCCCCACGACCTGGCTTTCGGTGACAGGACGTATCAATGCCGACATTTATGATTATGACTTCCAGGACAGGATTGCCTATAACTCCCGTTCCCAGTCGATGTACCAGGAGTACAATCAGAAGTATGAAGAGTTCAACTATGAGTTGCTGGCTACCGCCAACCACACCTGGAACAACCATTCACTGGTAGCCAACCTGGGTGGTAATTTTCTGGAACGCAACCGCCGCATCAGCGACATATCCACCTCGGGAGGACTCATCATCCCCAACTATTACAGCCTCAACAACGCCACCTCCACCATCATCAACTCCGCTACAGGCATCTACAGGAAGCAGCTCTCCTCCGTCTACGGGAGCGTTTCCTACGGATGGCGCAGCACCGTCTACCTCGACGGCACCTTCCGCAACGACTGGTCCTCCACGCTGCCGGTGACAAACAACTCCTACTTTTATCCTTCCCTCACCTCCTCGGTCATCCTGAGTGAGCTGGATGGTCTGCGCAACCACGACTGGCTTTCATTCGCCAAGGTGCGCCTCGGATGGGCACAGGTGGGCAACGACACCGACCCTTATCAACTCTATAAGGTATATCAGGCAGTAAATGCCATCAATGGGAAGAGCGCCTATACCCTGCCCGACCAGCTGAACAACCTGAACCTGAAGCCGGAGATCACCTCCTCGCTGGAGGCAGGCCTGCAGCTGCAGCTCTTCCGCGACCTGATCGACCTCGATCTCACCTGGTACAACAACAGCAGCCACAACCAGATCATCTCGCTGCCCACCTCCGATGCTTTCGGATACTCATCGAAGCTGATCAATGCAGGAGAGATAAACAACAGGGGATTTGAGGTGGTACTCGGTATCAACCCGATACGACGACGTGATCTGGACTGGAACACCACCATCAACTTCTCCAGAAACCGCAACAAGATCATCCGACTCTCTGATGCAGTCAACAGGCTCAACCTCAGCACCTCGCTGGTAACCCTCACTGCACAGGAGGGCGAGGGCTACGGGCAGCTTTACGGGTACGACTTCGTCTATGCCCCCGACGGGCAGAAAGTTGTCGGCACCGACGGGCTCTACCTGCGCACCCAACAGCTGGTACCCCTGGGCAGCGTGCTGCCCGACTATCTGTGGAGCTTCCAGAACGGTCTTCGCTACAAGAATATACGTTTTAACTTTCTGATCGACTCTCGTGTGGGAGGCAAGTTCTTCTCCCAGACCTACAAGGTGGCCATGTATTCAGGCATCCTGCCCGAGACAGCTGCCAATGGCATCCGCGAAAATGGCATCGTCTCTGAAGGAGTGACCGGAGATGTCACTTTTAATCCTGATGGGACCTATACCGTCACCAACACGGCAGAGAACACAAAGCTGGTCACCGCCCAGGCCTGGTCGCGCAATCATTACAACGGACCCACCGCCTTCAGCATCTTCGATGCCACCTTCATCAAACTGCGTGAACTGTCGCTGGAATACGACTTTCCTCTTTCGGGCAACAAAGTCGTCAAAGGTGTCGGCGCCTCGGTATATGGAAGGAACCTCTTCTACCTCTACCGGGAAAGCAAGACCATCGACCCCGAGCTCACCAACAGCAGCGGCAACGTGCAGGGCATCGAGGGAGGTAACATGCCCACCCCGGCCTCTTTTGGCATCAATGTAAATATCAGATTCTAACAGCATAAAATTAAAAAGCTATGAAACGAGCCATTCATCAATTTTTTCAACATAACTACTTCGACGGCAGGGTACAGCTCACCGCACTGTCGCTCTCACTGGTTTTCGCATTCACCTCCTGCATAGACGAGGAGCTGAACATCGACCCCAACCGCCCCGCTGCGGTACAAACCCCTTCACTGATCGTCACGGCAGAAAAACATCTGCTCGACAACATCCGGAGTGAGTCCGCCTCCCTCCGCAGCTCCGGGCTCTTCATCCAGCAGCTGAGTCAGGTAACCTACACATCCCAGTCGCGTTACGACATCCCTTTCAGTTATTCCGACAACGTGTGGAACGGCCTCTATGAGGTGGTCAACGATCTGCAGGAGGTTATCACGCTTAATAGCGATCCCGCCACAAAAGACCTGGTCACAGCCAGCGGTGCCGGTCGCAATGCCACGCAGATCGCCATCAGCCGCATTCTTAAGTCGGTTGCCTTCTCCGCGCTGACCGACATTTTTGGTGATGTGCCCTATCACTCCCATGGTAGCGACGATGCCGACTTTCAAGCTTTGCAGCAGAATCCCGACAACATCACACCCAAATATGCACCGCAGGCAAAGATCTATGCCGACATCCTGAACGAGCTGAAGCAGGCCGGAGACACGTTGCTGCGCTATTCTTCGGAGAACACCTTTAGTAGCTCCGACATCATCTACGGTGGCAGCAACCTGAAATGGGCCAAATTTGCCAACTCGCTGCGGCTTCGCTTTGCCACCCGCCTGAAAGCAAAGGATCCCCAATTGTACCAGACTCATTTCACCGATGCACTGGCCAAGGGCGTCTTCACCGGCAATGCCGACAACGCAGTATTCACTTACGCCAGTGCTGCACCCAATGAGGCACCTTACTACCGGGCCACGGTGACCGCCAACAGGCGCGACTTTGCAATCTCTCTCCCCTTTTTGAATCTGCTGAAAGGTGAAAATCCCCAGCTTCCTGCAGCTGATCCACGTCTGAGCAAGTATGCCGCCCTGAACGGTGCCGGCGCTTATGCCGGACTACCCTATGGGCTGACCGAAGCCCAGGCAGGGAGTTTTCCTGCCACTGCGGTAAGTCTCCCCGGTGCTGCCTACAGCACTCCCAACTATGGTGAAGTGCTGATGGAATATGCCGAGGTAGCCTTCCTGCTCGCCGAACACAACAACTGGCGTCAGAGCGACTATGAAGCAGGCGTGCTGGCTTCCCTTGCCAAGTGGGGTGTCTCGGGTAACGAAGCTGCAGAATACGTGGCTGCACTACCCTCTGCCAGCCAGCGGAATGTACTGAATCAGAAATACATTGCCCTGTTCGGGCAGTTCCTGGAGGGGTGGAGTGACTACCGCCGCACCGGCTTCCCCGATTTTCTGATCAAGCGGGGCGACACGGTATACACCGGCACCATCAACGGTGAGCAGGTCAGCTACACCTTCAATCCCCTTTTCGGCAATGGGGGTGTACCCTCCCGTCTCTATTACCCGGTGAAGGAGCAGTCGGTGAATCTTGAAAATTACCAAGCTGCCGTCGCTGCACAAGGGAATGATGTGATTGAAACCAAATTGTGGGTGTTCAAATAAAAAAGTGCGTTATATTTGCAATTTAAAGGCCTCTGTCTTGGTTGTAAACAATGAATGAGATACCCGTAAAAAATCAACTGTTGGTTGTTCAAATAAAGAATTCACAAATTATTAAAACAGACAAAACAACATTAATATGAAGAATTTTCAATTTTTATTTCTTGCTCTTCTGCTCATAGGCCTGGGCTCCTGCGCAAAAAAAGGAGGATTGCAGGAAGGCACATGGCGCGGCGAGCTTGCGCTGGCGGGCGACCGTACGGTTCCCTTCCTGTTTGAGGTGAAGAAGCAGGGCACCGACTCCGCCACCTTCACCCTGATCAACGGAGAGGAACGGGTAGAGCTTCCCGGCGCCGCATTTCACGGCGACACGCTCATTGTCCCCATCGTAGCTTATGATGCCGTGCTCAAAGGATTTGTCACTGACAACCGTATCGAGGGAAAGTTTATTAAAAACTACATCGAGGACGATCCCGGCGTACCTTTCACTGCAGTCTACGGCGTGACAAAACGTTTTGCGCCCGTTGCACAACCCACCACAAGGAAGGTTGATGGCAAGTGGGATGTGCTCTTCGTGGGTGAATCGGGAGACACCACCCGCAACGTGGGCATCTTTAAAACCGACGACGCCATTGTCACCGGCTCCGTACTGACCAACTCCGGCGACCTCCGCTTTCTGGAAGGTGCCTATACCGGTGAAGGTGTACAGCTCTCCGCTTTTGGCGGACTGAGTCCCTATTACATCGAACTCAACTTCACTGCAGATACCCTTTTCGAAGGTACCTTTCATACTACCCGCGGCACCACAAAGCTTCTGGGCATGAAGAACGACGCGGCAGCGCTGGTCGATGCCTACTCGCTGGCCGGCCTCAAGTCCGGCTACGAAACACTCAGCTTTGCGCTGCCCGATCTGGAAGGAAACACCGTTTCACTCAGCGACGAACGATATAAAGGGAAAGTGGTGATTGTATCGATTCTCGGAAGCTGGTGCCCCAACTGCCTCGACGAGATGGCATTCCTGGCACCCTGGTATGAGGAGAACAAAGGACGCGGTGTGGAGATTCTCGGTATCGCCTTTGAAAGGAAAGACGACGAAGCCTATGCAAAGAAAGCCATTGGCCAGCTTAAAGAACGCTATCATACCGGCTACCCCATCCTCTTTGGCGGAGCAGTCGGCAAGGAAAATGTGGCCGGCGCGTTGCCCGAGCTGGACAACTTCTCCAGCTATCCCACCACCATCTTTATTGATAAGCGGGGCAAGGTACGCACCATTCATACCGGTTTCAACGGACCGGCCACCGGCCTCTTTTACGAAGAATTCATCAACGAGTTCAACACTCTGGTTGATTCACTACTGAAAGAATAAAGCTGAAAGGTAAACCCCAACCGCTGGCCGGAACAAGCTTCCTCTCCCGAAAGCTGACTCCTGAAAGCTGATAGCTGATAGCTGACCGCTGATTCCTAACCCCTGAATCCTGACCCCTGAATCCTAAAACAACATGCAAAAGTTTTTAATCCGTTTTATTCTCCTTCTCTTTTTCCTGTTTTCAGTCACCCTGCTTGTGACTGGGCAAGAAAGTGATGGCAGGGAGGTCAACCTGATCAGGCAATCCCTTCGTTTCAGGTCCAGCTATGAACCGTTGAAAATGTCAGGGGAGCCTGATTTGGGCATGTTGGGGATGGGAGCCGACTTTTTTATCGTGGATAAGCTTCCCAATCTCTATTTCACGATCAATACCTATTCGGCCATCGTAGGAAAGAGGCCTGGTTTGATCACCTTCGGTACGGGAGCAGGATATGTTCAACCCCTGTTTCGATCCCCCTTATCATTGGATGGTGGAATATTTGTTGGAGGAGGCGGAGGCGGAGGAGCTCCGGATGGCGGAGGTTTAATCACGCGTCTGCATCTCAACCTCTCTTATCGCATAAAAAAAGTTTCGCTCTTCGGAGGCTACTCCCGGTTGGATTTTCCAAACGGGAACATCGGAGGGAATAATTTCAATGCTGGTCTTACCTTGTCGACACAATTCAGCACGGCAAGAAGGGCAGGCTCCGCATTCATGGCAGAGGATTATGCAGAAACGCTCGACAAGGAATCAAAATTCAGGGTGCAGATTACCGGACAGAATTACATAAAATTTGTTGGTCGTCCTACCTTTCCCAGTGATATACCCGCGCCCAAAGAAGGCGATATTTATTTGGTTGGCATCGAGTTGGATCATTTTTTTCATCACAAATGGTATGCGGCACTGAAATTACATGGTGCTGTGGCTGGCGGTATCGATGGCTATATGAGTTATTTGGTAGGTCTTGGCTTTGAACAGGCGTTAGGGACCGATCGATTGACCCTCGATACCCAGCTGCTGGCAGGTCCCAGTGGCGGAGGAGGTATAGCAAGTGGCGGAGGAGGAATCATCCAGGGGTCGGTCGGTTTAAGAGCCCTGTTGGGAAATGCGTATGGAATCAAAGCCGCAATAGGTCAGACAATCACTCCCGGAGGGGAGTTTAATGGCACACTATTGGAATTGGGATTATCCAAAAACTTCCAGTTTGCTTCAACGGGGGGCGACCGTCAGAGAACCGTCTATCGCCTGAAGGACACGGATCGGCTCCATGAGTTTGGTTTTGAATTGCAGAACCGGACCTATTACCCTTCCACCAAATCAACAGACAAAAATGGACGTCCTTATGACCGGTCTTTCAACCTGATGGGGTTGGTCGTATCAAAAAAATTCCATCACCATTTTGATATACTGGGAGCAACCTATTGGGCCTACCAGGGATCTTATGGAGCTTATGCCGAAGGCCTGTTGGGCTTAGGATACCGGTATGCACGGACACCTTCCTGGAAATTCCGTGCACAGGTACTGGGAGGTGCAGCCGGAGGTGGAGGCATCGATACAGGCAATGGATTGGTTTTTCAGTATAGTGCTGGATTGGCCCATCAGATCAACCAAAACTGGGGATTTTCTATTGGAGCCGGACAGATGGTGGGTGTGAAAGGCAATTTTAAACCCATCTTTACGGATATCGGCATCATCTACAAATTCACAACCATACAGAATCGATAGAATCGGCTGACACCTATATTCCCAAACCGCCCACTCTAACACCAACCCCACTACCCAAGCTGAAAGCTGACAGCATAGCCCTAAAACATATCCTCCATCAAATCATCCACGCTCTCCAGTCCTATCGACATGCGGAGTGTGGTTTCTTTTATGTCCATGGCAGCACGTTGTTCGGGCGTGAAGGTGCCATAGATGGTGCTTGCAGGGTGAATGATGAGTGTACGGTTGTCGAAGAGGTTCGTGGCACGGCGAATCAGCCTGAGCCGGTTCATGAAGGCATAACATCGCTCCTTCGAATCCAGGTCAAACGTCAGCATCGCTCCCGGGCATGTTCCAAACTGTTTTTTGCTCACCTCATAATAAGGATTGTCCGGCAGTCCCGGGTAGTTGACCGACACCACACCGGGCATCGACTGTAACCTTTCTGCGAGTTCCTGACAGCTGGCTGCTTGTCGTTCGTAGCGAATCTGCAATGTCTCCAGTCCCAGCGACTGCATATTAGCCACCTCAGGCGTCATGTATGCCCCCAGGTTACGGTGTATCTCCTTGCGCAGTTTAAAGTGGAAGGCCGACGCCGAAGCATCGGCAAACGGTTTCAGTCTGGGTGAGTGTGACCAGTCGAACTTCCCGTAATCGATAATCAGTCCCCCCAGGCTTGTTCCCCCGCCCGAGATATACTTGGTACTCGATATCACATCGATGTCGATGCCGAAGTCAGATGCATGAAACGTGCTGAAAGGAATGATTGTCGTGTCTGCGATGAGCGGCACGTTTCTTTCGTGTGCCACGGCAGCCAGTGCCAGTAGGTCCACCACCTCCATCTGCGGGTTGGTGATCACCTCTGCAAATACGCCGCATGTGTTTCCGTCGATGCAGGCTGCTACCTCCTCCACGTTTGTCAGGTCGCAGAAACGTGTTTCCACGCCAAAGGCGCCCAATGTATTTATAAAGAAGGAGTATGTATTTCCAAAGAGGTGGCGCGATGTAACCAGGTTGCAGCCACTCCATGCAAGGGTAAAGAACACATTGCTGATGGCTGCCATGCCCGAGTTGAGGGCAGTCACCCCATGCGCTCCGGTCGCCACCTTCACCCGTTCTTCAAAGTACTGCACCGTGGGGTTTGTCACTCTTGAGTAAGTATGTTCACTAATACGTCCGCAGAAGGCGGCTTCCATCTCTTCTGCCGTCTCAAATTCATAAGCCAGCGCGTGATAGACCGGCATTGAGAGGGCACCGTATGCATCGTTTTTCAGATAGGGAAGCCCCAGCAGCTTCGTTTCGTATTTTGTTTCTTTCATTTCTTTGATGTTTAGTGGCGTAATGATACCTGACAATCTTTTTTATTTTACAAATGTAAGCAGTTTCCCGATTTATTCAGCCCGTTCATCGATGAAAAATTACGATTCATCTATTCCGCTTGAAGTCCGCCGGCTTTATTTCTATCTTTGTGGCAACGGTGCGTAATTTGTTTTCAACCCTTTTCAAGAAACTGATGAAAAAGACAATATTCTTTTTGTTGCTATCGGCCCTGATCACATCCATCCAGGCGCAAACTGCCATGGGAACTATCTCAGGAAAGATCATCGATAAGAACACCGGGGAAGTGGTTCCTGCGGCCACCATCCGCATACTCACCCCGGAGGACAGCACGCTGGTCACCGGTGCTTCTTCCACCGGCGAAGGGACTTTTCTTATCCCGGTAAAACATGGCAACTACATTGCCAACATCTCCTTTGTAGGTTATACTCCCTACTTTCAGGAGTTCACTCTCTCCTCCGCACAGCCGGCCGTACGGCTCGACACCATTGCCCTTCAGGAACAATCCATCTTGCTCGATGAAGCGGTGGTCACAGCTGCTGCCACCGAGATCCTTGTGAAGGGAGACACGCTGGAATACAATGCGGATGCCTACAAGGTGACCGGCATGGCCGTGGTGGAAGATCTACTGAAGCAGATGACCGGTGTGGAAATCGATGCGAGTGGAGTAATCAAAGTGCAGGGGAAGGAAATCAAGAAGATATTTGTCGATGGCAAGGAGTTTTTTAGTGATGATCCGAAGATCGCCTCCAAGAATCTGCCAGCCAGGATGGTAGAGAAGCTGCAGGTTGTGGACAACAAGTCGGAAATGGAGAAAATGACCGGCTTCGACGACGGAGAAGAAGAGATGATCATCAACCTCACCGTCCGTCCCAACATGAAGCAGGGAAGCTTCGGCAATGCCTTTGCCGGATATGGCAGTCAGGAGCGTTTTGAAGTGAATGCCCTGGTCAATCACATGCGCAACAGCGACCAGATGACCTTCATGGGTGGCATCAACAACACCAACAATGCGGGTGCCTCCGATCTGGGAGCAACCATGGGCGGTGGCGGTGGCGGAAGAACAAGAGGCGGTGGCGGAAATGGCATCAACACAGCAGCCAACAGCGGTTTCAACTTCAGCAAGAAGGTATCTGAAAAGCTGGAGGTGGGCGGCAACATCCGTTACGGCAATAACAGGTCGGAATCACTGTCGAAGGTATACACCCAGAATCTGTTGAGCAAGGGCGACACCTATGAGGATCAGAATAACCGTTCCCACAGTCGCGATGAGAATCTGAATATGGATGTGCGTCTTGAGTGGAAGCCTGATTCCATGACCACGCTCGTATTTCGTCCTACCCTCAGCTTTAACAACAGTGAAAGCATGGAGACCGATCTGTTTTCCACGACGCGTGTTGCGGGTGATACCGTCAATTACGGGAATGCCGACTACAACTCACGCGGCAACGGGAATAACATCGGCGGCAATCTCAACCTCAACCGTCGTCTTGGGAAGCCTGGCCGAAGCATCAGCTTAGGACTCAATATCCGATCAAATGATTCTGAGAACAAGGCGATGAACATCTCCAATACCTACTATACCGGAAACCGGGCCGACGATCTGCTCGACCAGCGCATCACCAACAGCAACAGCGGATCGAACCTGAGCGGTAACCTCTCCTACGTGGAGCCATTGGGAAGGCAGAAGTTTCTCCAGTTTTCCTATAACTACCGGCAGGGATCGTCCCAATCGGATAAAGACACCCGCACCCGCGATGAAGAGGGAAATTACACTGTCTTCGATACCAAATACAGCAAGCTGAACGACAACAGCTCGGTAAATCAGGATATCGGGATCGATTTCCGGTCGAGAAGTGAAAAATACAATTACAACGTCGGCTTCAGTGTCTACCCCACCTCCTCAAAGAGGAAAACCTATGTCGGCGATTCGCTCATCAGCAACATCACACAAGACGTGACCAACTATTCCCCCAATGCACAGTTTAACTATCTCTGGTCGAGGCAGAAGAACCTTCGTTTCACCTACACGGGGAACACCGATCAGCCTTCCGTAAATCAGATATCTCCTGTGATCGACGTGAGCAATCCGCTCAACATCACCTATGGGAATCCCGATCTCAAACCTGCGTTCATGCACCGCATGAATATCCGCTATCAGAACTCAAAGCCGCAGGAAAACCGTTTTCATATGCTCACCGGCAGTTTTAATTATACCCTGAATGCGATTGTGACCTCCCGTTTCACCGATCCCGAGACAGGACGGAAGGAAAATACCTACCGGAATGTGAATGGCAACTGGGACGGGGATCTCCGTTTTACCACGTCGCAGCCGCTCTTCAGTAAAAAGTTTACGGTTTCGAGCACCTCCAATGGCAGCTACAGAGTCAACAACGGTTTTTCCAACAACGAGGAAAACGTCAGCAGGCAAGTCAATCTTTCTGAAAACTTGAGTTTTAACTATAACTCGGCAAAGTTACAGTTCTCGCTCAGGGGTAACATCTCCTACAACAAGGTACAAAACAGCCTGGAAGGGCAACAGGACAGGGAATATTTCAATTATGGCAGTTCAGCCAATACCACCATCTACCTTCCGTTCGATATAAACTTCCAAAGCGACATCCGCTACTCCACCAACTCAGGTTATTCCGATGGCTTCAAGCAGAATGAAACCCTCTGGAATGCCTCACTCGAAAAACAGATATTAAAACAGAAGAACGGCCTTATCCGGGTGAAGGTGTACGACATCCTGCAGCAACGAAGTAATATTCGCAGGAATGTTTCATCCAATTTTATTCGTGATACGACAACCAATACACTGACAAGCTATTTCATTGTACACTTTGTCTATCGGTTCAACATATTCAAGGGAGGAGCCTCGCGGGGTGATATGCGCAGGGGCAGAGAATGGAGTGATGGTGGTTCCGGCAGACGTCGTTCCGGTTGAGGGCACAACAAAAAATCCCCGTAAACTTGTTATTCCGGGGATATCTGTGTCCTTAAAAACGGGTTTCTTAAAAATCGGGGAAACGGAACCGGTCCATCGGTGGCACTATTCTCCTCCTGTATTTGTACAACTCATAAGCCCAATAGAGGACAAATCCTGTGACAATATTACATTTCAGCGACATATTTATTTTCTTTTTAGAATCCATGCATCCGAATGCGATGGATGTTTTTTGTGTACTTCCCTCAGAAAGGCAGCAGCTTCTGTTTCGTCGGTAAAAGATGCGGCAAACACATCAATACGTCCCGATCGCTTCAGGCTACCAGTCTGTGTAAATCCTTCATTTGCGAGTGTTTCAATCATCTTCTGTGCCACCTCGGGCAACTCGTAAACACCCATCACCACGTAAAAACGGGGGCCGGCGACAGGCACCTGCAGGGATGCATCCTGGGAAGCAGCCTCCGTAGCCGGTTGTGTCGGTAAAACGTTCGATTCAACGGTTGTTTGGTTATCCGGCAGACCGCTTTTCCGGATTTGTGTCTCCGCCTGCTTGTTTCCGAACAGCGATGTTTCTGTGATCATTTTGGCCAGCTGATGACCGTTGTTGGTGTCGTTCACCGGAAGCAGCATCAATAGTAGCAGGACCACCGCAGCGGCAGCCACGCTGATACCACGACTGTATCTTCTCTTTCCCGGTTGGGTCTGTTTTGCAGGTGTTGTGACTGTCTGCATCTGCACGAGTGGCCTGAGTGAAGCCCTGGTGAGACCGAACAAAGCCGGACGCACAAAATTGCCCGGTGTATAGGTAAATCGTTCCCCTTCGTTTCTGGTGAATGAACCCAGCTTACCCATATCCACATGCTGCATTTCCTGCAATTGATGTTTCAGTTCCTCGACCCCTTTTTCAATGCGTAGCATGGCAGCTTCGAACATCAGCTGTCCGCTTTTCATGTAAGACTGTGCCAGCAGACCGTCGTTGTGGGTCAGGTCACGGTTGAATACCAGCTCACATGCAGGCGCGTTAAAGGTGGCGATACCATCCCTACGAGAGGGTATCGTATTGACCACGAAGCCGCCAAAGCCGGGAATGATGACGCAGTTGTGCTCATGTAACAGAAATTCTATGTGCGAAATCATTTCATTCATGAGGCAAAGTTAAAAAAGATTGGGAGTTAATTGCAAGAAAAAGAGGAAAATTTTTCATTTCCTCACTTTATCCTGATTGTGGTTGGCAAAATCTTTCCAGTCCCTGTATTTCTTGTCGCCGGTGGTGATACCCGACTGATAAAAATGGCACAACGCTGCTGCCAGTCCGTCCGTTGCATCCAGTTGCGGCAACATGTTCTCGTCGGGGATATGCAGGATCTTCTGCAGCATGTATGCCACCTGCTCCTTGGCCGCCCTGCCGTTGCCTGTGATGGCCATCTTTATTTTCAGCGGTGCATATTCAAATATCGGTATATCGCGTGAGATAGCTGCAGCCATGGCCACCCCCTGTGCCCGTCCCAGCTTGAGCATGCTCTGCACGTTCTTGCCAAAGAAAGGTGCTTCTATGGCCAGCTCATCGGGGAGAAATTCCTCAATCAGGCCGATCACGCGGGCATAGATCTTTGCCAGCTTGAGGTAGTGGTCTCCATACTTCCCCAGCTCCATCACACCCATCGCCATCAGTGAAGGCTTGTTATCCAGTACACGGAGCAAGCCATAGCCCATCACCTGTGTACCCGGGTCGATCCCCAAGATAATCCGTTCTTTCTGCATCAGTATTCTATTGTCTGCATGATGGTAGAGAAGCCGATGAGTTTCTCCTTGAACTTCTCCAGGAGCGGAGCATACACCACCTGACTCTCATCGGCATTCCATCGTTCCAATGTCACAAGGTCGGCAGCGATGAACTCCATCGCGTAGGAATGTCCCTCGTCCTCCTCCTTTCCGAACACACGTGCCAGACGTGGCGATGTAAGCAGTCCACTTTTTGTGGACATCGGGATAAAATGCTGCAACATATACTCAACGAAATCTTCCTGCAATTCTTCTTCCACGTGAAAAGTGGTGTTGAATACAATCATATGGGATAATTTTTAGTTTTTCTCTTTTGTTTTTGTTGCAAATATAAACAAAATCTCTATCTTTGCACCACGAAAATTCACGGGGGATTAGCTCAGCTGGCTAGAGCGTTTGACTGGCAGTCAAAAGGTCATCGGTTCGACTCCGATATTCTCCACTTTCAAGATCGATAATCAAAGACAGTCATATGTTGGTTATCGATCTTTTTTTATAGATCTTTCCCCCCTTGTTACCTGAAATTTTTATTACATTTGCAAAGTCTTCATTTCTAACCAATAGCAAATAAAATGAAAAATTCTCCAATCCTATTTATTATTTTCGCGGCCATTTTCTCCGTAAGTGTTGTCCAATCCTGCAGGCATATGCCAAAGTCGGCTCAGGGCAGTGGCGTGGCAGGCCATTACCGGATGTATTGTGCAGGCTGTCATGGCGACAATCTTGAAAAGTTTGCCGAGAAGCAGTGGATGGAAGCATCCGGCACTGCAGCTGTAGAGAGAAGCATAAAGTATGGTATCCCCAATGCCGGTATGCCTGCTTTTGAAAAAACGTTTTCAGACGATGAAACAAGAGCACTTGCCGTTTATGTGAAGAACGGAATTCCGGCTGACCGGACACAGCTCAAGCCTGCCGTCACCGCGGAGGGCATCCTGCAGTCGGAAGAATACAATCTTGTGATCGACACGGTGGTCACCGGACTCGAAGTACCCTGGGGAATGGCTTTCCTGCCCGGCGGCGATCTGTTGATCTCGGAACGCAGTGGCACCCTGCACCGGCTTTCACAGGGAGTACTCTCCGCACCCATCGAGGGATTGCCGCCCATCATGGCCACCGGACAGGGAGGGCTGATGGACATTGCACTGCATCCCGACTACGACGAAAACGGATGGATTTATCTCTCCTATTCCGCACTCGACACCACGAGTGAAGAGCGGAGAGGCGCGACCGGCGTGATGCGTGCCCGGCTCAGTGGCAACAAGCTCATCGACCAGGAGATACTGTTTGTGGGCACACCACCTACCAATCGAGGCCAGCACTGGGGCTGCAAGCTAGCTTTCGATGGAAAAGGACATCTCTATTTCGGTGTGGGCGAACGGGGGCAGCATTTCGATTTTCCACAGAAGCTCGACAATACGAACGGCAAGATACACCGTATTTACGACGATGGCCGTATCCCAGCCGACAATCCCTTTGTCAACACGCAGGGAGCCATCACATCTATCTACAGCTATGGCCACCGGAATCCGCAGGGTACCGCCATTCACCCGGTGACCGGTGAAATCTGGGAAACAGAGCATGGCCCCAAGGGCGGTGACGAGATAAACCTGATTCTCCCTGGCAGGAATTACGGATGGCCCGAGGTCTCCTATGGCATCAATTATGATGGCACCATCCTCACGCCCGATACCATCAGGAAAGGAATTGAACCACCCGTGATGCAGTGGACACCCTCCATTGCGCCCTGCGGGATGACCTTCGTCACCGGCGATCGTTTCAAAAAATGGGAAAACAACATGCTGGTTGGATCGCTCAGGTTTGACTACGTGGAGCGCGTGGTGCTCGACGGGCAGAAGGTAGTCCATCTCGAAAAAATAGCCCAGGGCATTGGAAGGGTAAGGAATGTAGTCATGAGCCCCGATGGCCTTGTGTATATCGGGCTGGAAGAACCCGGCATGATTGTCCGTCTCGTACCGATAGAATAAGGCAGTTGAAAGGGATTGACTACAGAATCTCAATTCCTTCCATCCTGCACAGCTCCAACGCCATCTCACGAAGGCGGAACTTTTGAATCTTGCCGCTGCCCGTTAGCGGGAAACTATCCACAAAGAAGACATAGCGCGGGATCTTGTATTTGGCGATGTGTCCCTTGCAGTAGTCGCGTACATCTTCCGTGGTGAGGTTGAAGTCCTCCTTCTGGATGATGAAGGCGCCCACATCCTCGCCATAACGCTCCGAGGCCACCGCCACCACCTGCACATCGCGGACGCCCGGCATGCGGTAGAGGTAGTCCTCCACCTCCTTTGGGGAGATGTTCTCCCCTCCCCTGATGATCATATCCTTGATGCGCCCGGTGATGCGATAGTTGCCATGCTCATCCTTCACACCCAGGTCGCCCGAGTGCATAAAGCCGTTGGCATCAATCACCTGTGCTGTAGCTTCCGGGTTTTTGTAGTAGCCCTTCATCACGTTGTAGCCCCTGCAGCATATCTCTCCCTGCACGTCCACGGGACACTCCTCTCCCGTCTCCGGGTTCAGCACCTTCACCTCGGTGAACTCATACGCACGCCCCACCGTGGTGCAACGCACATCGAACGGATCATCCACCCGCGTCTGCGTCATTCCCGGCGACGTCTCCGTCATCCCGTACACGCTGGTCAGCTCCATGAACATCTTCTCGTTCACCTGTCGCATCAGCTCCTCCGGACAGAGAGCGCCCGCCATGATGCCCGTGCGCAGTGAATGCATATCGAACAAGCTGAACATCGGATGATTCAGCTGGGCGATAAACATTGTCGGTACCCCATGCAGCACGGTGCATCGCTCCTTGTGTACCGATGCCAGCGTGACCAGCGGATCGAACCGCTCCACCATTACCTGGGTGCTGCCGTGCGTGAGGCAGCACATGGTCGCCAGCACCACGCCAAAGCAGTGAAACAGTGGCACACAGATGCAGCATTTGTCTTCCGGCGTAAACTGCATGTGTATGCCTGTGAGGTAGCCGTTGTTGGCGATGTTGTGGTGGGTGAGCATCACCCCTTTCGGGAAACCCGTCGTACCGGAGGTATACTGTATGTTCACCACATCATGACAAGTAGTGAGCGACCGCAGCCTGTTGAATTCGTTGTCCGGCACGTTCTTTCCCAGCAGGAGGATTTCAGCCGTGTTATACATCCCCCGATATTTCTCCTGACCAATGTAGACCATGTTTTTCAGTTCCGGGAAGAGGTCCGATTTCAGTTTCCCCCGCTGTGTTGTTTTCAGTTCCGGCACCAGCTCATAGATGATGTCGGTGTAGTTGCTTCCTGGTACCCCGTCTGTCATGCAGAGCGTATGCATATCGGAGTTTTGCATCAGGTAGCGCAACTCCTCCGTGCGGTAGCTCGTGTTGACCGTCACCGCCACCGCCCCAATCTTGGCTGTCGCGTAAAGGAACGTAAGCCAGTCCGGCACGTTCTGTGCCCAGATACCCACGTGGGTGCCTCGTGTCACCCCAATGGCAATCAGTCCCTTTGCCATATGATCCACCCGTTCGTTGAACTTTTGCCAGGTGAAACGAAGGTCCCGGTCCGAATAAACAATATATTCCTTGTTCGGCGTTTCTTTGGCCCAGTACTCCAGCCAGTCGCCCAGTGTTCTCTCGGAAAGAACAGGTTCAGATTTGTATGTCATTTGTGATAAAAAAAACAGTATTAACTATTGGGAAGTATGCCCGCAAAGCGTGTTTGCAGGCTCCGGTGCAAGTAACCGGCTCATAAAACTGTATCCTTCATGTAAAGAATTATACCTTATGCCGGAGAATAGACCACTGCCAGAATTCTGGCTCCTGTCGCGTCGTTGGCCGTGACCAGGTGATCCACAATAGAATCATAATAGATGCTATCGCCCTGTTGCAAGAGGTAGCTCTCGCTACCGTACTGCACTCTGATTGAGCCTTCCAACACAAAAAGGAACTCCTCACCCTCGTGAGTCGAAGAGCACTCGTGACCATTTCCTGCCTGAATATGAATAAGAAAAGGCTCCATGTTTCGCCCCGCCTTGCTGGCAGCCAGCGAAATAAAATCCATGTGAGAATTGCTACTATTATGCTGACTGGTAAAAGTTACCGGCCTCTTGGTCTCATTGTTACGGTTGAGAACCGGTCCATTCTCTTCACTATCATCGAGAAAGGTACCCAGTCGCACCCCCAGTGCACGGGCAATCTTAATCAGAGACGCCAGAGATGGAATACGGTCGCTTTCACAGATACGCTTCACTTGTTCTACAGTAAGCCCCGCCCCGGCCGCCAGTTCCTCTGCCGACATGTTCCTGTCGGCACATAATATCTTAATTTTTTCCGTGACAGCACTCATACCTATCTATTTTAAAGATGCAAAAATAACAGAATTAAACCAACAGGACAACAATTATCCCGATATGTTTTTTTATCGCCCTATTTTATACTAATTCTATATTATTGTTGACTTTTTTCTATCGTCACAGTTCTTCGTCTGAACCATCGCTGTCTCATGCCTATTTCGCAAAAGAAGTTTATTCACATTTATTTACATCAATACAAAGAAAAAGCACAGATATTTACAGGTAAATAGGAATAAATTAACTAAATTTGCAGGATGTAAAGCTATACGATTGAAAGATAACAGATCCATAGCGCCACCTGAATACACAAAAAAAGACATATTGGTTATCAATGTGTCACATAGAACATTGCGTCTGTACTTCAGCTATAACCAGACTATCACAGGAAAACTTAAGAAAATCCCAATATGCTCCTGGAATCCTGTCAGAAAATGTTGGGAGGTACCCTTTTCTGAGAAGTACCTGGCTGAAATAAAACGAATAGCCAGTCTACATGAACTTCAGTTCTTATATCACGAAGAAAACAAACTAAAGTTGCAACCCCGCAAATCAAAGAAAGAGCACCGGCACTATCGAAATTGTCCGCAGAGTTATGTGGACAAACTGAAAGAACTCCGGTACAGTAATAATACAATCAAGGTATACACCGATTTATTTGGCGAGTTCATCAATTATTATGAGGAGGTAGAGATTCGTAATATTTCTGAATCGATGATTGTTGATTTTCTGCAATACCTGGTGAACGAACGAAATGTCTCCACATCCTATCAAAACCAAAGCATCAATGCTATCAAGTTTTATTATGAAAAAGTATTGAGAGGACCACGCAAAGTTTATCAGATCGATCGTCCACGAAAAGAAAAGTTATTGCCTGAAGTGCTGAGCACCGAAGAGGTAGCAGCCATTTTGAAGTCAATCAATAACCTGAAACACAAAGCAATCATAATGACAATCTATTCGGCCGGTTTGCGCATCAGTGAGCTTACTAACCTGAGAATTAAGGATATCGACAGCAAAAGAATGCAGATACGTGTGGAACAAGGAAAAGGGAAAAAAGACAGATATACTTTACTTGGGAATAAAACATTGGAGACATTACGAATCTATGTGAAAGAATACAAACCTAGGGAATGGTTGTTTGAGGGGGCAAATGGAGGGCAGTATTCAACCCGAAGTGTTCAAAATATATTAAAAAATGCTCTGAAGAAAGTTGGTATCAGTAAAAATATTTCCGTACATTCGTTGCGTCATTCGTTTGCTACGCACCTGCTCGAATCAGGTACAGATTTACGGTACATTCAGGAGCTACTGGGTCACGCCAGTAGTAAAACAACTGAAATATATACCCATATCACAACCAAAGGATTTGATCAGATAAAAAACCCGTTGGATAATCTTGATATATAAGAAAACAAACTATGAAGAGTAATTTTGAAGTACTGTATGCGCAATTGCATAAAAAACAGACAATTTTCATAAAGTACTTATAATATGAATATTATAAAAACAAACAGGAAGCATATATGAAATGTATACGCAATACAATTGCGTATACACAAACGTTAGCGGGCATTGTAAAAAGACTCACGACAGAATTGACAACTTAAAAAGAGAAAAATATGAACATAATTGTAGGAGCATCAGGACAAATAGGCTCTCATTTGACAAAAAGACTTTTAGACAAAGGAATTCCTGCGATAGCCGTTGTACGAAACCCTGAAAAGGTAAAAGATGAAAATTTTAAAGTACGCCACGCAGACTTGTTTAATTTAGACCAAGTTGTAAACGCTTTTAAAGGTGGAACAACTGCATTTCTTTTGACACCTGAAAATCCGAGTTCTAATGACATAATTAAGGACACTAAAAATATAATTGAAAATTACAAGAAAGCAGTTGAAGAAAACAAAATACAGAGAATAGTTATTTTGTCTTGCATTGGTGCTCACATTGAGGGTAAGACAGGAAACATTTTAATGTCCCAGCTATTGGAAAAACAGTTTGACGATTTTAACATAGAAAAAATTATCATACGACCTTCATATTATTTTAGTAATTGGCTGGGATACTTATCAACAATAGAACAGTATGGCGTACTTCCGACATTTTTTCCTGAGGACCTAAAAGTTGAAATGCATTCCCCTCTTGACTTGGCAGACTTTATTGCTGATGTTATTGCTAAACCATTAGGACAGCCAAAAACTACAGTTTACGAATTAGTGGGGGCAACGAAATATAGTTCGCTTGACATTGCTAAGATATTTTCAACGGTATTCAAAAAAGATGTTTTCACGCAATCAATAGCAAGTGACAAATGGAAAGAAACTTTATTATCAGTTGGCTTTACAAACAATACTGCAGACAATTTGTGCGATATGACAAAAGCAGTTGTTGACGGTTTGACTTCACCAGAATATCCAAACAGTACAATAACCTTAAAAACTGACTTTGAAAACTATATTAAACAACAATTGGGAAAATAACAACGACCCGCTAATAAATAGGACTCTGAGCGGTCGGCACGACCCAGCGATGAGTCGGTGTTGAACTACACCCACCGATATCAAGTGCTATGTACTTAACGAAGGTTTTTATACTTTCTGACAGTAAAATAAACAAGCGATCTTTGACATTTTGCAGGTTTTTGTGCTTTACGGTATAGGCTTTTCGGATCAATCAGGATTAATAGAAGGTTCTGTGATCGCTTATTGTTAACAAGATGACATACCCTGCCCTGTGCACCTTTAGGCGCATTCAGGTCTGATAGTTAAAGTTGGGGATGAGTCTGTTCACAGATAGTTTCCGGTGGAGAACGTATCGGTGGAAGTTTTCTGATTCTAATCATCTGACCCGTTTTACACACCGGACAATGGCAAGGATTGATGCCGGTAAGTCTTACGAAACGATCAATGTTCGATTCAATCGTTTTCCGGGATTTTGATTTGTTATTGCCTTCGGATTCATCTTCTACCCTGAACCTGAGTCCCAGATTCCGTTTCACCGTGTGGTTGTAGATACCGTAACGTCGGATCTTTACAAATCTGCGTGGGAGTATGTGCTGGGCAAATCTGCGCAGGAACTCCACACCACCGAGAGTGATGTACTTTTTAGCCGCTCCCTGTCGGTAATCTTTGGCAATGAAGGTCACTTTTTCATCAGAGACATTCACGATACGCTGGTTAGTGATGGCGACCCGATGGGTATATTGCCCCAGGTATCTCACCACATGTTCGACACTTGCCATCGAGGGCTCACAATGAACCACCCAGGGAGTGCCATATGCACGCTGAATCTGGTCATTGAAGAACGCCAACTTGTTTTGTTTACGCAAAGCACGTTTGAGGCTGTCCAGGAACCTGGCTTTAAACGCACTGCTCAACTGACGAACAGGATAAAGGAACTTCCCTCCATGACCGATATTTTTCCATCGGCCATCAAGGGAGTATCCGGCAGCCGGGACGATACAATGGATATGCGGATGTAGTGAGAGGTTCTGCCCCCATGTGTGAAGCACGGCTATTGCTCCGGTTTCCACACCATAATGCGAGTATCCAAAGCTGTTCAGGGTGTGCCACACGGCTGAAAAAAGCAGGTTGTAGAACATCCTTCCATTATGCAGACAAAGGACATTCAAATGGTCGGGCACAGTGAAAACAATATGATAGTGCCTCACGGGCAGTGTGCCTTGCACCAGCTCGTCAACCCAGAAGGCTTGTCTGGCTGCCTGGCATTTGGGACAATGCCTGTCGCCACAACTGTTATAGCTATAACGGATCGTGCCGCAGTTGTCACATGCCTCCTCGTGTCCGCCAAGGGCGGCGGTTCTACAAAGTGCAATTTTAGCAAACACCTTTTCTTGAAGGGGAGTAAGCTTTCCGCGGTCATGCAGTGAAGGAGCAAACCGATGAACCACATCGGCCAGTTCAAACCTTGTTCTCATTTTTAGTGAAGTTATACAAGGAATCCAGTGGACTGTGTGGTTTAATGAGGGGACATTGAGCTACATGAAGGTAGATCATGGTGGTGGTGATATCGGCATGGCCAAGCAACTCTTTCAGGGTAACAATGTTCAGCCCCTGTTCAAGCAGGTGGGTGGCATACGAGTGCCGCAGTGAATGCAGGTTCACCTCTTTTGTGATGGATGTCTTTTTGAGGTTCTCACGCATCACCCAGGAGAGACCGCGCACGCTGTATCGACCGTCAGGTTCTTTACCGTTGAACAACCAGAGATGAGGGTTTTCGGCTTTGAGGTACTTTTTTAAACCAATGGCCATGCTGCCGGCCAATGGAACAACGCGATCTTTCTTGTACTTGCTCTGACGGATATGGATGGTTTTACGCTCAAAGTCGATATCTGAGATCTTCAGGTTAATTACCTCCTGTCCTCTCAATCCGGCCGAATAAATCAATGTGAGTACGATCCGTTGTTTGAGCAGCGTGGGTGCCGCGAACAACTCTTTGAGTTCTTGCCGGTTCAGTATCACGGGCAGCTTTGAATCTTTTTTAAGTGAAGGCAGAGCGATGGCTTCGCGGTTCATACCCAACAGGCGATAATAATAGCGCAACCCGTACACCATATGCTTAAAACTGCTTCGCGAGGGAGATCGGGGATCACGCGCCAATGCGGCCAGGTATTCATTGATCTCTTCTGGATCAATCTTCTCGGGAAGTTTGCCAAAATGAATGACAAAAAGGGCAATTCGGCGGATGTAGTTTTGTAAGGTACTCCGACTCTGCCCCCGTAACGTGACTTGTTGTTCCAGTTTGTGGACAACCGTTTCAAACTCAGGAACAAGCACAATGGCCTGCTCGACAAAAGTAAAACCTGATTTCTTTCTCATATTCGGACATTTTTTGTGGTGAAAAATCATCGAATATACAAAGAATCAGGTACTTTTGTCAAATGCTACTCGCGGATGCGGGTTTAGTTCAACACGCGGTATAAAAAATTGCCGGGACAGTAGGCTATTCAAGGGTTGTAGCTCGCTTCAACTTTTGTGTATCTTGACAGGAAATCGCCCGCAATCGGCAACTTTTCATACCGCCAACCGTTGGCAACAAGTGTAAAAAGACAGACGAGCAGACAGATACGATAGTGATAAATTGAAAATAGAAAGGATTTAGCTTTTTGACAGGACAGTGCAAATTTGATGGAAATTTATTTTGTTTTTTTCTTCCCCCGGCAAAAAAAGAAGAAGGAAACCCCACCCACATTGCACACATTGGCAAAGCCCCACGAGCCCACGCTAAAACCAAAGCTTTGCCAAAGAGTGCAATTTTTCCTCCGCACCACTGCAAATTTGATAACTTTGTGCTATGAATGACAGAAAGATAGACATAAAAAATAAACTTGATGAAGGCTTGACTTTTAAAGTTTCACGGTTTAAAGAACAGATTAAGAAAACCAAACCTCACAAACATGACGAGTATTACGAACTGATATTTCTATCACAGGGAGAAGGTTTTCATTGTATTGAATCGGAGAAATATATGGTTTCAAGCCCCGATTTTTATTTTCTAAATCCTGGACAACTTCATTATTGGCAGTTTACCTCAATTCCAAAAGGATTTGTAATTCTTTTCAATGACAATGAATTTAATGCGATTAATGAAAAAACGTTAATTGACTTAGTCCGAAAACTGACTGATGCAACAAGATTAAAAATCCAACCCGACAAATTCCCAATTCATTTTTTGGAAGAGATTTTTAACGAATTTCAACTCAATACACAATATTCAAAGGAAATTATCCACGGATTGCTCAAAGCCTTATTCGGAAAGCTGTTGCAAATTAAAGAAGACAACCCCCAAAATAAATCATTGCCACAATCAGTATATGAAAAGTTTGTACAGTTATTGGTTAAAGAATGTCCACGGCTACACAAAGTCAATGAATTTGCCGACTTGCTTAATATAACGCCTCAAAACCTGAATACAATTTGCCGTAAACAAACGAGAAAAAGTGCCAGCGAAATAATCACAAATCAACTATTACTTGAAGCCAAAAGATACATATTGCATACCGACAATACCATTAACGAAATTGCTGAAATCCTTTCATTTACCGATGCCTCAAACTTTGTTAAATTCTTTAAAAAGCACGAGAAAATTACTCCAATACAATTCAGGGATAAACATTTTCAATAATACCATTTTAACATTTAAACCTACCACGCCAAAGGCAACCATACATCCTATTTTTGCAATATAAATTTAAAAGTATGCGTGTATGGAAATAGTAATAATTTGTTTAGCGGCATTTTTTACAGCCGTTTTAACGTTCTTTTCGGGTTTCGCGCTTGGTACAATCTTAGCTCCCGTTTTTGCAATATTTTTCCCTATTGATATTGCCATTGCACTCACTGGCGTGGTGCATTTTTCAAATAACCTTTTCAAAATTGCATTAGTAGGCAAAAACACTGACAAAGCCGTTTTGTTGCGGTTTGGTATTCCTGCAATTTTAGCTTCATTTGCAGGTGCATGGTTGTTATTGAAAATTACAGTTCTACCAACATTTTTACAATACGAACTCTGGGGCAGGTCTTTTGAAGTTACGCCTGTAAAACTCATTATTTCATTATTGTTAATTGTATTCTCGATACTGGAAATTTCACCCACTTTTCAAAAGGTTCAATTTGGTAAAGATAAATTAGTTTTGGGCGGAATCCTTAGCGGTTTCTTTGGCGGATTATCAGGCATCCAGGGTGCAATTCGCAGTGCATTTCTCATAAAGAGCGGACTATCAAAAGAAGCATATATTGCCACTGGTGTAGTTATAGCCTGTTTGGTTGATTTTACAAGGCTTTCGGTTTATGCTTCACGTTTTACATCAGCAAACCTGCACGAAAATCTTACACTTTTAATTTCGGCAACCCTTTCAGCAATTGCAGGGGCATATTTTGGCAAAAAATTGCTTAAAAAAGTTACTTTGAGGAGTATCCAACTCATTGTTGCGGTAATGCTCATTTTAATTTCAATAGCCCTTGGTACTGGATTAATTTAAAAATTGCCGAAAGATGAAAAAACTTAATATTTTGCTTCAAAGATGGTATTTCCCCGTTTCGTTGAAATATGTCTCACTAATTGCTTACATCGTATTAATCGTAACGGGTTTAATGGCATATTCCACCGATGCCGCTTTTCTCAAACAACTTCGTAATACAAACCTTGGTAATTTAATTGTTTGGTCGTATTGGTGGCCAGCCATTGTGATAGGGGCGATATTTTTCGGGCGTGTATGGTGCATGGTTTGCCCTGTTGAATTGATTACCACTTTCTTTTCCAAAATCGGTCTTAAACGTAAAAGACCTTCATTGTTAATTTCAGGCTGGGCAATAACCGTTTTTTATATTATCATTCTGTTTATTGGAATACAAGGTTTTGCAATCCATCGCAACCCTTTCTTTATGGCAATTTATCTATTATCCATTGTAGGCGTTTCAATCATAATAGGAAGCATTTACGAAAAAAATACCTTTTGTCGATACGTTTGCCCTGTAGGTTATTTGTTGGGTTTATATTCACGACTTTCATTTTTCGGTTGGAGGGTAAAAGACAAAAGCATTTGCGATACTTGTAAAGACAAATCCTGTATTCACAAAAAATATCAATACAACCTAAACTATAAAAGCTGTGGTGTCGATTTATATCCTGCCAATATTTCGGATAATGCCGATTGCATTTTATGTGCTGGTTGCCTTAAAACCTGTTCAAAATATCAATCGAACCCCAACTCCGAACGACCAAACCCACGATTTCAGAACATCGGATTTGCCAACGATTTATTTCAGTTAAAACCGCTAAGAATGGCGGAAATGGTTTTCGTATTGATAGTTTCAGGTTTTGTTATTTCCGAAATTTGGTCGGAATGGAACGTAACCGATGCGTATCTTTCATTTCTTCCCGATTTGATTATAAAACCTTTGGCAATCGAAAGCAAATTCCTGTCAGGCATTTTGAAAGGAACTATAATCTTCGCAGTCTTACCATTCATTGTTTGGTTGTTACCCTATTTATTCACACGCCTTGCAGGGTTAACAATCAAGTTCAAAGACTATTTGCTCAATTACGGAATTGCTTTTATTCCTATTATTGCAGCAGCCCACATTGGTAAATCAATCTTGAAATCTACATCAAGAATCCCATATTTCGAGCATCTTTCTGATGATTTTACTGGCATTGCTACCGCCCAACAGATAATAGACGGACAAATTACACTTCAACAGAATCCCGTTTGGATAAATACATTGGTTTCGTTGCTTTTAGTCGGGTTTATGATTATTGGCATTTGGTTAAGTATTAAGGTTGTAAACCGTTTAAATCTGAGGAGTGGGATAGAACGGTCATCAAAATCGTACTATCTGATACCAATAATTTACGGAGGTATTTTTCTGATTATGTTGATGGTATGGAGGTGGTTTTAACAAGTTTTATTACTATTTTTATAATATATTCAATAAATCTATTGAATAATAGAATAATCACTTTATATTTGCATCATAAAACTTTTATCTATGAAAGGAAGAGAATTTAAAGATGCAATGTACGATGGGCTTTCAAAGCTATTAAAAGCTCTTTCGAACCCTTTTCGGCTCGAAATTATCGAAATGTTGTCGCAAGGCGAAAAAAGTGTAGAGGGAATTGTCCAAACCACCAATTTGAACTTTGCCAATGCTTCGCAGCACTTACAGGTATTAAAGAACAACAATATTGTAAAATCGAGAAAAGAAAAGCAATACGTTTATTATTCATTGGTAAATAACGAGTTTTTATCGCTTTACCAACAAATTACAAAATATGCGATACACGAAATTGCTGAGTTGGAAAAAATTATGAACCGCCAACGGGAAGATAATAAAGCGCTAAATGCAGTAAATCTCGATGAACTTGAAACAATGATTGGCAATGAAGATGTTTTGTTGCTCGATGTGCGACCAGCTATTGAGTTTGAATTTGGACATATAACCGGAGCAATTTCAGTTCCAATGAACGAATTAATGACACAACTAAAAGGCATTCCATTAGACAAGGAAATAATTGCCTATTGTCGCGGTCCCTTTTGTGTACTAGCCGACGAAGCTGTTAAGCTTTTAAATGAAAAAGGTTATCATGTCAGGCGGTTAGATGAAGGATATCCAGAATGGAAAGTAAAGCAATTAGAAATTAACCAATAAATTCAAATCTCATGGAAGACTTAATTCATTCAATTTTACTGGCATTACACAATATTGCTCTTGTTGGTTGTGCTGCCGCTCCATTTTATAACAGAAATTTAGTATTAAATCGCAGCCAATACGGAGCAAAATTATCCTATAAACTCGATAAGGTGGTGGAAGATACGTTACAGGGAAATGCCCCCTATTGTATTGCGTTTATAATTACTCTCTTTGTAACAGGTATGGGTATACCCTTTAATCATTATTATTTTCACGGGGCTTTTCGTGAAATGTCCATTGTTTCGGGTTCTGCACTTGCAATCAAATTAGTTGCGGTTTTTGGAATGGTCGCAATAATGATATTGATATTCTTCAAATACAATCCACTTATTAATAAACTTTTTGCAACATTTACAGAGAACGAACAACCAAAAGAAGAACAGGAAAAGTTGTTTTTCCAGTTACGGGCTCGCAGAAAGAGACTGTGTGAGTTTTGTTTAAAATTTGCAATCATTGTATTAATAGCAAGTGCTTTTCTTGGATTTGGAGTGCATTAAAGAACAGAAAATGGAAATTGTAAAAAACAATCCTTTTAATACCGTTGCAAAAGAGTACGACCAATGGTTTGATAGCAATGAAAGTATTTTCTTTTCAGAATTAGAGGCTGTTAAATATTTTATGCCAAAGTACGGCGAAGGTATTGAAATAGGTGTAGGTACAGGTAGATTTGCCTCTGAACTTGGTATTAAACAAGGTGTTGAACCATCGGAACAAATGGCGGAAATTGCAAGAGAACGAGGAATTGAAGTAAAAATTGGCATAGCCGAAAATTTGGAATTTGCTGACGAAAGTTTCGATTTTGTAATTATGGTAGCTGTTGACCCATTTGTTAATGATATTCAGAAAACATATCATGAAATATTCAGAATCATTCGGAAAGGGGGTAAACTCATTGTGGGAACATTACACAAAGATGGCGAAGTAGCAAAAAAGTACATGGCAATGAAAGACAGCGAAGTATATAAATCTGCAAAATTTCATGCCGTTGATGAAACAATCAATCAACTTAAAACTAGCGGCTTTGGAGGTTTCAGAACGTGCCAGACGCTCATTGAAATGAATCAAAATAAAATTGAAAAACCAGTCCCTTTGCATGACAAGGGCAGTTTTGTAGCAATAGAAGCACTAAAATAATCTGACATGGAAATTCCTATTTATCTCGACTATAACGCCACTACGCCCATTGATAGGGAGGTAGCACAGGAAATGAAGCAATTTATTGATTCTCATTTTGGTAATCCTTCAAGTTCATACACTATTGGCAGGTTTAATAAAGATGCTATTAGGCTTGCCCGTAATCAGGTTGCCGATTTAATTAACGCAAACCCCGACGAAATACTGTTTACATCCTGTGCAACAGAATCCAATAACCTTGCAATTTGGGGCGTTCTGAAAGGAAAGCAAGGAAAACATATTATCACATCAGCAATCGAACACCCCGCTATAATTGAAGTTTGCAGACATTTGGAAACCCAAGGATATGAGATAACATATATTCCTGTTGATAAATTTGGTAGCGTGAATCCGCAAGATGTTGAAAATGCCATTCGCCCCGATACTTCATTGATAACCATTATGCACGCCAATAACGAAGTAGGCACCATTCAGCCCATCAGCGAAATTGCAGCAATTGCAAAAAAGCACAAAGTAATTTTTCACACAGACGCTGCACAATCGGTAGGTAAAATTGAAACCGATGTTTCAAAACTGGGGGTTGATTTATTAACCATTGCAGGACATAAACTTTACGCACCCAAAGGCATCGGGGCATTATACGTAAAGAATGGTGTGGAAATTCAAAACATTATGTTTGGGGCAAATCAGGAAAAAGGCATACGTCCGGGAACAGAAAACGTCATCCATATAGTTGCATTGGGCAAGGCTTGTGAAATTGCAAAGCGTGATTTTGACAAAAACAGCCAAAACATGCTTTCAATGCGTGATAGTTTATTGAATGGTTTGAAAAAGAATCTTGGCGAACAAGTAAAAGTAAATGTCAATTTACAAAAATGCCTTCCAAATACACTAAGCGTTGCATTTGATAAGGTTGATGCCCATACACTTGCTTCTGTTATCAGTAAAGATATTTGTATTTCTACTGGTTCTGCCTGTCATGCCGATTCTATTGAAATTTCATCCGTTCTAAAAGCAATGAATATCAATATTAAAACAGCCGCAGGTACGGTGCGCATTTCAACAGGGAAATATACCACGAGCGATGAAATAGACAGTACAATAGAAATTATATCAAAAACTATATTAAAATTAAACCATTAACAAAATCTATCATGAAGCATATTATTTTATCATTTGCAACAATTTTATTGTTTTTACTTCAAACTCCTGCTTTCAGCCAGAATTTTCTGAATCAAACTGAAAAGCATACATCTACTTCGATTGGAATTATTATTTACTCGAACGATTCTGAAACAGTCTGGAATGCCTTGCGTTTAGCTAATTTTTCAAAAAGCGAAGGCGATACCGTTTGTGTTTTCCTTCTTGGTAAAGGCGTTGAAGTCGAAAAACTTGCAGAACAGAACAACGATATTAAAGAACAAGTCAATCAATTATTAGACAACGGCGGTAAAATTCTTGGGTGTGGCACATGCTTGCAAAGTCGCAACAATAACGAACCAAAAGTTTGTAAATTCTCGTCAATGAAAGACTTGTACGACTTGATTCGTAAAAACAAAATTGTAATAACTTTTTAATTTATAGATATGAAAGTAGGTATTATTCGTTGCCAACAAACCGAAGATATGT
The DNA here is from genome assembly GCA_001768325.1 of Bacteroidetes bacterium GWC2_46_850. Lineage (GTDB taxonomy): Bacteria > Bacteroidota > Bacteroidia > Bacteroidales > Dysgonomonadaceae > Proteiniphilum. The sequence goes on along the minus strand of MENQ01000005.1, from coordinate 1,070 downwards.
GTCCGGGCAACACTGATTTTAAAGTAGCATCTGAAGGAAAATTAGCTTTTCAAGAAATAGGGGCTTCCGAAGTTATAGGATTTGTTAGCTGTGGAGGTTGTCCCGGTAAAAAAGCAGCTACACGAGCTAAATTAATGGTAGAAAGAGGTGCAGAGGTTATTGTATTTGCATCTTGCATATTTAAAGGTAATCCTATTGGATTTCCATGTCCCCATGCACAACAAATGAAAGATGCCGTAGTAAAAAAAGTTGGAAGCGAAATAAAAATTTTGGATTATACACATTAATATTTATAGTATGAAAATTGGAATTATTCTCGAAACAAAAGAAATCGAAAAAGCATGGAATGCTTTTCGTTTCGCAGTAACAGCTAAAAAACAAGGGCATGAAGTAAAACTATTTTTAATGGGCGAAGCTGTTGAATGTGAAGGCTTGACCCATGAGAAATATAATGTTGATGAGCAATTAAAAGCATTTGTAAACGTGGGTGGTGAAATACTGGCTTGCGGAACATGTTTAAAATCAAGGCAACTTAATGAAACCGATGCTTGTCCTATTTCGACAATGATAGATTGTGTAAACTTGGTTGTATGGGCAGATAAGACTGTAACCTTTTAAGCCATCGCTATTTGCAAGCACATTGCCAAAGCCCCACAAGCCAACGCTTAATCCAAAGCTTTGTCAAAGAGCTTGCAAATCCCAGCCCGAGTAACCGCCTTTCAGGACGGTTTTAGGATTGCCCACGCTCAAAAAAACAAAATAAATTTGTGCTTTGAAGATAGGTTGGTGCATATTGACAATGACAAGAAAAAAAGCTAAATAAATGACAAACAGCCAGATATGAATGAACACCAGTTGCCAACAAGCGGTATAGTTAATTGCCGGTGCAGTGGGTATTCGAGCGGCACAGCTCGTATCAAAAGTAGTTGTAACTTGACAGGAAAGTGCTTCGAATTCGGCAACTAACCATACCGCCGACCGTTGAACTAAACCTGTCGGTAAATTAGAATAATGATAATTTTGAAGCGTAATAACTTCAATAAATTATCATTATGAATCAAGAAAGATCA
>MENQ01000004.1 GCA_001768325.1 Bacteroidetes bacterium GWC2_46_850 | reverse complement strand
ATATATCACCATCGGATCAGCTTGTCCGATACAAAAGTAATAAATAAAATTAAATACAATTAAAGTGCTCGGTTATTACGGGCTAATACACCCAAAACCTGCCGCAACTCCAGTCATAAGCAATATGCGTAAATCTTCGTTTTTCAGTTTCATTATTTTACCAAAATAATTGGCTACACTACCGCCAATTTGTACTGCCGTACCTTCGCGACCTGCAGAACCACCGAAAAGATGTGTTACCACCGTGGAGATAAGGACAAACGGTGCCATTCGGAAAGGAATACCGCCACCAGGCTTGTGAATTTCGTCCATCACCAGATTGTTCCCTGCATCAGCATTTTTCCCTTTAAACTTGTACAGCGCAACAATGGCGATTCCCACTATAGGCAAAAAATATAGCAACCAGCCGTTGCTCCAACGAAAGATTGTTGCCAAATCCAATAGCCACAGAAAAAAAGCGACCATTGACCCTACAACAACCGATACCGGTATTATGTAAAAGAACCACTTGATGATGTACTTGAGAATAAAATATTGGTCGAAGGTTTTAGCCCATTTCTTTACCATAATAGTTAATTAGATATTTGACTTATTTTTTTTCGATATTCAAAATTCATAGATTTTCAGTTCTTGAAATGTCCTTTGCTTAAATTATTTCTGTTTTTGGAAGCGTAAAATTAAATCTTTTTGATTGTTTGCGTTTTATTTTAGTATTGGTTTGTTTTTACTGATATTTATTGATAGTCTCATGAAAAACGGAAGACTTATTACTTGCATCCCAACAGAAAAAACAATCAATCCTGAAATAGAAACATCGTATAACCATCCCATCAGGAAACTGCCGAGAAACCAAAACAGACCAAATACAGCGTTGAAAATGCCGAAGCCTGTTGCCCGTTTTTCAATCGGTAGAATTGTAGCCAAAACAGCCCTCATGACCGATTCCTGAGCTGCCATCCCGACTCCCCAACATATCATTCCCAACATAGCTGTATAAAAGTTACCCATAAATACCAATGGTGCAAAAGCAGCTGAAAAGACAGTGCTTAAAATCAGTGATTTCATTCCGTGTTTGTCAAATAATTTCCCTAAAATCAAGGCAGCAAGCGCATCAACACCCATTGCAATGGCAAACATAACCGGAATCCATTCAGACGACACTTGACTGGTTTTATTGAAGTGAAAAGCAATAAGCGGATAATCGGCAAAACCGGCAGCTATGAGCGATACCGCAATCAGGTAAATCCAATAGAATTGTTTAAAATGGGTTTGTTGCACAGGGGCAGCTTTGGTTTCCATGTCTTTGGTATCGGGGTAAACCATGCGGGCAACAATCAAAATAGAAATAGCAATAATTGCCGGAATAAGGAGTATTGCAAATGATTTATGATAACTGCCGGAGAAGTAATACACAGCACCAACGATAAGCGGACCTGTTACAGCTCCAATCTGATCTAATGCTTCGTGTATTCCAAACCCTTTACCATGTCCGACCGCTGAGGTAGCATGCGAAAGCATGGTGTCTCTGGCCGGATTGCGGATAGCTCTTCCCATACGCTCCAATATCATTAGAACAGCAGCCATTTGCCAACTGCCAGCCAATGCCAATGCCGGAACAGCGAGCAAATTGATAAAATAACCGATAAAAGTAACTGTCCAGTATTTCTTTGTCTTGTCGGCAATAAATCCGGAAACTAACCGTAATGAGTAACCTATAAGTTCGCCAAAACCTGCAACAAAACCAACAATTGTAGCGCTTGCGCCCAACATGGCGAGATATGGCCCCGTAATACTACGTGCGCCTTCGTGTGTCATGTCCGAAAACAAACTGATAATTCCAATCAGGATTATAAATGCCCAAGGCGATTTTTTGATAAGCTTCATTTGTATGTTAAGTCCTTCTTTTAGTGTTAAAATAAGTAAACCAAAAAGCCTGACAGAATGTTCTCATTCCGCCAGGCTTCATTTCTTATTTATTCTTAAAAGCTTTTATCCCTGCAAAGCGTGAAGCCTTCCCTAACTCATGTTCAATACGCATCAATTGGTTGAACTTTTCAACACGTTCGCCCCGGCAGCCGCTACCCGTTTTGAGGTGACCTGCATTAACGGCAACTGTAAGGTCGGCAATAAAGCTGTCGACTGTTTCGCCGCTGCGGTGTGACACAAAGCAGTTATAACCATTTTTGTATGCAAGTTCTATGGTTTCGAGTGTTTCGGTAACGGTTCCAATCTGATTCAATTTTATGAGAATTGAATTGGCCACATTTTTTGAAATCCCCTCAGCCAGAATTTCTTTGTTGGTACAGAAAATATCATCGCCAACCAATTCAACTTTATTGCCAAGAGTCTGTGTCAGATTTTTCCACCCCTCCCAATCGTTTTCAGCCAGTCCATCTTCGAGCAATACGATAGGATATTGCCTTGTCCAACTTTCCCAGAGTTTTATCATTTCATCGCTAGAAAGGAATTTTCCTGTGCTTTTAAACATTTTGTATTTGCCATCTTCCCAAAGCTCGCTTGCTGCGGGATCGAGGCAAATACTTACATCATCGCCCGGCTTGTAACCCGCTTTGGCAATAGCTTCGAGGATTACTTCCACGGCTTCGTCGTTCGATTTAAGGTCGGGAGCAAACCCGCCTTCATCGCCAACGCCAGTGCTGTAATTCTTTGCTTTCAAAACCGATTTCAACGACTGAAAAACTTCCTCGCCCATACGGATAGCTTCGGTAAATGTCGGGGCGTTGTGAGGGGCAATCATAAATTCCTGAAAATCTACATTATTGTCGGCATGCCTTCCGCCATTGATAATATTCATGCAGGGAACAGGTAACAAATAAGCATTTGCACCACCAAGATATTGATATAACGGTGTTTTTTCGCTCAATGCTTTTGCCCGGGCAAAAGCCATTGAAACGCCCAAAATTGCATTAGCTCCTAAATGGGCTTTGTTTGGTGTTCCATCCAATCCGATAAGGAAATAGTCAAGTTCACGTTGATTCCCAAAACATTTCCCTTCAATTTCATTGGCAATAATTGTGTTGACATTTGCTACAGCTTTTAAAACTCCTTTGCCACCATAGCGTTTTTTATCACCATCACGCAATTCATAGGCTTCCCGTTCGCCAGTTGAAGCACCACTGGGAACCATTGCACGCGCTTTTGTACCATCTTCCAAAGTTAAGTTGACCTCAACCGTGGGATTACCTCTTGAATCGAGTATCTCGATTGCATCTATTTTTAGTATTTTCATAGGATAATAGTTGATTAGTTTATTGAGATACTGGTTAATGTAAAAAAATGATTGATATTATTTCCTTAGTGTTGCCACTATTCTGAGCGGATTAGTCAACAATTCCAGTGCGTCCACAATAGTATTGCAAACAATATCTGCATTCATAAGTGCTTTTACAGAAGCCCCTTCTTTTTGAATTACGAGTATTCCCAATCCGGCAGCTGCTAACATCAATGCATCATTCGCGCCATTGCCAATAGCAATCACCTTTTCTCTTTCCAAGTGATCCACATAGATTTCTTTGTGCACATCCTGCATCTCGTCGTGAATAATTTCAAGTTCGCAGTTTATTTCAGCAAGTTCTTGTTTTGAAGTTCCAAAAGTGTCGGCAGTGAGAATATGGATTTTTATTTGATTACTTAACTTTTCGAGAAGTGGTCTTATTCCGGGTATAAGTTTACCATCGATTGCCAGTGTGCCGTTATAGTCGAGAACCAAGTGTTCCGCTTCCAACTTTTTAATTCCGGGAGTTTCAATTGTTATCATGGCTTTATTTATTAATGGTTTGAATTCTATTATTTTTTTGAAATACCTGTCTTTTGAAGTCTAATATCTATCGGGTGCATTGTAACCAGACAGCCTTTGGGTACTTTTTCCAACTCATCTTTAATGAATAGATAAAAACTTTCGAGTGTCTCGGTTTTATCAATTATTTCAATAACCACCGGTAGTTTTTCTGTCAGCTCCCAAAATCGGGATTGTTCTATATGCATACTGCTCATGCCAAAGCCCATAATACCCCGGTATACAGTTACGCCGGCAATTCCTTGTCGTTTTGCAGCAACAACCACATGTTCGTATAATAAGTCAAAGCCAATTCTGTCGGTTGTGCTGGCATAAATCTTTAATAAACTGTTTTCTGCTGAGTCCATATTATAATAAATTAGAGGTTATATATCCTAAATAAACGGCCGCAAATCCAAGAAAAATACTGATTCCGGTATATAACAGCACAGTTGCGAACTGACCGTTTTGCATTAAAGTCAGGTTTTCAGCGGAAAAAGACGAAAATGTTGTAAATCCTCCGCAAAATCCAACCATTAAAAAGAGGCGTAAGTTGGGCGATAGAATATCGCTTTTTGAAGAAATGCCGATTAAGAGTCCGATTATTAAACTACCTATAACATTAACCGTCAATGTTCCAAATGGTATTGAAAGAAAATGTAAATGCAAATTTAGTTTTTGGACCAAAAATCGGGCGATACTTCCGACAAAACCACCCAACCCAATGATTAATAATTGCTTCATATTATATTAGTTTCGAGTAAAATAGATACTGTTTTTTATGAAAAGAGGCAATACCCCCAATTTGAAAATATTCAAACAGGTGGAACATGAAATTTTGGAATGGTAGAATGTTTAGTCTAAAAAAAGGACGGCTGCCCGGGGTGGTGTAATTGCACAATCCTACCATAAAAAATATCTTTGCCATGACAAATACATTTAATTTATTAGTAGGTATTATTAGCCAAAACTGGCGGTTTAGGGCGAATACCATCGCCAAAAATGTTATTTCAATACAAATATAGAATAAATAATTGAATTATGAAACAATTGATCGTTTTTGATATAAGTTTATTAATAAATCCCATTTAAAGAGATCCCCAAATATGTCAAAAACAACTAAACACTATTTGTTTCAAGATGAGAACCGACATTATGTGTTCGTAGAAATTATCAAGCAATAAACTACCCACGCCGCAAGCGGGCGGGGTATTAATCGTTCCCTTTCTCAATGTAAGAATGAGATTCGCCGTAAACGGCGGGGAATTCACCCAAAAGAGATTAAATAACAATTTTCTTCAAGACTGTTGATTCCGCTAATTTTTCTTTCAGGATTCTCATATCTACACTTACCTTTAAATCTAAAATCTTGGCATAATGTTGAGTTGTCTTGAGGTTTTTGTGTCCTAGCATTTTGGAAACGCTTTCGATCGGGACACCGTTTGAAAGTGTGACTGTGGTCGCGAAAGTATGCCGGGCAATGTGGAATGTCAGTTCTTTATTAATCTCACAAACGTCGGCAATCTCCTTCAGGTAGGAGTTCATTTTCTGATTACTAAGGATAGGCAAAAGTTTTTCCTGATTGACTACCTGAGGATGGTCTTCGTATTTCTTCAATATCGAGGAAGCAATGGGCAGCAATGGAATGTTGGACCTTGTGTCCGTTTTTGTCCGGTTGATAAAAATCCAACGTTCGCCATCTACGCCAAAGCCTATGTTTTTACGAGATAGTTTTTTTACATCTACGTAAGCCAGGCCAGTGAAACAACTGAAAAGAAATATATCTTTGACTTGGTTGAGGCGATCCGTTGCAAGCACTTTGTTGAACATGGTTTCAATTTCATCCTGTGATAGGAATGCCCTGTCAACTTCCACTATTTTACATTTATAGTTTATGAAAGGGTCGCGTTCAATCCATCCGTTAGCTAAACATATACGAACAATTTTGCCGAAATTCTTGATGTACTTGGCAGTAGTATTCTGATTGCATTTATGGACACTTTTTAAATAGAATTCGTAGCTGGTTACAAACTCATGATCAATTTTGCGAATGTCAATATCTGATACTTTGTATTTCCAGTTCAGAAAAGCTATTGTGTGTTTAAGCGATGTTTCGTATCGGGTATATGTTGCGGTTGCGAACTCACGACCAACAAGGGCTTTTATTTCCTCGTTATGCTGTTGAAATATGCCAATAAGCATGTGACTGCGTTTTTCTACTCCGAGTATTTTATTTCGCATATTTTCAGCATTGACAAGTTCATCTTCCCTTATAAGCTGCTGTTGGTAGTCGTAGACTTTTGCTTTTAATGTGTCAAGATAGGAATTTGTTGCTTTAGACTCAGCACTAGTGCCTTTCATACGATTGCCTTCGACTGACCATTTTTCTGAAGTGGTAAAGCGTTTTGTGCTGAATTCGATTCGTGCACCGTTTACTGTTACACGAATAAAGATGGGTAAAAGTCCATCAACATTGGTTTTTGTTCTTTTTACGAAAAAGAGAACGGATAGTTTTGTGTTCATTGTGGTAACCTTTAAAAGTTTTCAAAAATACTTACTTTTAAATTCCCAATCAAGATGTTCAAATATTGAACTACTTGATTATAAACACTTTTAGTCCAAATTCGGTGGAGATAATGTTTCTATTTTTCAAGTCCACCGAATTCAGCACCTACAGATTGATAGATATTGAATAATTTGCGACTTGCTAAAAATATAAATGCCTGTAAATCATAGATTTTACAGGCATTTATTGGTTTTTGATATTCATTTTGTGGAGCTGGAGGGACTCGAACCCTCGTCCAAACGAGGAAGCAATCTGCTTTCTACATGCTTATCTTCATTTTATTTGTCGGGAAGGAGCGCGACTGAAGACACCAAACTCAATCCTTATCTTCTTAATTTCGGAAAGGAGCCGAAGCCTCTCCCATCCTATCTCCGATTTACCTGCACCACCTGATCGGAATGCTTCGAAGCCACAGCTTCCGGGTGATGTCTTGTTCCGCCACATGTGGCAGAATTAAGCGATGAACCTACTGTACTTCGGTTACGCAGCAAGAGCGTAATTGTTATTATTGCCAGTTATAGCTTTGCCGATTGAGATTAAAGTGCAAACCAACAACGCACTGCATGCTTACAAACCTCTTCTACCCGCTGTCAATACCGGTCAACCCCATGTTGTAAAAGAACGCTTTCTGATCACGAAACTAAGACACAAAATTAAACAAATGGTTTAATTTTGCCAAAATAATTTTGCTTGATTATCTTTAATCCTGGTTTTTCTCCAGAAATTGAATGTATCTGCTCTTTTCGTTGTCGAAACTGAGAGATGATGAATGCCGGATTGTTTGTTTCTCCCGAATAATATTCCTCAAATCCTCTTTATTTGAATAAAAAAACGCAGGATACTCAAATCCAGCTGTACCCTCAAAAATGTCATGACACACAAGAGGAACATCGTAAGCCAAGGATAAGGGAAAGATTCCGGATATTTTATATTTGGCGTAATTTTCTGCCCCGGCTGTATCAGGATGGATCAACGGAAGTAAATAATCTGCTTTTTGTAGATAAAACTGAAAAAGACTATTGGGCACAAAATCATCAAAAAAAGAAAAGAAACGTTCAAATTGATAAGCTTTAATTTTATTGATGATATACTGACCATCGCCTTTGCTTCCATTACCCAGCAAAATAAATTTGAGATTTTCAAGGGGATGGCTTTTCAAGAAATCGAACAGAAAATCGTAATCTCTCCGTTTATATTCAAGAGCACCGGGAATAACAACCCATGTTTCATTTCCTTTTTCTACAAGTATTTTTTCGCTGCTTTCATATGCCGGGAAAAAAGAGGGATTAAAATAGATAAAGGAAAGGTTCCTGTATTCCGGAATTTGTAGAAATTGATATTTTGATAAGACAAAATAAGAACGGACTTTTCGACTGATAATTTTCTGTCCCAGACTTGTTTCTATCTTATGCACATTGTGGATGGTACCGTAAAAACGGATTCTACGTGGGAAATGTAACGATAAAAACTTTAACGGGATGCTCCCCTGAGCAGTATTCAGGATGACGATTTCCACATTTTGTTGCAGCAAAAACGATCGTACGCGAAGTAACGAGATCAGTTTACCGAAATCAAAAAAAAGAAAAGTAATATCCTTTCCAAAATCTTGCACTATTTGCCTCAATTTCCTGTCACATATGAGTGTTATGTGATATCCTGCTTCCCGCAGAAACAAAATCTGGGAATAAAGACACTCTGTATGAGAGGAGGAGAACTCTATGAGTATGATTTCTTTTATCATTTCCTACATTTTCTTTGTTGTCTCAGACAATTTGTCAGAGTGATCGGGATAATACAATGCCAGATAGCTTTTCAGCCTGATCAAAGAAGTTTGTTCTTCGTAATAGCCCAGATGGGACTTATTATTGGAATCAAAAGCGGCGCGAGCTTTTGAATTTGAAATTTTTACGCCCGGAAGATGGAACCGTTTCTCTTCATAACGAATATAGCGGATCTCTCCCTGAGGCATACTGATAAAATCTCTCGCTTCCTCCGGTTCATTGGCTATATAAACCAGCTTTTCGAGCATCGGATCTGCCACATTCACATGCACATGGTGCGGTCTGAACAAACGGATCAGTCGGTTGAAACCTTTCGAGTGGGTACGCTGGTAGTGCAATTTACCGTTTAACTCACGGAAGAAAAGCGGTTTATGACGATAATTCAGCGCGTCGATGATCTCTTTATGCAAGTGACGGGTCCTCACCCTTTTGGAGTCTGAACGGACACGATAGTAGAGTCCTACAATCGGGAGACGTACAAACTCGCCTCCGTTTTCAAACAGCGAAAGCCAAAAATCCCAATCTTCCCTTCCCAGTATTTTGTGACAATACCCCCCAACCTGTTGCCAATCTTCTTTGCGATACATTGCACAGTTATCTACCAGGTTGTGTCGACATAACTGGTTGATACTAAATTCAGGAGATCTCCATCTGCCATTTTTATCACCAAAGAACCAGGCTTCACAGCTAACCAGTTTTACTTCCGGACGCGCCTGCAGTACCTTCACCGCCTCTCCCACATAGTCGGGTGAGATGCGGTTATCTGCATCCAATGGCAGGATATAGGAGCCTTTTGCTTTACTGATGGCGTGATTGCGTGCTGCGGAGGCACCAGCGTTGGCTTGGGTATAAACCCTGACGATATCGTGTTCTTCGGCTATCTCTTCCAGGATATCCAGTGTGGCATCACTGGATCCGTCATTCACGATCACGATCTCAATGGGATCGTAACGGGTAGCCAGCGCCGAACGGACGGTTTCATCGATAAACTTCTCTGCATTATAAGCCGGAACAATGATACTTACCATCGGATTTCCCATGCCTGACTTCTTCTTTTCTTTTATTATATTAATCGCGCAAAGATAGGGAAGAAAATCCAGAAAGAAATTATGTTTCAAAAGAAATACAATTTGCAGGTTTCACAGAAAAAAATGCGTAATTTTGTAACATAGTAACCAATCGGGTATGAACAAGATTATAGCAAAAGAAAATTTTTCAGAGAAAGTTGTACGTTTTGAAGTAGAGGCACCGCTCATTGCTAAAAGCCGCAAGGCAGGCCACTTCGTGATTGTTCGCATAGGAAAGAAAGGTGAACGGGTACCCTACACCATTGCTGCTGCCAATCCTCAAACAGGTACGATCACACTGGTCATACAACGTGTGGGCCGATCATCTGAAAAGATTTGCCAACTCGAAGTGGGTGATTATATTACCGACATGGTCGGCCCGCTCGGGAAAGCCACCCATATTGAAAACTTTGGCACGGTTGTTTGTGCAGGCGGCGGTGTGGGTGTTGCACCGATGCTGCCCATCATTGAAGCCATGAAGAAAGCAGGAAACAGGGTTATCTCCGTGCTGGCTGCCCGCTCGAAGGAGCTGGTCATACTGGAGGAGCAGGTGGCCAGATATTCCGATGAAGTGATCATCATGACCGACGATGGTTCGTATGGTGAAAAGGGACTGATCACCCATGGCGTGGAAAAAGTGATACAACGGGAGAAAGTAGACCTGTGTGTCACCATTGGTCCAGCCATCATGATGAAGTTCGTGGCACAGCTGACAAAAAAATACGAAGTCCCCACCCTCGCCTCATTGAACACCATCATGGTGGATGGTACCGGCATGTGCGGCGCCTGTCGTGTTACCGTAGGTGGAAAAACCAAATTTGTCTGTATCGACGGTCCCGAGTTCGATGCCCATCAGGTGGATTTCGACGAGATGCTGATGCGCTTAAAAGCTTATAATTGAACGAAATGAACACTTTCTTCAGGTTATCATAAGGAAACATCAAAAAATATGAGCGAATACTTACAGGCAGAAAGAGCACAGGAGTGGCGCGAGGTCCAGCGCAAATCAATGAAGAATAAAGACCGTACCGCCATCCCGCGGGTGAAGATGCCCGAGGTGAATCCGGAAGTGCGTAGCCATACCTACGACGAAGTAAACCTGGGCCTGACGGAAGCACTGGCCCTGGAGGAGTCTCACCGCTGTCTCGATTGTGTGGATCCCACCTGCATCACCGGTTGTCCGGTAGAGATCAACATTCCCAAGTTCATCAAGAACATAGAACGGGGCAACTATCCGGAAGCAGCCCGTACACTGAAAGAGACCAGCGCACTCCCGGCAGTATGCGGACGTGTTTGTCCCCAGGAACGTCAATGTGAGAGTCAATGTTTTTATACATTAAAGCTAAAGAAGGAACCTGTTGCCATCGGGCATCTGGAGCGCTTTGCTGCCGACTATGAGCGTAACAGCGGTCATATCTCCATTCCCGCGACAGCGGCGGCCAATGGAATCAAAATAGCCGTCGTCGGCTCAGGTCCGGCCGGTCTTGCCTTTGCCGGCGACATGGTAAAACTGGGTTATGATGTCACCGTATTCGAAGCGCTCCACGAACTGGGAGGTGTTCTGCGTTACGGGATCCCTGAATTCCGCCTGCCCAATGAGATCGTAGATATCGAGATTGACGGACTCAGAAAGATGGGGGTAAAGTTTGAAACAAATTGTATTGTCGGAAAAACCATCTCGCAGGAAGATCTGAAGGAAGAGGGTTTCAGCGGCATCTTCGTGGGCAGTGGTGCCGGCCTGCCCAACTTCATGAATATACCGGGTGAAAATCTAATCGGCATCATGTCATGTAATGAATACCTTACCCGCGTCAATCTGATGCAGGCAGCCGATCCGGAAAGTGATACACCGGTATACAAAGGAAAAAGAGTCGCCGTGATAGGCGGTGGCAATACCGCCATGGATGCGGTACGCACGGCACGCAGGCTGGGTGCGGAGAAGGCGATGATCGTCTACCGCCGTTCGGAGGAAGAGATGCCGGCCCGCGTGGAGGAGATCAAGCACGCCAAAGAAGAAGGAATCGATTTCTTCACGCTTCACAACCCGATTCGCTACGAAGGGGATGAGCGGGGACGTGTGCAACGCATGCTGCTGCAACGGATGCAGCTGGGCGAACCCGATCAGTCCGGGCGTCGCCGCCCCGTCGCCATTGAAGGTGACACGCTCTGGCTGGAAGTGGATGAAGTGATTGTGAGCGTGGGTGTCTCCCCCAATCCACTGATACCGCAGACATTTTCCGGCATGGAAGTTACCGCATGGGGAACAATTGTGGTCAATAATGATACCATGCAGACCGCCGATGAGATGATCTTCGCCGGTGGTGACATTGTGCGCGGCGGAGCTACCGTTATCCTTGCCATGGGCGATGGGAGAAAAGCGGCCAAGTCGATGCATGCCCATTTAACACATCCGTTATGAAGTTAAAGATACTGGCCGATGCCCATATACCCTATCTGAAAGGGGTGGCCGAACAATTCGGGGAAGTGGAATACCTGCCCGGGAATCAATTTACCCGGGAAACAATCAAAGATAAAGATGCACTGATTGTGCGCACCGTCACCCATTTCGGAGAGGAGATACTCGCAGGGACAACGGTGAAGCTGATCTGCTCCGCCACCATCGGCTACGATCATATCGACACCGATTATTGTGACAGCCACGGCATTGCCTGGCGGACAGCGCCGGGCTGCAATGCCAATTCTGTGGAACAATACATCACTGCCTCATTGCTCTTCCTGGCAGCAAGGTATCAGTTTAATCTGCAGGAAAAAACCATCGGCATCGTGGGCGTGGGCAACGTGGGAAGCAAAGTGGAGGCAGCCTGTAGGAAACTGGGAATGAACCTGCTGCTGAACGACCCCCCCAGGGAGGAAAAGGAGGGAAATTCAGCAGGGATGTTTGTAGATCTGGAGGTCATCAAACAGCAAGCCGACTTCATCACCTTTCATACCCCCTTGACGAAAGCCGGCAAACATGCAACCTTCCATCTGGCTGATGAATCCTTTCTACGCACCGTCGCCAGAAAACCTTTTATCATAAATGCAGCCCGTGGAGGTATTACCGACAATCAGGTACTCAAAAAGGCTCTTCACGAGGGTACCCTCTCCGGGGCTGTAATGGATTGCTGGGAGAACGAACCGGATATTGACCGGGAACTGCTTGCTCTGGCCGATATTGCCACGCCCCATATTGCCGGTTACAGTGCCGATGGCAAATGGACCGCGACAAAGATGAGCCTGGAGAACCTGAACAATTTCTTCGGACTTGGCATCACGCCACAATATGACAAGGTGCCGCAACCTTTATTGCAGGAGATTGATCTGAATGAAGTATCTCCCGAAGCACAATTGGCGCACGCTGTCTGGCATAGCTATAATCCAATGACAGAAACGACTGCGCTCCAATCGGCACCTGAGAAATTCTATTGGTTTCGTTCAAACTATCCGTTGAGAAGAGAGTACCACGCATACAGGGTCATCCATGCAGCTCCATCAGTGAAAGAAAAACTGGAGATGCTGGGATTCGAACTATCCCCTGCCTCTGAAGAAAATGTAATCCGCTGAAAGATCGAACGTTTTAATAGTAGAATTTAACGTAAATAAGGAAATAGGACTTTTTTTATTTTACGGAATTGGGTATATTTGTCTACTGTAAAATACCGGGAAATTGATTAAATAAATTTATATAAACATTCAAACTAACATGAACAGGAAATCCAATCTTTTGTCGCTTTTGTTTGCTTTGACGGTAGTTTTATTCGCTACCTCATGCAGCAGTAAATTGAAACCGCTTTCGCAAAGCAACTTCAATGTCACGCCCTCACCCATGGAAACGGTGGGTAATCAAATTCCAGTGACCGTAAACGGAACTTTCCCCGAAAAATGGTTCCACAAAAACGCCATCGTTACCATTACACCCATCCTGAAATATGGGAACAGCGAACTGGCCGGTACGCCTTTCAGCTACCAGGGTGAAAACATCTCCGGAAACAGGGTGACAATCTCCAACAGCAGAGGAGGTAACTTCACAATCACTTCCGCCTTTCCCTATTCACCCGAGATGCTCACCTCGGAATTGTATCTTCGGTTCGACGGAAAAATTAAGAACAAACAGTCTATCCTGCCTGATCTGAAAGTGGCAGACGGTGTTATTGCCACATCGGCACTAGCCGACGTGAAGACAAGCGCACCTTCGGTGGCAGATGATAAATTTCAGCGCATCATTCAGCAAGCCCAGGAAGCCAGTATCATGTTCGTGATTCAGCAGGCCAATCTGCGTCAGAGCGAACTGAACAAAGTAGACATGAGCACCTGGAAAAACCGTGTCGAACAGGCTTTCAACGATCCGAAACAGAACGTAAATGTAGAAGTATCTGCTTATGCATCTCCCGACGGGGGAGTTTCACTCAACGAAAAACTGGCTGCACAGCGTGAGAAAAACACCTCTGCCTACCTGGAAAAAGAATTGAAAAGCAGGAAGATCGATACCGATGTATACGCCCGTTACACTGCCCAGGATTGGGATGGTTTCCGTCAGCTTGTTTCAGCATCCAACTTACAGGACAAGGAACTGATCCTGCGCGTACTGGAGATGTATCCCGACTCAGAAACACGCGAGAAGGAAATCAAAAATATCTCTTATGTATTCGAAGATCTTGCTGAAACCATCCTCCCGCAACTGCGCCGTTCACGAATCACCGCCAACATTGAGATCGTAGGCAAGTCGGATGAAGAGATCATGACTGCCTGGAACAGCAATCCGAAAGAACTGACGGTTGAAGAGCTGTTGTATGCTTCTACCATCACCTCAGATGAGAAAGTAAAGGAACGTATTTATCAGTATGTCACAGCCAACTTCTCAAACGATTACAGGGGCTGGAACAATATTGGAACCATGTTCTACAAACAGGGTGACTATGCGAAAGCAAAACAGGCCTTCGATCGTGCAGCACAAGTGAATCCCTCCGCTCCCGAAGTGAACATGAACAAAGCCCTGCTGGCCATCATGAATAACGACCTGCAAACAGCCAATGAACTGTTGGGACGTTCTGCAGGTGCAGACGGCCTCGACGAAGCAATGGGATTGATCAATCTACTACAGGGTAATTACAATCAGGCTGTGGGCGCATATGGCAACAACCAGACAAACAATGCCGGTCTCGCGCAATTGCTCGTGCGGGATTACAACAAAGCCAAGCAGATACTTGAATCAGTGGAAAATCCAAATGCCACAACTGCATACCTGCTGGCCATCATTGCCTCACGCACAAACAACTTCAACGAAGTATCCACAAACCTGAGAACAGCCATCAGTCGTGATCGTAGTTTTGCGGCCACTGCTGCCAAAGACCTGGAGTTTGCCAAATACCGCACCAACCAGGAATTCAGATCGATCGTACAATAAATGATGTGATCCTATTCACAGAAGAAGTGGGCCCTGCGGGTCCACTTCTTTTATTCAGGAGGTAATGATCTGCTTTTTGTTATAAAAAGTGTAGTTTAAAGAAGTGAATTGCTGAAAAACGTGTAATTTTGTCACTGCAAAACAACCTCGTTGCAAAAAAAATAAAAAACGGATAATTACAAATTATATGATCCGGACAAAAGTTGTCGTAAAGTTCCTGGGATTTATCCTGTTATTTAATTCGCTGTTTCTGTTTATCTCAGCAGCCATCTCACTATTTAACAACGAAACATCTTTAATCCCCCTAACGATCAGTACTATAATATGTGCTGTAGCAGGTATTCTGCCGCGGTTATTTATTGGAAAAACAGGGGAAGTCCAATTTCATGAAGGACTCGCCATCAGCGTGATCGGATGGTTTGTGACCTGTATCGCAGGCATGCTTCCTTATTTAATATGGGGAGGAGAATTCGACACAATAGCCAATGCTTTTTTTGAAAGTGTATCAGGTTTTACGACTACTGGCGCCAGTATTTTAAATGATATAGAAGCACTGCCCAAGGGATTGCTATTCTGGCGTTCTTCCACCTCATTTATTGGGGGCGTGGGCATTGTTCTATTTGTATTGCTGGTGCTTCCTGAAAAAAAGGGAGTCATGATGAGCTTTTACCGCTCAGAGGTGTCAGACTTATCAAAAATGAGTTTTCTAACGAGATCAAGACAGATTATCAGAATCATTGCGACTGTGTATTTCAGCCTGATTATTGTAGAAACAACCTTGTTAACGTTATTGGGAGTTAGTTTCTTCGATGCTGTCTGTCATTCTTTCACCACGGTGGCTACCTCTGGATTTTCCACCAAAAACTTAAGCATTGCTGCTTTTGATAGTATATGGGTAGAGATAATTATCATGTTTTTTATGTTTATCAGCAGTATCCATTTCGGATTGATTTACGCTACAATCACCAGAAAGAAAAACAATATTTTCTCCTCACGTCCGGCCCGCTTATATTTATTGGTGATGCTTACTGGCATCATTTTAATAACACTGCAACTGACAGGAGAAAATTTTTACGGATTTTGGGAATCACTCCGGTATGCTGCTTTTCAGGTTATCTCTTTGGGAAGTACCACCGGTTACGCAACGGTAGACACTGCGAACTGGCCTGTATTTTCAATCATTCTGCTTCTCTATTTTTCCATTCAGTGCGGAATGGTCGGTTCTACTGCCGGAGGAATAAAATTTGACCGTATTTATCTATTTTTCATTTCAGTAAAGAAACAATTAAAACTTATTTTACACCCCGAAGGAGTCTTCGCTGTGAAAATAAACAAACAAATGATCGATCAAAACCTACAGTTGCAAATTATGGTTTTTATTATTCTCTATATCCTTACATTCTCGCTAACTGCACTCTTACTTTCCGTTATGGGTATTGATTTGTTAACTGCGTTCTCTGCATCCATTGCAACTATTGGAAATGTAGGTCCGGGATTTGGCGGAGTAAGTTCAATGGCTAACTACGGCCATTTACCCGATGCTGCCAAATATGTCCTTTCTTTCAACATGCTACTGGGACGTCTCGAGATCATGAATGTGTTCGCACTCTTTATGATGTTGTCGTTAAAAAGGAAAGGTTGAGGCAGGCAGTTTGATGATATTGGCAACCTGCCCGGAACGAAATGCCGTTTACTTTTCGTATCTTTGCGACACTTTTTTAAACAACTGACTGCTTAAATGATGATGAACTTTGTGGAAGAACTCCGTTGGCGCGGCATGATACAAGATGTAATGCCCGGCACGGAAGAACAGTTAATGAAAGAACAAACCGCGGGTTATCTGGGAATAGACCCCACTGCCGATTCTTTGCATATCGGTCATCTGGTGGGTGTAATGATGTTAAAACACTTTCAACGTGCCGGACATACTCCCGTCGCACTGGTGGGCGGTGCCACAGGAATGATTGGCGATCCCTCCATGAAATCGGCCGAGCGCAATCTGCTCGATGAAGAGACATTGCGCCACAACCAGGAAGCCATTAAAATACAGCTGGCCAAATTTCTCGATTTTGAGAGCGACATACCCAACAAGGCCATCCTGGTGAACAACTACGACTGGATGAAAGATTACAGCTTTCTGAACTTCATCCGTGATATCGGGAAGCACATCACTGTAAACTACATGATGGCGAAAGACTCTGTAAAAAAACGACTGAGCGGTGAATCGAGTGAAGGAATGTCGTTCACCGAGTTCTCTTATCAGCTGATGCAGGGTTATGATTTTCTGCATCTATACAGGGAAAAAGGTTGCCGCCTGCAACTGGGAGGATCAGACCAGTGGGGAAACATAACGACCGGAACCGAACTGATACGTCGTGTGGAAGGTGGTGAAGCTTTTGCCCTGGTCTGTCCACTGATCACCAAAGCCGATGGCGGCAAATTCGGAAAGACCGAGAGCGGCAACGTGTGGCTCGACCGGCGTTATACATCTCCCTATAAGTTTTATCAGTTCTGGTTGAATGTGAGCGACACCGATGCCGAGAAATATATCAAGATATTCACCTCTCTCTCAAAAGAAGAGATTGAGGTGCTGGTGGCAGAACAACAGTCGGCTCCCCATCTGCGTCCGTTACAGAAAAAACTGGCTGAAGAGATTACAGTGATGGTTCACTCACGGGAAGATTACAACATGGCCGTGGATGCTTCGGAGATTCTCTTTGGGAAATCCACCTCACAGGCACTGCATGCCATCGACGAGGAAACATTCCTGCAGGTATTTGAAGGAGTACCGCAATTTGGCATCTCAAAAGAAAAACTGGCCGCAGGAATCAAAGCAGTGGATCTGCTGACCGACGATGCGGCAGTCTTTCCTTCCAAGGGTGAGATGCGCAAAACGGTGCAGGCTGGCGGCGTGATGATCAACAAAGAGAAACTGGAAATATTTGATGAACAGATCGACCACTCACATCTGATCGGAAACAAATATATCCTGGCACAACGGGGAAAAAAGAACTATTTCCTGCTCATTGCAGAATAAAGCTGTTAAAGCTGATTTTCACACCCAAATTGAAGGGGAAAAATTTGCAACGTTAAAATTATTATACTACTTTTGCACTGCTTTTCACGAAGCAGTAAGGATTGTCCCATGGTGTAACGGTAGCACATCTGATTTTGGTTCAGCCAGTTAAGGTTCGAATCCTTGTGGGACAACTTTTGTCAAATTTTAAAGGCCGCTTAATTAGCGGCTTTTCTTTTGTCCATGCGGGTTTGAGGCTGTTAAAGCCTTCTACTTCTTTCCACTTCTTTCTTGTTTTTTGTCACAAACTCATACATTTGAGCCAAGGTAAAAATGTGTCGATGGAAGGCTACAGGGTCATCTGCAGCAACCTGCATAAAACAAAAGACCCGGAACAGTCTGTCCCGGGTCCTTTGTAACGATAACAGGTGAAACGTTATTTGGAATAGCTCTCTTTCACAAAAGCTGCATTGTTCAAATAATCGTAGCTTTCCTTTATACCTTCGAAAGGCGTTCCGGTGTATCTTTCCACTTCCACGACCATGTATCTGGCACCGGCTTTATCAGCATTATTATAAATACTTTCAAAATCAACCTTTCCGCTTTTACCCAGCTCAAGTTCATCTTTGATATGCAGCACTTCGTAGCGACCGGGATAATTATTAAAATAGTCTACCGGATTTTTGCCACCCTCACCTACCCAGTACACATCCATCTGGAAGAATACCTTTGCAGGATCGGTATTTTTAAGCATGTAATCGTACATCAGTTCACCTTCCACTTCGGTAAACTCGAAGTTGTGGTTGTGATAACCGAAACGAATGCCTGCTGCATTGCATTTCTCACCGATCTGGTTGAAGTAATCACAGTAGGCCTTCAAGTCGGCCAGTGTCTTTGGCGTCGGTATCCAGGCAACCACCAGATACTTCATCCCGGCATCTTTGTGTGCCTGTATGGCAGTATCCCACCATGCCCATGTTTCGTCCCAGTTGGTATCGGCAGCAGGTTCAGCCAGCGGTCTACCGGCATGCGATGACAATACGACCATACCGGCATCTTCAATCGATTTTTTGAAATCGGCAGGAGCCATACCATAGAATTTTCCATCGTTGTAACCGGCAGCTTCCACACCGGTGTAACCTATTTCAGCCACTTTGGCAATGGTAGCGGCATAGTCGGCCTTGATATCATCGCGCACCGAATATAACTGCAAATAAATGTCCTTTTTTGCTGCAGGCGCAGCTTCATCTTTTTGCTTTCCCTGAACACAGCCTGAGAAGATAACCAAGCTGCACAGAAGCGCTGTACCGAATAACATAGACTGTTTTTTCATTGTATCTGTTTTTATAAAAGGATATTTCCACCCCTGGGCAGAAATATCCTTTGTGGGTAATGATTAATCCAATATTTTAATTTTGATGTTTCTATACCATACATCATCGCCATGATCCTGCAAGCCGATGAAACCTTCCTGGTTCTCGCCACCTGCATTCAGGAAGTTAGGCCAGTCTTTGAATTTGCTTGCGGCAACCATTTCTTTCCAGGCGTCTGTCCACAGATGATACTCTACCACATTCTCTCCATTCTGGGAGTGAATAACGGTTCCCCTGTATACCATGATTCCCCCGGTATTCCACTCTCCAGCAGGTTTTGAATTCTGTGGAACGGCAGGAACCAAATCATAAAGAGAGGCCGACTGACGGTTTCCATCCTTTCCTAATTTGGCATCGGGATGTCTTTCGTTGTCCAGAACCTGATATTCGGGTGATGATTCATATATGGGTTTTCCTTCTACCTCCTGAGCCAGGTAAAAGACACCGCTGTTGCCACCTTCCGATACTTTCCATTCGAAGGTAAGCTCAAAATTCTTGAACTTCTGATCATAGATGATGTCGCCACCATCTTTTGCTCCGGCTTCACCCATACCCGAACCGTTGATCTTGATGGCGCCATCTTCAATGGTCCATGCTGCAGGCATGTCGGCACGATTGTAACCACGCCAGCCTGTAAAATCGGTCCCATCAAAAAGGGTGATCCAGTCCTCATCGGCTGCAACCACTTCGGTAGAATCAACACCATCGGTGGCCTTCGATTGTTTGCTGGCGTTTGTGCAAGACGAGAAAATCATTCCTGACATAATGAGTAAACTAAACAAATAAAACACTTTTTTCATAACTATTTTCTTTTTAATTAAACTGACGGTTGACTTTTACAAGATAGGGAACAACGATGTCACTAATCCGTCGCTGTTCCCTATAAGACTTTCAATTACGGCATGGCTGGTAATTGATAACCATTTTTGTATGTGTGCTTGATGAGCTCATTTGCATATTCTACGGCATTCACCGGCTCAGTCCAGGTCTTGTTGAAAGTAGGATGGCCGTCAGTGATCTTGAAGCCGTCTTCAATGATGGTTTTGATGGTAGCATCAGCAGGAATATTGGTGAAGCGCATGTTTACGCCATCCCATTCAAGTTCCTGATTCAATGATTGCAGTCTCACGGCGAGAACGCCCATGACCACCATTTCGTTGAATGGCCCTGCTTCGGAGAAAGGAGAAGCTGTTTCCACACGGTTCGACGGTGTTTCCTTGCAGGCACGCACCCAGTCCATTTCGTGCGAAAGGGTCACTTCACGCTGTGTCTTGGGCGAGCTGGGCTTACGACCCGATACCAACCATGGGTTCACACCGTAACATCCGCAGATCAGGGTGTCTTTTGTTCCATGGAAGATTACGCCGCCACCCTGATCATTCAGGTTTTTGCCGGCCGGCACACCTTCAGGACGCATGGGCACCAGGCCGCCGTCGTACCAGTACACTTCCACTTCGGGCATACCTACCCTCGGCAGGTTGTCACGCTGTGGGAACACATACTTCACCATCTGGGCGTTGGGAGCGCAGTCGTTCAGCAGCATGGTAGATGATCCCTGCACCTTTGTGGGATAACCCAGGTTCAACCCCTTGAATACGGGATGAAGGATGTGGCAGGCCATATCACCGAGGGCACCTGTACCAAAATCCCACCATCCACGCCAGTTCCAGGGATGATAGATATTGTTGAAGGGACGGTTTTTGGCCGGCCCGATGAAAAGATCCCAATTCAGGGTAGAGGGTACCTTATCGGCCTTTTGCGGCGTCATCAGTCCCTGTGGCCAGATGGGCCGGTCGGTAAATGTTTCCACCTTGGTTACTTCCCCTATCTGTCCGTCGCTGATCCAGTCGATCACCTGACGCACGCCAGGACCGGATGAACCCTGGTTGCCCATGCTGGTGGCGACCTTGTGTTTTTTGGCCAGATTGGTGAGTAAACGCGATTCATACACGCTGTGTGTAAGCGGCTTTTGAACATAAACATGTTTGCCCATGGTCATGGCCTCGGCAGCAATCAGTGCGTGGGTATGGTCGGCAGTAGCTACAACCACCGCATCGATGCTCTTACCCAACTCTTCATACATCTTTCTGTAATCGTAGTATTTCTTAGCTTTGGGAAAATGATCAAAAACACGTTGGCTGTATTTCCAGTCCACATCGCACAACCCGACAATGTTCTGGCTTTCCAGATTTTTCAGGTTAGCAAAACCCATTCCGCCCACACCTACCCCGGCAATATTCAACTTATCACTCGGAGCCGTATAGCCCATACTCTTCCCCAGTACCGATGAAGGTACTACTGTAAGACCGGCTGCTGCAATAGCCCCGGTTTCTAAGAATCTTCTTCTTGAAATTTTTGATGACATAAGTAATTTTTTAGGTGTTAACTCTCAGTTAATAATGATTATTCTCTGGTAATTTCTTCTTTGTCTTTGTCCCAGTACATGGTTCTCCCTTCCAGGTATGCCCGTGTTCCCATGTGTGCCGAGATGGCCTCCTCAAAGCCCCGGTCAATGTTGCACGATGGCTGTTTTCCTTTGCGGATGCAGTCGATCCACTCCTTCAGATGCAGAAAAGTGGTATTATAACGTTTGCCGCTGATAAAGGAATAAAGCAATCCACGTTCGGCGAAATAACGTTCTGTAGCCGTGGAAACAGCATCTACACTTTTCCCCGGCACGTAGGTATAAAATGGTTCGCCCGGTTTGATGATACCCTGATCAACTTTCTGGCGGTATTGTTCGGTACGCGGATCTACGGTCACCGTGAGCGTGTTGCCTACCTCCATGGTTGCATCATGCCCCATGATCTTCCTGCTCCGGCTGAACTGGTTGGCTAGTGTGGCAGAATAAAGCATGGTCAGATCCTTGTCCTTATATTCAAATACCGTTTGCAGCACATCGGGTACCGTACGTCCGTCCTTAAAAAAATAAACACCACCGGAGGAACTGGCCGATGAGGGAATACCCAGGTTGAGTATCTGGTTCATCGCGTCATATTCATGCGTGAGCAGATCGCCACTCAGACCGGTGCTATAATCCCACCAGCAACGCCAACGGAAAAAACGCTCCAGTTTAAATTTATCGCGAGACTCCGGACCTACGTATTTCATTACGCCCGCAGAGGTCATGTAATCCATATATTCTTTGATGCGCTCCGGATCTCCCTCAAACTGTTTCCAGTCGATATTCTCCGGACTGGCCTGTTCGTGGATCGGATAGACCCAGGCGCCATTGGGATCGTTCCGGTTGGTGCCGGTCTCAATCAGGGTTATTTTACCCAACAGTCCCTTCTCTATAATCTGACGAGCACGCTCATAGGCTTCAATCTGTCTGTTTTGATGCCCCAACTGAAAAACGAGATGCGGATTTTCCTTAACGAGCGTACGGAGTGCATAGGTCTCCGGAACAGTCCATGTCATCGGTTTCTCCACATATACATGCTTCCCTGCCCTGATGGCATCCATGGCCATGGTACCATGCCAATGATCGGGAGCCGCAATCACCACCGCATCCACATCGGGTGCGGCCAGCAACTCACGGTAATGCAAATAACGCTTTGGCTGAGGACCATACTTACCGTTCAACCCTTCACGAAAGGTATTTGATCCGGCACTGATCGCATTTTCAGCATATACATCAAAAATGTCGCATACACCCGTAATCTGTATCCGCAGGTCTTCCTGTTCAAGAAAATCCTGATAGCGGGTATTTTCCGAGTTAATCCGTGCCTGCTCTTTCAGATTTTCCACGTAGGCGGGTGTTGCGAAGCCCAGTGCCTGCATTAGTTGTGCACCCCTTATTCCGTAACCAATAATGCCCAATCGGAGGATCGGTGCATCGGAGATGGTAGGCGTATAAGCAGCCACATCACCCTTAAAACGGAACATTTCAGCCGCAGTGCGGTTGGTAAACTCCGTTTTCTTCTTTTGATATACACCATAGGCCATTGCCCCCAGTACGGGTACCGCTACCATCGCTTTGAGGGCATCACGGCGGCCCTGAGAAACCTTTTTATCCGGTTTATCTGCGTTTTCTTTCTGTATGTCGTTTTTTTCTTCGCTCATAAAAATTAAACATCCTTAATGCTTCGTCTTCTGGTTGAAAGGTGTAAGCAACACTTCAAACCGTCGGCCTGAATTATGATTTTCTTTTGCGAACCAGCAAACTGTCAAGTCCGATGATTCCGGAAGTGGGAAACAGCACCAATACAACAGTTGACGCCAGCATGATCAGGTTTTTATCGATCCACAGGTAGGAGCCTTCTCTCGGCAGGATATATTCTGCGTGCAAGAGGGGGGGATGAGAAAGATAAAACATCAGCATAAAAAAGATGGCGCTGAAGTATCCTATTTTGGTGAATAATCCCAAAATCAGCGACAAGCCGACCAGTGTAAGCCCCCACGCATTGATGATGTTAACAACGTCAAGCAGTGCGGCATTTCCAGCCAGTTGTACAAACAAGGGGGCAAAAACTCCTTTCGAGTCGATCAGATAACCATAGGCTGACCAGTTGGGAGTTAATAGCTTTGCCAATCCTTCGTATAAAAAATACCATCCGATGAACACGCGCAGTATGAACAATGCATAAAGTTGCAGTTTGCTATATTGAAATGATTGCATCTTTTCTTTGTAAAATGACTAATTAGATTTTCTCCTCCATTGAAATAAAAGTGTCGTAAAAGTAAGATAAAAAAAAACTAAAACGAAATTTTAACGACAGAATTAGACAAGAATGATTTAAAAAATACAAATACTTTATCAAAAATAGACAAACGATCACCGAAAGCCATAAATTTGCTTACTTTTACAATGAATGAAAATAATGGATGAAAGAATAGCATCATGAACCAGAACACTTTTTTAGGCTTAATTGAACAGAGCATCCGCAATAACTGGCTGGCGCCTGCGATGACCGATTTTGAGGGAAAGACTTTTTCTTACAAAGATTTTGCCCGTGAAATAGACCAGCTGCACGATTACTTCCATGCTGCCAACATACAACGGGGCGATAAGATTGCGGTCTGCGGAAAGAACTCCGCCCACTGGGCAATCGTTTTCTTTGCCACACTTTCCTATGGAGCAGTGGCGGTAAGCATTCTCCATGAATTTGACAGGGAGAGTGTACAGTTTATCGTGGATCATTCCGATTCGAAGATGTTCTTTGTCGATGAAAGCATATGGAAACAGATCGATGACACCACCCTACCCAAGTTGGAGCATGTGTTTTCACTCGACGACCTTACGCTGATGAAAAGCGCATCCGATGCAGTGGGTGCCTTTGTCAACGCTGCTCCGGCCTATTTTGAGAAGAAATATGAAAACGGATTCTTTGTCAATGATCTCTCGTTTCGCACGGACAAACCCGAGGAGCTGGCGGTGATTAACTATACATCGGGTACCACCAGCAGCCCCAAAGGGGTGATGTTACCCTACCGTAGCTTGTGGTCGAACACCAAATTTGCCAACGACAACCTCCAATTCATACAAGCTGGCGACAATATTGTCTGCATGCTTCCCATGGCACATACCTACGGGCTTGCCTTCGAAATACTCAATTCCATCTCGATGGGCTGTCACATTCATTTTCTGGGAAAGACACCTTCACCCAAAATATTGCTGGAAGCGTTTGCCCGTGTCCAACCCAAGCTGGTGCTGGCCGTGCCGCTCATCATCGAGAAAATTGTCACCCGGAACGTTTTTCCCAAAATAAGCCGGGGAGCTGCAGCTGTAATGACCAAAATACCTTTGCTCAACAGGATTGTATACAACAAGGTACGCAAATCGATGATCGACTTCTTTGGTGGAAGTCTGGTGGAAGTGGTGATCGGCGGCGCAGCGTTAAATGGCGACGTGGAAAAGTTTCTTCGAAAAATCAGATTCCCTTATACCGTGGGTTACGGCATGACCGAGTGTGGTCCTCTCATCTCCTATTCCTTCTGGACAGATTATAAAATGAGATCCAGCGGGAAAGTGGTAGAGCGGATGCAGGTAAAGATTGATTCTGCAGACCCAGAAAACATTGTCGGAGAGATACTGACCAAAGGGCGTAACCTGATGCTGGGTTATTACAAGAACGGGGAGGCCACAAAGCAGACCTTCACCCAGGATGGCTGGTTGAAGACCGGCGATTTGGGCACCCTCGACCGGGATAACTTCGTATTTATCAGGGGAAGGAATAAAAATATGATCCTGGGGGCCTCGGGGCAGAATATTTACCCCGAAGACATAGAAGCAAGGATCAACGGCTCCCCGTTTGTCAGTGAGTCACTGGCTATTGAAGAGAACCAAAAAATTGTGGCATTGATTTACCCCGATTACGAAGCATTGCAGGCAGAGAGCATTGCCGATGATCATCTGACGGATTTCTTCGGGAAAGTCATTGGTGAGATAAACACCAAACTACCTGCATACAGCAAAATAGCTTCTTTTCGCATCCACACCGAAGAGTTTGAGAAAACGCCCAAACGAAGCATCAAACGGTTCAAATACCAGGGATAATTCATTGCCACATTAGTTCATTGGCTATCGGTACATTCATCAATACTCATTCCAGCTCTTTATTTCGATATCCTCCAGTCCCAGTTTGCAGAAGGCAGTAATAAAGGCACTTGCCAGACGGGCGTTGGTGATGAGCGGGATGTTATAATCAACTGCCCCACGCCGGATGATGTAGCCGTTGGTCAATTCCCTGCGTGTCACATCCTTGGGAATGTTGATGATCAGGTCGAACTGCTTGTCGGCAATCATCTGCCCGATGTTGTTTTTCCCATCCTCATCGGGCCAGTTCACATCGGTGGCTTTGATTCCATTGTCTTCCAAAAACCTGCAGGTACCATGACTGGCATACAGATCATACCCTTTCTCGCCCAGCAGCTTGCAGGCTTCCAGCAGATCGACCTTCGACTTCATCTCTCCCGAAGAGATCAGAATACCCTTTTTCGGTATTTTATATCCCACGGAGAGCATCGACTTGAGGATGGCATCCGAAAAGTCTTCACCAATGCAGCCCACCTCACCAGTGGATGACATATCCACGCCCAGCACCGGATCGGTATTCTGCAGGCGGGAGAAAGAAAACTGCGATGCTTTTACTCCGATGTAATCCAGGTCGAATACCGAGCTGTCCGGCTTTGTGTAAGGTGCATCCAGCATGACGCGGGTGGCGGTCTCAATAAAGTTGTGTTTCAGCACCTTCGATACAAACGGGAAAGAGCGGGATGCCCGCAGGTTGCATTCAATCACCTTGATGTCGTTGTTCTTGGCCAGGTACTGAATGTTGAAGGGGCCGCTTATTTTCAGCTCGCGGGCAATCTGCTTCGAGATCTTCTTCACACGGCGCATGGTCTCGAAATAGATCTTTTGCGCAGGGAATACCAGTGTGGCATCGCCTGAGTGCACCCCGGCAAACTCCACATGTTCGGAGATGGCATATTCCACCACTTCCCCATTCCTGGCCACTGCATCAAACTCGATTTCCTTGGCATTCTGCATGAAGCTGGAGACCACCACGGGATATTCCTTCGACACGTTGACCGCCATCTTCAGAAAGACTTGCATCTGCTCCCGGTCGTAACACACATTCATGGCAGCGCCGGAGAGTACATAGGAGGGACGGATCAGCAAGGGGAAGCCCACTTCATTGATAAACGCATCGATCTCCGCAATGCTGCCGGCCTCTGTCCAGCGTGGCTGGTCGATACCCAGCTCATCGAGCATGGCCGAGAACTTGTGCCTGTTTTCGGCGCGGTCGATGGAGAGAGGCGAAGTTCCCAGTATGGGCACCTGCTGGCGGTGAAGCTTCATTGCCAGATTATTGGGTATCTGCCCCCCAACGGAGACGATGACACCCTTGGGCTCTTCGATGTCGATGACATCCATCACCCGTTCAAAAGTGAGTTCGTCAAAATAAAGGCGGTCGCACATATCATAGTCGGTCGACACCGTTTCGGGATTGTAGTTGATCATCACCGAGGCGTATCCCAGGTCGCGTGCGGTCTGCACCGCATTTACCGAACACCAGTCGAACTCAACCGACGAGCCGATGCGGTAGGCACCCGATCCCAGCACAACAACCGGCTCTTTGTCCTCCTTATGTGGCGTATAGGCTTTCTCCGATCCGTAGGTGAAATAGAGGTAGTTTGTTTTTTCGGGATGCTCCGAAGCCACGGTGTTGATCCGGCGTACTATCGGCCTAATCCCCATCTTTTTCCGGTGGTTTCTTACCCTGATCAGCTCATTTTCCACCGTGCCGACCGGTTCTTCCACAAAACGTGCGATCTGGAAATCGGAGAAACCCAGCCTTTTGGCCTCTTTGAGCACTTCCCCGGGTAACTCTTCTATTTTATTGTAATCAGCGAGTACCTTTGAATAATTGTATATATTTTCCAGCTTTCCCAGAAACCAGGGATCAATTTTTGTGAGTTCCCCTATCTGAGCCACGCTGTATCCTTTTTCGAACGCATCGGCAATGGCGAAGATGCGGAGGTCGGTCGGTTTTGCTAGCGACTCTTCCACATGCTCGAAGATGATCTCCCTGTTGCCCACAAAGCCGTGCATTCCCTGTCCGATCATGCGCAAACCTTTCTGAATGATCTCTTCGAACGACTGACCAATTGACATGATCTCACCCACCGACTTCATGGAGGAGCCGATTTCGTGGCTCACGCCATAGAATTTATTCAGATCCCAACGCGGTATCTTTACAATCATGTAGTCCACCACAGGTGCTATATAGGCCGAGTTGGGCGTTCCCAGTTCACCGATCTGGTCGAGGGTATAACCCAACGCCAGCTTGGTAGCCACGAAGGCGAGCGGATAGCCCGATGCCTTGGAGGCCAGTGCCGAGGAACGACTCAGACGGGCATTGATCTCGATGATCCGGTAGTCGTTGGTTGCTGCATTGAAGGCATATTGTATGTTACACTCACCCACGATGCCTATGTGGCGAACAACCTTTCCGGCGAT
This sequence comes from Bacteroidetes bacterium GWC2_46_850, assembly GCA_001768325.1. Classification (GTDB taxonomy): domain Bacteria; phylum Bacteroidota; class Bacteroidia; order Bacteroidales; family Dysgonomonadaceae; genus Proteiniphilum. Next base: position 64,946 of record MENQ01000004.1, on the reverse strand, counting down.
ATCCTCCAGCAGGGATATCTGCTCTTTTGTGAGCGTGATGATGGGTGCCACCACGATGCTCTCGCCTGTATGAATGCCCAGCGGATCGAAGTTCTCCATCGGCACCACCGTGAAGCAGTGGTCGTTTTTGTCGCGGATCACCTCAAACTCAATCTCCTTCCATCCCTTGAGGCTCTCCTCCACCAGGATCTGGCTTGAAAAGGAGAGGGCACTTTTGCAGAGTTCAATGAATTCAGTCTCATTTTCACAGATGCCCGAACCTTGTCCCCCCAGTGCGTAGGCAGAGCGTACCATGATGGGAAAACCTATCTCGCGAGCCGCAACCAATGCGTCTTCCAGCGATTCTACCGCATGAGATTGCGGCGTCTTTGCATCAATCTCATTCAGTTTCTTCACGAACAGGTCACGGTCCTCCGTGATCATGATGGCTTCCACAGAAGTCCCCAGTACCTTTACGCCATACTTCTCCAGCGTGCCGCTTTGGTACAGTTCTGTTCCGCAGTTCAGCGCTGTCTGACCGCCAAAGGCGAGCAGGATACCATCCGGTTTTTCTTTTTGAATCACCTTTTCCACGAAGTACGGCGTGATCGGTAGGAAATAAACCTTGTCGGCCACCCCCTCCGATGTTTGTATCGTAGCAATATTCGGGTTGATGAGTACGGTTTCTATTCCCTCTTCCCGCATTGCTTTCAGCGCTTGTGAACCGGAATAATCAAATTCTCCCGCCTGTCCGATCTTCAGGGCGCCGGAACCCAGTAAAATAACTTTCTTGATTGACTGATCCATTATTGATTTGTTGATGTGATAATATGCTAATATGCCAATTACTTGCTAATGGCTGCCGGTGACAACTTTTTACTACCGAAGCTCACAGCTGATTCCTGACTCCTCATTAATTATATTCTTCCCAATGTTTAATCTCTATGTCATCGCGTGTGATCCTGCAGAAGGCTTTGATGAAAGCGCTTGCCAACCGGGCATTGGTGATGAGCGGGATGTTGTAATCGATGGCACCACGACGAATCCGGTAACCGTTGGTCAGCTCCCGCTCTGTCAGATTCTTCGGGATGTTGATAATCAGGTCGAATTTTCTTTCTGCAATCATGTCGTTTACCTTCAGCGTGGCATGCTCATCATCGGGCCATGCCACAAAGGTACTGTTCACGCCGTTTTCTTCCAGAAACTTTTGTGTCCCGCCAGTGGCATACAATGCATATCCGTTTTTCTGCAAAAGCCGGCACGGATCGAGCAGGTCTACCTTCGATTTCGTTCCGCCGGAGGATATCATGATGTTTTTTTCGGGGACGCGATAGCCCACTGCCAGCATCGACGTGAGTAAAGCATCGTCGAAATGGTTCCCAATGGCACCCACCTCACCGGTAGAAGCCATATCCACGCCCAGCACCGGATCGGCCTTCTGCAGCCTGGTGAAGGAAAACTGCGATGCTTTTATTCCCACATAGTCGAGCTCGAACGCCGATTTTTCAGGTTTTTCAACCGGAACTTCAAGCATCACTTTTGCTGCGAGCTCTATAAAATTTATTTTCAGTATTTTAGACACGAATGGAAATGATCTCGATGCTCTCAGGTTACATTCTATCACCTTGATGTCATTGTCTTTTGCCAGGAACTGAATGTTGAACGGACCTGTAATATTCAATGCTTTGGCGATCTGCCGTGTGATCTGCTTAATTCTGCGGGCGGTCTGCACATAAATTTTCTGAGCAGGAAACAGAATGGTGGCATCGCCGGAGTGTACTCCCGCGAATTCCACATGCTCCGATATGGCATATGCCACCAGCTCTCCGTTCTGTGCGACGGCATCCATCTCAATTTCCTTTGATTCTTCAATAAATTCGGAGACGACCACCGGATACCTGCTTGAAACCTCGGTGGCAAGAGTCAGGAAACGTTCCAGTTCACTATTGTTTGAACAGACGTTCATTGCTGCTCCGGAGAGCACGTAGGAAGGTCTTACCAGTAGCGGAAAACCCACCTCATTGGCGAAATGATGAATTTCACCGAGTGTGGTCAGCTCCCTCCATCTCGGCTGGTCTATTCCCAGCCTGTCAAGCATGGAGGAAAACTTATGCCGGTCCTCGGCATTATCAATGCTTTTGGCAGATGTCCCCAGTATATTTACTCCAGACTCATCCAACCTCACAGCCAGGTTGTTGGGTATCTGCCCCCCCACGGAGACAATTACGCCATGCGGGTTCTCCAGTTCAATGATGTCCATCACCCGCTCGTACGTCAGCTCATCGAAGTAGAGCCGGTCGCACATATCATAATCAGTCGACACCGTCTCCGGGTTGTAGTTGATCATTACCGAACGATATCCTTCTTTGCGAACCGTGTTCAGTGCATTTACCGAACACCAGTCGAACTCCACCGACGAGCCGATGCGGTAAGCTCCCGACCCCAGTACGATCACCGAGCGGTGGTCGCCCAGGTACTGCACGTCGTTCTCCGACCCGTTATAGGTGAGATAAAGATAGTTTGTCTGTGCGGGATATTCTGCTGCCAGCGTGTCGATCTGTTTTACCACCGGCCGTATCCCCCTTTTCTTTCTGTAAGTGCGAATGATTGCCGGTGCCGCATCGTCTACCTGATCTTTCCAGAGGGCCCTGGCAATCTGAAAATCAGAGAAACCCTGTTGCTTGGCTCTCTTCAGTATTTCGTCAAAACCGCTATTCCCGTTTTTTTCAAAATCTAACGAAGAAGGTGTGTATCCTTCCAGTGTTTCGGCGGTCAGCACAATCCGGTAGAGTTTATGAAGAAACCAGCGGTCTATCTTTGTCAGTTCATGAATCTGATCCACCGTATATCCTTTGCGGAAAGCCTTGCTGATTACGAAAATGCGCTGATCTGTCGGCTCCCTGAGTGCTTTGTCGATGTCATCGATGATAAGTTCCTTGTTCTCCACGAAGCCATGCATGCCCAGTCCGATCATGCGAAGCCCTTTTTGGATGGCCTCTTCAAAGGTGCGGCCGATGGCCATGATCTCACCGACCGACTTCATGCTGGAACCGATCTCTTTGGAGACGCCGCTGAACTTACCCAGATCCCATCGGGGTATCTTCACCACGATATAGTCGAGCGCCGGCTCAAAGAAGGCGCTGGTCGATTTTGTAACCGAATTTTTCAGGTCGAAGAGTCCGTATCCCAATCCGAGTTTGGCCGCGACAAAGGCCAATGGATATCCGGTTGCCTTGGAAGCCAGTGCCGAAGAACGGCTCAGGCGGGCATTCACCTCTATCACGCGGTAATCTTCCGACTCCGGGTCAAAAGCATACTGTACGTTACACTCACCCACGATACCGATGTGACGGACAATCTGAATGGCCAGCTCTCGCAGCTTGTGATATTCCGAGTTGGTGAGCGTCTGCGAGGGAGCCACCACAATGCTCTCTCCGGTATGGATACCCAGCGGATCGAAGTTTTCCATGTTACAGACCGTGATACAGTTGTCGTACCGGTCACGCACCACCTCATATTCAATCTCCTTCCAACCTTTCAACGACTTTTCAATCAACAGCTGGTCTGAGTAGTTAAAAGCCTTACCTGCGAGCGTTTGCAGCTCCGATTCATCGTTACAGAAACCCGACCCGAGTCCGCCCAGTGCATAGGCAGCCCGCACGATGATGGGGTAACCCAACCTGCCGGCAGCCTGTAACGCATCGTCAAGGGTAGAGACGGCAAAGCTTTGGATGGTCTTTACGTCGATCTGATCGAGTTTCTTCACAAACAGCTCCCGGTCTTCGGTATCCATGATCGCCTGCACGGGTGTTCCCAACACCTGCAGGTTATATTTTTCAAACACACCCGACTGATAAAGAGCAACCCCACAGTTTAATGCCGTCTGTCCGCCAAAGGCGAGCATGATGCCGTCGGGCCGTTCACGGGCAATCACCTTCTCCACGAAATAGGGAGTGACCGGCAGAAAGTATATTTTATCGGCTACCCCTTCGGAGGTTTGCACCGTGGCGATATTCGGGTTGATCAGGATCGTCTCTGCTCCCTCCTCGCGCAGTGCTTTCAATGCCTGAGAACCGGAATAATCGAACTCTCCAGCCTCGCCGATCTTGAGAGCACCTGATCCCAAAAGAAGTACCTTCCTGACGTTCGGCATGCTATTTGGCTCTCTGTTTTTTATTCCTGTTATTTGATCTGTCATATTATTCTACTACGATTGATTACTGATTACTGACTTCACAAATTCATCAAAGAAAAACCGTGTATCGGTCGGTCCACCCGTTGCCTCCGGGTGAAACTGTACCGAAAAAAACGGTTTTGTTTTGTGCCGGATTCCTTCATTGGTGCCGTCGTTCATATTGATAAACCAGGGTTCCCATTCGTCACCCAGGAGTGATTCATCCACCGCATAACCGTGATTTTGCGAAGTAATAAAGCATGAGCTGCCTCCTACTCTTCGCACGGGCTGATTGTGGCTGCGGTGTCCGTATTTCAGCTTGTAGGTGTTTGCCCCTGCTGCCTTGGCCAGCAACTGGTTTCCCATACAGATGCCAAAGATCGGTTTATTCCGCTGCATCGCCTCCCGGATATGCTCCACGGTGACTTCACAGTAGCCGGGATTTCCCGGTCCATTGGAGATAAAGAGCCCGTCGTAATCGATCCCTGAAAAATCATAATCCCAGGGCACCCTGACCAGATGTATATTTCGTTTGATCAGCTCGCGTACGATATTCAACTTCGCACCACAATCGATCAGTACTACTTTCTTATCCCCATATCCATACTCTACCGGCTCTTTGCAACTTACCCTTGCAACCAGGTTTTCGCTTTCCGGATCGTAAAAATCAATTTCATCCTCTTCCTCAAAGACAATCTTTCCCAGCATGGATCCTTTTTCCCGCAATACCTTTGTGAGCTGTCGGGTATCAATGCCGGAGATGCCGGGGACTCCGTTCTGTCGCAGCCAGTCGCTCAGACTCTCCTGCGCATTCCAGTGTGAGTAATCGTCGCAATAATCCTGTACGATGAGGCCGGCGGCATGGATCCGTGCGGACTCAAAAAAATCGGAAATTCCGTCTGTTTCGCTTTGTGCGGGAACTCCGTAATTTCCGATGATGGGATATGTGAGTGTTAAAATCTGTCCTTCGTAGGAGGGGTCTGTCAGACTTTCGGGATAACCGACCATTGCTGTACTGAAAACGACCTCTCCCGATGTTGCCTTTTCGGCTCCAAACGATTGTCCGTGAAAAACCGTCCCGTTTTCAAGGATCAACCGCACCGGTTTGTATCTGTGCATAGTGCCACTATTGGTTTGATGAGTTGATATCGTATGATATTAGGGCACAAAGATAGGAAAAAAAATGAAACTGCGATACACATCACACAAAAATCAATAATCTGGATGTTAAAAGGATTTTTATCTGTCATTTTTACATTTTTAACGAAACTAAATTGGTTTAATCTGTTTAAGAAGTATTATGATAAACATTTATGCGCAGTGAAACATAAAATTCTATCAATGTATGAATAAAATTGCTATTATCGGAAACTATCCTCCCCGTCAGTGTGGTATTGCCACATTTACAAAGGATCTGAATGACGGATTTAAAGATATTGGTGTATCAACTGCTGTGGTGGCGATGAATGACGGACTGATCCGGTACGATTATCCCGAAGAGGTTGTTTTTGAGATTGAACAAAATGTGATACCCTCCTACATCCACGCAGCTCAGTTCCTGAATACCAATGATTTTGATGCAGTGATTCTGCAGCATGAGTTTGGCATTTTCGGAGGAGACGACGGTATGTACATCATCCAGCTGTTAATGCGTTTGCGCATGCCCGTTCTCACCACATTTCATACAGTAATCGATAATCCTACCAAAAACCAACGCAGAGTAGTGACTGAAATTGCACGCTTCTCCCGCAAACTTGTCTCCATTTCCCAAAAGGGTATTGAGTTGCTCTGTGACGTGTATGGCTTACCGGATGAACAATGTGTTCACATTCATCATGGCGTACATCAGATTGCACCCATCAATGTCTCAGGACTCAGAAAAAAACTGGGCGTGGAAAACAAGAAGATCCTACTCACTTTCGGCCTCCTCTCCCGGAACAAATCAATCGAAGTAGTTATCAATGCGTTACCCGAAGTAGTAAAAAAACACCCCGACACGGTATATGTCGTGTTGGGGGCTACCCATCCTCACGTAATGAAACAGGAAGGTGAAGATTATCGGCTCAGCCTTATCAGGCTGATCAATAAGCTGAAGCTGGAAAAAAATGTCATATTCATCAATCGTTTTGTTTCCAATGAGGAGCTTTTCAGCTTCCTGGCATTGTGCGATATCTATGTGATCCCTTATCTGGGAGAAAAACAGATTTCTTCCGGCACACTGATTTATACCATGGGTGCAGCAAAACCAATTATCTCCACCCCTTTCTGGTACGCCCGGGAAATGCTTGCCGACAACCGTGGTCTGTTATTCGACTTCATGAACTCATCACAACTGGGGGATTTGATCAATGAACTGCTTGACGATGAGGAAAAATGTAGCGCCATCTCCCAAAATGCTTTCGACCTGGCCAGAACATGTTACTGGCCGCTCATCAGCAGGCAGTATTATGAGCTGGCCGATTTCCTTATTGCGGAAGACAGGTCAGAGAGCTTCAAGACGACGGCAGAGGTGATTGAACCCAATTTCATCCTTCCTCCGCTCAAGCTGGATCACCTCAGGGGGATGACCGACTATACCGGCATGCTGCAGCATGCCAAATACAATGTACCCGACCGCAACCATGGTTACTGTACCGACGACAACACCCGCGCGCTGCTGCTTTCCGTGATACTGGAAAATGAGGTACAGGATATGGACGAAGTGAACCGGCTTACGGGGATCTACCTATCCTTTATTGATCATGCATACAATCCCGCAAACGGAAAATTCAGAAACTTCATGAACTATCAGCGGGAATGGCTTGATGAGGAGGGGTCGGAGGATACAACGGGCAGAGCAGCCTGGGCTTTGGGATATACCGTCTCCAACACCCATGTAGCCAATTTTCAACATCATGCCAATCACCTGTTTGAAAAGATGCTTCCCTCGCTGGATGATCTGACCCATCCCCGTGCACTGGCATATGCTGTCATGGGATTGGTCTATTATGCCAAAACATACGAATCACATGAGGTGATTGAAAAGGTGAAGTATTGTGCCGGAAAACTATACGATCTCTTTGAACAAAATATAGACAGTGATTGGCAATGGTTTGATGAAAAGGTAAGCTATGCCAACAGCCGCATTCCCCAGGCAATGATCCAGGCAGGCATGTTTTTAAACAACGACGCATGGGTTCAGCGGGGATTGAAGATTTTGAACTGGCTTATTGCCCATCAGTTCCATCATGGTATCTTCTCGCCCGTCGGTAATATGGGGTGGTTCACCCCACAGGAAAAGACACAATTCGATCAACAGCCACTGGAAGCCAATGGCATGATTGATGCTTGCCTGGAAGCCGAAGGATTCACAAAGGATGGTACCTATGGCAATTATGCATTGAAAGCTTTCTATTGGTTCACTGGCGATAACGACTCTGCACGACCCCTGTACGACTTCTCAACGGGAGGTTGCCGCGATGGGCTTCACAAAGATGGGGTGAACCTGAACCAGGGTGCCGAGTCGACCCTCTCATGGCTTCTCTCTCTGTTAAATATTTCATTCTATATACGAAATAAAAATAATATACTGTCATGATAGAAATGCAAAGACATTCCATCCAGATCGTGCCCTCCTCGAGGCGCACGCTGGTACGTCCCTTTATACCGGCAAGCAAATATCAGGTAGAACATATTCTGTTCCGGGCTTTTGCGATCCCCAAAAAGAAGAGAAAACAAATCCTTCAGAGTGCATGCGAGCGGATTGAAGTATCGCCGGAGGTCATTCAGCGTATCTTTCTCCGACACTTCGGTCATGTTGAGCATCGTATTCCTTCCAACATAGAACTCACCAATGATGACAAAAGATTCATCGGCGCTTTCTTTACGCAGCAGTATGCACTTGAATCCACAGCCCTATTCAATCCCTCCATCATACCCCATCCCGTGCAGGATAAGGAAGGTGTACTCCGTTTTATCATCAGCTTGCGGGCTGTTGGTGAGGGACATATATCCTCCATCACTTTCATGGAGGGTGAGATCGATGCCGACCTTAATATATCGGTAGCCGAAAACTCTCCTGTGGTATATGAACCGGAGCGGTTTGAGCATCATTACGAAAAAGAACTTATGGTAAAGAAGGCTCACGAGTTGGGCATCCTCACCAATCTCAACAGGGAATTGTTTAATAACATGCCCGATGAGTTCTCCTATGTGGAACTAACCAAAGCGATCAATCGTACTTTCAAGGAAAATACTACCGTGAGCACCGAAGAGCTGGAAGTATCCATGAACAACATTCGTTCACTGGCACTCTCCAACTTTTCGCTTGACTTCACGACCGACGATCTTACCGAGCGGGCTATTTACCCTGCTTCCCCCTCACAAAGCAACGGATTGGAAGACGCTCGTTTTGTGCAGTTCGTACATGACGATCAGCGTGTGGTTTACTATGCAACATTCACTGCCTACAACGGAAAGACCATCATGCCTGAGTTCCTTGAGACATCAGATTTTAAATCCTTCAAGATAGCTACTCTGAATGGTCCCGGTGCAAGCAATAAGGGTATGGCACTTTTTCCGCGTAAAATCAATGGAAGTTACATGATGTTGGGACGTCAGGATAATGAGTCGCTTTACATCATGAAATCAGACAATCTCTATTTCTGGTATGAATACCAACCACTGTTGAAACCAACCTACGATTGGGAACTGATTCAGATAGGGAATTGCGGTTCTCCAATTGAAATTGATGAGGGATGGCTGGTAATTACGCACGGTGTGGGACCGGTACGCACCTACTCTCTCGGTGCCATACTGCTTGATAAAGAAAATCCCCTGGAGGTGATCGGGCGATTGAAAGAGCCTTTGCTCACCCCTTCAAAAGAAGAGAGCTCAGGTTATGTACCCAATGTGATTTACACCTGCGGAGCCCTGGTAGTAAACCGTACACTGGTGCTACCTTACGCCGTTGGTGATGTGGTTACCACATTTGCCACGATCAGGATAGACGATCTATTGTCTGAAATGAGAAACGAATGACCGCAAATAATGCAGATAGCTCAAAAGTTCTTAACTTTGACGGAATAAACAACAAAAGAAGGATGATATGAATATAAAAAACCGGATTATGGAAGCGGCCATCCTTGCCGCAGGTTTGGTGGTGACAGGTATCATACTGAGCACTGCCTTCAACAACTTTACCAATCGTGACCGTCTGGTAACCGTGAAGGGACTTGCCGAGATGGAGGTACCAGCCGATAAGGTGATTTGGCCGTTGATGTATAAAGATCTTGGAAATGATTTGACAACGCTCTACACCAACATTCAGACTAAAAACAGAACCATCATCGATTTTTTACAGTCGAATGGCATCAACCGCGAAGAAATCAGTGTTGCCCCTCCCGAGATCATTGATATGGAGGCAGAACGATACACGAATCAGGCCATTCAGTATCGGTACAATGCCACGTCGGTCATTACAGTTACCTCCTCCGATGTGGACAAAATACGCAAACTGATTTCAGAACAGACAGAATTGTTGAAACAGGGAGTAGCCATTACAGGTGGCGACTATCGGTATAACACACTCTATGAATTCACCGGGTTAAACAACATCAAGCCGGCCATGATCGAAGATGCGACAAAGAATGCCCGTGAGGCGGCCGAAAAATTTGCCATGGACTCGGGCAGTAAGCTGGGTAAAATCCGCAATGCGTCGCAGGGACAGTTCACCATCACCGACCGGGATGCAAATACTCCCTACATCAAAAATGTGCGGGTGGTGACCACCGTAAATTATTATCTCAAAAAATAAGCAGCGGCAGCCGACCGACATCATGGAGCGGAAGTAGGATTACCAACCGACTTCCATCTCAGAGAGAGAAGCGTTTGCCTGTCTCCAGGTATTCCTCGTATTTCTTCGGATTAAATGAATAGTAGAAAGCTCCCCGCTTCGAACTCTCCTTATCTTTCACCCCTAGCCTGTCCAGGATGTTCATTGTGGCCAGCTTCTTGCGGAAATTCCGTTTGTCGAGCGGCATCTGGTATATCGTCTCATAAAGGTCCTGCAGGGCGGGAAGCGTAAACTTTCCATCGAAAAAATGAAAGATGACCGGTTCCCTCGATACTTTATACTGCAACAGCATGAGTGCATCGGCGACCATCCGGTTGTGGTCGAAGACCAACTCAGGCAGCTCGTTGATGTTGATCCAGCGGGCATCAAAATCCTGAGCCTGTGAGGTATTGAACTTCTCCATCTGCACCAAGGCATAAAATGCCACAGAAATAACCCTGCCACCACTATCCCTGTTCATCTCTCCGTAAGCTCCCACCTGTTCCATGTAAATACCTTTCTGCCGGGTATAGCGATAAAGCACTTTCTCTGCAGCCTGGTTGAGACTTTCATTCTCTTCCATGAATCCACCCATGAGGGACCATTCGTTTTTCAGCGGTTCTACCGGTCGGCGTGTAAGCAGCAGATGCAGTTCTTTGTTATGAAATCCAAAGATGATGCAATCTACCGCAATCAAAAAGTGAACATTGTTTTGGTAAAAAATGTCAGACATAGCAATAGAAGGTATAAAAAAAGATTTAAAGTCGGAAGCAGGCATCATAAGTTATCCTGCTTCCAACTTGCTGTGCGGTGACCGCAATCAGAGCCTGCGTGCTCCGTCGCTGATGACCACGTCATACACCTTCGGCTCATGGCCGTATTTGGCGCTGAACTGTGCCTTGGCATCCCGGATAAACGAGTCGTAAAGATCATCCTTCACCAGGTTGATGGTACATCCGCCAAAGCCTCCACCCATCACGCGTGAGCCGGTCACACCATGTGCACGGGCCACATCGTTGAGGAAATCCAGCTCTTCGCAGCTCACCTCGTAAAGTTTGCTCATACCGTGGTGTGTTTCATACATCTTCTCACCCACTGTTTCGTAATCTCCACGCTCCAGGGCATCGCTCACGTCTCTTACCCGTTGGGTTTCCTCGATCACATACTTCGCACGCATATAATCCTCTTGGGATATCTCACCCTTCACCTCGTCGAGCATCTCCAGCGAGGCATCCCGCAGAAATTCCACTTCGGGATGACGTTTAGCAATGGTGCGCGCAGCATGTTCACACGATTCACGACGTTTGTTGTAGGCAGAGGAGGCCAGTTCATGCTTCACCACCGTGTCGAGCAGCACCAGCTTGTAACCTTTGGGATCGAAAGGGAAATAGGCATATTCCATCGATTTGGTGTCGAGACGGATCAGGTGGCCCTTCTTTCCGAAGATGGATGCAAACTGATCCATGATGCCGCACTTTACACCCACGTAGTTATGTTCCGTGCTTTGTCCGATGCGGGCCAGTTCAAACTTGTCGATGCCCAGATTCAGCAGGTCGTTCAGCGCAAAGGCAAACGTGCTTTCGAGCGCCGCAGAGGAAGACATTCCCGCTCCCAGGGGCACATCACCCGTAAAGACGGTATCGAATCCTTTCACGCTACCGCCTCTTTTGATGATCTCGCGGCAGACACCGAATATATATTTGGCCCATCCTTCCTTCGGAAGATCGGCTTCATTGAGTCCGAACTCGGAGCTTTCATCCAGATCGATTGCGTAGGCTCTCACCTTGTCAGTTCCGTTGAAACGGATGGCCGCGGTCATTCCTTTGTCGATGGCACCGGGAAATACAAAGCTGCCATTATAATCGGTGTGCTCCCCGATCAGGTTGACCCTGCCAGGGGAGCTGTACACCGCAGGGGTGTCACTCCCAAATTTCTTTTGAAAGATCGATATTATTTCGTTTTTGGTCATAGCACATGTATTTATAGATTAATCTTCGACGGGCATGCTCTGAGGCGCTGTTTCCAGGGGCACATCATCGACATCTTCTACGGAGATGTTACGGTTCACATTCCTGGAACCGATCACAGCATAAAAGAAGAGGTAACCCAGACAGATAAAAACAACCCAGTAACTGGACAAATAGCCGGCAGCATCAGCCACTCCACCCTGGATGGCAGGAAGGATTCCACCACCGGAGACAAGTACCATAAATATACCGGAAGCGGCTGCCGTGTATTTACCCAGCCCTTCTACAGCCAGGTTGAAGATACCGCCCCACATGATCGAGGTGCAGAGACCAACCAGTACGATATACATCGCGTTGATGGGTACCTCGGCCAACCCGAAGGAGAGTGCGCCGGCACTACGCTCCAGTACAGGCAGCGAGACCATGGTCGATGTGGGAGAAAAGATAGCCAGTAAGATCAGTACCATTCCCACAAAAGAGGTAACAGTAAGCATCGCTTTACTGGAAACCTTGCTGCCGATGGAGGCGCCAATGAGTCGCCCTGCCAGCATAAGGAGCCAGTATGTACCGGCCACAACGCCAGCTATTGTCTTACCTACTTCAGGATGATCGGAGAGCCAGTAAATCATCACACCAGGAGTACCCACTTCCACGCCTACATAGACGAAGATAGCGATGGCACCCAGCACAAAATGTCTGAACTTAAGTGCACCCGTCATGAGTTGTTTCAATGACTCTTTGTTTTTTGTGATATAGGGTTCCGGAATGTTCACGGCAAGCAACACGAAGAATACCACTGCAAATACGCCCATGGCGATGTACATCACGGGGAAGACATCCTTGATATTGGCCTTGGTGGCTTCACCAATCAGAATACCCACGAAGGCAGGTGTGAAGGTGGCCATCACCGAGTTAAAGGAGCCACCCACCTGAATAAGCTGATTTCCCTTGTTACCACCCCCGCCTAATGTGTTCAGCATGGGATTTACCACGATATTCAACAGACACATGGAGAAACCGGCAACGAAAGCACCGAGCAGATAAACGCCAAATGCCATGCTCTGATCGGCATGTCCTGACAGATATTGAATGAAGACACCTACGAACCCGACGGCAATAGCAATCAGCGCCGTCTTTTTATACCCCACACGCTGCAATAAGATACCACCGGGTATTCCCATGACAGCGTAAGCGATGAAGTTCGCCGCATTACCCAGCAATCCCTGAAAATTGGAAGCTCCGAATTGTTCTTTTAATACTTGTCCCATTGGTGCTGCCAGGTTGGTCACAAATGAGATCATACCAAAAAGTGCAATCATCATAATGATCGGCACTAATCGATTCTTTTTCTGATCAGTAATCGTATTCATTCTTTTTAAATTTATTAGTATGTTAATTTAATATGATATATAAAAACATTTCCGTGCTATACTGAGAATTTGTAGATTGTTCTTGAGTTGAAAACTTCATCCGGGCGTAGGATCACCGAAGGGTAATCAGGTTGATGGATACTATCTGGGTAGTGCTGTGTTTCGAAGCAGACGGCCGATCGCCGGGGATAATGCCTGCCCTGTTTTGCGGCAAAATTACCGGTCATCCAATTGCCGGTATAAACCTGCACACCCGGTTCCGTTGTATATATTTCCATTTTGATTCCTGTTTTGGGAGATTCACAGATACCGGCGTAGGCATATTCATCCTCCCTATTCTTGTTTAAAATGAAGGTATGATCATATCCGTTTCCGAATACCAATTGTTCAGAATCATCATCGATCCGTTCTCCTATGGCATGCGGCTCGGCAAAATCCATCGGTGTCCCTTTCACCGGTGCAGCCTCGCCGTACGGTATAGCCGTATCATCGGTAGGGAGATAGTAGTCCGCATTGAGAACCAGCAGGTGGTCACCGATAGATGCATCACCCTGTCCCGACAGGTTGAAATAGGAATGATTGGTCAGGTTCAGGATGGTTGTCTTATCAGTGGTAGCCCTGTAGCAGATCTCAAGGGAATTATCCTCGGTAAGCGAATAAATAATCGTCACCGATAGGTTGCCGGGAAAACCTTCCTCGCCGTCGGGCGACAGATAAAAGAGTTCAATACTGTTGGGGGTGATCTGTTTTACGTCCCATACCACGGCATTGTACCCTTTTATGCCTCCATGAAGTGAGTTGGGACCGTTGTTCACGGCCAATGGATATTCTTTTCCTTCCAATGAAAAACGGCCTCCTGCAATTCTGTTTGCTGTGCGGCCGCATACTGCCCCGAAATAGGGTTCTTGGGATGTAAGGTATTCATCGATTGAAGGATGACCCAGCACCACGTCGGTGAAAACACCTTTTTTGTCGGGTACCATGAGCGAAACAATCTTCGCTCCGTAATTGGTGATGGTCACTTCGCAACCCGATTTGTTTGTTAGTGTGTATAATCCGGTTTGCTTGCCATCGACGATTTTTTCAAAAGCTTCAACCAGCAAACCGGACTTGCTATACAATTTGTTCATGTAATTTTCTTGGTTTTAAAAAATAAGATATTGATGAAGATTGATCTTTGAATAAAATTCGTGTAAAATTAACACAGATTTTACAAATAACCCAAAAAAAAGTTGTGTTATAAAACATAAATTCCGTGGTTATTCATTTATTCAAACTTACCTGTTATTTCATCAACATCTTTTATTTTCTTTGTTACTAATAATTTATCAATTTTATTTCCATCGATATCCACAATTTCAAAATGAAGCTTGTCGTAATCAAACTGATCTCCTACATAAGGAATCTTATTGATGCAAGCAAAAACGAAACCCGCTACGGTGGAATAATCGATCTTGTCGAAGTCAACGATGAAATCTTCATCCAGCTGAGTCAATATCTCAATGGGTGCTTCTCCGCTCACCAGCGCCGAATGATCGTCGCGCATATACAGAAGCGGTTCGGCCGAGGCGTCACCTGTCTCTTCGGGTATTGTGCCAACCAGATTCTCGAAAATGTCGTGCATGGTGATGATGCCATCGATGCTGCCATACTCATCCACAACCACAGCCACAAACTTGTGGTTGTTTTTGAAGTTTTCCAGCACCTTTTGTGCACGTAGTGTGTTGGGCACGATGATCGGCTCCATGATGAGGTCTTCAATCTCAAAGGGTTCACCGGTATTTAAACGCAACAGAAAATCCCGCATGGAGATGATGCCGGTAAATTCATCTATTTTCTTCCGGCAGGCAAGAATCTTGCTGTGTTTTGTCCGGAGCAAGTCATGGATGATCTCCTCCCTGCTTTTGCTGATGTCCACCCACTCCACGTCGGTGCGGTGGGTCATCAGGTGAATGGCTCTTTTATCGGAGAAGTAGAATACCTGTTCGTGGATGATGTTTTCTTCCACATCGATGATTCCTTCGTGTGAAGCTGTTTTCAACATGGCACGCAGCTCCATTTCCGAGATCACCTCATTCCTTGGTTTCAGGCCGATCAACCGGGTGATAAAGCTGGTGGAAACAGCAAGAAGCTTCACAAAGGGGTAAAAGATGATGCTCACCACATGTATGGCCGGTGCGACGGCGATGGCCATTTTTTCCCCGTTGTTGAGTGCAATAGTCTTGGGTACCAGTTCACCGATTACAATGGAGACATAGGTAATCAGGAAGACTACGATCACCATGGAGATAGCTTCCGCAAAAGGTGCCGTAGCCGTAAACTGGTTGAAGAAAGGAACCAGATAGGCGGCAAAGGCCTGTCCACCGAATGCTCCGTTGATGATACCAATCAGCGTGATTCCCACCTGTACGGACGACAGGAAGTTGTCGGGGTCGGCCTGCAATCTGAGTGCACGCCGGGCCCCCTTCTTTCCCTGTTTTCGCTCCCGCTCCAGTTTGTTTTTCTTTGCCGAGACGATCGCAATCTCCGACAGGGCAAAGAACCCGTTTAGCAGGATCAGCAGGAAAACAATAATGATATCTATCCACATAGGGTAACATATTTACGTGAACGTCTCCCGGGCGATATTACCACAACGGGGAGGGGTAGTCACCCCTTTCAGCAAGCTCTTTCAGTTTGGCCACCACATCGGGACGATCTTCGGCATAAGTCACGCCAAACCATTTCGAGGGGGTGTCGAGCACCTTCACGGTCACCTGGCCGTTCACGGTGAGGTGATTCACCAGCAAAGGAATAAAGTACTCTGCCTTGATATTTTCAGCATTCTCCTTCAGGAACTGTACAAAATAATCATCCGAATAGCGGAAATAGTCGGGAGTGAAACCCCACATGTTCATTGACACGGGAGTATGATCCCCGATAGCGACCCATTGGTTGTTTTCATCCTTATATGACACTTTGCCATCGACACGCATCACCTGCGTCCGTTCCACCACGCCAGTGAGGTTACCTTCCGCGTCGGTCTCACAGACACCACGCGCCACGGTGCCGCTTTCAGAGAGGGTATTTCCCACACGGTAGCCCACCATGCAATACCTGTTCTCACTGTCGCCGAGACCCGAAAGGAAGTCGGCCAGCACGCTAAAACTTTCTCTTCCGTAGAAGTCGTCGGCATTAATCACTGCAAACGGTTCGTGAATCACCTCTTTTCCCATCATCACCGCGTGATTGGTGCCCCACGGCTTTACCCTCTCGGGGTGTGGCGTAAATCCCTCGGGCAGATTGTCGAGTTCCTGGAATACCAGTTCGACCGGTATTTTTTTCTCATATTTGCTGACGATTTTTTCGCGGAAGTCAGCTTCAAATGATTTTCTAATTACGAAAACCAGCTTGCCGAATCCGGCGTTCACGGCGTCAAAAATGGAATAATCCATGATGGTCTCTCCGGCAGGACCCAGGCCATCAAGTTGTTTCAATCCGCCATAACGGCTTCCCATCCCTGCAGCCAGTACAAATAATGTAGGTTTCATTCTTTGTGTTTATTGATTTTACTTTTATCTCACAAATATAGGATTTTTACAGTTACGGAGGAAATGAAAAAGAGTCAAATTGCCGGTCTCACTGATTTATTTGCGAAAAGGCATTCCACAAGGGATCTTCAGGAATTGGAGCAATGACGGATATATTCTCCTTCGATACGGGATGAACAAAGGATATTGTATGCGCATGCAGGCTGATGCTGCCATCGGGATTCGACCGTTCGGCACCGTATTTGAGATCACCCTTGAGTGGAGAACCAATTTTAGCCAGCTGACAGCGTATCTGATGATGCCTCCCCGTCTCCAGGTCAATTTCTAACAGGTAATAGTTCTGTGAGGCGGCGATCAGCCGGTAGTGAAGCACCGCCCGCCTGGTATGTGGTTTTTCGACGTCGTAAGCTACCGACTTGTTGGTCTTCTCGTTCTTAATCAGGTAATGGGTCAATGTATCTTCCTCCATAGCTGGTCTTTTTTTCACAATGGCCCAATATGTTTTTTTCACCTCTCCGTTCCGAAACATATCGTTGAGCCGCGTGAGCGCCTTGCTGGTTTTCGCAAACATCACCGCCCCGCTCGTGGGTCGGTCGAGCCGGTGCGTCACACCGCAAAAGACATTACCCGGCTTGTGATACTTCTCCTTCAGATAGGCTTTTACCTTGTCCGACAATGGTTCGTCGCCCGTTTTATCGCCCTGCACGATTTCTCCGGCCGCCTTGTTGATGATGATAAGATGGTTGTCTTCGTATAAGACTTTCATATGATTGGTCAAGATGCTTTCAAAAGTTCAGAGGCACATAGGATTTCCTGTGTGCCTCCGATCATTATTTTTATATTTCAGAATCAGGTATTCATCCCGCCACAGACGTTGATCACCTGACCACTTACATACGAAGACAGGTCTGAAGCGAGAAAAAGCGCCACATTCGCAACATCTTCGGGTGTCCCACCGCGGCGCAGTGGTATCTGTTTGGCCCACTCGTTGCGCACTTCTTCAGACAGCTGTCCGGTCATCTCGGTAATGATGAAACCGGGAGCAATGGCATTGGCACGAATACCCCTCGATCCCAACTCTTTGGCCACCGATTTGGCCAGTCCGATCATACCGGCTTTGGATGCAGCGTAATTTGCCTGTCCGGCATTTCCCGATACACCCACAACGGAACTCATGTTTACGATGCTACCCGATTTCTGACGCATCATCACGGGCGTTACGGCATGTACAAAATTGAATGCCGACTTCAGGTTCACGTTGATAACCGCATCCCATTGCTGTTCACTCATCCGCATCATCAGACCGTCCTTGGTGATGCCGGCATTGTTAATCAGAATATCGATGCGTCCGAAATCCTGCATGATCTGATCCACCACTTTGTGTGTTTCTTCAAAATTGGCTGCATTGGAGGCATAACCTTTACACTTCACGCCCAGGGAGGCTATTTCATGCTCGGTTGCTTCACCGGTCTCATCGATCACCAGATCGGTGAATGCGATGTTTGCACCTTCCGTTGCAAATTTCATAGCAATGGCCTTACCAATCCCGCGGGCAGCACCGGTAATCAGCGCTGTTTTTCCTTCTAATAACTTCATACAATTATTTTTAATACTATAATAATTTCAACTTATCTCCAATTTTTATCCTAGTAACCGCTCTATATCACAACCTTCCACTACCAAAGCTGATAGCTGACACCTGAATCCTATTTCGCATACAACCCTTTGAACAAAATACCAGAAATAATCTCCCGGTCTTCCTTTTTATTGTAGTCTAGTTTCATTGCACCACGGATGGTGGGTACCTCGAGCCCCTTGAATGCATAATGCAATATTTCGGCTGTTTGTCTGATATCCTTGAGCCGAAAGATTCCCTTGTCGCACCCATCCCGGATAATGGTCTCCAGATAGTGTATCTCTTTCTTGTCGAACTCTTTACGTACATTTTCCACTTTCCAGATATCCCTGAAAAAATCGGCCCGGAGGGTACCGTTGCGCGTAACCACCTCCTTGATGGCATTTAAACGGGTAAAAGCAAGCAGGATAAGTTTCTCGTCTGCAGGAATATCGCGATGGGTAACCTCCTCCAGCCTACCATACAGCACATTGAGTTCCGACTCGATAACGGCTTTATAAATCTCATTTTTACTGCTAAAATAGGTGTACAGGGTACGTCTACCCCGCTGGGACGCTTCGGCAATATCGTTCATCGTCGTATTCTCGACACCTTTTTTAGCGAAAAGCTGCCGGGCTACGTCAATTAAATTATTTTTTGTCTTTGAAATGGCTGAAGTCACTTTGTTTTGCACATTTTATTTATATATGTGCAAAAATAGAATAAAGATTTTAAATCCCGAAGCTATTGTAATAAAAATATCAATACCTCACTTTTTTTCTTTGAGCAACGCCGCTGCTTCGCACATTTCCTGGTACCACGCTTCACCGAATTTTCGGATCAACGGCTCCCTTAAAAACCGGTAAAGAGGCAACCCTTCTTTGCGGCCTAGTTTCTGAGCAGGCCGGCAGACCGACCAGCGGTGGTAGTTCACGGCCGTAAAATCTGCATATTCATGCAGCCTGATCGGATAGAGATGGCACGAAATTGGTTTCTGAACAGAGATGCGTCCTTCCCGAAAAGCGCTGTCTATGGTGCATTTACATACACCGTCGGCATCGAAGCTGGCAAAAACACACTCTCTGCCATCGATGATGGAGGTGACCAGTTCCCCATCGGTGTCGGTATAGGCGATCCCCTGCCGATCGATCACCTCCAATGCTTTGGTCGAAAGATCTTTCCGTATTTGGGGTAAAATCTCATTTATCTGTTCAAACTCCTCCCGGGTAATGGGGGCTCCCGATTCTCCCTCCACACAGCATTGTCCCTTGCATTTACAAAGGTCGCAAATAAACTGCTCTTCGAATATATCGTCGGAAATAAGTGTATTCTGTATCTGTATCATTTAATATGAGTCTGTTATATTATT
The DNA here is from genome assembly GCA_001768325.1 of Bacteroidetes bacterium GWC2_46_850. Taxonomy (GTDB): domain Bacteria; phylum Bacteroidota; class Bacteroidia; order Bacteroidales; family Dysgonomonadaceae; genus Proteiniphilum. Next base: position 45,130 of record MENQ01000004.1, on the reverse strand, counting down.
CATTGTGACAGGTTTCGGATCTTTCTTCAGGTAGATCCGAAACAGAAGCAGGGTAATCAGTGCACTCACGATTGCAGCAGTGAGATAAGAAAAGGTAACCGGCATCTCTTCCACACGGCTGAACCACTCGGTTTCGCCCCAGAAAAAGCGTAACAGGATCACGGTGGCATTGTTTACAAAGTGAAAGATCACGGGCACCCAGAGGTTTCTCGTGTAGAGGAACAGGTATCCCAGCAGCGCGCCCAGCACCAGCCTCGGCAAGAATCCGTAAAACTGAAAATGCACGACACTGAATAATAGTGCCGTGATCCATACTGCAGCATGACCGTTCCGGTATTTCTCCATCAGGAACTGTTGCAGGGCACCCCTGAAAAACAACTCTTCAGAAATGGCTGCCATGGCTGCAACGATAAAAAGGTTTAATGCCAAAGAGCCGATTGTACTTCCGGAAAGCAGCAACTCTGTTGTCTCCATGGCGGTATCCTCCATGGAGCGCATGACCTCTTCAATGCCACGCATCAGCTCGGGCAGTTCCATGGCGCTGTTCCATCGGGCCAGGAAGGAGGCAAACGGATAGGAGACACAAAATATCAGTATGGCAAAGACAATTTTTTGTCCCAGCTTCCTGTTTTTATTTATTTTCAGATAATGTGTTGGCCGGTCCGCAGTGAGAGCAACTGCCAGGTATGCCGGCAGTCCGATTGCGAAAACCGATTGCATGATGGAGCCCACATATATTGACACGACTTCTCCTGCGTCACCCACTTCGGGAATCAGCAACAGCAGCCGGGTGAGTATAGCGGCCACGATTACACCGACAAACAGCAGTAAAAAAAGGAAAGCAATCCGGAATCCGGGTGAAGCTGATCTGAATATTGGTTGCATTTCTTCAGTTTTGAAGTGCAAAGATAGGGTTTTCACCATCAAATAAAACAGATTACCGGCGTGAAAAAAACGGAAAAATATAAAAGGATGAACAATCCTGCCGGAATCTCGCGATTTCCTAAAGCCAGGAAAATATTTTTTGCAAATTAAAAGAATAACACTAATTTTGCACTCTTATTTAAAAAAAATAATTCAATCGGTTGAAATTAACCGACTTTCCACAAAAACAAATCACGCATTCTAAATGAAGTCAACACTGAATAAAAAAGACGATGTCAACGGAACCATCGTCATCGAACTGGAGAAAGCAGATTATCAGGAAAAGGTAGATAAGTCATTGAATCAATTCCGACAGAAAGCCAATATCCCTGGTTTTCGCCAGGGAAAAGTACCCAAAAGCGTTATTCAGCGGATGTATGGCAAAGCAGTGCTGGTTGACGAGGTCAACAAGATTGTCACAGACGAGCTGACCAGTTTCATTCGGGAGAACAAACTGAAAATCCTGGGCGAACCCATTTCCGACGACAGCGAAGAGAAACGGGTTGATCTCGACAAGGATGAGATTCTTACATTTTATTTCGACGTGGCACTTACACCTGAGTTTGACCTGCCAATCGATAAAAATACCGAACTGACCTATTATCAGGTAAGGCTGGAGGAAGATCTTCTGGAAAAACAGATGGATGCCTACAAACAAAATTATGGCACCTATGCCTCCATTGAGGAAGAGACAAAAGATACCGACCTGATCAAGGGAACACTCACCGAGATGGAAGGTGACCAGGAGAAAGAAAATGGGCAAGTGATTGAAAATGCCATCCTGATGCCATCCTACGTGAAGGAAGAAGCAGTGAAGACTCGCTTCATCGGAGCCAGGGTGGGTGACAGTGTGGTTTTCAACCCGATGCGTGCTTACGATAACAACGAAGCCGAGGTTGCTTCCTTGTTGCAGACAACCAAAGAGCACGTAAAAGAGATGAATGCCGATTTCCGTTTCGACATCGCAGAGGTGACCCGTTATCAGGAAGCGGAACTGAACCAGGAACTGTTCGACCGTGTCCTGGGTGAAGGAGTGGTCACCACCGAAGAGGAGTTTCGCGCCAGGGTAGCAACAGAGCTCAGCAATCAGTTTAAACCCAACACCGATCATCTTTTTATCCACGAAGCAAAGGATATCATCGTAGAGAAAATGAAAGATGTACAGTTCCCCGACGCGTTTTTGAAACGTTGGCTGCTCGAATCGAACGACAAGAAAACGGCCGAGCAGGTGGAGGAAGATTATCCGGCCATTCTGGAGGATCTCAAGTTCCATATTGCCAAACAGAAGATTGTGGAAGAGAATGAGATCAAGGTTGAATTCCAGGACATTGAAGCGCTGGCTACCGAAGTAGCCAAAGCACAATTTGCCCAGTATGGAATGACCAACCTGCCGGCTGATGTGTTGCAGAACTACACAAAAAGCCTGCTCGAGAAGGAAGAAACAATCCAGAATCTGTATGAAAGAGCAACCGAGGATAAGATCATCAGCTGGCTGAAAGAAAATGTCACGGTGACAGAAAAAGAAATCTCATCGAAAGATTTCAATGAAATGATGCATGAGCATTCCCATCTACATGGGGAACATGCTGAAGATCATACACATGAAGAAATTTCCGAAGAAAACGAGGAAACGGCAGAGTAATCTGTTCAGGCAAAAAAAGACTGTTTTTCAGGATTTTATTTTGTAATTCAACAATTCGTTATAATTTTGTTTTATGAATTAATTCTGCAGCATCAATGCCTGCGTGTAATCTTGGCACTTTATTTGCAATAACCTCTTTTGACAAATAAAGAAACAACAATTGATTAAATTATCATCGTATGAAAGACGATTTTAGAAAATATGCGGTAAAGCATCTGGGTATGAGCGGCGGCAGGCTTGATAGTTACATGAACATCACCAGTCAGGGAGGCTATATCTCTCCGACGATCATCGAGGAACGTCAGCTCAACGTGGCCCAAATGGATGTTTTTTCAAGGTTGATGATGGACCGCATCATCTTCCTCGGTACCGCCATCGATGACTATGCGGCCAACGTCATTCAGGCACAGCTGCTTTATCTCGACTCAGCTGATCCCGGCAAGGATATCTCCATCTACATCAACTCCCCCGGAGGATCAGTATATGCAGGACTGGGCATATACGATACAATGCAGTTCATCTCAAGCAACGTATCCACCATCTGTACCGGCATTGCCGCCTCCATGGCAGCCGTCCTGCTGGTTGCAGGTTCCGAAAAGAAACGTTACGCCCTCACCCACTCCCGCGTGATGATACATCAGCCGCTGGGCGGTGTACAGGGGCAAGCTTCCGATATTGAGATAACCGCCCGCGAGATCGCCAAGATAAAACAGGAACTATACACCATCATTTCCAAACATTCGGGTAAGCCCATTGAAGAGGTGGCACGCGACTCAGACCGCGACTTCTGGATGACTGCATCCGAAGCCAAAGAATACGGGATGGTGGATGATGTCTTGACCAGAAAGGGATAAAATCAACAGAGGATGGCAAAAAAAGCGAATAGTAGCAATCACTGCAGTTTTTGCGGAAGAAGTGAACAGGAAGTCAACCTGTTGATATCGGGCATGACCGGTTATATCTGCGACATGTGTGCCGAACAGGCTCACGAAATCGTGAATGACACCTTCAAAAGCAACTCCAAGACAGATCCCGGTATTTCCCTTGCAACGTTGCCCAAGCCGGCACAAATCAAGGAATTTCTGGATCAGTATGTGATCAAGCAGGACAATGCCAAACGTTTCTTATCGGTCTCGGTCTACAATCACTATAAACGTATTCTGCAGAAAACAGTAAAAGATGAGGTTGAAATAGAGAAATCGAACATCATCATGGTGGGCTCCACAGGCACCGGTAAAACGTTGCTGGCCCGTACCATTGCCAAGATGTTGCATGTTCCCTTCACCATTGTGGACGCCACCGTGCTCACCGAGGCAGGGTACGTGGGAGAAGATATTGAAAGCATCCTCACCCGGTTGCTGCAGGTTGCCGACTACGACGTGAATGCGGCCGAAAGAGGCATCGTATTTATCGATGAGATCGACAAGATAGCCCGCAAGAGCGACAATCCCTCAATCACCCGCGACGTAAGTGGCGAGGGTGTGCAACAGGGTTTGCTAAAACTGCTGGAAGGTTCAGTGGTCAACGTGCCACCCCAGGGTGGTCGCAAGCATCCCGAACAACGCATGATCGCCGTCAACACCAAGAACATTTTGTTTATCTGCGGCGGTGCATTCGACGGCATTGAGAAAAAAATAGCACAACGCCTCAACACGCGTGTGGTGGGATATGCAGCCAGCAGCGATAAGGCCAACATCGACCGGAGTAACCTGTTGAAATATATCACTCCCCTCGACCTGAAATCGTTCGGACTGATTCCGGAGATCATCGGTCGACTTCCCATCCTCACCTACCTGGAGCCACTGGACAGGGATGCTTTGTTGCGCATACTGACAGAACCGAAGAACTCCATCGTCAAACAATATCAGAAGTTGTTTGAAATGGATGGCGTGACACTCACGTTCGATCAGGGAACCTATGAATATATCGTGGATAAAGCCATTGAATTCAAGCTGGGAGCACGTGGATTACGTTCCATTGTGGAAGCCATCATGATCGATGCCATGTTCACGCTCCCCTCCGAAGAGAAGAAGAAATTGCATGTGACGCGTGAGTACGCTACACATCAATTGGAAAATTCTGATCTTCACCACTTGCGGGTAGCCTGATTTCCGCTCTGCCATAAAAAAATCCGCCGGTCACTGAAAATCGTCCGGCGGTTTATTGAAAACGCATGTATACCCTGCGTTTTTTTAATACGATTTTTCAGAGAAAAAAAAACGGACTTTCTACAAATTTATTTGCAAGGATAATATTAATCAGCTATCTTGGATGTAAATTTATCTGCCCGGTTACAGGGTTTGGGGAATTTATTACCGGGAAGGTGCGGGCGACACATTTACAAACGTGGTTTTATGCTTGGAAATATGAAATACTTTTCTAATTTTGTGTCAGCCTTTCGGTGACGACTTTTGCCGCGGGGCATTTGCAGAATGAAAGAACAAGATCATCTATACAAAGGGTTAAAGAAATATTTCGGATTCGATACGTTTAAAGGCAATCAGGAAGCCATTATGCAAAGTATCTTATCCGGAAAGGATACTTTTGTACTGATGCCCACCGGCGGCGGGAAATCACTCTGTTATCAGCTTCCCGCCCTACTGTCGGAGGGTACTGCCATCATCATCTCTCCGTTAATCGCACTGATGAAGAACCAGGTGGATGCCATGCGCAATTACAGCGAAGAAGATGGTATCGCCCACTTTCTCAACTCATCACTCAGCAAGCAGGAGATCGAGGAGGTAAAGAAAGATGTGGTTTCAGCGAAGACGAAAATGCTGTATGTGGCTCCCGAATCACTCACAAAACAGGAAAATATCGAGTTTCTGCGCAACATTAAAATCTCGTTCTACGCGGTTGACGAGGCTCATTGTATTTCTGAATGGGGTCACGATTTCCGACCGGAATATCGTCGCATCAGACCCATTATCTCGGAGATCTGCCCGCGCCCCATCATCGCACTGACTGCTACAGCCACGCCCAAGGTACAACACGATATACAGAAAAATCTCGGCATGAACGAGGCGGTTGTATACAAATCATCCTTCAATCGACCCAATCTTCATTACGAGGTTAAAAATAAAACAGACCAGATCGATCGCGAGATCATCAGATTCATCCTCTCGCAGGGACGCAAATCAGGCATCGTCTACTGTCTGAGCCGCAAGAAGGTGGATGACTTTGCCGAAATACTGCAAGCCAATAACATCAGGGCGTTACCATACCACGCCGGCATGGATGCCGCCAACCGGAGCAACAACCAGGACGCCTTCCTGATGGAGAAAGCAGATGTGATTGTCGCCACCATCGCTTTCGGGATGGGAATCGACAAACCCGATGTACGATACGTCATTCATTACGATATACCCAAAAGCCTGGAAGGATACTATCAGGAAACAGGCCGCGCCGGCCGCGACGGAGGAGAAGGCCGATGCATTGCCTTCTACTCCGAGAAGGACCTGCAGAAACTGGAACGTTTCATGCAGGGTAAACCCGTATCCGAACAGGAAATAGGCAAACAGCTGTTGCTGGAGACAGCTGCATATGCAGAGACATCTGTATGCCGCAGAAAAGTATTGTTGCACTATTTCGGTGAAGATTACCACGAACCGAACTGTGCACACTGTGATAATTGTTTAAATCCAAAGAAAAAAGTGGAAGCGAAAGAATTACTCATTACTCTGTTAGAAGCAATTATTGCTTTAAAAGAAAAACAAAAAGCCGATTACCTGGTCGATTTCCTCGTCGGAAAAGAGTCATCCGATATAGAAACATACGGACACAACAAACTGGAAGAGTTTGGGTCGGGTGCTGATGAAGAAGCAAGCACCTGGGAAGCCCTTATACGTCAGGCTTTACTCGACAACTACCTGAGAAAGGACATCGAGAATTACGGCATCCTCAAAATTACCAAGAAAGGAAAAGAATTTTTAAAAAATCCCGTCTCATTCAAAGTCACCAAAGATGATGAAGATGAAGACGATATGTCCGATTTGGAAAGTGATGATTCAGATGTTATTGCATCTGCCGGAAGTGGTGGCGCAGCAGATCCGGTGCTCTTCTCCATGATGAAAGATCTCCGGAAAAAGATCTCAAAAAAATTGAATGTTCCTCCCTACGTTATTTTTCAGCCCTCCTCGCTTGAGGCAATGGCTACTTCCTACCCCATCACGCTGGATGAACTGCAGAATATCCCCGGTGTGGGAGCAGGTAAAGCAAAGCGGTACGGCAAAGAATTCGTGGAACTGATCAAGAAGCATGTAGAGGAGAACGACATCACCCGCCCGGAGGATCTGCGCGTGAAGACTGTCGCCAACAAATCGAAGCTCAAGGTTTCCATTGTACAGGCCATTGACCGCAAAGTGGCACTCGACGATCTGGCTGAATCGAAAGGCATCGATTTCAATGAAATGCTGTCGGAGGTTGAAGCCATTGTTTATTCGGGTACAAAGATCAACATCGATTATTTCCTCAATGAAGTGATGGATCAGGATGTGATACAAGACATTTACTCCTACTTCAAGGAAACCGAAACCGACGATCTGGAAAAGGCGCAGGAAGAGCTTTCCGACTATACCGATACCGAAATCAGGATGGTGCGCATCAAGTTTTTCTCCGACATGGCGAATTAATGGGATAAACTATTTTACACCGCTGTCGTTATACATGGACAAGGGGGTTCAATATGCAATATTTACAAGAGATTAATAGTCCAGACGACCTGAAGAAGCTCAGCATCGAGCAGCTTGAGGCCGTGTGTGACGAACTACGAGAATTTATCATTGAGCAGCTCTCCCACAACCCCGGACATTTTGGTTCAAGCCTGGGGACGGTGGAGTTGACTGTGGCGCTGCATTATCTTTACAATACTCCTTACGACCGCATCGTGTGGGACGTAGGGCATCAGGCATACAGCCACAAGATACTCACGGGGCGACGCGATCGTTTTCCCACCAACCGCAAGCTGGGCGGTCTTTCTGGATTCACCAATCCCGCCGAGAGTGAATATGACACTTTTATTGCGGGCCACGCCTCCACCTCCATCTCTGCAGCGCTGGGCATGGCTGTGGCAGCCACAATCAACCAAGAGAAAGATCGTCATGTGGTGGCAGTCATCGGCGACGGGTCCATGACAGGTGGATTGGCCTATGAAGGGCTCAACAACGCATGTTCACAGCCCAACAACCTACTCATCATCCTGAACGACAACAACATGTCCATCGACAACAACGTGGGAGGCATGCAGGATTATCTGGTGAAGCTGACTACATCTTTCAAGTACAACCGTTTTCGGAATTCCCTTTATCAGGGTTTCAAACGGCGTAACCTGATTACGGAAGAAGAGAAAAATATCGTGCTTCGTTTTAACAACAGCATGAAAGCACTCATCACCAAGGAACAAAATCTCTTTGAGGGGTTCAACATCCGTTATTTTGGTCCGGTAGACGGCCACGATCTGCCGGGATTGATCCGTATCCTCCGCAACATCAGGAACATGGAGGGACCCCGGTTGCTCCACATCAAAACCGTAAAGGGCAAAGGATATAAACCGGCAGAAAAATCTGCCACCATCTGGCATGCTCCGGGTTTATTCAACAAAGATACCGGCGAGCGAATCCTGAAAGATCAGAAGAATCAACCGTTACCCTACCAGGATGTGTTCGGACATACCCTGGTGGAGATGGCCGGACAAAACGACAAAATAGTGGGCGTCACACCGGCCATGCCTACGGGCTGTTCCATGACCTACATGATGGAAGCATTTCCCAACAGGGCGTTCGATGTGGGTATTGCCGAAGCACATGCTGTCACCTTCTCCGCCGGCATGGCAAAAGAGGGACTCATTCCCTTTTGTAATATATATTCTTCCTTTATGCAGCGTGCCTATGACCAGGTGATTCATGATGTGGCACTTCAAAAGTCGAAGGTAATCATGTGCCTCGACAGGGCAGGACTGGTAGGTCCCGACGGACCCACGCACCATGGTGTATTCGACCTGGCCTACCTGCGACCAATCCCCAATCTGGTGATTTCCGCACCTTTTAATGAGCATGAGTTGCGCAACCTGATGTTCACCGCCGCCTATGGGAACGAGGGTCCCTTTGTTATCCGATATCCCCGTGGACAGGGAGAACTAAGCGAATGGAAAAACGAACCCCATCTCCTTACCATTGGTAAAGGCAGAAAACTGAAAAAGGGAAAAGATATGGCCCTGCTCAGCATCGGCGCCATTGGCAACAATGCAGCAAAAGCCATTGCAGAGGCAGAGAAAATGGGAATCAGTGTCGCTCATTACGACATGGTTTTTCTGAAGCCGATAGATGAGGATTTGCTCAGGAAAGTAGCCACAAAATTCAAACAGATCATCACGGTTGAGAATGGCGTGATCAAGGGGGGACTGGGGAGTGCTGTCCTTGAGTTTCTGGGAGAGAATCATTTCACAGACGTTCAGGTACATCGCATCGGCATTCCGGATGAATTTATCACCCACGGATCAATCAAGGAGTTGCAACAGATAGCCGAAATCGACGAAGAGGGTATCCTGCGTCAAATTGTCAAACAGTATCATTCCATCAGAAACGATCAAACCGATGCTGAATCTACACCCGACCCCGTCAATCCCATAGAACTCATACACAACCGTTAACAGAAAGAAATAACCAATATCCACTTCGATGAAGATTTTAATTGCCGGTGCCGGCGCCGTTGGAACACACCTCGCTAAACTTCTGGGACAGGAAGATCACGAGATAACGCTCATGGATGGCGACAGGGAACGACTGGCCATCACGCGCGATAACACCGATATTCTCACTTATATTGGAAACTGTACTTCCCTGAAGGATCTGACCGAAGCAGGAGTAAGCAATACCGACCTATACATCGGTGTAACACCGGAGGAATCCAGAAACATCACATCCTGCATGCTCGCGACCAATCTGGGTGCAAAGAAAACGCTCGCCCGCATCGATAACTATGAATACTTGCTACCCAAAAATACGGATTTTTTTGAGAAGCTGGGTATTCATTCCATGATCTATCCCGAGCTGAGCGCTGCCCGCGAGATCGCGATGGCGCTTAAAACGCCCTGGACCCGTTTTTGGTGGGAGCTTTGTAACGGAACTGTGATCCTTGTCGGCGCCAAAGTGCGGGAAAACGCCCCCATCGTCAACAAATATCTGCACGAGTTAACGCAGGAGAACAAACAGTTTCACCTGGTGGCCATCAAAAGGGATACACATACGCTAATACCCAAAGGTAGCGATCAGGTGCTGGCAAACGACATCCTTTACTTCACAACAATGCGCAAGCATGTACAGGTATTGCCGGAGTTACTCGGAAAAAAATCGTTTGAAACCAAACGCATCATCATCATGGGAGGCAGTCGCATCACCATGCGCACGATCCAACAGCTTCCCCAAAGTATCAACGTCAAGATCATCGAACAAGACAGGGAGCGTGCAGAAAAACTGGTTGAGTTGGTGCCACCCAATGTGACCATTTTTGTGGAAGATGGGCGCAATGCCGAGTTTCTCGTACGGGAAGGGATCGCCGATGCCGATGCCTTTCTGGCACTGACCGATAATTCTGAAGCCAACATTCTGGGATGTATGATGGCCAAGCGCTACGGTGTAAAGAAAACAGTGGCCGAAGTGGAAAATATCGACTATATATCGATGGCAGAACGCTTCGATATTGGTACCGTCATCAACAAAAAACTGATCTCAGCCAGCAAAATATATGAACTGCTGCTGAAGGCAGACGCCTCCAACATCAAGAGTCTCACCTTTGCCGACGCCAACGTGGGAGAGGTCATTGCCAAACCCAACTCGCGGGTCACCAAGAAATTGATCAAGAACCTCGACCTGCCGCCGGATATTACTTTCGGAGCACTCATCAGAAACGGAGAGCCGATGCTCATCGACGGTGACACGCTGATTGAGCCCTATGACCAGGTGGTGGTTTTCTTCCTGAATAAATCACTGAAAAGCATCGAGAAAATGTTTAATTGACAGAAAAGCGTCACCTCATCGTATAACAGCCATTTAATAGCCGTGGCATAAAGGGATGAAACATGCGGAAATTTAACTATCGGATTGTACTGAGCAGCATTGGAATTCTGCTGCTGATTGAAGCGATCTTTATGTTATTTTCTGCATTGGTGGGTGAATATTTTCATGAACATGCCGTTCGAGGCATTTATCTTTCGGGCGTCATTACATTTATCTCCGGGGCATTATTCCTGTTTCTGGGAAGGAGAAATGAAGCCACGTCGGGGCATATCACCAAACGGGAAGTTTATCTCACCGTTACTACCGCGTGGATCATGATGGCACTCTACGGAACGCTCCCCTTCCTGCTCAGCGGCGCCATCCCCTCATTCACCAATGCCTTTTTCGAATCCATCTGCGGTTTTACCACCACAGGCAGCTCCACCTTGCTCAACATCGAAGCTTTTCCCCGGTCCCTCCATTTCTGGCGTAGCTTTACACAGTGGATCGGCGGCATTGGCATCATCATCTTTGTCATGTCGTTTGTGCCTGTATTTGGAGGGAATTCGGGACAATTCTTCGATGCCGAGGCTACAGGTATATCAGAAGATATGGTGCGTCCACGCATCAGCGTGATCACCGCAAACATGGCACTGACCTATATCGCACTGACCATTGTCGGTTTTTTCTTTCTCTGGGCAGGTCCCATGGATGCATTTGATGCAGCCTGTCACACGCTCTCTGCTATTTCTACGGGAGGCTTCTCCACCAAACAGGCCAGCATTTCCTATTTTGATTCAGCGTACACTGAGTATGTGATAACGGCGCTTATGTTTTTCGGCGGAACCAACTTTATGCTGCTTTACACTTTCTTCACCCGTTTTCGCCTCAGAACCTTCCAGGAGGAAGAGTTCCGCTGGTACGTCTCCATCATCCTGATTTTTACACTCGGTATCTCGGCAATGCTGCTCTCTTCCGGGAAGATGAACGATGTGGAATATACTTTCCGTATGGCACTTTTTCAGGTGGTGGCAGCAGTCACCACCACCGGATATGCCACAGCAGACTATCAGATGTGGGGAGAGGTTTATTGGCTTCTGTTTCTGGCGATGATCCTCTTTTGTGGTTGTGAAGGTTCCACTTCGGGAGGAATGAAAGTATCGCGTCTGGTAGTACTCACAAAGAATACGCTGCTGGTATTTAAAAAGCAGGTACATCCCAATGCACTCTACCGCGTGAAGATGAATGGCAAGGTCATCAGCGACAACACCTCTTCGAAGATTCTGGCATTCGTCTTTCTCTATCTTTCACTGGCTGCTTTCAGTGCGGTGGTGCTAAGCTTCACCGGCATGTCTTTCGACGAGTCCATCGGCGTTTCCATCTCCTCCATCAGCAGCTACGGCTTCGGATTGGGATCCTATGGCCCCAGCGGCACCTATGAGTCGGCTTCAGTCTTCGCCAAATATTATCTTTGCTTCCTCATGCTGGTCGGCCGCCTCGAGGTGTTCACCATCCTTTCACTCTTCGTCCCCAGCTTCTGGAAGAGGTGAAGAAGAGGTCAGGAGTCAGGAGTCAGCTCCGGTAATGGAATGTTGCCAAGGGCAGCGGTTCCGAAGTTGGTGGGCAACGGTCAGTTGCGAAAGAAGATGGTGTCGTCGATCGCATCGATGGAGATCGGTCTTGTTTTATCGAGCGTACCTCCGAGCAGATCTTTCGACAACTGGTTCAGCACCTTATTCTGAATAACCCGCTTCACGGGACGAGCCCCAAACTCGGGATCAAAACCTGCCACCGAAATGCTCTTCAATGCTTCTTCCGTAAATTGCAGTTCGATGCCGTTTTCAGCCAGCATCTTCCGTACACCCTCAAGTTGTATGCGGACGATCTGTTCAATCTCCGATTCTTTCAGCGGAGAAAACATGATGATGTCGTCTATCCGGTTCAGAAACTCAGGGCGGATCGTCTTTTTCAACATATCCATCACCAGGTTCTTCGTTTTCTCAATGATTTCTTCCCTGTTCGTGGGTGTAATTTTTTCAAAGTTCTCCCGAATCATGTTCGATCCCAGGTTTGAGGTCATGATGATGATTGTATTCTTGAAGTTCACCACCCTTCCCTTGTTATCGGTCAGCCTTCCGTCGTCCAGCACCTGCAGCAGGATGTTGAACACATCGGGATGTGCTTTTTCAATCTCGTCGAACAGTACCACCGAATAGGGTTTGCGCCGTATTGCCTCTGTAAGCTGACCTCCCTCATCGTACCCCACATATCCCGGAGGGGCGCCAATCAGTCGGGTGGCACTGAACTTTTCCTGATACTCGCTCATGTCGATGCGGGTCATCATATTTTCATCATCAAACAGGTACTCCGCAAGGGCTTTGGCCAGTTCGGTCTTTCCGACACCCGTGGTACCCAGAAAGATAAAAGAACCAATCGGCCGCTTCGGGTCACTCAATCCCGCCCGGTTGCGCCTCACCGCGTCGGAGACTGCCGTGATGGCCTCATCCTGTCCGACTACGCGCTTGTGCAGTTCCTCCTCCAGATGAAGCAACTTCTGCCGCTCGCTCTGGAGCATCTTGCTCACAGGAATACCAGTCCAGCGTGACACCACATCGGCAATATCCTCAGCATCCACCTCCTCCTTGATCATGGCGCGGGTACCCTGACGCACATGCAACTCCTTCTGCAGCGCCTCAATCGTGTTCTCCATCTCTTTGATCCTGCCGTAACGTAGTTCGGCCACCTTTCCGTAGTCGCCCTCCCGTTCGGCCCGGTCCGCTTCGAACTTCGCGTCCTCTATCTCTATTTTATTTTGCTGAATCTGGTTGATCAACTCCTTCTCCGATTGCCACTTTGCCTTGTAGTCGGCCTCCTCCGCTTTCAGGTCCTCAATCTGACGGGTCAGCAGCTCCACTTTCGGCTGGTCATTCTCACGTTTTATGGCCTCCCGCTCAATCTCAAGCTGCTTCACGCGCCGCATGATCTCATCCAGCTCCTCCGGAACAGAGTCTACCTCCATACGCAACTTGGCAGCAGCCTCATCCATCAGGTCGATGGCCTTATCGGGCAGAAACCGATCAGTGATGTATCGATGCGACAGCTGCACCGCCGCGATGATCGCCTCATCCATGATGCGCACCTTGTGGTGATTCTCGTACCGTTCTTTCAGTCCACGCAGGATGGAGATGCTGTCCGACTCATTGGGTTCCTCCACCATCACCATCTGAAATCGTCTTTCCAGCGCTTTATCCTTTTCAAAATACTTCTGGTATTCATCGAGTGTGGTCGCCCCGATGGCACGCAGTTCACCCCTTGCCAGGGCTGGTTTCAGGATGTTGGCAGCATCCATTGCACCCTCGCTCTTGCCGGCGCCCACCAGCGTATGAATCTCGTCGATGAAGAGGATGATCTCTCCCTCCGCCTTTACCACTTCGTTGACCACCGATTTCAGTCGTTCCTCAAATTCACCTTTGTATTTGGCTCCGGCAATCAGCGCACCCATGTCGAGTGAAAAAAGCTGTTTGCTGCGCAGGTTCTCCGGCACGTCACCCCGCACGATGCGGTGTGCCAGTCCTTCGGCGATGGCGGTCTTACCGGTTCCCGGTTCTCCGATCAGGATCGGGTTGTTTTTCGTGCGCCGGCTCAGTATCTGCAATACGCGGCGTATCTCCTCGTCGCGACCGATGACCGGATCCAGTTTGCCGCTGCGGGCACGCTCAATCAGATTTACAGCGTACTTGCCCAGTGCCTGGTAGGTATCTTCCGCCGTCTGACTGGTCACCTTCTCCCCTTTTCGCAGTTCATCGATGGCCTTTTGCAGCTCAGCCGGTGTGATACCGGCATCGCGCATCATGCGGGAAGCATTGTTGTTCTCCTGCACCAGGGCCAACAGCAGATGTTCGATGGAGACAAACTGATCGCCCATCTTACCGGTAAGATCCGTTGCTTTTTGGAAAACGGCATTGGTCTCCCTGCTCAGCATAGGTTCACCGCCCGACACACGTGGATAGGATTCGATTTCGCCGTCGACCACCTTTTCCAGATTCGATGCATTTACACCCAGCTTCTGAAACAGGAAGCTGGTCACGTTCTCGCCCACCTGCATCACCCCTTTCAACAGGTGAGCCGGCTCAATCATCTGCTGCTTATTTCCCTGCGCAATCTCAATGGCCTTCTGTACCGCTTCCTGCGCCTTGATGGTAAAGTTATTGAAATTCATATTTTTCCTTTTTTAATATCTTTATAATTGGAATCTGAATTCATTCCATCAATGATCTTTTCACATGAACAAAGAAACAAGCCATAAAGTTAGTGCTCCTCTGTTCTTTCTTACTCAACCATCCATGAATCGCAGATTTACACCAGGATATCGTCAAAATCTTTGCCAAACCACCCACGCTGACGTTTTGACAGTTCTCCCATCAATGAGTGCATGCACCACGGGTAAGTCGATACAACTTTTAAATATATAATTTAACTGCGGGGATCATCAATTCTGCCAATAAAGAGTATTACCCCTGTACTTTTCTCCCTGATCAGCAGCATAAACGGGCGATTGGCAAAAAAGTGGACGGGTTCATTCGATGTCTTCATAACTCCGTAACCCACTATCATCATGGATGTAACAGCGGCAACCTCTGTACCCTCTTCATTCACTTCTATAAATGCTTTCTGTCTAATATTGGAGACATTGAAAGCATCATCTGAAAGATGTGCGAAACCTCCGCTGAAAATTTTTTGCATCCCCACATTTTTCAATGGCTGATTGAAAGGTATATTGCATTCTATCCTTAAACGGGGTAATTTCAACCATACTCGTTCACTCTTCATCTGATTGACAATACGCTCCCAATGAGCACTACTCAGGTATTCAATCAGTTGACTGATATTTTCATTGTCGGGTGGAAGAACTGCCATCATGCTGTACGCTCCGTTCCCATATGGTAATTCAACACATTGAAGATATGAGTCGCTATAATAAGGCAGGGAGGTGGTTTGTTCCATCATCTCCACCCTCAATGTTTTGCCGTCGGACTGAATAAAATCGTCCGGTTTTGTTTGCTCTTTCCTGAACCTTTTCTCCATCTGCCATTTACTCTTGAAATAGATGGCATTTGCCAGATACATCATCATATCTCCTGGCATCGGAGTGGCAGCAATATGATTGATCTTGCCATTTGTTTTATCAAGGCACCATTTGTTGATAACATTGGCCGCATTGGAATCATTGAAATCGAGCGCTTTTATATCCGTATCAAAATATCTCTTACTGGTTTCTTTAAACGCTTCTTTGATTGAAAAATCACTACGATACCAGATGGAATTGGCGATAGCAATATCCGTGAACCGATCTGCTTCCAATAATCTCCGGTTTATGGTTCGATAATAGTCGTTAAGTTCGGATTCTGAAAAGTTAGTGATACCCCAAATCTGGTTCATTTCTGTACGGGTATCACCCGAAGAACCGTTGTAGAGAGTCCCGAGAGCCATATTAAGACTTATAGGAGAAAAAAATGCATTGGGTCCTTGCAACCTTGAGATTTCCAAGAAAACGTTAAACGAAAACCTGTTGTCGGCCTCTGCCTTCTCGCGCTGCTTCGGAGTCAACAGGATCGGTTTCGCAGGCATTATTCCTTCTGAAATGTTGTCTTCCATCACCACGTCGATCCTCTGGCGGCCCTCAACTGCAATTTCCCGGTTCTCCATGCCAACGAAAGAAAATTGAAGAATAGCATCTTTTGGTACGGCAATAACGTACCTTCCATCCATATCAGTCACGGTCCCCTGTACAGTTCCTTTCACAATAACCGTCGTACCCGGAAACGTCTCACCCGACTGGTCCATCACCGTACCTGTCACCCTGTGCTCTGTTTGCTGTGCTTTTATGCCGGTAATATGCAGGACTGTCAGTAACAAAAGCTTGACCAGTATAATCCTGTACCACATTACATCACCTCTCATGTCAATCTGTTTTAATATTTATCTGCTAAAACATTTATTACGGGAATTGAACGATCACATCTCCAGTTGTTGAACCGCTTCCACCAAACGGATAAATTCGCGTCGGTAACCATGGGGATCGTTATCCAGTCCCTTAAGGGCCAGCTCGACCACATCCTTGTAAGTGCCGTCTCCTTTATAATCTGAATCACGCAGCAACTGCCCGAACATGGCGACAGCCATCACAAAATTGAAGTCAGGTGATGCCATCCGATTCGTTTTCGAAGCAGGCACGGGCACCTCGAGCTTCCTGCTTATGTCTTCACCTGGCTTTTTATAGCGCAGCTTCACGGTTAACAACTCTTTGGTATTGCTGAATTTGGACGGTAAACGTTCGGTTTTCTGTTGCTGATATTTCAATGGATCCACTTTTCCAACAGGAATATCAACTCCCACTGGAACAATTTCATAAAGCGCCGTAACGGTATGTCCGGGTCCAAGCTCACCAGCATCCTTGGTGTCGTCGTTGAAATCTTCATCTTCCAGCAATCGCGATTCATAGCCAATCAAACGGTAGGCATTCACAAAAATTGGATTGAACTCCACCTGGAGCTTTACATCCTTGGCCACGACAGCCATCGTACTGCCAAACTCGTTAACCAACACTTTATTGGCTTCCTGCAGGTTATCGATATAGGCATGATTCCCATTGCCCTTTTGTGCGAGCGTCTGTAGTTTGTTGTCCTTGTAATTTCCCATTCCATAACCCAGCACAGTCAAGTAAATGCCCGACTGACGCTTTTGCTCAATCAACGACTCGAGTCCTTCGGTTGAGGAAACACCCACATTAAAATCGCCATCAGTACAAAGAATCACCCGGTTATTGCCTCCTTTCACCAGGTTCTTTTCAGCTATTTTATAGGCCAGCTGGATGCCGGCACCACCCGCAGTGGTACCTCCGGCCTGGAGATTATCCAGCGCTTCCGTTATCTTTTGCTTGTCGGCGCCGCTTGTCGAAGGCAATACTTCACCCGCTGCACCGGCATAGGTGACGATTGCCACACGGTCTTTCGGTCGCAGGTTGTTCACCAGGAGCTTCATAGATGCTTTAACCAAAGGGAGCTTATTGGCATCCATCATTGACCCGGACACATCAATCAGGAAAACAAAATTTCCTGCCGGAAGCATTTCCGAAGGGATCTCCTTTGTCTTTATGCCAATGCGTACCAGCTGTGTATTCCGGTTCCAGGGGCATCCGGCGGTTTCGGCTACGATACTTACCGGTTGACCATCCTTCGGCTGTGGATAATCGTAGTTAAAATAATTGATCATCTCCTCCACCCGCACAGCATCTTTTTCTGGCATTTGTCCCTGGTTAATCATCCGGCGAATGTTACCGTAAGACGCCGCATCCACATCCAGCGAAAAGGTGGACAATGGATTTTTATTTACTGAAAAAAAACGATTTTCTCTGAATGGTTCGTACTCCTCTGAATTTTGAGGTTGCATTGGCAGCCTGTGTGACCAATCATTTACTGTGATTACCCGTTGAGTGGCGGCACCCACGACATTTGCCCGTTTCTGATTTCCAAAGGCCACCACTGTGACCTCCTCCATCAACCGAAGGTCGGGCTTCATATAGACATCAAGCTGTGCTTTGTTCACTTCGATTTCACGGGCCATATATCCGATAAACATAAAGACCAGTGTATCTCCAATCTTCGTTTTGATACGAAATTTTCCGTCTATATCGCTGACTGTTCCGTCGCGGGTAACTTTATTCATGATGGTCGCACCGATGATCGGCTGCTTCTCTTCATTAAATACCTTTCCGCTCACTTCAATCTGCTGTCCATAAACGGATACTGTCAGCAGCATCGTAATCAAAAATAGACTGACTCTTTGCATTGTTGTTTTCATACGATTTATTTTTTATATTATGATGTTTTGTATGATAGATACAAAAACAACCCAAATTCCATAAGCAAACGAATAATTTTTTAATTTTGTAAGACGAGATTACCAGTATATTCGCGCAACAGATTGATTAACAAACCCGACATATCAAAATTATCGGATAACGCATTGTTTGAACTTTGTAAAAAGGAAAAACAGATGGTCTTCTTCGGCGAGTTATACCGGCGCTATATTCCAATGGTATACGGATTGTGTCTGAAATACCTTGCCAACAGGGCTGATGCAGAAGATGCAGTAATGGATTTGTTCGAAGAAGTTTCGCAAAAGATAAAACAATACGAGATACAAAATTTTCATACATGGCTCTATACCGTTGCCAAAAACCATTGCCTGCAGCGTATAAAAAAAGAAAACAAGACTTTCTTTGTTTTATGTGGAGAGGATATTATGGAAAACGGCAGTTTTTTTACTCTATTGGATAGCGGTCAATCTAACGAAGAAGAGGCATCGGCATTGATCGTTTGTATGAATGAGCTGAGTGTGGAACAACGGAAAAGTATCGAGTATTTTTACTATCAGGATAAATCATACGCTGACATTGTTTCTTTGACGGGGTTCACACTTGCAAAAGTAAAAAGTTACATTCAGAACGGGAAAAGGAATTTGAAAAATTGTGTCAGCCGGATATTGAAAACTCTACCTGACCGGGACGAATTACATCACGTATATGCACCGAAGCAATGAACAGGACAGAAGAGGAAAGCTTGAAAGAGTATATACAGGGACAAAGACACGGAAAGAAAGCCAACCGACTGGAACGTCAGACGATGGACGATCCTTTCCTGCGTGACGCCATCGATGGTTATGATTCGGTGGAGGGTGATCACTCTTCTGTCATTGAAAAGCTGGAAAAAAGTGTTCAGCCAAACCAAAAACGGATTCACAAATCTCTCTGGATATGGGGTGCCGCAGCGGTGTTGATACTTCTTGTCGGGATTCCCCTTTTGCTGCTTTCCCCCGGAGCGAAAGAGGAAATTGTGGTTGCAACAACCGGAAATAATCCACAGGTGAAAGAGGTTACTCCTACTGCCGCACCAAAAGATCCGGGTGTCGTGGAGAAGAATCCCGTACAACAGCCTCCCGTTGTTCTTCCGTCGGCCGCCAGGAAAGAAAGGATCGTTTCGGACGATACGGTCATGCAGATCATCGTGAACGAGAAAGTACAGATGGCAGCAGTATCGCAGAATGTGACAGAGAAATCGATTCCCGAAGGTTTGAAGGAGACAGACATGGCATTGCTGGCGAGCGGACGTGTGGTGGACGAGACAGGTGAACCGATTATCGGAGCCACTATTCAATTGAGGAACAGCAATCTGGGTACAGTGTCTGATATGGACGGTAAATTCAACTTAAATATCCCTGCCAATGCAGATTCTACGCTGTTGGCTTCATTTATTGGAATGAAACCGCAGGAAATTCCGGTGAAGGAAAATATGGGTGATATTACACTGAAATCCGATGATATGGCACTGAATGAAGTGATTGTTGTGGGTTTCGGAACTCAGAAAAAGAGCAGCGTAGTGGGTTCCGTTACAGGAATAGGTTCTACTGAGAAAACAGGTTCCCACGAAAATGTTGATTCCACGACAACAAATACAAACCGAGCTGTTTTCGACAAAGAAGAATTTATCGGTTATTTCAGGGAAAATTATGATGAAAAAATCTGCAAAGAACAACCTGTATCATTTATTGTAACGTTTTTCATTGACAGCGATGGACATCCGCTAAATGTGCAAATTAAAGAGAACTCCTGTCCTGCAATGGAGACTGAAATCAAAAGGTTGCTACTCGGTTCGCCGCCATGGTCGGAAGGAAACCGGAAAGTAACGTTGAAAATTGAATTGTAATGTCAAAAAATAAATTCTATACATCGCGTGAGGAGCGCATCAACTACCTGACTCACGGTTTTGGCGCGCTGATGAGCGTAGCAGCGACGGTGCTGCTGCTAAGCCGTGCGTTGGCGACGGACAACGACACTGCCCTGCTGGGGTATGCTCTTTTTGGTTTCGGGATGATCGCATGCATGAGCTCATCCACAGTCTATCATTATGTGCAGGAGCCAATGCTTAAGTCAAAGCTACGCCATTTCGACCACGCAAGCATCTACCTGCTCATTGCAGCCAGCTATTCTCCCTTCACGCTCATCCTGTTACGCGATATTCCTTTCTGGGGGTGGTTTATTTTTATGCTGGTCTGGTTCATCGCACTCGTCGGAATCATCATCAGCTTCCGCCCACTGAAGCGAAACAGCCATCTGAAGACTTCCTCATATGTTCTGATGGGACTGATTGTGCTGATCGCCTTTAAGCCATTGATTGGGGTTGCTCGGGCACAGGATACCATGGATACGGTAATCTGGCTGATTGCAGGCGGAGTTTTCTATATTGCCGGTGCTGTAATCTATGCTACAGCCAGGCGGGAGTTTGTCCATGCCATTTTTCATATCTTCGTACTGCTGGGATTGGCATGCCATATCTACGCGGCATACCTGATTCCGTTATAAAAAAAAGATTAGAATACTGACAATTAAAATATTAAAAGAAAATAATAGACAATGAGAAGTAAATCAATTACCATTGACAACTATTTAGACAACCATTTCATAGGTCGCAGTAACTGGCTTAGGGCTTCAGTGTTAGGTGCAAATGACGGAATAATTTCAATTTCAAGTCTTGCCATTGGTGTGGCAGCTGCAAATTCAGAAAGAGCTCCTATCTTACTGGCGACTGTCGCCGGTTTGGTTGCCGGTGCAATTTCAATGGCTGCCGGTGAGTATGTATCAGTCAGTTCACAAACGGATATCGAAAAATCGGATATCGAAAGAGAGAGGCAGGAATTAGAAGCTATGCCCGATGTAGAATTGAAGATTTTATCGGAAATATATGAGCGCCGCGGCCTACAAAAAGAAACAGCCATGTTGGTTGCCAAAGAATTGACGGAAAAAGATGCGCTGAGCGCTCATGTGAGAGACGAACTGGGCATCAACGAAATGAGCCAGGCCAATCCTGTTCAGGCTGCCCTGGCTTCCTGTGCCTCTTTTCTCGTAGGAGGAATACTGCCTCTATTGGTTGTATTGTTTACCCCTATATCCAATATGGTTTACTCTCTGTACGCCTTTACAATTGTAGCGCTTGCCGTACTGGGAGCGGTATCTGCCAAAACAGGAGGTTCTCAGATCATGAAGGGTGTGTTCCGGATTGTGATATGGGGTACCGTGGCAATGGGATTATCTGCTCTTGTGGGCTATCTTTTTGGTGTAAATGTATAATCTCCCAAACCGCTGTCAAATAACCTTTCACTACCCAAGCTGAAAGCTGATTCCTGAATCCACCTGATTACTGTATATTCGGCAATTCCAACCCGTATCCTTTTCTTTTGTCCTCCGCTTTCAGCAGGAATGCAAAAATCAGAGCCAGCACGCCGAAGCTTGTAAAGATCAACATCGGCAGGGTGTAATCGTAGGTGTTGACGGTCAGCCCGTCGCGCACCGTTTGTCCCGTAACGCAGTACTTCTCCAACACCCAGCCAATCAGCAGAGGCACACCCATAAGTCCCCAGTTCTGTACCCAGAAGATCAGCGAGTAGGCAGTTCCCAGTCGCTTCTCCGGTACAATCTTGGGCACTGAAGGCCACATAGCCGAAGGCACCAACGAGAAGGCAATACCCAGGAATACGACGAGTACCATCGCAAAGATCCAGCTATGAAAAACCGGCACAGAAAAAAGCGCGTGTACGATAATTAAAAGGATGGCACCGATGATCATGATGGTTGCCCCTTTTCCTTTTTTGTCGTAAATACCTCCGAAAAAGGGTGTCAGCAGAATATTTCCAAACGGCAACAACATCGGTATTAAACCGGCGAGGTCTTCTTTCACACCGAATTTATTCACCATCAGGTCCGTAGCATATTTCAAAAAGGGAAACACAGCCGAGTAGAAGAGTACACATAGAATGGCAATATACCACCAGCCCCTGTTACCCAGGATCTTGCCGATATCCGACAGTTTGAATTCATCTTCCGGATTCTTCTCCTCCACTGTGATGGCAGCTTCAGAAGCATCGAGTTTCCTGTCCATTACCACATAGACAAAGAAAGCGATCAGGCCAATACAGAGACCTATCAGCGCGATCAACAGCGGACGGGAGACATCGATCACACCCATTGCTTTGGCTATTGGGACAGAAAAGCCCAACGCCAGCGCAGTACCTATCCTGGCCATGGCGACCTGCATACCCATGGCAGTAGCAAGTTCCTTGCCTTTGAACCATTTGACGATAATCTTTGAGACTGTGATGCCGGCAACCTCCACACCCACGGCAAAAGTAGCAAAGCCGATGCTGGCCCAGAATACCTGCGCATCAAGACCGAAAAGTGTCTGTCCCCGCAATGCTCCATCAGAGACGGCCCAGTACTTTATTGCGGCACCGACTACCATCACAGCGGCTGCACCTACCCCGGTGATGCGCACACCCAGCTTGTCGAGGATGATCCCGCCGAAGATCAGCATCAGCAGGAAAACATTAAACCAACCGTAAGAGCTTGTGAATGTGCCATATTCAGCACGCGACCACCCTAGCTGGCCTTCCAGTAATCCTGCCAGCGGCGCCATGATATCGGTTAAAAAATAGCCGCACATCATTGTAAACGAAACAATGAACAATGCAGTCCAACGCGCTGCCGGAGAGTCCCGCAACGATTTCCTTATTGCTTCTGTCATGAGAATATATTTAACTGTTATTGATTTATTTCAGATTTGCAAAGATAAACAATCTGCACCATTTATTTGGAAAATAATTCCATTTTATCAGATGTCAGTCTACATCCGCATGCAGTCTGTTCAGAAATGCCACCGTTTTACGGATCTCCTTATACATGACGATGTCCTCATCGATAAACGGAACCTCTTTGCGATATTTTTTCACCACCTTTTCGATCAAGGGCGATGAGCGCAGGGGGCGACGAAATTCGAGTGCCTGCACGCCGTTCATCAGCTCAATGGAGAGAATGGTATCGAGGTTGTCCATCACCTTAATCAGCTTGATGGCCGACGTGGCGCCCATGCTCACATGATCTTCCTGCCCGTTGGAGGAGACGATGGAGTCGCTGCTGGCAGCGTAGCAGTACATCTTGTTCTGGCTCACCACCGAGGCTGCCACATACTGTGGAATCATGAAGCCCGAGTTGAGGCCGGGGTTGGCCACCAGAAACTCCGGCAGACCCCGCTTGCCGAGGATCAGCTGCGCCGTGCGTCGTTCCGAGATATTACCCAGCTCTGCCAGAGCGATAGCCAGGAAGTCGAAGGCGATGGCCAGGGGCTGCCCGTGGAAGTTTCCCCCTGAGATGATCACGTCATCATCTGGAAAGATGGTAGGGTTGTCGGTCACCGAGTTGATCTCGGTTACCACCACCTGCCGCACATAGCCGATGGCATCTTTGGTGGCGCCATGCACCTGCGGCACACAACGAAAGGAATAAGGATCCTGCAGATGCTCTTTCTTGCGGGATATCAGCTCGCTCCCTTCCAGGATACTGCGGATATTCCGGCTTGTCTCCAACTGTCCCGCGTGGGGACGGATCAGGTGGAGCCGTTCGTCGAATGGCTCCAGGTGGCCGTCGTAGGCATCGAGTGAAAGCGCCGCAATCAGGTCGGCCCGCTTTGAGAGACGTTGGCCCTTCATGATGGCAAAGACACCATGTGCCGACATGAACTGGGTACCGTTGAGCAGGGCAAGCCCCTCCTTGCTTTTCAACCGGATAGGTTTCCAGCCAAACTCATCCAGCACGTCGCCGATATCCCGTTTCTGGCCTTTGTAAAACACGTCCCCCACCCCAATCAGCGGCAGGAAGAGATTGGCCAGCGGTGCCAGGTCGCCCGAGGCACCCAGCGACCCCTTGTCGTAAACGATAGGCAGGATGTCGTTGTTGAACAGGTCGAGCATCCGCTGTACGGTGGCCACCTGCACGCCGCTGTAGCCCAGCGAGAGGGCATGGGCCTTGAGCAGGAACATCAGCTTGACGATGAGCGGCGCCACCTCCTCACCCACGCTGCAGGCGTGTGACTTCACCAGGTTCTCCTGCAAGGTGCTCAGATCTTCAATGGAGACCGGTCGTTCGCAGAGCGATCCAAAGCCTGTAGTGATACCGTAGATAGGTTCCTGCTGTGTTTCCATCTTCCGGTCCAGGTAGTCGCGGCACTTTTGAATCCGCTCCCTGGCTTCGGGTGACAACTCCACCCTGATGTTCTCGTTGATGATCCACTCCAGATCATCGATGGTCAGGTCACGCTGACCGATATAGTATATGTTTTTCATACGATTAAAATTATTTATTTAATCATGCTCTAGTGTGAAAATGATTATTTCGTCCTTTTCATGCATTGCATCTGTTTCATTCAAAGAATTGTCTTCACCCATTGTATTGCGTGCCTCTCCTTTTCAAGTGTATCCTTTTCCATTGTGTCGCATTTTGCACTCATTTCAACAACAAACGCCTTGTCGCGGATGCCTCCCAGGTTGGTACGCACATTGAGCAGTGCCCCCATGATGGCGGTGCGGCAGATCATCAGGCCGACCAGGCCGTCGGTCACCGCGTTCCGGTTTCCGGTCTCCAGTACTTCACTCATGGTATCGAGCAGACTGTATGTCCGTTCCGCCACTTCCATCGGTACCAGGGAAGCGATTTTTGTGGCTTCCTCAATCTTTTCTTCGCGCAAGGCGATCTCTGCTTCCGTTTCTTTCGGCATCCGGTACGCGTCCATCACCAACCGGTATGCATCCGCGTCACGGTCAATGTCGTTCACCAGATGAACCCTGTTGGCGGACATCTCAGCGGCTATCTGTTTCATTCGCTCTTCTACGGCAACATATTTTTTCTTTCCGATGGTCAGGCCGGCCACCATCTCGGTGAGTGCCGTAGCAAGGGCGGCACTCAGTGCGGCACTGCTGCCACCGCCAGGTAACGCTTCGTTTGCAGCGGTCTTTTCAAGAAATTGTTTGAGGGTCAGGTCTTGTAGTTTCATTATTTAAATTTTTAGCGTTCAGCGATCAGCTTTTTAGGAGCAATTATTATACATTCAGCGGTTTGGGACATAGCGGTCAGCTGTACCAAATTAGTAAATCAATCATTTTATCTGTAAATCTGCACATTAATCAATCATCACATCAACTGACGATTTTCCCCTTTTTAATCACACATTCCACAATATTCATCCCCACGTGGTAGGGCAGAAACTTGTAGGAGGGGAACTGCAGCAGGATCAGGTCGCCCTGCTTGCCAATGTCGATGCTCCCGATACGGTCGGCACGACCCAGCGCTGCGGCACTGTTGATGGTCATTGCAGTCACTGCCTCCTCCGGCGACATCTGCATATAGATGCATGCCAGGGCAAAGAGCAGTGGTACCGAAGCGGTGAATGAGCTGCCCGGATTCAGGTCGGTAGCCAGCGCCACGATGCATCCCGCGTCGATCATCTCCCGTGCGCGGGCATACTCTTCCCGCAAGGAGAAGGCCGTCAGCGGCAGTAGCGTAGCCACCGTCTCCGATGCTGCCAGGGCACGAATTCCTTCGTCGGAGGCCTGCAGGAGGTGGTCCGCCGAGAGACAGTGCAGTTCTGCTGCCAGCTCGGCACCGCCCAGTGGCACGATCTCATCGGCATGCATTTTAAGCTGAAAACCCTGTTCACGGGCTGCCTGCAAGTAGCGGCGCGACTGCGCTATTGTGAACACGCCTTCCTCGCAGAAGATATCCACCGCTTCGGCCAGCTTTTGTTGTGCGACCAGGGGAAACATCTCTTCAATCTGGAAATCGATAAATGCCTCTTCCCTGCCCTTCCACTCCGGTGGGAGAGCATGTGCTCCCATGTAGGTGGGAACGATATCCACCGGGTGACTTTCATTCAGTCGCCGCATGACACACAGCTGCTTCAACTCGGTCTCCTTGTCCAGTCCGTATCCACTCTTTCCCTCCACGGTGGTGATGCCCAGCCGGAGCATCGCATCAAGGCGTTGCCTGCTCGATGCCATCAGCTCCTCTTCTGTCGCATCACGGGTGGATTTTGTTGTGCTGACAATCCCTCCACCCCTTTGCATGATCTCCATATAGCTGTCGCCGCGCATCCGCCAGGAGAACTCCACCTCCCGGTATCCGCCAAAGACAAAATGGGTATGGGGATCCACAAAGCCCGGCAAAAGTGTCTTACCTGTAGCATCGATAATTCTGTAATTCTGCTTCTTGACCGGAATAGGTTCATCCTGTTTCAGCATGTGCGAGATAAGACCATCTGTCACGATCACCGTTCCATTTTCTATGACCTGCAGATCGGACATCTCTTTTCCACGCTTTCCGGCGAAGCCGCTGCAGGTCACTACCTGTGCCGCGTTATGGATGATCAGGTTGCTCATAAATTATTTACTTTGGCTTTCCATTCCTTCCAGCCCAGGATGGCCAGTACCAGGAAAACGGAATACTGAATGCTTGTAAAGTAAAGTCCCTGCGAAGCATAGATTGGTATGGAGATGATGTTGCCGATGATCCAGAACTGCCAGTTCTCCAATTTTTTTATCGCCATGAGGATGGTGGCTACCAGGAAGAAGGACGTGTTGAACGCATCGATCCAGGGCAACCAGGATTGCAGGTAGGCATTGTCGCCGCTATTCACCCGGCGCAACAGGAAAAACACAGCGATATAGATCACCACCACCGCAACCCAGGAAAGGATGTTCTGCAAGCGGCTGTTCCTGCTGATCTGCAGTTTGCCATTGTCGTCACTGCTCCGCGCCCACATATACCATCCAAAGATGTTCGATATCAGGTAGACCGCATTGATGCCGGCATTGGCATACAGACGTGCCGCAAAGCAGATGTAGATGTAGATGGCCACGCTGGCAATACCAAACGGGAAGACCAGGATGTTCTCCTTGCGGGCGTACCATACGCTGAGTATACCCAGTAACGCGGCAATCGCTTCAATCCAGTTCATCTCATCTACTCCATCAGTTTTGCTTCGAGCACCTGGCTGATCGAGAAGTTTTCAAGTCCCAGGTAATAAGCAGCCGAATCGACCAGTGCCGCCATGGGCACCAGCCCAATCACCTCGCCCCCCACCACGGGTACACCGTATCGTTGCGCTTCCATACGTACCATCTCATGAGCCCGGTATATGGCTGTGTGGGTATAGTCGGTCAGGTTCATCGATACCTGGGTGATTCCACGCTCACGCAATGTCACCCCCATCGCTTTGCAGTAACGCAATCCCCCACCAATATGCCGTACTTTTTTTGCGATGGCATCGGCGATCTCTCGGTTATCGGTACCGAGGTTCACGTTGTAGGCGATCAGCGGCATGCGTGTACCCACGGCCACTGCTCCGGCAGTGGGATGAGGTGTTAACGGTCCGTAGTCGGACCGCCACTCCGGCAGCTTCATCTTTTCTGTCAGCCCCTCAAACTCCCCTTTTCGTACCGAGGACAGGTTCTCACGATGCGGTGCCGTGGCCGATTTCTCATAGAGGAACACCGGCAGTTGATACTTTTCTGCAGCCATTTCTGCCACCTCTTTCGAGAGCGTGATCGCCTCCTCCATCGTCACATTTTTAATTGGAATGAAGGGTACCACATCCACGGATCCCATGCGGGGGTGCTGGCCTTTGTGCTGTGTGAGGTCGATCAGTTCCACCGCAATACCAATGGCATCGATCACTGCTCTTTTCAGCGATTCCGGTTCCCCCACCACGGTAATCACCGAACGGTTGTGGTCGGCATCACTGCTGTAATCCAGCAGCTTCACTCCTTCTCTCCCCCGAAAGGCATCCGCTATTTTCTCAACTTTTGCTCTGTCGCGTCCCTCGCTGAAGTTGGGGACACATTCCATGATTTTGTTCATAAACGATTAAATTCTATCACTTCAAAAGTAGTGAAATTTCATAAATATTCTTCAATTCGTGTACAAAAGATAGATCGAACGCTTCTATGGAAGCACGTGCTTTCTGATCATTTCTTCATCAACCGGATAAGGTTCAGTGATTTGATAGCTGTCTGCATGCATCGTGTTAAATTCCTTTACCGTAGTGATTGCATTGGGATTGCGCGCCCAGGCTCGCCGTGCCACGCCACCCATCACGTCCCATGTCATGGCTGAGCGGAGGATCTCATCCACCCGGGTGCTGCCATCACACACCATGCCAAAGCCGCCGTTGATGGCTTTTCCAATCCCCACACCACCGCCATTGTGAATGGCCACCAGGCTCATGCCGCGTGCCGTGTTGCCGGCAAAGCACTGCACCGCCATGTCGGCCATTACATTGCTGCCATCCTTTATATTGGCTGTTTCCCGAAAGGGGGAGTCGGTACCGCTCACATCGTGGTGATCACGTCCCAGCATCACCGGGCCAATGTCACCTTGGCGCACCATCTCGTTGAAGCGCAGTGCAATTCTGAGCCTTCCCTCCGCATCCTGGTAGAGGATGCGCGCCTGGGTGCCCACCACCAGGTTGTGCTGTTCCGCATCGCGGATCCAGATCCAGTTGTCGCGATCCTGTCCGCACTTATTGGGGTCGATACATTCCATCGCTGCCCGGTCGGTCTTCATCAGGTCCTCATGCTTCCCACTCAGGCATACCCAGCGGAAGGGTCCGTAGCCATAGTCGAACAGCTCCGGCCCCATGATATCTTCCACGTAGGAAGGCCAGATAAAACCCTCTTTCTCGTCGATCCCGTTTCTCGAGATTTCCTTCACGCCGGCATCGTAAATTGCTTTCATAAAGGAGTTTCCATAATCGAAAAAGTAAGTTCCCCGGTCGGTTAGTTTCCTGATTACCCGGTAATGACGCCGCAGCGATTCGTCCACCTTCTCACGGAAGGTATTCCGGTCTTCGTGCAGCAGGCGTGTACGTTCTTCAAAAGAGATGTCGGCGGGACAATAGCCCCCGGTATAAGGTTCATGACAGGAAGTCTGGTCGCTCAGCAATTCTATATGAATATCCTTCTCTGAGGCATACTCCAGCAGATCCACGATGTTTCCATGATAAGCCACCGATAAAGGTTCCCTACCCTGCATAGCTTCCTGTGCCCAGTTGAATGCCTGCTGTTTGTCCGCCGTGACACGCTGCACCCACCCCTGCTGTCGCCGCGTTTCAATGCGGGAGAGATCCACCTCGGCAATCACCGATACCGCACCGGCAATATCGGCTGCCTTGGGCTGTGCACCGCTCATGCCCCCCAGTCCCGACGAGACAAAGAGGTGCCCCCTGAGGTCCCGGTCATGCGGAATATCCAGCTTCAGTCGCCCTGCATTCAGCAGCGTATTAAAAGTGCCGTGCACGATTCCCTGGGGGCCGATGTACATCCATCCGCCGGCAGTCATCTGTCCGTAGTTGGCCACGCCCATCTGCGCGGCGATCTCCCAGTCGGCCTGGTTGTCGAACATCCCCACCATCATCGAGTTGGTGATGATTACCCGCGGTGCATCGGGTTTTGATCTGAACAATCCCAGCGGGTGGCCACTCTCCACCACCAGCGTCTGCTCCTGTGTCATCACCTCCAGGTATTTTTTAATAAGCCGGTACTGCATCCAGTTCTGACATACCTGTCCTGTCTCGCCGTAGGTAACCAGTTCATAGGGATAGAGGGCGATGTCGAAGGAGAGATTGTTGTCGATCATTACCTGAAAAGCTTTTCCCTCCACGCATCTTCCTTTGTATGCATCGATGGGTTTTGCCCGCAAATCCCCTTCTGGGCGATAGCGGTATCCGTAGATGCGGCCACGCGTTTTCAGCTCATTCAGAAACTCCGGTACCAGTGCCCCATGTAACTCTGTGGAAATATAACGCAATGCATTTTTTAAAGCGGTCATTGTCTGTGTTTCCGTGAGCCGGAATCCTCGGTCCGGGGCACGGCGGATGCCCTCCTGAAAGGATGGAAAGGAGGGTAACTGATTGTCTAAGGTTATCTGCATACAGCATTTTTTTGAACCATAAAAGATAATCCGCTATCCGGAGGATACGGTTAACAAAAATAGCAAATTTTCCTGAAAAACCTTTTCTTCAGAGATTTCCTTTTGGCATTATATATATCGATAATGATAATATAAACTCAAATAGAAAAAAATTGTTGTAATATATACTTTATAAAAATCTTTTATGTATTTTTGTCTCAACACACATCAATTAACTATTTAAAAATGAGCAACGAACGAATTGTTTTAGAAGTGGACGGCAATACGGCTAAGGCTTGGCGAAACTCTCCCCCCGACTTTAAATTGCAAGTTGAGAAGGAAATTAATTTTCAACTAAAAAGAAGATTGAAGGAGGTACAACTGGCAGAATTTAAAAAAACAGTTGATCAAGTTAGAGACGAAGCCTCTAAAAATGGACTTACAGAAGAGATCCTTAATCAAATTCTCAATGAAGAGGAAGAGGATTATATTTGACACAAATGCTCTTATAAGTGCATTTCTTTTAAAAAAAAGTGTCAGTAGTTTGGCTTTTGACTCAGCGTTAATGAAAGGAGAAATCATTACGTCTGAAGTCATTCATAAAGAGTTTGTAACTGTTTTCTTTCGTAACAAGTTTGACAATTACGTTACATTTGCTAATCGTTTAGAATTAGTAGAATCACTCGAATCACAGCTCCTTTTTTGGCCTGAAAATCTTATTAAACCTTTACAAATCTGTCGCGATCCCCATGATGATATATATTTAGAACTTGCTGTCGCATCACATGCTTTTTGTATTGTAACAGGTGATCGTGATCTATTGTCTATAGATCCGTTTTATGAAACACGGATTGTAACAGCTTCTGATTTTCTTTCTTTATTTTAACTCTATTAATTGTGCACAAAATAACCTTTATTTTACAGTAATCAGTTCGTTTATTTTTTCCATTAGCTCCTGCAGGGGTGTACCCGATTGTTCACTCATCATTTTCAGCGATGCGATGGGAAGGATCACTTTGGCCATCGGGCTGTTGAGTATGGAGAATTTGGGATTGTAAGCGATCAGATCTTCCTTCAAACCCGGAAATTGCTGTAGCAGTGATTTCAGTTTGGTATCACCGGAAAGGATCACTTTCTCCGGGTTACCGTTCGTTGTGGGACTACCGTTTGTTGTGACGCTTCCATTACTACCGGCTGTGTAAGTTTCAGATCCCGAACCATTGTGGGTTCCATTGCTAGACACATTCTCCTCTCCCCAGGTCAGCAGGCGCCGTTCCCCTTCGAGTTGGCGGATGTGGGTACAGTCCTGCATCATCTCCATCACACCCCTAAAGTTACCTTTGTCGTCCCTCACCGCCACATAGACGATGTAGATAAAGAGACCGGGTTTGTTGATCCAGAACTCGGCCTGGCTCTGTTCGCCACTGCGGAACTTCTCGATGATCTCCTCCACCAGATGGACACTTTTGGGAGGGTGGCAGTTGCGCACCTCACGACCGATCACACCCTTGCTTCTGGGGAAGACACGGTGCTTGGTATCGGTGTAGAAGGCTACAAGTTCGTTTTCATCCACGAAAGAGATATCTACCGGCATATGCCGGTAAAGCAGGTTGATCTGTTCCAGCGTCAGTTTGCCATGAGCCACATCCAGTACCTGTTCCTGCTTCTCGCTCTTTGTTTCATGTCCGTATTTGGCGAGCAGCGCTGCCAGGTCCTGCATAAAGCCGTTCTGATCCGCCGTCATTTGCGGGTTCTGTTGTCCGGGATACCGCTGTTCAGGAATCGGCTGTCCGCTGTTCTGCTGACCAGAATTGTGCTGCCCGGCTCCCCTGGAAATCGGCTGTTCGACTCCGAAGAAACCGATTTCGCGATCACCCGACTTCAATTGCTCCATCTTGTCGGCGGATATCAGTTTGAGGGAGGTGGGATAGAGAATCATCTCCTCCTTCTCCATCAGGTCGCGCAGGTCGGCAGCCATCTCACCGTAGGTATCAAGAAACGTTGTCACATCAACAGGGTCGCTGTTCAGTATCTCCCAGGCCTTGTTCATCTCGTCGCGGATGTAATCGTCGTACACCCACATGGTGGTTGTGGGACGGTCGAACCCTTCCCGCTCCAGTGCTGAATAGAGTTGATTCTGTTTTCGACTGAAATGCACTTTGTAGGGCAATATCTGCTCCATCAGCTCCAGCCAGGGATTCAGAATAAAAGGCTTCCGCGCCAGGGCATCACCCTGCTGCAGCAACTCCTTCATCCGGCTGTTCTCACGCCGGTAGGCGTCAATTGTATGTCCGAAGGGGAGTTTCGCTTCTTCTGTGTCCATCAGCCCTTCAAAGACCTCCAGCATACCGCGGACATCTTCGTTGCGGCATTCATCCGGATCTTCATCCTTCAGTAGTTGCTCCGCTGCGGCAAACTCAGCAGCCGTAATTGTGCCGACCTCATTTTTCATCCGGGCCCGTGCCTCTTCGAGTGGTAAATGGCCGTTCTCGTACTGCTGCTTGATCTCCAGCATCCGTCTCAGCTTTTCCTGATCGAGGCTGGCAAATATATGATTGGTTTTCTGCTCTTCCATATCTGTGGGAAATTAACTTATCCGACACAAAATTAAGGAGTACACAGCAAGGTTGCAATACCAAGAAATAGCTATTTTTCAGGTTGCAATATCCCTATTGATATGCAGAAAACCACAGTCTTGCGAATATGATGCTCCGTTACGCAATCTTCAGAAGTATAGCTGAAGACCGACTGTGCCCTGGTTGGCTTCCGGTCCTTTGTTGTGCAGAAAAAGGGAAAGCGGGGTGTAGGACATGAAAAAGCCGATATCTCCAACACCGGCCTGGAACAGGAGATCGAACGTCACAGGGCGGATATTCAGGTCGCCAGGTTGTTTTATTTTTCGTTCTTTTCCATTTTCATTCAACCATATTTTAGATGATGAGGCAGTCTTTATCTTACCCACTACCCCTGCATTCAGGAAGATGGTTTCTGCGCATCCAATGGGGAAATTTACCTCCAGGAGCAGGGGAAAGGTAAGATACGTAAAATGGAGGCGCGAATTATTTAATGTCTCCTCCGAAGTACTGATCACCGTTTTATAGTCAATCACCTCCATGTATTTGTTTGTCTCCAGGTGCATGGAGTTGAACTGAATACCAAAACCTGTCACCAGGGAGAAGCCGTTGTTACCCAGACTCCAATGATCGTCGAAGAAATTCAGGTTATATTGTAGCGACCGGCTCAGATTCAGTGCTGAAGCCATCTCTCCGTCGAAATCCCAACCATTGGGCAGATTCGAAAAGCCGATACCGAACCCGGCCCAGTGTGATGCTGCTATGGTGCGTTTGTCTTTCGGCTTGAAAATATCAGGCACGAATATGTCGAACCTGTTTTCATAACGACGTTCCACACTTTTGTCATCCGTGAAAATTCCCTCGTAAATTTTATCACTCTTGACGGTATCGCCCGATTCATTATGCCGGTAGACAGATACATTGATTTCGTCCTGTTGTTCCTGTATAACCACCGTCCGGTTCTGGTAACGGAAGGTCGTATCGGCAGGAAAGAAAGTGGAAGCGTTCACACAGCTCAGGCTGGCCAGCAACGCAAGAATTGCAAAAAAAGTCTTCATTGATAATATGTTTAATTGTGTAATTACGTGATGATGTTCTGTCGATGGGCTTATTCCCTTATAAACAACTTGTTGATCAATTCTTCCGATTTGAGGTCACCCTCCATGTATATCAGCGTGGCCTGCTGATCATCTCCAATTTTGAAGAGGATATACCGATTCATTTTTTTCCCTTCATCCGGAAGTTGATAGTATCCCGAACGGATGGCGCCGTTGCGGATAACCTCCTTGATTTTTCGTGCCTGCTGCTTGTCGGCATTCAGGCACTGCTGCATATCGTCCGACGCAGGAGCCTCGTACTGCAGCGTGATGCTACGGTATACGCTAAGCCGGTAATTGCGGACTGCTTCTCCCGACAGGATGACCATGGTGCTCCCCTTCAGCTTTCCGTATTTCTCGAAGATGCTGTTTATTTTCAAATCCTGTCCCTGTACTGAAGCCACAAAGAGGAGCATCGTGCAGCAGAATATAAAAGTTCCTATTCGTTTCATAAGTATCACTTGTTATTTTACTCCAGCATAAAGCGAAGTTGCTCTTCCAGCATATTTTCTTCCGATTTCACTTTCTCAAACGATGTTTCAGCATATGCCCGCACCACACCAATATGCGTAATCTTTTCCCCGTTTATCCAGACGCTGTTTTCTGTCAACATGTTGTCGTCTCTTATGATCCGGTTTAGAAGGACCACTCCCAATAACAGGCAGGCAGCCATCGACAGGACTCTCAGCAATCTGATGCGTCTGATTTTATTTTTGTGGACTGCCGGAAGGTCCGCTCTCAGCCCTTTCAGAAACTCCGTCACGCTTGCCTCCTCGCTAAAGTAGGTAAAGAGCGGGCCGGTCTCCATCTGATCATCCGTCCGATCCGCATTGAGAAAGTATTCTCTAAGGAACTGCTCCTCATCGTGAGTGGTCTCTCCCCGGAAGTATTTATCGTGTAAATTCTTTATATCCCTCATAAACATCCTTTTTTTTATTCCCTTTTACCTAAAATTTCAAGCATAGCTTCTCTTTTCTGCCGGGTGTCGAGATACACCTCCCGAAGTCGTTTTCTGGCTCTGGAAAGATTGTTGCGTACCGCTTCGACGGCAACACCCGTCAACGCCACAATTTCTTCCGTTTCATATCCTTCAATCTCCTTCAACAAGAGTATTTTTCTTTGCAGGGGAGGCAGCGTAGCGATGATGCGATGAATAAGGGCATGCTCCTCTCTTATTTCCAGCAATTCATCCGGAAGATGTGCTTCCGATTCGGTATGCAGGAACTCATCCACCGCTTCCCCGGGATGCCTTCCCCGGATTTTGTCGATGCTGATATTTTTGGTCATTGTCATACAGTAGGCTTCCACATTGTCCGGCTCACCGTCTGTGCGGCAGCGATGCCAGAGCTTCAGGCATACTTCCTGCACCACATCTTCCGCATCTTCGCTATTGCGTGTGATACGCTTTGCGACGAGGAGTAATGTAGGTCGTAAGTCTATGACGGCTCTTTTATATGCAGCAATATCCATTTCTACTTATACGACGTAAAAAAAGGAAGAACGTATCATCGGAAATGTTTTATTTTATCCCGGGTTTTGATTCGCATCAAAATACGAGATTTTACTGTGTCCACAATCTGTTATTCATTCATCCCGCATGCTTTGCAGTCTCGTAGTCGGGATAGATAGAGAAGATAGAGCTGAAGCCCGAGATATCGAAAATCTCTTTTATTTGTGGTTGCATGGCAAAAATTTTAAGCATACCTCCCTGTACCTTCACCTTCTTCTGCAGGGTCAGAAATATGCGCAGCCCGGAACTGCTGATATAATCCAGCCCGCTGCAATCGAGATAGATGGCTGCTCCCTTTTCGTTGTACAAATGGGCGATGCTGTTCTCAAATGCATTGTAGTTGGTGGTATCTACTCTTCCGTTTAGTACAACCAGAAAGCCTTCGTCTGTTCTGTCGATGGTTATCTTCATATGATTATTTATTTTATTTTGTTTTCATTTTTACCCCAATATGTGATGCACATCATGGTGATGTCATCCGATTGCGTATGGCCATTCACAAATTCTTTCACCGACTGTTTCACCCTGTCTGTCAACTCTTTCGATGACTTGTCTCTGTTTTCCGAAAGCGATTTGATCAGTGCGGCCTCACCAAAAAGGTTTTTGTCTGCATCTTCGGCTTCGGTAACGCCATCGGTGTAGAGAAAGATCTGATCCGACTTATCCAACACCACCGTTTCATCGCGATAATCAAACACCTCGAAGATTCCCACAGGAATGGCTTTGGTATTACTGAACATGCGTGGCTCCTGGTTCCTGTTCAGCAATACCGGGGGATTGTGTCCCGCATTGCAGTACTGTAGTTCACCGGTGCGCAGGTTCAGGATACCTACGAAGAGGGTGACAAACATGTTGGATTCATTGTTGATTGTGAGTGTTTTATTGACCGACTCCACAATCTGCGCGCAGCTCCTGTTCTTGTCAGACATCGACCGGATCAGTGTGATCGTCACCGCCATAAACAGCGATGCGGGAACCCCCTTGCCCGATACGTCGCCAATGGCAAAGCAGAGGTGGTCGTCATCAATCGGGAAGAAGTCGTAAAGATCGCCTCCCACCTCCATGGCCGACTCCAATGAAGCATAGAGCCCAATCTCCGGCAGGTTTGGAAATGGAGGAAATATATGAGGTATCATATCCGTCTGAATGCCCCGGGCTATGCGCAACTCACTCTCAATC
This sequence comes from Bacteroidetes bacterium GWC2_46_850, assembly GCA_001768325.1. Taxonomy (GTDB): domain Bacteria; phylum Bacteroidota; class Bacteroidia; order Bacteroidales; family Dysgonomonadaceae; genus Proteiniphilum. The sequence goes on along the minus strand of MENQ01000004.1, from coordinate 8,368 downwards.
TTCTCTTTTGCTGAGGTAGTCTCCTTCAGGTCGGCAATATATTTGGTGAGTTCCTCCTGCATAAACCGGAACGAGTCGTGCAGCTCCTTCATCTCGTGGTTTTCATCCACTGCTGACAGTTCGGTATCGAAATCGCCCCCCGCGATGCTGCGTGCCGCCCTGGCAAACTTGGAGAGAGGCCCTATCTGCCGGTTGATGATGCGGATGGTGGCAATGGTCAACAGTACCAGCGCCACCGTGGAGAGCATGAAGATCATGATGTTGAGATTTCGGAGTCCGGCATACATCTCCCGGTGGGGATATACCACCCCGAGCGACCATTTCGAGGAGGGTATTTTGGTGTGATAAATCCACACTTTTCCAATCTCCTTCAGGTCGACATTCGAGAACTTGCTTCTCCCGCTGATCATGTCGCGACCTATCTCTCTTATTTTCGGTTCATCAATCTCCTTAGCATAGGTGAATATGGTCTGGTTCATGATGTGCGATGCGTTGGGATGGGTCACGTAGACCCCGTTTCCGGAAATGAGAAAGGCGTATCCCGTATCAAATATCTTTACGGAGTTCACAATCTCTGTGAGCCACTCGAGTGAAATATCTATCGTGATGATTCCTGCTAACACCCGGCTATTGTTGATGTTTCTGTAAAAAGGTGCCGAGTAGGTGGTCATCAGTACACCTCCGCCCCCCTCATCGTAATAAGGTTCCGACCAGTATGGCTTCTTCAGTAAAGCCGGAATCTGATACCAGTCCATGATGAAATAATTATACGCAGGTGACCAGAGATCACGGCTCCGAATCTCCTCCCCGCTTCGATAGGCATAGGGCGCAAATGCATACTCTTCTTCCGAGAACATATGGGGTTCAAAGGCAATGGCACCTGCAAATACCGACTCGTTGTTGCGCACCAGCTGCTTTAAAAAAGCGTAGATTGAATCCCGGGAGAGTGTGTTGGTTTCCATTATCCAGGCCAGGTTATTGGGGATCATCTCTGCCGGGTTAATAATCTCTTCAATCTTGTAGACAGCACTTTCGGCAAGGTGAATAGCATTTTCGCGGCTCTCCCTTTCAATGGTTTTCCGGGCAAAGAGGTAATAGATGGTGAAGATGGATCCTCCCAGTATAAAGCAAAAAAGAAGAACGCGGACAATTATTTTAAAAGAAAGCCTGTTCCGATTCATCAGTTTTTAATATTTATTTTTTTTCCTGCTTCCGTCTGTCTTTATGGCCGAAAGCAATTCTGATTTATTTTTTACTCCCTGCCGGCAACTGATAGAACTGTTCAAATCCGAAGGTCTGAAGCCCTTGCGTTTCTTTTGCCATTCGGAAAACCTCCATTGCCCTGTCGAAATCCGATTTTAACAATTGTCCTTTTGTCACTTTCTTTTTTCCCGGATTCATCATCTCCAGCACTTTTTCCAGCATCCACCGCTGGTGCACCCTGTTGTTTGGCAGGTGCGCCCTATCCATCTCACCAATCACCAGATCAAGGGCGTACTCCCGGTGCTGACTGGCATACTCCCACCCTCTCAACGTAGCCTTCAGAAAACCGGCATACGCATCACCTTTACTATTGAGGGAATCCTCCAGGCAATAGATTCCGTCTTCCGGAATATCCAGGTTATAATCGGAAAAGAAGAAGGTGTTTAACTCATCCTCATCAATACCACAATTGTTAATCTGATCATACTCATTGTAATACATAACCATCAGTGCATCCACCCCATCCACAAGAAAAAGGTTTACTGTCTGCAAGATCCTGATGAGATCCATGCGGATGCCATGCTCCTGCATAAAGGCCAGGGGTACATCTTCGAATCCGCTACTCCAGATTCCCAGCTTCTTGTTGTGTAGTTTTTGGGGTGTATCAATGCCGCTCTTCTTTTTTGTTACCATCATGAGTGCCGAATGCTGGGAGAGCTGACCGATATTTACCAGGGGAACACCTTTTGCCCGTTGTTCCATGGCATCGAGCATAAACGAAGAAACCACATCGGCTTCCCCATTTTTTAATAAATCCAAAGAGGCGATGTTCGCGGTCGCGTGCACGATATCCACATCAAGTCCTTCATCCTTATAGAATCCCTGATCCAGAGCGACATAATAGCCGGCAAACTGGGCCTGCGGAATCCAATGGGGAGTAAAAACCAACTTCTCATTCTGTGCTCGACAATCATTCCAACCTAGCAATAAAATTGTAATCCCCAACAATGGGGCGAAGCACCGATTGTGACACTTTACGCGTTTCAATTCAAGATTATATTTGATGACTCATAAAATATGTTTCAAACCTGCAAGTTTACATAAAATTTTCGAATCATGCGTTGTTTTTGTTATTTATTTCAAATCATGACATCTGTAGGACAGTACCATCAGCCGCTTTTATCCAAAGCCAGTCGAACAAATCGGTCTTTCATTGGTTAACCGTGTTAAATAAAAGAGACATGTCACAAAATTTAAAGCTTTCCATCCTCGATCTGGCCTACTACACGGAAAATGATCCCACTCCGGGTCATGTATTGCAGCACTCCACCGAGGTTGCCCGACTGGCCGACAGGCTGGGTTATCACCGCTATTGGTTTGCCGAACACCACAACAGTGCGGCACTGATGAGCATGTTCCCCGAGATCATGATCGCCCACGTGGCGGCCCATACGGAACGTATTCGGGTGGGCAGCGGCGGGGTGATGCTTCCCAACCACAGTGCACTGAGCGTGGCAGAACGATTTTCGATGCTGGAGGCGCTTCACCCTGGTCGCATCGACCTGGGCATAGGACGCGCTCCGGGCACCGACGGCAGAACAGCCCTGGCGCTGCGCCGCTCGTGGGAGATATGCAAGGAGGATACTTTTCCGGGGCAACTCGACGACTTGCTGGGTTACTTTGCCCACGACCTTCCAAGTGACCATCCTTTCGTCAACGTGATCGCCAACCCCGATCCGTCGCTGACGCCCGCCCTGTATATGCTGGGATCGAGCAGCGGCGGCGTTCAGTTTGCCCTGGAGAAAGGATTGGGTTTTGTCTTTGCCGGACAGATCAATGCCGAGATGGCTGTGCCAATGTTGCGGTTTTATCAGGATCATTTCAAGCCTTCCCGCTATTATGCCGCACCCAAAAGCATCCTCTCAATCAGTGTCTTCACGGCAGAGACCGAAGAGGAGGCGCACTACCTTGCCGCCCCCACCCTGTTGATGTGGACATTGCTTGCCACGGGGAAACGATTTAAAACCTTTCCTACCAGCAAGGAGGCCAACGACTATCCCTACACGCTGCAGGAAAAGGCAATCCGGGAGCAGCAGCTGTCGAAGTTCGTGATCGGCACCCCCGGCAAGGTGGCTGAACAGCTGCATGACTGGGCAGACAAAACCGGCGTGGATGAGATCATGCTGGTAGATGGATATGCCGAGACGGAAGCACGGAATAACGGTTACACTCTCCTGGCAAAAGAGTTCGGATTATGATGCTTGCGGAGGAGTGATCACCGATCCCCCTGCCCATTCACCGGCCATAGACCGGCTGCAACCACTTCTCGGGTGCCTCATGGAGGCTCACTGCCGCCCAGCGGATGCCGCGCTGCATGATCTCCAGCACCTCGGGTCCCTCGAAATCCTTCGCCACATGTCCCAGTGATGAGTAGAAGACCCGTCCCTTGCCGTACATTTTCTTCCAGACTACCGGCATCACGGCCCCGTCAATCCAGGGTGCATGGTCACCGTTGAAGGTGGTCGTGGCCAACACCTTCACATTGGGATCCACCTGCATATAGTACTGCTCGGAGTGCATCTTGAAATCCTTCAGTCCTCTGGTCACCTTGTCGTTGTGATCGGTGATGTTTACCGTGTAGGGGATCACCCCTCCCGGGTGTGCCACCCACTGGCCGCCCACCATGAACTGGAACTCCACGTTATTGCGAAACGCATCGCCAATGCCGCCGTGCCATCCGGCCAGTCCCACACCCCGCTTCACAGCCGTAAGCAGACCCTTTTCCTGTTCCTTGGTGATGGTGCCCATGGTCCATATCTGCACCACCAGGTCGAGGCTGTTCATCAGCGTGCTGTCGGTGTAGATCTCCAGGTTGTCGCTCACCACCACCTCAGCCCCTTCCGATCGCATCCAGGGTACAAAAATATCGCGTGTCAGCACCGGATCGTGTCCTTCCCATCCCCCGTAAACAAACAGTACTTTTTTCCCTTTTAGGGGTTGATTGCCCTGTTGTGCCATCAGGGAGGAGGAGATTGTGGTTGTCATCATCAGCAGGAAAAAATAAATAAATTTTTTTTTATCGATATGGATCATGTCAAATAATTTTTGGTATCGGTATGTCATTATTCAGTTATGGCAGAAGAGTCTAAGCTTTCCAGTAGGGCAGCTGATAAGGCTCTCTGTAGGCATAGTGGTACAACCGGTGTGCCAGTGCCTCCTTGTCGTCACCGAAACTCAGCGTCACCGGATCCCACTTCACCGGCCTGTTCAGCTCGGTGGCAATGTTGATCAGACAGCAGAGGATGTTGGTGCTGCAGCCCGCTTCCACCGGTGCGATGGGATTGAGGCGCGAGCGCATGGCATCCAGGAAATCCTGCATGTGGGGCGCGCTCACCTCGAAGGAGCCTGCTGCGACCTCCCGCTCCCTTTTCTTCAGCAGCGAGGGATCGGAACACTCGATGTAGCCACGGGCCACCTTGATCCATCCCTTGGTACCGATAAACTGTATCCCCTTGTCGTCCGGCTTGTCGTCACGGAAAGGCTGTTCCGTCATCACGATGCCATTTGCATATTTCACGGTGGTATATTCCGTACCGTTGTACCCTGCCGGGATATATTCCACCGGGCCGGTACCATCGAGTCCCAGCGCCCACTGTGCGATATCGAAATGATGCGCTCCCCAGTCGCCCGTATATCCGTTGCCCGTCTCGCGGTAATAGCGCCAGGTGGCCCATTCCCCTTTTTCCTTGTAGTCGGGTGGTGCAATAGGCGGACACATGGTCGGGTTATAGTGTACCTTCGGGTCGTTGAGCGGTCCCAGCCAGAGCCTGAAGTTCAGGTTTGAGGGTACAGGCATCTCGGGCAGGTTGAAGGGCTTCGGCGGCTCACCGATGCGCACGTAAACTTTTTCGATATGGCCGATCTTCCCCTCCCGCACCAGGGTAACTGCCTTTTGGAACTCGGCGCTGGAGCGTTGCTGGCTGCCCACCTGAAAGACCCGTTTGTGCTTTCTGGCCGCCTCCACCATGGCCAGGCTCTCCGTGATTGTGTACGACAACGGCTTCTGGCAATAAACATCCTTTCCCGATTGGCAGGCGTGGATGGCGGTGAGGGCATGCCAATGATCCGGCGTGGCGATGGAGACCGCGTCGATATCCTTTCTCTCCAGCAGATCCTCATAATACTCGTAGGTGTCGCTTTTGAGAGGCAGGCTGTTTTTTCCCTGCCACGCCTTGACCACGTTTCTGAAGCGGTCGTTCTTGATCGAGTCAGCATCGCTGCCGGCCACCACCTGCACGCCCGGACATTGCGAGAAGGAATGGAAATCGCTGATTCCCTGTCGTCCCAGGCCGATAAAGCCCAGGTAAATCCGGTCACTCGGTGCAACTTTTACTCCGTTCATGGTCCAGGAAGGTAAAATGGTCAGTCCCGTCAATCCCAGTGCCGATAGACCCAAGAACTCCCTCCGTGTTACGTTTTTTGATTTGTGTTTCATTTGTATATGTTTTTTATGTATGATAGGAACATTGTAAAAGACCGATGGCATCCCTCGGGGCAAATATACAAATTTTTGTGAACTGTCGTTCACTTTCTACAACAACTTACCCGTTTTTCATTTTATTTATTTGCATCGAGATGTAGTCGAAGAATTCCGGTGAATCGATGATCTCGATCTCGCCAGGCAGTCCCAGCACGAAGCGCCCTACCCCTTCGTATGAGCAGACCTCGGTTTTAAGCAGCCAATGGTTGTCCGGCAGCTTCTGCAGCTGCGGAGTAGCCAACGGGAACTCTTCCGCCATGAGGCTGGTGGCACGAAGTCCCATTTTCAGCACAATGGGCAGTCTCCGGTTGCTGTGTATCCGGAAGATATCGATATAGCCTGCCACATGTTTCTCTTCATGTTGCCAAGGTTCCGGGAGAATCTCCACCGCCCCAATGCGGGAGACACGGAAGAGCTTCACCTCCTTTTCCTCCAGGCAATAACACCACACCTGTTCATAGTTGGTGGTAAAGGCGAAGGCCTCCACCCTGCGGTCGCGGATATCGTTGCCGTGCGATGAGGCATATTTTTTAAGGATCACCTTCTGCCGGTTCTCCATGGCCTGTACCAGTTGATGTACATTGCGGCTGTGTCTGCCGTGGACGATGGTCTCCGCCAAAATCTTATAGTCGTAGACCGTGTAGAACTTTTTCTTCAGGTTCTGCTTCAGGATGTTGTTCTCGTCGATGCTCTCGATGGCCGACTTCAGGATGTAAGCCTCCTCTTCGGTGAAGTGAATCAGCTCGCTGATCTCCTTAAAGTAGGGCGACGATTTGTCGAGGCGAATGCATCCGTCCCTCCGCTTGATCACGAAACCCGCAGAGCGGATTGTGTCGATATATCGGTATACCGAGCGGGGGAGATAGAAAGCCTTGCGGCAATCTCCTCCACGGTCAGATAGTTGTTGGCCGTGAGTAGTTTTATCAGTCGAAGTAGCCGCTCCAATTTAGGTTGATCCATGATATCTCAATTATGCCATTTAACTTATCGACTCACGTAACCGGCAGGCCTTCTCGTGGAACGCTTTATTTCCCCCAAAAGCAAATAGGCGGATTGAGACTGTAAAGTAAACTGTGTCAAAGAATAAATTCATTTTTTTATTACTTTTACACAACAGTTTACATTATGGAAGATTTTGATTACAAGTCCTTTCAAGCCAAGGCGCTGGAGCAGCTAAAAGCCGGCAAGCCTCTTTTAGGAAAAGACGGTGCATTTGCGCCATTACTGGAGAACCTTCTGAATGCAGCATTGGAGGGTGAGATGGATGTTCACATGGATGAAGAGGAGCGCTTATCGGGTAATCGCCGCAATGGATATAATCGCAAGCAGGTTCAGACTTCCCTGGGTGAGGTTACAGTTCACACACCTCGTGACAGGGATTCCCGGTTTGAACCGGAGTTTATCAAAAAGCGGGAACGTATATTAGCCGAAGGTGTGGCAGACCGTATTATTGGTTTGTATGCATTAGGAAACAGTACCCGGGAGATTAGTGACTGGATGGAGGAGAACCTGGGTAATCGGGTTTCAGCCGATACCATCAGCGCCATTACCGACAGGGTGCTGCCTGAACTTCAGTCCTGGCGTACCCGTCCCCTTGATTCAGTATATCCCATAGTGTGGATGGATGCCATCCACTACAAGGTGATGGATGATAAAAACCGACCGGTTACCCGCGCCATTTACAATGTGCTCGGAGTCGACCGCAACGGGCATAAGGATCTGCTGGGAATGTATATCTCCAGGAGTGAAGGTGCCAATTTCTGGCTCTCGGTCCTGACAGATTTACAAACCCGGGGGGTACGGGATATCTTAATAGCCAGTGTCGATAATTTAACAGGTTTCTCCGATGCGATCAACAGTGTGTTTCCGGAAACAATCGTTCAGAGTTGCATCGTTCATCAGATACGCAATTCCCTCAAATATGTTGCCAGCAAGTACCAGAAAGCCTTCATGAAGGAACTCAAGCCCGTTTACCAGGCTGTAAGCAAGGAACAGGCGAAAGTAGAGCTGGACAATCTGGAGTCGAACTGGGGAGAACAATATCCACTGGTGATTAAATCCTGGCGGGACAACTGGCATAAACTATCGGCCTATTTCCAGTACACTGACGCTATACGGCGACTGATCTACACCACCAACACGGTGGAGGGATATCATCGTCAGATCCGCAAGGTGACAAAAAACAAAGGGGTTTTCACAAACGATACGGCATTGGAAAAACTGGTTTATCTGGCCTACCGCAATATCCGCAAGAAGTGGACCATGCCCTTGAAAGACTGGGGACAGACGGCCCAGCAACTGGCAATTCTTTTTCCGGAAAGATTTAAACTTTTCGATTAAATTTTTGATAATAATGGCGATCCAATAATTTTCGTTAGTTTTGTGGTGACCAACAAGACGATGGCGATGCTTTGCACCATTGGAACATAAAAACGATTAGGGGCTCGACCCCTAACCGTTTTTGACCAACAAAAACTCAGGTCTCAGCATTACCCATTAGAAAAAAGGTGCCAGATTAACTATAAAAACTCATGTTTCGCACTTCCCTCAAACCATTGACAAAGAAATAGAAGGGAAATGCATTATTATCTATATCTCTGTACTATAACATTTTATATTTTACAA
>MENQ01000003.1 GCA_001768325.1 Bacteroidetes bacterium GWC2_46_850 | reverse complement strand
GGATGCCGACTTCCAGATGCCGCTGACGGTTTGCCGTCCGAACACATCGTAGAAGAAGAAGCTCCATTCGCCTTTTGCCCGCCGGTTCCCGTCCTGCGAGAAGACGAGCCGGTCGGCCCTGTCGTAACGCATGCTGGTGGAGTCGCACCCGGGCAACACCTTGCGGGTGCATCTGTTTCGATGGTCATATTTGTAGAGGTAGGCATGATTCACCAGCACCGTATGGCTGTCGGCCCATGTTGTTGTCGCCGTCAGTGCGTCGGCTGCTGCCGGGGGCAACACATAGCGCAAGTTGCCGAAATCGTCGTACACGTAATAGGTATCGTTCATGGCACTGCCGTTCATCACCCGCTCGAGAACCACCTGCCCCAGCTTGTCAGTGAAGGTGTAGGAGATATGGCCGTCTTCCCCGGTGGTACGGGTTACGAACAGCTCACCCGGTGAATAGAGACCGTTCCGTTTGAGCGAGTTGCCTGAGGCAACTGCATACAAGGCGCAGGAAAGCTCACCCGAAGAAGTATTGGTCAGCCATCCTGTTTTTACTGACTTGCCTGCGGTGTGCCATGCCGCTCCGGGCCCATATTCATCTGTGATCCTGTTCAGGGGTGAAAGCTCATACACAGTCTTGTCATAGGCATAGGCATCGCCGTAAAAGCTGCCGGATGTCGTCTTCACCGTGGAAGGAACAACATATTCTCCCGTGGCGGTACTCACCGGAACAGGAATATAGGAACTGGAGGGCCTTCCTGCTGCATCATACTCCTGTAGGGTGACGATATCCTTCTGTCCTGGAGATGATTTATACATGACGGTTTCCGTAGGACGACCCAAGCCGTCGAAATAATCAATTTGATCGAACGACGCTGTTCCCGTATGGTCAAGCATTGTTTTTGAAAGGATATAATTCTGGTTGGAAGATGGACTTGCCGGATGAAGAACAGACTCGACAACAATCGTGATCACATTGGAGTAAACGGTTTCGGTGCCGCTTGTTACAGCTCGGCGGAAAGACGTGGTGAAGGTTAATGGCGGGCAGGTGAATGAGGGAGTGGCTGCACCGGCAATATTTGTCCAACTGGATCCATCATTTGTGGACTGTTGCCACTGGTAAGTATAGTTACCTGTTCCTCCCGAAGGACTCGACGCATTACTGATTGTCCCGGGTGAGGTGCCCGGCGCCACGTTCGTGATACTGCACTGTATGGTTCCTCCCGAGAGAGGGGGCGGAGCGAGTGTTATCTGTACGGGAATATTTAGCAATACCGAACCTGTGGATTGATGTAACAGCAATATTTCCACGTTTGTGGTTGTACCGGGTAAGCCTGTATAATCATCTAATAGTTTTACAGACAGTGTGTTTCCTGATATGTTGATTTCCAGGAATGCGGGTGCTCCAGCCCGGAATGGACAATCCGATCCATTGTAAATGGTTAGGATCTTGGTTTCGCCAATTGCTGCAAAAGACAGACTATTGGGGTATGCACTTAAACTGCATTGACCATATAGCTTCAAAAAACCAGTTAAAAAGAGCAAACATAGAAATATGAAAAATTTCAGTTGCTCATGAGCCTGGATAGTTCTTGTTGTTTTCATAGGATTAAATTATTGCTTGTAATGATAATTATATTCTCCAATGATTTTTCCGTCATGGTCCTTGACATAATGCAGACGGCCAAGACTGTCATATTCATAGTAGGACGTAACACTGTTTGGATCGGTCTTACTCGTCATGCCCACCATCGGTTTATAGGTGTGGTAACTTATCAACGCATCTTTGGTGTTGATATCATTTGATAACGGTGCTAGAAAAGCCTTTATCTCAATTATTGAGGGATTGATCTTGTTGGCAAATGCAGTCACGGCATTGGCTCCGCCTAATACTGCCTCGATATGGGAATAAGAAGCATTCACTATTTCCGCAATTGGATATTGATTACCATAGCTCCATAAATAAACAATGGGAACCCCGTCTTTTATTTTTTTTTCAACTATTCTTCCGTTTGCGTTTTTAATGTCTGCGTTTTTCTCGAATTCTGGCGTTTGAATTATCATGTCAGGGTTAAAGACAATATTCATGTCGGAGTGTTTCTTCGTATAAAGTGTGATCGGTTCCGCATTATCGTTCAACTCTGTTATAAAACCCTCTACGGCTCTATTATCCACTCTTTCAAGTCGCATGAGGGGAGGCTCTAGAACATGTTTGCCTTTCAAGGCTGCAATTACCGGAATAGTAGCGGAATAATCAAATGGATACCAGTTTTCCTGGATAACTGTTTTTCCATCGGAGTTTGTCGTGACCGATTTACGTAACAAACCGTTTATATTTTCATATTCAAATGTTGTATTTGTAAGGATGCCGCCGTTATGGGTTAATGCAAAATCTGATTGAGATACCAATTCTCTTCTCTGGATTGGAATTTCATACAGGAAATAATAATATTTAAAAGGGTAGTAAAATTTATCCTCGTTACCTCCGGAAAGGCTTTCCTCATATTCATTATAATTTGACAGGTATAACCCTTTTACCTGTTCGTCATTTTCTTCCCTGATATTATAAACGCGGGTTGTTTCTTTTATTTTTACATTATTTTTATCATAGATCGCTTCTTGCTCCAGAAAAGGACGGCTGTGGATTGGATAAAAAGTTTTCACTGGAACAAAAAATGCATTGCTATATGAATTCTGTGCCCTGAATGTCAATTGTTCCGGATCATAATAATCGCAAATATTCAATAAGACCAAATCTCCATAAGCATATGGATCATAAAAAACATTGGGAAGTGAACCCATGTTAAAAGTAGTTTCTTTCCTGCCCAAATCCTCCCCGGTTATGGTCCTGTCTGTTTCTGTGACTTTGTCATATACTGCATTTGAAAAATCAGGCAGATTTATAGAATTAACGGGCCATGAATTGATAACGAAAGATTTAGAATATACTTCCCCTTTATCTCCGAATCTGTTTATAAACTGGAAATTAAATTCCGCACCTACATGCGAAATATTCATTCCTATCCCTGCCACGCCGTTATAGCTGTATTCAAATTTTTTAATTGTATAGTCGGACATGTTCTGATAGTCAGGATACAGCCTCATCTCGCTGACTCTCAGACCTCCCACATTAGTTATATAAGCTTTAGAGTGCGAACTATGCACTTTATGGCATGAATAATCTATGAGCGCCATACCATTGGTGGGATAAATTATTTTTTCCAGGATGAAGGCTTTCATATGGGTTTCATTAGCTGTCCTGTCGGCATTGCCATAGGTTATTCCCTTGTCTTTAATTGTTATCCTGGGAATAAGCGATGTATTGCTTTTTCCATTAAAATAACCCCATAGATCTGTCGATTTGGAATTTACAGGTGGCAACAATATTTCATTATACCCGAATTCATATGAATTTGATTGTGTATCGGTATTGTTTTTAAAAAGTATTCTCTCCAGTTTTAGCCTTTTGTTTACCTTGTTGTCTGAATTAAAAAGGTCAAAATTTGCATTGAAATATTTATTGTTATCGAGTTCAGCAACCTGTACGTTTTCCCCGTTTTTATTTTTACAGATTATGGAGGCAAGCCGGTCTTTTCCATTGCTGTCTATCCTGTCCTCTACATAGTTAAAGATTACTTCACCTGCCTTGAACCGTATTTTAGTCAACAGATAATCAGCAATCTCATTATTAAAACTGTTCTCTATCAGGTTTATATCGTATGGAGTATTACTTTGGTTTGGAGACATGTGTTCATACACGATTTCCTTGCTTTGAGTATAGTGTTGTTGGGAAGTATAATATATATTTTTATATTCAAAATGAATGGTGTCTTGTGTATTGGGATGAATAATTTGGGTCAGGTACCAGGCATCGGTGGAAGACTCTGAGCCCATAGCCGGGTAGGGTACGGTTTTATTCCCCAGATAATACCAGTTTCCAATACTACCGCTTAGCAATTGCACGGCATCGTAAGGAAGATTACCAAATGAATCATGGAATAAGAATAAATTATGGCCCGAAAGGAGGTTGGTCCGGGTATTACTTTTATAGGATGTTTGTTGTTTCCCTTCAAAAAGATATTTAATGCCCTTTTCGTCCGTAATTTGGAAACCGTTACCAGAAAAGTGAACGATCTCTAAGGGTTCAATATTTTCAGTTACGATTTTTCCTGAATTTGTAAAATAAAAAACACCGGATTTCCCTTGAAAGTTGTAACTGAACAAATCCGGTTCCAAATCTGCTCCCGGGCCCCTTATCGTCTGATTTTGAGGGCCGATTGCATTTTTGCAAAAATAAAAGAAATCTTTTCTTTCCTGGCTGAATTCTCCCGAGGCCCGAATAGTATCCAAAAAATTCTGTGTGGGTATGGAAGTACGGTTGGCTAAATATCCGTTGATAAGATTTTCGTCATCCCCAGCCCCTTGCCGGCTACGGCTTATTACACCTCCTGCATTAAGAAGCCATCCCAAGCCAACAGAAGTAGAAATATCGTTCACTTTTATTCCTCCAGTATGATAATCCAATGAAATATCATGTGTTAGTGCACCTTGTGTTACTGTATAGATCGGGACTTGAATATTTGTTGTTCCAGTACTCGGAGAAACAGGGTAATAGGTATATTTTTGGAAAGCGCCTACCTGTGGACTAACAAAAATTTTGTCTAACCTTTTCGCGTATTCAGTACTCATAAACAGTTCCTGTGGGAATACATGACTATGATAACAAAATACTAATAGTAATAATTGTAATAACTTTTTCATATGAATGGTTTTTGTTTTTATGTTTATTGCGTTTTCATTCTTTTTTTATTTTTGATTCTGATTTAAGAATCAACATTTTTCAGGGAAAGACTTCTTCAATCTGTTTTATAACTGTATTCATTTCGATTTTCTCCTCTTTCATTTTCTTTTCATCATACTCGAATTGAAGGGTTGATATTCTGATTGATTGTATGTTGTCTTCCCAGTATTTCAGGGTTTTTACCAGATCGATATATTTCCCCGACAATGTCATGTTGGCACTATACAGTTTGTAATTGCCTTCGCTATCCAGCAATTGGGGCTCGTACTGTTTCACTGTGATGCTGTTTTCTTCACATACCGGACTGATCAGTTCAACCAGGCGGCCGTTGCTGATCAGGTTCTCATTAGAGATCGGCACCGGTGCCAACATCGATTGGCTTGACGCCACATTCGGCAGCTGTTCTTCCAGAGTTCGAATATGCCGGTAATCGTTATACAATTGAAATGTTTTGGAAAACGTGCATTTTCCCAGCACAACGGGCATAAGTATGATCAATGCCACTAACTTGATGATCCCGCTATAGTATCTCATAATATGATGTGTAATTCAAAATCATATGAACCGTTATCCTTCAAGTTGTTGATATTGATGATGTCAACCTTGCTGATTAGTTTGTCTTCCTGCAAATATTGAGCAAAGAGAAGTACAGTACCGGTAATTTCAGCTTTTCCTTTTACAATGATCAGCTTCTCGTTGTTACTTGCGGTCCCGGTTCCAGCATTGGATCTGTTTTCAGGAAAGAAGACCATGGAGACCAATCGGATATCCTTCGGCATATAGGAGGCAATGCGGTCCGACAACAAGGCGAGGGGATAGGAGCGGATCTTGTCGTACTCACCAAAAAGGCGGTTGGCTTTTTCGCTGTTCTCCCTTTCCTGTTTACTTTTCTGAAGTCGGATGTTATAAGCTGTCTCGCTGATCTCATATTTTTCCTTTATATTGGAAAATGCGATATAGTTGACAAAAAGGAGTACGAAGAAAAAGAGCAGAAACGGGAGCTTTATCTTATCAAACAGGCTGTCGAAAAAAAATGCGCAGAACTCTTTCGATTTCTTCAGGTGCTCAAAATTCAGCTTCTTTTCGTACAAGTCCAGCAGGGTAGTACGAAGGTCGATATCACTATGTGGGGATACTGTGATTTCCATGATGTGAAGGCTCCTGTCACGCAGTGCGTTCAAAATATTTTCAACGGATGATTTTCGTATAAAATCAATGGTGGAAAAATCATTTTCTTCATGAACTGTCCAAAGCAGGTTCTCATTTTCAGTGATCTTTTTCACTCCATCATTATCGGAGGTTGCGAACTCTTTTGTACCCACGTCGCTACCCCTGACAAGCAACAGGGCGATGCCATGCTTTCTCTTCGGCCATTTCTCCTTTTCATGACCGATCTCCCGAAGAATAATGTCGGAACTTTTTGATGAATATCTGGCAGTCGTTACCCGGGTAGAAGCAGTACCGTTACTTGCTTCCACTTCCGCAATGATGATTTCGCCCAATATAGAAGGGAATAGTCGCATACTATTGAAGGATTATCGGCCTGATAAATACATTCAGCTTCTGGGAGGATCTTATTTTGGTGGTGTTCCCAAAAAACAGGCGTAAAAAAGGTACCCGTGCCAGAAAAGGCAAACCCCGCGAGGAGGTGTCGGTGAGGTTTTTCTCGATCCCCCCCAAAAGCACCATCTCCTGATCTTTTACCTTGATGATGGAATTAAAGCTCCGCTTTGTCATCCCCGGCGGCGCATCCTCGTCACTGCTCTCGCGCACGGTAAATTCAGCCTGGTCGAGATTGATCTGGAGGGTGATGACACTGTCGAGGCTTACGTAAGGCGTGATTTCCAGTATAAAGTTGGCCTCTACATTTTTCCACAGGTAGGATTCCGATTGAAGCGGGTTTTGTGTCCCAATGATGTTGACCTGGCTCTCCTTGTAATATTTCACCTCCCCGCTTTTTAGCACGGCCTTGTGTCCGTTTAACGTAGATAGCCTGGGTGTCGACCTCAGAATGATTTTTCCGGCATCTTCAAGAAACTTCAGATCGGCATAAAAATTGGGAGTTACCTTACCCAGGTTCATAGAACCGAAACCATTGAATGAGTTGATGATCTTGTTCACGGAAGCCGCGCTGAGCGAAAAATCGATACCCGGACTGATGACACCTCCGCTTACCGAAGGCTTGGCACCTACTCCCATGGATAAACCAATGGATTGTGATGTTTTGTCGGTGGCGTCTACAATAATCACATCAAAGGAGATCAGGGGAACACTTCGGTCGATTTCATCCAGGAAGTTCATGATTCGTATTACCGCGCGCTGGTCGCCGTTGATGACAAGGCTGTTCAAATCGGGAAAGGTAATGATCTCCACGTTTGCTTTGAGTTCGGCAGGAATAAATTCCGACACTTTATCTACCATCCGATATTTCATTGGAAAAACCTGCACCGTGGATAAACGTTCCCCTTCGGTATTGCTGCCTATTATGTACACGCCATGATCTATGCGCCAGGTAATGTGGGTGCCGGTGAACAGCACATTCAGAAAAGTATGCAGGTCAACTTCTTCCACATTGATATTGGTGGCATGACTGATATCGTTGGATAAAAAGTAGTTGATTCCAAGACGGTGAAACAGATCCGGTATCATGTCACGTACATTTCCTGCAGTGATCTTAGCCGTAATCAGCCCGACGCTGTCCACCAGAAGCTGATCAAACCGGAAGGCATGATCGGTTGTTTGAGATTGTTCTCCCTGGGGTTTGAACAGAGACCACGAACTTTCGGATTGCCTTGCATATCCGAGCCCGTTCACTGCCGCGATGGTTCTCACCGCCTCGTCCATATCCATGTTTGTACCATAGGCCGAAACCCGGTGTTCGTAAAGAGGCTGCGGTATGACGATGTTAAACCCGGTGCTCTCCATGATCTTTTTGGTTACGAACGACAATTTACTGTCGGTAAAGTCAAAGGTGATCACCTCTCTCAACGGATCATAAGCGATGTGTATGGGAGGCTCCGTTTCAGGTTCATTATAAGAAACAATGGATAGTATGTTATCCATTATTTCCACCTCGAGGCTTTTTTCTTTGCAGATAAAGAACAGGATATCCACTATCGGAACCTGTTGCAGGTTACAATTAATGAGTCTGTCAGGCCCGAAAGCCACGTTGATATTCAGATTCTGTGCTTTCGCCAGACTCCGGATCAGTTCTGAAACCGGGAAACTGGTGACAGAGACATCTACTTTCTCAGCATAACGGCTGTCGGCATACGACAAGCGCTGCAGTTTACCCTTCAGCTCAGCCAGCCGGGTTTCTTCAAGAGATTGTGCAAGCAGGTTTACCGATATGGTTATCAGGGAAATAAAGAAAGTGAGATATTTTTTCATGTGATCATTGTTCATATCGTTTCACTGATAAGAGGAAGAATTTCTTCCAGTGAGGTTTCACCTTTGGCAAACATTTCCAGAGCTGAATCTTTTAATGTTTTGATTTTGTGACGCTCTAAATACTCATCAATGTCAGTTTCACTTTTTCTAATGAGTTGTGATAAATGCTTGTCAATCGGTATCACCTCATAAATGGCTTTTCGTCCCAGGTAGCCGGTGTAGTAACATCTCTCGCATCCTTCTTTTTCATGATAACTTGCGTTGGGATCTAAAGCAAACCTGCTGGTAAAGGAAACATCGGGATGAAATGCCTTTTTACAGTGTGGACACAACAGCCGGATCAGTCTCTGTGCCACACAGGCAATCAGGGTCTCCGATATCAGGTAAGGGTGTACCCCCATGTCTATCAAGCGGGTAATGCTTCCCCATGCGCTGTTGGTGTGTAGCGTAGATAATAAGAGGTGCCCGGTTAAGGAACTGCGTATGGCCATTTGTGCCGTATCCTGGTCGCGGATCTCGCCCAGCATGATGATGTCGGGGTCCTGCCGCAGGAAGGTGCGCAGGGCGCTTCCGAAAGTCAGGCCTATCTCCTCCTTCAACTGCATCTGGTTAATTCCCGGCAGCGTATATTCCACGGGATCTTCAATGGTAAGGATATTGTTATCCTGTCGATTCAATATGCCCAGGGTGGCATATAACGTGGTACTTTTACCCGAGCCGGTAGGTCCGCTAATAAGGATAAGCCCGTTGGGTTGCATAATCGCCTTATAATAATCGGCATATTGCTTTTCACTAAACCCCAGGCGGTTTAGTGAAAGCAGGCTCTGATCTTTTGAGAGCAGACGGAGCACGATCTTTTCGCCGTAGATGGTGGGCATCACCGAAACACGCACATCAAATTTGAGATTGTTCCTTTCAAAGAGGATCCTGCCATCCTGTGGTAGCCGTTTCTCGGAGATATCAAGGTTGGCCAGTATCTTGAGACGGTTTATCAGAGCGGGGTAGTCCGTTTTATTGATGATATAGCGTTCAATCAGCTTCCCGTCGACCCTGAAACGAACACGGCATTTTTTCTCATACGGTTCAAAATGGATATCGCTCGATTTTAAGGTATCGGCTTCCTCGATCAGTTTACCTACAAAGTCAGCGTGGCTTATATTCAGGGATTGTGCATTTGAGGAGAAGGTCCGGTCCTGCCGGTAATAGAAATTCAATGCTTTGTCCAGTTCAGCGTCTTCTACCGGTTCAATCTCCACGCTTAAATCATAAATGATGGCAATCTCCTGTATGATTTTCTCATACGCCGTACTGCTGTCGCCATAGCATTTTAGCATGTTATTTTCACCTGTATCAAAGGGAATAATCCGATAATTCAAGGCATCGCTGCTGGAAAATAACTGGATCAGTTCGGTGGGGATGTGGGCGTTTATCATAAGATTCAGATTAAGTGTTGATAGAGAAGAAGTATACATAGGCAGACTCCTACTCCCGATACCAGCGGGATGTTGCTGTCATTTCTGCGGATGGAAGCTATGATGATCCACATCAACAAGGTAACGACGAAAGATACCAGCATAAAGACAAGAAACGACCGGGGTGTAAAAAAAGGGGTTAGAAACAGGATAAACAGGATATCCCCTTTTCCTATGACCGACTGCACCGATTTGTACTTCCATAAAAAATAGCCACATACGCATAGTCCAATGAAGAGCGATAAAAATATGTTGATTGCCAGGTTGGTGCATGTTTCCCATAACCCGTTCTCCAACCAGCTTATAATCAGGACGGTTATTCCAAACAGCAATAAGTGCCACAAGATAACTGTTCTGCTTCTGTAATCGGAGAGGATCATCAGCGTTAAAGGTATCAGAATGATCAGTTGCATATTCAGTCTCTTTCGGTCTCTCTCAAATGTTTGTTCTGATCTATTTCCCAGGTATTGAATGTGCCGTCTCGGTCAAAATCCACCACAGCCATGGCCTGTGCCCGGTAACCATTCTCGTCGGCCTCTACAATCTCAATCTTGTAATTGGCAGTGCCATCTTCACTTACGAGTGGTTGTTGTTCAAAACCCAGTTCATCCAGCGAGAGTGAGTATTTGGAATGGGTGAAGAAATAACTTTGTTGCAACGAGTGTAAAAAAACCAGTTGCTGTTGTGCCTCCACACTCTTAGCCTTCGAGATCAGTGGCATCAGGTTGGGTAGGGCAATTAACACCAGGATGCCGATAATAACCAAAACCACCAACAGTTCAGACATAGAGAAAGCATTCAGCCTTTTGGGAGTGAAATGCCGGTTGATTAAATTTTTCATGCGACTATTTTATCTTTTTCATTACAAGGTCAAAATAAACTATTTTTCTAAAACATGTCAATAGGTGCAGAGAAATCTCACCTGTTTTTGATGGTTAACACAAAGTAAATAAGGTAGTTGTAAAAATAAATCTCACCAGCATAAACGACCCAAACCCCCAGAAAATGTAGACTTGTAGTACATGAAAAGCCGCCTGTTTCACACAAAACTCCCCAACAATGGGTAATTGTTGGGGAGTATCACAATCACGACAGTTGTGGTCGTCAAGAAACCACTTCTCTTTCTTTAAAGAAAGTATCCAACCGAAAAGGTCGCCGTCCACATTTGTGTGGTGGGTTTTATTGAGCCGCCGTCCGACATGATACCATATGCGGCCATATTGTTGAGTACCTGACGGAACCCGATACCGGCGGTAATGCTGTTCCTGATTTCAATGCCCGTTTCGGCTGCCAGGCCGGCATTCCAACGTTGCTGCAAATGAATATTGCTTTCATCCTGGTCAAAAATACGCACGTTGGGTTCATACAGGCTCCATTTCAGTTTGAGGGGTACTTCGCCCGCTAACGACAGCTTCTCAAACATATCGGCTTTCAGCGCATATGTGGCAAACCCGCCTCCCATCAGGTAAATTTTGACGGTGGGTGATATTTTGAACTTTGTTTTCAGATACAAGGGTAACTGAAACGTGTGCATGTTCAAACTTCCGGTCACGGAAACATCTTCGGAGACATCAAACCATTTTTTAAACTGTCCGGGATTTATGTTGGCTCCACTGTTGAAGTAGATCAACTCGGTATGCAACCCCAGATGAGCGCCAAACATGTATTCGGCCATAAATCCGGCATGAATGCCGGGACGCGGATCATAACTGTCGAGTTCAATGCCGTTGATATTCATGCTTACATTCGATAAATTTACTCCGCCTTTTATTCCGGTGTGGAATTGTGGAAACACGAATGAGGCCGATAATAACAATGCCGTGAGACAGATCATTTTTCTTGCCATGGTGATAGTTTGTATAAGCTTGGGGATTACCACGAACGGAAGCTGATGAACAGCGTCGCCATCAGGTTCGACACACTGATTTTCTCTTCTGGTTTCACGTTTTGTCCTTCCACGTTCAGGTTGTCAATCGAGCCCATCACGTACGACAGCTTAAGTCCCACCCCTGTCTTATTGTTCACTTTATATTCTCCTGCAATCCCCGCATTAATACCTACGGTGGTCTTATTTCCCGTAATGCTTTGTCCGCTGTAATTCATATCGGCATTGAAGAAAAGCGGCCCGACACCCACGTGGGTGACCAACAGGAATTTTTCCGACTCGTTTCTCCCGACGAACGAAGGTCCGACATACACAATGCTTTGCGTTTCCTTGTAATTCACGGCTTGATCAATGCCCGGTATGGTTACATTATTTCCCGACGTGCTTGCCGAAGAAAAATTGGCATTCAAACCCAATCCCCAGCTTTCTTTAAAAAAGTATTGGGCATCGGCGTCAACTGTAAAACCGTGTCTCAGTTTTTTATTCATATCATCCAATGCGGCATCGCCGGTTTTCTCCATGTTGCCCAGGCGGTAAGCATAGCCGCCGCCAATGGAAAAGCGAAAATCCCTATAACGTGGCGTCGTTTGATATTCTGCCTGGTAGGGTGATGACTGTTGGGCCATGGCCGTTGAAAATGCCGAAGTGAAAACGATAGCAGTTGCGAGTGCGATAAAGTACGTACGTTTCATAAATAGGTGTTCTTTAAGTTGTTGATAAAAATGAATTAAAAAATATTTTATTCTTTTTCTCCACTGTAAGTGATCTTCCAATTCATTTCATTTAAATCATGAATCGTTAAGACATATTTTTTCAGATATAGAGAATCGCGTAGATATACCGTTAATATGGACTATTACCATTGTCTATGGGCTGATTTAATAATATTTTCGTATTATAGATAGGGTTTGTATTTACTAAAAACTTAACTACGTACTTTTGTCCAACTTTAATTGTATCATACGCTCCTTTTGAAACATTTTCTGTTATATTATATCTTACGGAATCTATAATACATTCAAATCGGATAAAATATGAAGGAGATGTGGACTTCTTGGATGTTTTCCAAAGTCCTTTCCCTATAACAATCCCTGTAGTATCTTTCCCAAAATTCAAAATTTTATTTTGATGGTTAAATTGATATACTCCCCAAATGGCAGCTATAATTCCGCAGATTAATAACACATAAAAACTAAATTTTATATAGCTTTTTTTTTTCTTTGTATTGTAACTAATAGTTTTCATTAGGTTAAAATTTTAATCTTTTAAGGATATAATACAGTCTATTATTATCCATATAATGATAAAAATTGGTAATAGGCTTAGCACCATTTATTGGATTAGGAATGTGAGTATAAACAGAGACGACCCCATTTTTGTGAGCAAAAACATTTACAGAATTAATATCATTGCCGCTTGACAAATTACCCGTAGTGCTACCTACCACATCTTGACTGGATAGCGAACTTAAATTTGTCCCAACATCATGTACGCTTTCGCCTATATTAGTCCCCAAATTATCAATAGCTTTCATTATGTTTTTCTCTGCAATTCCTGTATACATTTTGAAACCGGCATATTGAGAAAGACCGTAGGTCAAGCCGCCAAGTGTCCCAAAAGCTCCTCCTGTTAGTGTTCTGTTGAGTATTTGATCCCATTCATTGTAAAACATGCCCCTGCCAATACCCTCTGTAAGTCCGGAAGTAGCACCTGTTATACCACTATTAATTGATATGCCAGATATAGCTTTGCTCCAATTTCCTTTTATCCCAAGACTAGTAGTTACCTTTTCTGCAAATCCACTAGCATTTAACCCTTTGAAGGTACCATATGAAACAGCGCTCGTAGCCACACCTAGCAAAGCCTCTTTACCAAGTGCCCCCCAATTCAAATCATTTAGACCATTAGTCCCATCTAATTGCTGAATTGCTGAATTTGTTGCACCTGTTAATGCACCTCCTGCAGTTATGCCTAACACCGGATTTACAATCATTAATGCTCCCGTACCCGCACCAACTCCAAAAGCCGTAAGCGCTTCCCCGAAATTATTAATATTCCCCCAATTAGAAATTAAATTTATTGTTCCTCCCCACAAAGCAGCATCAATTAATGTTCCAATCCCCGGCAAAAAAAAGGAAAATATAAACTCTCCATCCTCATCCACATACACCAGTGGATTATTCAAACAATAACTGTACCTGTTGAAGTTCTGTGTAAAATCAGGCATCTGTACATACGGGTCAGGGCTTAAGAACCGTCCCAACGCAGCATCGTACAACCGTGCGTTCATGTTAACCAGCCCGAACCAGGTCAGGTGTTCGTGCCCCGTGTATCCCCTGCCTAGGAACAAGGCCGGTTCACTGCCGGGGGTGTATGCGACGTGTGTGGAAGGATTCCTTAACCGTCCCCATGCATCATAGCTTAATTCCTGTTTCAAAGAGCCATCGGCATTCGCCACGTGGGTGATACTGCCCAGATAATCACGACAAATATAGTAAATATTCCACACTCCCGCTTCTTTTACCAGGACAGCCGGTGCCGAATAGGCATCCCCTCCCAGATAGAGCCGTTCGATATTGGACTGCAGGTCCAGTTCATACTGTCCCCCGATATAATAGCGTGTCAATACCGGAGTGACTCCGTTGGCCACGTACATTTTCACCCTCCCGCCGGACGCGTTGTAAGTAAACGATGCGCTCAAGCCATTTTCGTCGATACGTGATGGACGCTGGAACGAGGTGTACGATACGCTCTGGTTGCGCAGCGGGACGGCCGTGCCTTCCGGGCTGAGCATGGTTACCTGGTACGGCTTGTCCGTGTTGCCGTATGCCATCGTGCCCACCCCTTCGATGCGGGTGATATTTCCATTGCCGGCATAGGTGATCACCTTGCCCGCGGCATTGGTCAGACGGTTCAGGTTGTCGTAACCGAACGTTTCCGTCCTTGTGTATCTATTGTCTGTGCGGCTTAAAAGGTTTCCTTTCTGCGTGTCAAAACTGTAGGAGAAGTTCTGGATGCTGCCGGCCGTCCTGCCGGTAGGTATACCATAGTCGTTATAGGAGTAGCTTCTGTTCATGCTTCCGGTGTTGGCTGCCGTGGGTTGACCGGGATCATTCTCCGCCGTCAGTTTCCAGATGGTGGTGGAGCCGTTTAGCCTGATCTCCCTGTTGTGTCCGTAGGCATACAGGAAACTTTCCGTGCCAAGCGTCCCGCTTTGGGCCGCATATTGTACCGAGGATACATTTCCATCACCATAGGTGTAAGTCTTTTGCAGCCACTTGTTATCCGGGACGGTTTCCTTTTCTGTCAGTATCCTGTCGAATGTGTCGTAGGTGAATGCTTTTGAGGTACCGTTCGTGGAGGTTTCGCCCGCCAGTAACTCGTCCGCATTATACACGTAATTAGTCGTGAACTCACCCTGCCGTTGCAGGCTGGTGATACGGCCATATTTATCAAAAACCGACACGTTGGTTCCCTTGGGGTTTGTTTCGGTAAGAGTCAACACTCCCGCAGAAGAATAGACGGGCTCAGTGGTTTGGCGCCCGGCGCTCGGGTCCACCAAGGCGGTTTGCCTGCCAAAGGCATCATACTCAAACGAAGTGATTACGCCACCCGGAGCCGTGATGGACGAGGGTTGTCCGTCGGGGCGGAGGCTATAGGAGATGGTTCCCCCGGGGTTGGTCACGCTTGCTAGGGCACCCGAGGCATCGGTCGTTTTCGTGGTAACAATACCGTTTTTGGTTTCCGTCACACTCAACCCGTTGTAACTCCAGGAAGTAGTTTTGCCGGAAGCTTCCAAGAGTTGAGTAGGACGGTGATAGGTGTCGAACGAATAGCTATTCCAGTAAGATGGAGAAGCGCCTCTGAAAGGCAATGACACCTTCTCGAGCCTGCCCTTGTTGTCGTATGCGTTGTCCACATACTGCCACTGGCCGTCGAAACGTTGATTCCCTTTACGCAACCCACGTCCTGCCGCATCGTAATGTGCCACAGTTGAAGGTTGTCCGGTAACCGTTCTGGTCACGGTGTACACTCCCTGTCCACCCCATGCGGGTGTGGTGGCTTCAGTCACGCCATCATGACCCGTCACTGAAACAGGTTGTCCCCAATCATCAAACGTGCGGGTAGTGATACGTCCTTTGTGGTCGGTAACTGTACGTGCATTCCCGTACTTATCGTAATTGGAGAATGTGGTAGTTTGCGAGAATGCATTGGTCTGCGAGGCAAGATACCTTCCGGAGGGATCATAGGTATAAGTATTTCCTAAAAACTCCGTCACGTTGTAGGGCGCCGTTTTTTCAGAGGCAACATTACCACTGCCGTTCGTCTCATATGTCCACTTGGTTTCTCCTGTTTTATTCACGGCAGTCGTGCCGGTGTAGGTGCTCCTGCCCAGTGGAAGGCGGGTTGTGGCATCGTATGTAATCTCTTCCTTGTCCTGCCACGACGCACCACCGCGTGTATTGGTCACTGTTTTTATCAATGGTTGCCCAATCAGGTAGCGCGATGAGGAAACCGAGTTATGATAGGTTTGATTGGTGACAGTATTCAAAGCCGAACCGATATTATGATTCACTTGTGTCGGGTTACCATATGCATCATAGTCATAATAGGCATAGGTGTAAACATTGGTCAGCTTATCTGTTTCCGACACGTTATATGCCCTGGGGTTTGCCTGCTTGTTACTTTCTTCGTTTCTTATGTAGTTATAAAAACTCTCTTTCAATGGAGAAGTGAGAGAAATTGTGACACCAAACATCTGGGGATCTTTGGTTTCAACGGACTCCATGTTTAGCATGTAGTCAAACGTTCTTACTTTCTCGAATCCACAAAAGCCCAGTCCCTGCTGGTGAATTACCGCCCCGTAATAGGTATAATATTGATGCTTTATGTAATTCCCGTAGTTTGGTAAAGTGACATAAGCCGAAGAGAGTAGGTTCAACGGGAAAATGGAAGATGCGTACGGGTAAGAGCGGGATGTTGTGGTTGGGATATAATTACCACCCTCCGCCATATTAGAATAGTTGTTTTGATGCAGGGAGCCGTAACTGTCTGTCGTCAATGTGAGCAAGTTTGCCTTGCTCTCGTCCTTGGTGTAGGTTATGGTATATATTTCAGCATCTTTAATACAAACCAGGTAGCTTGAGTTGTAATAATTCACCACATTCGAAGGCATAAAACCGGATGTTCCGGAAGGAACGTTGATGGGGTTCACCGGCGTGGAGCTTTGAATGGTTCCTTTGGAATTTAAATACAACTTTGCCTGTGTGCCCCTTATTTGTATCAGGTCGGAGAGCCCGTCCCGGTTCATATCCATCACGGTTATCTTGTCATCATATTCTACGTTGACAATATTCTGCGTGGTGGCGGTAAATCCTTTCCCCGTATTGATATAGCAACTCCATTGATTCCCGTTATCCACATATCCCATTTCAATTTCGGCCAATGCCACAGATCCATGTGTGGGGCAGCAAAGACTCTGCTCCGGATAGTTCGGGTCATTGTAACATGTTTGTAACTGTAAACCACACTCGCGGCAACTTGCGTTATAAGGATTCTGCTCATAATAAAACTTAAGATCCATGCCACAGTATCTGCAGTGAATACTATACGAGTCTGTGATGGGTTCGCTTCCATCACAGTATGGGCAATTATGCGGAGCCCACACCGGAAGTTCCACATACTGTATGTCTTGATATGAATCATTCGGTGGGACAAGGATGTCGACCTTGCCGTCCGCGTTCAAGTCTCCGAACTTTACTTTTTTGTAAAAGGCCGACCGGGGAACAACGGTCGAACCGTACTGATAGGTGAAGCTGTTTCCCGAAAGGCCGTACACATTGTAAGCAGAAGCGCTTGCATGGCACAATTCAGATTTGGCGTCACCGTTCACATCAAACGTGTGCACATATGTATCTTCGTAGGTGGAATGTGAAAAAAGTGTGTTCTCACTGATCAGAATCCCGCTGTTCAGGTCGACCACTGCAAAGTAAGAGGTCCTGTCCTGGTTATCAAAAGTCTTGTTGTGCGAAACGGTCACCATTTGTATCTGTCCGTCTCCTCTGAAATCTCCAAAGTAGTAGCTTCTGGAAACAGGACTGTAATAATAGTCGTCGCTGTTGACCACTCCTTCCACATTTACATTGAAGGTGCGGGTAGTGTATGCAGTTCCCGTCGTGAGGGTGTAAACCGTTACCTTCAGGACGGTCTTGGATCCGGATGTCCCGTTAAAGTTCACTTTAACGATTTCATCCACGCCGTCTCCGTTCACATCCACGGCATTGATGGTTTGAAATCCAGATTCAGCTGTAATGGAGATTGAATTGCTGAAGAAATCGAGATTTGGTACAATCAGGATGGTTTGATCGGCAGGATAAGTACTCCCATATAAATAGGCATAAACGTAATGGAACGGCACCCATCTTCTTCGTGTAGCTAACAGGCCATACGTTGAAAATTTACCCGGGAAGGTGATCATGCCGTCGCCGAAACTGTTTTTTCGGAATTTTCCACGAATATACTGCATCTTATTGGCCGGGGTGTTGTTAAAATATTGCGAAAGAAATCCATACAGCTCTTCATCAAATTGCCCGTTTGTCATGTAAGAGGGATAGTAGTCATAACCGAAAACGAGTGGGTTCAAGGAACTTGTGCCGGAAGAACAATCCAGCCGGGTAAGCCTGTTTACTTCGCTTTCCAGCGTATGGGTAAGGGTATACGTCCGTATTTCCTGTCCATTATTGTAAGAGGTCACCTTTTTCAATAATTGATTCAGAGAGATTCCGGTATTGGAAATATAAGCGGTAGTGTAATCTGTTCTGGCAACATATTCAAACCGGATTTCAGCCGGATGTGTGGTTGTCTTGCTTCCATACTTTATCTTCGAGATGAAATATATGTTGCCGGACTGCAAATATTCAAAATCTATCCTGTACCCTTTCATATCCACGATGGAGGTTACAGGATACGTATGTTTCATGACCGTGTTGTTGGTAAATCCGTAGTTTGCCTTGCTGCCATCGGGGAACAAGGCCTCAAAATAGGCAACATTGCTGCCGTACATGATTTTCTTCACCAAGATATATCCTTGTGCGGTCTCGTAATGGTAATCGGGAACAGCGGTATTGTTGTTCGTGACCAACCGGGTTCCGTCCAAAGAAAAGGCACAGGCTGAAGGATTGGAAAGATCGGCCGGGGCGCTTGTCCCGTCGTAGTGTATGGTTTTGTTGGTTACATTGATCGCTGTCAATCCGGAAATGTTCCAGCCATATCCTGCCGGCGAGTTGCCCATTTGGCTGTTGTAGTTCAATGACACCTGAGGAGCAGCTGAAGCAACCGGGGCGGTGAGGATAGGGACAGTAATCGTTTTACCGACTGAAGGTGTCACCCCTTCTTCAAAAGGAATCTGCCCCACAGATTTGCTTTGATCGATTGACTGTACGGTGATGCCGGTGGTCGTTGCTCTTTCGGGCTGAGTTTCAGCCGAAGCCTCCTTCCTGTCAGCCGGTGCTTTCTTTGCATTCGCATTGACGGTAGATCCAGAAGTATACAATTCACCGAAATCAAAGGGTTCATAAATATAGTGTGTAATGGTATCGCCTTTTGCGGTTATTTCAAAGCGTGTTCTGACATCTTTCCTTTGTTGTAATTCCGCTATCTCGTCGGACACATTTTTCACCGTGCCTGTTCTCAACGAATCTGGTACCGGATTTCTCCTCACGACGGAATGGATGGTATCATCGGCCGTTTGGGAAAAAACGACCGTGTTTACAATCGATAAAACGAGTATCCCGGCAAAGATTATTACCGGAACACTTTTTATGGAAGTGTATAAAGTTTTCATAAGGGTATGTGTCAAGTTAGGTATTAGGTTACAATTTAGTCAGCTCCCATTCGGAAGAGTGATCGTTTACGAGGATATGGAGCGTGTAAGTGCCTGGTGGAACCTCCTCCAGTTCCACGCGTGTTTTCCTGTCAGATAGAATATCTCCGGTTAATAGATCGTCATTCTTGTCTGAAAGGGTGTATGTTCCCTCTAATAAGGAATCGTGGCTACTTACTTCGATGGTAAGACCGGGCTTTTCGCGCTCGACATGGATGGAAAGTTCTCTTCCGTGGATGTTCTCCACGTAAAAACGGGATGAGTCATGCGGCCCTTCGGCAGAGGGATGATAGGCACCCACTACAATGGTCCGGCTAACTCGGTTACCCGCGGCATCGTAAGCATAAGAAAGCTGTTGCGACCAGCCTGTAAGGGAGAACAGCAAAACAAAAAATAGGAGAATAGTTTTCTTCTTGTTGTCAAGTTTTGTCACGGTACCACGGAAACCCGTAATTGCATGGAAGGACTTCATCCGCACCCATGGTAAGACCCCGGGAAAAATGTTTGGCTTCATAGCTGTTTATTTTTGACTGATGGATTATGGGGTCAAAATAAACTGTTTTTCTAAAACATGTCAATAGGTGCAGAGAAATCTCACCTGCTTTTGATGGTTAACATGCAATAAATAAGATGTTTGAGAAAATAATTCTCACCTGGTTAATGGATCAGAAAATCAAAAAAATGACATGATCTGTTCAAAATTATTGATCGATGAAGCATTTTCTTTCAGTTTTTTCTTTAAATAAGTTTTTCTTGATTTCAGGTTAACCAGGTTTATATTTAAAAATGCGGCTATCTGGGAATTATCAAGTTTCATCGCGAGCATCGCCAACAGAAGACGATCTCCTTCGCTCAAAAAATTCTGTTCAGATGAAAGCTCTATCAAATTATTAAATATTTGCGATAAGAAGAGCTGATTTGAGAGGTCACTAAATTGCTCCTTTCCCTGTTGTAGTATTTTTTTGTAATCATCGGCCAGTTCTGCCTTATTCCTTTGACTGCCTCTGATTTTCGTTTCAAACAAACTCAAAAGTTGTTGGTGTTCTGAATATTGTGCTAAAAATGAACTGAATATCTTTATCCTGTTGTTTTGTTCTGTTGCTTTGTTTTGCAACATCAAAGCCTCAGATTCTATTGCCATTTTTTCTGCCTGCAATATTTCATTCTTTAATTTGGCCACCCTTTTGCGTTTTGAATAAACGAATAGGATGAAGGACATAATGAGTATTAACAGAAGCGAAATAAGTGCAAAAATCCTGGTATTTGATTTAGCTTTCAGTGCTTTGTTTTCGGTTTCGGTAAGGTCATAAAGCTTTTCCAGTTCCAGAATTCTTTTATCAAGCCGATCATTAACCGATTGTTCGTAACTGTTGAATGTTCTTTCTCTGTATTCTTCTGCCATCTTATAGTCATCTCGTAGCAAGGCAATATCCGCAATGTTTTGGTATAACAGATAATTTGATCTATACGTTGAATCTTTGATTTGTTGTATTGCCTGTAAACCGTAATACATGGCACTATCAGCCTGATTCAGTTTTTTGTAATTGATGGAAATTGAAAACAAGGTACGAGATTCATCTATCTTATAGAGAACGTAAGGGATCAAAGGCAACATTTGCTTTTCGAGTTGTATAGAAAGATCATATTTGCCCTGGATAAGGTAATAGGCAGATTGCATGTTCAACAAATTGTATTCTTCCTGCCGGGAAATATTTTCAAAAGCCAAAAGCTTGTCTAAATACATTTTTCCTTTCACTGTATCCTCCCTTGTCATTTCATTCCAAAAAAGGGCTGTATATGCATCAAAAATATGTGTTTTGTTGTTCTCCATCTCTGCAAATCGGAGACTTTCCAGAAAATAATAACTTGCTTCGTTGGGGTTGGCATGACTATAATTCATGTCACCCAAATGATAATGGATCAGATATCCCGCAGAATGATTATTGACTTTAGATGCTGTGAATAGCCTTTTTGCTTCCTTTAACGGTATGTAAGTCGTGGTGTCGATATGACCCATGCGAATGCCCACTATGCTACGATAAATAAGTGAGCGGATATGGAGAATGGAGCCCCGTTGGTTCTTACTATAGTAATGTTCAGTCTCGGTTATCAACGAATCTGAACTGAATTCTGTATATGTTTTATCACTGGCGATGGTTTTTAAAAGGTTTAAATAAGCTTTATTACCTTGTGATAATTTCTCTGGCTCAATTGCTTGCAGGCTGTCAAGAACCATTCCGGGGTGACGTTCCAGCAGTGCGTCCCATTGTTGCAGACTGGCATATGCCAGTTTATCCTGTTTTCTGTCGCATCCGGAAAACAGGAGAATCAGAAAAACGATGATCGTAATCCGACGTGTGAAGTTTGACTTGCTTCTTGTTGAAAGTTTCATATATCGTAGAGGAAGAATAGCGGACCCTCTAGGATACAAAAGTAGAAAAATAAATGAATAAGAAAGTTAAAAAAAATGATTTCCGACCTGTTAAAGTTTAAATTTAAATCTGAATTGAATTTGTCATTGTATGGTCTGCCCAAGTTTAAACATAGGGAGGTACATGGCAACGAGAATAAACGCCACAACAATACCGATACCCAAAATCAGCAACGGTTCCAATACATTGCCCAGTTGTTTTAATTTATACTCAAGCTCACCAGTGATATCTGCAGCTTGCTGGTGCAGCATTTTATCAAGCGTATTGGTTTCTTCCCCTACTTTTATTAACGCAATCAGTTTCTTGCTGTAGATCTTTTCATACTTTCCCAGGTTCTGAGCAAATGAACCTCCTTCAATTATATTTTTGGAAATTTCGCCAAACGATATGCTGAAAGGATAAAAACGAATGATATCCCCGAGCATCTGCAACGATCTCAATAACGGAATGTTGGCGCTGATAAGCAAGTGCATTAGCTGGCAGAACTGCGATTGATAATATAATTTTATAAGTTCACCAGCCAGGGGGAGGTTGAGTTGTATTTCAGTGGAGGTATGTCTATACTTTACGCTTTTACCATACAAATGTTTGGTACCCAAAAATAACGACGCAAGTATTGTTATCGCAATAAAAATTACCGGTACCATGCCCGATAATCTGATAATAAGACGGGTTATGCCCGGTAATTCACCTCCCATTCGTGCATATACCTGTTGGAACATAGGCACAACGACCAGGATCATGAACGTAAGTACCAGCACGGCCACGATCAAGATAATAAGTGGATAGCTGAGTGCACCCGTAAGTATTCTGCGTTGTTCGTTTTTTTTGTGGTAATAGGTGTTTAAAAACTCTAAAGATTGATCGAGTTTACCGGTTTCTTCTCCAATCCTGATCACCCCACAATCAAGATCGGAAAAATTTCCGTTTTCCTTCAGTGCGACCCAAAGCTCATTACCGGAGATAATATCCTGATAAACCGCCCCTAATATTTTGGATTCATCCTCACTGCCATTTTCGATAAGCAGCTCGAATGAACGGCTAAAGCTCAGTCCCGATTTCAACAAGGAGGTGAGCTGTGAAAAGACAAGAGACTTTTTCTTATCCGTAAATCGATGTAATTTAACTGGGATCTTCATATCCTTCAGTAATATTTAAATATGCGTACCGACTGGAGGGCAGGCCATATTCCAACCATACAGAATCGCCAGTATGAACGATGCAATGAATAAGTAAAGAATCCATATGATCGGTATGATTCAACGATGGTATGATGCGGTAATTTAAATAACCGCTAAATAAAGTATCCGTAACTCCCCGCGATTGAAGAATGAAAGACGATTCGCCTATGATTACAGAGTCGGATGCAATTCCCTGCCTGTAAAAAAGGAACTGATTATTCTGCCCAACCACACTATCTGCATTTTCCATCAAGTGTTCCAAAACCTCGTGGCTATAGAGCATGGCCTGGACGGAGGAAATACGTTTATTTACGGTACGACTGAATTTTTTCATCATATCAACTCCATCGAAAACCAATGTGAAAATGATGCCGGAAATGATCATGGTCAGTAAAAGCTCCACCAGCGTACTTGCTTTTAACTGCTTGTGTAGGATATGCCTCTTTTTTGCCATACTCATTCCTGATTCACATGGAGAAAATAATACCCTGTTGATTGTCCATCCTCTATTTCAGAAGATATGTGAATTAAAAGAATATCACCTTTATAGGGAAAGATAGAAACTTTAATATTACCCCACGGGAAAGAATAGTATCGTTCCTTCGTGTTCCGGTCAACACCTTCTTTTGCAATCATCCGCCGGCATTTTTTCAGGTCGTTCTCGATAACGAGATGATTTGGTTGTCTGTTTTCATATACCAGAAGATCGGTCATCGAGTGCATGGCGATAATAAAGAGGATCATAAATATGACTGAAGAGACAATTGTTTCCAGTAAAGAGGTAGCAATTAGTTTTTGCGTCAGTTGTTTCATAACGACAAGTTTATTCCGCAAATAGTTCCATATCCAGCCCTTGCCGGCGTACCACAAGTTTGTCGGTGGTAATATGCACAATATAAAAATCCCCGACTTTCTCTTTGGTGCGTGCCATAATGGTTTCTCCCTCAAAAACCAATAACCCGTAGGTGATCTTACCCGCTTTCAACATGCCTTTGAATTTGAAAGCAGGGCCTTGTACCACATCGGGTTCCGGTGGTGAAAAGTTGGTTTCCGGATTGTCCTGGTCAACTTTGGCCTCTTCGCCGGTTTGTAGTGAGTTCCCCGGTGGTTTTTTGAGGAAAGGGTCATCATAGTTTAATAACAATACTGCGCTATCGGGTTTGTTTACGAAAGTGCGTGGCTGACTCGTTTCTATCGGAGCATCCTCCTTCCTGATAGCTTTTGAGACTCTCCATGCAATGCATCCCCAGATCATTATGGATGCCACGAGTAATAAGGAGGTCGTGATCTTCTTATTTTTCATTATTTCCCGTCTCATGAGCCAGCTATTTATAAGAGGATTCAGTAAATCGATTTTATTTCCTTCCGCGTATATTCACCCGATAGAAAAATCGGATAAGCAATATTGTCATTACGCAATATACGGGTGTTGTACAATGCTCCGGCGTATACATTCTGATTGGATGTGAAAAAGCAATCCTTGAGATATACAGCACCCGAGAGTTCACCACGAATATTGGTGGTGCCATCCACATATAACAGACCTCTGAGCAGTGACTTTTCTGATTGCCTGTAAGCGGGAAAAAGCAATTCTTCATCCCTTATCTTACCCTTGATGATCACATAGCCGTTGATTTCACTGTGATCGGAAAGTGACACATAAGGACGGTCAATTTCCGCATCCACAAATATGCCAGAAGGGTACTGAAGTGTTACATGCTCATTAATCAGTACCGTATCACTGCAAAAGATCTGCATGCTTCCTGTAAATCCCTCTTCAATCGTAACTTTTCGGGCAAATATAATCACCTCGTTGATTTTCGATGAAGCGGAAATAGTTAATTCGTCTGCATATAAAACGACATTTCCTCGCAGTATGATATCACCTTTGCTCTCTGTTAAATTAAAAAAACTTGTCGTTTTATTAAAACCATAATAAGTATCGGTTGTTGCTGGTGAATCAACTGCCATAATACGATTTTCTTTCAGATCTGCCAAAAAGATCAGATTGTTTGAATCAATGGGAGGTAATTCCGCATCGGCAACTCCCAATTGCGCATAAGGGATTTCATCACCCTGATAGTATTCACCATCAATCTCGGTATAATTGATGCCGTTTAAAGGAATAAATATCTTCCCGCTAATCTCCGTTTTACCGGACAGGGACAATGCCCTGTTCCGGTCACACAGCCAAAGGACAGCCTTGTGGTCGCATTCCTGTTTTTTGCCCAATAGCCTTGTAGTTGAAAAACTACCGTTGTGAGAAGAAACGCTGACAACCTCGTAAAATCCCCATTGCTTTGCATGGAAACTTATGAGGGAGGTACTGTCTGCTTCGTATAAACGGTAGCTTTTTTCTTCATTATGATTTCTTAAAAAAGTACTATCGTTGCAATATAAGACAATGGCTGAATTCAGGTTTTCCTGTTGTTGCTTTTTGTAATGATAGGATGAATAATGGAGGAAACTGATTTCCCACAATGAATACACAAAAAACACAATAAGTATGATTAATACGGAAATCACCAATACCGTCGGCAAAGTGACTGCCTTCAATCTCGTTTTCACATTCAGCCTTTTTTAATTTATGAATGGCTACATTTCTAACTACGTTTATCATTCAAAAAAAAGAGTATTTTATTTCTCAAAATAACCTTCATAAACTCCGTTCTCCAGCGTAATGCGCAGGCAGTAATTCCCATTTGGCAGGGTGGAAGTATCCAACATAACAAATCCTTGTTCGTTTATCTGAACCTCTTGCTGAAGTCCTCCCCCCGTTCCTTCCGCACTTGTCCATACGGTACCATTGTAGTTTTTAATTTCCACCGTAATCCAGCCTTCGTTGTTCATATATGCGAATACTTCGGTGGCTGTAGCCGAGCGCGTACCTCCGGAACGTTTAACGAGATCAATCGTTTCATTGACCCCGCTCATGCTATTGTTAGAACCGGTAAATGCAGAAAATAACATCATCAACCCCAAGGTTGACAGAATAAGAATTTTTTGTTTCATTGTTGTGTTTATTTTATGATTATTGATTACGGGTCAAAATAAACTCTTTTTTGAATAGATGTCAATAGACGCGCATAAATCTCACCAGTTTTCAGACGTTAATGCATTGATAAAGATGTTTCTACGAAAATAAATCTCACCTGGAAAATTGATAAATCTTACCGGATTAATATTTTTTCTTCCGTTTTTTGTTTATACTTCTTCTATAATATATTCATGTATTCTTAAAATTTTATTAATTTCATCCAGAATTCCTTTGAGAAATTGATTGTCTTTGTTGTGTTTTATTAGATCATTTTTGTTAAACCATATCCGTATTTCTCCTAATACTTTTGGTTCAGGAATAAGTGGTTTAAGAAGTATAGTCGCCTTTTTATCTTCCCAAACAGGAGCTAATCTATGATTTTCTATTACTCCATCACATTTAAACCGAGCAATGTCTCTTTTAAAATAAAACGCAGAACCTGGTTGACTTAACCATTTTACTGGTTTAGTGATATCATTAGGGTTGAAAAGTTCTTTTAAAGGTTCATAAGCGTCGCATTTTGTCGGACATAAACA
This sequence comes from Bacteroidetes bacterium GWC2_46_850, assembly GCA_001768325.1. Taxonomy (GTDB): domain Bacteria; phylum Bacteroidota; class Bacteroidia; order Bacteroidales; family Dysgonomonadaceae; genus Proteiniphilum. Next base: position 76,016 of record MENQ01000003.1, on the reverse strand, counting down.
TCCTTCTTGATAAGAAGCAAGAAAATCAATAATTCTTTTTGAGAGCTCATTTTCTATAACAATTGAATTTAGAAAATCTTTGTATTCTTTAAGCGAGTAATTATTTTGATACTCTTGAAAGGATAGAATTCTTTTGTCCGTAAAATCCTCTTTTATAAATGCTTTTAAAAGTATTTCTCGTTTATTCTTTTCCATATTAATTTTCATCTTTGTGGTCCTGTAGGGGTTGATTTAACCGCTTGTAATCCCTCTCCGAACAACCCGCCGAAGGGGTTGTTGTGGTTCATCTGTTCCACCGTTCCACTCTGACTCAACACCACCCGATTGTTGCCCTGGCGGTTATTCTTTAATGATACTTGCTGTCTAAGATTCGGGGGTAATTATAAAATTATTTGTATCCCCAATTCTACTCAATTCAGTGCCAATTGGCTTGTCTAAAAAAGCAATAATTGCACTATCATAATTGGCTATTGTATTTACATCGTAAATTTCTATATTATCCGGGTTATTTACATATTCTTGTGTTTCTGTTCCCGAAAAGAAACGCCAACCACTATCATTTACATCGTCGGGCTCTTCTCGATACATATAGCCAATTTTTAGCCCTTCAACAGTAATTTTATCTGTTGCCATACAATAACCAAAATTAGGTATTATTTCTCTGATTTCAGTTTCTTCTATTCTAAATTTCTTATTTCTGCTCATACTTATGTGAAGCGTTAGATTTTTTATCTTCCATTTGATAAATATCAGGGTTATTTTGGTCTTTTATAACTTCCTGTCTCGTTTTTCCCTGATTTTCAGGGCCTTTTTTATATTTACTCCATTCTTGTCCTGTTTTATGTCCATATACCTCTTGACCTTTTTCTATAGGTTTTCCCGTATTTGGGTCTATATATTGTCCATCTGGAGTTTTTTTGGCACTATTTTGAACTGCTTCTTTTGTATTTTTCTTTAATTTCACTCTGTTCTTCATCACATCTCCTGCCTTGTCAACGGCTTTTCCTGTGTCATTTACTTTGTCCAACGCTTTAACACCTGCCGCTCCTCCTTTTATCACTTTACTTGTACCTGCTGGAACATAAGGTATTAACATTGCACCTGCATCTAATGCTGCATTTCCCCAATGAGAACGTGCTGTTTTATGGTCGCCTTTAATGTGATTGGCTACTGCTGCACCAACATCATAGACCACATTGCCAATATCCCAAATAGTTTCTATCGGAAATTCACCTGTCGGGTCTATATAACGTATCGGATTATTGGCCACATACACATACGGAGAAATTGAATAATACTCTTCTGTCAAAGGATCACCATTCAACCATACACCCAGTAAAGGGTCATAATGCCGGGCTCCATAATCATACATGTCCAGTCCCAGCTCCCTGTCCAACTCCTTGCCGTTGTACTTATAAGGCTGGTTGGAGGCTTGTAATCCTTCGCCGAACAACCCGCCGAAGGGGTAATAGTGGTTCACCTGCTCCACGGTGCCGCTCTGGTTCAATACAACCCGGTTGTTACCCTGATAGTCCTTCAGGTAGTAATGATAGGATGGTGTGGAGCCTGAGAGGGTAATATATCCCTCTTCCGTCAGAATCATGCTCAACGTGCCGTTCTTGTACACCTTGTTGCCCGCATATTCAGTCTTTGTCGTTGTGCCTCCCGCCGTGTAAGCTACGCTTAGCTTGCTGCCTGTGCCATCATAACCGTAGCTGATGGTATTTCCATCCGCGAAGGTGATGACACTTGGCAAATTTAATGCATTATATGTTATCGAGGTAATATTCCTGTTTAAATCTTTCGTCGCATTTCCATTGACATCGTAGGTGTACTCGTCGGTCACGTTCGCCCTGTCCACGAAGTGGAACGCTCCCGTATAGGTTATTGGTGCCGTAACAGCATCGGTGACTTTGGTGAGCTTGTTGCCCGTGTAGGTGTAAGTGAGGTTGTCCATCATCCCGTAACCGCTGTCCAATTTACCTTGCCGTTGCAAAGAAATAATGTTGCCCATCTTGTCATATGCACTCACCGTTTCATTGAACCGGCCGATGTTGGTTGCCAGCGACATGCCCTCTCCGTAATTGGCGGCGGCAAGCCGGTCAAGGCCGTCATAGGTGAACTGGTATCCCCTTTCGGTAGTTTCATCTCCCGCCTTCCACTTCATGGCGCCGATATTGCCGTTATAAGAGGCAATGGCTGGGGTTACACTATTCACCGGTGATTCATAGGTCAATGTCTGGTTGAACTTTGTCCCGATTATCTGTGTGAGCCAGCTACGAACATTATAAGCATAAGTCGATATTTCTGTTGCCAGTTTTTTTGTATTAACACGTCCTATATTGTCATAAGTGTAGACTGCCAAAGTTGTTTGCGAAGTAGCAGGAGATATTTTATGCTTTACGTCCAATAGTCTTTCGGCAGGGTTTGTCGCTGGAGTTCCGTAGTTATAGTAGTATGTTTCAACCATTGTATTTTTTCCTATCGCCGAATGGATCAACATCCGTTCTTTTACTTTTCCAGTGAAAGTGTATCTTAAATATTCATTGTCATATCCTCCTATGAAATTAGAACTCCGGGTTTGAATAATTCGTTGGCGGTAGTCATAATAAAAAGCTGAGACCGAATATTTGGATGGATCATTCAACTGATATGTCCTTTTCCCGGTAATTAATCCTTTGGCACTTGTAAATTGAGGTTCATATCCTTTATCTCTGAAAATGAGACTGTCTTTTTTTGCACTCATTGAAATATCAAGAAAGTCATAATTATTATAATAACTGACTGTCTTCAATTTAACCGTAGTCGGAAGTGTCAGGTTAACTGCATATCCTCCTAATTTAGTTTCTGCTGGATTGTAAGTAGTCTTTACAACTGTATTTGTAATGTCGGGTACCGTTGATGAGTCCCAAATGCCGGAAACAGTCTGCCTGCCCAATACATCATAGAAGTAAAAAGTCCATTCGGCCCTCAGTTGTTGTTCTCCATCTTTGAGAAAATCAGACGTTCAGACATATCATACCGCATCTCAATATCATTGCACCCGGGTAATTTTTTAAGAATACAATTATTTTTCCCGTCATATTGATAATAGAAGGCATAATCTTTTAAAACCTGATTGCTGGTGATATCCCATATAACATTTACAGCTGTAAGTGCATCGCTTGCCGCAGGTGGAAGTACGAAGCGGAGATTGCCGAAATCATCATATACATAATACGTATCATAATTTATATCATTATCGACTTTCCTCTCCAATAATATTTGGTCCAGGTTGTTATAGAAAGTCATTATTCTTTTTCTATCCTCGTCTACATTTATGGTTATGTATTTTGCATGATATTGGTCTCGTGTCCGATTTGGTTGTTGATTCCGGGTCCAAATAAATTGTTTTCCGGATAAATGTCAATAGGTACGCATAAATCTCACCTTATTTTTAGGGTTAATATGTTTATTATAAGGTTCATGTAAAATTAAATCTCACCTGGGAAATCGATAAATTTTACCGGATTATTACTTTTTTTTTGGGTTTTCACCTGTATCTTTTCGCAAAATTCAGGAGATTCGCAAGTATTCTCCACTCAGAATAGACTTATACAACTCTTTTCATGATAAGACTATGTACGGGGAGATAACAGGGGGATGACAGTGAGATGACGGAGGGATATAAGTAAAATACAAGTGGATGTATGCAGTAGTATAAAAGGAAGCAGTATTTAATCGGAAATTCAGAAAATGTATTGAAAGAACAAACTTGTACCCGAATCCCGAAAATTTTGTGTAAATTTGCCCAAGTAAATAAATATTTTTAATAAATGAAACGCAGTTTAATCTCCCTGGCATTTGTTTTTTGCTTTATAGCCGGTTTTGCACAGCAGGCCGAGCGCAACATCTCCATCATCCCCGAACCTGTCTCGCTCCTGAAAAAAGGCGGACATTATGTGCTGCCTGATGAAGTGGTCATATCAATTCCATCAGGAAAAGAGACAGCTTATGTGGTCGGTTTATTGAAAGAAAAGCTGTCGCTTGCACCGGGTAAAAGTGTCACGGTGCGTGAGAACAGTCGCAATGCCCATATTGCGCTGTCGCTCAACAGCAAGGAGGATGCCACCCTGGGTGATGAAGGCTACAAGCTGGATGTCACATCCCAAAAGATTACCATCCGGGCCAACAAGCCGGCGGGACTCCTGTATGGCATACAGACCTTGTTTCAGCTTCTGCCGCCACAGATTGAGAGCGATCGCAGAGAGCTGAATGTTTCGTGGCAGGTACCCCAGGTGGAAATCACCGATTATCCGAGAGTGGGATGGCGGGGACTGATGCTCGATGTGGCCCGTCATTTCTTCACTGTGGATGAAGTAAAGCAGTACATCGACAACATGGCGAAATACAAGTACAACCTGTTTCACTGGCACCTGACCGATGACGAGGGGTGGCGCATCGAGATAAAAAGCCTGCCCAGGCTCACGGAAGTAGGCGCCTGGCGCACCGAACAGATCGGCTGGTTTGGCAGCCTCTCCGCTCCCGATCCCGATGCACCGAAAAACTACGGAGGCTTTTACACGCAGGAGGAGATCAGGGAGGTGATTGCCTACGCCGCAGAACGCAATATCCAGGTGATGCCCGAGATTGATGTGCCGGGACACAGCTCGGCCGTGCTGGCTGCCTATCCCGAGCTCTCTTGCTTCCCCGGAAGCGATGATCATTTCGTGCGCACCGGCGCTCCGTTTCTCGACTGGAATACCGGGGGCCGCCCTGCCGCCATCTACGAGAATACACTCAATCCGGCCAATGAGAAGGTGTATGCGTTTATGGACAAAGTAATCGCCGAGGTGGCTGAACTATTTCCTTTTGCCTATATCCATACCGGCGGTGATGAGGCGCCCTACACCTTCTGGGAGAAGAGCGACGAAGTGAAGCAACTGATGAAGCGTGAGGGATTGAAAGACATGGCTGCCGTACAGTCTTATTTCGGAAAGAGGGTGGAGAAGATCATTCTGGATAAAGGCAAAAAGATGATGGGATGGGATGAGATTCTGGAAGGAGGCATCACACCCACTACCGGGTTGATGAGCTGGCGCGGCGTGCAACACGGAATTGAAGCATCCAAATCGGGACATTATGTGGTGATGAGCCCCACCAATTATGTCTATATCGACTACATGCAGGGCGATATTTCCACCGAGCCGCGCGTGTACAGCAGCCTGAGACTGAGCCAGACCTACCGGTTCGATCCGGTACCCGAAGGTGCCAATGCCGAATACATCCTGGGTGGTCAGGCCAACCTGTGGACCGAGCAGGTTTACAACATGCGGCAGGCCGAATACATGACCTGGCCGCGAGGCTTCGCTGTGGCCGAATCGCTCTGGTCGCCCGCAAAAAAGAAAGATTGGGATGGGTTTGTCTCCAGGACAGAAGATCATTTCGTGCGGTTCAACTATGCCCGCACCAAATATTCACCGGCCCTGTACGACCCGGTGGTATCTGTAAAAAAGGAGGGCGAAGATTACTATGTAACCCTTACACCGGAAATAAAAAGGCTGGATATCTATACCAGCTTCGATGCCTCCACGCCCGACAACTTCTATCCGAAATATGCTGAACCACAACGGATACCCAAAGATGCCTATGTTATGCGGATCATCACTTATCGTGGTGAAAAGCCCATCGGGCGGCTGATGAGCATACCGGTGGAAGATCTGAAAAAAAGAGTGAGGTGAAAAAGTGAAATGAATGATTGTGCAATAAAAAGAAAATCACTATCTTTGCGCCGCTTTTTTGAGAGCTCCCGTGTGATGGGAAATAAAGAAAGCACTTTATTTTGAGTAACACAAACAACAATTAAAAATGAAGACATTTGCATTAAAAGGCGAAGTCAGAGATGATTTCGGGAAGAAAGCAGCAAGGGCCTATCGTAGCGAAAGCCTGATCCCTTGCGTAGTTTACGGTGGTCACAACGAAGAAAACCTGAATTTTGTGGTAAAAAACGGCGATGTACGCAATCTGATTTACACGCCTGAAGTATTTCTGGTAGATCTCGATCTCGGAAAAAAGAAACTGCAGGCAGTTGTAAAAGAGGTGCAGTTTCACCCGGTAAAAGACACCATTTTACATATCGACTTTCTGCATGTATTTGAAAAAGTACCTGTGGTTATCGAGATCCCTGTGCGTCTGGAAGGACTTGCTGCAGGTGTGAGAGCCGGTGGTAAGCTGTCGCTCGATATCCGCAAGCTGAAGGTAAAAGCATTGCCCGCTAAATTACCCGAAGAGCTGGTGGTGAACGTAGAGAATCTGGAGTTGGGCAAGTCGATTCAGGTAGGCCAGCTAAGTTTCGAAGGCCTGGAGATATTGAATGCCAAGAATGCCGTGATCTGCCGTGTTCAGCTGACACGTGCTGCCAGAGGTGCCGCAGCAAAAGCGGAGTAATCAATGAAATAATCAATGAAGTACTTGATTGCGGGATTGGGAAACATCGGACCCGATTATGCACAAACCCGCCACAATATTGGATTTATGGTGTTGGACGCTTTTGCAAAAGCGTCCAATGTTGTTTTTGAGGACAGGCGTTATGGATTCGTGGCCGAAATGAGACTCCGGAACAAGTCGCTCCTGCTGCTCAAGCCCTCCACGTTTATGAACCTGAGCGGTAATGCCATCCGTTATTGGCTGCAGAAGGAGAAGATTGAGACGGAAAACCTGCTGGTGGTGGTCGATGATCTGGCGCTGCCCTTCGGGACGTTGCGGCTCAAATCGAAAGGAAGCGACGCCGGACACAACGGCTTGAAGCATATCCAGGAACTGATCGGGCAGAACTATCCCCGTCTCCGGTTCGGTATTGGTGACGATTTTCCCCGGGGTGCGCAGGTGAATTATGTGTTGGATGAATTCTCCGATGAGGAAAAGCAAAAGCTACCCGAACGCATAGAGACAGCGGCCGACATCATCCGCAGTTTTTGCCTGGCGGGTATCAACACAACAATGAATCAATATAATAACAGGTAAGTATCTGGTGTGATGGAAGAAGTACGCATAGACAAATGGTTGTGGGCAGTACGCATTTTCAAGACACGCACTATTGCTGCAGAGGCCTGCAAGAAGGGGCGTGTGATGATCGGTGATGTGCCGGTGAAACCTTCCCGGAATATACGTGCCGGCGAGATCATTCAGGTGCGTAAATCTCCCGTTACCTATGCCTTCAGGGTACTTGCTCTGGCCGACAAGCGTATGGGCGCCAAGATGGTGCCGCAATTCATGGAAAATGTAACGCCGCCCGATCAGTATGAGCTGCTGGAGCTGAATAAGATCAGCGGTTTTGTAGACCGGCAACGGGGTACAGGGCGGCCCACCAAGAAGGAGCGGCGTGACCTGGATCAGTTTGCCGGTTCCATCGATCTGGATGAATTCGACTGGGATGAGTGAGGGCTTATGGGGGCCGGTCGTGAGCCCGGCTATTGTGCCCTGAGTTTTTTCTCTTCCTTGTGGTAGCAGGGTACCACCGATACCGTGTTTTCCTGCAGGCAGTAAGCTGCATCGCCTGTCGCACTGTTGTCGATGAGTCGTTGGTAATGGTCACTCTGCCGCAAATATGTCAAAGGGTCGTTTTTGGCCTGATGCCACAGGGTGAGGGCTATCCTGACTGCATCGGAACCGAAAGTAACATCCGCTTTTTTCGATAATCGCTCTGCAAAAGCACCCCCAAAGAGGGTATCCTCCACATTTATCCGGTTATTCCAACCCGCACAGATCACCACAATCCGTCCCGGTGACTCCATACACTTGTCGGCCAACGCGTCGATATTGGAGAAGGTGCCGATAAACAACCGCCTGCTCTCCTTTCCCATCTCGATGGCCATGGTGCCGTTGGTGGTGGTAAACACCACCTCCCTGCCAGCTACTATTTCAGGGGTATAGTCGAATGGCGAATTGCCAAAATCGGCAAAATCGCACTTGCGGGTCTTCCGTTCGGCACCCACCAGAAATCCGTTCAGTTTATACTGTCTCGCCTCCTCCATATCGGCCACCGGAATCACTGCAGTCGCCCCGTTGTGAAGCATGGCACACATCGTGGCTGAGGCCCGGAAGACATCCACCACGATCACCGTGTCGTTCTCTTTCTGGTAATAGGGATAGAGGGCAGGGGAGGGACAGAGGTCGATTATCATCTTTTTTCTGCAAAGATAACCACAACGAATGATTCTTCCCCCATCACCACCGTACTAAATCTTACATTATTCCTGGCGCATCATTTTGCCCTCTTTTTCATATTCTTTCCGTATTCCTTTTAACAAATCATCAGCCGATATGATGGCCGATTTTTTCTCCAGTGTTTGCAGGCCGGCAAATTGAATGACATTCACAATATTTGCTCCCGTCAGGTGATATTTGCGGGCAATCTCCTCCAGATCAATCTTTGTCTTTCTTTCTGACGTGGTCGGAAAATAGTTTTTCCAGAGCAGCAGCCGTTCTGTGGCATCGGGATGATCGAATTCGATGATCGAATTAAACCGCCGGGTAAAGGAGGTGTCAAGATTCGACTTCATGTTCGAGGCAAGGATAATCAGTCCTGCATGCGATTCAACCCGCTGAAGGAGATAGGAAACCTCCTGGTTGGCATACTTGTCGTGGGCATCGTTTACGCTTGTCCGTTTGCCGAAAAGGGCATCGGCTTCATCGAAGAACAGGATCCACTCTTTGTTCTCCGCCTTGTCGAAAAGCCTCGAAAGATTTTTTTCGGTCTCACCGATATATTTTGAAACCACCATGGAGAGATCAATACGATATACATCACGGTGGGTGTATTTGCCCAGCAGGGAGGCTGTCAGCGTCTTGCCGGTACCCGAAGGACCATGAAAAAGTACCCGGTAGCCGGGCTTTATTTTTCCCTGCATCTTCCAGCCGTAAAGCAACTCATCGTTGTACTTCAGCCATGTTTCTATCTCTTTGATGCCGACCATCGTCTTCTCCCGAAGTACCAGATCTTCCCAGTGCATCTCCGTAGTAATACGTTCTGCCGGGAAATCACTGCTGAGTTTCGGTTTGGATATTTTCCCGGTCGTAAATAACTGTACATATTCATCGTCCATAATAAGCCGTCCGCTCATCCGCGGTTCGTGATGTTCCGGCGGCTCAATGGAAAGTACGTTCTTTTTGGCAAAAAGGTGATCTTCCTCAAAATAGCGATAAAGTGCGATTCGTTTATCCAGGTCATTCCCCGCCAAAACGAACAAGACCGTCTCTCCTGTCGGGAGTATACCGCGGTGATTCTTGCCTTTCGTGCCGCCAAACTCCGGAAAATCTCCACCATTTGGAAGAAAGGGGGTAATGACCGATTGGAAAAAACCGGGATCCAGGTGTGGCACCAAGGCCAGCAGCAGAATAACCATTTCCTCGTTTGAGAGTCCGTTATTTTGAATAAACCGGATTAATTCAGAGTTGGCCGAACCATTCAAACTGAAACCGGGAATGATTATCTTGTTGCCTTTCAGCTCCTTTTCGAGGCGGGCGTGAATTACGTTTCGCAGAAAATGCAGCACTTTGTTATAACTCATAATTGTGAATAGTTAGACATCTTAGTGATTGAGATGTTCTTTCTTTTAATTCATATTCGATAAGATTTAATCAAAAATATTGTCTTTTATATCCCGTGCCAGGCCTTTTGCCATTTCAATAATGTCGAGGTCGGGATAAATAACCTCAATGTCGTCAAACGACATGTCGAATGGTTCACCCTCGAGATAGTGGATGGGGAAAATAATTCCAAACTGAATATCCGGCCCCCAGGAGAAGGAGACAAGGTTATAGCGCCACGTCTCAGAAATGGAGGTAATCAACAGATCAAGGCTTGCCCGGGTAAAGGCATTGATGTCGAACACAAATTTAGGTTGAACGGTAATACTCCCGATAGCATCCAGTGCCAAGCCTGTTTGCGGACTCCAGTTCACATCTACTCCAGCTGCTGCTTCGCCTTCAAGGCCCAGCTCCCCGGCAATTTCGATACCGCCTGTCAGGCTGGCGATCCCTACGCTGACGCCGAGACCCAGATCGCCCCGGAGTGTCAGGTCGGCATCGGCAGGAATGACAAATTCACCATGGCCGGATATGGTTGTTTCCTCTTCGTGGTCGGGATTGTAGGTTACGTCGGCGTATAAACTCCTCAACTGGCCCGGACCGAAACCTGCGGAAAAATCGAGTCCGCCGGTTATTCTCGCGACGATGCCAATGCTTCGTGGACCGAGCGGAATGGCAAAAATGGGGATTTCAATGATAGGTGCTGTGAAGAGGTTGCGATCGATGGATTTCCTGTCGAACACATCCACCGTGTCGGGCAGGCCGATACGTCCGGTGACTTCGATCTCACCGTTGGGTAAAAACTGAACACCAGCCGTGGCCTGTAACCACGGAGTCAGTGTCAAAGTGAGGCTGCCGCCGCCGTAAACCCGCATGGTGTCATCTGGATCACCTGCCGGCGCTCCATCCTCGCCGATGGATCGGTTGGTTGCTCCGATATTTACGGTTCCGGCAAGCATTCCACGGTTGTATGCTGCCGATCCTTCGATGGTCAGCGTGCCATTGTCGTATGAAACCGTTAGCGTACTGTCGATTCCGGGGATGTCGGGTTGTGCGGTCCCGGAAACGCGTACACTGTAACTTTCTTCACCAGCTTGTTTGGATACGGTGGCCGATACATTGCCACTCCGGATGCCTGGAATGTCATCTTTCAAATCGAAATTGCCGCTGATGGAGAACCCCTCTTCGCCATAAATTATGTCCATCGTTCCCCGTTGGATACCGGGAATATCGAGTTCCGCCTCACCGGATACAGTAAAGATGTTTTCACTGTATGTTGCTGTGATAGTCGCACTTTTTACACCGCGCACTTTTCCTTCCGGAATGCCAATGGTCCCACCGATAGTCCAGATATTCTCCTTGTATTCCACGTTGATCTCTGCCGGATCAAACAGTTCTGAATCGAAATTAAAGGCGCCCTCCAGTTCAAAACCACCGGAAGTGGAAGCTGCTGCACCGATGTGACCTTCGCCTACCTGTTCTATGTCGAAATTGATATTACCTTCCACGCCAATGCCTTCATTTCCTACAAAAATCTCCAAACTTGAATCAGATACAGCAAAAGGAGATGGTATATCAAATTCACCCGTATTGATTAATTTCCGCAATCGTATTGAATCACCCTCAATTACAATATCTATATCGGCATTGCTGATTACCGGAACGGTTGGCAACACTTTGCCGAGCGCCATGATTCCTTTTGTGGGATGAAGCCCTGATTCGGTGAGTTCAATCGGACTCAAACCTGCTAAACGCAAACTGTTTCGGATTGTTCCTGCAACAGATTCCCGATTAATTGTTCCGCCAAATTCCAATCCGGGTATCGGGTCTAACGACCAATCAAAAGTTGAATTCCCATCCACATATACCAGCGATGTTTCATCGCTTGCAAATGCCTGAACTCTGAGAAAACCCACACTGTCTCCCGACAAAACGCCTGTAGGGTTGTATTGCGCGCCAATCAGCTTCAATCTGCTTTCTGAAAATAAATTTATTCCAGAAGATGCCAGAGGTATGTATATATTGGATGGTTGATTTGCTCCCCAGGGGATTTCAAAAGGAACACCACCTGAACCTCCCGGAAAAACCTGAAGCCGTTCCGGGTTACTGCCCGACAGTCCCTCTGATTCAATTTCGGCAGGTGACATTACTTGCAACATATTAATATGCTGATTTTCAATGAAGCTTAATATATCCCAAAAATAATCAGGATGACCATTTACTGGTTTTGTAAATTCCCTTTCAGTAAACGTGATTTCATAATCATTCTTAACCCGGGTAAGCTCAGTTTTGCTTGTTCCATAAGTGAACTGTATATTGAAAGATGACGCCTGCACAGAATCGGCCTTGATACCTTCAATTGCCTGTTTTATTCTGCTCCTTATCTCTGCCGCGATAGTTGGTCCGGCACTGCCGTTTGCCGTCGAATCAAGCAGTTCATAATTATAAATATCATCATATCCTCCCATTTGATCTTCGTAGATATGATCTACCTGAAAGGTTGTTGGCATAGCATCCCTGTTCCAAAATGGGATTAAGAATGTTTCAATTAGTGTGGTACTGTTTCCAAAAATACGAAGAGGTGCACCATTTTTGGGTTTTAGAAAGAATATTACGTTGTCACCTAAACCATAATTAAAAGTTGTTCTGGCTTGATTTAAAATGGTGTTAGTCCCGGAGACGACAGAAGGTCGCATTTCGTTTTTCCAAAATTGGATCTGTTGAGTTTTTGGTCTCTCTCCTTGCCGTAATTGCATGTTTAAAGGAAACCTGTCCGCATTTCGCCCCTTAAACTGAGGCAGACTAATCATCGGAAGAACCATTTGTTTCGAGTCGGCATTGATGATTGTTCCATCAGATAAATTAAATTCTGTGACGGGATCGTCCTCTTCTCTCTGAATCATTTTCGGCTGCACAGAAGTAGCCTGCTGCACGGTATGGGTTAACTCATGGGCAATCAAATGTTGCCCTGACTTGCTCGCGGGATTGTATTTTCCTTCGTTGAAATAAATATCGTTTCCGTGGGTAAACGCTTGTGCACTTATTTGCCGGCTCATTTGCTCAGCACCGGAATCGGTGTGAATGCGTACGTTGCTGAAATCGGTATCGAACCCGCTTTCCATCTGGTTTTTTACACCGGGAGACAATGGGGATCCTCCTCCTTTGCTTCTATTCAATCCCGATTCAAAATCTGCGGGAACTTGCGGGGTGCTGTCCGATTTTGCCTGCAACATTGATTCTTCCTCACTGAGAGGCTGCATCTGAAGCATTTCATCTTCCGCTCCTTCTTTTTGGGACAAGGGTGTGGAGCTTTCAGCAACCGGATTCTTTTGAACAGGGGCAGTGTGTATTGATTGAACCGGCGGAGAAGCAGAAGGTGCAAAAAAAGGCTGATCCGTCAGCGGTGACTTGCTGACCACCTGGTCGGCTACTTTGTCAGCCTCTGCCTCATATTGATCATGTGGCTTTCCGATATTCAGTTTGGGTTGAAAAAAGAGTGTGTTTCCACCGCCTCCCCGAGATAGGGAAGGCTGTGAATTGGGTTTTCTGGTTTTTTCTGCATGCACCAAAGCCATCTCTCTAACAAATAATTCAACACCATTTATTCCAAAACAGTTACATCCTGTTTCAGACTGATCTCTTTCCAACGGAGTTCCAGTTTATATATCCCCGTTTGTTCAAATAAAGCGTTGCCCAGTGGCCATTGCACCGATTTGCTCTTTCCGGGTGGAATCTTCAGGTTGATAATGGTCCCGTTTTGTACAGCCAAATCCCACGCAATACTTCTTTTGCTGTTTACAAACAACGCGGTTTGTGTCATATCGAAATGGACAGGGTCTTCACCCGCGTTTGTCAGCTTCACACCCACCTCAAACCCCGATATCTTATTTAATTTAATGACAGGGGAGCTCACCAGTAATTCTATGGGGGACGTCTCCTTTTTCATACGATTCACACAATAACATTGTTAATGAACCTGATCACGGAAGCTCCAGCTTTGGTGATCATCATTGTACCTCCGGGAAACATAAAAAATGCCTGTACCGTGTTGGTAAATATCCTGCCCTGCGCATCCGTTTCACCGTCTACCTTGTATCGGTTGGGAATTACCCACTCGAATGTGCCAAAGGAGAACGGAGCCGGAACAGCATGCCAGGAAGCGTGATCCTGCAACCCGGCATTGTTATCGTCAAAAGGCAGATAATCGGGGTTGGGATGATGGAAAATTGTTGCGGCAGCAAATTGGGTAAAGTATCCCGAAACATTGGTGGCCGGACCGGGAACTTCGAGCCACTGTGTGCGACCGAAATTTACATTCAACGGATTCACCACCACATCGGTAATCATGCACGCCCCTGCAGTACCCGCCGGAATGGCATCGTTCCTGTTCACGGTCATCGACAGTGCATCGGGTGCAATGACTGTCATTGGAACCACACGTGTGCCGCCCGGGGTGATGACCGTAATGGTTGGGTTCGACGCCACCGCCGGCGCTTCCCAAACAATATTGGAACCGGTATTCAGTCCGATGATGTGGCCGTCGGAAACAGTCCATGTGCCTGTAGTGTTGGCTGTAAAGCGAACACGCTCTCCCACACCCACTGTGGTGCGGGTGTCGGATGTTCCGTCAGGAGCGCTTACAATGGTTTCAGAAGTAACCGCGGGAGGTGCTGTGGGTGGGGGCACCACCGGAACCGGTGGTGGCAGTACCGGAGCTCCGCCGGTATAGAGCGCGTTGAGTGCCGACATGCTATTTGGACCCAGTACTCCGTCGGCCGTCAGTGACGATGCCCGTTGGAAATCCATCAATGCCCGTCGTGTTTCATGGCGGAAAATCCCGTCGACGCCAAAGCGTGGTAATGAGAAACCGGCATCCACAAGTGCCTGTTGCATCAGCGACACAGCCTGTCCGGAATCACCAAACCGTAACAGGCGTTCATTGTCATAGACGGCTTCCAGATCGGCATTGCCAACGAAACGGGCTGCAGTCAGATCATGCCCGTCACCGATGGTCATCTGTAAGCGGGCAGGAATTATCCCCTTTTGCTGGATGGTGTGCGTCAGCTCATGTGCCAGCAGATGCTTGCCTTCTTTCGATTGCGGATTATATTTTCCTTTGTTGAAATAAATATCATTTCCGTGTGTAAAAGCCTGTGCTCCCAGTTCCTTGTTCATCTGCTCCGACGTGGAATCGGTATGGATATTTACACCGCTGAAATCGGCGCCAAAACCACTCTCCATTTCCCTTTGGATAGCGGCATCCATTTTATTCCCACTTCCCGGACCGGTTTGAAGTTTACTTTCTGTATAGGAATTCAGGGACGCCTGCCCGTTCGGACTTGCCTGTACTTCTTCCTCTTCCTCAACCTGTCCGGCTGCAAACACTTCATCTTCAGGCAATTCCACAACCTGCCCCTGTTGTAATTCAGACTCTTCTTCCTCTTCCGGCTGCATTTGGGCCTGCATCAGTTCTTCTTCCTCTACCTGGGCCTGCACGGGTTCCTCCTCTTCCTCAACCTGAGCCTGAATGGGTTCCTCCTCCTCAACCTCTTGCCTTTGAATATGCATCCACTGTTTGTCCTGCACTTCTTCCTCCTCTTCCTGTTTTTGGATCAGCGGAGTAATGGATTCGGCCAGCGGTTTTTCCTGGACAATGTTTGTGTCTTGATAATTTGAATAATTGGTTGCGTTAAAAAACTGTGACCTCGGTTCTGAACGATCGGTAACTTTATCTGCCACGGTGTCTGCCTCTTTTTCATACAGATCACCCGGATTCCCTACCAATAACTTTCTTTGCATACCGAAGAAACCCGAAGTGCTCCCTCCGGAAAAAAAGGAGGATCTCCATTTGGGCCTCCTGGTTCTTTTTCGCGATATTGTTTTCATATCCCATTCTTTTGCTTACCACTCCACAAATAATAGCTCTTTTCTCCAAGGAATTTTCGCCAACGAAATATTCCAGCTCAATTTGTCGAGTAGAATATCCTGGGCTTTCCGTTCCATCAGCAGTTTAAAACCGTGCCCCTCCCGTATCAGTTTTCCATTTCGTTGGATAAACAGTTGGCGCAATCCATCCGGAGAACTGTTCTTTAGTGCAGGCCACTGACTGATCACTTCAGTCAGAAGCTGCATGCTTTCCTCCTTTATTTTTTCAGACAGAAGGCTTTCTCTTTCTACGGGTATTGTGAGTGACACACCACAGAGGAATTTTTCAAAAATGAGGTTGCCTTCAAAAAAATCGCAATTGCCTGTAGCCAGGTAATGCAGTGTCTGAACGGCTAAGTGAAGTGCTGATTTTTTTATCCGGTCTTTTTCATCAAGAAGTTCAATTGTGCTGAAAAACTGTTTCAGGAATGGGTGCAGTAATATGAGTCCCCCCTTTTGTACAGCGATTCCTTCTGCACCCGGTTCGGGAAATAGTTCCAATGCATCTTCATCTTTTTCCGGAAGTTTATCCGCACCCTTCTTTTCCCCCTGCACCGTAATGTAAATTTCATCTTGTGTGAAAGACGCTGATAAAACCCTTTTGACCTTCTCTTTCTCCTGATCGGATAAATGATTACTCTTTTGCAGGAGTCCGGCCAGTTCAGTAAAAAATTGCCCGGTCTGACTATCATTTTGTTTTACCGCTCTCTCTTTCAGTATATCAGTCAACTGTCGTGCAGTGTGCAACAACAGGGGAGTCTCACTTCCGATGGAGACATCCAGTATGAACCGGCAGAAAATGTGATGGGTCACGGAAGGAAATTTGTCGAAGCAACGATAAAGTGTTGACACCTCTTTTCCAGCTATCGGATTGAGTTGTTGCAGAAGTTCTTTTTGATGTGCATCGCTGATTTGAAAGATAAACCGATCACGGATGCTGGTGTTTGATTTCAATAAACGGGTCAATCGGTTTAAAAATTCCGGCTTCCCGAGATGATCCTTCCAGAGTTGTGGCTGTAATAATTCTTCAAACTGTTCCCTAGAGCCATACCATGGCAGATAACCCTTTTCAAGAAAATGGAAAAAGAGCTCCTCTCTGTTTTTCTCAACCGGAATAATCTGAACCGTGTCGCTGTCCCATTCACTTTTCTTTTCCAAGGAGCCTGTTATGGCAGCTATCTCCCGGGAAAGCCGACTGGTCAGCGCCGCTTCCAGTCTGTTAAGCGGATCGTCTCCCGGGATGATTATGTTCAGATCGAAAGTATGAAAACGTATCACCCTGTCTCCCGAATTCAATTCATCCAGCATTTCTGCGAGTTTTGGAAATATACGCTGCTCCAACAGGCCGGCAATGTTGTCCCGGACCGCTGTGGCAGTCGCCATGTTTCCCGTATTCACCTCGACAAACACTTTTTCTATGATATGTGGGCTTACTTTCAAATTACACCAGGTTATTGTCTAAAATAAATTTGACATGCTCTTCCAAAATTCCCTTACCGGCTACTCTTTTTGCCCATTCTTCCAAAAAGGGACGGAACGATTCCGGCAGTTTGATATCACGTTCCCGTAAACTTTTGAGGATAGCAATGATCTGTTCAAGCAGGCGCTTCAGCAGGTCACCGTATTTGTCGAGCACCTCGTTGTGCTGACATCCGGTTACATTGTAGAACAGTTGCAACTGTAGAGCAAAAATTTGAACCAGATGCTGAAACTCCTCACTGTCGGGATTGCCGGAGAGCTCGATGATCATCTTGGAGGTTTCTTCCCATAGATTTGAAAACATCTCCTCCAGTCTGTCATTGTAATTTCCTGTCAGGAAATTGTCGGCGTCATCGAGCACTCCCTTTCCATAATCGGCTGCTCCTCCATACAATGCGCTGGTAGAAACCCAGATCGGTTCCACAAGATTGGATCCGGGAAGCTGCAGCGCCTGTAGGATTGTGAGGTCCACCCACATGCCCTCTTTGGCTTTTTCCATGCATGTGTCCACTGGCGGTTCTTCTTTCTCGAAGAGTTGGATTTGATGTTCTGCGGTGGCGGTGCAGACACCATTCGGGCCTGTCACGGTCAGCTTCACCACGACGATATCATCGTTGGTTCCCGGCAACGCTTTGTATGTGTGGGTCGTGCTTTCTTCTGCGGATGTGGTGTCGTCACCGAAATCCCACAGGAAAGAAGCTCCTCCGGTATCGCCGGACGGTTTGAATACAACCTCCTGTCCAATCTCAACTCTTACAGGCACCTCGAAAGCGGCCTGCGGTGCTTTGTGCACCGTCAACTGCGCATCGGTTACCTGCTGGTTCACGGTGAGACGGATGACCTGGCCAAACCTGCCTGCCGGGAATGTTGCGGGGTCGATCGTGATCTTTCCTTCCCCAATTGTCATCCCTTCGGTGGCAGGAACGGCCTCGATGACTCCATCGGCCGGTGAAACGTCATAGAGGATGATCCCTGTATCAGCTCCGAGGCACCAGGTGTCTTTTTCAAGCCGTAGTCTGGCAGGCGGTTTTTGAATAATGAAGTTCACAGGCGCACAATCTGAACAACATAGATAAGGTAGAGAAAAGTCGGCTACCACCGTGTGGTCTGGAATGTTGACAGATGTCGGTACTCTTCCCAAAAGCCTGGATTGGTCTTCCTTAATCAGCGCTTCGACTCTCGATATCTCTTCGTCGTCTGGATTCACCTTTTTCAGATATTCGGCGTATTTCCCGAACAGAGATAACCGTTTCTCCGTTTCTTCAACTGAAGATAACTTAACCCCTGCAATAGCAAGATTATCTGACGTAGCATATCTCCCGGAGTTTATGGTAAGGGGTGGTTTGGTCTGAATTTTGTTGAGGTAAACCAGCACAAAGGTACCGCCGGGTTGTACACCTGCCTTGTGTTCAAGCCCAGGGTGTTTTTCAATAAACCGGGCCAGTTGTAGCCGGATCAGAATCCTTTTCTTTCGGTTGTCGATCTCTTCGAACAGGATTTCCAGCTTTTTGCCCGAGCAGCATACCTGGGAAAGCTGATTGATCAGCAGGTCCATAAATAGTTTCAGGCTCTGACTCAGTTCGATCTGCTGATATCGGTTTTTCATTTGTTTGACCCGCTTACAGAGTTCTTCCAGGGTGAGCTTGTATTTATCGACCTGATTCACTGTAAAATCGAGTATGCTTCCCGGCATTTTCGTCACCAGTTCGTTGGACCATGCCAGCAGCTCAATGGACTGATCAATGACAAATGCTTTTATTTCGGGCCGGTCTCTCCATACTTCGTCGGAAAGCTGCGACTCCACCAAGGTCCTGGACCTGGCGATCACATCGTTGACCGAGCCGCCTTTCGTTTCTTCGTAGGCCTTTATCAGTATGCTTCCCAGTGCATCCTTTTCGGTGGTGAGGTTGTCGGGAATCACACTGTCACGGAATGCATAAACCTTACTGACGTTATCCAGGGTGCCTGAACCGGCTGCCAGACGGGTAACATAGACGTTTTCACCTGTGGTGGGTGAAGCAACTTTTACCCGGTGGGTCAGGATGGGATCCTTTATATTGGCACCCGGACTCACGAGGCTGAACCCGGAGAAAAACGACGCAACCTGTGCAAGAATGCATTCCTGTTCAGCTGTCCAGGCATTCAACAATACTTTCAGGTCTTCAAATTCACATTCGTAATCGTCGATGTTCAGATTTTCGGTATTCAGGTTCACCGACAACGCCTTTACGTCGAATGCCAGTCCGTACTGCTCTTTTTGATCGTTGATCTCCTCGAGCGCTGTTTTGTAATGTTTTCCCTGATGCCCCTCGATGCGGTAAAAGTCGAAGTTGTCGATGTTGTAACGCAACGGATCCTGGATATGAGACAATTTGGCCAGCTTTTCGCGGTGATAGCTCAGGTTGGTATCCTGGGCATTTTTTTTGGTTTTGTCATGATTCCAGTATTCCAGCAATGGAAGATCGACCGCATAATAAAACGGAATGGCGCGATCTCCCAGTGACCCTATTTTTCTGGAAGGAGTGATTTTTATTTCTCCCGGTTTTTCGCCGAAGCTGCCGATGATTTTTATCAGCCGCAGCACCAGACTCCGGCATGTTTCGAGCTTGCCGGAACCACCTATCAGTGCAGGTGATTTGTAGAACCCGTGGCGGAAATGTTTTATCGTGCTGTCCGTTTCGTCGAGGCTTCCAAGCAACAGATGCTTGGGAAAGGCATGTATATCGGGACAGCATGCTTCTCTCAGTGAGAAGAGTAACGCCTTGATTTTCTGATAGGTATCCGTCACATCTTTAAAGAAGTCGTAACGGTACTGGATGTTAAATGGGATGTTGAAACTGCCCGATCCCGCAATTTCATTCAGTTTAGCGAGAAGTGAAGTCAACGTGTTCGCAGGCAATTCCATTTGGAGGATCGCATCAAAATCTTTCAGTATTTTTGTGATCCCTACAGAGAGGTTACTGAAGAATGTCTTGTCGTTTATGGCCTGATGAAAAGCCAGTTTGAGGTTTTCATAGGCGGAAGTGTTCTTTGGATTTAAAATGACGCGGGGTACAGCCACTTCCGGGAGGTCGAAATATTGATCGATCCTTTCATGTTTGGAAAAGAGAGCGTCTTTTTTGACTATATACGTGGCATCCTCCTTTGAAACCAGCAATATCCTGAGCCGCGCAACCTGTTCGATCCCCTGGTTGTCGCAATCGATACTGGTACACAAATCACCCTCTTTGGCATAGGATTCAAGGTAGAGCACCACTACCTTGTTTTCCAGTCCGGGCAACTCTCCCAACGGCTTCTCCGAGTCGGTTTGCCCGGGCAGGATCTCCCACAAATCCATCGTGGTTTCTGTTTCGCCATCCGCCTCTTTTTTTCTGAAAAAAGGGTAGTTGGCAAAATTATCCCCGAATTTCCGGAAGTGAGTCAATTGAATCTCTTTCAGATCGATGGATTTCTCGGGTGATCCGGTGATATCTTTACGGAGCAGGATCAGGTCTCCATCGGTTGTGACACCCACACCCTGAGTGATTGTCACTGTTTTTTCCGGATTGCTCAGGCGCAGCTTAAAACCGCAGACAATGCCTACCCCGTGCAGGAAGACACGCGACAGCCTGTGCTGATCTTCAAAATAATCGATGAACCCGTTCAATTGATCTTTTGTCAACACCTGGTTATCGACGAACGTATGGTACTGTGTGGTGATGCCACTTAATTTCTCTGCCATAGCTTATGTATTAAATATTTCCTATGTTGGTGCGGCCAAGGATTATCCTGCCTTCCAGTGTTTCATCTTCCTCATCGCAATCGATTAGTTTCCCGGTAGGATAAACCGAATTTAATTCATTCAATATCTTGTTCAGTTCCTTCAATTTTTCTTCGTCCTGTTTCTGCTCCAGATTGGTCTTTGCCAGTAGAAATGCCTTGTACGCCTTTTCCAGCCGAAGCATGTCGTTTTCTTCATCGGGCACCTGTCCCTTCCGGTAGCCTACCCAGCAAATCCTGGCCAGCACATGAGCTGGCAACTCTTTTCGGATAAGCTCTGCAAGGAAATTGCGAAAATCAGCGTTGGCAAAGCGGTATGTCCACCCGGGCAACACCACCGTGACCCGAAAAGAATAAGGATCTACAGGGTGACACCCGCTGCAGTCGTCGCCACAGATGGTCATGAACTGATCCTGCGACACTGTTTCGGCAGTTACGTCGGGGCGTAGCAGGATGTGTTCGATCAGGAACATGCCTTCTTCACTGAATATGCCTGTCATGAATGCAATGAGTGCGAGAATGGCTTCCATTATTTCTCCCTGTGTCTCATGGTAGGTATACTGGCGGGCAATTATCCTGTCGGACCCTTCCGGATCTGCTTCCCTGTCGAGCACGTTGAAAGAGTATTTGCCACTATCGGAAATCTGGATTTCAAAGTTTCCGATGACTGCCTCGTCGGAAATAACACTTTCAAATGTTGCTTCTACTGTTTCGGGAGAAGTTTCCACGATCTTCACCATGGCGTGATAGACTTCATCGCGGGCTTCCTGTGGTGTATGATAGTTTTCGGTGGCCGACAAAATGATGTTTCCCCCCGGATCGAAAACACGCCAACGGAATACGGTAATCCCGTCGGCATCGATCAGGTCGTAGATCTCTATTGGTGAATCCGACAAATCTCTTCGGGAGTAATCCTTGATACCGGCCAGGCGGGCAATCCGTTTCTGCACACCTGCCACATTTTCTGTATCCCATAGCATATCAGCAGGTTGCCGATAATAATTGAATGCACTGCCCCGCTCCCGGCTGGTCATGTCGTAATCTTTCAAAAAGCTCCGTTTCGACTGAAGGATCGCCTTCTCGGCGTAATTGCCATACAGTTGTTTCATCAGGAAGGCATAATCGGTGAACTTCTCGGCAAAACGTGCCATCAGATGGTCGAGCAGTCTGTTGTTTCTCTCTACATCGTTGTCCAGCTCGCCAAGCAGCTTTGCGGCCAGTTGTTCCGGATCGCCGGGGAGATAATCCGTCACCAGTTCATTAAAATCCTTGATGTCCTGTACGGCTTGCGTGAAATAGGTTTTCTGCAATCGATGATCGACTGAGAGCAGATCTTTCACCTTTTCGAGGTGGGCAAAATAGGTTGCCAGCACCTGATCAAAAAAGAGCAGGTAGGCTTTCAGCTGTTTTGCCTGTGACTTGCGGACTGTGGGCACCTGTGCCGGCAATCCGTTGCGACCGATGCCATAGGTGTCGGGGAAATCGTTCTGGATGGTCGTCGTCTCTCTTGTGCCGGCATAAACGCCTTGTGGTACCTCTATTTCCATTCCGATCTTGGCGTTTTCCTGCGCTTCTTTTTCTTCCTTTTTGATTGCGCTGAGGTAAAGCTCCACTCTTTTTTTGTTCAGATTGACCGGCAACACATTTTTAAAATAACTGTAGGCGCTGTCGGTACAGCGTACCGGCTTTTTTCCCGGCTCCACGCAGATGAGCCACTCATCTGTGTCATCTGTCGGATTGTCACAGTCTATGATTGACATATCCCGGATAATTTTTACGCCATCGACCGCCATGATCAACTGCATCAGATCCGACAAACGCACTTCGGTGCGCAGGGTCGCGGATGCCAGTTCTGTGGGATCGATGAATCCGTTTTGCAATAGGGGGCCTTCGAATATTTCTGAGGAACCATATCCTTTCTCCATCATCTGCTTCAGCGAGTAAAACCTGAGCGAAGGAGAGAAATAGTTGTCGATGGCATAGATCACGTGTGCATGTACCTGTTCTTCGTCGGCCTCAGGATCCAGTTCAATGCTGGCGCAGACTGAAACAGGATGAACGCCCACTTCCCGGATACTGATCAAGTCTTCGCACAGGTTGCGGTTTGAATGGAACCGGGACCGGATCTCCTGTTTTATTCGCTCTTTTTCGGCTTCCTGCTGCATTTCGGTCGGAAATTTATACTTATCCAGATCATCGAAATCAACCAGGATGGTATAAAGACCTTTCAGATCGAACTGTTTTTTGTCATCCTGGGGAACCGTCTCGAAATCTTTCGCATTGTACGACAGTTTGCTGTTTTTACAGTCGACCCGGACGGTTTTGGGATAGGTTTCCAACCAGCAGTTTTTCACCCCTTCCATATCGATGAACAGCTTCCGGTAATCGGCCTCGCTTACGGGTTTGGTAGTCAAAATATGCGATGCAGTGAAAAATTGCTTATCTATTTTCGGAGCGCTGTTCTCTTCCGGGGTAAGCAGATTCTCGATGGGCATTTCTATGCGCGCTGCGAGATCAGTCAGCGCATAGCTCAGCATTTCAAGCAGGGTGATGCCCGGGTCGTGTTCATTGTAATCACTCCATACATTGCGGGCAAGCTGCTCAATGTACTCCAGCCCTTTCATTCGCAGGAAACCATAATCGAGATCGTCGCCGGTGGCCACGTCTTTCCTTATCGGTTGATATTTTTTCAGCTCTGGCATGTTTCTTTTGTTTCTGTTTGTACGGTGCAACTTTTGATATCGGTGTCAATCTGGTGTTGCCTGGCCGATACAAGGATGGCTTTCGGACTTTCGGGGGACACACTTTTTGTGCTTGTTTCCCCACCTTTCTGCAGTTTTACCTCTGCCACATAATCGACATAACCCAGCTTTTCAATCCAGTTGATTACCGTGCTCCGGTGCAGGGTAACACCAAACCTGATTTCAGCGCTCCTTTCAAAAGCCCAGGGCGACAAAAGGCGTGTAATATCTTCGTTCAGTTGTTTCTTGTAGAAACTTTCGTCGTATCCATCGTAAAATTTCACCTTTAGTGATACCGTTACTTCTTCATAGTCGGGATTCCGTACCATGGCATTTACATGAAAAGAATTGAGCCGATTGATGTACTGCTGTACCTGATTCAGTAACGCCTTGCTTACCCGTGGCTGGTAAATATCAAACACGTTTTTGTTCACAATGTCGGGAATGACGATCACCATCACATCTCCCGGCGACAAAAAAGAGCTCTCGGAGGTATGGTTCAGACATTTCACCTTGTGTATTTCGGGGAATTGCTGCAACACGATATGTTCGTAATCCCAGAGGGTGATGGCTCTGTTCTTGTGCCTCAGGCGTTCACTTACCCGCCGATAGTAATGAACGTCCGTTTCCCGGGGGATACCGCCAAAGGAGCTGAAAGGCTGAGATATCCCCTTCACTGTGGAGATCCGCTGCAGGAGCTTTGAAATACTCCCTGCTTCCAATCCCTTTTCGAGGTGCGACAGCTCGTTCCCGTTATCTGTAAACCGGGCTTGCACAGCCTGGGCATGAATGGCAATGGTTTTACAAACCGCATCGTAATTCTTATGGATTTGGGCTTTCACCCACACCAGCCCTGTGGGTAATCGTGTACCATCGCTGCTTGTTCCTTTGGGAAGAGAAAACCGGACAATACCCGATTTTAGGAAATTATCGGTTTCATTGATGATCATATGCGCTGAATCCAAAGGCCTCCATTCATTGTGAAATAATACCGACCATGCTGCTTTCTGTTTTCCGGTGAATGTGTCCGCTTCCGGATTCTCACTTCCTTCCAGCACCTGCACCAGTAAGGAAACCTGCTGTTGGGGCAGTACATTTTCCAAACCGATATACAGTTCTCCGCCCTTGCAATAGGTAGGCACCGGATAGATCTTTTTGTCGGCTTCACTTAAAAAAGAGAGCTGATTTTTCAGAAACGGATGTTCCTCCGACTGTCCAAAAGGATGTTCATGGAATAGTTGAAGGGTGTTGTTCCTGTAATCCTGTTCGTTTGCTGTCGGGTTGAAAGCAGCTGTGGCAGTATAATTCAGTCGGATGGTCTCCACCAGGGGGGTGTAGGGCTCATTGGGTATCAAAGCCGTTTTCTCTTCACTGGCCAGGGCAAGTGCATAGATCCGCGGAAAAAGTTCATGCAGGAATGACTGGTCGAGCGACAGGCGGGTAGGACCGTTCTTTCCTGTCTCGTAACCCGCATTTGTTACAGTGAAACGGGTGGCAAAACCATCTCCGTCGGGTGTGAATAGCGTTAACTTACCGGGCAATGTCATCCATTCCTCTTTGTGTCTGATTTCAATCAGTGTTTTAAAATAACTGTCGTCTGTAACAATTAAATTGTCGGGATTCTCAGAGCGAAAAATGCCGTCGAGATAACCCGACGAACTGGCCTGGTAGAGGTAATCGGTGCGGTAGGCAAAATACAGATCGACAAAGGCATCGTAGCTCCCAATCTTCTCTGGGGTATTCTTCCAGTCGATCTCCACATCAAACGTATCCCACTTTTTTTTGAAGAGTTCGGAATAGCCGATATAGAAATTGGACCCTTTTACCGGTTTGGTTCCGAACGGGAAAAATGGCTTGGTGGCATTCAGTATACCGATGTCACTTTCCAACTCAAGTCCTTCTATTCTCCGTACATCCACATCAATGATGATTGCTTTCACCTCTTTTTCTGTCAGCCTACGGTAAAGTGCGTGACCTCCCTCGTTCTCTGTTTTTATCAACACCCGACACACCGGTAGGCCTGCAGTAAAATTTTCGCCATGTATAGCCCGTTGATAACCTGATACAGGCTTTTCTTCCTTTGGAATCTGAAAGGCGAGTGTCATTTTTTTTGTTGTCACATGCAGTCCTGAAGTATATATGGCTTTTCCCTCTTCATCGCTTACCTGGGACTGAACGGCAAACGGACCCAGCCATCCTTTCTCCCCACTGCACCAGATCTCCACATTTTCTGTCAGCATGGACAGCGGGAACGAGACGGGTGGACTGGTAAACTCAACGGTCAGCCGGACATTGCGCTCTCCCTCTCTCATCGCTAAAATATCGGAGGCCAGTGCAAAACCAACTTTTGCGTCGGACAAGTCGGGGTAACCAGGTGCGTGATAATGACCAAAGGGCCACCATTTCACATCGTCATTGGGGAAATCGCCTCCCGCGCCATCGAAGGAAGCTGCTTTTTCGGCGGCTTTTATTTTACTGTTCACGTGGTCGTTATATACATTTCTTAACTGGGCCACTTTGATCTGATTGGCTACGAATTCACCGTCGGTACGATAGATCCGTTTTTGTCCTTTGCCATCCTTTCCGCCATCGAGTCCGGTATCATCGCCTATTTGTGCATCCACACAGTTTTTGGCCAGCTCGAACAGTACATGCACTTTGTCGGGTGTGGGTGGCAGCTTTTCAATTTGAAGAATATGTTGATAGTAAAAATCCAGGTGCCTTTGGGTAAGTCCATTGAACCGGTTTTTGGTAAATTCGAGCAACCGGATGAAAGCGATGTAAAGCGCCAGATGCGGTTTGATGTTACCTCCTTCATCCACACTTTGGAGGAACGCTTCGAGATCATCGTCCTTTTGAAAGAATTCCTGCCAGTCACCCGAGGGTTCGGTATCATCGTGGATCCCAAAATAATTCAGATGTGCTGCAAAACGGTATGCAAACTGCATCCATTCTTTCAGGCTGAACTCGTTCAGTTTTACCGAATTGGGGTTCAAAGACTCTATAAACCGTTCCTGCTGGTCGGTTCCTTCGCGTGTCAGTCCTATTTCCTTGCCACAGTTAGCCATATCTATTCAGGTTATAATTCGCTTCCCTCTTCTTTGTAAAAAGGATACACCATATTCATTCTTGAGTTGGTTGCCCGGATGGTGTATTCGATCTGGATGAGTAAAACACCATGAAACGCATCGGTTTGGACAATTTCTATTTTATTTGCATCGATGCGTGGCTCGTAATAAAGAATGGCCGTACGGATCAAATCGACCACATACGTCTTTGTAGTCAGGTTGAGCGGACTGAACAACAATTCGTCGAGGTTGCAGCCATATCCGGGTACCATGATCCGTTCACCTGGCCTTGTCGACAACAGTATATGCAGGCTGCTACGTATGTCTTCTTCGTCTTCGAGCATTTTTACCGCTTTTGACTCACTGTTGAATTCGGGAGGAAAACTCCAGCCCCTGCCGAGAAACGATTGATTTTCCATATTTTCAACCTCCTATCAATATTGTGGGGGCACCGGCTACGATGGTGCCGCCGTGTGCTGTCATATCGCCCATGCGTGCTGCAGGCTTTCCGCCAATCAATACGGTGGCCGAACCTGCAGCGATGGTATCGGGTGGTCCGATGCAGATGGCCATGTCGCCCACCCTTGCTGCCGGAAGTCCGCCGATCAGCACTGTGGGGTCACCGGGCGGAAGAACGGGTCCGCCCACGTGCGGCACCGTACCTGTAACCATCGGGCAGGTGTGCATATCTGTAATTCGTGCTGCCGGTTTTCCCATATTCAGTTGATTTGAACCATTGAACCTTTCAATACCGCCACCGCGCTGGTAGAAACCTCCGCGCCGGCCGAGCCTTCGGCCTTAAACTGTGCATTGGCTTTTGCCGATATGTTCATCCCTTCGATCCGGATGTCTCCGGTTGCTTTTAAAATGATGTCCTTTGGGCTGTCGAGGGTTATCCCACCCGAATCGATCACTACCTTGTTGCCGTGCTCATCCTCGAAATGAATCACGCCGGCATCGTCGTCGAGGGTGACTTTTTTGCCACCGGGGGTCTCCAGCGTAGCCGATTTCTTTTCGTCGTTGAAAATGAATTTTATTTCACTGCGGGTGACAAAACCTTTTTCGTGGTTCTCGTCGGATGCCGCCAGCGGTGCCGGTTTGGCGCTGCTGTTCATCATGCCGAGTACCACTGCTTCATTCGGGTTGTCATTGATAAACCCCACAATCACCTCGTCGCCGATCTCGGGCCTGAAAAAGGAACCCCGGTTTTCACCGGCATCCAGCGTGGCTATTCTGGCCCATATCCCTTGTCCCTGGTTATCCACCACAGGCAACCGCACCAGAATACGGTCTTCACCGTCAGGATCCGACTCGAGCTGTGTGACAATACCTATTTGCAGTCCATTCACGGCAGCTGTAAGTCCGGCCGCCGGAAGATCGTTGGTGGCTACTGTTTCGGTAAACCATTTCGGGTCGATTCCGAACTGTGCATCTGTCGTCCAGTTCCCTTCTGCGAGCTGATGACGGACAGCAGAGATAAAAACATTGCCGTTGAAGCGGTCGCCCACGCCTTCCAGCTTTAGCACGGTACCCGGTTTCACTGCCGGAAGACCCTGGAATTTTAGTCGACCCCGGGTTTTTGCCATCCGGTTAAACAGTGCCTTGGCATCTGCCCATTGTTGCAATGAGGTACTGCCGGTGCCTCCGTTTTTCAGTTCCAGGTTTCCCAGACCGATAACCTGTGCCAGATCGTCGGGTGTAAGGTTTCCGTTCAGTGATACACCCGGATCATTTGCTTCAGCTTCCAGCAATTCCTGTCCTGATGCATTCCATCCGTAAGTAGTCACCTTCGCAAACTGGTGACGGGCATCCATCTCGGCGTCGAAATCGAGCAGGGTGGCACCGTAAGCAACGGTTTCCAATGGTTGTTGCGAGGTATCTGGTTTTTTGACGATCATCTTTCCGTCGTCCACCACACAGATTTTTCCGTTAGCCTGTGCCCGGGCAATGCAAAAATCCCAGTCGGACACATTGTACTGCACCATTTCTTTTTGGGTAATGCCGGTGGATTCAATCTCCTTCTGCAGTCCGTAAGCATCAATGATCTCTTCCATTATCTCACTGTCGGTACTGTCGTAGAAATACTTGTTTTTCCGGCCAATAGTGAGTTTAACTGCCTTGTCCTTGCACGTCACAATCAGAAACGAGCTGTTCGGCCGGATCTTCAGTTTGTGGGCGATCACGATTCCTTTAAAGAGGGTTTCTTCATCGGAATGGTACCCTGCCTTGATTTCGATTTCTTTGCCCGGAACAAACAGATCCTGGTTGCTCACGACAAACTCCTGCGTGGACGGATCTCCGTCGCGCAATAGGATGCTGGCACCGGGGATCCGGTTGATCTCCTTCTCCACATCGACGCTGAGCACATGAAATGCTCGCGACAAGGTCTCTCCTGCAACAATGATCTTAAAAGTGACCAGGTCGGCAGATCGCGAAGTATGGATGACTCGTTCCGGCATAATCAGGATGTTTTTTCAATGGGCGGGAAATAGATTTTCTGTCCCACGCTTAATTTTCGAAAGTTTGTAATCCGGTTCACTCTGGCTACTTCGAGGTAATATTTCGAATCACCGTAGATCCGGAAAGTCATAAGCGGCAGGGTATCGCCCTCCTTCACCTCCCTGACGTGGGTCAGATCGGGAGAACTGTTGTTCTCCTTTGCCACGCGGAGATTGTCTTCCACAAAGCCCTTAAACTTGGTGCGTGCCGTAGCACGCAGCGGCGTCCCGTCAGGTTTAAACAGCTTGAAGATAATCTCCATCTCCAACAGGGTTCCCTTGAACAACAGCGTGCCCCAGGAAATAATCAGATAGTTGGGCTTATGCTCCTCCCCGTTGTAATCGAAAATCACCTTTTTGAACTGTTCGATGTCGTCGATAATTCCGTTTCCTTCGTCGCGGAACGCATTGTCGTCGGCTGTTCCCGGCTTGCCGTAATCGATAATCACACCGGTGCGGTCGAAGACAAACTCCAGTTCCAGGTTTTCGGGTAGTGCCTTGTTGAAGCGTGGCGTGGCTGCGCTCGTTCCCGGAGCCTGATCCTCGTTTTGTTCAATCTTGTAGTTGAACTTGTATTGCTCAGGATTCAGCAACGACTTGAACTCACCATCACCCACTTTCTCCGTGAACTGTTCGTCTTTATATGCTTTGATCCGTAATTTTATCAGTTCTCCGCTCATGTTATCGTTCTTCTTTTTTTGAAAGAATCTCCATCACCTGTTCCACACAGGCTGCGATAATCTGATCCTTTTCACCTTGTGTTGCCTCTCCTGCGACACCTGCAGCGGGAGTACGCTCTTCCACATTGATGCGGACGTGCAATTCCTTTATCTCTATTGGCATGTTATTTCACATTAAAATAGTGATAGGTCAATTCGATGGTTTCAATGGCTATTCGGCTCTCTTCGGCATTGAAATCGGTCATGTTCCATTTCACAGGCCAGGCATGGACCACATTCCAGGTTACCAGAGGCTCGTGATCTTCGTTGAGCAGACTGATGGTCAGGTCGGCAGGTCGGATATCGAAATTCTCCACCGCGTCCCTGCACCATCTGATCAACTCCGAATCCACAAGCAGCCCGCGCTTCAGCACCAGGTTCGGGTATCTTGTCCGCACGGGCAGCTTATGCTTGAACCTGTTTTCACCCCCTTCGGCAATCTCCTCGGTGTCCATGTCTACGGTCAGGCCTGATACGGACTGGAATTGAAATTCACCCTTGATATGCGCAATTTCAACCTTAAAATGAAAACCCAGGGGAGGATAATAGTTGGCCATGTTTATTCATTTTGAATGCTGAGCCCTTCATGTACCAGTTCCATCGACTCGATGGCCACTTCGTTTCCGTCGGCCTTTAAATCAGTGGATTGTACTTTGGTGGGCCAGGCATTTTTTACTTTCCAGGTGACTACCGGTTCATGCTCTTCGTTGAGCAGGCTAATGGTGATGTCACGGCGCTCTATCGTATTCAGCTGCACGGTGTTCCACCAGCTGAAATACTCATTGTCACTTTTAAAGGTTCCCCGTTTGAGCGTGATGTTGCTGTATTTCTGCATACCGGGCATTTTTAATTTGGAATATTCACGGCTGGCGCCGTCACGGTATTCCACCACTTCAGATTCTACATCCAGTCCCGAAACTTCGGTAAAACCTATTTTTGTACCGCCCCATTCTACTTGAAAGTGGAACTTAACCAAAGGATACGTTGTTGCCATAATCTGTCTGTTTTATTTTTTAATCATTGAATTATTCAGGATTCCTGCATCTTGTGCGAGAATTTCAGGATGATGAATTCAGCAGGCCGTACGACAGCCATTCCTATTTCCACATGCATATATCCGTTCAGGATGTCCTGGGCAGTCATTGTCTGTCCCAGCCCGACACGCACATAAAAAGCATGTTCCTGTTTGGCGCCGGCAAGGGCGCCGGCCCTCCACTGCAGGACCAGGAAGTTTTCGATCATTGCCCGTACTTTCACCCAGGTGTTGGCATCATTGGGCTCAAAAACAAACTGTGCAGTGGCTTTTTTCACCGACTCTTCCACCATGTTGAAGAAGCGGCGGACGGGAACATATCTCCATTCATTGTCGTTCCCGGCAAGGGTGCGGGCACCCCAGATCAGCGTTCCCTTTCCGGTAAAGGAGCGAATGGCATTCACCGATTTACCGGCTTCCGTATCGATGTTCAGGCTTTCCTGGTCTTCATGGGTCACAAGTACTGTAGGCCCTTTTACGGCGGTAATGCTCACGTTGGCGGGCGCTTTCCATACCCCGCGGTTTTCGTCTACCATGGCATAAATACCCGCGACGGCTCCGCTGGGTGGCAAAACAACACCCTGCGCCTTAACAGCATCGATAATGCCTCTGTAAACGCCATCCACTTCACGCAACGTTTCCGTGCGGTTTAGCCTCGAAGCAGTCAACTCATTGTAAAAATCGGCAACCAGCTTTTTCAGCTTGTTGTTTAGCGCGGTAAAATATGGGGCAGCATTGACTGCTGTGGCGGTTGCCGAAAAAATGTTGTTCCCGTCGGTCGTGGGTGCTACGAAAGTCAGCGGAGCGAAATCGGCGTTAAAGTCATCCGCGATCAGCGGATTGTCCCAACCGGGTGAAGGCGCGTTGCTATTTGCCGCCTGACTGAAATGGTTGTAGTCGTACAGTATGGTCAGGAAACGGTGAAAATTGGCACCGGCAGCCACAAATTTGGCATGAATGCTAGCAGCCGAGTTTTTGTCGCTGGTGTCACTGTCGGTCAATGTCAGGTTAAAGAAAGCGCTGGCGAAGTCATACATTCCATTTGCAAAAGTGGCCAGTGTAGCCCGGTTAGTGATTGTACCCGGTGCTGGGGCGATCAGAGTCGATTGTGTGGCGATGTCGGTACTGATGTTGTCAATGCTTCCAATCAGATTGCTGTTAAATAATGCCTTGATGTTTGCCACGGCAGCTCCCTCTTTGGTGTAGGTGCCTCCGACGATGGTCTCATAATCGACGATAAAGGGCAAAGTTGTCCTGATCCAGGGATAGTAGGCTGCTCCATATTTCAGGAAGTTCATTCCCACATTGTTCCGGAAATCTGCCACCGGATCGGTCGTGGGAGTGATCTCCTCATTGCCGGCTACGATATCGAGCACGGCAAAACGATCCTGCAGTTTGTTGCACTGCGCCAGCATGGCTGCATGCACCTCACCAGCTTCGGCGGCTGACAAATGCACAGCCTCAGGAATTACCAGCAGTGTTGGCAGATCTTCTTTCTCAAGCGAAGCCAGGCCGTCGAGCAGTTCCTGTTTATCTACGTCTGAAGCAAGCGAATTGTGGTCTCCTACCGAAACAATAAAACAGTCGCCGCCGCCATTGATGTAAAACATCCTCACCGAATCGTACAGGAGATTCACGCCGTTCACTTTTGCTTTTTTTACCGTATCGTCGGCATTCAGTTCAATTTCAACGGTTGTGGGTTGCGGAGCTCCTCCAAAGAAAAACACATACTCGGGTAACGAACCAATTTTGATTGGTTTGATGATTCCCTCCGTGTGATAATCCACACCATCCACTATTGCCTTATCGGTGTAACCGACAAAGGCCGGAATGGCTGTCTCTACTTGCGCTACAGAGGGTGGAAACTTGGATATCTCCTCAATGTAGACCCCGGGTGTTTTGTAAGCTGTTGCCATAATTCATCGAATTTTAATGTTACATATAGATTTCTGAAAATATTTTGTGAGTTGATTGATCGGGTTTAATCATCGAGACAGTGGGATTCGGTAATTCATCTTTGTCTAATTTCAAAGAGATGAATCCGGATCGGGTAAGCGGGTGTATTTTTTTTGTCACCAGAATCCGTGGGTTTCCATTCTCCAACAGCAGATCATCGGCCGGTTTTACTTGTTGGGGAGTGTTGTAAATATATCGCCAGATGGTGCTCCGATTTTGAAATGCAAGAATGAATTTCTTTGCAGGAGAGACTGCTTTTCCCTGTGTGTCAGTGATATGAAGGCTGTTTTTGTCTCCTTTCATAAAGATGCGGATGACGCCGAAATAGTTGACTCCTCCTTTCAGTCGTGATTGTACTTTCTCTTTTTTCATACCGTCCGCCGAAAGGATAAATTTATCATCCACGGGATGATCCATATCGGCTTTATCCAGTAAAGGAAAGCTGCTTATTTCAGTGTCCGGTTTTCTGTTTGACAGGTAAAAAAGTTTCCCGGCATTTTCGAGGATCAGTTCGGTATAGTTGTAAAACAGGGGATCTTTTATCCGGACAAGAAAAGTGAGGAAAAGATTGTCATCCAAAGCTACCGATGGCTGGTTGTGCCCTTCAACCGCTTCTTTATACCAGATGGTAAACCCTGTGCTGTTCCTCTTCAACAGCAGGCTGTGGCCATTTAATCTGTCCATGGTATCTTCGCTGGGAACAATGTCCAGGATGAACCGGGAATCATATTCTTTCAGCTGACGAAGCTGTTCCGTTTCAGACATTGAATCAAACCTGACAGACCCTTTATCCAGGAAGAAGCGATGAAGGATATCTATCCTGAAGAGTTGTTTATATTGTATTGAAAAGGCCATAACGTTCAAAAATAATCGTTCAGGGTACCTCCGATATGTGTAATGACTTCCGATTCAGCCAATTTCTTATCGCGCTCAATCTGAATCAGTTGAATTTTATAGATGACAGAGGGCAGCTGACGTCCTCCCAACGTGCCCCAGATGTTGTTCAGTTCTTCGAAGGAAGGCGAATAGATTTCAAGTATAAATCTGAAATCATCCAGCACATCAGATGTCACGTTATCCCTGTTATAGACTGTATTGGCTGATGTGAACACTTTCTTCCCCTGAAAGAACTCAATTGCTTTTGATATGCTGATAAGCGAAGTATCGTAGTTTTTGAAGTTTGCGGCAATCAGCAGAAACATATTAAGATGTAGGGGTGGATTCCGATATTCGGTTTTGGTCTCGTTGACTCTCACATGCGGCGTGTTTTTCAGTGTAGTCTCTTCCTCCAGTCTCAAGAGGGTGAGGATCAGTTTCTCGCTTAACTTGGCGTCATCTTCTCTTCCGTTTTCCCAAAGTGCGATATTCCTGAGCTCTATGGTTCGACTCAAGCCAATATCAGTAAAATAATTGTCCAACTGTTCTTTTAGGATCTGTAATGATTCATATATCATAGTACGGTATTTTTATTGATTCTCCAGTAGGTCCGGGCATTCGAAGCTTTACTTCGAGGTAAAGCATTTCTCAATGTAACATACTGATTCAGTTGCTGTTACTACGTTCATTCTGCCATCAGAGAAAGAGCGACTAGATGTGAATTCAAATGCAAGAAATTATCAAACCAAATAATGGTTGAAGATAGCATACATGAGAAAAAAGTGTTAGGATTATTCATGCATTTATTTGTACTTATGTCGCATTAACTCTTTTGAAATTTGTATTATTTTTGCATAGTGTCAGGCTATAACATTGATTATGAGTAAGTAATAAACACAAGACCCAGGTGGTGATTTACCAGTAATATCATTGTCCCGTTCCACCGGCAAAATTGCATGACAGGTAAGCGGGTGACCGGTGTGACAAATCGATTCAAAATATTTATCTTTGTATTGCTTAACAGATAACATACCAAATATATAAGAATGGATCTTTCCTATTTACAATCAGATAACTTTTTTTTGCTTGCCGGACCCTGTGTTATTGAATCGGAGGAGATGGCGCTGGCGATTGCGGAGAAGATTAAAACAATGACCGACAAATTGGGTATCCCTTATGTCTTTAAAGGATCGTTCCGGAAAGCAAACCGCTCGCGGGTAGATTCCTTTACCGGTATCGGCGATGAGAAAGCGCTGAATATTCTTCGTAAAGTGGGGGATACCCATGGTATACCCACGGTGACCGATATTCATGAGAGTCATGAAGCTTCGATGGCTGCAGCGTATGTCGATATCTTGCAGATACCTGCTTTTCTGTGTCGTCAGACCGAGCTGCTGATCGCAGCGGCAAAAACCGGGAAGGTGGTGAACATTAAAAAGGGACAGTTCCTGTCGCCCGATGCCATGCGTTTTGCTGCACAGAAGGTGACCGACAGTGGTAACCAGAACGTACTGCTGACAGAGCGGGGCACCACCTTTGGTTATGGCGATCTGGTCGTTGACTTTCGTGGTATCCCCCTGATGAAAACATTCGGTTTCCCTGTCGTAATGGATGTCACCCACAGCCTGCAGCAACCCAACCAGTCGTCGGGTGTCACAGGCGGACAGCCGCAGCTCATTGAAACCATTGCCAAAGCAGCCATTGCAACCGGTGCCGATGGATTGTTTATTGAGACCCACCCCGACCCGAAGAATGCCAAATCGGACGGCGCCAATATGCTGCCATTAGACCTGCTGGAAGCATTACTGACGAAATTAATGCGGATACGTAGGGCTTTATGAAAGTGACCGACCGGCGGATTGTGCTTGCTTCCAACTCACCGCGAAGGAAAGAGTTGCTGGCGGGCATTGATGTGACATACGAAGTGCGTACGTTGCCCGATATAGATGAGTCCTATCCGGAATCGTTACCCCATGAGGAGGTGGCGGAATTTCTGGCCAGGAAAAAAGCGGATGCTTACCTGCATACGTTGAAAGCGGATGAGCTGTTGATCACAGCCGATACGATCGTCTTGCTGGACGGAACGATTCTCGGCAAGCCGGCCGACAAGAATGAGGCCTTCCGGATGTTGCGTGTGCTGGCGGGAAAACAGCACCGGGTTATCACCGGAGTATGTCTGACCACGCACGTGAAGCAGCAAAGCTTCTCGGATACGGCAACAGTCACATTCGGCGCTTTGAGCGATGAGGAGATCAGCTATTATGTGTCCCGCTACGACCCCCTGGATAAGGCGGGCGCCTATGGCGTGCAGGAATGGATCGGTTATGTGGCGGTGGAAAAGATAGAGGGATCCTACTTTAACGTGATGGGGCTGCCCATTCACAGGGTCTATCGGGCGTTAAAACAGTTTTGAGATTAGAATAAATCATTTATCTTTGCGTCCTGAGAAAATGACGCGACTCATATTTAAAATTCGAATAATTAAAATCCCGTTTATCATATGCTTACAGTAGAAAAAATCGGTGGCACCTCGATGTCCCAGTTTCAGGAGGTCATGAATAATATCATCATCGGAGACCGGAAGGGAGACGAACTGTATAACCGCATCTTCGTGGTTTCGGCCTACAATAATGTGACCAACTGGCTTCTGGAGCATAAGAAGACGGGTGAGCCGGGTATCTACAACAAATTCCTGAACGGGGAGGATTACAGCAGTGCGCTGGATTCTTTCTGCCAACGCCTGCTGCTTATCAACGATGGCTTTGCCGATTATGGTCTTGATCTGAAAGAGGCACGCGACTTTATCCGGTTCCGGATAGATCAGGCCAAGACGGTGCTTTACAGCCTTGGTAAAGTGCTTGCTTCGGGTTATGTGAACCGCACCGACATCCACCTTGCCGCACGCGAGATATTGGCTTCACTCGGCGAGGCACATTCGGGCTGGAACTCGGCCAATATTTTGAATAACAATGGCATTAATGCCCGATTTGTTGATCTCTGCGGTTTCAACGACAATGAGCCGCTCACCATTGACGAGCGGATTCACAAGGAGTTTGAGGGAATCGACTACAGCAAGGTGTTGTGTATTGCCACAGGTTACACCAAGGGTACCGAAGGAATCATGCGAGCCTTCGACCGGGGATATAGCGAGGTTACCTTCAGCAAGATTGCGGTGGAGGTGAAAGCTGCCGAGGCGGTCATTCACAAGGAATATCACCTGTCGAGTGCCGACCCAAAAATCGTGGGGGTGGAGAACAGCGTTCCCGTGGGGCATACCAATTACATCATTGCCGATCAGCTGGCCGACATCGGTATGGAGGCGATACATCCCAAGGCCGCCAAACCTTTGGAGCTTGCCGGTATCGACATTCGCATTAAAAATACATTTGAGCCGGCACATCCTGGTACCCTGATATCACGCGATTATTTCTCACCCGAAGCACGTGTGGAGATTGTCTCCGGATCACGGAAGGTGATCGCCATTGAGGTGCATGACCCCATGATGGTGGGTGAGGTGGGTTTCGACGGACGCATCATGAATTATTTTATGAAATATGGCGTGAGTTACATCCTCAAGTCGACCAACGCCAACTCCATTACCATGGTGGTCTGGGACAACGAGAAAAGTAACGAGTTGATCAAGGTTCTGACCGGTGAGTTTTATCAGGTGACTGCCCTGCCCATGGCCATTGTCTGTGTCATGGGTACGAACATAGCCCTCCCTGGTTTCCTGTACAAGGCATCGCAGGCACTCTATGAGAAGAATATCAACATTGCGAGCTTCGCCCAGTCGCTGATGCAGGTGAACATGCAGTTTGTCATTCAACGCGAGAACTACGAAGATGCGGTGATTGCGCTGAATGAAAAACTTTGCCGGTTAAACTGACCGGCACCGTCTCAATCCTCCTCTTCGTCGTACTCCTGCTCCTGCTCCTCTTCGTCATATTCTTGATAGAGAAAATCGTTGTAGGGAAAGCGGGTGATGTGGATCTCCTTCACTTTCTCGTAGATAAGCTGCTTCAGGTCTTCGATGTTTTCTTTTTCCCTGGCTGAAATGAAAATGGTTTCCTTGTTGTTCATTTTGCTTAACCAGGTCTGCTTTAGCTCTTCCAGCGTGTAGTTTTCCCGCTTCCTGGGGGTGAGATCGTCCTCATCCTTCACGACATGTGTGAAAGCGTCTATTTTATTAAAGACAAGGATGACTGGCTTCTCGGTATTGTCGATCTCATACAGCGTTTTTTCCACCACCTCTATTTGTTCTCTGAACGCGGGATGGGAGATATCCACCACATGCAGGAGGATGTCTGCTTCGCGCACCTCATCGAGGGTCGATTTGAAAGATTCAATCAGGTGTGTGGGCAGCTTTCTGATGAATCCCACGGTGTCGGTCAGCAGGAACGGGAGGTTTTGAATGGTCATCTTGCGCACCGTGGTGTCAAGGGTTGCGAACAGCTTGTTCTCCGCAAATACGTCGCTTTTGCTGAGGAGGGTCATCAGGGTGGATTTGCCCACGTTGGTGTATCCCACCAGGGCCACGCGCACCAGCTTTCCCCGGTTCTTGCGCTGGACGGTCTTCTGCTTGTCGATATCTTTTAACTCCTGCTTCAGCCGGGATATCTTGTCGAGAATGATTCGCCGGTCGGTCTCCAGCTGTGTCTCACCCGGTCCGCGCATGATGGTTCCGCCGCCCCCGCGTTGCCGCTCAAGGTGGGTCCACATTCGTGTGAGCCTGGGAAGCAGATACTGGTATTGTGCCAGCTCCACCTGTGCCTTGGCGTGGGCTGTCTGGGCACGCATGGCGAAGATGTCAAGGATCAGGCTGGTGCGGTCCATGATCCTTATTTGTAGTATCTTCTCAATATTGCGGAGTTGTTTGGACGATAGCTCATCATCGAAGATGACCACGCCGATTTCGTTTTCCTCCTCTTTCACATACGCTTCAATCTCCTCCAGCTTTCCCTTACCCACAAAGGTGACCGGGTTGGCCATATCAAGTCGCTGTACGAAACGTTTTCCAGGCACAAGTCCCGCAGTCTCGGCCAGGAATGCCAGTTCATCGAGGTACTCATTTACCTTTTCCTCGTTCTGGTCGGGTGTGATTAAACCGACCAGAACGGCGGTTTCATTTTTTATTTCGTTGGTAATAAAGTCTTTCATTTTCTATAATTTAGACACAAGACGTAGAAGCGTTAGAGCCAGAATCCGAATCCGGCCATAAAGACGACCTGGGAATAATCTTTGATAAACTGGTATTTCAGCTCGAAGTTAGCGCGTACCCGGTAGCTGATGTCGTGTTGAAAGCCGAGACCCAGATTAACACCAGGGCGGTGTTTTCTCCACTCCGTAGCGACCGTCTCACCAGTTCCGGCGGTGCGATACTTCCAGTTGGAATAATGAATTCCTGCTATGGGGTAGAGCGAGGCCGTCAGTGATAACGGAAGAATATAATGTGCATCGGCTTCGGCCATCCACATGCTGGTACCTTTGCGTTCCAGAAAGTATGTGAAGGAGGGCGCAAGCCGAAGATTGTTTGTACGGTAATAGTGCAAATGAAGTCCCACACCCGGACTGTTGATTTCTGCTCCATACCCGGCATGAACGCCCATGCCGACAGTGCCTTCAAACTGAGCAGACACTTTTAAAAGGGACAACAGTCCAAGAAAAACAGATATCAGGAAGGCTTTCTTCATAATGGTTTCATTTACTACGCAAAGATAATCAAATGCATCGGAAAATGACAATAGCGGGTTGTTGTTTATCAGATGATCATGCCACTACCCAGGCAGAGGTGCGCCTCTTCGTCATATACCACGCCAAACTGGCCGGCAGCAATACCCTGTATGGGCTCATGAGAATGTATGCGATACATGTCCCCGATTCTGGAGATTTTCCCCCTGGTGAATTCGGGTGTATGGCGTATCTTAAAAGTGACCTCCTTTTCATCGTCGAATTCCCCCCAGGGATCCTTGGTGATAAAGTCGAATCCCTGCAGGTTGATCAGATTGCCATACTGATGTTTTGTATCGTATCCCCTGGAGACATAAACGATGTTGCGGTTTACATCCTTTTTGATCACAAACCAGGGGCCGCCGCTCAGACCAAGCCCTTTGCGCTGCCCGATGGTGTGGAACCAGAATCCCTGATGTCTCCCCAGTATATTGCCTGTCTCCAGCTCCACAATCAGCCCCTCCTTCTTTCCCAGGTAGCGTTCGATAAAATCATTGTAATTTACCTTACCCAGGAAGCAGATACCCTGGCTGTCTTTGCGTTGTGCGGAAGGCAGCTTCTCCTTGGCGGCGATGGCGCGTACTTCCGATTTCAGCAGGTTGCCGATGGGGAACATCAGTTTGGAGACCTGCAGATAACTGATCTGTCCCAGAAAATAGGTCTGGTCTTTCACCTTGTCTTTCGCTGTGGAAAGCCATGTGAGACCATCCAGGTCGGTGGTGGTGGCATAATGTCCTGTGGCGATTTTATCGAACTGATGGCCCCATTTCTGCTCAAAGACACCAAATTTTATCAGCTTGTTGCACATCATATCCGGGTTGGGTGTCAAGCCGCGTTTTACCGACTCGATGGTATATTTTACCACACTGTTCCAATACTCTTCGTGGAGGGAGACAATCTCGAAACGACAGCCATACTTTTTGGCTATATATGTCACGATCTCAATATCCTCCTCCGAAGGACAATCGATGTAACCATCCTTGTCCTCCATACCTATCCTGATGTAATAGATTACCGGATCGTAACCCATCTCTTTTAGCTGGTGCACCACCACTGAGCTGTCTACTCCCCCGGAAACCAATGCTGCGATCTCCATTCTTCCGTTGATTTTAAGGTGCAAAGGTACAAAGAAGATTTGAAAATGACTGTGCCTGAACAGGGACGTCCGAAATTGATTATTTATGGATGAAATTCCGGGAATCAAAAAAATAATATTACCTTTACAACTTCGGAGTGGTGTGCATATATGCCACTACCGTGATTCCGCACGCTATCCCCACATCCTGGGAACCGTTGCCCATCCCGAAACTGATTCGGGCCCTGAGAGAGAAAAGAAAAAAACGATATAAATGACTTATAGATGGAATTATTCAACCCTATCAACCGACAAAAAAATTATCAAAGATGAATTAGCGAAAGAATTAAATTTACACCCTGTACTTGTTGAACTGCTTGTGAATAAGGGCATGAAGACAGCCGATGAAGCGACACGGTTTCTCTATCCCCGACTCGAAGATCTGCATGACCCCTTTCTCTTACCCGATATGGATAAAGCCATTCGACGGATAGAGAAGGCTTTGGGCAACAAAGAACGAATCCTTGTTTACGGGGATTACGATGTGGATGGCACGACAGCAGTAGCATTGGTGTATAAGTTCTTTCGGGGGATTACCAATAATATTGATTATTATATTCCTGACCGGTACGATGAAGGGTATGGCATTTCGTTTCAGGGAATCGATTATGCCGTGAATACGGGCGTAAAGCTCATAGTCTCTCTCGATTGTGGCATTAAGGCGGTGACAAAAGTCGCCTATGCCAAAGAAAAGGGCATTGATTTCATCATTTGTGATCATCACATGCCCGATGATAAACTGCCGGATGCTGTGGCAGTTGTGGACGCAAAAAGATCCGACTCGATCTATCCTTACGATGAACTGTCGGGTTGTGGCGTTGGTTTCAAGCTGGTGCAGGCTTTCTCCCAGCGTAATGGTTATCCCTTTTCCGACATTGAACCTCTTCTTGATCTGGTAGCCGTGAGCATTGCCTCGGATATCGTCCCGCTTACGGGTGAAAACCGCATCATGACCTATTACGGGTTGAGGCAGCTCAATTCAAACCCGAGCTTCGGCCTGCGTGGAATCATTGAGATTTGCGGACTGCACAGGAAGCACATCACCGTCAATGACATTGTCTTTAAGATTGGTCCGCGCATCAACGCTTCGGGCAGGATGATGAACGGAAAGGAGGCCGTAGACCTGATGCTGGCAAACGATATGACCGCGGCACGGGAGAAAAGCAAGAACATCGACAAGTACAACGAGGACCGTCGTGAGCTGGACAAAAGGATCACCGACGAGGCGCTCGATTACATCGATAACCACATCGACATAAAACATCAGAAAAGCATTGTCCTTTACGATGAAACATGGCACAAGGGGATTGTGGGGATCGTAGCCTCACGTCTTACGGAGAAGTATTACCGTCCGGCCGTGGTACTCACCAAATCAAATAACATGATCTCGGGCTCTGCCCGGTCGGTACCCGGCTTCGATGTGTATAAAGCCATTGAGTCGTGCCGCGACATTCTGGAGAACTTTGGCGGACATACCTATGCCGCCGGGTTAACATTGCGGGAAGAGCATCTCAATGAATTTATCAACCGGTTCAATACGCTCTCATTCGATGGAATAGAGCCGGGAATGATGCTTCCGCAGATTACTGTTGATGCGGAGATCACTTTTTCGCAAATCACACCTTCTTTCATCGATGGGCTTGCCTTGTTCAATCCCTTTGGTCCTGAGAACGAGAATCCCGTTTTTCTGACCAGGGATGTGTATGATGCTGAGGGTAGCAAGCTTGTGGGTAAAGGATTCCGGCATATCAAGCTGGAGGTGACAGACCGAACCACGGAGAAACCTATGCCCGGTATTGCCTTTAGTCAGCATGATTTCTTTCAGCGGATCAAGTCGGGTCAACCGGTGGACATCTGTTATACCATTGAGGAAAATACCCATGGCAGCAAGTCGTTCACCCAATTGATGGTTAAAGACATACGGGGATAATCAAACAAACGGTTGCCCATGCAAACGGAATTGTTTCATCAGATACTGCACGACTATTGGGGTTACTCCTCTTTCCGGCCACTGCAGGAGCAGATTATTCAATCGGTCTGGGAGGGGAGGGATACCCTGGGTCTGATGCCTACCGGCGGAGGCAAATCGCTTACCTTTCAGGTTCCCGTCATGGGCATGAAAGGAATCTGCCTGGTGGTGACGCCACTTATCTCACTGATGAAAGATCAGGTCGATAACCTGCGGGAACGCGGGATCAAGGCGGCTGCTGTCTATTCCGGCATGTCCCGCGAAGAGATCATCACCACACTCGAGAACTGTATCTTCGGCGACTATAAATTTCTGTACGTCTCTCCCGAACGTCTCTCTTCCGATATCTTTATCACCAAGCTGCAGGCAATGGATGTCTGTCTGCTGGTCGTGGATGAATCACACTGTATTTCTCAATGGGGTTATGACTTCCGCCCCTCTTATCTGAAGATTTCCGGTATCCGTCGCCTTCTGGAAGGTGTTCCCGTGCTTGCACTCACCGCCACCGCCACAAAAGAGGTTGTGGATGACATCCAGGAGAAGCTGCTATTTAAAGAGAAGAACCTTTTTCAAAAAAGTTTTGTCCGGGAGAATCTTTCCTACGTGGTACGGAACGCAGATAACAAGCTGGCGGAGTTGATCCATATTCTCCAAACCGTGCCGGGAACCTCCATCGTCTACGTGCGCAGCAGGAAGCAGACCAAAGAAATTGCACTCTCCCTCAAAAAAGCGGGTATCATGGCCGACTTTTTTCATGCGGGCCTCTCGCACGAGGAGAAAATTTATAAGCAAAACGCCTGGAAGCTCGATGAGTGCCGGGTGATTGTCGCAACCAATGCCTTTGGGATGGGTATTGATAAGCCGGATGTGCGGACGGTCATTCACATGGATCTGCCCAACTCGCCGGAGGAGTATTTTCAGGAAGCGGGACGTGCCGGCCGCGACGAAGAACGCTCCTATGCAATCATTCTATACACTGCAGCCGACAGTACCAAACTGAAAAAGCGGATTACCGACGCTTTCCCGGAGCGTGACTTCATCCTGCGGGTTTACGAGGCACTGGGAAATTATTACCAGGTGGCAGTAGGAGCGGGATACAATGATGTGTATGATTTCAGTCTGCACGAGTTTTGTGTGCCTTTCAAACTTCCTTTTCTGCAGACGCACCATGCGTTGAAGATACTGGAACTCGCCGGTTACATTGAATATACAGAGGAGATTGACCTGCGTTCCCGGATACAGTTTCTGATTTATCGCGACGAAATGTACTCGCTGCGTCTCGATAAGGACAGCGATGAGTTGCTGCATGCTATTTTACGGAACTATACCGGTGTTTTCTCGGATGATGTTTACATTGATGAGTCGATGCTCGCCGTGCGAACCGGCAAAAGCAGGAAGGAGGTCACCGAGAAGCTGATTTCTCTCTCCCGCCTGCGCTATATCCGTTATATTCCGCAGAAGAAAACGCCTTTTATCGTGTTTACCACGTCGCGGGAGGAAACGCAGTTTGTCTCCATCTCCCGTGCAGTATATGAGGAACGAAAAAAACGCTTTGAGAAACGGATCCATTCCATGATCGGTTATGTGGAGGAGGAGGCTGTATGCCGTAGCAGGATGCTGCTGATCTATTTCGACGAGAAAAATCCGCGGGACTGCGGCTGCTGTGATGTCTGTCTGAAAAAGAATGAAACAGGCTTGTCGAATT
This sequence comes from Bacteroidetes bacterium GWC2_46_850, assembly GCA_001768325.1. Taxonomy (GTDB): domain Bacteria; phylum Bacteroidota; class Bacteroidia; order Bacteroidales; family Dysgonomonadaceae; genus Proteiniphilum. The sequence continues at coordinate 31,859 of MENQ01000003.1, read as the reverse complement.
ATGAATTCCGCAGAATCAAAGAGCAGGTTGAAATGTTGTTGGGTGACGGTCAACCTCGCAGGATAAACAACCTGGTAGATTCGGTCGCGGATGAAAATACAGAAAAAGTGATCCGGGTCATCCGGTTCCTGATCGATGCGGGCGAATTGAACCTGGAAGATGATCGGGTATCGGCAAAAAGAAGCAAAAATCACCGTTAAAAATACCTTTTGTGGATAACGGAAACTTTATATATGTGAGTTTGTTGATAGGATAAAGTAAAAATAATATCAAGTAATACATAACGATGAAAAAAATATTTATTCTATCTATACTTTTCCTTCCTTTTGTGTTGACAGGTCAGGAAAGGCCTGTGCTCGATATCATGTTGACGAACTACCAGTATCCGTTTGAAGTTGAATTCTTTTACTTCAGAAATCAGCACCAGGAGTTGAAAATGGCATATATGGACATACAACCGGACAAGGGTAACGGAAAAACAATGCTGCTGCTTCATGGGAAAAATTTCAATGGAGCATATTGGAAAACCACGGTGGACGCTCTCACGGGAGAAGGGTACAGAGTGATCGTACCCGATCAGATCGGGTTTGGCAAATCATCCAAACCAATGGGCTACCATTTCTCATTCCAGCAATTGGCAAAGAATACCAAAGAGCTGCTCGACCACTTGTCTATTGATAAGACGAGTGTACTGGGGCATTCAATGGGTGGCATGCTGGCAACCCGTTTTACGCTCATGTATCCCGAGATGGTGGATAAAATGGTGCTTGAAAATCCCATCGGTTTGGAAGACTGGAAAGTGGTTGCTCCATACACCACTGTAGATCAGCATTATGTAAATGAACTTCGGGCTACATACGAAACTACCAGAGAATATCAATTGGTGTCTTACTACGACAACAATTGGAAACCTGAATATGATGAATGGGTTTACCTGCTCACAGGTTGGGTAGAGCACCCCGAATATCCCATTGTGGCAATGAACAATGCACTGACAGCCGATATGATTTTCACCCAGCCGGTGTTGTACGAGTTCCAGTATATCCAGGTACCCACCTTACTGATTATCGGCACCAGAGACCGCACCGCCATCGGGAGGAATCATGTCAGGGATCAGTCGGTTCGTGATAAAATGGGACTTTATCAATACCTGGGTAAAGAGACACAAAAGAAAATACCCAATTCCAGATTGATAGAGCTGGACAATATCGGCCACTTGCCGCATATAGAATCTTTTGAGCTATTTATTGCGCCACTGAAGAATTTTCTGAAAGATTAATATTGTAAGATTTGATTTTTTATTTCACCCTATTCTTTCCCCTTCCCCCAAATCCCCAGGAAACCATGATGCTATGGGTAAATCCGTCCATGGGTTGAGTTAAGCCATTCAATGTCTCCAAACTTCTGTCATAGTTGGGCATTCTGTATGTATATCTCACACTTATTCTGCTGGAGCTATCACCCATACCATAATCATAATGCTCAACAATTTTAAATTTGTAATCGAAGCCAATACCTGCCTGGGAAAACCATGAGTTGAGTTTAAGTTTTTTGAGCTCGGGAACATCCTTTGTCGTTTCCTCGGATGCGGAAAAACCACTATATCCTACTCCCATAAATGGATATATGCTAAACTTTTTTGTGTCGAGCAACAGATAACCGGCATTCAAATAACCCATACCAAGCGTTGATATCGATTCTTTTGGCCATACGACATTATTTATATAAATATCTTTTTTCAGGGAATGACCCGAAAACCCGAAACCAAAAATGCTTACCAACTTTTTATATCGTAAATCAAATGCCATTTCCATGCTCGCACCGGCATTAAAGTATTCACCCAGGTTTCCGTTTGGAATAACTGCGCCAAATCCCACTACATCCCAATAAAAAGCCCATGGTGAGAGTTCAAATCGAAATCTGATGGTTTCACGAATGATGGTATCGTAGGGACTATTGGGGTACTCTTCCAGAAAACGATCGGAAAGTTCATTTATGTGTCTGGTCTGCTCTGATTCGAAATCCATCTCGCCACTACTTTGCCCTGCTCTTAAAATATCTTCCAGCTGTAGAACAAGAAATTCCTTATCCATATCAGAAACATGGCTGTTCTCTATAAATACAAGCAGTATGTCTTTATTCGCGAGTGTTTGTTGCAACAGTGTTGAAAACATATTGTCAGTCTGTGCAAGAATTCTGACAGAATTGGAAACAGGTAAAGTGTAATCAACCTGCTTAATGAAATCGGTCAACTCTTTATACTCTTCCGTCCAATAAAGCAGGTAAATATATTCAATGGGATAAAACGTGTTGTAAATATTTCCTCCATTCTCTTTAAGCAGCAGGTCCTTAATCTCTTTTGCCTTCAGCATGTCGCTTTTTATAAAATTTTCCAGAAGCAAGCGCCGGCCTTTGTCCAAAAAATCATGATCCGATTGTTCATAATTCATGATCTGTTTGCGTAAAGAATCATTTTGTGAAAATGATTTCATGGAAAAAAGTGCCACGAAGGCAGTAATAAGGAATAACTTCGATTTCATTGATTAATAATGTATTATTCAGAAGAAAAACGCATTAAAAAAGAAAAAGCTATTAAGCTGAAACTTCGCTTAATAGCTGAAAATGGAATCACTTCCATGGTGACCCCGACAGGATTCAAACCTGTAACCTTCTGATCCGTAGTCAGATGCTCTATTCAGTTAAGCTACGGGGCCTCTTTTTACGGGTGCAAAGATACGATAATTTTATAAATTCACAATAACCTGCCCAAGATTTTCTATAAAATAAGGCATGAAAATTTTCATTTTCCCCAAAAGAAAATCACTTTAAATTCTTTGTTAATAAACTGAATTATTGTAACTTTGCAGTCCGATTATTAGTTTTTATCAATTAAAAGTTTGATTTAGAGCTTTTTATTTGCCTTTATGTCCCTTAGCAAGACAAAAAGAGGAAGCTGGATAAATCTACTTTGCAATTATTTACTAATTAAACAACAACAAAAGTGGATACACTAAGTTATAAAACCATTTCTGTCAATAAAGAAACGGCTAAAAAAGAGTGGGTTGAAATTGATGCTACAGGTCAGCCCCTGGGACGTCTCTGTTCAAAAGTAGCCAAGCTGCTGAGGGGAAAATACAAGGCAAGCTTTACCCCGCACGTAGATTGCGGTGACAATGTGATCATCCTGAATGCCGACAAGGTGAAACTTTCGGGCAACAAGTGGACCGACCGCATCTATTATCGTTATTCGGGTTATCCCGGAGGTCAGCGTGAGTTTACACCCGCCGAACTGATGCGCAAAGGGCCGGACAGGCTTTTCAGAAAGGTTGTGAAGGGTATGTTGCCCAAAAATAAACTGGGAGATGTCATCCTGACCAACATGTTTGTCTATGCCGGAACAGAGCATCCGCATCAGGCACAGAAACCCAAAAAACTTGATATTAATACGCTAAAATAATAAAGATGGAAGCAGTAAATGCAATAGGAAGACGCAAAGCAGCTGTAGCCCGTGTATTCGTGACAGAAGGGACAGGCAGGATCGTCATCAACAAACGCGAACTGGAAAACTATTTCCCTTCTTCTATCCTTCAGTTCATTGTAAAACAACCGTTGAATAAACTCAATGTGTCGGATAAATATGATATCCGCATCAACCTCGATGGTGGTGGTTACAAGGGACAATCGGAGGCAGCCCGATTGGGCATCGCACGCGCTTTGGTGAAGATCAATCCCGAAGACAAACCGGCACTGAGAGCAGAAGGCTTCATGACCCGTGACCCGCGTGTGGTAGAACGCAAGAAACCGGGACAGCCCAAAGCAAGAAAGAGATTCCAGTTCTCGAAACGTTAATATATTGGATCAGGCGTCCGGTACACACGCTGCATTTGTTGCCTCTGTGGCCGGGTAAACAGATAAAGCGGCCTGCAAGCCGCTCCGTTTAGTATCTAAATCGTAAGGACATTATTAGATAATCGGTGAACCGGTAATCGGATAATTTACCTTACGGTTCGGCTTAGAAAAAGAAAGTAAACGAATTAATCAACAAACAAAACATGGCAAAATTAGAATTTGACCAACTTCTTGAAACCGGAGCCCACTTCGGACACTTAAAAAGAAAATGGAATCCCGCGATGGCTCCCTATATTTTCATGGAGCGCAACGGCATTCACATCATCGATCTTTACAAAACCATTGCCAAGACCGAAGAGGCTGCGGCAGCACTGAAGCAAATTGCCAAGGCAGGAAAGAAAATCCTTTTCGTGGCTACCAAGAAACAGGCAAAGCCTGTGATCGAGGAAAAAGCACAGAGCATCAACATGCCCTACGTGATTGAACGCTGGCCGGGCGGTATGCTCACCAACTTCCCCACCATCCGCAAGGCGGTGAAAAAAATGAGCAGCATCGACAAGATGATTAAAGACGGAACGTTTGACACCTTGTCGAAGCGCGAAAAGCTGCAGGTTACCCGTCAGCGTGCAAAACTTGAGAAAACATTGGGTTCCATACAGGACCTTACCCGTCTCCCTTCGGCAATCTTTGTCGTGGACGTGATGAAAGAACAGATTGCCGTGAAAGAAGCAGAAAAGCTGGGCATCCCCGTCTTTGGTATTGTGGACACCAATTCTGATCCTTCCAACATCGACTTCGTGATTCCTGCCAACGACGATGCTTCAAAAGCCGTGGACATGATCCTCGGATATATTTGCGAATCGATCAAAGAGGGTCTCGATGAAAGAAAAGTAGAGAAAGCTGATGCCGCCGCTGCAGAAGAACAGGATGAAGATGCACCACAGCGCAGGGAACGTAAATCGAAATCGGCCAGAAAAGAACGTGTAAAAAAGGAAGATACGGAAGCAATGAAGGCAGCCGTAGTGAGCAAATACACGAAGGGTGACGAGGTGGACGAATAAGTAATATAAACAGAGAAAAATTATAATATGGCAGTTACAATGGCAGAAATCCAGCATTTGCGCAAAATGACCGGCGCGGGAATGATGGATTGCAAAAATGCACTCAACGAAGCGAACGGTGACTTCGACAAAGCAATGGAGATCATCCGTAAAAAAGGACAGGCAGTAGCCGCTAAACGGGAAGACCGTGAAGCATCTGAGGGTTGTGTGCTGGCCACAACAGAAGGTAATTTCGCAGCGGTGGTTGCACTGCAGTGCGAAACCGACTTCGTGGCCAAGAACGAAGAGTTTATCGCACTCACCCAGCAGATTCTCGATGCCGCTATCGCCCACAAACCTGAAACTCTCGAGCAGTTGCTTGCAGTGGAATTACCCAACGGTAGCGTATCGCAGTTGATCACCGATAAGATTGGTGCAACAGGTGAAAAAATGCAGCTGGGCTTTTACGAACACATCACGGCTCCTTATGTTATATCATATATTCACATGGGAAATAAACTGGCCACCATCGCCGGTTTCAACCAATCCAACGTAGATGAGCACGTGGCAAAGGATGTGGCCATGCAGGTGGCAGCGATGAACCCCATTGCTGTTACTGCTGATAGCATTCCCGCCGATGTGAAGGAAAAAGAACTGGAAATAGCCCGCGAAAAAGCACGCGAGGCCGGTAAGCCCGAGAACCTGCTTGACAGGATCGCCGAAGGTGCCCTGCAAAAGTTTTACAAGGAGTCTACCCTGCTTCAACAGGAGTATGTAAAGGATCCGAAAAAGACGATTGAACAGTTTTTGAAAGAAAACAACAAGGAACTTACGGTTACTTCCTTTAAGCGGGTATCACTCAACGTGTGATAGATCCGTATATCCATATAAGAACGCTCCCGGTGACAGACTGAGGAGCGTTTTTTATTTTGAAGCGGGTGAGATAGCCCAGGTGAGCACGTAATCGGGATGCACTTCATATTGTAAACAGAACGACCGTGCCTGTTCTGTTCTTGTTTCAGTGGCAGCAATCATCCCCTTTTTTTCTGGAATAAAAGGATGTATATGAAGATGTTGCTTGAAGTCGATCCCCTGTTCATTCATCAGTTTGAACAAACTTTCCTTGGCCGACCAGTGAAGTAGCTGGTGTACAATTTTTTGTGCCGGATCGATATATTCTTCATTAGAAATGAATTTACCGGCGATCTTGATAACCCGTTCGGAACGGGTCTCAATGTCTACACCCACAGCAGAAGTCTCATGTAGAAGGATGGCTGCGTAATCTTTGGTATGGGAGATGCTGATGTTATTTTTTCCGTCGTCCAGATAGGGGCTTCCATCTTTCCGGTTCAGGATGAGCTGCTCCTTCCCCAGAAGATCCAGCAACATCAGCCGGGTAGAAAGCCATTCTATTGAGCGCCTTTCAGAACGAATATTCCTGAGGTAGGTGTCGGCTTCGGAGCGCCGATGCCCTGGAAAAAGCTGTAACAACTCTTCCCTTGTCTCTTCCATCTTCCAGATACCCAGAAGACCGCCATCTCCGGTATGTTCTTTTCTGATAAGCATAGGTAGACTAATTCTTCGGAGGGATATATCGCACTTTGGTGATCCTTTTTTTGCTCATCTCTTCTGCCTGAAAGGTGTGTTTGTGGTAGGTGAAGCTCTCTTTCCGTTTTGGGAAATCGCCCTTCAACTCCAGTAGCAGACCCGCAAGGGTATCAATCTCATCCTGCATCTGCTGGAAATCCTTTTCGGGAAGACCGGTGATTTTGACGAATTCCTCCAGCGGCGTTTTTCCTTCGAAGATATAGGAACCATCTGCAGCCATGGTATAGAATGGGAGTTCTTCATCATACTCATCACTGATGTCCCCCACAATTTCTTCGAGAATATCTTCCATGGTTACCAGCCCCGACGTGCCTCCATATTCATCTACCACAATGGCCATGTGATTTTTGTCGGTCCGGAATTCCTCCAGCAGATCATCGATTCGTTTGGTGCCGGGTACAAAGTAGGCAGGACGTATCAGTGTCTGCCATTTAAAGCTACCTGTCTTGCCCAGATGCGGCAGCAAATCTTTTACATACAATATTCCTTTGATGTTATCGAGGTTCTCTTCATAGACCGGTATGCGTGAAAAACCGGCATCCACGATGAAATCAATCACCTCGGCAAACGGTGTCTGTGAATCAATGGCAACCATATCGCTTCGCGACACGAAAATGTCGTCAACAATCTTGTCTTTAAAGCGAATGATCCCTTCCAGCATCTCCTTCTCCTGTTCGTGTGTAATCTCATTCGAGGTGATTTCGAGTGCCTTGGAGAGGTCGTCGACTGATATTTCGTGTTTGTATTGGGCGACAGAATTGTTAAAGATGGTCGTGCCACGAAGGAACAGCGATGAAAACGGACTCAGCATGCCGTGAATAACCGTGATCAGCGGTGCATTGCGTACGGCCGATCCAAGGGGATCATAGGAGGCATAACGTTTGGGGAGAATGTCAACGAACAGCAGGATAATCGTGATGGGGATAATGATCTCAAGCAGTAACGTATCCACCGGGCTCCCTGCAAACCAGGGGAGTCTGTCAAGCAGGTAAAGAATCAGCACGGCGATGGTTACGTTCAGCGTATGGTAGGTAATAATGAGCGAAGCAGAAAGCTTTTCTGGTTTATTGAGCAAGCGGGAAACGCGGACCATGGACGGTTTCTCGGAAGTATGCACCTCTTCGGCAAAATTCTTATCTACGGCAAAGAACGCAATTTCAGAGCCCGAGACAACAGCATTGAGAAAGATGAGCAAAAGGGTGATTGCGGTTAAAAGATAATCGGATACTGCCGGTGCAATATCCGGCAGGATAACAGCCAAATGCGATAAAGGGTCAGGGTCCAAGTGACAACTTTTTAATGAAACAAAGAGAATGTTTTACCGCCACGCGTGTATGGAAAGGTAAAACATTCTCTCGCAAAAATACGATGTTTTATTTAAAATGGCAAATCATCTACTTCTGAAATTTCATCCGGGCCACCCGGTATATCAGCTGCATTCGAATAATCATGTCTTCCTCCGCCATTTTCACCTTCTACGCCTCCCGCTTTACGGCTCAACAATTCAATGTTGTCCGCAACCACTTCCGTGACGTACCGCTTTACACCGTTCTGGTCATCATAAGAACGTGAACGGATTTTTCCTTCTACGTAAAGCATTGTCCCTTTTTTTACAAATTTCTCAGCAATCTGTGCCAATCCTCTCCAACAAACAATGTTGTGCCATTCCGTCCTTTCGGGCACCTGTGTGCCGCCCGAAGTGGTGTAACCTCTTTCACTGGTTGCAAGCGAAAAATTCGCCTTTGCAACATCATTGTCGAAATACTTCATCTCTGGGTCTTTCCCTACGTTTCCGACCAGAATAACTTTGTTCACTGACATAACTTAAGAGTTTTTTTTGGGTTAAGAATAGTTTTACGCTATCAAAGCAAAATTAGGCATAATTTTAATATTTACAAACTTAATGGATTAAATAATTTCTATATATCTGTCGGTCAGTCTGGAAACAGGGTAAGCAGCAAGGTCTTTTTCATCGATCCGAATAAGGCCCGGTGGCGGATTAAAGGATATCTCATCCGATATCTCCAATCGATAGAATTGCGTATGGATGGCCTGGTGTGTAAGCTGATGTCTCAGCGTGAGACGATGATCCACAGAGAGATTTATATTCTCCGGAAAGAGATGCCGGAAATCATCAGTCTGTGAAAGTATGAGAAAATCTACTGCTTCGGACGTCTCGATCAGCGGGAACTCGTACAGATTTTTCCAGATATCGGCGCCATTTCGTTTTTGTATAAAGGTTTTGCTCCCCTGAATGATGTGAAGATAATTGAAATAGCGCCTTCTTACGACTGGCTTGCGGCCCGTGACCGGAAAGGCTGATACTTTCTTCCATTCATATGCCCTGCAATATACCTGTAGCGGGCAATCGTCGCATTTTGGCTGTACCGGTGTGCAGACAAGGGAGCCAAAATCCATAATTGCCTGATTGTATGTCCCCGGCTGGTCGGTATGGAGTAGCGATTGCGCAATTTCAGAGATCTCTTTTTTTCCTTCCGCCGTATCTATGGGAGCTTCCACTGCGAACAGGCGGGCGACAACCCTGAACACGTTTCCGTCGACCACGGCATACGGTGCATGAAAGGCAATGGATGATATGGCTGCTGCCGTATATTTGCCGATCCCTTTCAATGAAAGGATATCGGAATAGCCGGCAGGAAACCTGCCGTTAAATCGGGTCATGATTTGTTTGGCCGCGGCGTGCAGGTTGCGTGCACGTGTATAATAACCCAGTCCCTGCCATAGCTTGAGAACCTCTTCCTCTTCCGCTGCTGCCAGCGATTGCACATTGGGGAAACGATCTATAAATCGCAGATAATAGTCCTTTCCCTGGGCGATGCGGGTCTGCTGTAAAATAACTTCAGAGAGCCAGACAGGGTAGGGATCGTTGGTATCACGCCAGGGCAGATCACGTTTATTTTCACTGTACCAATCCAGCAAACACATGGTGATGCCGGACAGGTCTTTGGTTGTTTCCATTTAATGTTGGTTTTGCTTATAAGTACAAAACTAATCCAAAAAAAGCATTTTCGCAGAAAATAATGGAAAAACAGAAAATTTACCTGCAATTATTTTTCGGGTTGAAAAAAAAGCTATATATTTGCAATCCAAAATTTTACTAATTAACACCCGCGATTATTATTAATATTTAAAAGTATAAGTAAAATGACTAAAGCAGACATTGTAAACGAGATTGCAAAGAACACTGGTGTGGATAAAGCGTCAGTATTGGCAACAGTAGAATCTTTTATGGATGTGGTGAAGGATTCCCTGGCAAACAACGAAAACGTCTATTTAAGAGGTTTTGGCAGTTTCATCGTAAAAAAAAGAGCGCAGAAAACTGCCCGTAACATTTCCAAAAATACCACCATCATTATCCCCGAACACAATATTCCTGCTTTTAAGCCGGCCAAAACTTTTGTGGCTCAGGTAAAAGAATCAAAATAATTTAATTGATAAGGAGAAATAAAGATGCCAAGCGGAAAAAAAAGAAAAAGGCATAAAATGTCTGTACACAAGCGTAAAAAGAGACTGAGGAAAAACAGGCACAAGAAGAAGAAATAAGCCCGTAACGCTTTTTTTACAACCATATACAGGGACAAACTTAAAAAGAACCTTTCGGGAATTAAGTTTGTTCTTTGTGTATAAAAACAGGAATGGTTCAGGAGTGAACATCCTTTCTGTTGGGAGACAGAAGTCCGGATTTTTTATGTAAATAATCAAAAAAAGAACAATTGTGACAAGCGAACTTGTGGTAGATGTTCAATCCAAAGAAATAACCATTGCGGTTCTTGAAGACAAGAAACTGGTAGAACTGCAACAGGAGAGCCTGGATGGCTCCTTCGCGGTTGGCAACATCTACATGGGCAAAGTTAAAAAACTGATGCCTGCCCTCAACGCTGCATTTGTGAACGTGGGACACAAAAAGGACGCTTTTCTTCACTATTTGGATTTAGGGGTTGAATTCAACACGATTCTGCACTTTCAGAAGCTTGTTGAAGACAAGAAAAAAATTCCGCAGCTCCAGAAGATGAAGCTGCAGCCCGATATCGACAAAGATGGTTCCATCTCGGATATCTTAAAGGTTGGTCAGGAGATTTTGGTGCAAATAGCCAAAGAACCTATATCGACCAAAGGACCGAGACTGACAGCCGAAATTTCTTTTGCCGGACGGTTTATGGTATTGATTCCATTCATCGACAGGGTGTCGGTATCGCAAAAAATCAAATCGCGCGAGGAGCGCGCCCGGCTCAGGCAACTCATCCAAAGTATCAAACCCAGGAATTTTGGCGTTATCATACGTACAAATGCCGAGGGTAAAAGGGTTGCCGACCTCGATGCCGAATTAAAGGTGCTGGTCAAGAGATGGGAAGACAATATCGGCAAGATACAGAAAGCAAAAGCCCCCACACTCATTTTTGAGGAAACGGGACGTACGGTGGCTCTGTTACGCGATATTTTTAATCCTTCTTTCGAACAGATACACGTCAATGACAAAGACGTGTCGAAGCAGATTGCCGAATATGTGAGCATCATTGCACCGGATAGAAAAAATATTGTCAAAGAATATACCGGTGCATTGCCTATCTTAGATAATTACGGCATAACAAAACAGATAAAATCGCTCTTTGGAAAAACTGTTACCTTCAAAAATGGTGCTTATCTGATCATAGAACATACCGAGGCGTTGCATGTCATTGACGTGAATAGCGGAAACCGCAACAAATCGAAACTGGGTCAGGAAGAGAGTGCCTATGAAGTAAATGTGGCCGCCGCCGAGGAAATTGCCCGTCAGCTACGGTTGCGGGATATGGGCGGGATCATTGTCATCGACTTCATCGACATGAGCAAAGCAGAGCATCGTAATAAGCTCTTCTCTAAGATGCAGGAACTGATGGCACATGACAGAGCCAAACATAACATTTTGCCATTGAGTAAGTTCGGGATCATGCAAATCACACGTCAACGTGTACGTCCCGAAATGGAAGTTACCACAAGCGAAGTTTGCCCCACTTGCTTTGGTAAAGGAAAGATTAAGTCATCGATACTTTTCACAGATACCCTGGAGAGAAAGATCGATTATTTAGCAAACAGCCTGAAAGTGAAGAAATTCAGTCTGCACATACACCCTTATGTTGCAGCGTACGTTCAGAAAGGTTGGTTTTCGTTGAACTATAAGTGGAAAAAGAAATACAATGTGGGAATGCAAATTATCCCCGATCAGAAACTCGGGTTCCTGCAGTATACTTTTTATGACCGCGAAGGAAACGAAATAGACCTGAAAGAAGAAATTGAAATGAAATAGATCCCGCCTATGTGGGATATAAACTGAAAAGAACCGATGATCCGCAAGGGTTATCGGTTTTTTTTATGATAACGGATCCACATCATAATAGAGCACTACCTGTTTTAAATCGGATTCATCGCGCAATCTTGCTTCCGCATTATTCAATATGTCACGTATCTGATGAGAAGAGAGTCCATACTCCAGTTTCAACAGGATTTCACGAATGTAGTAGAGTTGTACGCGTTCCACAATCGGTTTGTTGGGACCCAGAACACGTTCGTGCAGCGATTTTCTCAACAGCTTGGCAAGAAGGAAAGCAACATTCCCGGCTTTTTCAGCATCCTTGTGTTTACAGATAATGCGGATTAACCTGTAAAATGGCGGATAATGAAATAACTTTCGTTCAGCAAGCTGAGCCTGAAAAAATGCGGCATAGTTGTTTCCAGTGACGAAGGAGTAAATTGGATTTCCGGGATCTGCGCTCTGAATGATCACCGTTCCCGGAGTCTGTTTTCTTCCTGCTCTTCCCGCTGCCTGCGTCATCAGTTGAAAGCCCCGTTCGTGAGCGCGGAAATCGGGATGGTTAAGCAATGAGTCTGCAGCGATGATGCCCACTACCTTTACATGGTCAAAATCGAGTCCTTTCGAAAGCATTTGTGTTCCCACCAGTATCTGAATCTTTTGTTGTTGAAAATCATGAATGATCTGCTCGGAACGATCTTTCCCGCGTGTGGAATCCTGGTCCATCCTGGCCACAACAGCATCCGGGAAAAGCAGGGAAACTTCCTCCTCCAGTTGCTCCGTCCCTTGTCCTTTTGGCTCCAGGCTCTCCTGATGGCACGAAGGGCATACTTTCGGTACAGAATAGATGCTGTTGCAATAGTGACATATCAATCTGTTTGTTTTTTTATGATAAGTGAGTGTCACATCACAGCGGGTGCATTTGGGTGTCCATTCACACTGTTTACAGACAATCAGGGGTGCATATCCCCGCCGGTTCCGGAAGAGAATGGCCTGTTTGTTTCCCTTCAAGGATTGGTCTATTAGTTCTATAAGCAAGGGAGAAAGCAATGATTTCATCTTTTTTCTGCGACGCAACTCCCGTGTGTTTTCAATTCGTATCTCCGGCATCATTGAACCGTTAAATCGCTCGGTCAGCGTAACCAGTCCATACTTACCCGTCTGCGCATTGTAATAGGATTCTATAGAGGGAGTGGCAGATCCCAGTAGTGTTTTTGCACCGAAAAAATGAGCCAGCATCACCGCTGTATCCCGCGCATGATAACGGGGGGCCGGATCCTGTTGTTTATAACTGCTTTCGTGTTCTTCATCCACGATCACCAGCCCGAGTCGCTGAAAGGGTAGAAACAGGGATGAACGCACGCCGATAATGATGTCATAGGGGTGTGGCGACAACATCTTCTGCCATATTTCTGCCCGCTCCTGATCATTGATGCGGGAGTGATAGATGCCCAAGCGGCTACCGAACACAGCCTGCAATCGCTCTGTAAGTTGAGCCGTGAGCGCGATCTCCGGCAACAGATACAGCGTTTGTTTCCCATCGGCCAGAAATTGGGCGATGAGATGGATATAAATCTCTGTTTTCCCGCTTGAGGTGACACCATGCAGCAGACAAGTCTGTTTGTGGCGAAAGCAATCGTTGATGCCCGAAAATGCTGTGTCTTGATGCTCATTCAGCGGATAAGGGGCACGGATTGGCGCGATGTCATTTTCAAGACGGCTTGTTTCTATGCGAACGCCGATCAGCATCTTTTTTTGCAGCAACCCCTTCAAGGCTGAAGCAGAATATGTGCTGAAACCGGAAAGTTCTTTTTTGCCGATTCGATCCGTGTTATTTGTGATGAGGTAATCTCTTATTTCCGCTAAAAGGACCTGTTGTTTTTTTGCCCTACCCAGCTGAGGATCGGCATACGCTGGCTCCATTTCCGGATCTATCTGTATGTAGTTTTCGGTTTTGGGAGTATAGGTTTGCAGCAGGTCACGCGGTTTCATTGAAGGAGGCAATGCAGCTTTGTAAACATCACCCAGGGGAGATAAATAATAAAAAGAAATCCACTCCCATAGTCTCAGTTGCTGATCGTTTACTACAGCATGCGAATCAATGAGGGAGTGGATCTCTTTTATTTTCATATTCACCGGTTTCTCCCGGTGAATACGTGTAACAATGGCTGTGTAATGCTTTCGGCTCCCGAAAGGGACAGTCACCCTGTATCCAATCCCGATATTTGGCTGCATCTCTGTCGGAACAGCATAGGTGAACAAACCGGGTAGTGGGAGCGGAAGTATCACATCAGCATACATGCATTAAAAATAGATTGACCCTGTTAGACTCCATGAATCTGATTTTCCGTTGAGGGGGTCACTCCAGTTTGGTTCATCAATGGAGTAATTGTCGGTAAGCTGGACGCGGTAGTTCACACCCAACTGTATCATGCTAAATACTTCAAAGCCTATACCCAGATTAACACCTGCCTGAAACTCCTTGGCTTTAATGTCATTCAGGGTCTCACTCAAATCCAACTTATCTCCTTCAATAAGATATCCAGCGTAGGGTCCCGCTGCAGCATACAGCCTCAAGGGAAGCATGCCCCCTCCGAATTTAAACTTTGCATTTACGGGAAGCAACAGATAGCGGTTCGAGACGTCACTATCTCCTCCTTCACCCGAGAGTCGGGCTACAGTCATCCTATTGTCGTTGTACAATAACGAGGCTTCAATGCCAAGGTTACCCACTCCCAGTGGAAGTAGTGAGGCCTCGATGGAAGGGCCGATGCTGTAGGTTGTCATATTTTCCACCGCAAGTGTGCTACTGCTGAATTCGGGGTTGTTCAATCCAACACTTGCTTTTATACCAAACCTGATCTGTGAAAAAGCCGGTATACTGAGCATGGACAACAATAGAATGACCATGCCGGTCTTGCACATTGTTTTTGTTTTCATTTTTTTTTGCTGATTGTTGTTAATCATCACAAAACTCTATCTGTGATATTAGATAAACAAACAAGCGTATGGATAGGTTGTTAAATTAATATTAAAATCCATAAAAGAAAAGCGCCCCGACTCTTTATAAGAGAGGTAACGCTTTTTTAATATCTGTTTTGATTATCTCAGTCCTTAAACTTCGCTTTCAGGAATTCCCTGTTCAACCTGGCAATATTGGTGATGGAGATATTTTTCGGACATTCCACTTCGCAGGCGCCGGTGTTGGTGCAGTTGCCGAAGCCCAGCTCATCCATTTTGGCGACCATCGATTTGGCTCGGCGTGTAGCTTCCACGCGTCCCTGCGGTAAGAGGGCGAACTGACTCACCTTGGCCGACACGAAAAGCATGGCTGACCCGTTTTTGCAGGCTGCCACACAGGCACCACAACCGATGCACGCCGCTGCGTCCATCGCCATTTCGGCGTCGTCACGCGGGATGGGTATGGCATTGGCGTCGGGTACGCCACCCGTATTGATCGAGACATAACCGCCTGCCTGGATGATTTTGTCGAAGGCTGACCTGTCCACCATCAGGTCTTTGATGATGGGGAAACCGGCAGAACGCCATGGCTCCACGGTAATGGTGTCACCCTCGTTGAAGCGGCGCATATGCAGCTGACAGGTGGTGATGCCAGTATCGGGACCATGCGGATGTCCGTTGATATATAAACTGCACATGCCACAAATGCCTTCGCGGCAGTCGTGATCGAATACCACGGGTTCCTTTCCTTCGTTGATGAGTTTCTCATTGAGGATGTCAAGCATTTCCAGAAAAGAACTTCCCTGAGAAATATTATCCAACGGGTAAGTCTCAAAATGCCCTTTATCTTTGGGTCCGTTCTGGCGCCAGACTTTTACTTTTATGTTGATATCTTTATCCATGATTGGTTGTTTTTTTGAATCGTTTTAAAGCTCTTACGATTTATAGTTTCTCTGCTGGCGTACAATGAATTCGTAGTCAAGAGGTTCTTTGTACATGACAGGAGCATTCTGTTCGCCCTGATATTCCCAGCAGGAGACATATGAGAACTGGTCATCGTGCCGTAAGGCTTCTCCTTCGGGTGTCTGGTGTTCGAGACGGAAGTGTCCGCCGCAGGATTCTTCACGGTCGAGTGCATCGTGTGCCATCAACTCGCCAATCTCAATGAAGTCGGCCAATCGCAAAGCCTTTTCGAGCTCCACGTTGAGCGTCTCCTTGTCGCCGGGGATGCGGAGGTTGGTCCAGAAATCCTCTTTGACCTCTTTCAACTTTTCGATTGCTTTTTTCAATCCTTCAGCATCACGTCCCATACCAACAAAATCCCACATTACATGGCCCAGTTTCTTGTGGATATGATCCACCGAGTGTTTTCCCTTTATACTCATCAACCGGTTGAGACGGTCGTTGATCTCTTTCTCTGCCTGATCAAATTCAGGTGCGTCGGTTTTGAAGCGGGGCACGTTGATCTGGTCGGCCAGGTAATTCTGGATGGTGTATGGCAATACGAAATATCCGTCGGCCAGTCCCTGCATGAGTGCCGAAGCTCCCAGACGGTTGGCTCCGTGGTCGGAGAAATTGGCTTCGCCAATGGCAAAAAGGCCGGGGATGTTGGTCATCAGTTCATAGTCGACCCAGATGCCGCCCATGGTGTAGTGAATGGCGGGATAGATCATCATGGGTGTTTCGTAAGGATTGTCATCCACAATCTTTTCATACATCTGGAAGAGGTTCCCATAGCGGGCTTCAACCACATTCCTGCCCAAACGCTGGATGGCTTCGGCAAAGTCGAGGTATACTGCCAGTCCGGTTGTACCCACGCCATAACCGGCATCACATCGCTCTTTGGCGGCGCGCGATGCCACATCACGGGGAACAAGGTTCCCGAATGCCGGGTAACGACGTTCCAGGTAGTAATCGCGATCCTCTTCTTTCAGGTCGGTGGGTTTCAACTTACCTTCCCGGATGGCCTGTGCATCTTCTAGTTTTTTAGGTACCCAGATACGGCCGTCGTTGCGCAACGACTCAGACATGAGGGTGAGCTTCGACTGGAACTCACCATGTACCGGAATGCAGGTGGGATGAATCTGTGCCATGCAGGGGTTGGCAAAATAAGCTCCTTTCTTGTAGCACTGCCATGCTGCAGAACCATTGGAAGTCATGGCGTTTGTCGACAGGAAGAAGGTGTTGCCATAGCCTCCCGTGCCAATCACCACGGCGTGTGCACTGAAACGTTCCAGCTTGCCGGTAACCAGGTTGCGGGCAATGATACCGCGGGCGCGACCGTCGATGATGACCAGATCCACCATCTCGTAGCGGGTATAGAGTTTAACTTGTTTCTTGTTGATGGCGCGGCTCAACGCGGAGTAGGCTCCGAGCAGCAACTGCTGTCCCGTCTGTCCGCGGGCGTAAAAGGTACGCGATACCTGAGCACCGCCAAAGGAGCGGTTGTCGAGCAATCCGCCATACTCGCGCGCAAATGGAACTCCCTGAGCCACACACTGGTCTATGATGCTGTTGGACACTTCCGCCAGACGGTACACATTGGCTTCACGGGCCCTGTAGTCACCCCCCTTGATGGTATCATAGAAAAGACGATAGACTGAGTCGCCATCGTTTGGATAGTTTTTGGCTGCATTGATCCCCCCTTGTGCGGCGATGGAGTGCGCACGGCGCGGTGAATCCTGGATGCAGAAGTTCAGCACGTTAAATCCCATTTCTCCCAGGGATGCGGCTGCCGATGCGCCGGCCAGCCCCGTGCCTACCACGATGATGTCGAGGCGGCGTTTGTTTGCAGGGTTGACCAGTTTCTGATGGTTCTTATAATTGGTCCATTTTTCAGCCAAAGGCCCCTGTGGTATTTTTGAATTAATCTTGCTCATAATATTATAATTCTTGCGTTATCCTAATAAATTGGAAAATCCGAAATGCATAGCCAGCGCCACAATAATAAATCCCAGGGAGATGGCAGTGGAGATGACATTCCCCAACACTTTGAGACGTTTCATCCAGACCGTATTATTCCATCCCACAGTGTGGAGCGCACTCCAGAATCCGTGCGTCAAATGGAACCATAAGGCTACGAAAGCGGCAATGTACACGATTACAACCCAGGCCTGTGAAAAAACTTCCTCAACCAGCATGGCACTATCGTGTCGTGCACCCTCTATCATGAAAAGTTCCTTGAATTGCATTTGGTACCAAAACTGATAAAAGTGCAATATCAGAAAAAGCAGGATGAAAAGTCCCAAAACAAACATGTTTTGCGATGACCAGGTTGTGGGTGTCTTGCTGGATGAAGCATACCTGTCTTTGCCGCGGGCTTTCCTGTTTTGCAACGTCAGCAGGATGGCGTAGATGATATGAACAACGAACCCAAGTGCGATTACGCCGGTACCCACGATAGCCCACCAGTTAGCTCCCAGCACCTCATTGGCAAGGAAGTCATAGGTGTCATAATTGAATACAAGTACCAGGTTCATCGATACATGAAATAGCAAGAACAGAATTAGGAAGAGGCCGGAAATGCTTTGCACGAACTTCCGTCCGATGGATGATTTGATTAACCAACTCATAAAGTTCTTTTTTAAATTATTTTGAAGATTTAGTTTGATGATTCAATTTTTAAGACAGCTTGCCTGTATATTTTCGGGACTTTGCTTTCACACAACAAAAATAGTACTTTTCAGCATCATATAAAAGAACTATTTACGGAAAAATTTCTTTAATCTCCTTTTTTAGAATCAGTATTGATTCCAGACTGCTTCGCTCCCAAAAAGGGTTCTCGTTTTACTGATATTTTATTACCTTTGTAGACTCTTTTTTAGGACTCAATATATTTCAACAGAGATTATGGACATTGTTTTAAGTGGTATTCGTTCGACCGGTAAGCTACATCTGGGGAACTATTATGGTGCATTGCGTAACTTCATACGGATGCAGGAAGAGAACAGCTGTTATTTTTTCATTGCCGACATACATTCACTCACGACGCATCCCGACCCGAAGCATTTACATGAAAATGTGAAAAATGTACTGGTGGATTATCTGGCTGCAGGCATCGACCCGGAGAAGTCGGTGATCTACGTGCAAAGTGACCTGCACGAAACCGCAGAGCTTTATCTCTATCTGAATATGCATGCCTATATGGGAGAGCTTGCAAAGACCGTCTCATTTAAAGAGAAAGCACGCAAGCAACCCGAAAATGTGAATGCTGGCCTGTTGACATATCCTACGCTCATGGCGGCAGATATTCTTATTCACAATGCCGATAAGGTGCCTGTAGGAAAGGATCAGGAGCAGCATCTGGAGATGACGCGCAAGTTTGCACGACGCTTTAATAACTTCTACGGGGTGGAGTATTTCAAAGAACCGGTGGCTTACAACTTTGGAGAGGAATTGGTGAAAATTCCCGGACTCGACGGCAGTGGGAAAATGGGTAAATCGGAAGGAAATGCAATCTACCTGAGTGACAGTCCGAAAGAGATCGAGAAAAAAGTAAAAAAAGCATTGACAGACGCCGGACCCACTGCGCCCAATTCTCCCAAGCCCGATTATATAGAGAATCTCTTTACCATCCTGCGCATTGTTTCGACTCCCGACGTGGTAGAGCATTTCAATGAACAATGGAATAACTGTGAAATACGATATGGCGACCTGAAAAAACAACTGGCGGAAGACATTATTCGGGTTACAACGCCCATTCGTGAGCGGGTACTCGAAATTGAAAATAATGAACCTTACTTGCGGAGGGTGACCTCGGAAGGCGTTGAGAAGGCGCGCGCGAGTGCTTCCAAAACCATTGCCGACGTACGGGAGATAGTCGGATTCAGAAAATTTTAAATTATCTGTTTTAAACTTTTCCGATACAAAATTGTTCAGATAATCGCCTGCTATGAGAGCAGCTTTATTTGTTCGATACCTCATGATATTGAGAGAAAGAAAATACCCGTCTTATGCTTACATTTAAATCATTGGATCTCGAAGACCGGGATCTGATCAATTCTTAACTGCAAAAACAAAACTACAGAGCCTCCGATCTCTGTTTCACCAATTTGTTTTGCTGGGGAAAAAAATTTGACACACAATTCGCTGTGAAGGATGAGTGGCTGTTTATCCGTTTTAAAGACAATAATGGCCGGAATTCATACCTGAAACCCCTGGGCGGAGTCGATGTGAAAGAAGGAATCGCCTTCATTATGGATGATCACAAACAGTTTGACTCTCTCTTTCAAATCAGGGGCCTTACGCAGGATATGATTGATGAGATTGAGGAGGCTATGCCCGGCATGTTTGAGTACAAACTCAACAGGAGTGTGTCGGACTATATTTATACCACTGAAAAGCTGATCCACCTGAAAGGGAAAAAGTTGCAAAGTAAACGGAATCACATCAATCGTTTTAACAGAGAGAATGATTGGAAATATAAAACTTTGACCGGCAACCCGGAACTGGTGAAGGAATGCAAAATGATGCTCGATAAGTGGATGGAGATGAACATGGAAGAGAAAGATCCTTCCCTTGTGTATGATGATTATGCAACCACGCTGATGCTCGAAAATTTTGAATATCTCAACCTGCGGGGAGGGCTTCTTTGTGTGGACAACGAGATTGCTGCCTTTTCCATTGGCGAGCCTCTTACGGAAGATACGGTTGTGGTCCATGTTGAGAAAGCATTTACAACCATTCATGGAGCATACAACATGATCAACCAGCAATTTGTTGAAAATGAAGCAGCAGGGTTTATGTATGTAAACCGTGAAGAGGATATGGGTATTGATAACCTGCGTCAGGCAAAACTTTCTTATCAGCCCGACATCATCCTGGAGAAATACAATGCCAGACTGAAAAGCTGAAACTCTGTTCGGCTGTGCCGTTATTCGTTCACTGCATTCACATTTTTCGCTTCGCGTTATTCGTTCACTGCGTTCACGTTATTTGTGCTTTGCACGTAATTGAAGATAATATAAAATTGGAAACCCGATGATTCAGTTTGCCGACGACAGAACAAAACAGCAGGTTTGGGACATGTGGAAAACCGTTTTCGGTGATCCCGATGATTATATGGAAGTGTATTTCCGGCATAAATACCGGAACGAACAGACACTTCTCTATATGGAGGGTGAGAAGGCGGTTGCTTCATTGCAGATGCTGCCCTTCCAGTTCACTTTCTGTGATACCGAAATCCCGGTGATCTACCTTTCGGGTGTAGCTACCTTGCCTGAAGCCCGGAAGAGAGGCTATGCCGGGCAGTTGGTGATTCGTAGTCTTGAAATAGCCCGTGAAAAGGATGTACCGCTGGTTCTGCTGGTTCCACAGGAAGAAAAACTGTTGCATTTTTATGATAAATTCGGCTTTGCAAAAACATTTGATGCGGGTACGGATGCGTTGCCCTCACTGAAGGAGCTGACTGAACGGTATCCCGGCGACTTGCATGCAGCCTACCGGGCATTCGACGCGCACTTCCGGCAGAAGGATATGACCCTGCAAAAAACATACGATGATTTTCAGGCCATCGTGGAGGAGGCGATGCTTTTTGATTTTCCGCAAAAGAAAAAACTACCCGGCATGACCCGTGTGATTGATGCTGAGCGGCTGTGCAACCTCTTTGCCAGTCGTTACACGCAACAGTCGTTCTCGTTTGTTATGAAAGACGAACTACTTGAGGAAAACAACGGCGCCATTACCCTGTTTGATGGGAACGCAAACATTGACAGTTACTTCGTACAACCTGTTTTTCATGTCGACATCAAAGAACTGGCGCCTCTCTTATTGGGTTATCGCACATCGGAACTGGAGGAACCACTGCGCACAATATTTCCGGAGAAACAACCCGGCATGCACTTTATGCTGGAATAAAAAGTGAGCTAACGAACTAAAGCCACTTTCTTTTCTTAAAATAGTAGAGTATGAAAAGTGAGGAAAGCACCATGAACAGGAGGGCTGCCGGATAACCCCATTTCTTATCGAGCTCGGGCATGAAGTCGAAGTTCATCCCGTAAATACTAGCGATGAGGGTGGGGGGCATGAAGATGACAGAGACAATGGTAAATATTTTGATAATCTTGTTCTGCTCGATATTGACATAACCCAGAAAAGTATCCTGCAAATAATCGAGTCGGTCGAAACTGAACTTGATGTGTTCCACCAGCGAATTGATGTCTTTGATGATGATGGAGAGCTTCGGCTGTAACTCCGTGGAAATAAATTCACTGCGTAACATGCTCGATACTACGCGCTGTTTATCGATGATGTTCTCACGCAGCAACATGGTTTTTTCCTGCAGGTTTTTGATCTCCGACAGCAGTTCCTCATCGGCTTCCTGCAAGGTGAGCGAATTACTTAGCTGGGTAATCTTCTGCGTCATGTTCTCAATCATGTCGGCATCGAATTCAACCCGTGTTTCCAGCAGTGCCACAAGTACATGCGCTCCCGTAGGATAGTTTTTGGGATTGGCCGATATTTTTTTTACCGTCTCATGAAACGAAATCAACTCTTCACCACGGACTGTGACCAGGATGTTGTTTTTCAGGATGAATGATACGGGATCGGTTTCGAAATTCGATAAGAGAAAGTTGGAGTTGACCACCAGGGTGTCGTTTGTTTCGATATAACGAGAAGACATCTCAATCTCGATCATCTCTTCTTCCTCCTGGATATAAATCTTAAGGAAATCCTCCAGTTCGTTTTCTACCTCTTCGTCCACATCGTTGAGGTCGATCCATAGGAAATTCTGTATGGGGTTGGATTTCAGGAAATCGAGGCTGCGGCTTAATCTGACGATGCCGTCTTTATGATAGAATAATTTTATTTCCGCCATGATCTCTCTTTTTATTGAATCGTGAATAATCAGTCATTTTTCTCTTCCGGGGGAGCCTGTTTGATCAATGGTTCCAGCAGATTTGTCAGCTGTACGAACTGCTCTATCGACAACTGCTCGGGTCTTTTGGTGAGCATGGGGTCGTCAGGCAGGGGGCTCTCGTCGGATAGCAGTGATTTGATGGAGTTACGCAGCATCTTTCGTCGCTGGTTAAAACTTGTCTTCACTACTGTTTTGAATAATTTTTCGTTGCAGTCGAGTCGCTTTCGTTTGTTTCGCGTAAGCCTTATGACTGCCGATTTGACCTTGGGCGGAGGGATAAACGCCTGTTCATTCACCGTGAATAGGTACTCTATATCGTACCATGCCTGCAACAATACGGTCAGGATACCATATGACTTGCTGCCGGGTGAGGCGACCATGCGTTCAGCAACCTCCTTTTGAATCATTCCCGAACAACAGGGAATCTGTTCCCTGTGATCAATCACTTTAAAGAAAATTTGAGAAGAGATATTGTAGGGATAATTGCCTATTACGCTGAATTCTCCGTCATAGTATCGGGAAAGATCCATTCGAAGAAAATCCTGCTGAATGATTCTGTCCCGCAGTTCAGGGAAATTTATCTTCAGATAATCAATTGATTCCCTGTCTATCTCCACGACAGTGAGGTCTTTCTCTCTTTTCAGCAGGAATCGTGTGAGCATGCCGGTGCCCGGTCCCACCTCCAGCACAGGAAGTGAGGGAAAATTGTCGAGGGTGGCCGCAATGCGGTCTGCTATTTCGTCATCTCTGAGAAAATGCTGCCCTAGATTTTTTTTTGCTCTTACCGGGATCATTGCAATATGGCGTTTATTCCTTATCTTTACGGCCACAAAGGTAATATTTTTATTGTATAAAATAATTCAAACATCACCTAAAAAGCAAGTTTCCGCTGTTGATTAATAAGTGTTTGAATACCTTTGAATAATCGTTGGAACTCAGGTTATACAAGAATATAAACAGCTGCGAAGTGAAAATAAATGCAGAATCCTTGAAAAGTGTGCTGAAGACAGTGCTTTCATTGCTGCTGGGATTGTTGATTATATGGGTTATGTATCGCAATACCGATTTGGGTGAGTTGTGGCAGATTGCACAGTCGGCCAACTTCGGTATCATTGCAGCATCCCTTATTTTCGGGTTTTTGGGTAATTTGCTCAGGGGACTGAGATGGGAGCTTTTTGTGAAGTCGCTCGGTTATCATCCTCCCCGGGCCAGCATCGTGTATGCCACACTGGGGAACTATGCCGTTAACTTTGTGCTTCCCCGCGCGGGGGATATCTGGCGTTGCGGCGTTGTCAGCAAATATGATAAAATCCCTTTTGGCAAAACACTCGAAACATTCCTGGTGGATAAGATTGTTGATGTGATGGCGGGATTGCTCGTGGTTTTTGTCAGTGTGGTCCTTTATATCGACTTTTTCGTTTCCTACTTTCACAATAACCCGCAGTTTGCTGAAAAGATGTCTGTCTTTTTTTCTTCCTGGTGGATCTATTTGATTCTTGCCATGTTATTTTTGATGGTGGTGCTGATGCTGACTGTTTTCAGGGAGAAACCGCTCATGGTAAAAATAAAAAAACTTATTGATACGGTAAGATATGACCTGAAACTGATATGGAAGATGCAGGAGAAGTGGCGGATAATTATTTACACAATCCTGATCTGGTTCTGTTTTTATTTGTATTTTTACATTTGCTTTTTTGCGTTCGATTTCACCAAGGATCTTGGACCGCTCGCCGGACTGATTGTGTTTGCGATGACCAACATAGGTATTTCCGTGCCGGTGCAAGGCGGAATAGGCCCCTGGCATTTTGTGGTGATTTCATCGCTTTTGATACTGGGTGTAGCTGAAAATCAGGCGCTTGCTTTTGCCGGTGCAGTTTTCACCATCCAGTCGGTCTGGCAAATTCTTTACGGACTTTTCGGTGTAATCTCCATGCCTTATGTGAAAAGAGATAATCAGGAAACAGCGCTGGAAAAATCATTTAATTAGTATTACATTATGGCTACAACAGAAATACTCGCTCTAAACCCGCAAAATGTGTGGAAACATTTTTATTCTCTCACACAAATTCCCCGTCCCACAGGACAGATGGATCGGGTGACACGGTTTGTACTTGATTTTGGCAAATTGCTCAACCTGGAAACAAAACAGGACAAAGCGGGGAATGTGCTGATCAGAAAGCCGGCCTCAAAAGGATATGAAATGGCCAAAACGGTGATATTGCAATCACACCTGGATATGGTTCCACAAAAAAACAGCGGAGTGTCCCATGATTTTGCGTCAGATCCCATTGAAACGATGATTGACGGGGAATGGGTAAAGGCACATGCTACGACACTGGGTGCAGATAATGGCATTGGTTGTGCCCTGATGATGGCTGTACTCGAAGATCCTTCACTGAAACACCCCGCCATTGAGGCTCTCTTTACTGTGGATGAAGAGGTGGGGATGGATGGTGCTAACGGGCTTGAAGGAAACATGCTGGAAGGCTCGCTGATGCTTAATCTGGATACCGAGGAAGACGGTGAACTGTGCATCGGCTGTGCGGGAGGCAGAGATGTAAATATTTCTTTCCGCTTTCAAGCCGACAGAAACATAGAGAAAGGTGATATTGCTTTTAAGGTTAGCCTGAAGGGTTTGAAAGGAGGCCACTCCGGGGTTCAGATCCATCTGGGACGTGCCAACGCAAACAAGCTGATGAACCGCTTTCTGAAGGATGTGATCAGAAACTATGAAGCCCGCATCGCAAGCATTCAAGGAGGATCACTCCGGAATGCGATCCCCCGTGAGTCATTTGTTGTGCTGACCATTCCCGAACAGCTTTCAGATGATCTGATCGATCTGGTGGGAGAATATGAAGCGCTGTTCCGGGAAGATTTTTCCGGAATCGAGGATGGTATTTCGTTTAAGGCAGAACGGACTGATCTTCCGAAAACAATCCTGCCTGAAGAAATTCAGGACGATCTGATCAATGCCGTCGAAGGCTGCCCCAATGGTGTGATCAGTTATCTGGCCGATTTTCCGGGTGTGGTGGAAAGTTCTCTGAACTTGGCTATGATACAAACGTCCGAAGAGAGCATTGAGGTGAAGTTGCTTGTTCGCAGCTCCTCGGAGAGTCGCAAAAACTGGGTTTGCTCCTCGGTAGAAAGCCTCTTTCTATTGGCCGGTGCAAAGGTGGAGTTTGATGGGGATTACCCCGGCTGGCAACCCAATGCCAATTCCGAATTGTTGCGGCTGATGGAGAGGATTTACCTGGAGAAGTATGATCAACGGCCTAAGGTGATGGTTATCCATGCCGGCCTGGAGTGCGGTATCATCCAGTCGAACGTAACACAGAAACTCGATATAGTATCCTTTGGCCCTACCATTACCGGTGCTCACTCACCCGATGAGGCGGTAAAAATTGAGAGCGTGGGGAAATCCTATGAATATCTCTTGACTATTCTGGAAAAAATGAATTGACAGCTATGGACAATACGCTCATCATTTTCGCGTCAAATCACGGAACTGTAGACAAATGTGCCCGCGAACTGTTCAAACTGATCGATGGCAAAGTGGACATCTGCAATCTGAACGAACGGGAAATGATGCCGGATCTTACCAAATATGATTCCGTGATTGTGGGCGGTTCCATTCATTTGGGGAAAATACAGGAAGAAGTAGCCTTTTTTTGTGAGGAGCATCTGGATGAACTAGCCGACAAAACGCTTGGACTTTTCATCAATTGCCTTCATACAGGGGAGGAAGCACAAAAGCAGCTCGATGATGCATTTCCGGATGAGTTAGCGCGCCGTGCTGTTGTGCGTGATTATTTTGGAGGTGAGGTAAATGAATTGAAACTAACTGTTTGGGAGCGTATTGTAACCACGCAGATGATCGAGAAAGAAGATCTGGAGGTAGCGCTGTCAAAAGATAAAATCAAACATTTTGCCCAATGCATGTCGGGAGTAAATAATGAGACTTCGAAATGAACCGTATGAGTCGAAAGATAAAAAAACATTTTCTTTTTCCGGCTGTGTTGCTTATTTATTTGGCTATCATGGCTTATATCAGTTACCCCCGATATAAAGAATCGGGTAACTGGAATGAATATTTTACCGTAACAGGCATCAGTGTCCTGCTGGTGGTGGCGCTGTTTTTCTTGCTCAAAAGAAAGCAACAGATCAGGGAAAGGTTTACCGGGAAGGATTAACCGGAGGAAGCAACATCTTTTTTATGCGGAATTTATTCATACTTGTTTCATTGTTCTTTTCACTGCATACTTTCGGGCATTCGTCTTTACAATCGCTCAATTACAAATTTCGTGTCTATTTGAAAGACAAGGGTGCAACTACATATTCCCTTGATGAACCCAACCGTTTTCTTTCCAAAAAGGCGATCGAGAGAAAGCAACGTCAGCGTGTGGCCATCGATGAAACTGACTTTCCCATTTCGCGGGATTATTTCAAATTAATAGAGAAGGCCGGTGGAGAAGTGGTTTCGTACAGCAAATGGTTTCAAACAATGACTGTGCAGGTCGCTGACAGCCTGGCAATAAACGGAATCATGTCGCTTCCTTTTGTGGATACGGTCAAATATGTATGGCGGGGAAAAGACCGGAAAAGCAGCCGACAGATGCGTCCGCGGCTGGAGAAGAGTGATTGTAGTCAATCTGCTTCATCCGATCATCCTTTCGGGCTTACCCATGATCAGTTCGCGGTGCACAGCGCCAAGAAACTCATGCTGGCCGGATTCCAGGGGAAAGGGATCGAAGTGGGTGTGATTGATGCGGGATTCACCAATTACGATGTGATTCCCTGGTTTGAAACAGTGGATGTGCGCGGCTTCAAGGACTTTGTGCCTGTAGGTGACCTGTTTGCGACGAGTGATCATGGTACCAAGGTGCTGTCGACCATGGCTGTTTCACAACCCGGGTTTATGATGGGTTCGGCACCAGAGGCAACATACTGGTTGTTGCGTTCCGAAGATGTGCGGAGTGAGTTTCCCGTGGAGGAAGATTACTGGGTGCGGGCCATTGAGTATGCCGACAGTCTTGGACTTGATCTGATCAATACTTCACTGGGATATAGTCATTTCGACGATAAACAACTAAACTATACTTTTTCCGATCTTACCGGTGATATATCTCTGATGTCACTGGCTGCAGACATGGCCTTTGATAAAGGTATGATTGTGGTGGTCAGTGCTGGAAATGAAGGGAACAAGCCCTGGCAGAACGTTACACCTCCCAGTGATGCCAGAAATGTATTGGCTGTTGGTGCAGTGGGTACCGACAGCCTCATCGCCTCCTTCAGTTCGCGTGGACTCATGGAGGATGGCCGCATAAAGCCCGATCTGGTGTCGGTGGGAAAGGGAACCGTCACCATCGGTCAGGAGGGACAGATTGGCTTCACCAACGGCACATCACTCTCTTCTCCTTTTCTGGCAGGTCTGATCGCGTCGCTCTGGTCGGTGAATCCGGAACTAGATCGTGGAGAATTGATAAAAATCATCAAAGAATCGTCAGACAGGTATTTGATGCCCGATTCTGTCTATGGAAATGGGATTCCCGATTTTCAAAAGGCTTATGGTGAGGTGCTCGGCAGACTACAAGTGGAACAGGACTCTGTTGCAGAGCAATATTTTTCTGTCACCAGACCTTCAAAAAACCATTTTCTGATCTCATTAACCCAACCGGATTTCTCTTTCGATACCTACAAAATGCGATTACTTGACGAATCGGGTCAGTTGATCTCGGCTCATACCTTTGAGAAGGAATCATTGCAGATTACTGTTCCAGCCTCTTTCAGAAAAACCAACAAGTTTGTCCATCTTCTTTTTAAATCTCCCTACCAGCAAAAAGTACTGCGATTTTCAATGTAGCTTTTTTCTTCCGGGTTTTTTGTCACAAAACCTGCGCAGGTTCGTCTTCTTTGTAAAGACAATTTCGTAACCCTATTATTTTCATCGTATGAACAAAAGAATTATAATGGTTTTAACCTGCAGTATGTTAGTCGTAACCCTCTGCGCACAGACATCGCTGAATGCCCTTTACAATGAGTTTGCCGGGGAGTTGAATGCTTCAACTGTAAATCTGAACGGATTGGCAATGATGATGGGAAAACCTTTTCTCGAAAAACATTCAGACAGTAAGATATCGGATATTCGTGTTTTGTCGCTAGACGAATGCACAAAGGAGGTGAAAGATCGTTTTAACGAGCAAGCTCTCCGGTTCATGGACAAACGATACGAACTTTTTGTGAGCAGCAATGAGCCCGATGAGAAAGTACGCATCTTTTTAAAGTTTCAGGACAACATGATTCGTGAGATGGTGATCATCACCATGGGAGACACTCCGGAGCTGGTACTGCTAAAAGGTAAGATAAAACCATCGGATATTGAAAACCTGGGTAATGGAGGGAAATGAATTCAAAAGCCGGTTTCTTCCGTTTAACGGACTAATCTACAGGATTTCATATGCCATCACGTACGACAGGCAAGAGGCAGAAGATATCGTGCAGGAGGTTTATGAAAAATTGTGGAAGATACGGGAGACGCTGGCCACAGTGCAGCATGAAGAGGCTTACATCATCTCCATGACAAGAAATATGGCTTTAGACAGGTACAGGCGCAAATTGAGCCGGCAAACTATCCCGGTTTCGTCTCAGTATGATTTGTGTGAAGAAGAGTCAGAAGTCAACAGCATAGAACAGAAAGAGATGCTTGGAAATGTGGAATACCTGCTTGCCACACTCCCCCAGGCACAGCAAATGGCCATGCGCCTGCGACATTTCAGCGATCTTCCCATCTCGCAGGTTGCAGAAACAATGCAACTCACGCAAACCAATGTGCGTCAGCTACTGTCGAGAGCAAGGAGAACAATAAAAGAAAAATTTGAAAATATATATGCAAAATAAAATAGAGATATTGATCGACCAGTTCTACAAGGGAGAAACCAATAGCAAGGAAGAAGAACTGCTGATAAGCTATTTTACACAGGCGGCTGACTCCCTGCGGAGTGATACAGACAGAGATGTTATTCAAACCCTTTCTTCTGCTAAAATATCGGTTCCCTCTGAACTCGAACAAAAAATGGCTTCCATGATCGATAGGTGGGAGATGCAGGAGACGCAAGAGAAGATGCGTGCAGCGTATCGCAACAAAATTGAATTCCGAAAACGGATCATTGGTATTGCCGTGTCGGTACTGCTTGTCGTGGGCATTGGTTTTTGGTATCAATATCAAAGCGCTGGTAACCATTCAGAACTAAAAGAGACATTCGATACGCCGCAGGAATCCCAGGAAGCAGTTGTAGCGGCATTGCAGCTGTTTTCACACAATTTCTCGAAGGGAACCGGTGCAATGGAACAAGCCGATGAACAGGTTGATAAAGCGCTGAAAATAATTGATCAGCTGCTCAACGAGAAAGTTGCCAATACAGCGGTAAATCATACATTAGAGAAGAAATAACAAAAAAAACAGAATAATGAAGAAAATAATTTTTACACTTGTACTTTCTTTCGCTGCAACATTGCTATTTGCGCAAAAGAATCCGTTCGAGAAATTTACGGATATGGATGGCGTTACGTGTGTCTATATTTCGAAGAACATGATGTCGTTGCTACCTAAAGAATCCAAAACACAATTCAGCGGGGTAGATGTAAACAGTTTTATCAATAAACTTAGCTCCATACTCATCCTTACCTCCGAAAACAGTAAAATTGCGCAGGAGATGATGACGGTTGCCAACAGTCGCATAAAGGAGCAAAATTATGAGCTGCTGATGCGTGTAAAATCGGATGATGGCGAGCTTGTCAACTTTTTCATGAAAGGAAAACCGGAGAATATAGAGGAGCTGATTATGGTTGTGGATGGCAGTGATGGTGAAAGTGTGATCATGCAGTTCCTCGGGGATTTTAAGCTGCAGGATGTGCAGGAGATGACAAAGAGTTTTGACAAGAAAAAGTAAGATCCACTTTACTGTGCTGATACGAAGATGTGTAGAGCCGGGCAAACATGGGTTTGTCCGGTTTTTCCTGTCTGAAGGTGTGACTTATCGATGAAATAGTGCTATTTTTGTTTGTCATTACAAGGATTATGTTTGATAAATCGCTTTCATTGACTGAGCTCAATTACAGGATCCGCGATGCCATTCGCGATCACCTGCCCGACACCTATTGGATTCGGGCAGAGACCAGCGACGTGCGACCCAACAGAAACGGACATTGCTATCTTGAGTTTATCGAGAAAGATCCAGTCAAGCAGTCCATTGTTGCGAAAGCCAGGGGCGTCATCTGGTCGGGTGTCTTTCAGATGCTCTCGGTATATTTCGAGCAGGAGACCGGTCAGCCTTTCACATCGGGAATGAATGTACTTGTGCGGGTATCGGTAGACTTTCACGAGCTTTACGGTTACTCACTCTCAGTAACCGATATCGATCCATCATTCACACTGGGGGAAATTGCCCGTCAGCGGCAGCTGGTGCTAAAGCAACTGGATGAGGAGGGTGTACTCACCCTCAACAAGGAGCTTCCGTTGCCGGAACCGGCAAACCGCATTGCCGTGATCTCTTCGCCTACTGCTGCCGGTTACGAGGATTTTCGCGATCAGCTGCTGAAAAATCAGGCAGGACTTGTTTTTTACACGAAACTGTTTCCAGCCGTGATGCAGGGTGAGAGGAGCGAGGCTTCTATCATCGCCGCCCTGGAGAAGATCTTTCAATACAAAGAGCTGTTCGACGCGGTGGCTATTATTCGCGGCGGGGGTGCGTCATCCGACCTGAGTTGCTTTGATTCCTATGGTGTGGCCGCCCATGTGGCACAGTTCCCACTTCCCGTGGTAAGCGGAATCGGACATGAACGGGATGTCACCGTGCTCGACATGGTGGCACATACACGCGCAAAGACGCCTACAGCCGTTGCCGAGTTTTTTATCAATGCTGTATGGAAAACTTTCTCTGATCTCATCGGTTTGCAGGATAGAATGGTATCGGCGAGTGAGGCGATTGCGATGAAGGAACAGAATCTTCTGTTTTCATTGTCGAAAGAGGTGGTACACCTGTCGATGCGTCTGCTTCAAAAGGAGACGGCAGGAATACAGCAAGTTACTGCAACGATGGGGCATGCATTGAAACAACATTTGTTGCAGCAAAGCCATTTAATAACGTGAGTTCGGGATAACATATTATCCCCAAATGGTTAATTGACTTGACTTTTCCACTTCAAATTTGATTGAAGGCTTTTTTGGAAAGAAACAATA
>MENQ01000002.1:574-34572 GCA_001768325.1 Bacteroidetes bacterium GWC2_46_850 | reverse complement strand
AAGAAATGGGCTTGCGCAGCAAACTCTCGAGACGATTCAAAGTGACGACGGATGCCTCTCACAACTATAAGGTTGCTCCAAATCTGCTGAATCGCAGGTTTAATCAGAATGAGCCTGTGAAAGCGTGTGTCTCTGACCTGACGTATATTCCGTGTAAGGATGGATTTCTTTATCTGACCTGTGTGCTGGATCTTTTTGACCGCAAACTGATCGGATGGTCCATAAGCGATCATATGAATGCATCCCATACCGTAGTCCCTGCCATAAGGATGGCGGGGCAGGAACAGACCTTTTGGAGAAGGAATGATATTTCATTCTGACCGGGGCATCAATATGCCTGCAAACAAACTGTAAACCTGTTGAAATCCTTGAAGCTGGAGCAAAGTATGAGTGGAAAGGGAAATTGTTGGGATAATGCAGTGGCTGAAAGCTTTTTCAAAACTTTCAAATCTGAATTGGTCTATGGTACCAAACTCAAAACAAGAGAGCAGATGCGCTTGTATGTATATGAATTTATTGAATCCTAGTATAATCATAAAAGGAAATTCTCAGCATTGGGAAACTTAACCATTGATGAATTTTGGAATCAGTATAATCTTAAAAAAGAATCAATTAAAAATGTCGCTTAACTTTATGTCTCAATTAAGTTTGCAAGTCCAGTGTTCACTAAAAAAAATAAGTTTTAATTGAGTATCATTTTCATCCATATTAGTCTCTTTGGAGAAAAGTTCCCTGATAGGAGTTTTATTCGTATGATGGCTCAACACAAAGATGTGGAGGAGTCTGACAGAGAGGTTTTCAGCAGCTATCTTTCAAAACTGGAAAAGGGTGAAAAGATTGAAGATAGCAGAGCCACCGAATTGTTATCGGGAAAGTATAAATCATTAATGGAAGAGATTGCACAATCTCAATTTGGCGAAGATTATTTATCTCGGATGTGGAGAACCGATACGGCATTATTTCTCGATTTGCTTAAAGCGCAAAAGTTAGGCACTTCCATACAAGATTTTAATCCTTTGACGACGAACAGAAGGAAAAACTCTCCGCGTACCCGGAGACAATAAAACATGTTATCTTGGAAGAAAACGAGTTACTACTCGCCAAAATAGAGGAGAATAAAAAGAAAACCGGCTTCACGGTACTGAATACCCCCACAAACGCAGATGAGAAACTCTTTGTGGAGATGCTGAAGCCTTTTAAAGGCCTGTTCAGGATATGAAGAGTAGGCATGTTTTTAAAATTGAACAATCACTTGGTTAGTTGAAATTTTTATCTATTTTTACGCCGTAAACATTTAAAAGATAGCAGCAGATGAAGAAATTATCACGACGGAGCTTTCTTCGTACAAGTTTCGCCAGCTTTGCTGGATTGACAATGGTGCGGCCCGGTTCGTTTGAATTGACCCCGGCATCTGAAGTCAGGGTCGACAAGGTGAAGTTGGGCAACAGTGGTTTAATTGTTTCCCGGATTGCACTGGGCACCGGCTCAAAAGGGGGTTCAAAGGCGTCGAACCAGACCCGTCTGGGGATGGAAAATTTCACAAAGATGGCCCACCATGCCTACGAAAAAGGAATCACCTTCTTCGATATGGCAGACTCCTACGGATCCCATCAATATGTGGGAAATGCCATCAAATCCCTTCCCCGTGAAAAGCTTACCCTCCTCACAAAAATATGGACACAAGAAGACGGATCGGATCGAAATGTACCGGTACGGGAATCACTCGACCGATATAGGCAGGAGATGGGGACTGATTATATCGATATTGTACTGATGCACTGCCTGATGCAGCCTGGTTGGGGTAAAAATCGCACACATTATATGGAGGGTCTTGCGAAAGCCAAACAAGATGGAATCATCAAGGCCGTGGGTGTTTCCTGTCACAATTGGGATGCCATGGTGGAAGCGGTGGATAATCCCTGGGTCGATGTGATCATGGCACGCATCAATCCTTTCCAAACGAACATGGACGGCACACCCGACGTGGTGAAAGAGCTGCTGGGAAAGGCCAAAAAGAACGGTATCGGCGTGATTGGTATGAAGATATTTGGCGAAGGACGCCATGTGAGTGACGATGAGCGGGAACAATCGCTTAGATTTGCACTGACCGAAGCCAACATTCATTGTATGACCCTGGGTATGGAGTCGACCGCCCATGTGGACGATGCAACAAAAAGGGTGATGCGGCTCGCAAAGGAAAATAAGATTCACTGATTCAGTTTCTTTTTGATCACGGCGGGATTGCCCGCAACCAGACAGTCGTCGGGTACATCTTTTGTGACCACACTACCTGCTGCCACGATGCAGCGGTTGCCGATGGTCACCCCGGGAATGATGGTCGCGTTCCCGCCCAGCCAGCAATCGTCGCCAATCGTAATCGGATGGGCATATTCCTTTTCCTCCCGTCGCTCTGCAGGATCCATGGGATGATTAGGGGTGTAGAACTGACAGCTAGCCCCCACCCTCGAGTGCTTACCAAAACGTACCAGCCCTCCTCCTAAAAAAACACAATTGTAATTGATAAATACATCTTCATCCAGCAACAGGCTGCTGCCATGGTCGCAATGTACGGGAGGACATACCGTGCTGGATAGAGGAATTCCGGGAATCAACTCCTCAATCACATCCCGGTAGTTGTCATCGAATATGGTCATGGTCTGCAGTTGCGCACACAATCTGGCTGAACGACGGATGCTTTCCATGATCTCAGCATCAGAGAAGTAGGCCAGTTCGCCACTCCTCATCTTTTCAAATTCACTTTTCATACAATTAAAATGCAGTTTATTTCTTCCGTGATCTTTCCATTGGAATACTCGCAATCAGGAGAGCGGGTTGGGTGGCGGCCCCTCCTCTTT
Source organism: Bacteroidetes bacterium GWC2_46_850 (assembly GCA_001768325.1). Classification (GTDB taxonomy): domain Bacteria; phylum Bacteroidota; class Bacteroidia; order Bacteroidales; family Dysgonomonadaceae; genus Proteiniphilum. Next base: position 31,717 of record MENQ01000002.1, on the reverse strand, counting down.
TCGGCCCGACCTGATTGTGGTCTCGGGCAGAGGAATAAACTCCTTGTTGTCGTTGGGTGGCAGCAGGATTCTTCCCGCCTTCCAGTCGGCCTTAGCCTGCTCAATCCGTTCCCGGCGCGACGAGACAAAGTTCCACCAGATATAACGTTCTCCCAAAGGTTCTCCTCCGAGCAACAGGAGTGTTGTATCTGCCAAAGCCCTGATTGATGGATTTTCGGTCTTTTGGAAGACAATCATCTGTCCCTTTGCATAATGTGTTCCGGCAATCTCCAGCTTTCCGTCGGCAATATAGATGGATCGCTCGGAATATCTTGTGGGCAAGGCCATCTTCGTACCTGCAGTCAGGTTTACATGCAGATAAAATAGTGGGGAATGAACCTTTACCTTGCTACCGAGACCGTACGCCTCTCCGGCAATCAGTCGCATCCAGATTCCTTTGTCGTCATAGGTTCCAAGCTGTTCGGGCTGATAGTTCTCAAAAGTTGGGTCGTTCTCTTCATCTTCCGCCGGTAGCGCCACCCAGGTTTGTATCATCTCCAGTGAGCTCTTTGACAACAATCCGGGATCTTCGAAACGTTCCGAGTGGGATATCCCCTTGCCGGCAGTCATCCAGTTCACCTCACCGGGACGGATGGTCTGCTTCACTCCCAGGCTGTCGCGGTGGGTTACTTCTCCGCCAAAGAGATAGGTGACCGTGGAGAGACCGATATGTGGGTGTGGCAGCACATCCATGGAAGCAATATCAACAGGGGGCTGGGTAACCGGACCGGCGTGATCGAGGAATATAAAAGGTCCCACCATCCGGCGTCTTCTGAATGGAAGAATGCGGCGTACCTCCAGACTGTCGCTGATTGCAGCCATGCGGGCATCAATAATCAGTTCAGGCATCTCTCTTTTTGTTTAAAACAGGTTATGTGATTGCTTGCTTGTTCTATCTAAAACGATCAATCAGAAATAAAGTTTTACTGAATGATATCACATTCCAGAATGAAGCTTTTGCAACTTTTTCCCTGCCTTGATATTTCTGATCAGTTCATATCCCCATAAACTGAGTGCGGTGAGTTCGATAAAGCCGGAGAAGCCGATAAAACGAAAGGCTTCGGGATAGAAATCGGTCAGGATCTGAGAGGTGATGCGCCAGGTATTGCCCAGGTTGAGCAAAATGAAAACAGCCCAAAGGGAGTTTGTCTTCCTCACATCAACACCGGCAAAGCCGGGTACTACCTTGCTGGAAATAGCCACAATCATCATCATGATGAAGCCGACAGTCAACGCATGTCGATAGGCTCCGAAGTAGGCATGTGAGAATGGGTTTTCCCCGCCCGTCATGGGCAGATAGATGCCGAACATGTAGTAAGGGCCAAATACCAGCAACAGTGCGGCCACGATGAACCAGAAGTAGGCTGCCCTGATGAACTTCAGGCTGCGATCGCTGTAACCGGCAGGCGTGCGTCTGAACAGGCGAAACTGGATGGGAGTACCAATGGCTGCCACCAGGATAATGATGTAGGAGATGCCATTTGCAGCATGCCACCAGTGTACGCCGGTTGTCATTCCGGCAGTAAAAGAAATCACACCGAAAAGAATGGCTCCGTTCAGACCCCACAACAGAAATTTTCTCCAACGCTCCGAAGGCTTCCGAAGGTCATATGCACGAGGCAGGATATGCTGGGACACACCCAGTATCATCATCACCGCAATTCCAAGTGTCTGTATGTCGCGGTAGGGAATGTTGAACGATGAAACGTTAAAAAGAAAAGTTTCCTGATCAGGAGCCGACTCAAACAACCAAAAAATGACCGGATTCAATATGGCTGCAATCAGAAACCAGGCAATGGCTGTAAAAGCAAACCCGTCTTTTTTCCGCCCGGTGGGAGCACCGCCTAAGGTGCGTGCGATGACCACCACGAAGAGTACGACAGCGACGATCTGCAGGATACCGGCGAAAATCCCGAGTGAAAGGTAGGGTGGCCGCGGAGCAATCACATGTGCATACGTCTGCAACAGAATCCCGGCAATCATCAACGGGAGTGTGGACAGCGCCAGCCAGGGGTTCCACAGGGTTGTTCCCTTAAAGTGTGGTAATGCCCGGTAGGAAAAGCCCATGATGAAAAGACCGACAAAGCCGAACACCATGGCATGGCCATGCGCCAGCACCCAGGAATAGTCGATACCGTGAAAGCTTTCCTCCAACCCGATCAGGAGCAGGTTGATGGCTCCCCACATACACCCGAGGGTGAATATGGTTACCAGTGCACTAATGAAAAAATACTGATGAATTTTCTGGCCCAACAACAATTGTCTGTTGCTGGATAATAATTTATTGTTCATTGAAATATATTTGTTCCGTTACCTGAAACAAGTCGGAATACCCGATCAAGATGAACAGGAAAATCGAAGAATCAGATAGCTGTGATTTTGAAAAGACAAATATATATTATTCCAGCGGAAGAAACAGCTACTTCAATAAAAAAAATTACCGTCCTTTATTTTGGTTGATCCATTGAATGGTTTTTCGGATTCCTTCTTCATAATTGACAGGCACATAGTTGAAATGCCGGTTGAACTTTGAGGAATCGAAGTGGTAGGGATATTCATTCTGGTACAGCATTTCGTATGCCTCTCGGGCAATCTTGTTGAATAGTTTTCCAAACCGCATCAACGACTTGGTCAGTGTGGTATATTTTGGTTCGACACCAATCTCCCGGGCAGCCAGGTCAATGAAAGTTTTGCCGTCGATGGCGGGACTGTGGGTCGGCAAATGCCATATCTGATTCCAGGCAGTATCCTCTTTGGCAAGCAAGTAGAGTCCTTCGGCACAATCAGGTATGTAGGTATAGGAATGAGGCTGATTCACATCCGCCATCCATTGGGCAGCTTTCCCGTGCATCAATCTGTCGAAGACCATCATGTAAGGTATGCTGGTAGCCGGAGTACCGAAAGGGCCATAAAGATCCGCAGCCCTTGCAATGATTACATCCAGATCATCCTTTTTCATCTCCTCTTCCAAAAGTTTCGATATTTCAGCCCGCACCTCCCCTTTCCGGCTGATCGGGTGATGGGCTGTTTTCTCCGTCATGATGCCGTCCACTTTGCCATACATGTAAACATTGTCGAAAAAGATTAATTTAGCGCCCACCTCTTTACAGGCATCCATTGTATTCCTGATAATCTTTGGCCACCTTTCTTTCCAAATCTTTGTATCATAAGGAAGTCCCACACACAGGTATACAATATCAGACTGCTTCACACCTTCCAGGGTATCGGCATAGGAAGTCAAATCACCTTTCAGATATTCTGTTCCTTCAATTGGATGGATGTTTCTGGATAGCAGTCTCACAGCTTCTCCATTTTTCAGCAGGACGTGCGTCAATGCGTTCCCGATGGAGCCTCCGGCTCCCAAAATTGTATGTTTCATTCTAAAGTTGATAAATTGTCATAATCATAATCATCAAGAAAAGATATAACTATATCGGAGTTTTAAAGTTCATTAATAACGGGTTAAATAATTAAAAGACATTTTTTTGTTTGGGTTTTATTCCTACTTTTGTAAGTGACCATTCACTTACATATTGTATAGCATGATGGTTCAGGCAATAAAGGCATGACTCAATGATTGAAAGAAAAGCGATATTCGTTTCACAAGATAAACTCACCAACCTGCACAATGAAAATAAAATATTGGTGATTTTTGATCTGGAGGCCAACAGGGTGGTCGGTGTGGAGACGATTGCTTTAAAGAAGATGGATATGCCCACCGAAGTATTTTTGCTTTATTTACGTAGAAAATATATTAATGTAGTCTATGTGTCCACAATAGATAAGGAAACGAAAGACAAGTTTATCAAGTACGGCATAGAGGTAAAAACAGCATCGATGCTCCAAAATGATAAACTATTGAATACGCTTTATCTGTCAACGCCATTTTTTTAAAATACAATGTCGTGTAAGAGAATAATTTATTTATAAAACTAAATTGAATATTGCAATGAAGAAAATTCTGAAGACTCGAACAATTCTATTGGGTATGGTGCTTTTCAGTACCTGTCTCTCCGCTCAGACAAACGAATGGAAAACCGCAACCAGCAAAGACGGTAAAGTGATGGCAAAATATAATTTTTCTACGCGCATCAACGAAAACGGCGAAAAAGCTCCGGTGGTGGAAACAATTGCCACCACGATAGAGCATATACCGATCGAAAACGCTGTTTTACTGATGAAAGATATCTCAAAGCACAAAGATTTCCGGGGTGAAAAATCAAGCGAGCTTGTCGAGACAATTTCCAATAATGAATGGATTATTTATTATTTCAATGGAAAATCCCTGATAGCTCCTTCGGTGGATGGATCTTACATCATGACCTTTGAAGAAGACAAGAAGAATAAAACGGCTACTTTTACCATCATGGCAGATCCCACCTTGGTGAAAGAAACAGACGCATCGCGAATAACCTACGCAAAAGAGATTTATTCATTCAAGGAACTGCATGGAGACCAACTGGAAATTACCATTAAAACGACGGTTTCACCTGGTTTTAAAGTACCTTCCGTATTGATGAAAAAAGCTTTTCCCAAAAAGATTTTTGAAAATATGAATAAATTTGTTGTGCTTGCAAAAGCAGAAAAAAGATAAGGATCAAACGAAAAATAATCAGAGACTTTACTGATTTGAACCGCTAAAAGAAGAAACGATGGAAATTAAAATGGAGATAAAACCGAGGCAGCTGGAAATTATTGAGGCTGCCGGGAAATTGCTGACAAAAGCCGGTGTCAGCGGACTTACGATAAAAAATCTGGCCGTAGAGATGAATTTTTCAGAAAGTGCGATTTACCGACATTTCACCAGTAAAGAGGAAATAATTCTTACGTTGTTACAATATTTACAAGAAAATGTAGCCCGGATGATGAAAAACGAACCCAGATCCGGCGATTTCAAAAAAGAATTTTATTCCCTTTTCAAAAGACTGACCCGCTATTTTAAAGAGAACCCTTATTACGTGATGGTTGTATTCTCCGAAGGATTGCTGGATGAGAGCGCACCAATCAGTGAAAAAATCATTCAACTGATGGATACTTTGACGCAGCATGTACAATCCCTCGTTGAAGATGGTCAAAAGATGCAATTGATTACAGGCTTCCTTACGTCTGAACAAATCACGCAAATCATCATCCCTGCCTTCCGGCATCAAATGTTCAAATGGAAGGTTACCAATTTTGAATCGGATATCGATTATAAAATTGAGTCGCTGTTCCTCTCACTGATGGAACTTTTGAAAGTACACAAAAAATAATCATGGCTGGTAAAATCAACCAAATGATCACCTCATGCACATGTCAAATAAAGTATTACAACTGAAAACATGGCATTTTGTTGTTGCAACAGTGTTGTTTTACGTTCTGACAATACTTATTTCCGAGACCAGAGTAAAACAAATGCCATTGGCGTCTGCGAAAACAAATTTAATCGCATTGGAAGAAATAAAATTTGAAGACGATGACATCCGTTTTGTGTTTTTCCATGACAGCAGCTCTCAACTTTGTGGAAAAATGAGATTCAATATTGAACAATTTATTGAAAATGAACAGGGAATGGCATCCTTCTACGCGATCGATGTAAGCAAAAACCCAAAAGCTTTTTATGATCACAATGTGTCAGGCATTCCCAATATCCTGGTTTTTAAGGGTAACAAAGAAATAAAAAGAATCATGGGCGTTGTATCTTACGAAAATTTAAAAAGGATTGTGCAAGCATTCAATGAAGATGTATGAAACGAGTGGCCACATTTTTTAAAAAAAACTTATTTGTCCTGATTTTTGTCTTTTCAGGAATAGTGATTGGTTATATTTACTGGTTCAACTGGGGTATGTATTACGGCACGCTCCCCCTCTCTTCGGAATGTTGGGTCAATTGCACCTACGGAGGATTATTCGGTGGATTTGTGGGCACCAGAACCAGGTTATTCCACCAACAACAAACGCTAAGGTGAAATAACACAGTGACAAAAATGCAAAGAAACCTTGCAGCATGTTAAACTTATTGAATTGATTTAAACATTTGATTTAATCATTTGTTTAAATCAAAAAGATAAAATACTTTTGTATCGATCAAAAAAAATAAATGATGGAAACAATTACCACAGAACAGAAAATTATCCGGGCAGCCGACAAGCTCTTCACACAGAAAGGGTATGCTGCCACAAAGACCCGGGATATCGCAGAAGAAGCGGGAACCAACCTGGCACTGCTTAATTACTACTTTGGCAGCAAAGAGAATCTCTATAAAAAAGTAGTTCAGGAGAAACTGAGGTTGTTGCTTGGCGCAATGGGATCGGTTTTGTCAGATGAGAATATTTCTCTCGAAGAAAAAATTAATTCCATCACCGAAAATTACACCGCCCTGTTGCTCGAAAACGAAGAACTTCCCATTTTTATATTGAATGAGCTGTCGGTCAACAAGGAGCTTTTTGTGAATATCACCCGAAATACACGTCAGATTGCCCAACCGGTAATTGATAAACAACTAAAAGAAAGAAAACTGGGGATGTCTGCAAAAGATTTGATCATCAATACACTGAGTCTTACCATGTTCCCATTCGTGGCAAAACCCTTGATCATCTCCTCGGGGTTGGTCAATGCGGATGAATTTGTGGAATTTGTGACCAAAAGAAAAGAAAAGATCATAAACTGGATCATAAAAACAACCAAATAAAAAGAGAAACTATGAGTATGAAAACATTGCTGCTGCTTGTGTTATTCACCGGACTGAGTATCCGGTTTGTTTCAGCACAGATGATCACAATTGAGGAAGCTCAGGCAAAGGCGGAAGCCAATTATCCAGCCATTGTCCGGTACGACCTCATCGAACAAACGAAGAACTTTAATATGGCCAATGCCAATAAAGCCTACTTGCCGCAAGGTACATTGAGTGCCCAGGGAACCTGGCAATCAGATGTTACGAGTATTGATCTCAACATGCCCGGGGTGGAAATCCCCACAATTGACCAAGATCAGTACAAGATTGCAGCGGAACTGAATCAGCTTATCTGGGACGGCGGAAAAATATCAGCACAGAAAAAGAGTATTGACGCTCAGGCGGCGTTAGAGAATAAACAGCTCGATACTGAAATTTACGCGCTGAGAGAGCGGGTGAACAACCTCTATTTCGGCATCCTGTTGATGAAGGGGCAACTCAACCAGCATGGAATCCTGGAGAAAGAACTTCAGCGTAACTATGACAATGTGCAGGTATACATACAAAACGGTGTGGCCAATGAAGGCGATCTGAGCGTGGTGAAAGTGGAGCAACTGAAAGCAGCCCAGCAACGCATTCATCTTGAATCGACGCTGGAAGCATATATCCGCATGCTGTCGGTACTCATTGGAGAAGAGTTGGACGGGAACGTGGTATTTGTCAAACCCGACCCGGGTAACACAATCACCTCACCAGTCATCAACCGGCCGGAACTGCAGCTGTTCAAGGCCCAGGAACACACCATTGAAACCCAAAGATCACTCCTGAATGCAGGAATCAGGCCCACAATCGGTGCTTTCGCGCAGGGAGGCTATGGGAAACCGGGTCTCAATATGTTCGACAACGAATTTTCGCCTTACTTTTTAGGTGGCGTGCGTGTTTCATGGAACTTTGGGAACTTGTATACATTAAAAAACGACAAGAAGAAAATCGACTTGCAAAAGTTGTCTGTCGACTCGCAAAGAGAGACATTTCTCTATAATCTGAATACAGTGATCCCCCAGCAGCAAATAGAGATTGAGAAATTCAGAAAGACAATGCAGGATGACAACGAGATCATTGATCTACAAAGTCAGATACGCGAGGCGGCAGAAGTAAAGGTAGAGAACGGCACAATGACTGTCTCCGACCTGATGAAGGAAATCAATTCAGAGGAAGCGGCCAAACAGGCAAAAACATTGCACGAAATTCAATATCTCATGTCGGTCTATGCACTTAAATACACAACCAATAATTGAGCGGCCAGCTATCAGTGGTCAGAAAAATTTTAGAAAAAATAAACACGTAAAAACAGTTCAAATTATGAAATCATTTAGATTACTCACAACATTATCAATCTCGCTCCTGTTGCTTAGCTGCGGTAATGACAACAACGATTACGACGCTACCGGATCATTCGAGGCGACGGAAATTATCGTATCCGCTCAAGCAAACGGTCGTATTTTGTCAATCAACCTGAACGAGGGAGACCGGCTGCAGCAGGGACAAATGGTGGGAGTCATTGACAGTACACAGCTTTATCTGCAAAAAATGAGTCTTCTTTCCAATGCGCGTGGCGTAAGGGCGCAACAGCCCGACATACGCAAACAGACCGCATCTATTCAGGAGCAGATCAGCACGCAGGAACGAGAAAAAGCGCGTGTGCAAAGGCTTCTTGCATCCAATGCAGCCAATCAAAAGCAACTCGACGACATAGAGTCTCAGATTGATGTGCTCCAAAAGCAACTGCTTGCATTGACATCCACCCTGGAAAAAAACAGTGAACATATTTCCGCACAAAGTTCTACCCTTGAAATACAGGTGGCGCAACTCGATGATCAGCTTGAAAAGACCCGCATCGTCAGTCCCATTTCAGGTACTGTCCTCAACAGATACGCCGAAGCGGGCGAGCTGGCCACAATGGGTACACCGCTCTTTAAGATTGCCGATACCGGTACGATGGACCTGAGGGCATATGTGACCAACGACCAGCTCGCACAGATTAAGCTCAACGATAAAGTGACCGTGCGGGTGGACGACGGGGAAGGAAACATGAAATCATACCAGGGTGAAATCACCTGGATATCCAGCAAATCTGAGTTTACACCCAAGACCATACAAACCAAAAATGAACGTGCAAACCTGGTGTATGCGCTCAAAATTGCCGTTCCAAATGATGGTTTTTTGAAGATTGGCATGTACGGTGAAGTAAAATTCTGAAATAAGTGATGATATCAAAATGATTGAAGTAAAAGATTTGTACAAGAGTTACGCCAAAGGAAAAGTGAATGCGCTGAACGGAATCACATTTTCAGTGGAAGACGGCGAAGTATTCGGCGTGATTGGCCCGGATGGCGCCGGCAAGTCATCGCTCTTCCGCATTCTCGCCTCACTGCTGCTGCCTGACAGCGGAGTCGCTGTCATGAACGGACACGATGTGGTGAAAGATTACCGAAAAGTGCGACAGATTATTGGCTACATGCCGGGGCGGTTCTCGCTCTATCAGGATCTGAGCGTGGAGGAAAACTTGACGTTTTTCGCCACATTGTTTAACACCTCCATTGAGGAGAATTACCACCTGATTAAAGATATTTATCAGCAGATAGAACCCTTTAAGAAAAGACGGGCAGGCGCACTTTCGGGTGGAATGAAACAGAAGCTGGCATTAAGCTGCGCACTGATACACAAACCGGAGATACTGATCCTGGATGAACCGACAACCGGTGTGGACCCTGTGTCGAGAAAGGAGTTCTGGGATATGCTGGGACGGCTGAAGGAGCAGGGCATCACCATCCTTGTATCCACAGCTTATATGGACGAAGCAAGTCGCTGCGACCGGATTGCACTGATCCGTGAGGGAGAGTTTATCGCGAGCGATACCCCGCAGGGTATCATTGATAGCTATTCCGGGATATTGTGGTCGGTGGAAGGTGACCGCATGTCCGCCATGTTGACTGCTTTGCGTGATCACTCCGCAGTGAAGACCAGCTTCGCTTTCGGAGACAAGATTCACATCGCCGTAGCCGATGGGCTGCAGGCCGGAGAATTAAAGCAATACCTGGCAAAAAAAGAATTCAGCGACGTGCGTATTGCCCCAATCAAACCGACTGTAGAAGATTGTTTCATGGCATTGACTAATGAATAATATGAGTACAAGAGTAATTGAAGTAACGGATCTGACGAAAAAGTTCGGCAATTTTACTGCCGTGGATCACATCACTTTTGACGTGGAAGAGGGTGAGATTTTCGGATTCCTCGGCGCCAACGGGGCCGGAAAAACAACGGCCATGCAGATGCTTTGCGGCATCAGCATGCCCACGGCAGGGGCCGGAACCGTAGCCGGTTATGACATCATCAGGGAAAATGAACTGATCAAACGCAACATTGGCTATATGAGCCAGAAATTCTCCCTGTATGAAGATCTCAGGGTGTGGGAGAATATCCGCCTATTCGGTGGCATCTACGGGCTTACCGACAAGGTGATTGCCACGAAGACCGATGCGCTGCTCGAAAGATTGAACTTTCGCGAAGAACGCAACACCATGGTGAAGTACCTGCCGCTGGGGTGGAAGCAGAAACTGGCTTTCTCGGTGGCCATCTTTCACGAACCCAAAATTGTCTTCCTCGATGAACCGACCGGTGGCGTGGACCCGGCCATGAGACGACAATTCTGGGAGATGATCTATGAGGCAGCCGATCAGGGGATCACGGTCTTTGTCACCACACACTACATGGACGAAGCCGAATATTGCAATCGGGTCTCCATCATGGTAGACGGACGCATCGACGCACTGGACACACCCGCGGAGTTAAGGCGTCAGTTCAACGCCGACTCCATGGACGAAGTTTTCCGGCAGCTGGCACGCAAAGCAAAAAGGGGCGATTAACAAACGGTGTGTGGCACTGTGCAACACTTATCGTGATTTAAAAAATATCCAATAATGAAACAATTTATCGCATTTATAAAAAAAGAGTTCCGCCATATCATGCGTGATAACAGGACTTTGTTGATCATCCTGGGAATGCCTGTGGTGGAGATCCTGCTGTTTGGCTTTGCCATCAACATGGAGGTGCAGGACATTCGCGTGGCTTTCTATGATCCCACCCCCGATGCTTTTACTACTGGCATTACAGAGCGTGTAAAGCAGAATTCCTATTTTACTTATCGGGGAGATATGCACTCGATGGACGATATGGAAGAATCGATGCGAAAAGGAGAACTTGATCTGGCGGTGGTGTTTCAGCAGAACTTTCAGGAAAACCTGGTACATTCCGGAGAGGCAGCCATACAGCTGCTCTCAAACAGCTCCGACCCCAACAGAGGTTCTATCGCCGTGACTTATGCCACTGCCATCATTGCGGGATTTCAGCAGGAACAGACTGAGCTGATGCAAATACCTTTTCAGATTCAGGCCGAAAACCGGATGATCTACAATCCGCTGATGAAATCATCCTACATGTTTGTGCCGGGGATCATGGGACTGGTGCTAATGATCATCTGTACCATCATGACATCGGTCTCCATCGTCCGGGAAAAGGAACGCGGCACCATGGAGGTGCTCCTCGCGTCGCCACTGAAACAGGGAACCATGATTTTTGCAAAAACCATTCCCTATATGGTGATATCCTTCATCGACTTTGTCATCATTCTGCTGCTGAGCTACTTCATACTCGGTGTGCCTGTAAACGGTAGCCTTTTGTTACTTTTTCTGGTTGCCATCCTCTACATAACCCTGACTTTGTCATATGGACTGACTGTCTCCACACTGGTAGACAAACAGGTGAACGCAGTTATCTTTTCGGCCATCACGGCAATGATTCCGGTATTGATGCTATCTGGTATGATCTTCCCCGTAGACAACATGCCCCAGGCATTGCAGGCATTTTCTGCGATTGTGCCTGCACGTTGGTTTATTGAAGCCGTGCGAAAAGTAATGATTCAGGGACTGGGAATCACGATGATCTGGAAAGAGGTACTCATCATGTTCGGAATGACACTCTTCCTGCTGGGCGTTACCATCGCGAAAACCAAAAAAAGACTGGAATAAAAGTTGAACATTCCCACGCTGACTGCTGATGGCTGACAGCTGAAAACTAAAAAATATGAAAACATTAAAATTCCTTATAGAGAAAGAGTTTAAGCAGATGTTCAGGAATCCGCTGATTCCAAGACTGATTGTGCTGTTCCCCACGATGGTATTGCTGGTATTCCCATGGGCGGTAAGTTTCGAAATAAAAAATATCAGAATTGATGTGGTGGATCACAGCAAGAGCACGTACTCCAAAAGGTTGACCGACAAAGTATCTGCTTCACAGTATTTTATCTTGCACGATACCCCACCCGACTACAATACGGCCATGCTGAATATGGAAAACGATAAAACCGATATGATTCTGGAGATTCCTTCTTCTTTTGACGTGGATTTGGTAAAAAGCAGAGACTCGGAGGTAGGTGTAGCTGTAAACTCGGTGAATGGTACCCAGGGGCTGTTGGGGAGCAATTATATCATGCAGATTGTGAATGATTTGTCGTCGGAGCTACGCGGAGAACTAACGCAGACATTGCCGCCACAATTAAGGGCTTCCATGATGCATATGCCAAAGATTGATATTGTTCCTCAATACAAGTTTAATCCTGCACTGGACTATAAAAACTTTATGATTCCTGGATTTATGGTACTGCTGCTCACGATTCTATGTGGTATTCTTCCTGCATTAAATATCGTGATGGAAAAAGAGAATGGTACCATTAACCAGATCAATGTGACACCTGTAAGCAAGATGAATTTTATCCTTGCCAAACTAATTCCTTATTGGGCCGTTGGGCTGGTGGTGATGATTATCTCCATTACCTTGTCACTCCTGATTTACGGTCTCTGGCCTGCCGGAGGAGTTATCGCGGTGCTTATTTCTGCCATCGTCTTTATTCTTTCCGTATCGGGTCTGGGAATCATCATATCCAACTACTCGGAGACAATGCAGCAGGCCAGTTTTCTGGTGATGTTCTTTATCCTGATTCTGGTGCTGCTGGGAGGCATGTTTACTCCTGTTTCCAGCATGCCGGCATGGGCTCAGTGGATTGCAGCGATAAATCCTTTCAATTACCTGACAGATACTTTCCGGATGCTGTATCTTAACGGCAGCACACTGGCCGATGTTTCCGGAAACCTGCTGGCACTGGGTGTCATTGCTGTTATATTAAATGGTTGGGCAGTATTTAGTTACAAGAAAAGAGGATAAGGTTGATGTAATGATGTGATGATGTGATGATTGGTTAATGTGCAGATGAAATGATGAATTGATGTGATGATGAGATGATTGGAAAAGATGAAAACAGCTGTCGTGATATATTTTGTTCTACTCTCCCTGTCTCTTTACGGACAGGGCCTGGCGGGCAATGTCGTTGCGATACCGGCCAATTCAACAGAGCCCACATCTTCTGTAACATACGGACATGTTTCGGGGCACCATGACAAGGTCGCAATAGCATCAGATTCAACAATTGTTTCTTTTTCCGCTATTGAGAAAAAAAGAGGGAAAGCCGTATCAATCAACGTAGGTCTGAACATGGCAATGAGGGGATTTAACCGGATCGTGCTGGAAGATGAATATGCACAGATCAATTTGCGCTCCATGAGAAACAACATAAATACCTTGCCTGTATGGGATACAAACAGGTTCACCACGAACCTGATCGGTCATCCCTATCATGGATCGATGTATTTCAACAGCGCACGTGCAAACGGATTTGAGTTTGATCAATCTTCCCTTGTCACAGCTGCAGGCAGCCTGATGTGGGAATACCTGATGGAGACAAAACCACCCTCTCACAACGACCTGTGGGCGACGACGGTGGGAGGAGCCGCTTTGGGAGAAGTCCTCTTCCGGTTGTCTGATCTGATACTCGATAACCGGACGACTGGCCTCGCACGTGCGGGCAGAGAACTGCTTGCCGGCATTCTCTCCCCCACCCGGCTTATCACCCGGCTCACCACCGGTGAAGCATGGAAGACTGGACAATCAAAGGGGAACTTTCTTTATTCACCCCCTTACCTCCTGGAACTATACTTGGGAGAAACGATGTCTGTCGCCCATAACCCGATAGCTAACCAATGGAGTACAACACTGGGAACCGGTTTGCAATATGGAGAACGATTTGAAATCCTGATCGGGAAACCCTATGAATGGTTTCGGGCAACGGGCGAGGCCATGATAGGAAATGAAGGATTTTATCTGACACAGGTGAATACCCTCGGCCTCCTGGTTAACAAAAAGCTGTTTCAAAACAGGGAAACATGGGTCACTGGAGGGCTGTTTCAACACTTTAATTACTACGACGTGAAACAGAAAAGCGGTGAAAACAGGGCACTTCCTCTGTATATCTCTGAAGCCGCGTCAATAGGCCCGGGAGTCATTGTGTATCAAAAGAAGAATGAGATAAAAGCACAATTCGAGGCATACTTAAGCGGAATTATCCTGGGAGCAAGCACATCGGACCACTTTAAACTGGAAGACCGGGACTACAATTTTGGTAGCGGATTTAGCCTGAAACTAAACAGCTTGATTCAATTCACACAGAAGTTACAGATTTCGCTGTTTGCTGAAAATTACATGCTTTTTTCGTGGAAAGGGGTGGATGATTATGATATGTTGAAGACCCTGACAATGGATGAAATTGATTTTCTGAATGTACAGGGCGACAAAAGCAACGTCAGGCTACACCTGCTGGGATTGCATATGAAATATCACCTGAATGCACACACACATTTAATATTTCGGGCAAGACACTTCTCACGGAATACGGTGTACAAATATTTTCCCCGCGTCAATTCCAATTCAAATGAGGTTTTCCTCGGAATTGGCGTGTTTGTATGATTCGATTCAAACGATAAAGATCAAAATTATCCAAAATGCAACAAAAATTTATATTATTCCTTCTTCTACCGCTGATACTGTTTTCATCTATTCCTGAAATAAAGGCTCAATCAGAAACCGTGATGCCCGACACGACCAAACGGTCGCTTAAGAACCTCATTGAGGGAGTGAAGTCGAAAATTGAATATGACCGACAGGAACTGGCCATGACGGAAGAGGAGATCATCAGCCATATGGATAACCTGCCCCCTTTTTCCATCTATAAGGACAACTTTTTTATTACCGGTATTCCGCTCAACAAAAGCATCGACGGAGAGACCGCCGATGCCAAGTTTCAAATCAGTTTCAGACATCGTCTTACCAAAAGCAGATTGCCTTTCGATACCTTCCTTTATTTGACTTATACACAAAAATCATTCTGGGATATCTACCAGGAATCGGCTCCGTTCAGGGATTCCAACTACAATCCGGGAATAGGACTGGGAAGATATATTATTGTGGACGATAGGCTTACGGGGGCAGCCTTCCTTCAGCTGGAACATGAGTCGAATGGCCGCGACAGCCTTGAATCAAGGAGTACCAACTGGATTGGCTTCTCAGGGAAATATTTCCTTACCTCTAACCTCGCTACCAGCTTCAAAATAACAATCCCTTATGCAACGGGTGAAGACAACAGCGATTTATATGACTACAGAGGAACAGGATACTTCACAGCAGACTACAAAACTTCGGATAATAAATGGTGGTTGACAGGTACCTATAGTCTCCGGAAGAGCGTGAAAGCCATCAATTTCAAATTCAGTGCCGGCTACAAAATCTCTGACAGGTTCAACCAATATATTTTTGGGGAACTTTATAGCGGTACCGGCGACAGCCTGCTCGATTACAAAAGAAAAGATGTACAAATAAGAGTTGGGATATGTATCAAGCCCGATTTTTACAGTGTATTTTAAATTTGTCTCTTTTTTCTGCTATCGATCACGTTAAAAAATAAGTAAATTAATTTTAAAAAATTTATTTTACTTTATCTCTGGTGAGTTGAAAATGAGTTGAAAGTCAAAATGAAAATAAAATAATGTTTGACTTTTAAACCTCATATTTTTGGTTTTTTCAATGAATTATCAATCTAACATTAATGAACTATGGACAGAAAAATGACCATTTTTTGGAAGGGAATGTTATCCTTGTCTCTTTGGATACTCTCCCTGGGTGTTTTTGCACAAGCCATCACCGTGAGAGGAACGGTGAAAGATGTGAATGGGGAGCCGCTCGCTGGTGTGACTGTACTTGTACAGGGTACTACTACCGGAACAGTTACAGATATAGACGGAAACTTCGTGCTGGAAGGTGTAGCTGCCGGTATAACACTTGATATCTCTTACGTAGGTATGCAAGGTCAGGTAATTCCAGTGAACGGGCGCACCACAATTAATGTAGTGCTGATGGATGAAACTGAACTACTGGATGAACTGGTGGTGGTGGGATATGGTGAGCAACGACGCAGGGAGATTACAGGTTCCGTAACCAATGTAACGGCTGGGAATTTTAATCAGGGCGTTACGAGGGATGCGGCCGACCTGCTACAGGGAAAGGTTGCGGGTCTTGATATAAGTACACCTTCGGGCGATGTAACGGAAGGTTCACGCATCCGTTTAAGGGGTGTTTCCACTTTACAAAACGACCAGGGCCCTTTTATCGTGATTGACGGTGTGCCGGGAGGAGACCTGCAAACGGTGGCACCCCAGGACATTGAATCGATCTCCGTGTTGAAAGATGCCTCTTCTGCCGCCATTTACGGATCCCGTTCAGCGGGGGGTGTAATACTGATTACCACCAAGAGAGGATCGGGACTTAAACCGAGGATATCTTACGACGGATATTTAGCTGTCTCCACACTGGCCAATAAACCCGATCTGCTAACTGCCAATGAATGGCGCGACTATGCAAGGGAGACAGGGAAAGATACTTCGGTATACGACAAATACGGTGCAAGTACCGACTGGTTTGATGAGATCATCCGGGAGGGTATTTCACAGAATCACAGTCTCTCGCTTTCGGGTGGAGGTTCAAATAACAACTACCGGGCCTCATTTAACTATCTTGACAGGGAAGGTGTGGTAAACGACAATTACCTGGAACGTTATAATTTTCGTTTTCAGCTACAGCAACGGGCTATTAACGATCGTTTGCGTATCGGCTTGACCGGTTCTGCCGCCATTGGTGAATGGAATGAGGCAGACAACTATAATTTTGTACTGGCCTATAATATGTTACCGGTCTACCCTGTAAAATTAGAAAACGGTGAATGGTTCGATACCCGTGAGTATGATCAGGGCAATCCGGTACGAAATCAGACCTACAATAAAAATTTGAAAAAGAATGTACATTATTACGGTTCTGGCGACATCTTATTCAATATTATGGATGGCCTTGATATCAAGACTATGCTGTATAAAGAACGACAGACCGAAGAGAGGAGTCAATACAACCATTCCGAAACGCAGGCAGGTCGTGATGATGGAGGCTATGCCTTACGTGAGAACAAGATTTGGGACAAGAATTTGATGGAGTGGTTATTAGATTACACGACAACCTTTGGTTCAGCAGGGAAGCACAGGTTAAATGCACTTGCCGGATATTCATGGGAGGAAAATGAATACTCTTACACGAAAGCTGCCAACCGTAACTTCACCACCGACCTACTGGGAGCGGATAACCTGGAATCGGGACAAGGTTTGCGCCCTAACGACGTGGGTTCGGAAAGAAACATGAGCCGTCTGATCTCTTTCTTTGGACGTGCCCATTACAGCTACGAATCACGGTATATGCTCACGGCAACACTTCGTAGAGACGGCTCTTCCAAGTTTGGAGACAACAACAAATGGGGTACATTTCCATCGATTTCAGTTGCATGGGGGATCTCGGAAGAAGAGTTTTTAAAAGATATAAAATGTATCAACGATCTGAAGCTACGTGTAGGCTACGGGATTACCGGTAACCAGGCAGGACTCGATCCGTACAAGACACTCCAGCTTTACGGCACCAGCGGCACCTATTACGACAATGGCTCCTGGCTCACGGCCTATAAGATCAGCCAGAATGCCAATCCCGACCTGAAATGGGAAGAGACCGCCATGTTTAACGTCGGACTCGATTTTTACCTGTTTAATGAGCGACTAAATGGTACGCTGGAATGGTACGACAAAAGAACCACCGACATGCTATATACCTACAGGGTTCCCACACCTCCTTATCTGCATCCGGACATGATGGCCAATGTGGGGGATATGAAGAATACCGGGGTTGAGTTGGCTCTGAATTTTAATGCTATCCAGACCCGAAACTTCAATTGGAGCACCTCCGTGACATTGGCCCATAACAAGAATGAGGTGACCAGCCTGTCGGACGATACGTACACCACCAGCCGTATTATGGTGGGTGATGCATGGGTACGCGGCGGCTCGGGCCGCACCACCCATGTGATCGAAGAAGGTTATCCCGTGGGACAGTTCTACGGACCTGAATTTGTGCGGATTGATAATGATGGTAAATATGTATTTCGGAACAAAGACGGAGAAGAGGTAAATTCGGTGACGGCCGAGGATTATACCTATATCGGCTCTGCACAGCCGGATTTAACATTCGGCTGGAACAACCAGTTTAACTACAAGAACTGGGATTTATCGTTTTTCTTTCGCGGTTCATTAGGCAATGATGTATTGAACATGGGACGAATGACTTATGGACATCCGGGCTACCTGATTGGAGCCAATGCACTGGACGACCCGTTGGTACATCAACTGAAAGTAGTGCCCGAATACTCATCATTATACGTGGAAGATGCGTCCCACATCCGACTTGACAATATGTCACTCGGGTATACCTTTAATACAAAAGGGATTGACTGGTTAGAGCGGGCCCGTGTATATGCTACCGGACAAAATCTATTTGTGATCACAGGATATAAAGGGTTAGATCCCGAGGTGGATGCGAACCGGAATAACGGTCTTGCACCGGGCGTGGAAGACCGTGAATATTACCCCAAATCCCGTACGTTTTCTTTGGGTGTAAGTCTCACTTTCTAACTAAAAAAATTAAACAGATATGAAAAAAACAATCAAAATAACATGGATATCCGTTGTGTTGGTTTTAATGGGAGGGATACACTCCTGCACCGACCTCGATGAAACGGTATATGACACCATCCCTGCAGATCAGTTTGGGCAAAAACCGGCCGAGATAAACGCGATTATCGCGCCCATATATAAAACTTTGAAGAACCTGTGGCCAGGTAATTTCTTCCTCCTCTCGGAACAGACCGGTGATATGGCGATTACCCCTACCCGAGTAGGAGGTGACTGGTGGGACGGCGGTATACATATGGATTTGAAGTTGCATACCTGGGAAGCACGTAACGGGCTGATCAACGACTCGTGGAACGCTGCCATGTCGGGTATTACCACCTCTAACCAGATATATGCCACCATCGAGAATGCTGAAATGGACTTGGAACTGAAAGAGCGTACGCTGGCTGAAATCAGGGGAATTCGTGCCTTTTGGTACTATATGTTGATTGATTACTTCGGAAATGCCCCCCTGGTGGCCGATTACACCAGCACGGACCTTCCAACAATGTCGTCGCGCCAACAGTTGTATGACTTTGTAGTTTCCGAGCTGAATGAAATTAAGGATTTGCTGCGGGACGATGTCACGAGCGAGAGCTACGGAAAGTTTACTCAGGGAGCCGCGTATACTTTATTGGCCAAGATATACCTGAACGCTGAAACATGGGCGGGAACGCCAAACTGGGAAGGGGTGATTGAGGCTACAGATAAGGTGATGTCACTCGACTATATAATTGAACCCAACTGGAAGACGAACTTCGAGGTACATAACGAAGTTTCCCGGGAGATCATTTTACCTATCGCGTTTGGAAAAGCCGATGAAGGCAACCATTTACATAAACGCACGCTCCACTACCTGGATCCGATAGCACTGGGAATTAATGTGGGCACCTGGAACGGAGTAAGTGCCCAACCCAACTATGTGAAGCAGTTTGATGATGCCGACCCGCGCAAAGAGGGTTCATTCCTGATGGGGCCGATGATTGATCCGGCAACAGGGAATGTGCTGATAACCGCTCATGCACGGCCCCTGATTCATACGGTAGACTTCAATATCATTCCCGGTACAATCAAAGAGGGAATGTGGGGCGAAGTAAATCAGGAAGAAGGTGCCCGAGCAAATAAATGGGTATTCGAAAAGGGGCTGGCCAACTCAGACCAGGAGAATGATTTCGCTATCTTCCGGCTTGCCGATGTCTATCTGATGAAGGCGGAAGCCTTACTGAGGCTGGGGCAAAATAATGCTGAAGCCACCCGGTTGATCAACGTGATCCGCCAACGGGGGTTTGGAAATAATTCCCATAACTATACAACTGCCACACTTGACGACCTCTATCTGGAGAGACGGCTCGAACTGGCGTGGGAAAACACCAACCGCCAGGACATGATTAGATTTGGCAGGTTCCTGAATCCGGGTTACCTGCGGCCTTCCACCTCGCCGGTGCATCTGTTGCTTTTCCCGATTCCGGAAGCAGCATGGGAAACAAACAATAACCTGGTACAAAATCCGGGATATCCGGCGTTTTAATTGACGGTTAAAACGATGACAGCATTATGCTCGTAAATAATGATGTGGAAGAGTATAATACCTAGACCTGAGTTTATAGGGGTCAAAAAAACGGTTAGGGGTTTGCCCCCTAACCGTTTTCAAATTTCAATGGTTAAAAGCTTCGCCATCTTTTCGTTGGTGTAAATCTGTTTTATTCACTCTTCAGCGCTTCAATCGGGTCAAGCCTGGATGCTTTGCGTGCCGGGTAGACCCCGAAAAACAGACCCACCGACAGTGAAAATAAAAATGAGTATACCAGCGATGGAATAGAGATATTCAATGTCCACTCGGTGGCGAAAATTATTACAACCGAAGTTAAAACACCCACAGCAATACCAATTATGCCGCCACCAATGCTGAGGATGGACGATTCAATAACAAACTGGAGCAATATATCTTTTCTGCTCGCGCCAATTGCCATGCGCAAACCAATTTCATTGATCCGCTCCCTTATGGCAATTAACATGATCGCGAGTATGCCAATTCCGCCAACCAGCAAAGAGACGCCGGCCGTGCTCACGATAAGTGCCGTGAAGGTGTCGGTTGTTTCTTTCTGCGCTTCTAAAAGTTCAATTTGATTTTGAATGGTAAAATCATCGGGTTTGTCTCCTCTGTTTAAACGGTGTTGTTCGCGCAATACTTCAGTTACCTGCCCAATGGCCTCCTCCATTTTATCAATTGAAGTGGCCTGAATATTGATTGAATTGATGTAATTCAGGTTAAAAACCCTGCGCAAAGCGGTCTGGACCGGGATGAATATCTGGTCATCCTGGTCAACTCCATCCAGGTCTGCCCCTTTGGGCTCCATTATCCCGATCACCGAGAAGGGAATCCGCCCAATCCTTATTGTTTCCCCAACCGGATTCCTCCCGTTGAACAAATTATTTACCACTGTCTGACCCAATACCGCGTACCTTAAGGAGGCCCTGTTTTCTTCTTCTCTGAAAAAATTGCCCTGTCCCACATGAAAGTTTCTGATAGACGGGTAATCAGAAGTGGTTCCTGTAACGGTCGTATTGGTACTTAAATTGCCCCATTTTATCTGCATTTTTTTTGTCTGCACAGGAGCAGCCATGCTCACATCGGGGCACTTCGAGGCCAGCATATCAACATCACTGAGAGTCAAACTGGTAACCGTTCCTCTTATTTGTTGCCTGCCTACATTTTTTTGCACCTGTCCGGCGTTCACAATGATCAGATTGATACCCATCGATTCTATTTTACTCACCACATCGTGCTGGGCTCCGTTGCCAATGGCAACCATCACGATCACTGCCGACACACCGATGATGATTCCCATCAGGGCAAAAAATGTCCTCAGTTTATTGACCAGTAATTGATTCCGCGATATTTTAATGCTCTTTGATATTTTCATGAATTCATTTGTCCGGAATGTAAAATAATCGCCATTATTTCAATGCTTCGATAGGATTCAGCCTTGCCGCTTTTTTGGCGGGTTGTATGCCGGCAACAATCCCGATGATACTGGCAGAAATAACGCCTGTAAGTATACTTGCCCAGGAAACAGAAACAGGTATTTGCATCACAATTCCGAGGATGACCGCTCCGGCGCCGCCAAGCACAATGCCAATGACACCCCCGGATATAGTTATCGCAAGCGCTTCAAACAAAAATTGCAAAACAATTTTTTTACTGCTGGCCCCCACGGCTTTTCTTAATCCAATCTCTTTTTCCCGTTCATTTACAGAAATAGTCATGATGTTCGCGATCACAAATCCTCCCGTGATCAAGGATAAACCGGCAAGCAGGGCAAGAAATAGATTAAAGGTGCCTGAAACCTTCTCAGCCATTTCCGTAGCTTCAGTGGGCGTAATAAGGGTAAAATCATCGGGCTCTCCTTCAGCAAGGCTGTGCCGTTCCCGTAATATCTGGTTTATTTTTTCAGCAGTTGTATTTATTTCTTTCGGATTGTGCAGCAACACTTTCACTGCCGACAAATAATCAATATTGGCCACGCGCCGCATAAAGGTAGAAAGGGGTATCATCACGCGGTTATCCATGTCACCTCCTCCGGGACTTGTTCCTTTTGGTTCCAGGATGCCCTTTACTTCAAACTGTATATTGTCGATTCGAATTTGCTCTCCAATTGGATAGCTGTCTCCAAAAAGTTCTTTTTGTACGGTTGTACCGATTAAACAAACCCGGTTGAGCGATTTCATATCCTCATCGGTAATAAATTCACCTGCTGTAACGTTCCAGTCCCAAACAGGCGCATACGAAGGTGTACAGCCTAGAAGGCCGACTGTAGCTGACTTTTCAAAATATTTTATGTCTGTATTTCCTTTACTGCTAAAAGGGGCCACCCCTTTAATTTCAGGGATTATATTTTCCAGAAATTCCGCATCTGCAAGTTTTAAGGTTGTGGTTCCCTGGTTTGCACTCATTTGAGAGATTTGGACTCCCCCTCCGGCACGGATCATGATACTTTCGGTACCAAATTTATTGACCCTTTCCATGACCTGTTTCTTCGCGCCAAAACCCACCGATACGATCAGAGTCAACGCGATAATCCCGATAATTATCCCGATCATCATCAGAAACGAACGGAGTTTATTTTTACCCAAGCTTCTTAACGCGCTTAAAATTATCCTTTTAGTTTTCATTTTTCACCTCCTCTACTAATTTACCGAGTTCGTTGGCTGCATTTCTTGGCGATTCATTGCACTCATCACTGATAATCATGCCATCGGATATTTTAATAATCCTTTTGGCATGTTCGGCAATATCCTGCTCGTGTGTGACCAGTACGATTGTTCTCCCTTCATCGTTCAGTCGCTGAAACAAAGACATAATCTCATAACTCGATCTTGTATCCAGGTTCCCTGTGGGTTCATCGGCCAGGATGATCTCCGGGTCGTTCACCAGGGCCCGGGCAATGGCAACACGTTGTTGTTGCCCGCCGGACAATTCGCCGGGATGATGGTGCATCCTATTTTTGAGTCCCACCGCAATCAGTGCATCTTTGGCAAGTTTCCTGATATTGGAGCGGTCGGAATAAATCAATGGCAATTCCACGTTTTCCAACGCGCTGGTACGCGCCAGCAGGTTGTACGACTGGAACACGAACCCGATTTTTTTATTCCTGATCCTGGCAAGCGCTGCATCGTCCAGTGTATTCACTTCCGTCTCATCGTAATAGAGCGAGCCGTGCGTCGGCTTGTCCAGACACCCGATGATATTCATCAGGGTGGATTTACCCGAACCGGAAGTGCCCATGATTGCAATGAGTTCGCCCTTATGTATTTCGAGCGACACATCGCGTACGGCGACCACTTCGCCGCTGGCTTCCTTGTTGTAAATTTTGCTTAGCCTCTCGGCTTTAATAACAATGTGATTCATCTCTTTCCCTCCATTTTTATATTACTTTTCTTGATTCTACAAAGCATTAAATTTATTCCGGCAACAAAATCATTTCGCCTGCTTCAACTCCTTCCGTAACCTCCGTGTAGCTGTTATCAAACCAGCCGGTTTTGATTTTTTTATTTATTCGCGTACCTTCCTCAACTACCGTGACGAATCTTTCACCCTTCTCCCTTGTAATGGCCCGGGAAGGGACGGTAAGCACATCTTTTCGGGATTCTAGATAGATGGTCACTGTCGTGGTCATTTCAGGCCTGAGTATTTTGTCCTGAAAATTTTCTATCTCAACCACTACGATATAATTTACCACGTTATCCTGAATCACTGCCTTTGGGTAGATGGCAGTGACTTTTCCTTTAAAATCGGTGTCGCTATACGTGTCAACAGTAAATGTCGCTTCTTGCCCGATAAGAACTTTTCCGATATCTGTTTCATCCACGTAAACCTGTACCTCAAGCCGGTTCAAATCAATAATATTCACAAAAGTAGGAGCTGACAGGCCGGCCAAAACAGTTTCGCCCTCCTGGGTAGAAACGGAAGAAATAATGCCTGATGTCAACGCGTAAATCGTGGTGTAGGACAATTGCACTTTGGTCACTTCCACATTTGCTTCAGCCTGTTGTAGCTGGGCCTCTGAAATTTTGAAGCTGTTTTCCGCAAGGTCATACTGTTGCTGAGAGATATAGTTTTGTTCGAGCAACGATTTTTGCCTTTCCAGATTCAACTTTGCATATTCATAATCTGCCCTGGCTTTGTTCATCGCGGCAATGTTCTGGTTTAGTTTCGCCTGGGGCTCGGCGTGATCGAGTTCGGCAATAACCTGGCCTGCCTGAACATAATCACCGATATTGGCCTGTAACTTTTTGACGACTCCCGAAACCCGGGCGCCAACTTTTACTTCAGCCCCAACCTGTGGTTTTATTATCCCGGTGGCAAGTACGGTTGAGCTGATATCCCTCCTGACAACTTCTGATGTTTGTGCCCTTTTCTCACCTTTATGATTTGGTTTGAAAATGTATGACCAGGCAAAAAATGAAGCGGCAATTATTAACGGTATTCCAATTATCCAAAACAATTTTTTCATTTTATTCCCTTGTTTTCAGTATTTATAAATTCCCGGTTTTTCTCCTTAATTCGGCTAATGATACTTTATAATCAGCCACAGCCTGTATATGATTCTGCTCCGCGGCGACAAATGTCGTTTGGGCATCGGTAAGTTGTATGATTGAACCTGTGCCTTCTTTGTATTCTCCTTCAGAAAGAGACAAGTTTTCCCTGGCGCTCTCCAGCCCCTTAGATGTTGCGGTCATTCTTTCGGAGAATTCTTTCACTGCCAGAAAGGCATTCCATACTTCCGTCCCGATTTGGTCTTTTAATGCTTCAAGATCCTTCTCAATCCCTTTCAGCGCTGTTTTTTCTCCCTTAACCCGGGCTTCGGTTGAGAATCCGTTAAAAACGGGTATGGTAAGCGTCATTCCCAGCCACCAGTTTTCCCGCATCCCTGATATCTTTTCCCCGGAAAAATTGTAATTCGCGTTGACATCGAGCGAAGGGTAATATTCACCTCTCGCAAGCTGGATATTGTTTTGTTGCGCGTTCAACAATGAATAAAACCTTTTGACCTCCACACGCGATTCCATTGCTTCGGCAAAAAGTGAATCATACGATTGTACCGGGGTTTCATTCAATTCAGAAAGATCATCGATAATTTCTGTCGGATGATTTGCGGGCAATCCCATCAATTTATTCAGGTTTCCTTTGGCAGCAAGAAGCGCATTGGCCGCTTTTATCTTTTCCAGCTCAGCATTTGAAAGCTCGACCTCCGATTTAAGGATATCGGAACGGGTTGCCATACCGGCCATATTTCTGGCATGGGCAAAATCTAAATGCAACTGGGAATTTTTTACCGCTTCTTCGGCACTTTTCAGGATACGTTCTGCCTGCAACGTTTTGTAATACGCGAAAGTAATATTGAGTACCAAATCTTGTTGAACGGACTCGTGTTGAAGAAAGGCCGCCTCGTGATGATCCCTGGCTGCATGGTAGCCTGCTTTTGTCCTGAACCCGTTAAATAAATTGTAGGATGCGGAGATGCCCGTGTTGTAATTTTCAAAACGCTGATCGCCATTGTTGTTTGAATAGGTTGTTGCATTCGAATTCAGGCTTACCTTAGGATAATAACCCGAGCGTGCTTCATCGACTTTTGTCTGGTTTTCTTCCACAAAGAGTTGCGAAGATTGAATCATCGGGTTATTTTGAAGTCCCTTTGCAATGCAATCTTCCAAACTCAACCTGCCGGATTCTTCATTTTGTGCATACAAAAGCGGGGGAGAAACAAGCAATGCCATGAATAAAGTTTGAACAAACAATTTTCTCATAAAATTTTGTTTTTACGATTGTTATTGTTCAAAATTAAACCGGCTGTCGCGCCTGTAAAAGCAAAAGAGGGGTGAAACGGACAAAATGAGGGGTGAAACGATCACCGGATTGGGGGATTAGTTCCCCGACAGCCAGTGTAGAAAATCGCTTGATTTCTCCTTGCTGACAAGTATCTTTTCGTGGAAAGGCAAGTTAAGATGTACCGATAACTTCCGGGCAAAATATTGCGATACATTGCCAATGGCTTTGCGGTTAATTAAAAATTGCCGGTTTGCCCTGTAAAAATCACCTGTTATAATTTTCTCCAACTCTTCAAGCGATTTGTTGATGGTGTGTTTTTTTTGATGAAAAGTAATCAGGTGGGTCACTTCCGATTCAATATAAAACAACGCGATATCCTCCACCTTTACCGGAATGATATTGTCTTTTTGGTAAACCAACACCGAAACCTGTTTTTGATTTCTTCTGCCTTCCACCAGTTCGAGTATTGTTTTGTATGAGGGTGCATTGTGGATGAAACTGTCACTCAGGTTCCGGTATTTTTTCAGTGATTCCCGAATTGTATTTGTTGTGAATGGTTTTAAAATGTAATCTATTCCATTTGCTTTAAATGCTTTCAAGGCATATTCATCATATGCTGTACAAAAAATAACCGGAGAGCTGATATAAACTTGATTAAATATCTCGAAACTTAAGCCGTCACCCAATTGTATGTCACAAAATATTAAATCGGGTTTTTCATGGGTTTGCAAATAAGGAATCGCTTCTTTAACCGACCGGATGCTTGCCACGATCTGCGCCTTGGCCTCAACTTTTAAAATGGTTTCAGCCAGATTATCTGCTGTATACTGCTCATCCTCAATGATTATGATTCTCATATTTTCAGCACTTTAATACTTACTGAAAATTGCTCAGCAGTGGTATGAATTTGTATTTCATCACCTGATAAGATTTTGTACCGGTCGGCAAGGTTGATTAAGCCTGTGCCCGTTGTAGCCTCTGTGGTGAGTTTTGGTCGGATATTATTGGAAACAGTAATCCATCCTTCATTATACGCCATTTTTATCTGCAACGGCGTTTCGTTCGTCAGGACATTGTGTTTGATGGCATTTTCAGACAACAGTTGAAGCGAAAAAAATGGGACAAACCTTGTTTGGGCAATTTCTTCCGGAATATCAGCATAGAATTGTAACGCTTCGCCGTACCTTATTTTTTGCATCTTTAAGTAATCGAGACACATTTTCAGTTCATCTTCTGTCTTTACCATATGGTCGTTTCCTGCAGAAACCGACATCCGTAAAAAATCGGATAGCGTGACGAGATAATCTTCTGCCGCATCCGGT
Organism: Bacteroidetes bacterium GWC2_46_850; assembly: GCA_001768325.1. GTDB lineage: Bacteria > Bacteroidota > Bacteroidia > Bacteroidales > Dysgonomonadaceae > Proteiniphilum. Next base: position 4,336 of record MENQ01000002.1, on the reverse strand, counting down.
GATTTATTTATCAATGCTTTCAGCGTATTTAAGGAGTTAAATAAAAAATGCGGATGTATTTGTTGTTTTAACTGTTGATACAATGCCTCGCTGTTTTTTTGTTTCAGACGGGCATTTTCAATTTCAACTTTTGTTTTCTTCTCCCTGAGCAACAGTAAATCCAGGAGAATTAATATAACGGTATTCAGCGAAATTGCCATGGCGAGCGTCGCGTACGGGGAATGGGACGAGCTTATCTCGCTACTCGTATGTAAACTTTCGAAAATTAATTTGCGCGTCCTCATGGCAATCAGGATAAAGGAAGCAGACAGTAAATAGCTTGCAAAATATCTGGAGATTTTATGAATGTTTTTTCGAAATTCAAATTTGTTCCAATAATTTACAAGGGCAAGATTAATCATCCAGGCAAGAAAGATGATCAGGGTAGTTGAAAGAATAGACCTGGGATATATGTGATAAGGGGCAGCCCTCACAATAAATAATGGGGTAATGGCCAAAATCCCTATCAACGGGGAAGTATAGAGCGCCACCTTTAAAATCTTGCTATTGTTCGAGTTCGTTTTCATCCGAATACAAATTTAGATTTTTTTTCCGCATTAAATCAAACTTTACCGATAAGACGGACATGATCAATCTTGTAATAGACAATTTTCCTTTAAACTTATCCCTTACCCAGGTTTCGCGCTTCCTCCGCTGGTAGTACAATGATATGTATGCAACTTGCATTCAAAACTCCATTCCGATAAATTCATGAAAATTATCGGGAGAAACAATTGTGAAGTCGGCATTTGAATAAGTCTGAATGAAATCGTCGGGAGGCTTTACCGTTTTTTTAGGATTCCATTTCAACTCAAATGCAGACAGTTTCCCATCTTTTTCTTCTAAATAATCAATTTCTTTACGAGTTTGTGTACGCCAAAACCAACTGTTGACAAACGAATGGCTGTAGTGGTTCCGTTTTACTCTTTCGGAGAGAAGAAAGTTTTCCCATAAAGCGCCTACATCGTCCCTCAAGTGAATAGAGTTGAAGTTGGCGATAAGAGCATTACGAATCCCATTGTCGTAAAAATAGATTTTTTTACTGAACTTAAGCTCATTGCGCAAATTTCGGCTGAAAGAATTTAATCGGAAAATAACAAATGCTTGTTCCAAAAGGGTTAAGTACTTTTCAACTGTCTTACCATCTAATCCACAAAAATTACCCAGTTCCGCGTACGATGCTTGAGACCCAACTTGAAAAGCCAAGGCTTGGAGTAGTTTGACCAATCTGTCGCTTTTTTGGATATTTTCCCATTTCAATACATCTTTGTATAGATAACTGGATGCAAGACTTTGAAGAATCGTTTTCATTTCATCCGGCTGTTGAACCACAACTTCTGGATAATAACCATACACAAGACGTTGTTCCAGCATTTTCCGTTCCTCCCAAAAACCATGATGTGCAACCATTTCAGCAAATGAAAGCGGGTAGAGTTTATACTCCCACTTTCTGCCCGTGAGTGGTTCGTTTATTTTATTTGCCAAGTCAAAAGAGGAACTTCCGGTGGCTACAACTTGAACTTCAGGGAGTTGATCGATGATGATTTTGAGTTTGATTCCAATGTTCAAGATGTTTTGTGCTTCATCTATTACAATTATTTTTTTGTTCCCTAGTAAGGTCTTAGCCATTGACAACGTGAAATTTTCAAATAATTGCTGCGTTTCAAAATTATCTCCCTCCATCCAGAGTGCATCAGGGTTGCTTGAGAATATTTTACGAAAAAGTGATGTTTTCCCCACCTGCCGTGCTCCTAAAACGATCACAGCTTTCCCGTTAAATAATTTATTATCAATCTCCTTTTCTAAAATCCGTTTTATCATTCGTTTGTTTTTTACATGATGGTTCAGAAAAATCAGGATGTGTCAAGCCAGTCTCTACGTTTCTTTGTACCCTTAAAGATTTTTACAAAGATAGTATTTTTTATTTAAATTCCGCATATTATATCAAATACACGGAATTAAATCCCTGAATTCTATCAAATTTGAAGATTATTCTATTTTTAACGTCTTATTCGCCCAAGTTGTGTAACTCCGCAATCGGATAAATACAAAATAAATTCCGAGGTGCTGAAAAATTCATCACTTATTTACACAAACAAATCTCCCAGTGCAATTACGTTTACATTGTTTTTACGAGTATAGGAAGACGAGCCGGCAATTAGAACAATGAGCGAAGCTCATCGGGTTGCTTTTTCGGGTGTGAGTCATGTCCATAATTTTTGCAGGTTACCTGCTGCCACTCATCAATCAACCAAACTCTATAACTATCCATAATGATCTGAATATTATTTCTTTATAATATCACCTTCGATTTTGTAATATTTCTGTATTCTATTTCGCATGAAATGGAACTCCTATTTTGTAGAGATCAGAGATAACGACAATTTTATTGTAAGCAATAGAGCGATCCGGTGGATGTGATTATAGTTCTGCCCTGATTTTACGGAAACGGACAAATTTCCGTTTGCCGAAATGTGTCGAGATGGATTTTCCCCAGAGAAGTTTATTCACCTTCATCAACAGGTTGTAATCCATTAACTTAAAATTCCTGAATGATTTGGAGCTTTTGATTCTTGCTCCATTGACGCCTTTCTAGCGAGATAGGAATGAGATAAAAGCAAAATTAGATTCGGAAAAAATAAAGAGTCGATCGCCGAAAATATCCTCAGAATCCCGGATATCCTCAGTTTTAAATGAACTGATTCTTTTTCACTGGTCAGGGGCGCTCTGTTTTTAAAAACGGAACGCCCCTGACAATTTAGGATCTGCTGCGTTGCACATCCGCAGGATCCCTTATTCCGGCCGATCAATTATGACTTACTTCAACTGAAAGTTCACAGAAAGATGTTGATCACTTCTCACATAGGTAGATATAACTTCTCCATAGAGCGAAGTCGTTTCCGCTGATGCAGTGATTTGTTGTACAGAACGTGGATAAAGTACAACCAGTTTGGTGTTGTTACCCTCCTTCAGTTCCAGCTCAAAATAGAGGTCGCTGTTGTTACGCAACTCGTAGTAATTGATCTTGTCGCCGTTCTTTTTCTCCTCGGTATAAAATGCAGGCGTCAGCTTTACACAGGCATCAAAGAGTGCCCGCACATGCTCCTCCTTGCCTGCAAGTATTTTGCTGGCCCAGGCCACGGTCCTTCCCGCAACAAGCGCTTCCCTGATAGATTCTGCTGTGCGTTCTTTGGCCATCACGAGTGTCATGGTACGATGCACATATTCCTTGCTGAAATCATATTCATGTGCCACCAGGTTGTGCATGTCGGTGGTACCCATCACGGTCAGTCCCTTGTCGATACACCAGTCGAGTGCTTTCATATGAAACCCGAATCCATTGATCACTTCAATACCCTGCAATGCCTTGCTTTTGTAGAGGTCGTTCACGAAAGGTATCCAGTCATACGATCCCGCTATACCCGGTTGCCATCCCGGATGATTCCAGAATATAAAGGCATTCTGTGCGGCAGCTTTCATCACTGCTGCCTTGTCCTGTGAAGCATCATTACTTTCAATATATTCCGATGAGTCACCAATATAAAGAGCATTGAAATGTCCGGGAGGTGTCCTGCGTGTCACCTCGTTGCCTTTCACCAGAATCAGGTTGCTCTTTGCCGCACTCTCCTTGAGTAGTTCATATGCACGGTTGTTCTCCCGACATCGCCTTCGGCTCGTCGGGAGAACGGACGGAGGATTACATCCTGCATTCTACTCCTCGCC
>MENQ01000002.1:0-553 GCA_001768325.1 Bacteroidetes bacterium GWC2_46_850 | reverse complement strand
CCCCCCGCAACCTCGCAAATCCTCCGTCCGTTATTTACCTTTACATCATCCTTATGGGGGGTATACTCAATATGATCTGTAATTGCATACGCATCCAGACCTTCCTGCCATGCCTCTTGATTGCGGACACTGGGCCATACCTGACCGTCTGAAAAAACGGTGTGCATATGGAAGTCGCACTTCAGCACCTGATAATTACCCACGTCGGGAATAATTATATTCTCTCTGTAGACGGGACGCCTGTGCTCGTCCAGATATTTCATTCCCTCCACTTCTTTTCTCTGTCCGATAGCGAATACAGGTATCAGCATCAGACCAATAAGCAATAAATTTCTTTGTCTCATAAAATATTATTTACATTTAAAATTAGTTCCTCCGGAATTTAAAGCAGGCAATATTTACCATTTCAATCAGAATAGATTGTATAATTAAACTTTACTGCAAATTTAAACAAAGAGTCCACTCCGAAAAGTCGGCAGGACATTTAGTTGATTATTAATTTGTTTTTATCCCGTTTATCATAAAGGGTGTTTTTCACCCGAAATGTTCTTTG
>MENQ01000001.1 GCA_001768325.1 Bacteroidetes bacterium GWC2_46_850 | reverse complement strand
AACCAGTTTTTAAAGTCTTCGGTGGTAACCTCATACAGCGATTTACCCAAGTCTTTTTCAAGTTTTATGAGCAGGCTGCAATACGTCTTGATTGTACGGGGACTGTAATTGCGAATTTGCATCTCCTTGATCTGCAAACTCTCGAATGTTTTGTTTAGATTCATAATGATAATTTATTGAAGTTATTACGCTTCAAAATTATCATTATTCTAATTTACCGACAGGTTTAGTTCAACAATTGTATATACGCCATACTGTTGCGTATACATTTCATATATAGTTTAATTACATTTATCTAATTCGCTAATTATAAATATAATAAACATGAGTCTGTTTGTTTATGTAATTGTGTATACATAAACTTTCTTGGAAATATTCCACTTGGATTCTGCTTTTCTTCGGGTTTAACTAAGATTCATTCACCAACTGCTTATTTTGTCCTCTTCTGGATTCCGATTATTGTGTTGAACGCATGATGCCAATATCCACCAATTAATTGACGCGACGAATTTACGAATACATTTCAGAAAAACAAAAAATATGATAAAATAAAATTTATCATTTGTTGGATATACCCCATAACAGCTTCTGCAGAGCGGTCAACGCCTGGTTGCGTCGCATTACAGCATTTTCTGCAGCGTTGCCCGGTCGTTGATCTGGATATCGCGTCGATCCACATCAATCAGTCCCTCCTCGGCCATCTCCATCATCACTTTCACCAATGCGGGACGTGATACGCCGAACAGGCGGGCCATACTCTCTTTGGATGTTTTCAGACGGAACGATTTCTCACCTCCCGATTCCTTCAGTAGATAATAAGCGATTTTCGCCCGTATGGTCCGCAAGGAGACAAGCCGTAGTTTTTCAGAGAGGAAAGAAACCTTGTTGGAAATATACGACAGAAAGGCCAGCATAAACGATTCATACTCCCGCATTAAAAAATAGACATTCTCTTTGGGGATCACGATCACGCTGCAGTCAACCTTGCATACAGCCGACACCGGCGAGCGGTTATCTGCCGAAAACAGAAAACCGGTTGCCATCGGATTGGGGGCCCTGATCTGTTCTACCTTCATAAAATCGCCCTTCTCATCGGCCATCTCAGTAACGATTTCACCCCTGATCAGGATATAAAGCGCATCGTAACGCGCACCCTGCGTCACGATCGTGTCTCCCTTTTCATAACTCCGGACCGCAAAACGGACATCTTGCAGAAAACGGTCCCGCTGCTCGGCAGGGATGGAACTGCATAAAGGACATTGGAAGATCATGCGGGCATCATCGGCGTGTGGAGACTGTTGCATAACATTTGCTTATTTCTTACAAATGTCATAATTATTACAGTTTTTTGCAAATTATATTGCTTTCTTTGCTATTGATAGAAAAACTATTAAAGAACGAGTACCCATGAGTAAACTGCGATACTTTTGGAATGAAGTCAGGCCTCGCGGCGGATGGAAATATCCGGCCATCATCATCTGTGGCGCTTTCGTGGGACTCTTTATCTATACTTTTTTTGCATCCCGGGCTTATAGCTATCTCTCCAGCGACCCGGCTACCTGTGTAAACTGTCACATCATGGGTCCCTACTATGCCACCTGGGAACACAGTTCGCACGGCAGAAACACGACCTGCAGCGACTGCCACGTTCCGCACGACAACAAAATAAAAGGTTATTACTTTAAAGCCACAGACGGATTACGGCATTCCACCATTTTTACCATACGGGGTGAAAACCAGGCGATACAAGCCATCGAGGGCAGTTCGCAGGTGATCATGGATAACTGCATCCGGTGTCACACCCAACTCAATACCGAATTTGTGAATACGGGACGAATGGGTTACAAGGAGATGCAGGACATGGGCGGAAAGGCTTGCTGGGATTGTCACCGCGACGTGCCCCATACCCGCAGCAGGTCACTCTCTTCCACACCCAACGCGCGCATACCGATGCCGGAAAGCAATGTGCCGGAGTGGCTGAGTGAAATGATTCGATGATTCGATGATATGATGATGTGATGATTTATTGATCTAATATAATAAAATTACTATGAGCAGGACAAGACAAAGTAACAGCATGAAACCGTGGGTAGGATGGCTCCTGTTTTTCGTTACACTGGGTGTGGTTTTCCTTCTGGGAATGCTGGCTGCTTCCGTTACGCAGCGCAGAGCGGAGATTGCGAGCGTGATGAATAACCGAAAGGTGGAAATCACAGGGATTGAATCGCGCAACGAACTGTTCGCGGTAAACTATCCCCGGGAATATGAGACCTGGACAAAAACGGCCGATACAACCTTCCGGAGTGAATTTAATGGCAGCAGTGCGGTCGATGTCCTCGAACAACGTCCCGAGATGGTCATTCTCTGGGCCGGATACGCTTTTTCAAAAGATTACGGTACACCTCGCGGGCACATGCATGCCGTGGAAGATATACGCGAAACCCTGAGAACAGGCGCCCCCATGACCGCAGAGGAGAGCCCACAGCCGGCCACCTGCTGGACCTGCAAGAGTCCCGATGTGCCGCGGATTATGGATTCAGTGGGGATTGCCGAGTTTTACAACAAACCCTGGGCCCACTGGGGACATGAAGTGGTGAACCCCATTGGATGTGCCGACTGTCACGATGCGGAAACCATGGACCTGAAGATAACCCGTCCCGGCCTGATTGAAGGGTATGCAGCCATGGGAATGAATATCCAGGAAGCAACACAGCAGGAGATGCGTTCGCTGGCCTGTGCACAGTGCCACGTGGAATATTACTTCACCCCGGAAGGGAAATACCTGACCTTCCCCTGGCACAATGGCACCACCATGGAGGGAGCGGAGCAGTATTACGACAGCATCCAGTTTGCCGACTACACGCACAAGCTGAGCAAAGCACCTATCATCAAGGCACAACACCCCGACTATGAAATATTTAAAACAGGAATCCATGCACAACGGGGTGTTTCCTGCGCCGACTGTCATATGCCCTACGTTTCAGAGGGAGGCATCAAGTATAGCAGTCACCATGTGAGAAGCCCGCTGGCCAGCATGAACAACACCTGCCAGGTATGCCACCGCGAAACGGAGGAGGATCTCCGCAACTCTGTGTATGAACGGCAACGTAGCGCAAACCAGATTCGCAACCTGGTGGAACAAGAACTGGCTACAGCCCATCTGGAAGCACAGTTTGCCTGGGAAAAGGGAGCCACCGAAGCACAGATGAACAACGCACTACAGCTGATTCGCCAGTCGCAGTGGCGCTGGGACTATGCAGTGGCTTCACACGGAGGATCGTTCCACTCGCCGGTTGAGTTTCAACGTATTCTTTCACTGAGTCTCGACCGTGCCCACAAAGCCCGTTTCGAGATATCGAAGGTACTGGCACAACTCGGTTTTACCGGCAATGTACCGCTGCCCGACATCTCTACAAAGGAGAAAGCGCAGGCCTATATCGGGTTGGACATGCAGCAGGAAAGAGGGAATAAGAAAGTATTCCGGGAAACAGTAATCCCCCAGTGGCTGGAAAAGGCCAAAGCAAACAACCGGTTGGTCAGTCTGAAATGAGAATCTGGGAACATCCATGGGGTTATCGTGAAGGTTTTATTGTGGCAGCAGGCATCGCCTTTTCGGGTTTGCTGCTGCAACTGACCGTCGGAAACATACAACCCGCCCTGTTTGCATCTCCGGTAAACAGCATCTTCGGAGCGCTTTTTGTGACAGGACTGACCGCAGTTCACTTTCTGCTCCCCAAAAACAGAACGGTAAGATGGCTGGGCGGCGTTTATGCAGCCGTGCCGGCTATTGCCGTCCTGCTTCTTCTTTGTATAATCCTGGGATTAATTCCACAATTCCCCCACAACAGCAGCAACGAGCAGCTCCCTCCCACCCTCTTCACACCGCTCGGATGGTACCGGATGACGACTTCCTGGCCATTTGTCCTGCTTTGCTTTTACATTTTATTCATCCTGGGGCTCACCACACTGAAAAGAACCGGACAAAAACAGTCGTGGCGCGATATCGGATTCTATCTCAATCACCTCGGCTTATTTCTGGCACTGGGGGGCGGCTTGCTGGGCAGCGCCGACCTGGAGCGACTTACCATGAGCGTGAACGAGGGGGAGATAGCATGGCGTGCCACCAATCAGTCCGGAGAAATAAAGGAACTATCACTGGCCATCCAACTTGATACATTCCTGATCGAAGAATATCCGCCCAGGCTGGTCATCATTGAAAATGAGACAGGAAGAATACTGCCCGCTACACGGCCCGACAGTTATCAGTTTGAAGAAGTCGGCAAAACAGTCCAGATCGCGGGAGTAACGATGGAAATACTGGATTATCTGCCCCATGCTGCCCTATTCAGAGACTCCACATTTCTGAATGTGGTGCCCATGATGATGGAGGGTGCCACAACTGCCATCAAGGTACGGGTGAACAATGCGGAAGACAATCAGCCGGTGGAGGGATGGGTAAGCAACGGCAGCTACCTGTTTCCGCACAGCACGTTGCAGGTTTCCGGGAACAGAAGCATTGCCATGCCGCCACAGGAGATAAAAAGATACCGGTCTTATGTTACGCTCTATACCGAAAAGGGTACAGCAAGGCAAGCCATCATAGAAGTAAACAGACCACTCCCGGTAGAAGACTGGATAATCTACCAATACAGCTACGACGATACAAAAGGAAAGTATGCCGATAGCTCTGTCTTTGAACTGGTCCGCGATCCCTGGCTAAAAGTGGTATATACAGGCATATGTATGTTGATGGCCGGAGCGCTGTTCCTGTTTGTTGCCGGGCCAAAGAAAAAGGCAGATGAAAAAGACAAATAGCATATGAACTGGGATTCATTTATATATTTCGCGATTGCTTCCCTCCTCTTCTGGGCTATGGGGGCAGCCGCTGCCTATAAGTACAGGAACAAAACAATACCGGCATTGCTCACAGTGGCCGGACTGCTGATCTTCGCCCTCTTCATTGCCGGCCTGTGGCACTCTCTCGAAAGGCCACCCCTGCGCACCATGGGTGAAACACGGCTCTGGTATGCTTTCTTCCTGCCTGTGGCGGGACTGCTCACCTATCTGCGGTGGAACTACAAATGGATCCTCTCCTTCACCACCCTGCTTGCCGCAGTCTTTATCGTGGTAAACATCACCAAACCCGATATACACAACAAGGCATTGATGCCTGCACTGCAAAGCCCCTGGTTTGCACCGCATGTCATCATTTACATGTTTTCCTATGCCATCCTGGGTGCCGCGACACTGGTCGCACTCTATTATCTCATCAGGGAGGAAAAAATCGGCAACCCCGATCGGCTGGTGCAGATGACCGATGAACTGGTCTACGCCGGAACGGCCTGTATTACCCTCGGCATGCTGATGGGCGCCATCTGGGCCAAAGAGGCTTGGGGCCATTACTGGAGCTGGGATCCAAAAGAAACCTGGGCTGCCGCCACCTGGCTGGGATACATGGTCTACATCCATTACCGCCTGAAAAAAAATGCCTCCCATAAAATGTCCATGATCATCTTGCTCTTTGCTTTTCTGCTGCTGCAGATATGCTGGTATGGTGTAAATTATCTCCCTTCGGCACAGCAAAGCATCCATACCTATTCCTGATCACGTCAATTTCTTCAATTTTCTGGATACAGCTCTCTTTTGTGGTACAAAATAGGAGGTTCCAACTCAAAATGTTTAATTTTGTACTGATTTTCGGTGCACAGGTTTACAACATTGTCCGGAAACAGAACGAAAATGAACTGAATTGGAATAAAAGATATCTTTCCCTGTCTTTTTCGAACATAATGTTAATTTTACATGATTAAAGTAACATTTTTCTTGTTTTTCTTTTGATATTAAAACAATGTGCTTATATTTGCACCGGAGTTTTTTCCTATTTCGTCCAAAATGGTTATCAGAAACCTCCACAATAAAAAAACGTGTAATATGTCAACATTACGATTTCAAGCTGTAGTAGAAGCATCTAAAAGAGTTCCCGTCGAGATTGCCGTTCCCGGTCAGTTGCCTTCGGAGTATTACGGAAAGTATGTGTTCAACAGAACGCAAATGTCGAAGTACCTGTCGAAAGAAACAATGGGTACGGTGCTTGAAGCCATCGATCAGGGCACCACACTCCATCGTGAAATTGCCGACCATGTGGCAGCCGGCATGAAGATGTGGGCCATCGAGATGGGGGCAACCCATTACACACACTGGTTTCAACCCCTCACCGAAGGGACTGCGGAAAAACATGATTCTTTCATTGATTACGTGAACGGTCCCGACGGAGGCATCATCGAACGTTTTTCCGGCAAGCTGCTTGCCCAGCAGGAACCCGATGCCTCAAGCTTCCCCAGCGGTGGCATTCGCAATACGTTCGAAGCCCGTGGATATACGGCTTGGGATCCCTCTTCACCCGCCTTCATTATTGACGATACGCTTTGTATTCCCACCGTCTTCATCTCCTATACCGGAGAAGCCCTGGACTACAAGACGCCGCTGTTGAAATCGCTGTCGGCTGTGGACAAAGCCTCCGTGGAGGTGTGTAAACTATTGTATCCGGATGTAAAAAAGGTATATTCTTTCCTGGGATGGGAGCAGGAGTACTTTCTGGTAGACCAGGCGCTGTTTGCTGCACGGCCGGACCTGAGTCTGACCGACCGCACCCTGATGGGACATGAAAGCGCTAAAAATCAGCAGCTCGAAGATCATTATTTCGGCGCCATTCCCCCGCGTGTGGCTGCATTCATGCGTGAAGTAGAATTTGAAGCTTACAAATACGGTATACCCCTCAAAACCCGTCACAACGAAGTGGCTCCCAACCAGTTTGAGATTGCGCCAATTTTTGGGGAAACCAATCTGGCGGTCGACCAGAACCTGCTGATCATGTCGCTGATGCACAAGATTGCCATCAAGCATCATTTCAAGTTGCTGTTGCATGAAAAACCCTTTGCCGGCGTGAACGGCTCGGGCAAGCACAACAACTGGTCGCTTTGCACCGACACCGGAATCGGCCTCTTTACACCGGGCAAAACGGCCAATGAGAACCTGCTGTTCGTCACCTTTCTGGTCAACACGCTGGTAGCCGTCTATAAACACAACGCCCTATTGAAAGCCTCCATCATGTCGGCCAACAACGCCCACAGACTGGGAGCCAACGAAGCCCCACCGGCCATCATCTCCGTGTTTCTCGGGAAGCAGATATCTGCCGTGCTGGATAAAATTGAACAGAGTTCGGAAGACGACGACATCACGGTGGATGAGTTGAAAAAGATGAAACTGGGCGTGGCGCACATTCCCGAAGTGCTGATCGACAACACCGACAGAAACCGCACTTCGCCATTCGCTTTCACCGGAAACCGTTTTGAATTCAGGGCGGTCGGCTCATCGGCAAACTGCTCGTCGGCCATGACAGCATTGAATGCTACGGTTGCCGCACAGTTGATCGATTTCAAGAAGGAGATCGACATGAAAATGAAAAAGGGAATGAAAAAGGAGCAGGCCATCTTCGACACGCTTCGTCTCTATATCAAAGAATCGAAGCTGGTCCGTTTTGAAGGAAACGGCTACAGCGACGAGTGGAAGGAAGAGGCAAAAGAACGGGGACTCGACTGTGAAACGAGCGTACCACTCATCTACGATGCATACACATCGGATCAATCGGTGGAGATGTTTGAAAGTATTGGTGTATTGAACGAAAAGGAGCTTCATGCCCGCAACGAAGTGAAATGGGAAACCTACACCAAGAAGATTCAGATTGAAGCACGCGTACTGGGCGATTTATGCATGAATCACATCATTCCCGTGGCCACCGAATACCAGTCGGTGCTGCTCGACAACCTCTACAAGATGCGGATTGTCTTCGACAAGGAGAAAGCCGATAAACTGTCGAAAGAAGATGCCGCACTGATCGAAGAGATTGCCGATCACATATCGGCCATCAAGAGCAATGTGGACGACATGGTGGATGCCCGAAAGACGGCCAATAAACTGGAGGATGCCCGCGATAAAGCGGTGGCATACCACGACACGGTGGAGGTCTACTTCAATGTCATCCGCTACCATGTGGATAAACTGGAACTGATTGTAGACAATCAGATGTGGACCCTGCCCAAATACAGGGAACTGCTATTCATCAGCTAAAGTGTAATATCAATAAAATATCAGACAAATAGTAAAAGAATAGCGGGTATGATTATCTGCTATTTTTTTGGCTCAAATTGAAAAAAAACGAGACGTTATGGATCAAAATAATATCTTCCGAAGCCTTCGGGAACGGGAACAAAAATCGCTCTACTCTTTTGAAAACGAACATGATGCCTGTGGCGTGGGTCTGGTTATCACCCTGAACGGTGAGAAATCACACACCATCGTGGAAAAAGGGCTACAGGTGTTGGAAAACATGGTGCATCGTGGTGCGGAGAGTGCCGACAACATCACCGGTGACGGAGCCGGCATCCTGGTGCAGATTCCGCATGAATTTATCCTGTTACAGGGTATTGCCGTACCCCCGGAAGGACGGTACGGTACGGGACTTCTGTTTCTTCCCCGGGAACAGGAAAAGCAGGAGTTTTGCCTGCAGGTGATTCAAGAGAAAGCCAGAGATGAAAACCTCTCACTCCTTCATGTACGTGACGTACCGGTGAACAGCGACTGCCTGGGAGAGATTGCTCTTTCGAATGAACCGGTTATCAAGCAGATCTTTATTACCGGCAACCGGTCGTCTGATGAGCTGGAGAGAAGCCTTTACCTGTTGAGAAAAAAAGTGGAAAAGGAACTTTCCACCACAACCATGGCAGATGACCGGAGTTTCTACATCGTGAGCCTCTCCACCAGGCAGATGATCTACAAGGGAATGTTGTCGTCGATGCAGCTCAGGCAGTACTTTCCTGATCTTTCCGATCCCAATTTTACCAGTCGCGCAGCCATGGTACACTCCCGTTTCAGTACCAACACTTTTCCTACCTGGGATCTGGCACAACCCTTCCGCATGCTGGCCCACAATGGCGAGATCAACACCATCAGGGGTAACCGCCAGTGGATGCAGAGCCGCGAGAGCGTGCTCAAGTCGGAGCTCCTGGGCGACCTGTCACCCCTCTACCCCATTGTACAGCCGCGCATGAGTGACAGCGCCTCGGTAGACAATGTACTTGAGTTTTTGGTGATGTCGGGCAAGACGCTGCCCCACGCCATGGCCATGATGGTACCCGAAAGCTTCAACGACAAAAATCCTATCTCCGACGGGCTGAAAGCATTCTATGAATACCACAGCATGCTGATGGAACCTTGGGACGGACCGGCCACACTTATCTTCAGCGATGGTCGCTATGCAGGCGGCATGCTCGACCGCAACGGTCTCCGTCCCGCCCGCTACACCATCACCCACGACGACACCATGATCATTGCCTCCGAAACGGGCACCATTGAACCGGATGCTTCACAGATCAAAGCACGGGGAAGGCTGAAACCGGGAAAGATGCTCATCGTGGACACCCTCACCGGGAAAATATATTCCGACAATGAGCTGAAAGAGGGACTGGCCAATGCTTTTCCTTATCGCGAGTGGCTGAATAAAAACTGTGTAAATCTCGACGACATCTCCTCGGGACGCAGTGTGAACAATGACGTGGCAGGTTATGAGCCCTTGCTGAAAGCCTTCGGATATTCCACCGAAGATCTCGAAATCCTGATAAAGCCCATGGCAACGGAAGGAAAGGAACCGACATCTTCCATGGGCAACGATCTGACACTGTCGGCCTTGTCCAACAAGCCACAAAGACTCTTCAACTACTTTCGGCAACAGTTCGCGCAGGTAACCAACCCGCCCATCGATCCCATCCGGGAGGAGCTGGTGATGTCGCTGACCGGTTATCTGGGAGCCATCCATCAAAACCTCCTCGAAGAGATACCCGCACTCTCGGGCATCGTAAAGATAAAAAGCCCCATCCTCACCAACACCCAGTTCGACATCCTGTCGAACCTCCGTTATAAAGGTTTCTCCACCGCGGTAGTCCCCATGCTCTTCGACCCCGCAGGCGGTGCTGCCGGCCTCAAAGAAGCGGTGGACAACCTGTGCCGCTCCGTGGAGAGAGCCGTAGACGAAGGAAAGAACTATATCATCCTCAGCGACAGGGGCGTGAACACGGAGAATGCGCCCATCCCGTCGTTGCTGGCCACTTCAGCCGTACACCTGTACCTGGTGGAAAAAAGAAAACGAATGCAGATCGACATCGTGGTGGAGAGCGCCGAGCCCCGGGAGGTGATGCACTTCGCACTCCTCTTTGGCTTCGGTGCCAACGCGGTGAACCCCTATCTTGTCTTTGCGATTCTGTCACAGCAGGTAAAGTCGGGCGAGATTCAACTCGACTTCGACACGGCGAAGAAAAACTATATCAAATCGGTCAGCAAAGGATTGCTGAAGGTGCTCTCCAAGATGGGCAACTCCACCCTGCGCAGCTATCGTGGCGCACACATCTTCGAGGCCCTCGGCATCTCCTCCTCCGTGCTGAAAGATTATTTCAAGGGTATCTCTTCCAAGATTGAAGGCATCGACATGGAAGATATCGCCCGGGAAGTACTGGAACCATTCTTCGAAGCATTTTCGGAAGAAGAGAACGAACCCTTCCGGCTCAGGAATCAGGGAAGATATGCCTACCGCATTGAGGGAGAGCATCATGATTGGAACCCGGAGAGCGTCGCCCGGCTGCAGATCGCCACAAAGACCGGGGACTACCGCCTCTTCAAAGAGTACACGGAACTGGTCAATGAAAAGGAGCAACCCACGTTTATCCGCGATCTCCTCGATTACAAACGCGCTCCCATCGACATTTCGGAGGTTGAACCGGTGGAGATGATCATGAAGCGGTTCTGTACCGGCGCCATGTCTTATGGATCCATCAGCAAGGAAGCGCATGAGGCACTGGCCATTGCCATGAACATCATCGGCGGCAGGAGCAACACCGGAGAAGGAGGGGAAGATCCTGAGCGCTTCAAACCGCAGGAGGACGGCCTTTCCCGCAGGAGTGCCATCAAGCAGGTCGCTTCGGGCCGGTTTGGCGTCACCACCGAGTACCTCGTCAATGCCGACGAGCTGCAGATCAAGATTGCCCAGGGAGCAAAACCGGGAGAGGGAGGCCAGCTGCCCGGGTACAAAGTGGACAACATCATCGCCAAAACAAGACACTCCATACCGGGAATCTCACTGATCTCCCCTCCCCCGCACCACGACATCTATTCGATTGAAGACCTGGCACAGCTTATATTCGATCTCAAGAATGTAAACCCAAGAGCGGTCGTCAGCGTAAAACTGGTATCGGAAAGCGGCGTAGGCACCATCGCCGCCGGGGTGGCCAAGGCAAAGGCCGATCTGATTGTGATCAGCGGCTCGGAAGGAGGTACGGGAGCCAGCCCGGCCAGCTCCATCAAACATGCCGGTCTGCCGCTCGAGATCGGGCTGGCTGAGACACAGCAGACACTGGTGCTGAACAACCTGCGGGGAAAAGTGACACTGCAAACCGACGGTCAGTTGAAAACAGGCCGCGACATCGTGATCGCCGCCATGCTCGGTGCCGAAGAGTACGGTTTTGCCACCAGCGCCCTCATTGTACTGGGCTGCGTGATGATGCGCAAATGCCACCTCAACACCTGCCCCGTGGGGGTAGCCACCCAGGATGCCGAACTGCGCAAACGATTTATAGGACGTTACGAGTACCTGGTGAACTATTTCCGCTTTCTGGCTGAGGACACCCGCGAGCAACTTGCTGAGATGGGGTTCAGATCGCTGGATGAGATCATTGGAAGAGCCGACCTGCTCACACGGAAGCACTTTCCCGCCCTGCCCAAGACCGAAAAAACCGACCTCTCAAAGATCATCTTTTATCCCGATGAAGCAAACAGGTCTGCACTGCGACGGGCTGGCGGACAGCATCACAAGATTGAAGAGGTGCTCGACCGGAAGCTTATCAGCGAGGCGCTGCCGGCCATCGACTTCCTGCAACCGGTGGGTATCAAGACAAAAATAAAAAATACCGACAGAACCACCGGTGCGATGCTCTCGGGAGAGATTGCCCGGCGCTATGGACAGGCGGGACTGCCCGATCACACCATCTCGGCCTACTTCGAAGGCTCGGCAGGACAGAGCTTCGGTGCCTTCCTCGTGCAAGGAATTACATTCTATCTGCACGGCGACACCAACGACTACCTGGGTAAGGGCCTTTCGGGAGGACGAATTGTTGTGACACCTCCACGCGGTAGCACCTTCAGACCGGAAGAGAATATCATCTGCGGCAACACATCACTCTATGGTGCCACCAGTGGTGAAGTATACATCAACGGCATAGCCGGCGAACGATTTTGCGTTCGCAACTCGGGCGTCACAGCTGTGGTGGAGGGGGCAGGTGACCACTGCTGCGAATATATGACAGGCGGTTGTGTGGTGGTGCTGGGCAGCACCGGACGCAACTTTGCAGCAGGCATGAGTGGCGGCGTGGCCTATGTGCTCAATGCAAAGAACGACTTCGACTATTACTGCAACATGGAAATGGCAGAGCTGTCACTGGTAGAGGATCTGTCCGATGTCAGGGAACTGAAAAGCCTCATCTCCAAACACCAACAGTACACCAACAGCGAACTGGCAAAACAGATACTCGACAATTGGGATCTGTATGTGGAACAGTTTATCAAGGTGGTACCCATAGAGTATAAGAAGGTGCTGCAGGAGAGGAAAATGGCAGAACTGAACCGAAAGATTGCAGTCGTTGAAAGAGATTATTAACACCGCCACAGGTCACACCTGAAAAGGCTTAAAAAAATTGTACGACAACAAAGAATGGATCCTTTCAGAGGATTTAAACAACAGAAATTATGGGAAATCCAAAAGCATTTATGACGATACCGAGAAAAGAAGCCGGTTATCGTCTTATCAGCGAAAGAATATATGACCACGCCGAAGTGGAACAGACACTGAACCGGGAAGATCGCAAACAACAGGCAGCACGATGCATGGACTGCGGCATTCCTTTCTGTCACTGGGCCTGTCCCCTGGGGAATAAGATGCCCGAATGGCAGGATTACATTTACAAGGGCGACTGGAAGAGAGGCGTGGAGGTTTTGCATGAAACCAACAATTTCCCGGAGTTTACCGGACGCGTATGTCCTGCTCCCTGTGAAAAATCGTGCGTCCTGGCACTGCACGACGCACCGGTGACCATCCGGGAGAATGAAGCATCGGTGACCGAGGTGGCTTTCATGGAAGGGATGATCAAAGCCCGTCCCCCCAAACACCGTACCGGCAGGAAGGTGGCCATCATCGGCTCAGGACCGGCCGGACTTGCAGCGGCACAACAACTAAACCGCAAGGGGCATCACGTCACCGTATATGAGAAAGACAACACACCCGGCGGCCTTCTCCGCTACGGGATTCCCAATTTCAAGCTGAGCAAGCAGATCATCGACCGGCGTCTGAAATTGCTGATGGAAGAGGGCATCGAGTTTGTGACCAACACGGAAATTGGAAAGGATATCCCGGGGATGCAGATCATGCTTGAATATGACGCAGTCTGTCTTGCCACAGGAGCCGGCAAACCGAGAGATATCACGCCTGCGGGACGTGATCTGAAAGGTATCCACTTTGCCATGGATTTTCTCTCGCAGCAAATAAGGCTGCTCCAGGGCGAGGAGGCCGTCACCACTGAACAAATATCGGCCAAAGGCAAACATGTGCTGGTGATTGGCGGCGGTGACACCGGATCCGACTGTGTGGGCACCTCCATCAGGCAGGGAGCAAAGAGCGTGACCCAGATTGAGATTATGCCCAAACCTCCGGTCGGCAAGAACCCGGCCACTCCCTGGCCCAATCCCTATCCGCAGATATTGAAAACATCTTCCTCCCATGAGGAGGGATGCAGCCGTCACTGGTTGCTCAACACCATCTCTTTTAAGGGAGAGCATGGCATGGTGAAGGAGGCTGCAGCAGAATCGGTCAGCTGGGAAAAAGATGACAACGGACGATTCAAAATGATCTCCTCGGGACAGGCCGAAGTGCTGAAAGCCGATCTGGTGCTGCTGGCGCTTGGCTTTGTGCATCCCGTACACGAAGGGCTGCTCGATGAACTGGGTGTGAACTACGACGTGCGGGGCAATGTGGCAGTTGACAAGCAACACAACAGCAGCGTATCCAAAGTATTCGCCGCCGGCGACACCATCATGGGAGCCAGCCTGGTAGTGAAGGCGATCGCATCAGGACGGAAAGTGGCGGAAGATATTCACCGTTTTATCAGCGGTAAGCTGTCAGCGGTCAGCGATTAAGCGATCAGGTATCAGGTATCAGGTATCAGCTTTTTAATTGGGTGGATATTAATTTGAGCGGTCTGAAATTAAATTTTCAGCGATCATCAAATCAAACAATCAAACAATCAACAAATCAATCTATATGTGTGGAATCGTGTGTACATTCAATTTGAAGAAGCCGGAGGAGCAACTACGCCCCCAACTATTGAAGATGTCGATCAAACTGCGCCATCGCGGTCCGGATTGCTCGGGTATCTTCTCGTGTAGTAAAGCGATTCTGGCTCACGAAAGGCTCTCCATCGTCGATCCGGCCTCGGGAAAGCAACCACTTGTCAGTAAAGACGGGCAATTGATTCTGGCAGTAAACGGCGAGATATACAACCACCGTGACATCCGAAAAAAATATGAGCAGACATTCGATTTTCTTACCCAGTCGGATTGTGAAGTAATCCTGGCACTCTACCGCGACAAGGGACCCGATTTTCTGGAAGAGTTGAACGGCATCTTTGCCTTTGCCCTCTACGACAAGGAAAAAGACGTTTTTCTGATTGGACGTGATCACATCGGCATCATTCCCCTTTATCAGGGATGGGATCGCGACGGTGCTTATTACATTGCTTCGGAGTTGAAAGCGTTGGAAGGGTTTTGCAACAAGATTGAAGAATTTCTGCCGGGACATTATTATTACAGTCCCGATGAAAAGCCCACCCAATGGTATAGCCGCGACTGGATGGAGTATGATCGCGTGAAAGAAAATACTTCCGATGTGGAGGAATTGAAAAAAGCAATGGAGGATGCTGTACAAAGGCAACTGATGAGCGATGTGCCTTACGGGGTTTTGCTGTCGGGTGGACTCGATTCGTCAATTATCTCTGCTGTAGCAAAAAAGTTTGCAGCCAAAAGGGTGGAGACCGACAACCGGGAAGACGCATGGTGGCCGCAGCTACACTCTTTCGCAATCGGGCTGGAAGGGTCACCCGATCTGGCTGCTGCCCGGAAAGTGGCCAAACATATCGGGTCCATCCATCACGAGATTGAATACACCGTGCAGGAAGGCCTCGATGCCATCCGCGATGTGATCTATCACATTGAGACCTATGACGTAACAACGGTACGTGCCAGCACACCCATGTACCTGATTGCCCGATACATTAAATCCATGGGCGTGAAGATGGTACTTTCCGGCGAAGGTGCCGATGAAATATTCGGAGGTTATCTCTATTTCCACAAAGCGCCCGATGCTGAGGAGTTCCACAAGGAGACGGTGAGGAAATTGAGCAAGCTGCATCAGTACGATTGCCTTCGCGCCAACAAATCACTGGCAGCGTGGGGCGTGGAGGGACGCGTGCCTTTCCTCGACAAGGAGTTTCTGGATGTAGCCATGCGTCTCAATCCAAAAGACAAGATGTCGGGAAACGGAAAAATTGAGAAACATATTCTGCGGCAGGCATTCGAAGATTACCTACCCGCAGAGGTGACCTGGCGACAGAAGGAACAGTTTTCCGACGGCGTGGGCTACAGCTGGATAGATACGCTGAAAGAGATTGCCGGACGACAGGTAACCGACGAGCAGATGGCAAACGTGCACCATCGCTTTCCCATCAATCCGCCGCTGACCAAGGAAGAATATGTATACCGCACCATCTACTCAGATTTGTTTCCTTCGGATAGCGCCGCTGCCTGTGTGCCCTCCGTTCCTTCAGTTGCCTGCAGCACACCGGTGGCATTGGCATGGGACGAAGCTTTCCGGAAGAACGCCGACCCGTCGGGTCGGGCAGTCGGATCGGTGCATGAACACAGCTATCAGAAGCAAACGCAGATTGTAGGCGCCGAAAAGATTATCATTAAAACACCGTAAAATGAAACCATTCGAATAATTTAGAATATTTTAATAAACAATTTTATCGGGTTAAACATCTATGTCACAGACATGATGATTTCATCCGTTTATAAAATTAGATCAAACTGATCTTTTTCCTTTCAGATGTTAGAGAAAATTACATACCTTTGACGAATTTAAAAGAAACACCTATGTGTACGCACACATTGCTGGATACAAACACATTACAATATACTAACACTAAATAAAAACATAATTTAAATCGTAATGAATGGATCGGGATTTCAGACTATCGATTATGTGATAGTCGGGATTTATATGGTACTCCTCGTGAGTTTAGGTCTTTTCCTCTCCAGAAACAAAAAAGGAGAACAGAAGACAGCAAATGACTACTTCCTGGCAGGCAACAAACTCACCTGGTGGGCAGTAGGTGCATCACTGATTGCTGCAAACATTTCTGCCGAGCAGTTTATCGGGATGTCGGGATCGGGTTATAAAATTGGCATCTGTGTGGCTGCCTACGAAATCATGGCAGCTGTCACCCTGATTATGGTGGCCAAGTTTTTGTTGCCAGTCATGTTAAAACAACGGATTTACACCATTCCCCAGTTCCTGCGTGAACGCTATAGCGGGGGTGTGGGTATGGCCTTTTCTATTTTCTGGTTGTTCCTCTATGTTTTCGTGAACCTTACTTCTGTAGCATGGCTTGGTTCCATTGCCATTGAACAGATTTTGGGTCTGGAAGGATATCGAATGCAGATCGTGCTGGCCTTGTTCATTATTGCGGGTATATATTCCATCTACGGAGGTCTCGCCTCGGTAGCCTGGACTGATGTGCTTCAAGTGGTATTCCTGATTGGGGGCGGTTTGATTACTGCTTATTTTGCCCTGGAGGCAGTGTCGGGAGAAGGTAAAGGTGCATGGGATGGTTTGACGATTATTTATGATAAGTTAAAAGCTATTCCTAACGATACACACTTCAACCTTATTGTTGATAAATCAAAATCACCGGATGCTTTCCGTGATCTTCCAGGCCTTGCTGCCATTGTGGGCGGTGTATGGCTGACCAATATCGGGTACTGGGGTTTTAACCAGTATATCATTCAAAAAGGACTTGCTGCAAAAAGTATCAGCGAAGCCCAGAAAGGTCTCGTATTTGCCGGATTCCTGAAGATTCTGATTCCTTTTATCGTGGTCATTCCGGGTGTCACTGCTTTTATCATGTTCAACTATCCACAGGATATTCCCGGCATTCAACAGGGTTACTTCGATATGCACGGATCAATCAATGTATCGGATGATGCCTATCCGTGGTTAATTAGAAACTTTGCACCTGTTGGCATCAAAGGTCTTTCGTTTGCCGCACTTGCAGCTGCCGTAATCTCTTCTCTGGCATCCATGCTGAACTCAACATCTACGATCTTCACCATGGATATCTACAAGCAGCATATCAGAAAGAATGCTACTGACAGACAACTGGTACGGGTTGGTCGTTTTACCGCTTTACTGGCACTGGTGATCGCCATCATCGCAGTAGAACCGTTGTTGGGTGGATTAGACCAGGCTTTCCAGTATATCCAGGAGTACTCCGGGTTTATCTATCCGGGTATTATTGTGGTATTTGGCTTGGGCTTGCTTTGGAAAAGAGCATCCTCAAAAGCGGCCATATGGACATCGATTCTTACCATTCCGATGGGTCTGTTGTTCAAACTCTCCATGCCCGATATGCCATTCCAGTTCAGAATGGGATATATCTTCATCATTTTGTTCGTGATCTTCGTAGCCATCACCTTTGTAGACAACAGCAAGAAAAAAGCGGACTTACCCTCTGAGGAGGATCGAAATAAAATGCTTAAATGGGGGAGAATCTCTCTTGTTGCTTCTTTGATCTTTATTCTGGCCGCCGCTGTACACAAGATCATGCTTGTTAGCGGTAGTACCAACGAAACTGTGCTCTATCTCGAGAATATCGGTTTTGAAGCATTCTTCTTCTTTGGATCACTCATATTATCTATATCGCTCTTTTTATTCTCTAACGCGAACGATCGTTTCCAGGATGAAAAATCGGTACCTTTCGATCTGACACTTTTCAAAACAGACAAAGGATTTGCCATGGGTGCTCTGGGTATAACCCTTTTAGTGACCCTCATCTATATATTCCTTTGGTAAAACAGGGGTGAAATTCTAAACCTACAGGTCAAGCCATTCAGCCCAAAGCTTTATGGCTTGATCTCTTTTTAATAAGAACAGGTATGTACAGGATATTTTTTCTGCTCTTGGTGGGCGTATTACAGACAGGTGAAAATCTCAATGGAAAGGAGCTTATACCCGTTACTGCCAGCGTTGAATTTCCGGTCAGTACTGTAACCGAGAAAGGTGCCTGGTGCTGGTTTGCCGATCCGCGGGCTCTGCACTACGAAAATGAAAACGGATCTATCAACAGTACTTATCTGGGTTACATCGATGTACATGGTTATATCAAAGCAACGCAGATTGACCATCTCTCGAACCGGACCAACGAGGTGATGATCCGGTCCTGCTTTCAGCCGGACGATCATAATAATCCCACTTTCCTGGTGCTTCCAGATGAACGCATTATGATCTTCTACTCCCGCCATACCGATGAACCCTGTTTCTATTATCGTGTTTCACGGATACCGGGTGACATTACCACCCTTGGAGAAGAGCAGACGCTGGATACCGGACACAATACCACCTACCCCTCACCTTTTATTCTGAATGACGACCCCGACCATATTTATCTGTGCTGGCGTGGCATTGGGTGGCATCCTACCGTTGCTCGCCTGACTGTGCCCGATAAAAATGATCAGGTGGCATTCGATTGGGGCCCCTTTCAGATTCTTCGTTCCATGCAGGGTGCGGGTGGAGTGAGGCCCTATGCCAAATATGCATCTAATGGAAAAGATAAAATCTATCTCGCCTATACAACCACCCATCCGGATAATATGACCGAGAACTGGATCTATCTGAATTATCTGGATATCAATACCCGCTCTTTGAAGGATATAAAAGGGAACCTACTTTCGGTAATCGGTGAAAAACAGCTCCATGAAGTAAATATCTCCGGTTACAAGGATCATCATCCTTATGCAGTGGTGGATGATACGCCACTCCGCAACTGGATTTGGGAACTGACCCTCGACAGGGACGAAAATCCGGTGATGGCGACTGTCAGTATCAGCCATGATAAATTGTCGCACGATTATTATCTCATAAGATGGACGGGCAACGGGTGGCAGAAAACATTCCTATCAAACGCAGGTGGTCATTTTCATCAGTCGCCCGACATAGAAAAATGTTACAGCGGTGGAATGACCATCGATAAGAATAATCCACAGATTATTTATGGATCGGTACCCGTGGACGGAAAACAGGGTAAGGTTTATGAGTTAAAACAATTCTCCATCGGTTCCAACGGTACAATCTCTGAAGAACTGCTTACATCTGATTCTTCGAAAAACAATGTACGCCCTTTCTCAATTGCCGGTAAAGCCTCAGAATCAGGCCTGATCTGGATGCAGGGCGATTATTATGACTGGATTGTGAGTGCACAACGGCCACTGGGCTACCCCACTGCCATCAAGACAAATATGCTTCTTCCCAAAGGCGAAGTTGATCTGTGCAAAGGGTTGATTTACACAAACAGGAATCTGAAAGTATCTGCCACAAATAAAATAAAAATAGCTTTTCCGGAAGCAAAAGCATTTACCATTGCACTGACATTGTCACCCGACACTACAGACTTTCAGGGTGATATAATCTCATTTGCCGGAATAACCTATACTATCCCCAAGGGAGAGGAAGCAACCCCCCACCTGAAAAGAGGAAGCAAATCATACATCAGCAGCAATATTCCGGGTAATTCCGACAGATGGCAGGAGAAGGCAAGGAGTACCAACGGTGAATGGTACGGACCGGCCAGATTAACGACATTCAAGCTGGTCTTCAGTTACGAACAGGGAGTGCTGCGTACTTATATAAACGGATTGATGGATCAGTCTGTAGAGATAAGTGACTTGCATCTTACAAACATTGAAGCCGGAGGTATAAAAGGGACAATCGATGATGTGAAAATCTTTCATCGATCTCTTTCACAGGATGAAATTAAAACTCTCTGAACGATAAAGGGGTGATTTAAGATTCAGCCTGACCCGAAAACCGTTCAATATACTCACTCGGTCGCATGTTAAACTCCTTCTTAAAACAGGAGCTGAAATACTTTGGATCATTGTATCCAACTCCATAGGCAAGCTCGGAGATCCGTATATTCTTATTCTGATCCATGATCCGGCATGCTGCCTTCATTCTGATATTTGTGATAAAAGCAGAAGTATGCAAACCAGTGAGGGTCTTGAGTTTGTTATACAGGGTGGACTTACTCACATTCATCTCTTCAGAGAACTGTTGTTGGTCGAATTCAGAATCGTCAAGATGCCTGTTAACACAGTCAATGGCTTTCTGCAAAAATTCCTCATCAAGATCGGTAAAATGCATTTCTTTCATGTCGAAGACCAGCAAGCTTTTGAAATCACGGGCGATACGTTCCCTGTTCCTCAACAAATTTTTTATTCTTGCATGCAAAACACTTAGATTAAAAGGTTTGCTGATGAAGGCATCAGCACCCGACTCATATGCATCGGCCCTGTCTTTTTCTTCATTCTTCGCTGTGAGTAGAATTATGGGGATATGACTGTATTCAATATTATTCTTCAGCAATTTACATAATTCTATCCCGTCAATCTCCGGCATCATGACATCAGATACAATAATATCAATCTTTTCGTGTTCAAGCACCAACAGGGCCTCTTTACCGTTCATTGCTTTGTAGACCTGATAATCGTTGCTCAACAGCCGCTGTATCAACTGGAGGATATCTTCATTGTCCTCAACTGCCAGTACGGAGGGAATGTTTGTTTGTTTTTTCACCACGCGCTCGTCATCTGTATAAAATTCATTCTCATCGATAAATCTGTCTGGGATTTCATTTTGTTCAGAGAAATCAATTTCAGACTCTTCAAAGTAGGAAATATCGATGGGAAGCACGACGATGAATTCACTTCCCTTTACTGGCTCGCTGATAACCTCTATGGTTCCATGAGAAAGAGTCACAAGATCCTTCACCAGAGAAAGCCCAATACCTGTTCCTGTGGTATTATGACGACGATAATCTCCTTCATAAAACCGGCTGAACAACATTTGTTGATCTTCTCGTGCAATACCTGCACCATTATCTTTTACAGAAATACGAATATGGTCTTTTTCGTCTGAATCATAGGATAGGGTGAGTTGAACGGAACCACCCTCCCCAACATACTTTGCAGCATTGGAGAGAAGATTATAGAGAATCTTATCCAGCTTATCCAAATCAAATAGTCCTTCAATCTTCTCTGGGTTGCTTAGATAGGAAAAATGCATTTTCTTTTTTCGGATCAACGGATAGAAAGCATCAATAGAATTGCGGATAAACTCAGAAATATTTCCATACGATACACGAAGTTGCAGGTTTCCCGATTCTGCTTTTCTGAATTCAAGTATCTGTTGCAACAAGCGAGTCAACCGGTTGATATTTCTTGTGAGTGTAGCATAGAGATTTTCATCCCTGGATGGTGCTCGCTGGATCTCTTCAACTGTAGCTGAGATGATGGTGAGCGGGGTGAGAAACTCATGAGTGATATTGGTGAAAAACTGCAGCTTGGCGTGATTGAGCTCTTCAGCTTTCGATTGTTCCATCTCGCTGTAACGAAGTTGATTGCGAAGATGAATGCGGTTGGTGATATTCCGGTATATCAGGTATCCGGTCAGCAACAGCAAAAGAGCATAAATGAGAAATGCCCACCATGTGAGCCAATAGGGTGGCAGCACTTCCACCTTTAACTGTTTAATCTCCTCATTCCATATGCCGTGGTGATTGGTCGCCCTTAACAGAAAAGTGTAATTGCCCGCTGGCAGATTGTTGTAATGTGCCATATTATGACCCGCATCGCTGTAACGCCATTCTCTGTCAAAACCATTCAATTTGTAGGCGTAACGGGTGAGCGTGGGATTCGTATAGTTCAATGAGGCAAAGTGGATACTGAAATTATTATGCCGATGTTTAATGGTGATCTCTTTCGTGAATGCAGGGACAAGTTTTGAAACAGAGCGGGCAATTTCGGGAGTCAGTGACGAGAAGGGGGTATTCAATATCTGAATGTCGGTGATATAAAAGGGAGTGGGCACAATTTCAGCATTGATTTCACTCGGTGAAAAACAAGCCAGTCCCTTGTATCCACCAAAATAGAATCTGCCCATGTGATTGAAAGATGAATTAGGGATGAAGAAATTATCCTGTAGACCGTCGGCAGTACTAAAAACTCTATATCCTGCAAGCTCATTTTCTGCATCGAAGAAGAGTCTGGCCAGACCAACATTGGTACCGATCCACAGATTCCCCAGGCTGTCTTCCTGAATGGAATTGATCATGCTGCCCAGTATGGGTAAGCGGGGTGATTTGTCCACGAAACGGTCGGACACACTGTCAAAAAGATAGAGCTTCCCGCTCTCTGCACCGGCCCAAAGACGATTTGAAGAGTCGAGGAAAAGGACATTAAATGTATTTGAGGTGACCAGGTCATTCTCTCTGGAATAATTGCGAAAGACCAGTTCATCCGGTTTATCCGGATCACCTTCCACACTAATCAGGCCATGATTGATGGTGGCAATCCAAATTCTGCCCTCACTGTCTTCCGTGATATGGAGCAACGTAGCATTGGCCAGTTCGCGTCCCTCTACAGTGAGTTGATCGAACGTCAATCCTTTTCCGTCACTGAGACGTAGACCCAAGCCTGACTGGGTACCTACCCACAAATTCTGATTCCGGTCAATGTAAAGCGCTCGTATTCGGTTCTCCCGGATGAAATCAGCGTTGGTGGTGGTATAGGTCTTTACGGGTTCACCTTTGCGATAATGCCATAAACCGTCGCCATAAGTAGCGAACAAAAGATCATCACCATTGAAAGAACGAATATCGTAGACAGTAGTCTGTTTCAGTGCCCTGAATTCGGGCATCTCCGATTGCGGAACAATCACTTTACTTTCGGGATCGTAGAAGACGATGCCATAGGTCCCCACGCTCAGCCACATCTGGTCGTGGTGATTCAGATAGATCGATCTGATGGCGGCAGTGGGCATTTCGGGAAGCTGCACCTGGAAGAACTCAAATTTCGGTTTCTGGGTGTTCGTATAGATAACCCCTCCCCCAATGGATCCAATCCATATGTTTCCGCTGTTGTCGGCCACAATTGAATTGATTTCATTGTTGGGCAAATGGTTGGTATCGTTGAAAGTACTATAGTTGATGAAATTTTCAGGATCGGCATCATTGAGAATACTAAGGCCGCTACGGGTGCCGACCCAGAGATTGCCTGATTGCGGATCCTCACAAATGTCGTAAACAATGTTATCGGAGAGGCTGTTTGGTCGTGATGCATCGTGCAGATAAGTTTTCCAGCTTAAATGTTCTGGGTCGTAAGGATTTTCCAACAGATGCAATCCTCCTTCCCAGGCACCCACCCAGATTCTTCCTTTGCTATCCTGATAGATGACATGTGCAGAGTTTCGCGGGTTGAGCCTGGGATAAGCATAAATGTTGTTACGTTTCTGGTCGAAGCGATAGAGACCGCTGTTCCATGTGCCAATCCAAAGTTCTTTGCGTTGATCTTCGTAGATTGATTTCACAGGAGCATTTATCGGGCTGTTCGCCATATGGAGGGTTGTATGGTGTACAAAACTGCCGGTGCCACCATCATACACAAAAAGACCATCATCCAGCCCAATAAGGATCCGTCCCTCCTCCGTAATCAGGATGGCAGCCACCACTTTACCGGTACTGTTTTGAATGGGAATCTCTTCAAACTCCCCCCGGGCCTTGTCGAAACGGTTGACACCATTGGAGGTGCCAACCCAAAGGTTCCCCCTCCCGTCGTCAGCCAAACAATAGATGTTGTTG
Organism: Bacteroidetes bacterium GWC2_46_850; assembly: GCA_001768325.1. Classification (GTDB taxonomy): domain Bacteria; phylum Bacteroidota; class Bacteroidia; order Bacteroidales; family Dysgonomonadaceae; genus Proteiniphilum. The sequence goes on along the minus strand of MENQ01000001.1, from coordinate 214,156 downwards.
TCGGTCAGATGGTGGGTATTGGGTAAGTCGGACCGAAACACAGTGATCCCATAGCCATCGTAACGGCAAAGGCCGTTACGTGTGGCGAACCAGAGAAACCCTTCTGCGTCCTGAAACACTTTCTGAACTTCACTCGTTGGCAAACCTTCTGTCGTACTCAATGTATGAAAGTTATGCCGTGACATATTGTTTACACCCGCAGCTGAGAGGGGAGACAGAAAGAAACAGATGAGGATGAGGATAGAGGATACACGAGACATAGAATCAGCCACTACAAATCAACTTTTACAAATTTTGCTCTATGCAAAAATAGTCATAAACTTTTAAATTTCTTTCATCTTCGTCCTTTATCAGACAACCAGGGGATCGCGAAGGGATCATTTCTTTAAATTTCTACCTTTTTGAATGATAATTAGAGTGACCATCTGATGAATGAGATTATCTTTATCGTTGACTTTATTGACCCCACGAAACAGCGAAATAATAAAGACAATCTATAAATATTGAATCGAATATGAACAGTAAGAAGCTATGGACTGCCATCTCATTTTTGGCGGTTTTATTCACATCAACAGCACAGACACCTGAATGGGAGAACCCGTCTTTATTCGGGATCAACAAAGAAGAGGCACGGGCCACGTCGATGCCCTACAATGCAGAATCACTTGCGATATCAGATCAGCATGAGCAATCACCCTGGTATCTCTCGCTGAACGGAACCTGGAAATTCAACTGGGTGCTGCGACCGGCAGAGCGACCGGTAGATTTTTACAGGGATGATTACGATACCCGGCATTGGGGTGAGATTGAGGTTCCCGGCAACTGGGAGTTGCAGGGATACGGTACGCCCGTTTACACCAACATCCGATATGTCTTCCCTGCCAACCCACCGCACATACCACACGAAGACAACCCGGTAGGGAGCTACAAGCGAACATTCACCCTTCCGGATGCGTGGGATGGAAGACGTGTTTTCCTGCATTTCGAAAGCAGTGCCACAGCCATGTATATCTGGATCAACGGTGAAAAAGTGGGTTACAGCCAGGTGACCAAGATGCCAGCCGAATTTGACATCACCCCCTATCTAAAAAAGGGAAATAACACTGTCGCAGTAGAGGCATATCGCTGGAGCGACGGCTCCTACCTGGAGGACCAGGATTTCTGGCGGCTCTCAGGGTTCGATCGCGGCATTTACCTCTACAGCACTGACCAGGTGCGTATTCGTGATTTCTCCATCAATGCGGGACTCGATAATGCTTATAGGAATGGCACACTGGAGATCGAAGCAGAGCTGAAGAACTATCAATCCGCAAATGCAGCGATGCAACTGGAGATGGTTCTCTTCGACAACCAGGGCAAACAAATTCTCTCCCAGACGAAACAGGCATCCGTGAAAAGTAACAACAGCGGAGTTGTACGATACAGCCACAAGGTTTCGTCTCCCCAACATTGGAGCAACGAAACACCCGTTCTCTACACAGTGGTGCTGAACCTGCGTGACGCTGCCGGCAAACTAATCGAGTCTACATCTGCCAAAACAGGCTTCCGCGAGGTAGAAATCAAGGATGCGCAACTTATGCTGAACGGTAAGCCACTGATGGTAAGGGGTGTGAACCTGCATGAGCACCATCAACACAACGGTCACACAGTGGATCGCGAAACGATGCTCAGAGATATTCAACTGATGAAACAATTCAACGTAAACGCCGTGCGAATGAGTCATTATCCACACAGCACCCTGTGGTATGAGCTATGCGACGAATATGGTTTGCTGGTATGCAACGAAGCCAACATCGAGACACACGGCATGGGTGCAGAATGGCAGGGAGGATTCGACAAGAGCAAGCATCCCGCCTATCTCCCCGAATGGGCCGATGCGCACCGTGACCGCATCATCCGCATGTACGAACGGGACAAGAATCACCCTTCAGTGATCATGTGGAGCATGGGGAATGAGTGCGGCAACGGACCAATCTTTTATGAGATGTATGAATGGCTGAAAGAGCAGGATCCGTCACGCCCGGTACTCTTCGAGCAGGCGGGACAGAACGAGAACACCGACATCGTGGCACCTATGTATGCCGGATTTGGTTCCATCAGGGAGTATGCATCGCGCAGCGACGTAACCCGTCCCTATATCATGTGCGAATTTGCCCATGCCATGGGCAACAGTCTGGGTAATTTCCCGGAATATTTCGAGTTGTTCGATACGGCACCACACATGCAGGGCGGTTTTATCTGGGACTGGGTAGACCAGGGTCTGGCCACCCGCGATGAAAATGGTCGTTTCTACTGGGGTTATGGAGGTGACTTTGGTGCAGCACACTATACCCACGATGAGAATTTCTGCATCAACGGTGTGGTAAGCCCGGCACGGGAGCCACACCCCGGACTCTTTGAGGTAAAAAAGGTTTATCAGGACATCCTGTTCAAGAATAAGGAAGCCGATAAGGGAATCATTACCGTCACCAACCGCTTCCTTTACCATAACTTAAACCGGTATGATTTCCGCTGGGAACTGATCCGTAACGGAGAGCAGGCTGCAGAAGGAACCCTAAAGATAGATCTTCCTGCCGGAATGTCGAAAGATATCACGATTCCCCTACCCGATCTTTCCAGCGAAAAGGAGGGTGAGTATTTCCTCAATCTATTTGCCACGATCCGCACGCCGGAGCCGATGCTCTCTACCGGGCACGAGATTGCACGCGAACAGTTTGCAATCGGTCAACAGAACTGGTTCTCCGTTCATCATGAAACAGATGGGGAGACCTCAGCTGAAATCAGCAGAGAGAGGGGCATGATCACCTACAACAGCGGTGATGTCACCATCCATTTTCGCGAGAACAGCGGTGAACTTGTTGCGTACCACCACAAAGGGAAGACAATTCTGAGGGGAGCTCCACAGCCGCAATTCTGGCGTGCCCCTACCGACAATGATTTTGGCAACCGCATGCAGTTCCATTCATCTGTATGGCACAATGCAGGCAACAACAAGGAGGTGATCGCCGTCGATGTGGATGAGGCAGATGATGTGCTTACCATCAGCACCACCTATCGACTGCACGATGTATCGTCGAACTACACCATGACCTATACCGCCTCACCGGGCGGAAAGCTCCGCGTATCAGGAAGCTGGGAAGCCGGTAGAGAAAATCTGCCGGAGATGCCTCGTTTTGGAATGCAGATGCGACTGCAAAAAGAGTATGACCTGTTCAGCTGGTATGGACGCGGTCCCTGGGAAAACTATTCCGACCGTAAGAGTGCGGCGCTGATTGGCAGCTACAGCAGCAGTGTGGCAGATCAGTATGTTCCCTATGTCCGCCCCCAGGAGAATGGGTACAAAACTGATGTGCGCTGGCTCACCCTCACCAACGAAGAAGGCGAAGGAATCCGGATTGAAGGCTTACAGCCACTGGGGGTCAGTGCTCTGCACAACCTCCCTGAAGATTTTGACCCCGGTTTCAACAAGAAACAGCAACACATCAACGACATCAATCCCCGCAACGAGGTAATCCTGCATGTCGACCTCAACCAGCGTGGTCTGGGAGGTGAAGACAGTTGGGGCAGGCTGCCCCATGAGCAATACCGTCTTCTGGATAACCAATATGCGTATGGCTTTGTGATCAGCCCTGTGGGCAAATGATTCTTCAGCCCAATCATTAATTTTAGGCTGTCTCATTTGATAATATGAGACAGCCTCTTTTTTTGTAAATTCGCTTCACACGACTTTTAAACTACACTTCAATTTGGACGTAACTGGTTCTGTTTATGCATCTTTTCCTCTCTCCAGAAACATTCCTGAAGATAAAGTCCGTAATGAATATTCCTCCTTTTTTAATGATAATTGGAGTCGGTTCTCCCCCCTCTCACATACCTTTGTTAAAGCTTTAAACCGTCTTTTAATATAATTAAATAAATTTTGCCTATGAAAAAAAATCTTGGGTTTAACATTGAAAAATAGTTGGGTAGACAATCCAATTAAAAAGAATTAAATGTAATATCATCTTTAATTATTTATGAATTTATGTACAAATTAAAAACTTTTATCACATGCATTGTCATAAGCATGTGTTGCATTATGACATATGCCCAGAACAGAGTTACCGGGAATGTTTCCGATGTGAACGGGGAGCCTGTTATCGGCGCAAGTATATTGGAAAAAGGTACTTCACATGGTACCGTTACCGGTGTAGACGGCAATTTTACACTGGATGCTCCAATAGGTTCAACTCTTCAAATCAGTTATATCGGTTATATTAAGCAGGAAGTTACCGTTAGCGGACAATCATTAACGATCATACTGCAAGAAGATACCCGAACGCTCGACGAAGTCGTTGTCGTCGGTTTCGGCACGCAAAAGAAAGTAAACCTGACCGGCGCGGTGGGAACAGCCACGGCAAAAGACCTCGAAGCCCGTCCGGTTGTGAATGCTACACAAGCCTTGCAAGGTTTGGTGCCGGGCTTGTTCATTACCACCAATACCGGCGAAATGGACAAGAATATGAGTATCAACATTCGTGGTAGAGGAACTATCGGCGATGGTTCCAGCGGCAGCCCGTTGATTTTAATTGATGGTATGGAAGGCGATATCAATACGGTTAATCCGCAGGATATTGAAAACGTTTCCGTGCTGAAAGATGCGGCAGCCTCTTCTATTTATGGTTCACGCGCTCCGTTTGGCGTTATTTTAATCACCACTAAAAAAGGGACAGCGGGCAAAACAACTGTTAATTATAATAACAGTTTTCGTGTGAGCAGCCCGATCAATATGCCGGAACAGATGGACTCTTATACTTTTGCCAACTATATCAATGCCGGTTATGCTAATGCCGGTTGGGGAACATTCTTCAAAAATGATATTATGCAAAAGATGCTGGATTTTCAAGCTGAAGGAGGTACGAATACGGGTGGTTTGCTTAGCGATGGCAAAGTCTGGGGTAAACCCGCAGGAGACCCGTTCTCCACTGGGTATGCCAATACGGACTGGTATAAGGAGATTTATAAGGACAATAACTTCTCGCAAGAGCATAATTTAAGCCTGAGTGGTGGTAGCGAGAAACTGAATTATTACGCTTCGCTGGGCTACCTCGATCAAAGTGGCGCGCTTCGTCATGGCAGTGATGGTTTGAAACGTTATAACGCAACAGCAAAGATCAATGCAGAACTTGCCTCATGGGTGAATTTCAGTTACGGCCTGCGTTTTGCCCGTACCGACAACTATCGTCCTACCAGATTCAATGATGGCCTGTATGAAAAGATTGGACGTCAGACATGGCCCAACTTGCCAGTGTATGACGAAAATGGCTATTATCATAATAGTAACGCGGAAACTCCGGCCATGCAATTGGCTTTGGGAGGAAAACGCAATGTACAATCCGACAATGTGGCTCATCAGGCAGCTTTTATCTTTGAACCTGTGAAAAATTGGTTGACTCACGTTGAGTTTAACTACAATATCTATAACTCGAATGTGAAGGAAACTACACTGCCGTATTACAACCACGATGTAGCTGGAAATCCTCTGAGCGGCACGAGTTCATCCAACCTTTATCAGGAGTTCAGAAAAGAAAATCATTTGAATCTGAATATATTCTCTGAATATACGCATACGTTCAATGAGGCACATAATCTAAAAGTCATGGGCGGGTTTCAGGCAGACGAAATGAAGGAAACTGTTTTCAATGCGAGAAAATACGGCTTGCTGTTGTACGACCTTTCGGAATTTGACTTGGCAAACAGCTTGGGCGGCGACGGTAAACAAAAAATCCCCGAAGTGAACGGATACAGCAACGAATGGTCTACCGCCGGTTTTTTCGGACGTGTCAACTATGATTACGATGGCAGATACCTGGCTGAATTAAATCTGCGCTATGACGGCACTTCCCGTTTCCGAAAAGGCAATCGTTGGGACTTGTATCCTTCTTTCTCTTTGGGTTGGAATATAGCTCGTGAGGCGTTCTGGGAATCGTTGCAACAAACGGTAAATACCTTGAAATTGCGCGGTTCTTATGGCGAACTGGGCAATCAGAACACCAATGCCTGGTATCCTACTTACCGCACGATGACTTTGGGTTCGGGCAATGGCGCCTGGCTGCAAAATGGAGTAGCACCGAATACGGCAAGAATAGGCGACTTGGTGAGTACCGTCCTGACTTGGGAAACGGTACGTTCATGGAATGTTGGTCTTGATTATGGCTTATTCAACAATCGCCTGAAAGGGTCGTTTGATGTATTTACCCGTTACACCGACAATATGGTAGGCCCTGCGCCCGAACTTCCCAACATATTGGGTATCAGTCCGCCGAAAACAAACAACTGCGACTTGAAAACCTTCGGTTGGGAATTGGAAATCGGCTGGAACGACCGGCTGAAAAACGGATTGGGATATGGAGCCAAGTTCTTGTTGTCGGACGCAAAAACCACTATCGAAAGTTACCCCAGCAATACAACCAACTCTATCTGGTCGTATATGGCCGGACACGAGATAGGAGAAATCTGGGGATATGAAACCGTTGGCATTGCTAAAACGCAAGCAGAAATGGATGCACACCTGGCAACCGTAGGTGGACAACCTTTTGGTTCGGAATGGAGTGCAGGAGACATCATGTATAAAGATTTGGATGGCAAACCCGGAATCACAGAGGGCGCAGGTACCATAGAAGACCACGGCGACTTGAAAGTGATCGGGAATAACACACCTCGTTTCCAGTTTGGGTTTGACCTTTCTGCCGACTATAAAGGATTTGATGTACGGGTATTCTTGCAAGGAGTGATGAAACGCGACTATATGCACAGTCAATACAGTAATCTGTTCTGGGGAGCTGTGGAAAGTGAATGGTGGTCTGCCGGTTTGAAAGAACATGCCGATTACTTCCGTGCCGAAGCTACCGGATTAAATGGAGATATTCCTGCCAATTTGGACTCTTATTATCCTCGTGCCCTGTTTGGATGGAGTAGCAATGGTCCCGGTAAAAACCATAAATCTCAGACCCGTTACATGCAAGATGCTTCTTATCTCCGTTTGAAGAATTTGCAAATCGGTTATACTTTACCGGCTGTATGGACAAAGCATATCGGTATCAGCAAAGCCCGCATCTTTGCTTCCGGCGAAAACCTGTGGACAGGTACTGATCTCTCCAAACTCTTCGACCCTGAAACAATCAATGGTGGAAATACGAATAGTAGCGCTGATAACGCTATAAGAAGCAATGGTAATGCTTATCCGCTGTCTCAAACATGGTCGTTTGGTATTAATGTAACCTTTTAATCTCTATATATAAATTGATATGAAGACAAATAACAAGATAATTGAATGGTCGCTTTTAGCATTATTGGCTTTGACAGGCGGCTTTATGTCTTGCGATGATTTTCTCGATAAGGAACCGCAGTCGCAAATAACCCCGGAAGCCTATTTCACCGAAGCATCTCAGTTGGAGAATTATGCAAACCGCATGTACGCGGATATTCTTCCTTCGCACTCCACTTGGAGCTACGGTATTTTCGGCGAAGACAATAACACCGATAACCAGACAGGCGTATCGGTACACGACCGCTATACTGCTGACCGTTGGAAGGTAGATATGTCGGAAAACAATAACTGGAATTTTGAACAAATCTATCGCTGCAATTTCTTTTTATCGCAAGCATTGCCCACGTTTGGAGAAGACCTGAGCGGTTCGGCAAATACAATCGCGGGCGATTTGGTTAACGTCAAACATTATATTGGCGAAGTCTATTTCCTGCGTGCTTATGAATACTTCAAACGTTACCAACTATTTGGCGATTTTCCTATCGTCAGCGAACCGCTGTCCGATAATATGGAAGCGTTGCGCGAAGCGCTGAAGCGTAGCCCCCGTAACGAAGTAGCCCGCTTTATCCTTTCTGACTTGGACAAAGCGGTGACGCTGCTTGCCGGTAAAGATTTGGCTACGACACGCATCAATAAAGATGCTGCCTTGTTGTTGAAGTCGCGCGTAGCCTTATACGAAGGTACCTGGCTGAAATACCATAAGGGTACGGCGTTTGTTCCCAACGGTGAAGGATGGCCCGGTAAAACAAAGGAGTACAATGCAAACTATCAGTTCCCAAGTGGGAGTATTGACAGTGAAATAGATTTTTTCCTGACCGAAGCCATAAATGCATCCAAGCTGGTAGCCGACGCTTACAAAGGAAACCTGACGGAAAACACAGGCGTGTTGCAGCAAGAGGCAAGCGAACCGGTGAATCCGTATTACGAAATGTTTGCTTCCGAAAACCTGTCGGGTGTAAAGGAAGTGTTGTTGTGGCGTCAATATGCCAAAGGTTTGCAGACTCATAATGTGAACTCGGCGGCAGGGCGTGGAAACTATCGCATTGGTGTAACCCGCGGATTGGTAAACAGTTTCCTGATGGCAGACGGAACGCCGGTCTATACGCATGGAACGTATGCTGACGGAGACAATTATTATAAAGGCGACAAAACAATTGCCGATGTTCGTGCCAATCGCGACTCTCGCTTGGCTATTTTCCTGAAAGAACCCGGACAAAAGAATATCCTGTACGAACTGGAAAATAACGAAGGTACGGAAGCCGTATTTGTAGAACCTGTACCCGGTATTACAAACGGTGATGGCGAACGTGGATATGCCACCGGATATGCTTTGCGCAAGGGAGGCTCTTTCAACCGGAAACATTATGCCAATGGCGGCGGATTTACGGCAGCTATTAGTTTCCGGGCTACCGAAGCACTGCTCAACTACATGGAAGCAAGTTACGTGAAGAAGGGGACGTTAGATGCTACAGCCCGCGAATACTGGACGATTCTCCGCAACCGTTCTCACGTAAATCCCGACTTCGACAATACGATTGCCAAAACGGACCTAAGCAAGGAAGCTGAAAACGACTGGGGAGCATATTCCGCAGGAGCGTTGATAGACCCGACTTTGTATAACATCCGCCGCGAACGCCGCAGTGAGTTGATAGCCGAAGGACTTCGCTACATGGATCTTTGCCGCTGGCGTGCGATGGATCAGCTGATAAACAATCCATACCATATCGAAGGCTTCCACTTGTGGAATACACCGATGGAAGACTGGTATTCTGCAGAGGATTTGGTTGCCGATGGAACAAATGACGCAAAAGTGTCTTCCAAAAACAGGAGTGAGTACCTCCGTCCATACGAGCGTTACATCGACCAAAGCGGATACAATGGAATGACGTGGAAGAAGGCGCATTACCTGCGCCCGATTATGGTGAAACAATTTCAGGTATCTGCTACTGCAGGCGCTGATGTTTCTACTTCGCCGCTTTATCAGAATCCATATTGGCCCACGGAAGCTGCACAAGCGGCGGAACAATAAAAAAGGTTTTCATATAGGTCTGGTTTCAGGTTTAGGCTTGTTATTGGGGATGGAGGTTATTCCGTCCCCAATATTTTAAAATGAACAACCACAGGGCAAACCCCGAGGTATCAAATGGACTTTATTATTTGTTTCCGACCCAAGGGTCGGAGAATTAAACCACTTTAAAATTAAACTGGGATAAAATAAATAAAGATTCGCCGATTCACTATTTTTCCACCTTTTTTCGTGATAATTGGAGTTAAATTCTGCTTAAAAGTAATAATTTTGACAAATAGTAAAGTTCTTTAATATTCTTTGCATATTGTATATTTCTAAATTACATTAATTATCATGCTATGATTAAACTAACTAAATTGAATGACTTGAGGAAAGCTCTTTCTTCAGGGAAAAGAATCTTTTTTTGGCTCTCTTTGCTTTTGCTCTCTATGGCTGATCTGTATGCCGTGAGTCCTGAATTAAATCAGGTGTTGCAAAACAGGACATCCAAAGTATCCGGTACAATAACCGATAGCGGGGGAGCAGCATTGTCGGGTGCAACAATACAGATAAAAGAAAGTACCCGTGGAGTAATTGCAGATGTGGACGGTAATTATGAATTTCCTGACTGTCCGATTGGGAGTACGCTAATGATATCTTTTGTAGGAATGGAAACAATTGAACAGGTCTATAAAGGTGAACCTCGTCTTGATTTCATGATGGAGTTCATGGCGGACGAACTTGAGGAAGTCTCTGTTGTGGCTTTTGCCAAACAAAAAAAGGAGAGTGTACTGGCATCCATCTCTACAGTAAAACCCGGAGAACTTCAGGTACCAAGCAGTAACCTTACCACAGCTTTTGCCGGTAGGGTTGCAGGTTTAATTTCCTATCAGACAAGCGGCGAACCGGGCCAGGATAATGCCAGCTTCTTTATTCGGGGTATCACTACTTTCGGCGCGGATGCAAAGAAGGATCCGCTTATTCTGATTGACGGTATTGAATTGGGGACTGACGATCTGGCCAGACTCAACACCGATGATATTGCCAGTTTCTCCATCATGAAGGATGCGACAGCTACTGCCCTATATGGCGCTCGCGGAGCAAATGGGGTAATATTGGTGACCACCAAAGAGGGAAAAGAGGGAAAAGCAAAATTTAATGTACGTATCGAAAACTCTTTTTCATCTCCAACCAAAAAGGTGGAAATTGCTGACCCCATAACCTATATGCGGATGCAGAACGAAGCGATAAAAACACGTGATCCGCTTGGGCTGTTACTCTATCCGGAAGAAAAGATCATTATGTCTGAACGGGGTCTCTATCCCGATATCTTCCCCGTAACAGACTGGTATGAAACCATGTTCGAAGATGTAATCAGTAACCAGAGAGCAAATCTCAGTGTCAGCGGCGGGGGAAAAGTGTCCAGATATTATGTCGCTGCAAATATTACACGTGACAACGGAAATATAAAAGTTGACAAGCGGAACAATTTCAACTCCAATATCAAACTCATGAAATACAATTTCCGTTCCAATGTCAATATCAATATCACCGAATCGACTGAGCTGATTGCCCGGTTAAGTGCCAATTTTGATGAATATACCGGCCCTGTGGACGGGGGAAGTGGCATGTACAGAAAGGTGATTCAGGCAAATCCGGTGATGTTTAAACCTTACTACGAACCGGATACTGCCTTTTCCTATGCGAATCATATTCTGTTTGGCAATTATGGTGCCGGCCAGTACCTGAATCCCTATGCTGAATCGTTGAAGGGATACAGAGATCAGAGTAAAAATTCTATGATTGTATCTTTTGAATTGAAGCAGGATCTTGAAAGATTGCTTCAAGGTTTAACTGTACGCGCGATGATCAATATGAACAGATATTCTGAATACAATGTGACGAGACAGTATTATCCTTTCTATTACAATATCTCCTCATACGATCTTGTGAAGAACAGCTATAAGCTGCAAAGACTGAATCCCACGCAAGGAACCGAGTATATTAACTACAATCCCGGACAGCGCTATATCAATACATCCATGTACCTTGAAACGGCTGCTGAGTATAACAATACATTCAACAGCATACATAATCTGAATGCGTTGATAGTGTATACAATGCGGGAAGAAAAATCGGGGATTGCAGACAATCTGCAACTCTCTCTTCCAGGACGAAATATTGGATTGGCAGGACGTCTTGCCTACAACTTCGACAGCCGTTATTTTGGTGAGTTTAACTTTGGCTATAACGGGTCGGAACGTTTCTCTGAAAATAACAGATGGGGTTTCTTCCCTTCGTTCGGAGCTGCATGGATGCTATCGAACGAAGCTTTTTTTGAACCCCTCGAGGATGTGATCACTCAATTTAAACTGAAAGGGACATACGGTCTGGTGGGTAATGATGCTATCGGTAATGCTAATGACCGCTTCTACTACCTTTCTCAGGTCGACCTGAACGCTGGGAGGAACGTAAACTGGGGAACACAGTTGAATTACAATCCCGGAGGTGTAAACGTATCGCGTTATGCCAATGACAGAATTGGCTGGGAGACTGCCTACAAAACTAATTTAGGATTTGAGATGACTACGGTGGCAGGTATCTCGGCCAATGTAGATATTTTTAAAGAGACACGTAAAAACATATTGCTTGACCGTGTGATACCCAATACTATGGGCGTGATTCCCGCAGTAAAAGCCAATCTGGGTGAAGCTCAGGGAAAAGGAATCGATATCGAGCTGAATTACGAGAAAATTGTCAATAAAGATCTTTGGTTTACAGGTCGGGGTACCTTTACCTATGCTACAAGCGAGGCGATCAAATGGGAGGAGCCTGATTACTCGAAAACGCCATGGCTCTCAAAGGTTGGATACTCGTTGGGACAGACATGGGGTTATATTGCCGAACGTCTTTTTGTAGATGAGCAGGAAGTGAAAAATTCTCCCACACAGTTTGGAGAGTATGGAGCAGGTGATATTAAATACAGGGATGTCAACAGAGATGGCAAAATTTCTGAACTGGATAAGGTACCTATTGGTTTTCCCACAACCCCCGAAATCAATTATGGATTTGGATTGTCTATGGGATTTAAAAAATTTGATGTTTCGTTCTTCTTTCAGGGGTCTGCACGACAATCCTTCTGGATTGATCTGAATAAGGTTACTCCTTTTATGGATCAGGATGATTTTGAGGATTCTGATGATGGACGTATTGGACAGAATGTGATTTTGAAGGCATTTGCCGATAATTACTGGTCAGAGAATAACAGAGATTCCTATGCATTATGGCCCAGACTCTCAAACAACTGGATGGAAAACAACCGCCAAACCAGTACCTGGTTTATGCAAGATGCCTCATTTCTGCGGTTGAAATCGGCGGAATTGGGCTATACCCTTCCGGATGATCTCTGCAAGAAGATGAAGATGTCCAATCTCCGTCTCTACATCAGTGGTACAAACCTCCTCTCGTGGAGTGGATTTAAATTATGGGATCCGGAAATGGCAGGCAACGGACTCGGATATCCCGTTCAAAGAGTGATTAATGTAGGATTAAATGTTGGATTTTAATAAATGAAAATGATGAAATCTATTAATAAGATTATAGTCAGTCTCCTTATAACGGTTTTCGCAGCTTCTTCGTGCAATTACCTGGATGTAGTCCCTGATAACGTTGCAACGATAGATCATGCTTTCTCAGACCGTTATACAACGGAGCAATACTTGGCAACCTGCTATTGGGGAATGCCTAAGTCGGCCGGCTGGAATGAGAACCCTGGTATCTTCGGAGCCATGGAGATGGTGTTCAATAAGGAAAACAGAACGCAGGGAGGAATGAGATTCGGACTGGGTGAAGATAGTCCAACCTCTGCACTTATCAACTATTGGGGCGGTACAGGAACTATGATTCGGTCTCTCTATGCCGGCATTCGTGAATGCAACACCTTTCTCGAAAATGTGGACGGAGTGGAAGATCTCAACAGATACGAGAAAGAACGAATGAAAGCGGAGGTAAAGCTGATTAAAGCCTATATGCACTTTTATCTGATTTCATATTACGGACCCATTGCTCCATTAAAAGAAAATACACCGATCAATGAATCAACGGAAGGAGTACGCGTATACAGGGAAAAAATTGATGATGGTTTTGCCTATATAGTAGCGTTGATTGATGAGGTGATAGAGAGCGGAGCCCTTCCACAGGCTATTGAGAACCGTACTACCGAGCTTGGGCGATTTACTGAGCCGGCAGCACATATGTTAAAGGCTAAAGTCCTTGTATATTGGGCCAGCCCACTGTACAACGGAAACACAGATTACAATGATTTCCTTGATCAAAACGGAGAGCCATTTTTCAATCAGACCTACGATGCTACACGATGGCAGAACGCTGCCGAAGCATGTAAGGATGCGATAGATGTGTGTACCGCCGCCGGAATTCGTCTCTATGATACATCAGACTATGTCGCGACGAAAGCTATGTCTGACACTACCTATTTGGTGAATACCCTGAGAAGCATTGTCTCTGAGCGATGGAATCCTGAGATTGTATGGGGGAACTCCTCTTATCCGGTGAACTCAGGTTTGCAAAGTCCATGTCTTCCGCGTCTGGAACAGGGTACATCCTCTTCATCATCAGGAAAAATGAGTCTTCCTCTCTCAACAGTAGAATTGTTTTATTCTGAAAATGGTGTTCCTATTGATGAAGATCTGGAGTATCCCTATTCCACCAGGTATAATCTACGTGTTGGTGACGAAGCACATAAGTATTATATTCACCAAGGAGAACAGACTGCGGTACTTAATTTCCAAAGAGAGCCGAGATACTATTCCACATTGGGTTTTGACAGAGGAAAATGGTATGGGAACTCCTATAAAAATTTTCCGGACAACGATGCCGAGGCGCTGTACCCAAGGAATCGTTTTGGAGAATATTCATCTGTTTTCCAGCCGGGAGATTACAATGCCACAGGATATTGGCCTAAGAAACTGGTATCAATTAACACGATGTTCCGTGATCCCAACAGTGTAACCTATGAGACCTACCCTTTCCCGGATATGCGGTATGCTGATCTGATCCTCTTCTATGCCGAGGCACTCAATGAAATGAAGGAGTCACCCGATGCCGAAGTTTATCAGTATGTCGACCTGATAAGGGAGCGTGCAGGATTAAAGGGAGTGGTTGAAAGCTGGGAGAACTATTCCAATCAACCCGATAAGCCAAAAACAAAAGCGGGAATGCGTGAAATCATCCAACGCGAACGTAAGATTGAGCTTGCTTGTGAGGGAGTATACTATTGGGACAGTCACCGTTGGAAAACAGCGCTTAAAGAACAAAACAGACCTATTCAGGGTTGGAACGTAAACGCAACTGGATTGCAGGATTATTATACAGTGACCACCATATACCAGCAAAAATTCACCTACAGGGATTATTTCGCACCCATACCTGAGAGTGATTTGACAAGGAATCCGCAACTGAAACAGAATCCCGGTTGGTAAAAAAGAATTAATATTGAAGATTATGAGAAATTATAGTTTATTGCTTATGACACTCCTGTTTCTGTTTTCACTCTCCTGTGAAGAGAAACAATTGCTGCCCATTACCGAGAGTAAGGGAAAACCGCAAAAAGTGACAGATGTACAAGTGGAGGTAGTGCCTGGAGGTGCCGTTATCTATTACCGCATTCCCAATGTGGAGGATATTCTGGGAGTAAAGGGAAAATATACATTATCTAACGGAGCGTCTTACGAAGCGATGGCGTCATTCTACGAGAACAAGCTGGAGGTGCTTGGATTCAACGATACAATGAGTCACGAAGTAAAAATCTACACCTTTAACAGGGCTGAAGAACTATCCGATCCGGTAAGCGTTTCCTTTACTCCTTTGGAATCGCCATTGTCCAAGGTATCCAAAACGGTTCGTATTATCAGTGACTTCGGAGGTGCTCAATTTAACTGGATTAATGAAGAAAAGGCACCATTGAATTTTGAGTTCCTGACACAGGATTCACTTGGGCGGATGCAGACCATGAGAATAATCACCTCAGAGGCTGATACGAGCCGCTACAGTTTAAGAGGGTATGAGCCTTCGCCAAGATTATTTGCAACTATAATACGGGATTACTGGAACAATTCGACGGATACCATCTACCCCTCTGAGGGCACCATTATACCAATGTTTGAAGAGAAGCTGGATAAGACAAAGATGACTATCATGAAATTGGGAAATGATGCCAATTTCACCAACTGGGAAGGTGTTGACAGCCATCTGATTGATGATGATTATGATAATTTTGGCCATTCACCCAACTCATCGCTTCCGGCACCTTTTACCATCGATTTGGGTGAAATAGCCAAAATCAGCCGTGTAGTTTTATTCCAAAGAAAATTTTCAAATACTTTCTATAACTGGGGTAATCCCAAAAAAATAAGTATATACGGTTCAGTAAATAAACCATCGCAAAACGGTGACTGGAGTGAGTGGATAAAAATTATGGATTCAGAAGTGATCAAGCCTTCAGGGTCTCCCACCGGTACTGTAACCGATGAAGATATGGCAGCAGCAGAAGAGGGACATGAATTTGTGTTTGAGTTGAATCAGGAGCCTCTGCGTTATATACGTATTGTTATTCACAATACCTGGGAGGGTACTACATTCACTCATCCGGCAGAAGTGGACATTTATGGAGAGGTTGTAAATGAATAATAATTTAAAAAAGGAATAATAATGAAAATTATAGTTAAAATACTGGCATTTTTTCTTTTCCTTATTTCCATAGAATCATGTGAAGATTTTATGGATATTCACCAGGAATATCTTGAGGGAGGAGAGATTATTTATGCTCCTAAACCAGACTCTGTCGCCTTTATTGCCGGAAGAAACCGGGTTATGTTCAAGGGATGGGTTTACAACGGAGTGAATATTGATAAACTGATTGTGCGTTGGAACAGCGGTTTGGACTCTATCTCCATTCCTGTTACATTCAATAATGAAATGGACAGCATTGATGTGATTATAGACAACCTGCCCGAAAAATCCTATACATTTGATGTCTATTCAATCGATAACTTCGGACATCGTTCCCTGACTATTACAAACTTCGGCTCTTCCTACAGTGATATCTATCTATCAACTTTAATACCGAGACGCATCAAATCAATCAGTCTCACCGATAAGGAGGGTATGATTGAATGGTTTACGGCCGCCGAGGGCTTGATAGGAAATGAGATCAGGTATATTATGAAAAGTGATGGAAGTACTGGTATCGCCTTTATGGAGGCCGGAAAGTATAACATAGCAGTTGATGTAAAAGCCGGAAGCGAATTTGAGCATAGATCACTTTATATTCCCGAAGAACAGGCAATCGATACATTTTATACGGAATGGGTGAAACATCCCGACCCGTTCCCATCTATCTATCAGTACAACAAGGATGAGTGGGAGGTGTTACAGGTTTCTGATGAGAAGGCAAGTGATGGCGGTGGAATGCATACCATTATTGATAATAATCTGAACAACTACTGGCATTCTCAGTGGGGACCAAATATACCGTTACCTCACTGGGCAATTATCGATATGCAAAGCACCAAGACAATCGCCTTTATGGAGGTTTACAGAAGGAAGAACAGCACGGATACCAAAACTGTTCAGATCTTTTTAAGTAATGATCCCGATCCCGAATCACTTGAATGGGTGCTGGCTGGTGAAGGTCAATACACCACCGGTGATAAATTGAGAGTTGATGTGACTCCGGGAAGCAGTGGCAGGTATATGAAGATCTATCTTCCTGACAGCAACAGAGATCCGTTCACCAATGTGGCAGAGGTTTATGTGTACGGGAATTAATCATATGATTTTTTCTACCGGGTTTTCTCTGGAACACCCGGTAGAAATAAATATTGCCTATGAAAACAAAAAAAATTCCCGAGGTTACCAATGAAAAATGATTACAGAGACAATCCAATTAAATAAATACTGCCTATGAATAAAAACCTGAATCGCTCAAGAAGAGGAAGATAGAAATTTATTTATGCTAAAGAAATCCCAAAATCTAATAGAATATCATTTTAAATTATTAATTAATCTATGTACAAATTAAAAACATTTATCGCATGTGTCGCCTTGTGTTTATGCAGCATGGCGGCGTTTGCACAAAACAGGGTCACGGGCAACGTATCCGACGTGAGTGGTGAAGCTGTTGTTGGTGCAAGTATACTGGAGAAAGGCACAACCAACGGAACCGTTACCGATGTAGACGGCAATTTCACCATGAACGTTTCGCAAGGGGCTATCCTTCAGATCAGCTATATTGGTTATATAACGCAGGAAGTAACTGCAACAGACCGACCATTGACGATTATCCTTGAGGAAGAAACCAAAACCCTTGAAGAGTTGGTGGTAGTAGGATATGGGGTACAGAAGAAGTCTGATATTACAGGTTCTGTAACATCTGTTTCGAAAGATCGACTAGAGAAACTCCCTGTCACAAATGTGTTGCAGGCTGTACAGGGAGCAGCTGCAGGAGTCACTATTACACAAACCTCATCTATACCGGGTGATGCCCCCGACGCGTATATACGTGGAAAAAACTCTATCAATGCTTCTTCCGGTCCTTATGTAGTAGTAGATGGTGTACCTATCAGTAAATCGGGAGGGACATTGAACGATATTAATCCGAATGACATCGAATCCATGGAAATCCTTAAAGATGCCTCTGCTACAGCTATTTACGGAACAAACGGTGCAAACGGAGTTATCCTTATCACTACCAAGAGAGGATCCACAGGAAAACCGACAATCCGGTATAACGGCTATCTGGGAATCGAAGATTTTACGAACAGATTGCAATTTGGCGACGGAGTGCAAATCCTTCAGCGATACAAAGATTATGTAGTGCAGAATCCCGGTGAAACACTCTATGACGGATTTGTGAAGAATGAATACGAATCGGAGAATTACAAAAACGGTGTGACGAACGACTGGATTGACGCCGTTACACAGACCGGTATTATTCAGAATCATAATATAAATGTATCGGGCGGAGCTGAAAATGTAAAATACTACGTATCGGCCGATTATACGGATCAAAAAGGGATTGTGAAAGGGTTTAACTATAAACGGTATTCCGTACGTACCAATATAGATATGAACGTAACCGATTACCTGACGGTAGGAACCAACACATATCTTGTTTCTCACAATCGTGATGGAGGGCGCGCCAATTTTCTTATGGCTGAGGCGATGAGTCCCTATGCCAAGATGTACAATGAAAACGGAAGCTATACCATTCACCCGATGTACAGTGAAACGCTGTTCACGAACCCTCTGATGTGGACGACAACAAATCCCGAACGCAGGCAGTTCAATATGAATATTAACGGATATGCCGAAATGGATTTTGGGAAAATATGGAATTCATTGCAAGGCTTGAAGTATAAATTTAACGGCGGATATGCTTACATGCCTAAACGAACGAATGAGTACGAGGGTAAAACAGTAAACAGAAACAGTGGCTATGCCAAAATTTTGAATGAAGAAACGCAAAGTTATACTCTTGAGAACATCATCACTTATGCGCGCGATTTTGGATCACATCATCTCGATCTTACAGGACTATATGCAGCTTCACGTAAAAAATACCAGAATGCTAAATCTGAAGCTGAGAAATTCATGACCGATGATCTTGGATGGCATAACATAGGAAGTGCCGAAACACAAAAAGTAGCCTCTTACACCGACCTTTATTCCACCATCTCACAAATGGGACGTCTTAATTACTCGTACGATAGCCGGTATTTGTTTACTTTTACCGTGCGCCGCGACGGTTCTTCAGTATTCGGGGACGACAACAAATACGGTGTATTCCCCTCTGTTGCCCTGGGATGGAACATAGCACGAGAGAACTTCATGGAACAGGCTAACAACTATTTAAATACGTTGAAATTAAGGCTTTCTTATGGTAAAGCGGGTAATGAGGCGATTGGAGTATATCAATCGCGCGTGAAACTGGAAAGCGGTATGCTGGCCATGAACGGGGGCAGCAATGCAGCTCTGTGGCCCAATGAAAATATGGGTAATAATGAGCTGACCTGGGAGACAACTCGCACATTCAATGTCGGCCTGGATTTCGGATTGTGGAATAATCGCATCGACGGCAACGTAGACATGTATTTTTCCACCACCAATGACCTGTTACTCAAACGAAACCTGCCGAAGATCTCCGGATACAACTCGGTTTATACCAATATGGGGGAAACAGCAAATACAGGTGTTGAAGTGACCATCAATTCACGAAACATTTCAACACGGGATTTCTCCTGGAATTCATCACTGGTATTCTCTTGGAATAAAAATGAGATCAAAGATCTTTACGGTGACAAAAAAGATGATCTGGGGAACCGATGGTTTATCGGCTATCCTATCGGAGTTATTTACGACTATACCAAAGTCGGAATCTGGCAGGAAGATGAAATAGCTGCCGGACTACATGAGGACTGGGATCCTATCGCGGAGGCAGGTGATATAAAACTGGCGGACATTGGTGGCCCCGACGGTGTACCTGACGGAAAGATTAATGATTATGACCGTACCGTACAAGGGCAAACAACTCCTAAATGGATAGGAGGTCTGACAAATACATTCACTTACAGAGATTTCTCCTTTAGTGTATTTTTGCAGACTGTACAAGGCGTGAAGAGAAATAATACATTGATCGGTATTGCCGGTGATGAAATGGGGCGTCGTAATACTGCTACCGAAATAGGGTATTGGACACCGAAAAACAAAAGTAACGAATGGCGTTCACTGCGTAAGAACTCAAACAAACATGGTTATGGTTTTCCAAGTAATGCAAGTTTCACGCGAATTAAAGATGTAACATTGAGTTATAACATTCCTCAAAATACGATTCGTAAAGCAGGATTGGAAGCATTGATGTTGTATGTGAGCGGGCGTAATCTCTTTACCTTCACCGATTGGATCGGATGGGATCCGGAATCGCGCCAGATCAGTCGTGGCTATAGCTCGTGGGATGGTACTCGAGGCGAAACGGTATATGACAGCAGTAATTACCCTGCAACAAAAAGTTTTGTATTCGGTTTAAATATAACATTTTAAAAAAGTGAAACAATGAAGATTAAACATATATTTTTAATCGTATGTGCTGCATTTTCTCTGGTTTGGGGAGCATCTTCGTGCAGCGACAGTT
This sequence comes from Bacteroidetes bacterium GWC2_46_850, assembly GCA_001768325.1. GTDB lineage: Bacteria > Bacteroidota > Bacteroidia > Bacteroidales > Dysgonomonadaceae > Proteiniphilum. The sequence goes on along the minus strand of MENQ01000001.1, from coordinate 193,633 downwards.
TTCTGGATGAAAAAATGTTTTCCAATTACGGTCCGGAAGTAAGTGATACGAATGCGAAGCTGAACGGTTTGCACCGTCAGTTTGCGGCCATCTGGGGTTGGTCGGGCAATCAGGGTTTTGTAGGATGTTGGCAGGTGGGCACCGATATTGGCTCACCGGGAGATACACAGGGTGTGGAAGTCCCTTTTTATCGTTATCAGGAATTAAATGCTGAAAATGCCGGAGTTAGCTTTCTATGGGAAAGGCTGTATGAGATTATTAACAGTTCTAACCAGATTATCACAGCATTGGGAGAGGAAGGAAATCCCGCAGAAAAGGGTGAAGCGATGTTCTTTCGCGCATATGCTTACAATATGCTGGTAACCTTGTGGGGGAAAGTGCCTCTGGTAACCGAATCCACCACTGTACCCAAAACCGATTATGTGCGGGAAGAAATAGCAAAGATCGACGAATTGATTGATAGCGACCTTACCTATGCTATCGCCAATCTGCCGGCAGTAGGACAAGCACGTACTGAAAGCCGTATCAATAAAGACATAGCACGTCAGCTTGCCGGGGAAGCTTACCTGCGTATCGGGATGCGTGATCCTTCATATTTCAAAAAGGCAGAAGATGCGGTAACACCTATCATCACCGAAGGACACTATAAACTCATTGAAGAACGTTACGGTAAGTTCCTAACGGAAGGCGGCGATTATTATTCCGATATGTTCCGTTGGGGCAACCAACGCCGTTCTCAGGGAAATACCGAAGGTATTTGGATTTTCCAGATGGAATATAATCGTAATGTGAACGGCGGAACGATTGATAATCCCCAACAACGTCGTAATTGGGTTCCGGCCTTTCATAAATATGCAGGTATGATAAATGCCGACTCCCTCGGCGGACGAGGCAACGGACGTTTACGTCTGAGTAACTTTGTGAAATACGGCTTGTTTGAAAATGGTGATATCAGAAATTCCAACTATAACATCCGACGCCAACTCTATTATAACCGCCCAGGTTATGAAGATACTTTTGGTATTGATGAGAATGGTTTCAGAACAGGGTTGAACCAAGGGGTACGAAATGTGACCGTACGAACCGGTGATCCCGTTATTCCAACAAAAAGCGACTCTTTGGCTGTAAACTATCCTCATCCGACAAAATGGGGAGGGTATGATCCTACGGATGATTTCGGATATGCCCTGGTGAAAGACTGGCCGTTAATGCGCCTGGGAGAAACCTACTTATTGCGTGCGGAAGCCCGTTTCCGACAGGGAAACAATCAGGGTGCGGCAGACGATATCAATGTGCTGCGGAACCGCGCCTTTAAAAGTTATCGTATCTCTTCCGGAAACGCTGATGCCGGAAAGGTTACAGCTGCTCATATAAACATCAATTTTATCCTCGACGAACGTGTTCGGGAGCTGATTGCAGAGGAGAATCGCAGAATGACTTTAATGCGTACCAATACACTGAAAGAGCGTATCGCATTAAATGGAGACAAAACGCCTCAGGCGCCGGATAATAAAGTGATAACCGGTTTCCAGGATTTTAACGTGCTGCTTCCTATTCCTCTGACGGAAATCCAGTTAAATAACGGTGCCTCTTTGGAACAGAATCCGGGATATAATTAATTATAATAATGAGCCTGCTTTAAAAAGTCCAAAATGAGAGAAAAGCATCTTGTAAATAACTGATTATTAAGTTGATTTTTTGCTTATTTCCAACAAAAAAGACTTATTCAAGTGGACTCAATAATAGAAATAAGTAATAACTAAAAATTGAGAGAGTTCAGATCAACTCTTCTGAACTCTCTCTTGTTCTTCTCAAAATTGAAACAGAAGAGATTATCATTCTCTTTGCTTGAGAATAAGCAAGAGAATAACATTAATATTATGCGTAAAAAAAACATTTTAACTCTTTTATGTGTAGTCTTTATAATAAGTAACTCGTGTAAGTCTGTATCTGCACGGGAGAATATAAACGATAACCAGTCTGAGGAAACTGTCAATAAGACTGAAATAATCGATATCATTACCAAAGTAAACGATTACTGGCAATCCACTCATCCTGAACATGGCAATGCCTTCTGGCATCATGCTGCCTATCATACCGGAAATATGGCCGCGTATGAAGTAACCAGGGATAAACGATATCTTGATTTTTCTGAAGCGTGGGCAAGGCATAACGAGTGGAAAGGGGCCAAATCTGACGATCGCAGTCAGTGGAAATATTCTTACGGAGAAACGGATGAGTATGTGCTCTTTGGCGACTGGCAAACCTGTTTTCAGGTATATGCCGATCTGTACAATGTAAATCCGGAGGATCACAAGATTGCCCGCGCGAAAGAGGTGATGGAGTATCAGATGAGCACACCCCGGAACGACTACTGGTGGTGGGCCGACGGTCTTTATATGGTGATGCCGGTGATGACAAAGTTGTACAAGATCACAGAAAATGAACTTTATCCGAGCAAATTATATGACTATTTCAGGTATGCGAAAGAGCTGATGTACGATGATGAGGCAGGTCTGTTTTACAGAGATGCCAAATATATCTATCCGAAGCATCATACTGTGAACGGGAAGAAAGATTTCTGGGCACGCGGAAACGGATGGGTGTTTGCCGGATTAGCCAAAGTATTGCAGGACCTGCCGGAGAACAATCCGCAACGCGATGAATATGTGAAAATGTTTCAATCGATGGCCGTAACCTTAAAAGCATCACAGCAGGAAGAAGGATACTGGTCCAGAAGCATACTGGATGTTCAACATGCTCCGGGATACGAGACCAGCGGTACCGCATTCTTTATTTACGGCTTCTTATGGGGAATCAATAACGGCCTTCTCGAAGAAAAAGAATTCTCTCTTGTCGTAGAAAGCGGATGGAAATATCTTACCACAATCGCTCTGCAGGACGATGGAAAAGTTGGGTATGTGCAACCTGTCGGCGAGAGAGCCAATCAGCATAAAAATGTAGGCCCGCAGACTACCGCAGACTTTGGCGTTGGAGCTTTTTTACTCGCGGCATCGGAGATGGTAAAATATGCCCAATCAAAAACCTCTTTTACACCCGGTGCAATATGGAGAGACGACCAGGGCAAACATATCAATGCTCATGGCGGTGGTATCCTCTACCATGACGGTACCTGGTACTGGTACGGTGAACATCGTCCCAATAAAGGGTATATCACGGAAGAAGGCGTGATGTGCTACACATCGCGGGATCTCTACAACTGGAAAAACGAAGGTATTGTGCTGGCATTATCAGAAGACAAAAACAGCCCTATCGTAAAGGGCTGTATCATAGAGCGACCCAAAGTAATATACAATGAATTGACCGGTCAATTTGTCATGTACTTCCACCTTGAGCTGAAAGGGCAGGGATATGCTGCTGCACAGTTTGGCGTGGCAACCAGTGATTCTCCCGCAGGTACTTTTACCTATATTAAATCTTCCAGAGTAAATGCAGGACACTGGCCCGTGAACATGACAAAGGAAGAACAGCAATCGTCTGTCAAATTAAGTGATTTCCCGGAATGGTGGACTCCGGAGTGGAGAAAGGAAATAGAGAAAGGTATATTTGTCCGTCACGATTTCCGGAAAGGGCAGATGTCGCGCGATATGACTCTTTTTGTAGATGACGACAAAAAAGCGTACCACATTTATGCTTCAGAAGAGAATCTGACATTGCATATTGCCGAATTGACGGATGATTATTTAAACCATACAGGCCGTTACATTCGCGTTGCGCCGGGCGGACACAACGAAGCACCGGCAATATTCAAAAAAGATGGCCGCTATTTCATGATCACATCGGGATGCACAGGATGGGAACCTAACGCAGCACGACTACTGGTGGCAGACAACATCATGGGCGAATGGACAATTATACCCAACCCGGCAAGAGGAAGAGGGGCCCATCGCACCTTTGCGTCACAGGGGACATATATTCTTCCGGTAGCAGGAAAAAAAGATGCGTATATCTTTATGGCCGACCGATGGAGACCCGACAATTTGGGTGACAGCCGATACATATGGCTCCCTGTCCTGTTTGAAAATGGTTATCCGCTGCTTAAATGGATGGATAACTGGTCGCTGGATATTTTTGACAAACTGCAACCTGACAGGAAAGGACCTGAGGTATATGACGGGTATAATTTAGTATGGAGCGATGAATTTAATACAGACGGATCACCGGACAGCAACGTTTGGTCATTTGAAGAGGGTTTTGTACGCAACAATGAGTTGCAATGGTATCAGGAAGACAACGCTGCATGCGGTAACGGGGTGTTGACCATTACGGCACGCAGAGAGCAACGCGACAATCCGCTCCATGAGCCGGGAAGCAGCGACTGGAGAAAAAAAAAAGCACAAATCGAATACACCTCATCATCTATCAAAACCCAGGGTAAAAAGGAGTTCCAATACGGGCGTTTCGAAATACGAGCAAAGATACCTACTGCCGGAGGTTCCTGGCCTGCCATATGGACACTGGGCAGAGATATGGAATGGCCCTCCAACGGCGAGATAGACCTCATGGAGTACTACCGGATCAACAATGTTCCGCATATCCTGGCCAATACCGCATGGGGAACAAACCAGCGATTTAACGCCAAATGGGACAGCTCCGTTACTCCCTTTACCCATTTCACCGACAAGGATCCGCATTGGGCGGATAAATTCCATGTCTGGTGTATGGACTGGGATGAAGGAGCCATCCGCCTCTATCTCGACGGGGAACTGCTGAATGAAACACTGCTGAGTGAGACCATCAACGGTTCACTCGGTAATTTCAAAAATCCCTTCCGGCAACCGCACTATCTGTTGCTCAACCTCGCCATCGGCGGACAGCACGGCGGCACACCCGACGATTCGGCATTCCCTTTGAGTTATGAGATAGATTACGTACGCGTCTATCAGAAAAACAAATTAGTACCTTATCTTTTAAATTGATGTGTTTTTTGGCATAATATTTTTGATGATCTTCTGTAACCCTTTATTGACAAGCGTTACAGACAGAAATATTTTCATCCAACTTTGAAAGACCTGTTTGGTTCTGGCTTGTCCAGGTTAGGTTTGTCCAATTTAATTTTTAGGGTATTCCGGAACAGACAAACTAAATTTGGCCTTTCCTGTCAATGAGTTTTTTTATAGTAAGCAGGATAAATGGAATAATCTGCAAACACTAAATCATACTTTGCATGATTGCATACCCTTCTTTGCATGATTTCAGCAACCTGAGAAAGAAGAATAAAATATATCTTTGCAAAGATAACCGTTACAAACCCAGGGTCTCGATGCTGCCAATTCATCGCAGCCGATGCGGATGTAACAGGACCCGGAAAATTTGTATCAATCATACATTTACAACTTCAAAAAATAATCATATGCGAAAAAGAAAGCTGTCAATAGTCATTTTACTCGTCATGTTTGTAGCCCCGTCGCTTCGGGCACAGGTATCTTTCGGAAGCCCGGAAAAGATCAACGACAACTGGAAATTTCTCCTGAATGATGTTCCGGACGGACAGTCTGTCACGCTGAATGACACAAGATGGCGATCGGTATCGCTACCGCACGACTGGAGTGTAAAAGGTCAGTTGAGCCCTACACTGGCCAGCTGTACCGGATACCTGCCGGGTGGGATTGGCTGGTATCGCAAGACGATCAATGTCCCCGCAGCAAAGGAGGGAGAGAAGGTATATCTCTATTTTGAAGGCATCTACAACCGCAGCGAAGTGTTCCTGAATGGGGAGTCGCTGGGAAAAAGGCCCAGTGGATATATCTCTTTTATGTTTGATGCTACTCCTTATATCAAATATGGAGAAGAGAATGTGATTGCCGTACGTGTGGATCACAGCCAGTCGGCCGATTCACGCTGGTATACAGGCTCGGGAATCTACCGTGATGTGTGGGTGGTTTATGCCAACCCGGTACACATTGCCCAATGGGGTGTATATGCCCATCCCGAAGAGGTGAAAAACGGCTACAGGCTCAACGTGGAAGTTGATATTCTCAACGAAGAAGAGACCCATACCTCGTTAACTATTTTGAATGAATTGTACACTCCGGAAGGAAAACTGATTGCAAAAGATGCAAAGAAGCTGGTTACGAAACCGGGTAGTGAGAATAAACTGAAAACCACTTTGAAGGTGAATAAACCGACATTATGGTCTCTCACCACCCCATATCTGTATGAACTGAAAACGACTGTATTGAAAGGTAAAGAGATAGTAGATCAGACCTCCACCCGAACGGGTTTTCGTTCTTACACCTTCGACCCAGACAAAGGGTTTGCACTGAACGGTGAATGGATGAAAGTGAAAGGAGTCTGTATCCACCACGATGCAGGCGTACTGGGAGCAGCTGTTCCCCGCGATGTATGGAGAAGACGCCTGCAAACACTGAAGGAGATAGGCGTAAATGCCATCCGTACAAGTCACAACCCACAGGCAACTGATTTGTATGACCTGTGCGATGAGATGGGTATGCTGGTTCTCAATGAAATGTATGACGAATGGGTTTTCCCAAAACGCAAATGGCTGGAAGGCTGGAACGTGGGTACTCCCGGTTTCCAGGGATCATACGATATATTCAAGGAGTGGAGCGAGATTGACCTGGCCGACCTGGTGCGTCGCGACCGCAATCATGTCTCAGTCTTCGCATGGAGCATAGGAAATGAGGTGGATTACCCCAACGATCCCTATTCTCATCCTGTACTGGGTGGGGAAAAAGCAGGATTTACACAGGCTTCTTATGGCGGATACAACCCCGACGCTCCCGATGCGATGGAGCTGGGCGACATCGCTAAACGACTGGTAAAAGTGGTGAAAACATACGACTCAACACGCCCCGTGACTGCAGGTCTGGCTGGAGTAGCCATGTCGAACGAAACAGCATACCCGGGTGCATTGGATATCGCCGGTTATAATTACACCGAAGACAAGTACGACAGTGATCACGAGAAATACCCCAACAGGGTGATCTACGGCAGTGAAAACCGGCATGACATGGCTGCATGGAAGGCCACACGCGACAAGGAACATGTCTTCGGACAATTCCTCTGGACCGGTATTGATTATCTCGGTGAATCGGGCCGATGGCCTACCAGAGGTTTTTATTCGGGCCTGCTCGACTTCGGAGGATTTATCAAGCCGAGAGGATACTTCCGGCAGTCGTTATGGTCGGATAAGCCGATGGCCTACATGGGAACCTACCCCACCCCGGGCCGAGGAGCACGCAGCCAGTCGGGAGACGTATTGTCGCAAACAGAAACAGGGAACCAATCCAACTATGTGGAACGGGTACCTTCGATGGATGCATGGCCAATCTGGAACTACCGGGAGGGTCAGTCGATCCGGGTAGTTTGCTACTCCAATGCAGAAAAAGCAAAACTATTGCTGAACGGCACGGTAGTTGGCGAGACACAAGAGTATGACGACCAGACAGGAATTATTTTCTGGGATATCCCTTACAAGGCGGGTAAACTGGAAGTGGTGGGTCTCGATAAAGAGAACAACATCGTATCGGGTTATACCATACATAGCTCCCATCGTCCTCATGCCCTAAAGGTTGTTCAGACCGAAAAGCAGATCGACAAAGAGAACGGACTGGCCCATGTCGTGGTGCAGGTAGTGGATGAAAATGGCATCCCGGTCAGGCTGGCAGATAACGAAGTTACCTGCAGGGTCTCTGGTCCTGCAAAACTTCTCGGCCTGGAGGCAAGCAACAACAGTGACATGAGCGACTATACCGATAACCGGCATCGGGTCTTCCACGGACGTATACTTGCATACGTTCAGGCCACCGGTGAAGAGGGGGAAATAAAGATCAACTTCACCTCTCCCTGGCTGGAGCCTGCTGAAGTTATATTGTTGGCTGAATAACCGATTGTCATGCACAGAGACAGTTTTTTGAAATGAAAACCAACCAAGCTAGAATGATATGAAGAATCGATTGTATGTTATTTCTCTTATTACCTTACTTGCTACAACCTTTACAGGAGCGAGAGCTGATGAGGGTTATGCATCTAACATTACTGAGAAAGATTATGTGGCCTATCTTTTCACCTATTTCCATGGGAATAATGTGGAAGGTGAACAGATTTGCTTCGCAGTAAGTCCTGATGGGTACAACTACCGCGCCCTTAATAACGATAGGCCGGTGATTGATTCGAAAAAAATCAGTGAAACCGGAGGTGTCAGGGATCCGCATATTTTAAGGGCCCAGGATGGAAAGACCTTTTATATGGTAGTGACGGACATGACCTCCTCGAAAGGATGGGACTCCAACCGGGGTATGGTTCTGCTGAAATCGAAAGATCTGGTCAACTGGACATCGTCGGCTATCAACATTCAGAAAAAATACCCGGGACAGGAAGAACTGAAGCGGGTATGGGCTCCACAAACCATCTACGACCCTGATGCTGGTAAATACATGATCTATTGGTCGATGAAGTACGGCGACGGTCCCGACATTATCTACTATGCCTATACCAATGAGGATTTCACCGATCTGGAGGGGGCACCACGGCAGCTATTCTTTCCGAAAAACAAGAAATCATGTATCGACGGCGATATCGTCTATAAGAATGGAATATTCCATATGTTTTATAAAACCGAAGGTCATGGAAATGGCATCCGAAAAGCAATGACCGACAATCTCACGTCGGGTTGCTGGATTGAACAATCAGATTACAAACAACAAACGAGCCATGCCGTGGAAGGATCCTCTCTTTTTAAACTGACCAATCAGAACAAGTATATCCTAATGTATGATGTATATGGGAGGGGTGAGTATCAGTTCTGTGAAAGCATCGACCTTGATCAATTCAGGGTGATTGATCATGAGATCAGCATGGATTTCAAGCCCCGCCACGGAAGTGTGATTCCAGTAACGAAAAAAGAACTGGAAGCCATCACCGGCAAATGGGGTGTACCCGATGGGATAGAGATGCCTGTTGCTCTTAATCCGGTGCTGACAGGCTATTATGCCGATCCTGATGTGCTCTATGCTGAAAAAACAGGTAAGTATTATATCTACCCTACCAGTGATGGGTTCCCGGGATGGGGGGGCTACTATTTCAAAACATTCTCTTCAGACGATCGGAAAGAGTGGAAAGACGAAGGGGTGATACTGGACCTGAAAGATGTATCGTGGGCCGATGGCAATGCCTGGGCACCGACCATCATCGAGAAAAAGACAGGCAGGAACAAGTATAAATACTACTATTATTTCAGCGGAGGCCGGGAAGGAGAACCCAAGAAGATTGGAGTAGCAGTAGCTGATGATCCCACCGGTCCGTTTGTCGATTCGGGAAAGCCGCTCATCGACTTTAAGCCTGAAGGAGTGAAAGGAGGACAGGAAATTGATCCCGACCTGTTTTTTGATCCTGTGAGCAAGAAGAATTACATCTACTGGGGCAATGGATATATGGCAGGAGCGGAGCTGCACAAAGACATGGTTTCCGTCAAAAGAGAAACCGTGAAAACAATGACACCCGATGGCACCTTCAGGGAAGGAGTCAATGTCTTTTACCGGAACGGACTTTATTATTTCCTCTGGTCGGAAGATGATACCGGAAGCCCCAACTACAAAGTGCGTTACGCAACTGCTTCCTCACCAATAGGACCACTGCAGATACCTGCAGATAACATCGTCATCATGAAAGATGAAGCAAGAGAAATATATGGAACAGGACATAATTCCATCCTGCAGATACCCGGGAAAGATGAATGGTATATCGTGTACCACCGCATCAATAAGCATTCAATCCACAACGGACCAGGCTATCACCGGGAAGTCTGCATCGATAAGCTGACATTCAATGAGGATGGAAGCATTAGGCAGATAAGCCCTTCGTTATAATATCTTTATTTCTTTTTTTTACCCCAGTAGGTAGCATTCAGATTCTTTTCAGTGCCGGCATACACCATCGTAACGCGGCGCGGGGTAGCCTCCCAGTCCACCTCCCTCTCCACGCAGACAATTACATTGCCCAGGGTGAGTTGTTTTTTTGCCTGATTGTAACTCCAACTGCCTGTGAGTGCTCCCGACAGGGTGCCGTTGGCATGGAGGGTCAAAGCAGTGGCACTGTTTTGTTGTCCGTACTTGTACTCCAGTTTAACATGTTCCCAGGTTCCCACCAGCGAGTCTTTGGTGATGACCCCATAATCGGGTACGGCAGCATATCGCTGAGGCAGTGCGATGGGCCAGAGGTTATCGGGTTCGCCGGGAGAGGCAGGACACCATACGATGCGACGGACATGCCCCATCATAATGGCATTGGAATAGGGATTACCCCCCACATTGGCTGGCAGTCGCCCCTGTGACATGTAGAACCATTCGTTGCTGTTTTCCTTTTTGAAGAGAGCGCAGTGAGAAATGCCTACCCATCCCGGGCTGAGATTGAATTTGTAAGGGTGGGTTACGATCGGGTAGGTGTCACCGCGTCCGTTGGTGAAGTTGCGCCCGGTGATATCGAGGTAGGGGCCTTCGATGTCTTGACTTCTCACCACCCGTGTATTGTAGGGTACATCGAGCCCGTCGTAAGCCAGAAACAGATAATAGTAACCATCCTTGTAAATGATCTCGGGGGCTTCGCTGCCCTGCCAACGGGACTCATCTCTGCGCGTACCGATTCTGATGCCATAACGTGCTGTCAGCTCAGATGCACTATCAGCGTAAGGTTCACCGAGTTCGTTAATGGGCTTGCCTGTGGTGGCATTTACTTCCAGTAATGCAAAACCACTGTGCCACGATCCATATATCAGAAAATGTTTCCCTTCGGGTGTCACGATATAGGTAGGGTCGATGGCGTTATAGTAGAAGTAGGCATCCCAACTGGAGAGGCTGGTGCGACTGTAGTTCAGTCCCCGATCAGATGAGGAGGTGGTTACGAAACCTTTATCTGTCCACGCGGCACCGGCAGGATCGGTCGACTCACACATACCGATAAAGGCACGCTCAGTCCAGCTGCCATCGAAGTTGGCCGACGTGTTGACTTTTCCCGTTTTGATGTAGTTGTCGATGATGATGCTGTAGTACATGCGCAGGATCTCTTGTCCCCCCACGTTGACCCGGCGTACCACCGGTGCCCAATAGCCATAATTGATCTGCTCTTTAGCAATGGGATCGAGTCCCATACGTGTCCGGATGGCATTGAGCGAGTCGGCCACCCATGTGGGGGCATCATAAAAGGGTCCCCCCACCCAGTCCCAGTTGACCAGATCGGTTGAACGCTTGCCCTGAAAATGGCCGTGCCCCTCATGCTCGTTTCCATACGAAGCATCGGTGCCGTACATGTAGTAATATCCGTTGTAATACGCTACCGACGGGTCATGCACGTTGGCAAGATTCCATTGGCTTCGTTTCGACCAGGAGGCTATCGCCGAATAATCGTCGGCATAGGTGGGGATGGTCCATCCGGTTCCATTCCCGGGCTCCGGCTCCGGCTCCTCCCCACCGGGTTCAATTCCATCCTCCTTGCTGCACCCTGCCAGCAGCAGTGCGGTTATGCTCATATATAAAAACAACAGATACTTGCGTTTCATTTCTCTAATTTTTAAAGCTGGAAACTTCCTTATCAACATGCAGAAGTGAAGTCAATAAGGAAGTCTCTAAATTAAGCAATTAATTCCTATTGTACAACAGGACGAATATTGTATTTCTCCTTGAACACAGGTCCGTTATCTTCGTTCTTGTTTGCAGAGTTTCCAACAAGGTTTGGGTTATCGTTCAGCGTGGATTGATAGATGGGAAAATATTCATGTCCCTTGTAGTAATAATTGAACGATGAATCGTCAGCGGTTTCGGCTGTGAGCTCTTCGGTTGAAGCTGTTCCGTCACGCTTGTAATAACCATGTTCTACCAACTGATTCAGACGCCCCTGATCGTAGAAGAATCCCCAGCGAAGCAAGTCGATACCACGTCCGTTCTCGCACCCAAACTCCTTGGGCCGTTCCACGTTTGCGATCTGTTCGAAAAGAGCATCAGCAGAGGGGAAGTCTGAAAGAATAAGGTCGGGTAGTGCCACACGACGGCGTACCTGGTTGATATAATCGATCGCCGTTTGGGTGGGACCGTTGATCTCATTCTCACACTCGGCAGCGCGCAGCAATACATCGCTGTAACGCATGAGGCGAAGATTTACTCCACAATGCAATCCGTTGGTAATGGAGCTGTAGATGTTGTTTCTCGCATTGGTGAACTTGGCGATGGAAATACCACCCTGGGCATTGTTCGACAAGGGTGTTTGGGTGATTTCATTCTGATAAACCACATTGCTGCGAGGGTCTCCGTTGGGATAGGCAGCCGTTTTCTGGTTGGTATAGGTACTGTATTCCTCTTCGAAGGTGACCAGCGTCCAGTACAAACGAGGGTCGAGACGACCATCGGTGGAATTCTCCTTTATAAACAGGTTGTACAACCAGGGTGAGCCGGCCAGGTCACCCCAGCTGCCCAATTCCTGAGAAGCATAGTTGCTCTCAACAGCGTGCCCCTGGGTGGCTTCCGAACTAATGTTAACCGGTGTCCACTCCTCGTCGGTACCTCCTGTTCCATAATCCAGGAATTGCACCTCGAAGAGGCTCTCTGCATTGTTCTCGTAGGGTGAACCTTCTCTGAAGTTATCGCCATAGTCGGCAGTGAGCGCATAATGTCCGTACTTGCCGCCAATGATATCTTTCAGGATGGCGTATGCCTCAGAAAATTTATGGCGGAACATCAATGCCCGGGCCATATATCCGGCAGCAGCACCGCTTGTGGCACGTCCCTGTGCCCATTCGCCCCCCTTATCGCGTGAGGGAAGCATCTCCATCGCTGAGGTCAGGTCAATCTCAATCTGGTCAAACACCTCCTCCTGGCTATTGTTGGGTGCATACATGGTGTTGATATCGGAATAGGAGGCGTAGTCGGTAATCAAGGGTACCGTCTGATAATATGTAGAGAGGTGATAGTAAGCCAGGGATCTCAGGAAGAGTGCCTGTCCGGCAATCTGATTGTATGACTCCTGCGGCATCTCGACGGCATCCACTTTCGACAACACAAAATTTGTCCGGTTCACCACATGATACCAATCACGCCAGATCCACTGGTCTCCAATCTCAATCGTTCCCGGTGAGTTGAGATTGTCATACTCCAGATACCACTGTTGAGAGGAGTTCCAGACCTCATCACCACGCACGGCATCCATGGTATAGCCCACACGGGCAAATGAACCTTCCAGACGGATACGGTTGTAACAGGAAATGATGGCCTCCTGCAATTCAGACTCCGAGTCGCCAAAATCGTAGGTGGTCTGATTGTTGGGGTTCTCCACATTGAGCTGGTCGTTGCAGGCTGTCAAGCCTCCAAGAAGAATCAATGTTAAAAGGATGATATTTAAATTTTTCATACGATTGTCTTATTTAAATTTCAGTATTAGAATGAAAAGTTCACACCAAGCATCAGGGAGCGTGGGGTCGGATAGGATGAATAGTTGTAGCCGGGTGTAAAAGTGCCACCGGCGAAATCCACGTTGTATCCCCTGTATTTGCTCAATGTAGCCAGATTCTGGGATGTTGCATAAATACGCACATTGTTCAGATAACTGCCAAACCATTTGTCCGGGAAATTATAACCGAGAGTGATGTTGGCAATCTTCAGATAGGATGCATCCTGCAGGAAGCGCTTGCTGAACATGTCATTGGTGATTGAACCGGCCGTTTTGTATGCCACGCGCGGCACATCGGTGTTCATATTGTCCGGGCTCCAGGCATTCAACATATCCACACTTTTGTTGAGCATGCCGTATGAGCTACGTAACGTCACATCCACAAAATCGACCACCTTGAATCCTGCAGCGCCATAGGTCGACAAGCTGAGGTCAAAACCTTTCCATTCAAGACGAGCATTCAGGCCAAAATGCACCTTGGGGATACCACTCCCCAGAAACGTCTGGTCTTCGTTGGTGATTTCACCGTCGTTATTGAGGTCGGCATAAGCCACATCACCCGGTTGTGCCCCTGGCTGATTGATGTACATTCCTTCGTCGTTCACACGGTTATCAATCTCCTCCTGCGACTGGAAGATTCCCTCGTAGGCGTATCCGTAGAAGGAGCCCACTTCACGACCTACCTCTGTGCGGCTGTAACTATCGTTACGCGGTTCTCCTGAAACACCCAGCTTGGTCACCTTGTTGCTGAGGGTTGAGAAGTTGGCAGTGAGATCATACCTGAAATCATCGTGGCGATTGCGGTAGGTAACCAGGAACTCAAGTCCGCTGTTTTCCATTGTCGCAGCGTTCATCGTTACCGTTGCATTGGTAGCACCCGCATTTGCAGGCACAGCAACACTATAGAGCAGATCTTCCGAGATTGCCTTGTACCAGTCGATGTTGAACTCCAGCTTGTTGTTGAACATTGCCAGGTCGAGTCCCACGTCGAGCATTTTCTTCTTCTCCCATCGGATAGCGGTATTTACGTAGTTTGAAATAGCTGAACCGGTAACTTTGTTATTCCCGAAGCTGTAGGTGTAATTACCTCTTGCCATGATATCCATGTATTGGTATTCACCAATGTTCTCGTTTCCCAGTTCACCATAGCTTCCGCGAAGCTTCAGCAGGTTGATGATAGAGGGATCTACAGGAAAGAAGTTTTCACGTTCCATGCGCCAGCCTGCCGATACCGATGGGAACCAGCCCCAGCGATCCTCAGAAGAAAGACGACTGGATCCATCACGGCGGACTGTTGCTGAGAGAAGATACTTCTCATCGAAATTGTAGTTTACACGTCCAATATAGGAGGCCAGCACGTGCTCGCTCTCGAAGCTTGTTGCGGATGTTTCCTCCGCATTGTTTACCTGCAGGTAATAAGGTTCAGGCAAGTTAACCCCTTTGCCGGTTAACGTATGATAGAGCTCGCGTTGGAAGGTTTGACCAAGCACTACGTTGAGATGATTTCTTCCAAATTTCCCGTCGTAAGTCAACAGGTTTTCCATCAGTGCATCGCTGTAGTTGCGATATCCCTGCGACAGGTTCTCATTGCTCTTTGAGAGGTAATTGGTTGTACTCTGAATAAACGCAGGAACGAAGGTGAAATCCTTTGCATAGGTCTTGCTGTAGGAGAGGTTCAGTTTATAGTCGAACGTGTGATTTTTGCTCTCCCGGCCCACCATGTCAATGAGGTCAACCGTTGCTGATCCGGAGGCAACAACACGGTCGACCACTGCATTTCTCTCCAGCAGACTGTTGGTGAGCAGCACATTGGTGACACGCAGGTCGCCATGTACATCATCATAGTAGGTGCCATACCCGTAAGAGTCATAGCTGTATTGTGATGCAGCCGAGATTTTGTCATCGAGCACCCAGGTCGATTCATCATATGCTTTGATGGTGGGAGGCAAAAGCAGTGCCGAAGCCATTACTGGATATTGAGCTCCATAGAGTCCCTGAACATACTCGTTGGCATTGCTAAGTGCCATATTATCCTGGTCGCTGTGGCTATAGACAATGTTGGTCTGAAGCTTGACGAACTTGGCATCCATGGTATTGTTGATACGCGCCGTGTAACGTTCAAAGTTAGGACCGGCTCCCACCATGGTTCCCTCCTGTTTGAAATAGTCGAGGCCGATGTTATAGGTGTTGTTGGCACCACCACCGGAGATGTTGATGTTGTGATTCTGACGAATACCTGTCTTGAACGCCTCATTGAACCAGTTGGTGTTCACCACACCGGGATCGATATATTTTTCACTTGCAGGATTGTAGCCGGCAGGAACATCCATGTTGCTGTTCTGGAATGCCATGTTGATGTATTGACCATACTGTTTGGCATCCATCACATCATACACACCACTTCGCACCTGGTCTACGCCCATATAACCACTGTAGTCAATCTTCATCGGTTTATTTCTGACACCCTGCTTGGTGGTGATGATCACCACACCGTTGGCTGCACGGGACCCATAAATAGCAGCTGCAGAAGCATCCTTCAATACCTGCAATGTCTCGATATCATTTGGAGAGAAGTCACGAATGGTTGTTCCCATGGGAACTCCATCTACCACGTAAAGGGGAGCGGTACTGCCAAAAGAGCTGATACCTCGGATACGTACTGTGGGATCGGCACCCGGTTGTCCATCTGAAGTAATCTGGACACCGGCAATTTTCCCTTCAAGCATGGTCGAGATATTGGAATGGGAGACTTTCTTCATCTCATCGGTGTTGACCACGGCCACTGAACCGGTAAGGTCCACCTTGCGTTGTGTTCCATATCCTACAACCACCACCTGGTCGAGCACCTGTAAGTCAGAGACCATGCCAATCACACCCAGATTGGTTCTTCCCTCTACATTAATCTCTACGCTTTTAGATCCCACGAAAGAGATAACCAGTGTTGCATCGGAAGGTACCGAAAGAGAGAAACTGCCATCTGTCCCCGTAACGGTGCCTTTGGTTGTTCCCGGTTGTTGAACCGTTGCTCCGGGAAGCGGTTCGCCATCTTCGTCAATCACTTTGCCCTTCACCGTAATTTCACCTGCCTGCATCAATTTCATCTGACCTGCATTTCTGTTACTTTCAGCAAATGCTGCCGGCGCGAGTGTCAGTAATCCAGACAGGAATAATAATGTGTATTTCATATGATAAAACTTTTAATTTTTCAAAGCATCACAGGAAACTCGCATTCAAATCATTTCACTTGTGTAAAATGCTTCTCAGGCTCATCTCATACGATCATTTATTTGTTGATTTCTAATTTACAAGTACAAGGTATGCTCCCTCTAATACAAGCGTACAATTCAGATCAGAGCTGTCTACCGTGAAACCCTCATACTTCTGGAAGTGGGTCTCGCCGGTAGTATAAGTTACATTGTAAAGCACATCGGCTGTATTATCACCGTTGTTGGTGACCGTAATTACCACTTTTGACCCATTGATGTTAGAAGCGAATGTATCCCAGTTCCAGTCTGATGTGGCCGTAGCGGTTGCATAGCCGTCGCCCCAGCCGAAGTTGTCCATACGTACCACCCCATATTCGGTCAGATCGGCTTTGCGCAGAATTGTGCTTGGGCTGTGATAGGGTTGCAAATTATTGGAATAGCAATACATGGTTATTATCTTGCTCTCACCCGCAGCAACGGGGAAGTCATCTGAGAATTCACTCCACCAGGGCGTGGAGAAGTCGGTAAAGCCTACCTGTCCTGTTCCCTTTATTAGAGTTAACGGACAATTGACAGTCACATTACCAGTGGCACCCTTGTAGGTGATTATCGCATTTTGCGATCCTTCTACAGCAGGAATCTTGCTGAATTGGAGACCGGAGTTAGCAAGTACTCCAATTGACCCATCGGAATAGGTGGCAGTAACTACCAGTCCTTTTTTATCGAAAACGATCGAATCAGCATCGTAAAAATAGTATGTTGTGATATCAGGCATGGTCGTAATCTCCATCTCTGCCACCGGATTTGTAACCTCCAGTGTGTAGAAGGTTGAGACAGCGCGACCGTATGCACCTTGTTTTGTTTTACTATAGGCAACAATTACTGTTTTTTCTCCAAGTGTCGTCATATCAGGTATAACGGTAAAGGAGATGTCATCAGGACTCACCTGTTCAGATGATCCGTCGGCATAGGTTACTGTGGCGACAGCATCACCCCAGAAATCTTCGTTTCCAAACTCCACAAACTCGGGAGCACCCTCCACCTCAATGGACACCGGTGCAACATCTTCCACAACTGTAACCTTCGATGGTATGAGGTAAGCTTTCTTCATTTCAAAATAGCTGCCATCGCAAACCAAAAAAGCGACGATATTATTGGCAGCAGAAACCGGTTGCTGGTAAGTCATCACCAGTTCAACACCATTTGTGCCGACTGCTGTAGCCGTTACAAATACATTGCCGGTAGACGAATGATCGATTTCAAGGGTAACAAGGGCACCCTGCATGGTGGTGCGGAAGTCGTTCCATATATCGCCATCACCATCGGTGTCCGGATAGTCGAAGGAGATCATGCCAGCATCGTAGGCATAACCGTCGTCAGCCATGGTGCCCCCCCAGCCATATGCATCGGAACGGAGCACAAAATACTCCTTGTAGCCATCACCATCACGATCTGCCACTTCATTGGTAACGGCAAGGTTCCAGTTGTTCCAGTTGTTGACACCGGTGCCGTGGTTCACGAACTCCAGATGCAACAGCTTGTTTACCGGAATAGCAAAATAATCAGAGAAAGCGGTCCACCAGGCAGCACTGTTATCTTCAGCTCCAACAATGGCTGTGGTTATGTCGATATAAGTAGTATCGCCGGTGGAATGTTTCGCCTTTTCGGCCGCAATTGAATCAATCCTGTTTTGCAGGTCGGAGGGCGCTACAATTGTGTAGGTATCCAGTTTTTCGCACCCGATCAGGACAAAAGTCCCCAAAATTGCTGCGAATAATGCGCCTTTCATTAGTTTTGTTGTTTTCATACGGTAATATATTATTCTATTCATTAAAGTTCTGACCCGACAAGTCAAATTCATCGCATTGATTCAATCTCTTTTCTCAGACACACGATCGTATCGCAAAAAGGTCGAAAAGAAATTAAACAACTTTTGACTATAAAAACATACTTTAATATGTGCAAAGATTCGAATAGTTCATTGAACAATGGTGGACAAAAGATGAAATAAGGTGGAGAAATGAGCAACCCTTATCTTTTAACTATTTAGGCCTGCTCACATACTGTTTATGCGCGGTATTTTTCATTTATCTACTTTTCAAGCAGCTTACTGGGAGTGATATCAAATTGTTTGGAGAAACAACGGGTAAAATATTTGGGATCATTGAATCCCACTTCATATGCTATATCTGCAATGTTTTTATTTTTGGTTTTTTTATTCTGCAGAATGATATTATAAGCAAGATTTAACCTGTAGATCCGGATAAACTCTCCGGCGGACTTGCCGCTCAGGGCCTTTAGTTTTTTATTCATCAGCGACTTACTTACACCGACGGTTTCGGCAAAATCACTCACCTCGAAATAGGAGTTCTGGTAATTTTCCTTCATCACCACGAGCACCCGATCCATAAACTTTTTATCATTCGATTCTTCGCTGATCTCCAGGATGTCTACCGACATATCATCGATGAATCTCTGCTGATATCTCTCCCTCGTTTCCAGAATATTACGGATACGTGCAATTAACATATCTTCATCAAACGGCTTCACAATATAAGAATCAACGCCCATCCGATAACTATCGGTTCGTGCTTTCTCCGATGTCTTTGCAGTGAGCATCAAAAAAGGGATGTGAGATAGGGTGAAGTTTTCCTTCACATTTTTGGAGAGTTCCAGCCCATCCATTTCCGGCATCATCAAATCACTGATAATGAAATCAACATTATAATGTTCCAGTATTTTCAATGCTTCCACTCCGTTGCCTGCCTCAAGTGTGTTGTAATAAGGAGATAGCAGGGAACATACATACCGGCACATATCTCTGTTATCTTCCACTACAAGGAAGGTAAGGCGCTCCTTCTGCCAGTTTCGCAGATTTTGTACATGTAGGTCTTCCTCATCTGCGGGAAAACGACGCTCATGCTTCATGACCTGTACTTGAGGATTCAGCTTGTGCAGTGGCAAAACAATCCGGAAGGTGGTACCGGCTTTTTTATTGTTCTTAAGCCATATGTTGCCACCCAGCGCTTCCACAACCTGTTTGGTCAGATAAAGGCCGATACCGGTACCGCTCTGACCATGTACCGGATAACGCAGGTGATTACTTGACTGATAGAACCGCCTGAACACCTTCTCCTTATCTTCCTCTGGAACACCTGCACCACTGTCCTTCACCGCAATGTAAAGCTTGTGACTGTTTGTAGAGGTCTCACTGAATGATTTTGCATAGACCGTGATCTCACCCTTGTTCGGAGTGTACTTGATGGCGTTTGACAACAGATTGGTCATTATCTTTCGCAAGCCTTCATCATCGTAATAAAAAAACCGATCTTCCAAATCGAACCTCCTCAATATTTGAATATCCCTGTCACCGGCCTGAAATTCGAAGGGAGATATTACAGACTCCATGAATTCCTGAAAATTGCCGGCGGTATAGATTATCTCCAGCTTATTGGACTCTATTTTGCGAAAATCCATCAACTGATTGATTAATGTAAGCAGGTACCTGGCGTTTCTTTCAGCGAAATTAAGCTGTTCAATCACATAGGGATTGGTACTTAATTTAAGTGCTCTTTCCACAGGACCCACAATCAGAGTAATAGGTGTACGAAATTCATGAGAGATATTGGTGAAGAAATCGAGACGCTCGGTAGTCATCTTCCGCATTTTTTGGGACATTCCGACCAACTGCTCTTTTTGTCGTGTGATCTTTTCATTTTGTGAACTCAGCAGTTCATTGCGTTGAGAAAGTTCATTCTTCTGCGCAGTCAGTACCTCTTTCTGCTTTTCTATCTCTCCTGTACGGTCATCTACTATCTGCTTCAACACTTTCTGTTGATGCTCGTACGATCTGACCCGCCAGAAATGCAACATGATGACAACGAGAATGGCCAACAGGATCATAAGGGAGATAAACCACCCTGTTTTATAGAAATAGGGCTTTATATAAACTGAAATCTGTGTGATCTCCCCAGTTTGGAGCTGATCTTTGGGCACGTATTTAACCTGGAACTCATAATTTCCTGCCGGCAGGTTCATATAGGTTACCGAATGACCGTCTTTATCCAGTTCAATCCAACTCTCATCATATCCCACCAACTGATAGGCATACACATAATTGCTTATGGCACGATAGTTCAGCGCGGAGAAATCGATGGAGAATGATCTTGTTTTCTCGTGAAGTGTAATTTTATCTGTCACTGAGATATCTTCCCTGATTATTCTTCCAGGGTTTATCCTTTCGTTGTTCACATAGAAATCGGTCAGTGTAACCCTGTATTCAGCGGCATCCGAACTGATCATCTCCGGGTTTACGGCCACCAGACCGTTTAGAGTTCCAAAATAGAGCAGCCCACTTTTTGTCTTGATATATGCGTTCCAGTAAAACTGGCCCGAAACAAGTCCATCCTCCTCATAATAATTGGTGAAACTGTCGGTTTTTTTGTTGTAGCATGATAATCCATTAATCGTACTGATCCACAGGTTACCCTTGTCATCCTCCAGCAAACCTTTCACATTGTTGTTGGCTAATCCGTGTGAAGTAGTAAATGACTGAAAGGAATAAGATCCATCATCATTGATCGTGCGCTTATATATACCGAAACCATCACTACCCAGCCATAAAATGCCATCTGTGTCAATGCAGAAGCTAGTGATTCGCTCCACCAGCTTGGATTGTGGATTATCGAGCTTATATTTCAGGTGATCGTATGAAAAAAAAGAATCTCTCGGCTTGTTGAGATCGATGACGTAGACCCCTTCGGAACATCCCAGCCATAATTGATTATCACTGTCTATCATCGATCCGATAATTCCGTTGATATGATCCGAAAGGTTGTCGCGGAAGGGTTTTTGGAGACTGTCTTTTTCTATATCATAATAAAAGAGACCCTGGTTCGTTCCGATCCACATGGCATTGTTCAGCTTGTCGTATGAGAGTGCACCCACAAAATCAAGAAAAAAACCGGGATAGTTGCCGGTATTGATATACTTAACCGGTCCTTTGTCGGCATCATTCATGTTAAGCAGTGTGACCCCGTAACCCCACGTACCGGTCCATAATCGTTGCTCACCATCCATGCTTAAAGCACTCACAGAATTGTGACTTAACCGGGCCGTTGACGATGAGGTATAATGAGTAAAAGACTCCTGATCTTTCCTCTTCAGATTTAATCCGCCCTCAACAGTACCTATCCAGAGTTGTTCCTTCTCATCCTCGAGGATTACATTCACAGGGTTTCTGGAAATGGATCCCTTGATATTTTTGTCGTGTGTGTAGTTTCTGATGAATGAATTCCCGGGAGAGAGTTTATTCACACCTCCTGTCTCGGTACCCAGCCATAGAATACCCTCCTCGTAGAATATCGTATTGATAAAGTTACTGTTTAGTCCCAGTCCGTCTGTCGTGTTATCTTCGGCAATCTGATCGAACGCATCCGATGAGGAGTTATAGAGATTGATTCCTTTCAGCGTGCCGGCAATCAATTGCCGGGAATCAGTCAGGGCCAGCTCAGATACATAATCGTGCGAGAGGGCATGTGGATCATCGGCATTGCTCCTGTATATTTTCAAAACATCTTCGTTTATGAAATATCTGTACAACCCACGATCAGTTCCTATCCATACATCATTCTCCTTGAGCAGGAATTTCATGATCATTGTTTTGGTGTCGAATTGCAACTTATCAGATACCGATACAGCTTCAAGTTGGCCGCTCGCTGCTGGAAACAATTTAAATACTTCATTGTTGAAACCTGCCCATATATTTCCATCATTGTCAATATCGGCCAGGGCTACAAATAGTTCAGATTGAAGCTCATCGCCATAAAGGAGAATATCCTGAATTGAGCCGTCATCCTTGAGACCTATTTTATATATACTATTGGAATAAAGCCATATATCACCTTTTGAATCTTTCAGTATATTGATCACCGGGGTATCAGGAAAAGATAATCGTAGCGTATCCACATCTGAAAACAGATCCACTTTCTCATTCTTTCTCAGATCAAGCACATCCAAACCACCTTCAGAGGCAATCCATAACCTGCTGAAATTATCTTCACACACCTTATGGATAAAATTCCCTTTCAAGGCTACAGGTGCTGAATTCATGTTGTAATGCACAAACTTGTATCCATCGTATCGGGAGAGTCCGCCTCCGGTGGAGAACCAGAGATAGCCTGTCTTATCTTTGTATATATCATCGATATAATGATGCAAAAGGCCATTATCCATGGTGACAAACTGTATATTATAGGTGTCACCGGTGAACTTCTGTGCATGTAAAAAAACAGATTGAAGAAGCAAAATGCCAATTAAATAAATAACTTTTCTTTTCATGATACCCTTTCAATAATCACAAAAGTAAAATAATTATCCACCTAAATAAGTTAAAAAAGAACCGATTTCTCGAAACGTTCGTTTTATCCACCTTCTGTGTTCATTTCTCTACCTTTTGGTTAAAGAATTACAGTTTGTTTGCAGCTGAATCTCAAAGTAGAAAACACTGTGAATAAAAAATACCCCCAACTGCGATTAAGAAACCTCTTTGCCGTTTCACTGTTTCTTTTATTGTTCTCTTGTAAACAAGTACAACAATCTCCAATTCCGACGGTCAAAACGAATCCATGGACCGATGACTATACGTATCTCTCTGCTATGGAACATTACAAAGAATGGGGGACCTATAATGTGCACGATCCGGCTATCAAAAAATTCGGTGATTATTATTACATCTACTCCACCGATGCAATTTTTGCAGAAAATAGAGAACGTGCCAGAGAGAAAAACGTTCCTCTCGGTAACATCCAGATCAGAAGATCGAAAGATCTTGTTCAGTGGGATTTTGTAGGTTGGGCTTTCTCCGATATTCCGCAGGAGGCTGTGGAATGGGTACATGCTCACAACGCAGGAAGAGGGGCAACAAACATATGGGCGCCCTACGTAATAAAAAAAGAGGACAAGTACCGGCTTTACTACAGTGTCTCGGCATTTGGGAAAAAAACATCCTGGATAGGGATGGCCGAATCCAATACCCCGGAGGGACCCTGGGAACAAAAAGGGGCAGTTGTGAGAAGCAACAGCCAGACACCCATGAACGCCATCGATCCAACAATTGTTGAAGATGTGGATAACGGAAAGATATGGATGCACTATGGTTCGTATTTTGGGGGATTGTATTGTGTGGAGCTCGATCCTGTCACAGGATTAACCCGTAAAAAAGATGATCTGGGTCACTTGATAGCCCGAAGAGCCAACTACAGGAAAGACAACCTTGAAGCTCCGGAGATAATCTATAACCCCCAATTGAAACAATATTTTCTTTTTGTTTCATATGACCCGCTCATGACCACCTACAATATTCGGGTGGGACGATCAGACCGACCGGAAGGACCTTTTTATGATTATTTCGGAAAGAACCTGAATGATACGACCAATAATTATCCTGTGATCATGGCGCCATACAGGTTCAATCATCATACCGGATGGGCAGGCACGGGACATTGCGGTGTGATGGCCACTGGAGAGGGACGTTACTTCATGGTACACCAAGGGCGTTTGTCACCGGGAAATCAACTGATGGTACTACACGTGAGAGAGCTTTTTTTTACTCCAGACGGATGGCCGGTCGTATCACCACAAAGGTACGCTGGTGACGGTGAATGGAAGGTTAAAGAAAAGGATATTGCCGGAGAATGGGAGATGATCAGAATCAGAGAATCTGTTTATGACAGACAGCTAGAAGCGGGGCAGATTATGTGGGGCGAGGGCAGTTTAAAGAAAGAGGAATGGAACGACTCATTTCCTGTGCACCTGAATGATAATGGTACTACGAGCGACAATGGTTCATGGAGCTTCTCTAAAAAAGATCAGATGATGACCCTTACTTTAAGAAATAAAGCATTCCGTAATTTACATATATTTGAAGGACAGGACTGGGAAAATCAAACACGCACGATCCTTCTGACCGGACTCGATGAAGATGGTCGTTCGGTATGGGGTAAAAAAATTAAATAAATAGGAACTGTGTAGTTTCCAATCAATAAAATAATTGTCGTCAAATTCCGAGAATCAGGATTTTGACGACAATTTTACTGATTTATCCACCATCTGTATCTATTTCTCTACCCTCCCACAAGTGGATTATCACTATTTTTGTACATACATAAATTCAAATACACAATGAAAAAAATAATCCTCGGTCTCTTGTCACTCTTTCTTCTGATTCCGGCTTCGGCAGATCAGATTGAAATCAGGAGCCCGGATAACAACCTGGTGGTGGCAGTGGCACTTGTGAACGGAAGCATTTATTACAGCGTCACTTACAAAGAGAAAACCATTCTTGAAGATTCGCCCCTTGGGCTGATTACCAACGTGAGCGATTTCAGTCGTGATCTGCAATTTGTAGAAAAAAACATACAGACGATCAATAAAACATACGCTGACCCGAAAATCAAGAAAAGCACCGTTACCTATGGGGCAAATGAAGTAACTGCCACCTATCGGACTTCACGTGAAGAAAAAATAAGTCTGATTTTCAGAGTGAGCAACAACGATATTGCGTTCAAATATGCCCTGTCTCAGAATGGAGAAACGGCACGCTGCACCGTAGAAAGGGAATTGACCGGTTTCAATTTTCCTTCATTCACCACCACCTTCCTCACCCCGCAGGCTACACCCATGATAGGGTGGATGAAAACCAAACCCAGCTATGAGGAGGTGTATGTGCCGGACGAACCTGTAGGCACGCCATCAAAGTATGGTGTTGGATACACTTTCCCGGGTCTGTTCCATGTGGGCGATCGTGGTTGGGCATTAGTCTCCGAAACAGGAGTCGGCAGCCTTTATTGTGGCAGCAAACTAAGCGAAGGCACAAAGGAAGGTCTCTACACTGTAGCCTTTCCCGAGGAAGGGGAAAACAATGGGATCGGAAGTGCCAATCCCTCGATCTCTTTGCCCGGCGAGACTCCCTGGCGCACAATTACAATAGGTGATAATCTAAAGCCGATCGTGGAGACAACAATCGCGTTCGATGTGGTTGAACCTCTTTATGAACCATCCATAGCTTATCAGTTCGGACGATCGACCTGGAGCTGGCTACTCTGGCAGGATGGCAGCATCAACGTCGATGATCAGAGAACTTTTATCGACCTCTCTTCAACGCTGGGGTACGAACTGGTACTGATCGATAACTGGTGGGATACACGGATCGGACGGGAGAAGATTGAAGAACTGGCCCATTACGCAGCTTCCAAAGATGTAGGTATCTCTCTCTGGTATAACTCAAATGGATTCTGGAGTGATGCACCTCAGGGTCCCAAAAACAAGATGAACAGATCGGTAGCCCGAAAGAAAGAAATGGCATGGCTGCAAAGCATCGGTGCGAAAGGAATCAAAGTTGATTTCTTTGGAGGTGACAAGCAGGAGACCTTGAAACTCTACGAGGATATTCTATCTGATGCCAATGATTATGGCCTTGCAGTGATTTTCCATGGTTGTACCCTGCCCCGTGGATGGGAAATAATGTATCCCAACTTCGCAGGAAGTGAAGCAGTACTTGCTTCTGAGAATCTCATCTTCAGTCAGCATGCCAACGATCAGGAGGCCTTCAACGCAACACTGCATCCGTTTATCAGAAACAGTGTCGCCTCAATGGATTTCGGGCCGGTATTACTGAATAAACAACACAACCAATCCAACGATGGCGGCAACAGACGCAGGACGACTGAAATTTTCCAGCTGGCAACAGCAGTCCTATTTCAGACACCCATCCAGCATTTCGGGATGACCCCCAATAATCTACAGGAATACCCCCAATTTGTGATCGATTTTATGAAAGAGATCCCTACTTTATGGGACGAAACACTGTATATTGATGGGTATCCGGGAAAGTATGTGGTACTTGCCCGCCGTCATGCAAACAAGTGGTACATGGCAGCTATTAACGCAGAAAAAGAGGTGAAAAAGATGGATGTCACACTACCGATGCTCGCAGGAAAGAGTATCTCACTTTATTCCGATAAAAAAGACCGATCGGCTCAGTTTAATGCACTGAAAATAAAAGAAAACGGCAGGATTGCGCTGACGATTGAACCGGGCGGAGGGGTGATCATAACAAATCAGACTGAGGATAGGTAGTTAAGAAAATAAGTTTTATCTTTACACTCACCTGATTCCTTATGGTAGTGACTGTTAAAATACCCGGAATTGCATCATCTGTTACAATCATATAAAAACAATAGTAAACCATGAGACGATTAAGAACATGTCAAATTATCCTGTTGCTGCTGATTGGCAGCGTATCTGTGCAGGCACAAAACAGATTGATTATCGAAGCTGACCGCGGAGAGACAACCATCAACCGCCACATTTACGGACACTTTTCGGAACACCTGGGCCGTTGTATATACGGCGGATATTGGGTCGGCGAAGACTCCTCCATTCCTAATACACGTGGCATCCGCAACGATGTCGTAGAGGCATTAAAAGATATCCGCATCCCAAACCTGCGCTGGCCGGGAGGATGTTTTGCCGACGAGTATCACTGGATGGACGGTATCGGTCCCCGTGCAGAGCGACCCAAGATGATCAATACTCATTGGGGAGGTGTAGTAGAAGATAACAGCTTCGGGACCCATGAATTTCTGGATCTGTGTGCACAAATGGACACTGAACCCTATATCAGTGCCAATGTAGGCAGTGGCACCGTGGAAGAAATGTCGAAGTGGATTGAGTATGTTACTTTTGACGGCGAAAGTCCGATGGCCAACCTGCGTCGTCAAAACGGGCGTGAAGAACCATGGAAGGTGAAATTCTGGGGCATTGGCAACGAAAGCTGGGGCTGCGGAGGTAACATGACACCCGATTACTATTCCGACCTGTATCGTCACTATGCCACTTTCGCCCGCAATTATGGGGATAATCATCTTTACAGGATTGCCTGCGGTGCCAACGGTGGCGATTACAACTGGACAGAAACAGTGATGAAGAATGCCGGTCGCCACATGCAGGGCCTCTCGCTCCATTATTACACGGTACCCAAAGACTGGGGTGATAAAGGGTCGGCCACCATCTTCGATGAAGCTGAATACTTTACCACCATCGAAAAGACTCTTTTCATGGATGAGCTGATCACCAAGCACGGTGAGATCATGGACCGTTACGATCCTCGCAAACGAGTGGGCATGATTATCGATGAATGGGGCACATGGTACAACGTGGAGCCGGGTACAAATCCCGGATTCCTTTATCAGCAAAACACACTGCGCGATGCCATTGTAGCGGGAATCAATCTCAACATCTTCAATGCGCACAGTGACCGGGTGCAAATGGCCAACCTTGCTCAGACAGTGAATGTGTTGCAGGCTGTGATGCTCACCGATGAGGAGAAGATGTTAATGACTCCCACCTATTGGGTGTTCTACCTCTATAAAGTACATCAGGATGCCACGCTTCTTCCGATTTCCTTTACCAGCAACAAATATCGTCAGGGTGACAAGGAAATTGATGCCGTCAGTGTTTCAGCATCGAAAGATGCCAGCGGAAAGATTCATATTACCCTGGTGAATGCCGACCCCAATCAGGAACAACAAATCAACACCCAGCTTATTGGAGCCACGGTGAAAAATATCAAGGGACAGATTCTCACATCTGAACAAATAAACGATTACAATACCTTCGAACAACCGTCAAAAGTGACGGTAAACGATTTCAAGGGAGCCAAATTATCGAACAGCAACCTGTCGGTGGTACTTCCCTCCAAATCGGTGGTAATGCTTGAACTACAATAAAAAAAACTTTCATGCACATAGAAGAACTTAAAGCAACAGTTTTCAAGGCCAATCTCGATCTGGTTGAACACGGTCTGGTCATCTTTACCTGGGGTAACGTGAGTGGAATCGATAGGGAAAAGGGCCTGGTGGTCATCAAACCTTCCGGTGTTTCCTACACCGAAATGAAGGCGGAGGATATGGTGGTGACAGACATGGAAGGGAAGGTGGTGGAAGGAAGGTATAAGCCCTCCTCCGACACGGCTACCCATCTGGAACTTTATAAGGCTTTCACCAGTATTGGCGGTATCGTCCACACCCACTCTACCTTTGCCACAGCCTGGGCACAGGCTGGATGCGACATCCCCATTATCGGGACCACCCACGCCGATTATTTCAGCGATGACATCCCCTGCACACGCGACATGACGGAAGCAGAGGTAAAAGATGCGTATGAGAAAGAAACAGGGACAGTGATCATCGAGCGTTTCAAAGACCTCAATCCGAGCCATATACCCGGCGTACTGGTAAAAAACCACGGACCCTTTTCATGGGGTAACGACGCGCATGATGCGGTCCACAATGCCGTAGTGATGGAGCAGGTCGCCAAGATGGCTTTCATTGCCGGACAGGTGAACCCCAATCTCACCATGAACCAACTGCTTGTTCAAAAGCATTTCTTCAGGAAACATGGTCCCGGTGCCTATTACGGACAATAATAACATCAACAAAAAAAATAAAAAATATGGAATTCAAGAATCAGGAAGTATGGTTTGTAACAGGAGCACAGCTCCTGTACGGAGGCGATGCTGTTGTTACGGTAAACGCCCACTCTGAAGAGATTGTAAAAGGATTAAATGACGCCGGTACACTCCCGGTAAAGGTCGTTTACAAAGGAACAGCCAACTCATCACCTGAGGTGGAGAAAGTATTCAAGGAAGCCAATACCGCACCTGAATGCGCCGGCATCATCACCTGGATGCATACCTTCTCGCCAGCGAAGATGTGGATCAAAGGACTACAAAACTTCCACAAACCGCTGCTACATCTGCATACACAGTTCAACAAGGAGATACCATGGAGTGAAATCGACATGGACTTCATGAACCTGAACCAGTCGGCCCACGGTGATCGTGAATTCGGTCATATCGTCACCCGGATGCGTAAGAACAGAAAAGTAGTTGTCGGACACTGGTCCGATAAAAAAGTGCAGGATCGTATTGCTGTATGGATGCGTGTCGCTGCTGCATGGGCCGATGCACAGGACATGGTGATTGTTCGTTTCGGCGACAACATGAATAACGTGGCCGTGACCGATGGCGACCGGCTGGAAGCTGAACTTCGACTGGGTTATCATGTCGATTATTATTCGATAGGCGATCTGGTAGCCTATCAGGACAAAGTGACCGAACAGGATGTGGATGCACTGGTCACAGAATATGAACAGCTCTACACCTTCGCCGACAATTGCAAAAAGGGAGCAAAAGATTATGGACAAGTACGTGAGGCTGCCCGCATAGAAATAGCACTCCGTTGTTTTCTGAAGGATAAAAATGCGAAAGCATTTACCACCAACTTCGATGCCCTGCATGGATTGAACCAGCTTCCGGGACTGGCCAGCCAGCGTCTTATGGCAGAAGGTTACGGATTCGGAGCCGAAGGAGACTGGAAAACAGCCGCCCTGTTGCGCACCATCTGGGTGATGTCGAAGGGACTCCAGGGAGGCTGTTCTTTCCTCGAGGATTATACCTATCACTTCAAAGGTGAAAAAAGTGCGATCCTGCAATCGCACATGCTGGAGATATCACCAGAGATCACCAGTCAGAAACCACGCCTTGAGGTGCACCCTCTCGGTATTGGCGGTAAAGCCGATCCGGCGCGACTGGTATTTACAGCTGACCCCGGTGCCGGATTAGCAGCTACTATTGTGGACATGGGCAATCGCTTCCGCATGATTGTGAACAATGTTGATGTGATTGAGCCCGAAGCATCACTGCCGAAGCTGCCAGTAGCCAGTTCTCTCTGGATACCGCAACCCAGCCTTGAGATTGGAGCTGCCGCCTGGATATATGCCGGAGGTACACACCACTCAGCCTTCTCTTATGCACTCACCAATGAGTATTTTGAAGATTATGCCGATATTGCCGGCATCGAATTGATGACAATTGACAAGGATACGACCATCAACAACTTTAAGTTTGCACTCAAAGTGAACGAAGTCTATTACCTGTTGAATAAATCATTGCAGTAATCTTTAACCAGCATAAACAGCCTAAAACAATGAATAATTATGTGATTGGTCTGGACTACGGCTCCGACTCCTGCCGTGCCATCATTGCCGATGCGTCCAATGGAAACGAGATTGCCACCTCGGTGAAGTATTACCCCCGATGGAAAGCGGGGAAATATTGCGATCCACGGAGTAACCGTTACCGCCAGCATCCGCTCGATTATATTGATGTACTGGAAGAGAGTGTCCGTGAGGCACTCTCCAAAGCACCCGCCGGTGTGGCCGAAAATGTGGTAGGGATGGGTTTCGACACTACCGGCTCCACGCCCGCGCTTACAAACAATGAAGGAGTGCCTCTTGCACTCTTGCCTGAGTTTGCAGAGAACCCCAATGCCATGTTCGTCTTGTGGAAAGATCATACGGCCGTAAAAGAGGCCGATGAGATCAACACCCTCGCGAAGAACTGGGAGATCGATTATACCGCTTATGAAGGCGGTATCTACTCATCCGAATGGGTGTGGGCAAAGATGCTCCACGTGCTGCGTGAAGATGAAGAGGTAAGGAAGGCATCCTACTCCTGGACGGAACACTGTGACTGGATTCCGGGACTTATTACCGGTAATCACAAGCCGGAGACCATGCCGAGAAGTCGCTGTGCAGCCGGACATAAAGCCATGTGGCACGAATCATGGGGAGGGTTGCCATCGGAAGAGTTCCTCACCACACTCGATCCGTTGCTGGCAGGTTATCGCGCACGGCTGTATGAAGAGACTCACCCTGCCAACGTAAGGGTAGGCTATTTAACTGAAGAATGGGCTCAGCGACTGGGGCTGACCACCAAAGTTGCTGTTGCTGCGGGTGCGTTCGACTGTCATATCGGTGCTGTGGGTGTTGAAATTAAACCGGGTGATTTTGTCCGGGTGATCGGCACCTCCACCTGCGATATTATGGCGGTACCCTACGAGGAGATGAGTGGTAAGCTGATACCCGGTATCTGCGGGCAGGTAGACGGATCGGTTATTCCCGGGATGACCGGTCTTGAAGCTGGACAGTCGGGTTTCGGCGATATCTATGCCTGGTTCAAGCGATTGCTGGAGTGGCCTTTGCAGAACATAGTAAGCAAATCGTCACTGCTCGATGCCGCAACCAAAGAGAAACTCATTGCCGAGGTGGCAGATGCCCTTATTCCGGAGCTGACCAGGGAAGCAGAAAAGATTCCTGTAGAGGAAAGCACCATACTGGCCACCGACTGGATGAACGGACGGCGCACCCCCGATGCCAACCAGTTACTTCAGGGATCCATAACGGGACTGACACTGGGCAGTTCCGCTCCCCTCATCTTCCGTGCCCTGGTGGAAGCCACCGCCTTTGGATCGAAAGCCATTGTGGATCGTTTCCTGGAAAATGGGGTCGAGATCAAACAGGTGATCGGCATCGGTGGTATCTCGCTGAAATCGCCCTTTGTGATGCAGACCATGGCCGACGTGCTGGGTATGTCGATCAAGGTAGCCAAAACAGAGCAAGCCTGTGCCTTTGGTGCAGCGATGTTTGCAGCTGTCGTGGCGGGTGAATATGAAAAGGTGGAAGAGGCACAGGATGCCATGGGCCAGGGTTTTGCCTTCACCTATCATCCCAACCCGGAAAACCACGTTCTCTACAGCGAGCTCTACAAAAAATACCAACAACTGGGACAATTCACCGAGGTGAACACCCTCCCAGCTTAAACAGAGAACGATGAGAAAGTTTCTTTTGCCGGTCATCATGTCAGCACTCCTGCTCTTTTTACCGACAGCGAGCCTATTGTATGCCAATGAACCTGATTCAGCTTTCCTCTTTGCTTATGGCGAAGACAACGGAAGCGGATTATATTTTGCCTGGAGCACCGATCAGGATAGCTGGCACGCCATCGGCCATCGCCACACCTTTCTGAAGTCGGACTACGGTCGGTGGGGATCACAGAAAAGAATGCACAACCCCTTCCTGACGCAGGCACCCGACGGGCAATGGCACGCTGTGTGGAGCCTGAACAACGAGGATGGTGCAATCGCCCACACAGTCTCCAACGACTTGGTCTACTGGAAGCCGCAGTCCTACCCAGTGTTGATGTCCCAAGGCAACTGCCTGTTTCCAGAAATAAGCCACGATAAGCAAAACAGGGGATTTGAGATTCGTTGGCAGCGTGACAAACCGGCAAAAGGAACTTTTCAAAGTTTTACAAGCGATTTCAAACATTTCACACCCGCTGTCATGCAGGAACTTCCTGAAAGCAGCAGGCGTGAAGTGATGGTCGCGGGGAACAGGCAGACAGGCACGATCCATCGTGTACCCTGGCAGGTGATCGACAGGTTGATCTCCGCACAGCGACTGGCTGCCTACAAACAACTGCTGAATAGCGAAAGGGTGGCTCTCTCTCCCGACCGCTTCAAGGAACCGCTCGCTGTCTCCATCAAACCCGATGCAGAAGCAAAGAAGCCGATCAGCAGCCTGCTGATGGGCATCTTCTATGAGGACATCAACTATGCCGCCGACGGAGGCTTGTATGCCGAACTGATCCAAAACAGGGGGTTTGAATATGATCCGGCCGACAAGGAGGGAAGGGATAAAAACTGGAACAGCCGCACTGCCTGGTCGCTTCGCCATGCCGATGCCTTTCAGATTGATACCCTCTCCCCCATTCATCCGCACAACAGGCACTATGCCGTGTTGCATATCGATAAAGAAGATGTCGCGCTGGTCAACGAAGGATTCAATGGTATTCCACTGAAAGCTGGTGAAAGATATGACCTTTCCCTGTTTGCCCGTAGTCCCGAAAAGAAAAGAGGTCCCATCCGGGTGCGCCTGACAGGAAAAAACGGTGAAATATATGGAGAGACCATCACCCGCACCATCGGTAACGAGTGGAAAAAGCAGGAAACAGTGATCACCGCCACGCACACGGCAGACGATGCCCGCATTGAATTAACACCGCAACAAACAGGCAGGGTCGATCTTGATATGATCTCCCTGTTCCCGCAGAAGACATTCAAGGGACGTAAAAACGGGATGAGGGCCGACCTGGCACAGGTGCTGGCCGACCTGAAACCGCGTTTCATGCGGTTCCCGGGAGGGTGCGTGGCTCATGGCGATGGAATCGGCAACATCTATCGCTGGGAGAACACCATCGGTCCGCTCGAAGCCAGAAAGCCGCAGCGCAACCTGTGGGGTTACCAGCAGTCGTTCGGGCTGGGTTATTATGAATATTTCCAGTTCTGTGAAGATATCGGCGCCGAACCGGTACCGGTTGTGGCAGCAGGTGTTCCCTGTCAGAACTCCGCCCACCACGGTTGCGTGATTGGTGGACAACAGGGCGGAATCCCCATGGAGGAAATGGATGCATACATCCAGACGGTATTGAATCTGATTGAATATGCCAATGGTGATGCCAAGTCGGAATGGGGCAAGAAAAGAGCCGAGGCAGGTCACCCCAAACCGTTCAACCTGAAATACATCGGCGTGGGCAACGAAGACCTGATATCCGATATTTTTGCGGAGCGGTTTGTGATGATCCACAACGCCATCAGAGAGAAATACCCCGAAATCACCGTGATTGGTACTGCGGGTCCTTTTAGTGAGGGATCGGACTATGTGGAAGGCTGGAACCTGGCTACGGAGATGGGACTGACGCTGGTGGACGAGCATTACTACCAGCCACCCGGATGGTACCTGAATAATCAGGACTACTACGACCGTTATGATCGATCCAAAGCCAAAGTATACCTGGGAGAATATGCAGCCCACGTGCCCGGTCGCCACAACAACCTGGAGACGGCTCTTTGCGAGGCATTACACCTGATCAATGTGGAACGGAACGCCGATATTGTGGCAATGACCTCCTATGCGCCGTTGCTGGCCAAAGAGGGTTTTACACAATGGAACCCCGACCTGATCTATTTCAACAACACGGAGGTAAAACCAACCGTGGGCTATTATGTGCAGAAGCTGTTCGGCCATCATGCCGGCAGCGAGTACATCGCAAGCAGGATTATTCCTTCTGATAACCGGGAGGATGTCCGAAAACGCATTGCTGCCTCTTTCGTAACGGACAAGGAAACCAACGACCTCATCATCAAGCTGGTCAATTTACTGCCTGTCACAGTCTCGTCTAACATCGACCTGACAGACATGCAGATACCCGGAAATGCACCAGCAATGTTGACGGTGATGCAGGGAAATTTGGATGATGAAACCGTCAGACCCGAAGAATCAGCACTGGCCGTTTCCGGGCAACTGGACTATGACTTGCCCGCCTACTCATTTTCCATTATCCGAATAAAGAGAGAAAACAAACTCCACAACTGATGCCAATAATCCGTTGTTTGAAAATTTATACCATACAATGAACAAACAAAGATACATACTCCCGTTCCTTCTCATCTGGGTTATACTTGCTCAGGGTCAGACAACGTCACAGGTCAGCTACTTCCCATTACAGGATGTGAAGCTCCTGGACAGTCCCTTTAAACATGCACAGGACTTGAATAAAAAGTATCTGCTGGAACTGGATGCCGACCGGCTACTGGCTCCTTTTCTGCGGGAGGCCGGATTGGCATCGAAGGCAACAAGCTACACCAACTGGGAAAATAGCGGACTCGACGGACATATCGGAGGGCACTATCTCTCGGCCCTCTCCCTGATGTACGCCTCCACTGGCGATACAGAAATTAAAAACAGGCTCCTTTACATGCTTGCCGAATTACAACGGTGTCAGGATGCCAATGGCAATGGCTATATCGGGGGCGTACCGGGAGGCAAAGCCATTTGGGAAGAGATTGCCTCCGGAAAGATCGATGCGGGCGGCTTCAGCCTCAACGGCAAATGGGTACCACTTTACAACATCCACAAGACCTACGCCGGATTAAGAGACGCCTACCTGGTGGCCGGCATGGAAGAGGCGAAAGAGATGCTGGTAAAAATGACCGACTGGGCCATCAGGCTGGTCTCAAACCTCACGGAAGAGCAGATTCAGGATATGCTGCGCAGTGAACACGGCGGGTTGAACGAGACCTTTGCCGATGTAGCGGCCATCACCGGTGAGAAGAAATATCTGAAGCTGGCGCATCAGTTTTCACATCAGATGATACTGGATCCATTAATAAAGCGACAGGATGAACTGACGGGGAAGCATGCCAACACACAAATACCCAAAGTACTCGGCTTCAAACGCATCGCCGATCTGGAAGGGAATGAATCATGGGAACAAGCAGCCCGCTTCTTCTGGGAGACCGTGGTGGAGCATCGGTCGGTTTCCATGGGCGGAAACAGCGTCTCCGAACATTTTAATCCGGTGGATGATTTCTCCCGGATGATCAGCCACATCGAGGGTCCCGAAACATGCAATACCCACAACATGTTGCGATTGACCAAAATGCTGTACCAGACATCGAAAGACAGCAAATACATCGGGTATTACGAACGGGCACTATACAACCACATTCTCTCATCGCAACATCCCGAAACGGGGGGATTGGTCTATTTCACTCCGATGCGACCGGGTCATTATCGCGTTTATTCGCAGCCCCACACCAGCATGTGGTGCTGCGTGGGTTCCGGTATCGAGAATCATGGCAAATATGGGGAGATGATCTATGCACATACCGCCGACGAATTGTATGTAAACCTGTTTATACCCTCTCAGTTGCAGTGGATGGATCAACAAACGGAAATCATTCAGGAGAATAACTTCCCCGCGGAATCCGGCACCCGGATCACGGTAAATCCCCAGGGAAAGAAAAAGTTCACTTTGCAACTCCGTTATCCGGAATGGGTAGAAGCAGGATCCCTTCAAGTCAGGGTTAACGGCAAAGCAGTACCCGCCATACCCAAAGATGGTTATATCCCTGTCAGCAAGAGATGGAAGAAGGGCGACAAAGTGGAGGTTCACCTTCCCATGCAGATCAGAACGGAACAGCTTCCCGATCATTCCCATTATTATTCCTTTCTCTATGGCCCCCTGGTGCTTGCTGCCCGAACGAGCAAGGAGGATCAGACAGGCCTCTTTGCCGATGACAGCCGGGGTGGACATATCGCCCACGGCAGACAAGTACCGCTAAAAAATATGCCCCTGTTGGTGGGTGATCCCGATAACCTGGCATCACTGGTGACACCGGTGAAGGGCAAACCACTTACCTTTCACCTCTCAAGTCTCTATCCGGAGACATACGAAGCCGGCATGGAACTGATTCCCTTCTCTTCCCTGCACGCCTCCCGATACATCATCTACTGGCCCCAAGCCACCGCGGAGGAGGCAAGCAGGATCCGGCTAAAGATGGAGCAGGACGAGGAAGAACGCCTGCAACTCGATGCCGCCACGGTAGACAAGGTAGTCTGCGGAGAGCAGCAGCCCGAGTCGGATCATTCAATTGCTTCAGAAAAATCAAATGCCGGCGTCTTCGAGGATACTCGATGGCGGGAGGCAGCGGGCTGGTTCAGCTACCAGCTGAAGAACGACGACCTGAAAGGCAAATATCTATATGTTGCCTGTTTCAACAACGACCGCTCCCGGAACTTCGACATCCTCATCAATGGCGAGCGGGTGAAAACGTTGTCATTAACCGGCGGCAAAGGGATGGAAACGGAAGTGCTGATTCTGCCGATTTCGGAAGAATCAGCCAAAAAGAGAACCATCACTGTGCGGTTTTTGGCTACCCCCGGAAGCCGTACTGCAAAGATCACCGAGGTCAGGCTACTCTCTCGTTATGATGCAACGCCATAGACTTGTTCATCCTCATTAGGAAACCGTCTCGACCGGATAAACAACGGCCTGCGATCAATGCCGATCGTTTCTAAAAGATCAATGACAATGAACATATAACAAACCTTTAAACAAACCCGATAAAATGAAGAAGACTTTATCAATTATGGTCGTGATATGCCTCGCAGGAAGTATATCCGCCCAGCAACAAACCATGGATCTTGTTGTCAATGTAAAAAAACAGGGTGCCCCCATTCAGTCCACCATGTACGGACTCTTTTTTGAGGACATCAATTTTGGCGCAGATGGCGGTCTCTATGCCGAGCTGATTAAGAACCGCTCTTTCGAGTTTCCCCAGTCGTTGATGGGATGGAACAGTTTCGGCAAAGTGGAGGTGCGCAGTGACGGTGCTCCCTTTGAACGCAATCCGCATTACGTGCGACTGAGCTATTCAGGACACGCACACAAACATACCGGTCTCGAAAATGAGGGGTTCAGGGGCATCGGCCTGAAGAAAGATGAGACCTACCGTTTTTCGGTATGGGCGCGCAGTGCGGCAAACAAAGCTCCGCAGAAGATCAGGGTTGAGCTGGTGGATGCCGCAAACAATCCAATAGAAGGGAAAGAGCTGGAGATCACCTCCGGCGATTGGAAAAAGTATGAAGTGATTCTCACTGCTCCCAAAGAAGAGTCCCATGCCACACTCCGCATCTTCCTCACTTCGGAAGGGCCGTTGGATCTGGAGCACATCTCACTTTTTCCGACTGATACCTGGAAAGGCCGCGACAACGGATTGCGCAAAGACCTGGCTACGGCACTTGACGAGTTAAATCCCGGACTTTTCCGCTTCCCGGGTGGATGTATTATTGAGGGAACTGATCTGGAGACCCGCTACGACTGGAAAAAGTCGGTGGGCCCTGTGGAGAACCGTCCCTTGAACGAGAACCGCTGGCATTACACCTTTGCCCATCGTCTCTATCCCGATTATTTTCAGACCTACGGCATGGGCTTCTACGAACTGTTTCTCCTTTCAGAGGATATGGGAGCCGAACCGCTGCCTGTTGTCAATGTGGGGCTAGCCTGCCAGTATCAGAACGACGGTGAACATTGTCATGTCCCCGTGGGTGAACTGGGCGATTATATCCAGGATGCGCTGGATCTGATTGAATTTGCCAATGGTGCCACCTCCACCCAATGGGGAAAGGTAAGAGCGGAGATGGGTCACCCCGAACCGTTTAACATGAAATTTATCGGCATCGGCAACGAACAGTGGGGGCCTGAGTACCCTGCACGTCTGGAAAAATTCATCGAAGCCATCCGGGCCAAGTATCCGGAAATAAAGATCATCGGCAGTTCAGGTCCCCAGGCAGAGGGTAAAGACTTTGAATATCTATGGCCGGAGATGAAGAGACTCAAGGTGGATCTGGTGGATGAACATTATTATCGCCCGCCCCAGTGGTTTCTGGACAATGCAGCACGATATGACTCTTACGACCGCAAAGGGCCCAAGGTTTTTGCCGGTGAGTATGCGAGTCACCACAAAACCAGAGCCAACAACTTCGAGTCGGCCCTCACCGAAGCATCCTTTATGACCGGGCTGGAACGGAATGCAGATGTGGTACACATGGCTACCTATGCTCCCCTGCTGGCACACGTGGATGCCTGGCAGTGGCGTCCCGACCTGATCTGGTTCGACAACCTGCGGATGGTGCGCACACCCAATTATTATGTGCAGAAACTATACGGCCACCATGCCGGAACAAACGTGCTGCCACTCACCTGGAACCAGGCACCCCTTACCGGACAACAGGGATTGTATGGCTCCGCTGTGATCGATACAAAAAAGAAAGAGATCATTGTAAAGCTAAGCAACACGTCGCAGGAAAACCGTCCTATTGTGGTGAGCCTGGAAGGAATGAAAAAGAAAATGCAGCTTCGTCCCGAGGTGGAAACCATTCTTTTGCAAGGAGGCCAGGATGAGGAAAACAGGCTCGACACCCCCGATGCCATTGTGCCGGTATCCTCCACGACAACACTGAACGGATCGAAATTATCTACCGACGTGAAGCCCTACTCATTTAATCTGTTTGTGATTGGTTATACCGATTAGGGTGGACATCGGTAATTGCAGCCTGACTACCGCCGGGCAGCAACCATCGTACAACATCAAACAAAAGGGTTCGGCATGTATGCCGAACCCTTTCTTTTTTCTGATTCCTGTCTATGCCTCAAACATACTCATCTCCGTATCGGAATTTTACATCCGTCACGAAGTGCTTGATGCGTTGTTCTTCGCTCTTTTTGCATATCAACAACACATTGTCCGATTCAGCTACGATATAATCCTCTAATCCCTGCAGTACGACCAGCTTGTCATCACTCATCGCAACAATGTTGTCGTTACTTTCAATATACAATGTTTTGCAATTCAACTGTGCATTGTTGTCACTGTCGCGTTTCGATACATCATGCAGCGCACCCCAGGTACCCAGATCGCTCCACCCGAAATTGGAAATGTTTACATACACGTTGTCAGCCTTTTCCAATATCCCGTAGTCGATGGATATATTGGGGCAGAAGGGGAAGCTGGTATCAATAAACTGCTTCTCTGAAGGTGTATTAAACAGCTCTTTCCCTTCATTAAACTTCTGAACAACATCAGGCAGATATTTTCTGAAAGCATCGATGATGCTGTTTACGTTCCAGAGAAAGATGCCTGAGTTCCATACAAATTCGCCACTGTTTACAAACATCCTGGCCAGGTCGAGATTGGGTTTCTCGGTAAAAGCCTTCACCTTTTGAATCCCGTCCATATCCTTTTCATCCACCTGGATATAGCCGTAGCCGGTTTCAGGGCGACTGGGTTTGATTCCCAGTGTGAGCAGAACCGGGTTTTGACCTACGAATTCCAACCCTTTTTTCATATCGGCCTCAAACTGCTCTTCATTCATGATCAGATGATCGGAAGGAGCCACGATGATGTTGGCAACGGGATTTACAGCCCTGATCCTGAATGAGGCGTAGGCAATAGCCGGAGCCGTATTGCGTCTGATCGGCTCCAGCAGAAGCTGACTGTCTTCAATCTCCGGCAATTGCTTTTTGATTGTTTCTGCGTACGCATCGTTGGTTACGAGGTAGATATTTTCTACGGGAACTATTTTTTTAAAACGGTCGAAGGTACTTTGCAGCAGGGATCGTCCTGTACCGAAAAAATCGAGGAACTGCTTGGGTTTGTCTTCTTTGCTGAATGGCCAGAAGCGGCTTCCCACACCGCCACACATAATTACACAATAATTATCACTGTTTCTCATTCCTAAGATTATAAATTGAATAAAATGAAAATTCCATCGGGTGCTGATTGATCGTTCCAAGAGAGACTTGTATCATAAATAACACTTCATCCTTACATTTTGTTTTCAGCCCCGCTTTTGTACCCTTAAAGATACGAACAAAAAAGTATTCGCATGGAAAAGCCGGGGTTAAAATGCATAAAAATAAAGATAACTTTTTCGTAATCCCGAAAATATGTGTACTTTTGCACTCACTTTTCTACAAGATGCCCAGATGGCGGAATTGGTAGACGCGCTGGTCTCAAACACCAGTGGATTCACTTCCATGCCGGTTCGATCCCGGCTCTGGGTACGATTTTAAAACGCTAAATTATTTGTAATAAATAATTTAGCGTTTTTGTTTTGCTTCCCGTGTCCGCAATTTGTCCGCATTTATGCTGAGGTTGAAAATTTATTTGAATTTCAGGCAAATATTTCCTTTTCTTATCCTCTCTTTTAGTATCCGTTCTTTAAGTGCCCATGAATTCGGTTCATACTTTTTGAAAACCAATCCATTTTGATTTTCAGCTGTTCTAGATTGACTAATATTTCATCGTAGGCAATACCTTCTCCATATCTAAGAATATCTCCTTGTGGATCAATCTGAGCAAATCCATTTATCATTTCTTTTAGCCAAGATGGTACTACTGTTTGAAACTCTACTCTTATTAGGTTTTCAAATTTTGGATAAAGCACTTGCAGTTTATGGGTTCTGATTGGTTTTCTTAAAATTGACTTCAGATATAATTCAATAGCATGTCGATATTGATAAAGGATAGGATTTGTAAAGTCATAAAGGTTGCCTTGTTTCTTTATTGCTTTAAAAAGTATATCGCCAGATTCCTTGAACTCATTGGCAAGTGACAGTAAATTATCTAAGGACGCCATTCCGGTAAATAATATATTACTTTCCATCCCAACAATTTCTTCAGTCGGTTCCTGAAAAACAGGTGTTATTTCAGTAATAAAATTATTAATGAGGTCAATGTCATAATATTCCTGCGAATTTAAGCCCATTTTTATACATTCAATATCCGGTTCTTCTTCCCAATATAACGAGGCATAAGCGAAAATACGAATATCTTCAACTGTATAAAAGCGTTGTTCCCCCTTGGTCGGATTCGCTGTTGAACTTAGGTATTCTGAAAAATGATAAGACCAGTCTTTAACAGTCTTACCATTCACATCTAGTAATTTTGCTATATCAGAAACAGAATACATAAAGGTCAATCTAAATCGGCAACAATCCTAACTCTCTCAAGAACTCATTGTGCCTGTCTGTATTCATCTTTATGGTTTCGTTTATTAATTTCAGTTTTTTGTTTACTTCCTCTAAATCAATTTGCACTTCATCCTGTGACGTACTCACATATCTCGAAATATTGAGATTGTAATTATTCTTTTCGATTTCTTCCATTGAGACCCTGCGAGCATAACGATCTATCTGTTGGGGTCTGAATTGATAAGTATCAACAATTTTATCAATATGTTTAGCATTCAGGCTATTTTGTCTTTTCCCAGGTGTAAAATGTTCAGCTGCGTTGATGAATAAAACGTCGTCTTGTTTTTTACATTTTTTCAAAACCAAAATACACACCGGAATACCTGTCGAATAGAACAAGTTGGAAGGTAAACCTATTATGGTATCGATATGATTATCTTTTAAGAGTTTTTTACGGATACGTTCTTCTGCTCCTCCACGGAACAAAACTCCGTGTGGTAATATGATTGCCATTGTACCTTCTCTCCCTAAAAAGTGAAAACCGTGTAATAAGAAAGCGAAGTCTGCTGCTGATTTTGGAGCTAAACCATGACTTTTGAAACGAAAATCCTCTGCCAAAAGATCGTCTGGCTCCCAACGTAAACTAAAAGGAGGATTGGCTACTATAGCATCAAATTCTATCTTTTTTGAGGGATTCATTTCGTTTAATAAATTCCATTGATTCAGCAAAGTATCTCCATGAAATATCTCAAATTCGGAATCTTTCATACCATGCAGCAGCATATTCATTCGGGCAAGATTGTAAGTGGTGATATTTTTTTCTTGTCCGTAAACTTTTCCGA
Source organism: Bacteroidetes bacterium GWC2_46_850 (assembly GCA_001768325.1). Taxonomy (GTDB): domain Bacteria; phylum Bacteroidota; class Bacteroidia; order Bacteroidales; family Dysgonomonadaceae; genus Proteiniphilum. The sequence continues at coordinate 150,890 of MENQ01000001.1, read as the reverse complement.
TAGTACCGCTGTTGAGTTTCAGTTGTTTCCTAACATTAAGTAGTAATGAACCCGAGCCACAAGCAAAATCCAAGACTTTATCCAATTTTGGTTTTGGGCCTGTCATCGGTTCTTGAGAGTCCAAGATAATAATTCTGGAAAGAATTGTTGAAATTTGTTGAGGTGTATAGAATTCTCCCGCTTTTTTCCCTGAACCAGCGGCAAACTGACCAATCAAGTATTCATAAGCATCGCCCAATGTATCAGTATCGGTAGAAAAATCAGCGATACCTGCGGCGATTTTTTGGATTATCTTACAAAGTTTATCATTACGTTCTTTCTCTGTTTTACCAAGTTTCTCAGAATTAAGATTAATTTCGGAGAATAAGCCTTTAAAAGAACTTTCGAATGACTCGTTCTCTATATAACGAAATCCATATTGAAGAGTTTCTAATAATTCCGGTCTTTGCATACGAGCAAGTTCTGTAATATTACTCCATAGATATTGAGGCTCTATTACATAATGTACCTTTCTACGCATTTGCTCTTCAAACTCCTTTATATCATTCCCATTCTCCTTGTACCATATTTCCAATGGTGGCGGTACAATAAAATCAGGTCTTGTCTCTTGAGATGTGATTGGAGGATAATCTTTACCTAATTCTTTTTTTGCGGCTTCTTCGTAGTTAAATGACAAATAGCGAAGAAAGAGAAACGAAAGCATATAATCTCGAAAATCATCCGCATTCATTGCTCCTCTCAAATCATTAGCAATACCCCAAAGAGTGTCTCCTAATTTTTTATGTTGTTCTTTTCGTGTCATAATTAATGTATAATAAAATTATACTTTTCTTGAATTTTAGAAAAAATATCTACTAATAAATCTCTGTCATTCGGTTCTAACTCTGCCGGCTGGAACCTTGCATCTTTGTGAGATAAAGAGTTTACTTGATTACTTACCATTTCAAGGTTATCTCTATATCCAATTTCTTCTAAAGTTTTTTTTATACCTCCAGTTCCTAAGAAAGAAGAAATAATTTCCAAAATTTGACGTAGCATAACAAAATGATAGCCCATGATTTTTTTTTCGTTTATGCATTCATTTAAAATTTGCATCAAGTATAAATGGTATAGAAATACATCCTTATCGTGGTTTTTCAGTTCTAATTGATTATTATGAATACTTAAGATACTACGCCTAGTATTATTTCTATGTGTACTATTCATTAATCTGTCTGACAATATTGAGAATAACCCAATATGATGAGTTGTAACGATTATACGCTTTTCTGATTTTGAAGCTATTTTATCGTCTATTAGTTTAGTTATCGAGTCAGCTGTAATGAATATATTATGGTCGTCCATACTAGATACAGGGTCATCAATGAAAAAGTGAGCATCTTGTTCACCTGTCCAAGCATCTGCTTCGAATAAGGCTAGAAAAAAACACCAAATAAAGATTCTTTCCTCTCCTCTGGAAATTTTTATATTACTTGATCCATCCCTTGAAAAGTGAATAGCATCAATCCCTATCTCCGGATTTTGATTAATATCAAATTCATAAGTATATTTCGGTAAATAGGGAGCCAGTTTTTCTTCTAGCAAATCAGGGTTTTCAATAATTGAGCTGAAATATGGATTTAAGCTACTCTTTAAAATTTCGAGCTTCATCCCTTCATTTCCATTATCCTCATCATTATCCCATCTAAACAAATCTTCGCTATAAGCATTGTAATAAACTCCTGAATGTAGCCCATTCTCCTTCTTTGTTATGTTTTTATATTCGACCGATAATTTTGTCTTTCCGGTAGAATTAAAAGCGTAAATCAGCATTACTGCCTGTTTACTGACTTTTAGTTGTTCTGCTATTTCCTTTATCGTAGCCATATCCTAGTTCTCAATTTTTGGAAACAAACCCTGCATCAAACCTTTTTTATGCAAATTCAATTGCTCTATTTGTCCGACTTCTTCCTTAATTAAATCATCTAATGCAGAAAGACATGATGTAATTTTTTGTTGTTCTTGGGGATTCTTTGGATATGAGATTTTGACATCTGAAATTCTCGTTGCAGAAATACCTAAAACTTTTGTTCCCTGCGCTTCTCTTTGAATTTGTCTTCTAACCCAATCAGATTTGAATAAATACCCACCAAAACCTATTTCTATTTTTTTTTCTCGTTGTCTAGCTAATAATGTGTGCAAGCCCGAAACTAGTTTTTCATTATTCAAATTAATGATTTCAATACTCTTACCCACATCATTTAAGTCTTCCGAAGCATCTGCAAAAATCATGTCCCCCTCAATGCAGTAACTTTCTTTTTTGATTTTTTTTATAGAAACTTCTTGATTTATAAAAGGGACATACTCTTTAGTTATATCAAATAGAGTGCTGAATTTCAAATGAATATCTCCATAGTGAATATTTTTCACTTTGCCTTTTTCATAATTCAAACATTCTCTGGAGAAAGAGTTTGTGATTTTGAAATCATAAACTTCACCAACAGTCTTTTCCTCCCACTCTCCATCTTTTTCGTACTCAAGAAACCGATACTTGGGAACTCTCTCACCCTTTTGCGGAAAAAGGTTTTGCATCAGGCCTTTTTTGTGATCTTTTAGCAATTCTAACTTTTGGATATGTGCTGTAATCACCTCATCTAAAGAAGAAAGACAGGATGCTATTTTTTGTTGTTCGTTTTTGTTTTTAGGAATTTCTATCGGAAAATTTTGTAGTATGGGCAATCTTAAAGAGAGTACAGTTGATTGAACAGCCTTTTGTGACAATAAAGCATTTCTGTGCAATATCGAGTAATATACAAACTGCCCACTACACGTAAAATCTATTAAAGCGTATGCTCTTTGATGAAGGTTGAATTTACCGTCATAATATTTTGGGAAAAAGCGCATTCCTTCTCCTGGAATTATTACAGCTTCACAATCAAATATAAAATCGTTAGAAGCTTTTATAATTTCAGAACGGTCGAATAAAGGATATTTACCATTTTCAACGTGATCTTGCACATTTGCTTTCCCATTTGTAATATCACAAATCTCACCTAGTACTTTCTCATTCCATTCTCCCTCATTTACAAACTCAGCAAAACGTAATTTAGGTATTAATTCTTTTTTCTTATTCATAAGCAGCTAATCCGGATATTTCTCTCCCTTGTGCAAGTTTTTTCAATTGGGGTACTAACTCTTCCATTAGTTCCAATTCTTTAATCCTTCGTTCTTTCCAACCTAACTCCAAGGGTTCTAACAAGTCGGTAAGTTTTTCTCCGTCAAAAATCATCCGATCCATTACCCTTTCTACAAAATATTTAATATCAGCCGTTTGCAACCCATATTTATATGCAATGCGAGCCAAGTCTTTGTTGTATTTGTTATCTTGAAAGGTGTCAAACATCACTTTTAATTTCTCAGTACTATAACCTATTGTCCAATCCAACTCATTGATAAACTCAGTTAAATCTTCTTCTTCGTCCATTAGGTTTGAATTTGATTTCAACAGACTTATTACCTGATTTTTAGTCATTATTTGTCTATCAGGTCTCTCTTGTGTACTATCGGCAATCAGATTCATTATATAGTCATAATCTATCAAGGCCGAGGCAAATAACACAAATTCAAAATCCAATTGCTGAATTTCGAGCGGTGTGTTTTCACCTTCTTTTTGTTGTCTCTTCTGAAATTCCTTAGCTGTTTCAATGTATGAACTCCGGAATTCTTGGAAAGTTTCTTTTGGTAAAATAGCTTCAATTTTCAACTTTTGCACTTCGTCCAAATCAGTATATTGGTCAAGTTGAGTTTTCAACCGCTGCACTTCCTTGAATTTCTTTACAAAATCAATTCGAGCGGCATCACCTTTCAGATTATACACTTCTTGCGGTTCGTTTACAAGGTTTTGCTCTTGCATAAATGCTCCTAACTTCTCCACCGCTTCTTTAAATTTATCAATCACAGTAGGTGAAGGATCAACTAACCAAATTTCCCTAGCTCGTCCATCATTCTCACCGGAGAACAAGGCTATGGCCTGATTTACCGCTTCTTGCTGTGAACGAAAATCTAAAATATTACCATAGGGCTTGGAGTCATTCAATACACGGTTAGTACGTGAAAACGCCTGTATCAATCCATGATATTTTAGGTTTTTATCCACATACAAAGTATTGAGATATTTGCTGTCAAAACCAGTAAGCAACATATCCACTACGATTGTTATGTCAATCTTGTTTTTATGAGGATAGTCCTTATTGCTGTATTTGTGATCTTTAATGCGTCTTTGCACATCCTGATAATACAAATCAAATTCATTGAAGCTATGATGCGTATCATATTGCTGGTTAAAATCAGCAATAATTTCCATTAATGCTTTTTTCTTTTCTTCAGGATTTTGTTTATTGTCCTCTTTTTCTTGTGCTAAATCTTCCTGAAGCTGTTTGATATCTGCTGCATTTTTCTGACTTTGCTGGTCACCATCTTTGGCTATTAATTGAGCAGGTGGAGAAAACACACAAACTATATTTAAAGGAACATAATCCGGGCTTTCAGCTTGTTTCTTCTTCTGTATTTCCTTGAAAAGTTGATAATACCCAATAGCATCATTAATAGAAGCAGTTGCCAATATCGCGTTGAATTTCCGTTGATTCGTGGCCACATCATGTTTGTCTAAAATGGCTTCTACAACAGCTTGTTGTGCAATTCCTTCATCTGATTTGACATGTTGCCTTCCTTTGAAATAATCAACATGAAACTTTAATACATTCTTGTCTTCAATTGCATGTGTAATGGTGTATTTTGGCAACTCATTCTGAAAAATATCTCTGGTTGTTTTATAAGACTTTTCTTCTCCATCAATTTGGGTATAACTTGCATTTTGATCAAAAATAGGCGTACCCGTAAAACCAAATAATTGAGCATTCGGGAAAAACCTTTTAATTGCTTGATGGTTATCTCCAAACTGAGAACGGTGACATTCGTCGAATATGAAAACAATTCGCTTATCTTTTAGGAGCTCTAATCGTTGCTTATAAGTTTCTTTCCCATATTTTTCTTTCACTTTGTTACGCTTACTATTATCATCTAATGCCAATCCTAGTTTTTGAATAGTTGTAACAATAACTTTGTCGGCATAGTCGGTAGATAATAATCGCCTTACCAATGTTTCGGTGTTGGTGTTTTCTTCCACACTGCCCTCTTGGAATTTATTAAACTCCTCACGGGTTTGTCGGTCAAGATCTTTACGGTCGACTACAAACAAACATTTTTCAACATCTGGATTATCTTTCAGCAATGTGGAAGCTTTGAAAGAAGTCAAAGTTTTGCCGCTCCCCGTAGTATGCCAGATGTAACCATTGCCCCGATTTTGCTCAATGGAATCCACGATGGCTTTTACCGCATAAATCTGATAGGGTCGCATCACCAGCAATTTCTGCTCGCTCTCCACCAGAACCATGTATTTACTGATCATTTCGCCAAGTGTGCATTTAGCTAAAAACTTTTCAGTAAAATCAGCCAGCCTATTGATTTTCTTATTATTTATCTCTGCAAATTCATAAATTGGGAGGTATTGTTCGTCAGCATTGAAAGCAAAATGCTCATTTTTATTGTTTGCAAAATAACGAGTTCTCCCACCATTGCTCACAATGAACAGCTGCATAAAGCACAATAATGAATTTGTATAGCCGTTACCTGGATCATTTTTATAATCAATAATTTGCTGCATGGCTCTCCGATCTGAAATATCCCCCTTTTTCAGCTCAATCTGGACTACTGGCAAACCATTTATTAACAAGATGACATCAAAACGCTGAAAACTGTTTTCAGTATTGATGCGCAACTGATTGATAACTTCATAATCATTCCTACACCAATCTTTTATATTCACCAATGTATAATGCAGGGGAGTGCCATCTTCTCGTTGAAAGTAATTTCTTTCCCGCAAAATTTTTGAAGCAAAAAAAACATCAGATTTGATAATTTCTTCTCTTAAACGCAAGAACTCGTTATCAGTCAATCGCACACGGTTAAGCGCCTCGAACTTTTGACGAAAGTTTGACTCAAGCGTTTTTCTATCAACGATGTCAGGCCGATAGATATACTTAAGACCTATTAGCTGCTTGATTAAATTCTCCTCTATTTGAGTTTCTTTATTCATTCAAAGGCTGTAGTAGTTAATAATTATTCTAGTGGTCAAAGATACCAAATATTTACAATAAGAATATAATTAGATTCTATAACCTTTACTTTTTTATTTGTCGGGATACTTGTTTTGGTTTCAGTCCTATCGCTTCCTGAAATTCCTTATATCTCTGCCTGAACCAATCAGTAGGATTTACCTCGTCAATAGTCAAATGTAACTTGTTCCCGTCTTTCTCGTCCGGTTTAATCTGGGCGACTGAGCGAGATGTTTCAAAATACTGCTTGTATTCCGGAGAGTAGATTTTCCCTTTAAAACCGACAGGTTTTATCTTTAAAATCTCCCTGATCAAGGTCTCAGAAAAGCGCATTGCCTGTAGTAGTTTTTCAATCCAGAGCAATTCTTTGAGATTCGGGAACAGGTCGTGTATCTTCCTTAGTTCCTGCTTCAACTTGTCAATGGCCGTTTCATATTCCTTTTGCCTGATGACCGTTTTCTGTTTTAACTCTTCGACTTCCCTAATCAGGTTTGCTTTTTCCGTGTTCAGGTTTTCAATCTCCTGCTGCTGCCGTTTTACCTTGGAAGTACCCAAAGCGGAACTGATCCCGTCCATAAGTGATGATCCGGCATCGGCTGCCGCTCCCTTGAATTTCTCCGTCTTAAGCTGCCCCTTTACCTGATTGAGGTTTTCTTCCGTCCTTTTCAGTTCCGATTCTTTCTCCTGTTGTTGCTTCTCTGCCTGTTCGGATTTCTGTTTCGCTTCCTGCTCCTTTTGTTTGAGTTCCTCTATGGTCGAACGCTTGGCATTTTCAACTGCCAGCAACAATTCGATATTGGTCTGTAGGTTCTCGCTTTCTATTGCCTGATTGCGATAGAATTCGGTCAACGTGACGTGACGGGCATCCGAACCTTTTATTCCCCTTTGCAATCCATATTTGGCCATTGCCCTGGCGTATGTGTCCTGGTACTCTATCAGCTTGTCACGTGCCATTAAGTCATCGGCACAAAGGCGTGGCCGGTTCGGGTCTTTCTTTTTATACTGGTGGTTGGGTTTTCCCTTTGCCGTTTCCTGTTCCGGTTTTTTCTTCCCCGGCTGTTTCTGCCTGCGTTCACCACTTACAACCGGCACTATGGAAGCGTGTATGTGCGGTGTGGTCTCGTCCATATGCAGGGTGGCAGCCACTACGTTTTCAGCCCCGAATGTCTTTTTCAGCCAGTCCATGTTATCCCTGCACCAGTCGTCCAGTTCACCGTCATTCTCGATACGTTTCATATCTTCGGAAGTACCGGAGAGCATGAAGCGGATCACCTGCACCTGATTTTTTCCTACCTGTCGTGTCAGTCCTGCATTTTCAAGCCTGTGCCGGATGGCTTCCGTGCGGTCGTTCACGCCCTCGGGAAACTCGACCAGCTCCCTGTTCAAATGCACCCGTTCGGGGTCAACATTCGGGTGGATTACTTTCCGCTCGATATGGTCGGTCATGGCAGCCTCATTACCGGCAGCCTTGTCCAGATGGAGAACAACATATCCCATGATTGATTCATTTAATTTGTTTGTGATTTTGGATTCGGGATAATCACTCCTGCCGGCAAATGGATTCCGGCAGGGTACGATCTGCCCGTTATATGTCGCTGGAAGCGACTGCGGTCGGAAGACCGCCGGGGGGATTCCAAAGGGGAAAACCTTTGGCTTATTGGGGAATTTTTAGAGGTAGTGAAACGGGAGCGTCAAGAAAATTCCCTAATAAGCTATGGCTTTTTCGTCAAAAGCCCTTTGGGTAGCTGCGGCAGGTTACATTTTCAGTCCCCTGTTTTTCTTCCTTGGTGACTGGGATACCGGTTTCATCTGCCTGTTCAAACCGGTATCCTCCTTGTGTTTCTCTCTACACAAGTATTCATTCAAGTCCTTGTAGTCCGGATAGTGGCGTGAGGCATCCCGCACACGGTAGCCCAGCTCCTTTTGCAGTTCCCTAAAAACCGTCATCCCTGCCTTGTCATTGTCAAGGAAAGAATATACCTGTTCATAGTCTGCCAATAGTGGCAACGCTTTATGTAGGTTTGCCGTGGAGTTGAGTATGATATAGTCATGCCAGTTCGAACTTGGATATTCCGGATTAAGTTGCTTCCGGATGGTGAGCAGGGAGAGGTAATCCATAAATCCCTCGAAAACGAAACAACTTTCTTTTTTGTCATCCTGCCGGATCTGGGTGATGTCCTTGGGGGCGATGCAGCCTTTGAATGACGGGTTGCGCAGTTCATACCCTCCGGCATTGTTCGCAAATCCGATGGCATAGTAGATGTTTCCTCCTGCGCTGTAGTGTATCTCCCTGCAATGTTCCCGTGCGATATCCGGATCGATCTTCCGGTTTTGCAGGTATTCCAACAGTCCTGGATGTTCCAGCAGTTTATCTTCTATCAGGGTGATCCCGCTGCTCCTTGTGGTATTACGGTGAAAGGAAAAAGGATGATCTTTCTCTTTTACGGGCATGGATGAATGCTTTCTCAAATGCTGAATTGCGTCAATGAAAGGGCATTTCTCCAGTTTCATCACTAGGTCGATGATACTTCCCCCCTCGCCGCTCCCGAAATCGTACCAGAGGTTTTTGGCATAATCGACCTTAAGGCTCGGTGTACTCTCATCCCTGAACGGGCTCCTGTACATTCCGTAACCGGAATATTCCTTTGCGGGGTTAAATCCCCGACTTTTCAGGTAATCCCTTATGGGTATGTCTTTTATATTGTCCGCGTTCATATTTCTATTTTTCTGTTGTTTTGTTGTTTTTTAATCAATACCTACTGTATTACAATAAATTACAACGCCAACGTATCCACAACAAATATCATTTCCGTTGCCGGTTGTTCCCGACAATCTCAATTTTGTTGTATGGTTGTTGTGTTATTGTTGTGATTTTGTTTTCATTGATTATTAGTTAATTATCGATGAAAGGAAAACATTACAACAATATTTTATCGATCACGCTTTTCCCTACCTCCAGATACCGTCCCTTTCTTTCCAATGAACTTATCTCCCCGTTAAGACCGGTACTGTAAAATGTATAATCGCTGTTATGCCCGGAACGAAGCCCCCAACTATCTTTTAGGATGTTCCGGATTTGAGGAAGGTCTGCTTTCAGTCCTGCATTCCGGATCACATCAAGAAAATCTTTCGGGCAGCAATAAATCCTGGTCAGGTTGAGCCGTTCCATGACGTCGGCACAATAGGAAGCTATTTCAATCTCGACCTTGCTCGAATTGTATTTCTTTATTTTATTCAAGGCTGGCGTTTCCAATAACGAGGGGTTGAACCACATACGGGATTCATTTTGTGTAGACAGTTTCCTGTTCATCAGGAAATGCAGGAAATAGGGTATTTCCTTTGCCATCAATTCCTTTAAGGAGGTTATATCCTTTTCAACCGGTCTGATTTTCCGAACCCAGAAACGAATTTCTTCCCTCGGAATGATAATCGGATTCTTTTCATTATTGGAACAGAGTACGAACTTGGCAAAGAATTCAATCTCACGGCGGTCTTTTCCCTTGGCTTCAATCTTATAATCCCCGGCAGTTGACAGGTTCTTTATCTTCTCGGTATCTTCCATCTTGTTCAGGAGAAGTTCATCAACCAGAACCAACAGGCGGTTTGCCCAGTCGGCATTGAACTGGCTTTTAAAATCCTCGTTCGTATTGAATGTGGCGTTCTTTCCAAATATCGTTTTCAAAAATTTCAGGAACGTTGTCTTGCCTGTTTCCCTTTCATTGGAAACGAGTAAGAGGATGGGCAACATTTGTGTCGGACGGATATACAAAAGTTGAATATAGTCCAATCCCAATTCTATCTGTTCTTCAAAAATATGCTCCAGAAATAGCCGGATATAAGGGAAAGCACCCTCACAAGGCATATGATTGACAGGTTCGTATTGGTTAAGAAATGTTCCATAAACCTGTTGGTAGTTTATATGGCTCGGAATAATGCAAAAGCCATCATATTTTTCAATTTCAGGAAGATTATTCTTTCCATAATCTTGCCGAAGCGCCTCATAACTCCAGAGGATTTTCTCTTCAATAAAATCGCCACTGATCAGCGGACGACGAACAATTTTATACAAGGTTGTCCCGACACGGATATATTCTCGTTTATTTTCCATGACGTACTCCTTTCCTGCCGGTGCGTATTGCTTCCACATCTACAGATTTATACCGTTTTCGTCCCCCAAATGGAAATGATTTGATGTAACCTGTTTTCTCCCAACTCCACAAAGTAGAAGAATCAATTTTAAGAATAGACAAAACCTCTTTACGGCTTAGGAACTCTTCGGGTGGTGGGTCTTTGGGTACGGACTTAAGACTGCCCGCCATCTCTCTAAAGATTTCCCGTAGATCTTCCAGTTTGAGTGTTACACTCACATTCGCCCCGGAATTCAATAAATCACGATAGTTCATAATCGGAAATTTTATAGTTATACAATAATTTACTCGCGGATTCCTTTGAATCCGAGGCAAATAAAAAGAGAGATAATTCAGAGATTCAAATCACTTGAAATCTCTCGAAAATCTCTCCATTATCTCCGAAAATGAATGCTTTTACTTGCTCTATTCAGCTAAATACTTGGGGATATCATCAATATTGGGTATGATATATTTTCGAGTTTGTCCATCATATAGCTTACCTTTGATATAGGAAGGCTCCAAATCCCTTAATTGCAGAAAGACCTTTCGTAGCCAAGGCACTACATCTTGTTTGTCGTAGCCAAAATAGTGCGCCATGTTCCAACCGAAATGAAACATATCGGGATTTTTTAACTTATTGGGTTTGATCGGGATGAGATTATCGGGTAAAGGCTCTTCTCTTGCATAATACTCAATGTACTTGTCGAGCCTTAACAATTCGTCGTCCGTTATATAGGGAGCCATCGATACATGCGAATATTCAATGAACAGGTTGATTTCCTCGTTTTGCTTTTCGATATGGCGTTTTTCGGCATCTTTCCTTATATCTTCTATGGATGGTTTTTGTGTTCTTTTTTCTTCATTGGAAAAATTATCATCTGTGATGACTACTGCAGGTCTCTTTTTATTCGGCAACTTTTTCATAATCCACGGAACAATAACATGGGCTAACGTTGCCATAATAATGAGATATACAATAAGGCACACGCCAAGGATTATCACAAAGGTCAAATTTGCCGTACCTATATCAAACCCTTTTTCAAGGACAATCAATCTTCCAACCATAGCTATTGCCAAACCGGCAATAGAAACGATCAGTAGTAGAATGATATGGCTATTGATTTTACGATAATCCATGTTGATGTCGTTTTCCTAATTAAGCAAAAACAATCTATATATCAATAAATTACAAATCACGTCGTTTTCCCGATTAAGCAAGATCATACCAAAAAGACATGATAATTACTTTATTTTCCAGTAACCACCTCTATCCCCGCCAATTCGTTCTATAATGCCTTTATTTTTAAGCGAATCAATATCCCGAGCAACTGTAGCTGTACTTATTCCCAAATTTTGAGCTATTATTTTCCGTGATACAAAATTATCTTTCTTTATTAAGAAAAGAATTTTAGTTTCTCGTAAAGTTAATTTTTCTGTATCATTTTCTGTATCACGATCTGTATCACGATCTGTATCATCTGTATCATTTTCTGTATCAGAGTCAATCTTTTCTGCTTCATTTATTGCTTCACCCATACTCTTTTCTGCTTCATTGTCTTCTCCGACATTTCTCCGACGCTTCTCCGACACATTTCCGACACGTTCATGCCTATTATCTGTACCACTTTCTATACCATCTGCACCATTTTCTGCACCACTTTTTGCTTCATCTGCACCACTTTCTGCTCCTTCCGATTTAGGATCGGCACTCATCACAGTTACCTTGAATGTGGTAATATCTTTAAAATCAAATAGAGCCAAGCCGTTTTTGTTTGCTTCAAGCTGTTCTTGTACCATACTAATTCCCCTGTTGAAACGGTTTACATATCCAAGAACTTTCATTGCTTCAGCAATAACAGGATTGCGATAATCATTTACATGCGGGAAATTTTCCGGTTGTACTTTACCATAAAGTCCACCCGGATTATCCATCACAATCCGGTCGGAATATTCATAAAATCGGGCCGGAGCATTCGTCTCATACGTACGGTGCATGATGAGATTCATAGCCAACTCTCTTATTGCTTCATACGGATAATTGATTTTCATTTCTTCCCGTAAAACCGTAACAAATACCGGACGTTGCTTCTGAATTGTATATTTGATGAAGTAGTCTATCTCCTTTAATATCGTGATAAGGTTTCCCGAAAACTGTCTTTCATTTATCACTTTAGAGGTTATACTTTTTCCGGCAAATTCGACATACTGTATATACGCACCAAAAAGAATATGCGAGGGATCTTTTCCAATGAGTAGGATGCCGGCAACAGTCGGGCAGTCTTGTGCCGGATCAAACAACTTTAAGGATGCCAATTGTTGCTTAATCTCCCGTTTATCTCCTTTTAATATGTTAGCGCTTACCATTTTGGGTAGATATCCAGATTTGAATAGATCCAGATCCAAATCATCAATGGTGGTATGCAAACACGGAGTAGTATCGAATGTTTGTGATTTTACTTCGCTTTTTTCACGAAGAATTCTTAATTCTTCGTCATTTGCTTCCCCCCGCCTCGGTCCGATACGGATATACACCGTTCCTTTATATTTCACGGGAGTACTCTTGCTCGGTTTTACTTCGACAACGGCGATATCGCCATCAGGAAATGAAAACTTTTCGACCATTAATGCCGGTTGAGGTAATATGTTTCCATCAGAACGTAATCCGGCCAAATTTCTTAACAGCTCATCCGTCACCTTTAACCCGTTCAATGAACCGTCATCGTAGGCTCCGATAATGAGATAACCCGGAAGTCGTTTGTTAGGCAGGTCATTTGCAAAGGCACAAACAGCCCTTGCAAATTTATCGGTATCTTTTGTTGATATTGTTCTTTCTACACGTTCGTTTTCAATATCTTTCAATAGTACCTTTATTTCATCTTTTGTAATCATATTATGCCCTGAAGTTTAACACAAATATAGTGAAAGCCGAGAGGAAAGGCAAGCTCGCTTGAATGTTTTCGATAAGCGAGCACAGAGGCAAAACGAGTTTTGACTATGTCGAGCGTAGAAAACAACTGACTTGTTGAACTTGCCCGAGGCGCATCCTATATTCTACAAATGTACTTATTTATTCCAACATCCCTATTAATTCTTTTTTCATGTCGTCGTCAATCGTCCGGTATCGTGCAAAAACTTTACTACCCTCTTTATGGCCACTTAAAGCTCCTACCAGGTTCGGGTCTTTGACTTTTTTATAGATATTCCCAATGAAACTGCGTCTCGCCATGTGAGAGGAAGCCACCTCGTATAAAGGTTTTTGAATTTCCTCACGGGTTTGTTGGTCAAGAACCGTAACCATACGGTCAAGTCCGGCTCTCTTAAAGGCTTCTTTTATTTTGCGATTATAGTCCTGCTCCGTATTGAATGGAAAAAGACTTCCTCTTTCATAATCCTGATACTTGGTTATTAGTCGTTTGGCTGTATCATTTAACGGTACACGAACTGTTATCGCCCTGTCTTCTTTTGTTTTTCTTGGAATATATTCAATAGCGCCATCGATAATACTTTTATAAGTCATTTTATACAAATCACTGACCCGACAACCTATTAAACATTGAAAAACAAAAATATCACGCTGGGTTTCCAATTCTTTGTTATCGGACAAATCAGTTTCCAAAAGCCTGTTCCGCTCCCTATTAGTAATATATATGGGTGTCCCGTAAACGATTTCTCCGATAGTAAAATGTTTGAACGGATTATTGGATGTATACCCGTTATCGTTCGCCCAAATAATGAAACTGCGGAAGCGGAGCATCATGTCTGCAACAGAATTTTGTCCACGAGGCTTAGGCATACCTTTGGGAATTTCATTACCGTTCTCATCCAGCCGAGGTGGACGTTTTCTTTTTGGTGTTTTAACCGCTACTTTAGTCGAATATGGAATCTCTTCGTAAATATCAGGGTATTTCAGGAACGCATCTTTTTCGTTACCAAGAAAGTCCTCAATCTGGTGTAACATATCTACTGATAAGTTGACGAATGACATCTTAAATCCTCTATGTCCTTCTTTTTTCTTGAATAACTCAAAACGGCGTAAACTTCGCATTATTACTTTGAAATTCTTTTGGCGTGCTACGGATAATTTGTGAGTGGAAAGATATTTTCCCATCACATCAAAGAAGGATTCTTCTCTGGGAGCAACGTTTTTTCGTGTTGGTTTATGAAACTTCTTTATTTCTTTTTCAATGTAGGGTCTATCTATTGTATTCTTGTCCTCGCTTGTGTTTATTATATTTTCGAGGTAATCCGTCAGAGCTTTGAGTTTAGAGCGTTTTTCAAGTAACAGCTCTCTATCTTCTCCCTGTATTAAAGGAATATTGATGTCATTTTTCTTTCCCCAACGCTTGCGGTCAACCCAAATGCCGGAAGCTGCCCGAATACGAATATCCCGAGACACGTATAGTCGGAAGTTTATTTCCGATTCTCCTGCACTATTAACCGCTTTACCTAAATAATAATTCGTCTGAGCCATAGCAAAAAACATTTCTTCAAAGGTAAGATTATTCCTCGAAAAAACAGGATCTCCGTGTCCGCAATTTGTCCGCATTTTTGGAAAAGTACCCAAATAGCATCCAAACATAATCAAGCATATTCAATCATTAATCTCTATATATCAAATAATTATCGTTCTTTTTCAATCTTATATGTTTTCCTTATTTTGGGCTTGTCAAAACCGGCTCTGGGTACTGAAAAGGAAGAAGCGATATGATTACTCGCTTCTTTTTTTTGCCTTTTAGGATGTTGGAATTTTTATATTTAGTTTTACCTCCTAACCCATTTATATGCTTATGTTTGACCGGTTTGAAAACTGATGAAAGGGAAAAAATCTCATATTGCTATTTCTCTTATTTTTCAATATACATTTTTGGAATAAATTTATTGGTATCAAAATTCAATGGGTATTTATTTGCATCATAAAATTTTCAGCGATCTCCCTGGTATTTTTGGGTTTCTCACAATTAATTAGGATAGCTAACAGTAAAAATAAAATTCATCAAATAGATAAAAAAAAGAGACTGCTCAATTAAGAACAACCTCTTTCCCTAATTCTTTTTCGGTATTACAAATTTACTCTCCGAAAATTTCCACTAATTTCTCATCCAGTGCTTCGCCTCTTAAATCCTGTGCTACAATGATTCCCTGGGGGTCGATCAGATAGCTTTGGGGGACTGCCCTGACACCATAAGAACGGGCTACCTCATTATTCCAGGAGTTGAGGTCGGAGACCTGGGTCCAGGTCAGTCCATCTTTTTTAATGGCATTGAGCCAAGCTTCTTTTCCGTCTTGGTTGTCTAACGAAACACCGAGAATCTCAAAGCCCTTGTCTTTGTAGGCAGCGTAAGCTTTCACCAGATTGGGATTCTCCTGTCTGCATGGACCGCACCAGGAAGCCCAGAAATCGAGTAGCAGATATTTTCCCGAAAAATCGGATAAACTGACCGGATTACCATCCGGGTCGTTTTGTGTAAAATCAGGAGCCTTTTTTCCAATCCCGATTGTGCGCGCTGCTTCTATCCGTTGAGCAAAAGCCTTTCCCGAATATGTTTCACGATATTTCTCATTGATCGACAGAAATAACGGCTCTATTTCGTCGACATTAAATTTAGAAGAAACCGACTCCGAAATGGCTACCACGCTGAAATAGGAATCGGGATGTTCCCGCACGTACTGCTGTTGCTTCCGGGTACGCTCATCCAATAATTGCTTGTACTCGCTGTTCAATTGTGCCATGAAGGTCGTATCGTTGAGTTGCTCGGGTGTTGCTAGCATCACCTTTTGATTCATTCGGGCAGCCAGATCCTGAATTTGGCCACCGATGTAATCAAGATAACTCAGGTGCTCATCGTTAATGGGAGAATCAACAAACAGACTGTTTTGCAACGAGTCAGGCGAATTTAGTTTTACTGTTCCATTTTCCAGATACAAGTACAGGATATGCCCCGATTGTGCGGCAGGTATCATGCCTTCACCCGAATAATCAAAAATCAAACGGGCGGGAGCCGGCTCACCGACACTTCCGGTAAAGGAAAAACTACCGTTCCGGAGTAAGGTTGAATCCTTGTATTCGCTACCTTCGTTCCAATAACTCAAATAAATCGTGGCCGGATCGTTCCAGTCTCCTATTTTACCTTTCAGCGTGAATGACTGATTGTTTACGTTGGTACAACTGCTTATTACCAACAAACAATAAAGGTACAGAAATACATTTTTTTTCATCATATTCTTATTTTTTTTAGTTTTGAATCTACTGAGTCAGTAATTTTGTGTCAAATTTGGATTATAATTGATGGCTGCCTGCGGGAATGGGAATATCCACAGCGGCGATTCAGGACGCAGCGTGTAACTCTTCGTGACGACGGGGGGAATGGGTGTCCACCCGTTCATGGGATTGCCACCAAGGGGCATAAATCCCTGCGGTGCCAGCGTGAGGGTTTTTGTAAGGGTGGTTTGCCACTCGGCTTCGGTAGCATTCCAACGCTTCATGTTGATAAAGTTCTTGGAGGTGGCAAAGTTCTCACACCGGGAGACTTGTTTTAACGCTGCAATCGCATCGGCTTTGGTACCAACCGGCATAGGCGTGTACGCATTCGGATCGATGCGGCGTTCACGCAGTTTTTCCAGGATAGCCATTGCAGCCGGAATATTGCCATTGCGTAGCAAACACTCCGCACGGGTCAGGTACATATCCACAGTGGTCAGGCTGTTGATGCTGTAGTGTATCTTGTAGTCGCCTGCCATAACATAGTGGAACCAGGTTTGGACCCCGGCAAGGGAAGTGGTGTTACCCCCTTGATTCATCAGGACGCCTCCGGTGAGATAGGTGGCCACATTATTTTCCAGCTCGCCATATTTCAGCAGTATATCCTGGGGGTCGAAACTGGCCAACAGCTCGGGAGAAAATATGTATCGCATGGTAAACGACGACATGTGATAGAATAGTTCTTCGTCGTTGAACTTAGGCCGATTGAAAAATGGGATATCAAAAGGAGGCATCGGAATAGCCAACCGGTCGGTGCGATGGTCCAGCAGCTTATCGTTGATCTCCAGAGAAGCGGTAGCCGCCAGATCCGCATCGGCGTAGTCACGCATGGCCATCAGCACCTTTGCTTTCACGGCATAGGCGAAGGCTTTCCCTACGCGCATTTTCGCGGGATTTTCGGGCAGCGCGTCCAACGCGAAGGCCGCTTCCAGATCATCCAGGATAAATTCATATACCTCCTCTACGGTACTCTTGGTGGCAAGCTCGTTTATGATATCAAAGTCCTCTAACATGTATGGAACGCCACCGTCGGTAGCGGCTGTGGCAGGATTGTAAGCCTTCGAGAAGAAGTTAACGGCCAGATAATGAAAATAAGCTCTCAGCACATACGCTTCGGCCTTGATTTGGGCGGCTTTCGACTCGCTACCCGAAGCCTTGTCCACATTGGCTATGATCGGGTTGGCAATTCGGCCAATGATCCCGTAAAAAGCACCGTAAAGATATTGCTGCGGATCTTGGGATATATGGGTGCGGTCTACCGTCTCGTCCCAGGTAAGCAATACCGACTCCACACTGGGAATCCCATTCTCATGTCGTGAAATCAGATCGAGTATATTTTGCGGCGGGATATTATCATTCACCAGATACATGGGTTCCCAACTCTGTAATTGCCCATACTCGTCGTTGAGCAACAACTCCAACTCCTCCACCTTATTGAGAATGCTCTGCCCTTTGGGCGTGATATCCGTAAAATCGCTGCAACTACCAACAATCAGGAGTAGAGCAAGGGTTGCGAAAAATCTTATCGTTATCGTTCTCATATAATGCATGTTTATCGTTCAATTTATAAATTAAGGGCAAGCCCCAAAATAAAAGAGGCAGGACGGCGAATACCGCCTGTTTCGGGATCTACGCCAACACTGTTTTTTGTCCAGAGTGTCGTCGGATTATCTATCTGAAAGCGCAGGTTCGCTTGTTGCATGCCGATTCTACCCGTCCAGTTTTGAGGGAGATCATATCCGAGCACGATGTTACGGATTTTGATAAAATCGGCAGGCTGTACATACATATTCAAATAGTTATAAGCACTTCCGTCGGTATTGGACGTTCTGTCGTTCTGGAAGATTCCCGGCACGGTGGTATTAGTATGATCCGGTGTCCAGGCATCAAGCAGGTAAGAGGCCATTGGCCCGGGATTGTATGCTCCAACGGGGCTGCTTAATGTACCGGCTTGCAGACTGCGCATCATGTAATCGCCATAGTAAACAGCCATAATGGAAAGGCTGAATCCCCTGTAGCGAAAAGTGTTGCTCATGCCCATCGTTATCTTGGGTTCTCTCTGTCCGGAGTAAATGGCAGCATCGGGATCCTTACCGCTAATTTGATTCCCCGTCAGTTTCGTATCGTTCTGATCCAGATACATTCGTTGTCCCTCCTCGGTCAGTCCGCCATACCGGTACGACCACATTGCGCTTATGGGATAGCCTTCCATATACTTGTAGTCGCCCACCAACTCGCCGGCAGTTTTAGCCAGCGATTCGATATTAGTTATCTCATTATGGTTGTATGCCATCGTCAGGCTGGTAGTCCAATAGAGCCGGGCGCGGTCTCTGCCGGAGAACCAGTCATAGGTAAGATCCAGCTCCATCCCCTTGTTGTAAAGGCTTGCCATGTTCAACCACATCTCTGAAAAGCCGGTAGTGGGCTCCAATGTTTTAAGCGCGTACACATCATCGGCCTTCCGGTAATAAAAATCTAGTGCTCCCCGCAGGCGGGTCTGAAACAGTCCGAAGTCGATCCCCATGTTGGTGGTGGCGGTTTTCTCCCAGGTGAGATAAGGGTTTGCCGGCCGGTCAATCCGTGCCCGGGGTTGCTGCGTCCAGGTATTCACCGGTATTTTGGTCGTTGCAACCATCACACTGTGCACATTCTGGACAATGTTTCCGGTTATACCATAGCTCATGCGTAGCTTCAGATAATCGGCCCACAGGACATCTTTCATAAATTCCTCATCGGAGGCGACCCAGCTCGCGCCGACCGACCAGAGGGGTTTACCCCGGTATTTGCTGTTAAGACCATATACATCGGCATAGTCTTTGCGGAACGATCCAAAGAGGTTGTATTTTTTATCGTAGGTATAGGTTAAGTTGCCATAACCCGAAGCA
The DNA here is from genome assembly GCA_001768325.1 of Bacteroidetes bacterium GWC2_46_850. Taxonomy (GTDB): domain Bacteria; phylum Bacteroidota; class Bacteroidia; order Bacteroidales; family Dysgonomonadaceae; genus Proteiniphilum. The sequence goes on along the minus strand of MENQ01000001.1, from coordinate 131,464 downwards.
AAGCGGTGCCACTCCTCTGGAATCAGTCCCATGCTGTTTTCAATAAGGCCGAAGAAGGAAGTTGTATTCATGTTGTAATAATAGGGATTCGTTTGCCAGGCACGCAACGCTACCATATCCAGATTGGCCGTGTTCTGTGTCTGTAACTGGTCGTCATACCCCATCAGCAGACCGCGTGTTCCCTTGTAGCGCGTTTGGCGAAACTCCATACCGGCAAGGAGATCAACGGCATGTTTTTGTGCGAATATACGAGAATAGTTTAACTGGCCGCGGGTTGTCCAGTAATCACCTTTCCGGTTTTCCGTCACCTGCCTGCCTCCGGTCTCTGGAATCATATATTCCCAGCTACCACCATTCTTTCTGGTATATGCATTACGCATCATGCGCATAAGATAACTCTCCGCTTCGGATAAGCGGGTACTGGTATTGCGTTCCGACTCGTAGACAAATTGTCCCTGGGCTGTGAATCCTTCCATGATATAGAAAAGCAGCCCTCCATGGTAGCGTGAACTTTGGCGGTCATATCGTGTCTGGTCGTAGGACATCTCCTCCAACGCATTGTAATGCGTAGAACGAAACGCGGGGTCGTCGGTAAACAGGCCGTTACCAAACCGGGTGTGATTTGCATGGCTTCCGTCGTCGTTGAGCAAGCGTGAGTAAGCGAATTCGGAAAATGGATCTTTCGCTTTATTGAGCCAGCCATCGTAGGTGGCGTAATGGCCATTCTGCAGCATGCTGTTTACCCCAAAGTTCAGGTTCAACCATTTGGCCATCCTGTATTCACCTTTATAGTAAATATTGAACTGGTTGTCGCTTTCATTGATATAGCCGGTATTGTCGTGTTTGTAGTTAAACACCAGACTCGACTGGTATTTGTCCGACATGCTGCGAACTGCGACGTTATATTGTTGCACAAACTGGTTGCGTAGGACCTGGTCGGCATATTCTTTCGCGTAATTATTCTGGCGGAGCTCTCCCAACAAATCATTCACTTCCGATTCGGTAGTCAGGTTCTCACCCAGGCGATAATAGGCATATTGGATGGGCGAAAAGGGCTGATTCTTGTTGAGCGTGTTGTCCCTGAAGGAGACGCGGTTGTTGGCCGCCGTTTCTTCGGTGATATACCTGTATTTGTAATAATCCATTTCAGTATCCACCTGTTGTGCGGGTGTCATGTAGAAGTTATCGGCGTAATCGAGATTTCGTTTTTGATTGACAGTGAAGTTTGCCTGTACATCTACGCTAATGGCACCTATCTGGCGTGGTTTTTTGGTTGTAATCACGATAATACCGGCAGATGCTCTTGATCCGTACATGGCTGTGGCAGCAGCATCCTTGAGGACGGTAACGTTTTCAATATCGTACGGATTTAAATCACGCCACGAACCTTCGATGGGCAAGCCATCCACGACGATCAGCGGGTCGTTATTAGCGTGTAGGCTCCCGGTTCCACGGATGGTGATATCATCTCCGTCAGTTACCAGACCCGCTACACGGCCCTCCAGATTCGACATGATGTTTGTCGTGTAGCGTTCCTGTAGCGCATCGGCGTTAACCGTAGATACCGCGCCGGTCACCTTTCCCCGCGCTATCGACTGGTAGCCGGTCACTACCACCTCGTCCAACAGTTGTGCTCCCGGTTTTAATGTCACGTTGATCGTTGTTCTTCCCTCAATAGCGATCTCTTGTGCTTCATACCCAAGAAAAGAAACAACCAATATCTCGTTTGGTGCCAGATCGCCTAATATGAAATTTCCGTTTGAATCGGTGATGGTGCCATTTATTTTTGTCACATCTTTCGGCATCACTACGGCACCGGGGAGCGATTCTCCTGTTTCATCCAGCACGGTTCCCCGAACGGTCACTGTTTTTGAGGCCTGCAAGGCATCAGTTTTTTCATTTTCTAAAAACAATACAATGGTGTTGCCGGTTTGCTTAAAATTAAGATCGGTGCCTTGCAAGATCAGTTGCAGGGTGGCCGCCACGGTGCGTTCTTCTTTCGGCAAATCGACCCGAAGCGCCGCATTTACTGGTTCGCTGGGAAAAACCAGTTGAAATCCCGATTTTTCTTCCAGTGTCAAAAGGGCATCGAAAAGTTTTTCCCGGGTAAATCCCAGTGTCACTCTTTTTGTGTGGATGTCATCGTTCGATTGCGCATGGGCTGTTCCCATCCATATAAATAGAGCGATAAAACAATAACAGCCTCTTTTGAGGAATGAATTTTTATGCATTCTTTGGCCGTCAGGATGATTTTCTTTCATATTTCTTGTTGTTTTCTGTTTATCGGGTCATTCTCGCAACGATTTTATCACGTATGTTTCTCCTTCCATTACATAGTAAGCGCGCTGAGCGGTACACAGTATATTCAATATTGTTTCTATAGGGTCACGGTCGTCTAATGAAGCCGTAATTTGGCGTTGGCTGAGGGCTTCGTCTTCAAACAGAATCGTGACATCATAAATTAGTGAGATCTCCTGCACAATTGATTCAAAAGAGCTGTTTCTAAAAATCAGATTATGTGACCTCCAATCAGTGATTGTTCCGGCATCTACATTTTTTTCGGAAACGCGGTTCGACTGCCTATTGTAAACCAGCTGCTTGTCAGCCACCAGCGTGGCTAACAATGTTTGTTCATCCTCTACCTTTACTTTTCCACGAGTCACGGTAATGGTAATCAACGGCTCGGCAGGATTTGCCTTAATAGAAAAGGCAGTACCCAACACGGTGGTTTTAACTTTCCCTGTATGAATAACAAAAGGTTTTCCGGGATTGGCAGCCACATCAAAATAGGCCTCTCCCTCGAGGCTCACTTCGCGGGTGCTTCCATCGAAAGAACGATCGATGTTGAGCCAACTCCCTTCACGCAGCATGACGGTACTTCCATCGGGCAATTTCAGTCGGGTGACATCGGTCAGTAGATCATTTCCTTCCTGTTGAGACAAGACTTGGGTTGCATCTCCGCCTTCTCTTTTCCATAGAAAGATGGTTGTTGTAAGGATCAACAAAATCACAGCCGCCGCACCATACCAACGATAAGAGATGTTCCGGTTTAAGCGCGAAGCTTCACCATTCCATTCCTGTTTCAGCAGACGGTGCAGTGTTTTATCACTTTCGCCTTTCCCAACAAGGTCCAATAGTTCGTCAAACTCTTCCCTGTTGCTGGCATCGTTGATATACTTTTCGAATAGCTTGTTTATCTTTTTTTCAGATTCTCTCATGTTTTAAGCAGCTTACATAGTAAAGACACACAAAGTGGTGACAGGGAGTAGGTAAAATTGGAAAATTTCACACACATCCCACTGAAATATTAATTATCAGACCATTAAGACAAAATAATTTGTTTGAAATATTTTAAGGAGGCTTTAAATATTTTCAATGACTCGGCCATATGTTTTTTTACGGTATTTTTTGAAAGGTGCAATTCGTCGGCAATTTGCTGATGCGAGAAGCCTTCTTCCCGGCTCATTCTGAATATTTTTCGTTGTTGTGGAGACAGCTTCTCCAGTATTTTTTCGAAGAACTGATCGGCTTCCTCCATTTCCATGGTCGTGATGACATCAACGGCCCTCTGCTCCATTGCGTCCCAGAGTTGTTCCCTGCGTTTTAGCTCATTGGCTGCAGCACGCAAATAATTGAGGGCATGATTGCGAATCACGATAAAGAAGTAATTTTCAGGGTTTTTAATTTCAGTCAACAGTTCGCGCTGTTCCCACAAACGAATAAAAGCCTCCTGCACAATTTCTTCTGCAACATGGGGGGATTTCACCATCTTGTCTGCAAAAGAAATCATGCGTGGGTAATACCGCGTAAAAATAAGTTGAAAAGCCCTTTCATTCCCTTCGCTGATCTCCTTGAACAGCTGTTTTTCGGAAGATGAAGACTCTTCTTTTGTATCATGTTTCATTCCTGTGGGGTGAGAAAACAGACTGGTAATATAAAGCGTAACCAGTTTGAATGCCAACCATGGGCAAACTTGCGCAAAGATAACTTTCGCAAGCGATTTTACCCCACATTTATTGTATAAATTTATGATTGCGTGCCCGGCTACCTTGAATCCGAAGGATATGCCCTTTTCCGTTACGGAGAAGGGCTTCATTACTGACTATGTTACGAAACGATTTTTACAGTGGATTTCTCTACCCCATAACCCATTTTCGTGATGGCATTTTCAATTTGATCTACCGAAGATTTTTCGCCGTCGAAGTCGACTTTCAATTTGCTTGCGTTAAATAATACCTTCACAGATTCTTTTTCGATGCCATCCAGATTTTTTACTGCTCCTTCAATCTTCTGGATACATGACGGACAAGTCAATGTCTCTAACTGAATTGTTGCTGAATTTTTCATTTTCATTTCCTTTCTTTCTTATTATTTATAAATTAAAAATTATTTCTTGTCTGATTATCGCGGCCGATATCCAAGTAATCGCATGCCATTCAGAATAACCACAAGGATACTTAATTCATGTAGCAGCATACCTACCGACATATTTACCCATTCGCTGAATAACAGGCCGGTCAGTAATATGAGTACCACTCCCACTGCGATCGCAATATTTTGTTTCATATTAAATGATGTGGCTTTGGTCAGTCCCAGTGCATGCGGGAGACGGCTGAAATCGGAATTTACCAGCACCACGTCCGATGTTTCTATGGCCACATCCGTGCCGTTGCCCATGGCAATGCCCACATCTGCCAGTGCAAGCGAGGGACTGTCGTTGACACCATCCCCCACAAAGGCTACGGTACTGCCTTCTTTCTTTAACTTTTTGATATAAGCCGCCTTATCTTCCGGCAACATGTGCCCGTGCGCTTCTGTCAGTCCGAGTTCGCGACTCACCACGTCTACTGTTCCCTGGTTATCACCCGAGAGCATGACGAGGTTCTTTACACCCATTTTCCCCAGTCGGTGGAGGTCTTCCCTGACACCCTTCCGGATGGGATCCCGCACACCCATCAGCACCTTTAGCATACCATCGACTGAGGTCAATACCAGCGAATTGCCGGACTCGACTAGATGCGCTATATCCGCCTTGGCTTCTTCGTTTAATTGCACCTGTTCCCGCTCCATCAAAGCCTCGTTACCCACTGCCACACGATGTCCGTTTACATCGGCTGTGATACCAGCTCCTTTCACTACTTCGGTATTTTGTACCGGTGAGAAAGTGATATCTCCAATTTCTTCCAGCACCGCTCTGGCCAGCGGATGATCCGATTCCCGTTCGATGCTGGCCAGATAGCCCAGCACTTCTTCCTTATCATCTGCATAAAACATTGTTTCTGAAACCGAAGGATTACCGATGGTCAGTGTACCGGTCTTGTCGAATACCATGGTTTTGGTGCGACTGAAATCCCTAATGATCTCACTTCCTTTTAACAGGATGCCATGCCGGGCTCCGTTTCCAATACCCGCTACATTGGATACAGGCACACCAATTACCAGTGCACCGGGACAGCCAAGTACCAAAATGGTGATGGCCAGTTCGAAGTCACCTGTGATCAGCCAGACAACAAATGCCAGTACCAGTACTGCCGGCGTATAGTATTTTGAAAATCGGTCGATAAAGCGTTCTGCTTCCGACTTTGAGTCCTGGGCCTCTTCCACCAGCTCGATGATTCTGCCGAATGTGGTATCTTCCCCCACCCTGTCGGCCGTGATCTGAAGGGTACCGTTTTCCAGTATTGTGCCGGCGTAGACATTAGCATCCTTTTCTTTTCTCGCCGGCACCGATTCTCCCGTAATGCCTGCCTCATTGACATGGCCTTCACCACTCAGCACGGCACCATCTACCGGCACTTTGGCACCGGTCTTTACCAGAAGCACATCACCCACAGCCACCTCTCCAATGCTCACTTCATCGAAGCTGCCATCGGCAGCCAGTTTCAATGCACTTTCAGGCGCCATCTCCGTAAGTTCCCTGATGGCTGATCTGGTTTTGTTCAAGGTGCGTTGTTCCAGCCAGGAACCAAACAGGAACAGGAAAGTGACAATGGCCGATTCCTCATAGTTCTGTATCACAATTGCCCCTATCACTGCAATGGAGACCAGCACATCGATGCTGACGACCTTCACCCGCAAAGCCTGATAAGCTTGAATAGCGATGGGTGCCACTCCCAGTATGGAGGCAATGATCAGCGGCCATGTAAACAGATCGGTGTTTCCCGTGGTCCATTTGCTCATATAGGCGAAGACAATCAGGATGGCACTGATCCACGTGATCCGATTTTTATTTTTCAATATCGTTTGTTGCATAACTTCTTTTGTACCTTAATTTTGTATGACAAAGGTACCCGCAACAAACACTGAGAACTGTCACCCTGGCGACAGTTCCCTTATTTTCAGATAGTTTAACTTTAAAAACAGGTTAGTGTATGTGGTTTAGATTAAAATAATTGAAGACAGCCGGTTCTTCCATTCTCCCTGTTTGGATCAATCCCGGACGGGCAACCCTGTCCCAACGGACCAGAAAAGAGCCATCCAGCGGCGTATCGCTCACTTGGTTCCAGCTTTTGCCATCAGGACTATGAAAAAAGGTAAGCATACATCCTTTCCTTACCTCAATTTTTAAAAATGGATGCACGTTTTCCGTCTCTGAGCGGAACAGGATGGTCTCCCCACCCTCCTTCACGCTTTTCACGATTAGTGTTTTATGCTGCATTCCCATGGCAACCATATTCTGATCGTCGCCATACAGGGTCAGCCCTTTCAGGCTACCGTTCGTGTTATCGATTTGGGTTTCGTAGCTGTAGTGGGTAGCTTGCGGGCGCAGACAGAGTACGGTGCCCTGTTTGATACCCGCCTTCACGGCACCAGTCAATGTGAGCAAGCCGGCTTTTTGTGATAAACGGATGTCACTGTAAGGAAAATTCCAGGTCCAGTCCATCTTCAACGTTTTTCCGGAGAAGTCGTCGCTGAAATCAGTCAGGGGCAATTGTGAAGTACCTGTAAATGGGATCGGCTGTCTGATTGTGGCGTGTTTGCCGGACTTGAATGCCAACCATTCGTCCTCGGTGCCAACCAGTTCATGCAGGATAGGTTGACGTCCCAGATAAAAAGCATCACCCGACTGATAACCGTGGCTCAGGTAGAACATCCGTCCGTCGGGTGTTTCTACCGTCGTGCCGTGTCCGCAGGAAAGAAAATCGCCATTGCCTCCCGAAAGAATCGGGTTCCCGGAATATTTTTCATACGGCCCACGGAAGTTTTTTGAACGTGCCACCCGCACATCATAGTCACTGGATGGACCACAACAACTCTTTGCCGAATAAATGATGTAATAATAATCGCCTTGTTTAAAATGATACTGTCCTTCCAGGCCGATCCGTTCGTCGTCTTTTAACACAGTGAATGGTTCTCCAATGAGCTTTAATCCGTCGTCAGACAATCTGCTGCCCAGCAGCTCAATGGGACGCTGGTCCAGTCCGTATGCTTTCCAGGTCAGGTAAAGCTGCCCTGCATCGTCGAACACAAAGGCATCGATTGCTTCCGTACCCAACTCAACCAGGGGGCCATGATCGGTAAATTTCAGTGAGGTACCTTCAGCAGTAGCCACTCCGATATAGGATGTATTGTCGGATTTTCTGCGGGCCGTATAATAGCAGAACATGGTTCCGTGATGATAAAACAACTCGGGTGCCCAAAAGGAATGGGAGGTCCATGACGGTTTTTCGTTGAAAACATGTCCTGCCTGCTTCCAGTTAATCAGATCGGAGGAAGTAAATATCGGGTAAAAGGGAGCCCATTCCGACGACGTCGCCGCCGCATAGTAGGTATCCCCCACTTTAATGGCAGAAGGATCGGCCATATCACCCCTGATCACAGGATTTTCAAAAAAGCCACTTTCCTGTGCAGCAACGTGCGACAGGATAAAGACAGATACAACGAGCAGGCAAAATTCTCTCATAACACCGCATTTCATTATTCGGTTACAAAGCTAACAAAAACAGGTTGAATAAAGCGGCCGGACATAAAAAAAGCCACCCCGGAGGATGGCTCTTGTAGTATGTATCAGGAAAATTGTTATCTGATTTTCTTGTAACCGTACACGGCACGGTCGCCCAGTTCTTCCTCAATGCGGAGCAGCTGGTTGTACTTGGCCATACGGTCTGAACGGCTCAATGAACCGGTCTTGATCTGTCCTGCGTTGGTGGCCACCGATATGTCGGCGATGGTAGCATCTTCGGTTTCACCGGAGCGGTGTGACGTTACGCTGGTATAACCATGACGGTGTGCCATTTCAATGGCGTTCAACGTTTCGGTAAGCGTACCAATCTGGTTTACCTTGATCAGGATAGAGTTGGCGCAACCCATTTTGATCCCTTTTTCGAGAAATTCCACATTGGTAACAAACAGATCGTCTCCCACCAGCTGGCACTTATCGCCAATTTTATCGGTTAGTAATTTCCAGCCATCCCAGTCGCTCTCATCCATTCCATCTTCGATAGAATCGATGGGATATTTAGAAATCAGTTCTGCAAGATAATCGGCCTGTTCGGCAGAATTGCGCTTCTTGCCCTGAGGACCTTCAAATTTGGAATAATCATACACACCATCTTTGTAGAATTCTGATGCAGCACAGTCGAGACCGATCATCACATCTTTGCCCGGCTCGTAACCTGCATTTTTTACAGCAGTGAGAATCGATTCAAGTGCTTCCTCCGTACCGCCGGCCAGGTTGGGTGCAAAACCACCTTCATCGCCCACAGCAGTGCTCAGTCCCTTGTCATGCAATACTTTTTTCAGCGCATGGAACACTTCGGCTCCCATACGCAATCCCTCTTTGAAAGAGTTCGCGCCAACAGGACGAATCATGAATTCCTGAAAGGCGATGGGTGCATCGGAGTGCGAACCGCCGTTGATGATGTTCATCATGGGTACAGGCAACACGTAGGTGTTTGTACCTCCGATATATCTGTAAAGGGGCAGTCCGAGGTAGTTGGCTGCAGCCTTAGCTACGGCCAGTGAAACGCCCAGCAAGGCATTGGCACCAAGGTTCGATTTTGTTTTGGTACCATCCAGCTCCAGCAGTTTCGCATCAATCTGTGTCTGTTCCAACACGTTTGTACCAATTAAAGCGGGGGCAATTACATCGTTGATGTTTGCCACAGCTTTCAACACACCTTTACCAAGGTAACGACCTTTATCGCCATCGCGAAGCTCCAAAGCTTCATTTTCACCGGTAGAAGCACCCGATGGAACAGCTGCACGGCCGAAAGCACCCGATTCTGTAACGACATCTACTTCCACGGTGGGATTTCCTCTGGAATCCAATACCTCCCGTCCTAAAATACTTACAATTCTCATGTTTGTTCAATTTATATAAAATGAATTATTCTCTATTTACCTAAACAGCAACCTGATACCCATAGAAGAACCATCCGGATATTCGCACACAAATATACATATTTTTTTGCGAAACAGCCCGTTTGAAAGCAGAAAGTTGGGTTAAATGTTAATAATAACAGTCAGGATCAGTTTCACCTAAGCTCCCACACCATTTACAGAGGCAATCAGAACACTCAGGTTAGAGGTAAGGAGTTTTACCGAAATAGCCATGAGGATGACACCGAAGAATTTACGCAGGATGTAGGCGCCGCTTTCGCCCAGAATCTTCTTCACTACATCCAGATATCTCAGCACCAGATACACGATGATGAGATTCATAATTACCGCGAAAATGATGTTCAAGGTATGATATTCAGCCCGCATGGAAAGCAGCGTGGTAAAGCTTCCCGGCCCCGCAATCAGCGGAAAGACAACGGGAAAAAGCGTGGATGAATTATCGGGGTTGGTATTGTCGTTTTTAAATATTTCCACACCAAAAATCATCTCAATGGAGAGTATGAGCAACACCACAGCGCCGGCGACAGCAAATGCGGAAACATCGAGTTGGAACAACTTCAGTATCCATTCACCCACAAACAGGAAACCTACCAGGATGATGAGTGAATAGAAAGCCGCTTTCTCCGGATGGATGGTTTTGTCCTGACTTTTCAGGTTCAAAAAAATAGGCACCGATCCCGTTACGTCGATGATGGCAAACAAGACCAGAAAAGCACTTACAATTTCTACAACGTTCAATGTCCACATAACGGAGTCGATTTAGAATAATGACACTAATTACTTTCTTTTTGTATGCAAATTTACGAAATTCATGCGTTATTGCCAAATAAACGGTTAGCATTTGTCAGCCACCGAGCTGATCTTAACAAACGGGAAAGGATCGGGGTGCACATAATTCAGGAATTTAACGATCCTGAATGCAGAAAAGTGATGAAAGAAACGTTTCTGAAATGCCGCTGGAGAGGCACTGTTATTGTTGCAGTCGGCTACATCATCCAGAAATTTCATTTCATCCAGAAAACGCTGCAGGGCGGGATGCAGATCTGCGATCACCTCTCTTACCTGTTTTGCGTCTTTTTTGAAAAATGCAGCCTTTCTGTCGAACAATTGTTTCAATATTTCAAAGGCATCGGGGGAATAAACCCTCAGCTCTTCATCCGTTTCGTTCAGCATCTTTTGCAGTGCAGGGCCGGTACCAAAGGGGACACGGTCAGAATAACGGGCAAGGGGATGCACACACACCTCGTTGAGCTCCTTTGTTACTCCCAGAGAAAATATCTTTTGCAGAAAATAGAAGTCCTCACCTCCCTGCTGGCGTCCCATACCCCCTACCCGCACATACGCATCGGCCGTCACGGCAAAAGCAGAACCAATTGTGTGAAAATACCATGGAAATCCCGTGAATCGCAGCATCGCACGATAATAATGAAGGTAGCCCTCATATTGTCTCATCGCCCTTTCCAGCATCGGATTGCTTTCTTCTATCCGATGATGGAAAGGATGCACGGTGGCATTCAGCCTGTCGTTACCCAAGAAAGCAAGATGAATGGCTGTAAGAAAATTTTCGGATACCGTGCAGTCTGCATCCAGTGACACAATCACCCCATCGGCTTTGTCGTGGAGGAAGAAATGCTCTACCGCCATATCCATCCCGATTTTTCGTGCCAATCCTACTCCTGCATGTTTTCGGGGTAGTTCCTCAAACAACAACGGCAGGAATTGTCGCTGATCGCTGTTATTTATGGCCGCAAACTCTCTGAGCTGCTTATATGAGATCCGGTTCTGCATGATACCTTCTTCGGTTGAACGTTCACTTGAATTGAACACGACCACCGTCGCAATCTTAGCTTCCGGCATGGTCGTATCCTGCAGACTCTGCAACGTCGTAAACAGATCCGGTTCATTGTAGCAGGGTATCACCACCACCATATCGGCGGCAAACACGGGAGAAAAGGGATTGATCCTGTATGCCGGTTTTTGCCTTTCAATATATGCATTCCAGTTTTTCCGGTTCATGAACGGAGTAATTGAAAAATGGATACCAGTGTAAACCGAATAAGGGTTCTTTTTGCAAAGAACCCTTCCTTATATATCAACAAAAAATCAGTAATCCTTTATTTTTGACCAGCAGCAGGAGCCGTGGCAGGGCCATATTTGCCATTAAGGAATTCAACCACATCATCGGTGATATCATATTTATCATCGGCATAAAGGATCGTACTGGTCGTACGGTTACTAAAAATGATCTCATAATGCTTATTCGCATTGAATTCCTTCATTCTGGCCTTGATGGTATCTTCCATCTGTATGTTCAACTTCTCCTGCTCCAGCATAAAATCCTGGGACAATCGTTCAGCCAACTGCTGATATTCCTGATTCATCTGCATGATGCGTTCCTGCTCCTGCTGGGCTCTCTCCTGACTCAGGAAAGCGTTGTTGCGCAGCTTACGGTCAAACTCCTGCGCCGCAGCATTGATCTGGTTCTGTCGTTGATTCAATGTAGCCCGTGTGCTTTCTTCCTTTCTCAGCAGCGATTCATTGAGATCTTTCGCAAAATTGTAATTGATCAGCAGAGAATCTACATTCACGTAGGCAATAGGCAACGTAATGGAAGAATCGTTCAACAGCACGGAAAGATCTTTTCCGGCAGAACCATTCACGGAAGATTTAGAGGTAAAATGCAGGATGTAAAGAATAATTAACGCAACCGCCAGCACACCGCTGACGACGTAAGGAGTAGAATTCTTCATTTCTTAGGAGATTTTATAAATTTTCTGATTTTAAGATTCTTTCGATGGGACTTTCTCTACGGCTAATTTCGGCATCCTGCGATGTGGCGCAATGAATACCTTTTTCCTGCATAGCCTTGCTGTCACCGATATGCAAACTGGGAAACTTACCTTTTTTTGTAAAAAAGACCTGTACACCCATCAATAAAATGGCGATGAACAAGATAACAATCCCTAAAGCCAGTATTTTTAACATAATATGCAATTTTAATGACGCAAAGATAGTCTAATTAGCCAATTAAACCGCATTTTTTCTCATTAAAGATGCTATTTTTTTTGCTGAACCGCTTTATTTCTTGTATTTTTATCGACAATAAATTTATCTAAAAAGAGGCATTATGACGATCAAAGATTTACAGCCATCCGCTATTTGGGGTTATTTTTACGACATTACGCAGATCCCCCGCCCATCGAAGAAGGAGGAGCGGATACGCGCCTATCTGATTGACTTTGCGAATCAACACAACCTGGAAGTAAAAGAGGACAAAGCTGGGAACATCCTCATCACCAAGCCGGCCACAGAAGGCAAGGAGGACGTACCCACCGTGGTTTTACAATCACATGTTGATATGGTTTGCGAGAAGAATTCGGGCGTAACGTTTGATTTCGATAATGACCCCATTGAGACAATCATCGAGGGGGATTGGGTCAAGGCCAACGGAACAACATTGGGAGCCGACAATGGCATCGGGGTAGCTGCGCAGTTGGCAGTGCTGGCTGCCGATGACATCGCACACGGTAAAATTGAAGCGCTCTTCACGGTAGATGAAGAAACAGGACTTACGGGTGCATATGCACTCGGGAAAGATTTTTTCACCGGCAACATGCTCATTAACCTCGATACGGAAGAGGAAGGAGAAATATACATTGGCTGCGCCGGCGGAAAGGGAACAAAAGCCTATTTCAAATATAAGGTGAAAGAAGCCCCGAAGAAATACTTCTGGTTCAAAGTAACGGTAAAGGGACTTCGCGGTGGACATTCCGGAAGCGATATTGACAAAGGACTCGGTAATGCCAACAAAATACTCACCCGTTTTCTGTATTCTCTTAGCCGAAAAAAATATGGCATGATCTTATCGGAGATCGGCGGTGGCAACCTGCACAATGCCATCCCTCGTGAAGCATTCGCCATTATGGGAATAAAGGAGAAATACAAAGAAGATATCCGGGTAAAATTAAACATGTTCCTCGCGAAGGTGCAGGATGAGTACAAACATGCAGATTCCAACCTCGACATTCAACTGGAATCGGTACAGATTCCGTCTAAGGTGATCAAGAAGCGTACTGCAGAAAAACTTATTCTTGCTCTGTATGCCTGTCCGCATGGCGTTTTCGGCATGAGTCGCGATATTGAGGGACTGGTCGAGACTTCTACCAACCTGGCATCGGTAAAGATGCTGCCCAATCATTTGATAGAGATCGGCACCAGCCAGCGCAGCTCGGTAGATTCACAGAAAGAGAACATTGTGCAAATGGTATCATCGGTCTTTGAGCTGGCAGGAGCCAAAGTCGTACACAGCGAGGGATATCCCGGTTGGCAACCAAATACCGAATCTGCTCTGCTGAAGCTGGCTGAGCAGGAATACCAGTCGCTCTACGACAAGAATGCCAGGGTGAAAGCGATCCATGCCGGTTTGGAATGTGGCCTGTTTCTTGAGAAGTATCCCAACCTCGACATGATCTCCATCGGACCAGACATGACGGATGTACATTCGCCGGATGAGAAAATGAAGATCTCTTCAGTGGGTAAATTCTGGGATTATCTGGTCAGGATACTGGAATCGATCCCGGCTGCCGGCGCCGCAACAACGGAGTAGCTTGTGCCATATATCATGAGCGGTAATGATGCATCGTTTTATCATGGTGAGTCTCCTGTGGGCGATATCTGTTACGGGTATTGTCTCACAGAATCTCTTTCGTGTCATGTTTTACAACGTGGAAAACCTGTTCGACACGAAGGATGATTCTCTGAAAAACGACAATGACTTCCTGCCGGACGGATTTATGCGTTGGACTCCCTGGAAGTATTGGGAGAAATTGCGTAACATTACCCGTGTGATCACAGCTGTAGGTGGTATGCAGTCGCCCGCACTGATCGGATTGTGTGAGGTGGAAAACGACAGTGTGATTTTCGACCTTACCCGCCGATCACCCTTGCGGGCACAGGAGTATGCCTACCTTATCACCGACTCACCCGACGATCGCGGCATCGACGTGGCACTGCTTTACCAGCGACATCAATTCAGGCTGCTGGAAAGTAGGGAGTATGAAATAAGGTTTAGCGGGCGAAATCCCCGCCCGACCAGAAACATACTCCATGCTGTGGGAAATCTCATCAACGGCGATACGCTCGACGTTTTTGTTTGTCATTTCCCTTCTCGCAGCGACGGGCAACGTGAGACCGAGCCCTTGCGGGTTGCTGCCGCAACACTCTTACGAAAAAAAACAGACAGTCTGTTCCGGATACGGGAAGATGCTCGCATTCTCATCATGGGTGACTTCAACGATCATCCCGACAACAAAAGCCTGTCGCGAACGTTGCAGGCAAAGCGAGTAACGGCAAAAACCGACAAGAAAGGGCTATATAACCTGTTCTATCACCGCATGAAAGAGCGTGACTTCGGGAGTTATAAGTACAGGGGACGCTGGGAAGTACTCGACCAGTTTATGGCGAGTGGAAATTTGTTGATGCAGTCAAACAATGTCTCTGTGGATGATAACAAAGCGCATATTTTCAAGGCGGACTTCCTGTTCGAAGAGGACACCCGTTACTACGGGCAAAAACCATTCAGGACTAACCTCGGTCCGCGTTATCTGGGTGGATTCAGTGATCACCTGCCCATATACATGGATTTGACAATACGGCATTAGTGAACTTTATATTAAAAAATTTCGCCATATTCGTAAATTAATCCTACATTTGCAGTCCACATAAAACGGGGAGTATTAAACATTCAAAAAATAAAACCTATGAATCCACTGCTCATTAATTTAAACGGTTGGGAAATACCCATCATTGTACTGGTCATATTGATTCTTTTCGGAGGCAGAAAAATACCTGAATTCATGAAAGGACTGGGAAAAGGTATCAACAGCTTCAAGAAAGGACTGAATGATATCGAGGACGACATCAAGGCCGGTCCCTCCGAACACAATTCAAACTCAAACGGCGAAAAGTAAAAAGGTACTTCAACATACGCTTTCCTTATTGACTAACGTACACATTCCCGATCACAACCTGATTTTCTTCAGGTTGTTTTCGTGATTTTAATCTATAGCACAAGACATACATGGCAGAGAAAGAAATGTCCTTTTGGGATCATCTGGAGGAATTCCGATGGACGCTGATTCGTATTATCATTGCTGTGATTGTTTTCTCGGTCGTGGGATTTATTCTTATCCCCCACATCTTTGACACCATTATTCTTGCCCCCCGCACGTCAGACTTTGTCACCTACAGGTTTATGGACAAGGCCAGCCGTTTTATCCCGTTTCTACCCGATTTCTCCGCTGATTCATTTGATGTAAACATCCTCAACATCAACATGACCACGCAGTTTATGACCTATATATCTACCTCACTTGCGTTCGGCGTACTTTGCACCATCCCCTATATCTTATATGAGATATGGAAATTTGTGAGTCCCGCACTTTACGCCAATGAAGCAAAAGGAATAAAGAGGGCTTTCGGATTTGGGGGTGTCATGTTTGTTATCGGTTGCATGGTGGGTTATTTTGTCGTTTTTCCATTGATCTTCCGGTTCCTGATCACGTTTGAGCTAAGTGACTCCATCGAAAATATGATCTCCCTCGATTCCTATATGAGTAATTTTTATACACTTATACTGGTCATGGGACTTGTTTTTGAGATACCGCTTGTATTCTGGCTATTATCCATTCTTGGGCTGGTGTACCGTCCCTTCTTCCGAAAATACAGACGTCATGCCGTCGTGGGTGCACTGGTGCTTGCCGCCTTCATCACCCCTTCGGGCGATCCTTTTTCACTTTTCGTGGTCACACTGCCTCTTTATGCTTTGTGGGAGATCAGTGCCTTTGTTGTGAAGAAAGAACCGCCGGTTGAAGAAGAGGAAGAGGAGGAAAATCTGCCTGCGGTTTACGACTAACAACTTCCGTCCGTCCTTGTTTTATACACCCTGATAAACTACCTTCTTCCCAAAAGGAGCAAGAGCCAGTCTCATCAATTTAAAATGTTGGTTCCCGAAAGGAATACCGATGATGGTGATGTAAAAAAGAATACCGAATAACAGATGCGTGAACACGATGGGAATGCCTCCCACGAAGAACCAGATCACATTCATCAACAGGGAGAGACAACCGGAGGAAGGTTCACTGTGGACAACCTTCTTTCCAAAAGGCCACAAGGCTACCTCTGCCAGTTTCAGCGACTGAAGTCCGAAGGGGATACCAATGATGGTAATCATCAGGGCGATACTGCCTATAATATATTCGATAGCCACAAAAACTCCACCAAAAACAAACCAGATGATATTCCCGATTGTTCTCATTTAATTGCGATCACTTCTATTTCCACCAATGCATTTTTGGGAAGCGTCTTCACGGCAAAAGATGAGCGGGCTGGAAAGGCACCGCTGAACTGAGCTGCATAAACATCATTCATCGCACCGAAGTGTGACATATCCTCCAGGAATACCGTGGTCTTGACAATGTTATTGACATTGGTTCCTGCAGCAGACAGGACAGCTTTGATATTCATAAATACCTGCGCTGTCTGTTCTTTGATCCCTCCCGGGACGAGATATCCGGTAGTGGGGTCGATGGGCAGCATTCCCGATAAAAAGAGCATGCCGTTTGCCTCTATGGCCTGACTGTATGGCCCGACAGCTGCCGGCGCGTTATTTGTCGTAATTACTTTTTTGTCCATAGTTGTGATTATTTATTGTAAATTCATTGTGGTCAGCAATCAGTTTTCCATTGCCAGATTTCTCTGACGGATAACCTCATAAATGAGAACACCCGCAGCAACCGACACGTTGAGGGACTGGATATTTCCCGATTGTGGAATTTTTACCAGCTCATCGCTCACACGTAAATGATCGGTGGCCACACCCTCATCCTCTGCACCCATGACGATGGCGGCAGGTACGGTAAAATCGCAATTTGTATAAAAATTAGCAGCTTTCTCGGTGGCAGCGACAACTTTTATTCCGCTGTTTTTGAGAAAGATGATGGCTTCTTTTAGATTTTGTTCCCGACAGACTGGGATTGTATGCAGTGCGCCGGCCGATGTTTTGATGGCATCGGCATTTACAGTGACACTTCCCCGGGCCGGGATTACGATGGCATTCACGCCGGCAACCTCACAGGTACGGGCTATGGCACCAAAATTGCGCACGTCGGTCACGCCGTCCAGCACCAGGATAAACGGATTTTTTCCTTCTTCATAAAGCAGGGGTATGATATTTTCCAGCTTCTGATAGGTCACCGCAGAAGTAAAGGCGATCACTCCCTGATGATTCTTCCGTGTGATCCGGTCTATGCGCTCCAGCGGTACCCGCTGCATTGGTATCTCATAACTGCGAAGCAGCTGTTGCAGCTCCTGGAACAAGTCACCCGACAGCTCCCGCTTCACCATCACTTTATCGATATCCTTCCCGGCTTCCACCGCTTCCATCACGGCACGGATGCCGAAAATCATTTCTTTCTCTTTCATTCTATCATTAACAGATAAAGTATTGCTACTGTTTAATCGTATATCTTTGACCTTCGTCTTGTGTCTTGTGTCTTGTGTCTTACTCTCCCGTGTCACCCAGCATTACCCGCGCATTTTCTATCGCTTGCAGGGAGATCTCCGCGCCGCTGAGCATGCGTGCTATTTCAGACACCCTTTCTTCTGTCGACAGCTGTTTTAACTGCGTGGAGACCGTGTCGGCATGATCTTCCTTGTAGACCACAAAATGAGAATATCCTTTCGAAGCAATTTGCGGCAGGTGGGTGATGGCGATCACCTGCATCTGCTTGCCCATCTCTTCCATGATGACTCCCACCTTATCGGCCACCTCACCCGACGTACCAGTATCTATTTCATCGAAGATGATGGTAGGCAGGGCTGTAGCTCCGGCTATCATCGATTTCAGACAAAGCATCAATCGCGATATTTCACCTCCCGAAGCAATCTGAGAAACGGGCTGCAACTCCCTGTTTCTGTTGGCAGAAAAGAGAAATTGCACCTGGTCGGCGCCGGTAGCATCGGGATGACTTCTGGCAGTAAACTCGCAACGAAAGCGCACGTTGGGCATTCGCAAAAAGGCCAGCTTCTCTATCAGCTCCTTCTCAATGGCAGGCACTGCTGCCTTTCGTTTTTGGGTCAGCCGATTTGCTTTCCCGAGCATTTCGGAACTCCTGACTTCTATTTCCCTCTCCAGTGAGGCCAGTTGTTCGTCGAGTGAATCGATACCCTGAAGCTTTATACCCATCTCATCGCGCAACTGTAACAGCTCCTCCACAGTAGCCACAGCGTGCTTTTTCTGGAGATCGTAGATCGTACTCAAACGATCCTCCAGCAACTGCTGACGGTTGGGATCGAAATCAATATCCTCAAAGAAGTGAGATGCCTCTACACGTACATCTTTCAGGTCGATATAGGCAGATTCTACCCTTGCCATCAAATCAGCTGCCCTGGGATAGACAACCTGCACCTGCTGCAATGTATCACCTACCGTCCGCAGCAACGACTCCACATTTTGTTCATTGCCGGAGAGGAGTGAGGTGACCGTAAAAAGACCCGATTTGATCTCTTCGGAATGGGTGACGGCCTCGAGCTCGGTCTCCAGCCTCTCCTGTTCGCCAGGCTGCAGCGCTGCTTCCGACAAGGCAGTGTACTGAAACCTCAGGTAGTCTTCCTCCTCCTTATTTTTTCGTGCCTGCAAACGCATCTCCTTCAACATCTGCTCGGTGGAACGATAGTCGGTATAAGCAACTGCATATTCCAGCCGTTCCTTGGTGGTACCGGCCAGCAGATCCACCACGTTGAGCTGAAACAGGTTGTCGTTCAATGCCAGATTCTGATGCTGTGAATGGATGTCGATGAGTCTGTCTCCAAACCCTTTCAGGTCGTTCAGGTAGACTGGCGAATCATTGACAAACGCGCGGGACTTGCCGTTCGACCAGATTTCCCGGCGCAGGATACATTCGTCGCCATCGTAAATCCAGTCGCGTTCTTCAAAAAGAGGCTGCATGTCATAGGCGGCGATATCGAAAACACCTTCAATCACACACCTTGTTTCTCCCTGCTTGATGTGTCGTGCGTCGGCACGTTGTCCGAGAATCAGAGATAAAGCGCCCAGGATGATCGATTTTCCGGCACCCGTTTCTCCGGTGATCACGGTAAATCCCCTGTCGAAGTCGATCTGAAGCGAGTCGATCAATGCATAATTATGAATGAACAGCGATTTTAACATATTAATTTTCTCTCAACGTATCAAGCAGTGTACCGCGTGTGGGATATATTTTCCGGAGCGTCTGATAA
Organism: Bacteroidetes bacterium GWC2_46_850; assembly: GCA_001768325.1. GTDB lineage: Bacteria > Bacteroidota > Bacteroidia > Bacteroidales > Dysgonomonadaceae > Proteiniphilum. Next base: position 111,826 of record MENQ01000001.1, on the reverse strand, counting down.
GCCTGCCGTTTTTCCACCCTGTTACCGTTTGAAAGCAGTAAGGTCAGCTCCTCAAGCTTTGCATCTCCAAACAATGAAATCAAAACAGAACCTGGTTGCTCTTCCTGAAGTGATGCGATCAGCGCTACCGCAGAAACCATATTTTCCCGTCCATCGGCAGGGTTAGCTGACAATAAATCGATTCCGGATGCATGGTACCGGAACCACATTTTGCGAAAATCTTCCGCCGATCCGTCATTGAAGGTGGCTGCCACAACTGCACGACTCCGGCTGCTTCTCTCCCGCTCCCATCCCCTCCAGCCATAGGGTTGTGCTGCGGCGGCGATCTGTTCCATTGCACGAAAGAAGGGTGTTCCGCTCATGAGAACATCGGCATCGGCTGTCAGCCCGAGAACCAGATAAACATAAAAAGCAACCGTGGCCGTGAGATTGTCCTCCACAAAATGGGGATCGAACGACAAAGGTTGATAAGCTGCATAATTGAACTCGATTTGCTGATCACGTATATTCAGCATCGGCGTTTCCCGGGAAACACTGCCCGCCGGGCGTCGTGCCTGCACATAGAGTTCTCCCCGGAAGGAGCGGTCTGAGAGAGCTTCTGTGACCAGCAGGGTAAAGTTGCAATGGATTGTTTCACTTGGCTCACCGGAAAGGTCACTCCACCGGCGCCCGTTGATGAAGCTGCTCAGCGCCTCCTCGAGTGAAGTGAAAAGCTGTTTGTTGGAACCATGCACTGCATCGCTCCGCACCTTTACCGTCGCATTTATATCCCGGGCCGACAGAGAGAAGACTCCTGCCGCAGCGATCAACCAAACTGATAAGCATCGCAGAATTATTCCCATTCCGTTTATGACAGTCCTTTTTCTCGGCTTTTCACCGATGGTTTTCACGAACAAAAATACACATTATTTTGGATAATCCGTTTCAGGGAGTGAAGAATGTCGGTTCAACCACGCGGAATTCCGTTCTCCGATTGATCTGATCGGCCACAGCCTGTTGATTGGGTGCGAGCAACTTGATAAAATCATCGGTTAGCACATCACCTTCCTGCAGGAACGGAAATTGAGCAGCGATACTTTTGCTTACATGCTTCGGTTCCGTTTTACCCCGACCCACCGCAGTGACTCTGTTTTCCTCGATACCGCTCTCCATTAAATAACCGGCTGCAGCCTGCGCCCGCTTCGACGAGAGCTCCAGATTATAAGCGTCATCTCCCTTCCGGTCGGTATGGGCAGTAAGCTCGATGGATATTGCAGGATGATCAAACAGCATGGTGACCAGCTTATCCAGCTCCCGCTTCGATTCGGGACGAAGGATGGCACGGTTGAAATCATAGAAAATATGTTCCAGGACGACCGGTTTATCGTAAGGAATCATCTCAAAATCGACATAATACGTTGTGTCTTTCTCTTCTGCTGCAGTCCGGAGAGTTTTTTTCTGGGTAAGAAAGCCGTCGGCAGTTGCCATCAAAAGATAGTCGATTCCTCCTGTTGTTTTGAATTGGTATTCACCCTTTCCATTGGTAACAAATTGCTGCTTTGAGCCATCACTTCCCTCCACACGCACTGCTGCACCCACGATAAATTCATCTTCCTGATCCACGGTAAAACCTGCTACCAGGATGGTCGTTTCCGGATAAACAAAGGAGAAAATATGATCGTAACCACGTGCATCGTCCCTATTGGAACTAAAAAAGCCCTGCTCCGCATCCCGCATAAAGGTGATACCAAAATCATCGGCCGGAGAATTAAGGGGTATGGGCAGGGAGCTGACCTGCCAGTCGTTGGCTGGTTGTCTGTTTACGGCAACAAACAAATCCAGTCCTCCTCTGCCGGGATGACCGTCGGAAGAAAAATAAAGAGTTGAATCATTTCGCACATAGGGAAACATTTCATTTCCGGCACTGTTGATCCTGGGGCCAGGATTCTCAGGGATACCCACATTGTGGCCCGACATCATCTCTACCCGCCAGATATCCTTGCCTCCCATTCCGCCGGGCATGTCGGAGACAAAATAAAGATAGCGGCCGGAGGGGGAGATGGCAGGATGGGCAAAGAGCGACGGCGTATCACCCTTCCCGATCTGAAGCGGACGGCCGGCACTCCACACGCCATTGACTCTCTTCGAATAATAAATTGACGGGAAGGCAGAGTCTCCCGAATCGGCGCCACTGGAAGTGTAATACATCCATTCCCCATCGGCAGTAATGGAGGGTGTGCCTTCATCGAAGTCGGTATTAACTTCATCAGGCAGCGGTTTGGGTCTCTTCCACACGTCATTCACATCCTTTTCGGAGACAAACAGATCGTTATATTTCACACCCGTCACCGGACTCTTCGTCTCTCCCAAAGCTTCATCCCTTGATGAAGTGAAATAGAGCATGTTGTCGCGACGTGCCAGCATAGGGCTGAATTCACTCCGTGCAGAATTAAACAGATCCATCCGACGCACTACATACCGCGATGGTTGTTCATGCTGTGCCGCTGCGACACCTTCAAGCCCGTTCTTGGCAAGCGGATGATCCGGCTGCAGGTGCAAAAAATTGCGATAGGCATCGCCCGCCGCCCGATATTTTCCCTGCCTATGAAGCATGCGAGCGTACGAAAGGTGCATCATCGTATCGGGGTAATCAAAGCGAATGGCATTGGCGTATGCCGATTCGGCGCGTGCGGACTGGTTGAGCGCCCGGTAATTTTCAGCCATCTCAAAAGCAATCACGCCACGCAAAGGCTGCTCATCCTGCGGTGTGTTCCGGTACAGTTTCCGATAGGTTTCACTCGCTGCATAATACTCGCCGCGCAGATACTGTGACCTGGCATCGCTCAGTTTTGCCTGATTGCAGGCGACAATGAACAAGGCGAATAGCAGCAGGATATAGTTGTAAGCAGAGGTCACGACTGATGTTCGGGCCTTAGCAGGTCGTTCACCGTCTTCACCGGGTTGAAGGCGGAGACGGGTACCTCCACAAAGATCGTGTTCCAGTCGCTCATGGCACCGTTCCACAATCCGGGTAGTTCCAGCGCTTTGAGTTCCCTGCCGTTTTTGGATTTGTGCGAGATAAAACCGGTGTTCGGATCCACAAATTTCGTCAGGTCGAACTTGTTATTCTGGTAACACCTTACGCCACAGACCAGGTCAACCGGATTAAAATGTGATCCTGTTTTGAAAGCATCCATCGCTTTTGCATCATGCTTGTTGATCTGTGAGCTCTCCAGTATCTGGAGTGATGCCGTTCCATCGGGATTAACCGCAATAAAGGGACCGCCGCCCGGTTCACCCTCATTCTTCACCATGCCGCAGACCCGGAAAGGTCGGTCGAGTTTTCTCTTCAGGTATGCCTTGAGTGCGTCATCGGTGTCAAATGTTTCCGGGTGGGTTATACAGAGTTCGTTCTCGGTAAAAGCCAACATTTCATCCAATTCATCCGAGGTTACCATTCCCGACTCCAGCTTTCCCAAGTATCCGAAAGCGCGTTGTTGCATCGTTACCAGAATACCAGCCAACAGTTTTTTATAATGTGCTTCGCTTTCTTTTAATCTGTCGGGAACCACATTGTCAATATTTTTAATGAAAATGATATCCGAATCAATGTCATTCAGGTTCTCAATCAGCGCACCATGTCCACCGGGACGAAACAGCAGCGAGCCGTCCTCTTCCCTGAACGGTTTATTCTGCATATCCACGGCAATGGTATCTGTACCTGATTTTTGAATACTGTAGGATACCGAGAAAGAAGCATTCAGTTTAAACTCATAGTTTAGCTTCCTTGCAGCCACAAGCAGCTCAAACAATTCCTTGTGTTCTTCAGAGACGGTGAAGTGAACTTTCACTTCATCATCCACATTTTTGGCATAAAGGGTACCTTCTGTCAGATGTTCACCTACCGGTGTCCGGTTACCTTCCGGATATTTGTGGAAGAGAAGCAGTCCTTTCGGCATGTTCCCATAGTTCAACCCTTCGGGATTAAGCAGAGCTGCCACAACCTCCTTGTATCTTCCTTCTCTGCACATCGCCTCTACCCCCTTGGAGTACAGACTTTTGCATGTTTCATCCAGGGAGACAAAGAATGCAAATTCTGTCAGCTGTGCAAAAAATGTTTTTTCGAAAGCAGTGACAGGCGCCTCATGATCTGCATCCATGAATGCATACAGATCTTTAAACATGCGACTGGCAGCGCCCGATGCCGGTACAAATTTGGTCACGATCTTCTCTGTTTTCAGGTAATCATGCCATGCTTTCAGGTAAATCTTTTCCATTTCTCCGGGTACACGCATGATCCCATTTTCTGTAGAAGCTGCTCTGACAATCGACAGATAAGGGAATCCGGTGTTGAAGTAATGTAATTGGGCATCAATTTGTTTCTGCGAGATACCTTTCTCATGCAGTAAATCAAGATCTTTTTGGGTATACATAGTCTGTTAATCTTATTAATTAAAAAAAGCATGTTTTGTCGACCGCTCCTCCAAAGATATGAAAATCTTCCCAAATGTGCACACAATATCATCATTCTTATTCCGACATATTGGCAGAATTGTTCCGTAAGAAAAAATTTGGCACAACATTTGAAAAAGAAAGTGTAAAGCAACAATCTTTTAGCCGGATAAAGCCGGCATGAAGTCAGAAACATATAAAATTAAACATACAACAAACTATGGGAAAAATAATTGGAATAGACCTGGGAACGACCAACTCGTGCGTATCCGTCATGGAAGGTAACGAGCCGGTGGTGATCCCCAACAACGAAGGCAAACGCACCACCCCTTCGGTTGTAGCTTTCATGGAGAGTGGCGAACGAAAAGTAGGCGATCCGGCCAAACGGCAGGCAATCACCAACCCCAGCAATACCATCTCTTCCATCAAGACATTTATGGGAGAGACGTTTGACAGGGTACAGAAAGAGATCGGCCGCGTGCCGTATAAAGTGATTCGTGGCGACAACAATACACCCCGCGTAGACATCAGCGGACATCTTTATTCTCCGCAGGAAATATCTGCAATCATATTGCAGAAAATGAAAAAAACTGCCGAAGATCATCTTGGTCAGGAAGTAAAGGAGGCGGTAATTACCGTTCCTGCATACTTTAGCGATGCACAGCGTCAGGCCACCAAAGAAGCCGGTGAAATTGCAGGCCTCACCGTACGGCGCATTGTCAATGAGCCCACAGCAGCAGCGCTGGCTTACGGGCTTGACAAACAAAACAAAGACTCAAAGGTTGCCGTATTCGACCTGGGTGGGGGTACCTTTGATATCTCGATCCTGGAGCTGGGTGACGGCGTTTTTGAGGTGAAATCGACCAATGGCGATACCCACCTGGGTGGGGACGACTTCGACCACCGCATTATCGACTGGCTGGCCGGAGAATTCCTGAACGATGAAGGAATCGACCTACGCAAGGACCCGATGGCATTGCAGCGACTGAAGGAAGCGGCTGAGAAAGCAAAGATTGAGCTTTCCAGCGCCACCACCACGGAGATAAACCTGCCCTACATCATGCCGGTAAATGGCATCCCCAAGCACCTGGTGAAAACACTCACCCGTGCCAAATTTGAACAGCTGATCGACGATCTCCTGCAGAAATGTGTGGTTCCCTGTCAGACATCCATGAAGGATGCCGGCATGTCCAACTCCGATATCGACGAAGTGATCCTCGTGGGTGGTTCTACCCGCATCCCTGCCGTGCAGGACCTGGTAGAAAAGCTTTTCGGAAAGAAGCCACACAAGGGTGTGAACCCCGACGAAGTGGTAGCCATCGGCGCTGCCATTCAGGGAGCTGTACTCACGGGTGAGGTAAAAGATGTGTTGCTGTTGGACGTTACGCCCCTTTCGCTCGGTATCGAAACACTGGGTGGTGTAATGACCAAATTGATTGATGCCAACACGACGATTCCCACAAGGAAGAGTGAAACATTCTCTACGGCGAGCGACAACCAGCCTTCCGTGCAGATCAACGTGCTGCAGGGTGAACGTTCCATGGCACGCGACAACAAACAGATCGGCGTCTTTAACCTCGACGGTATCCCACCCTCCCCGCGTGGCATTCCCCAGATTGAGGTGACCTTCGATATCGACGCAAACGGAATCCTGAGTGTGTCGGCCAAGGACAAGGCTACCAGCAAGGAGCAGAAGATCCGCATTGAAGCATCGTCGGGTCTGAGCGACGACGAGATCAAGCGCATGAAAGAGGAAGCCGCAGCCAATGCAGAGTCCGATAAGCTTGAAAAGGAACGCATCGACAAGCTGAACCATGCCGACTCGACCATCTTCCAGACTGAAAAGCAGCTGAACGACCTGGGCGACAAGATCCCGGCCGACAAAAAGGCATCCATCGAGGATGCGCTCAACAAGCTGAAGGAAGCCCACAAGGCACAGAACCTGGAAGGTATCGACGCTGCCACCAACGAGTTGAACACTGCTTTCCAGGCAGCTTCGCAGGACATGTACAATGCGACCAACGCACAGGGCGGCCCACAGCCTGGCGCCGATGCCGGGCAGCAGTCCGCGCAGGACAACGCCAAATCGGGAGACGACGTCACCGATGTGGATTTCGAAGAGGTGAAATAAGCGATTCAGCAAAGTATTGACGAAGCAATCGGTAAAATTCGATTGCCCAATATTCTCAAACCGCAGTAAGCATTTGTTTATTGCGGTTTTTTTATTTTACTCAATTATTGGAAATAATATTTACTTCACATTTGAGTCGAAACTTATTTAATAAAGACATAGAACTTATGAATACTTAAATAGCGATATAAGATAACGTAGATGAGCAACAGTTTTTAATAATAAATTAGCGAATTACTTTTCTTTAATATATCTGTGATTTCTCAATAATTTAATACCTTTGTTTTAATTGGTCATGATGAAACATATCTTTAATAAAAGTTGACGAGAATAATAAAATGAAAACCTCTATTCTACACATATCTGATTTACATAACGAAAGTACAGATAATTATGATAATCTATTGCAGTCTCTTAAAGATGATTGTGACAAATATACTGCTGAAGGAGTAAAAAAACCTGAAATAATTGTTATCAGTGGCGATCTAGTAAAAGGAGGGAATGCTCTTAGGCGGTACCCATAACTGTGAAATGTTTATATAAGGGATCGACTATTCGTATTTTTAGGAAGAGAAAAAAAAATTGACTATGCACAAACAGAATACAATAAAATTATTTGAAAGCAAGAAGATTCGTTCTGCTTGGAATGACGAAGAAGAGGAGTGGTATTTTTCTTTAGTTGATGCAATCGAGGCATTAACTGACAGCAAAAACCCAACGGATTATCTAAAGAAATTACGAAAACGTGATGCCTTGCTTGGAGAATACATAGGGACAAATTGTCCCCAGGTAGTAATGATGACCGAAACAGGCAAGCAACGTAAAACATTGGCAGCCAACACGACTCAACTTTTTCGTATCATACAGTCGATTCCTTCTAAAAAGGCGGAGCCTTTCAAATTATGGTTAGCCGAAGTTGCAAAACAACGGCTCGACCAATTGCAAGACCCCGAACTTTCCATAGAACAGGCAATGACCGACTACAAACGCTTGGGATATTCGGATAATTGGATTAACCAACGCTTAAAAAGTATTGAAATTCGCAAGGATTTAACCGATGAGTGGAAACGGCTTAACTTACAGGAAGGAATAGAATTTGCAACTTTGACTGACATAATTTATAAAACTTGGGCCGGCAAAACAGCTAAAGAATACAAACAATTCAAGGGATTGAAAAAAGAAAACCTTCGCGATAATATGACCAATAAAGAGTTGATTTTAAATATGCTCGCCGAATTGTCAACGAAGGAAATCTCGGAAACTACGAATCCCGAATCGTTTCCCGAACATGAAGATGTGGCACGTCGTGGCGGTAATATTGCGAAAGAAGCTCGTTTGAAGCTGGAAGCTGAGACAGGCAAAAAAGTAGTATCTTCGCAGAATGCTAAAAGCATACGCTCTATCAAAGATAAAAATAACGATAAAGAGCAAAACGTTACAGATAGCAATAAGTAATTATGATTAAACAAACTAACTTTGACTAACAATATATACTTACTTATGATGAAACCAAATAAAATATCGTTGAATCTCATGAAACAAATTACAAAGTTCGTATCTCTTGGAATTATTTTACTGGTATCCTCCGCACTGTTTTCTTTAAGCGCAGCGGTGAGGCTGCCAGCCATCTTTGGCGACAACATGGTATTGCAGCAGCAATCGGAAGCAGCCCTCTGGGGCTGGGCGAAACCCAACACCGCTGTTCGGGTGACTACGTCGTGGGACAGGAAAGGTTATTCTGCGAAAAGCGACGGACAGGGTTATTGGAAGCTGAAGGTAAAAACACCGGCAGCCGGCTACACACCTTATACCATCACCATCAGTGACGGGAAGGCGGTAACGTTGCAAAACATTCTGATCGGAGAAGTGTGGGTCTGCTCGGGACAGTCCAACATGGAGATGCCGATGAAGGGGTTTTCAAATCAGCCCGTCGAGGGAGGCCCCGAGGCAATTGCCACCTCCCGAAATCCCGGTATCCGGTGCTTTACCATGAAAAAAGCCTCCAAATCAGTTCCTCAGGAAGAGGGTGAAGGTGCATGGGAGGTAGCAGGACCGGAGACCACTGCTGATTTCACGGCGACAGGCTATTTCTTCGGCCGTTTGCTAAACCAGGCACTGGATGTTCCTGTCGGTCTGATCCATACCAGCTGGGGTGGTTCACGCATCGAAGCCTGGATGACACCCTCCTCCATCAAGAGTGTGATTGCCGATGCCCGCATACCAGCCACGGACACGGAGATAAAATCACAGAACGGCGACCCTACCGTATTATATAATGGTATGCTGCATCCAATCGTTGGCTATGGTATTCGCGGTGCCATCTGGTACCAGGGTGAATCGAACCGGAGTGAGCCTGACCGGTATGTGGAATTATTTGACAAGATGGTCCGTGCATGGCGTACAATCTGGGAGGTGGGTGAATTTCCATTTTATTATTGCCAGATTGCGCCCTATAATTATGGAGGGGGACTAAACTCAGGTTTTATTCGCGAAGCACAGGCCAAAGGAATGAAAACAACACCCAACACGGGAATGGCGGTATTGATGGATTCAGACAGTCCGGCCTGTATCCATCCTCCTAAAAAGAAACTGGCAGGCGAACGCATGGCACTCTGGGCGCTGGCAAAAACATACGGCATGGACAAGATACATTACCGCAGTCCGGAGGTTCAATCCATAACCATGGAAGGACGCGTTGCCGTACTTACCATGGATATCCCCTCTAACCCTGGACTCACCACGTACGGAAAAGAGATTTTACAGTTTCAGATTGCCGGCGACGATAAAAGATTCCACCAGGCCAAAGCAGCGATTGCCGGCAACCGCATTTTTGTGTTCTCACCCAACGTGGAGAAACCAGCAGCGGTCCGTTACTGTTTCAACGATACGGAAGCAACAGAAATCTTTACAGTAGAAGGAAACCTGCCTCTCTCTTCATTCCGTACCGACAACTGGAAGTGATTATTTCGCAAATAGGGCGACACTGCTACAAGAATAACTGCCGACGAATTAAAAAAAACAGATCCTACAACGTTGATATTTACATTTTTATTTTATACCTTTGCAGCCCAAACAGAAGGGAGGTTATTGATTACCCGGAAAGAAAGCAGAGAATAGATCGAACGAGCAAGATTATTTCCGGCATAGGGAATGTTTCTCCTATGCAATGAATCAATATTCAACCATCACAAGCTGACAGCTGATACCTGAGCGCTAAAAAATCGCTGATCGCTGACAGCTAATAATTAAAACAATAAAAAAAACAAACATAATGATTGTAGTACAATTAAAAGAGGGTGAAAACATTGAAAGAGCCCTGAAGAAATTCAAACGCAAATATGAAAAAACAGGTGTTGTAAAAGAACTCCGCAGTCGCCAGGCATTCATCAAACCGTCGGTTGCGAAACGCAAACAAAAACAACACGCTGTCTATGTACAGCAACTGCACGAGAACGAAGAGTAAGAAAAGCAGGATAGCATAATTTCCTCTTATTTTTTCGTTTTTGCAAAGATTTTTCTTATCTTCGCCATACCATAGAGATTGATCTGGCTACAACGGTATGTGGAAAGAAAAATTCATACAGTATCTCCGTTACGAGAAGAATTACTCCTCTCATACGGAGATATCTTATTTAAAGGATCTTACGCAGTTTGAAGCATTCGTTGCCACAGAATGCGGAGATGCAGACCTGAAGGAGATCGACAGCGACATGATCCGCATCTGGATAAGCCGGCTCATGGAAGAGGGGATGAAATCACGTTCCGTGAACCGGAAACTAAGCTCCCTCAAATCGTTCTTCCGCTACCTGAAGAAAAACGGCATTGTAGCGCAAAACCCAGCAGAACGGGTATCGGGACCTAAAACAACTAAACGGCTCCCCGCCTTTGTGAACTACGAGGACATGAACGAGATAATCGACGATGCGCTGGCATATGACGACGATTTTACCGGTCATCGCGACCGCTTCCTCATTGAGTTGCTCTACCTTACCGGCATGCGTCGGGCAGAACTGATCGCATTAAAGGACAGCGACGTGGATTTCAACGCCAACACGCTGCGCGTGACGGGAAAGCGCAACAAACAACGACTTATCCCTTTCTCCGATGACACGAAAGAGAAACTGCAGCAATACATCGAAAAAAGGGATCGGGAAGTTACAAACAAATCGGCTTTCCTTTTTGTTAAAGAAGATGGAAGCCCTTTGTATCCGAAACTGGTATATCGTATCATACATCATCACCTGGATAGCATCTCCACCCTTTCCAAAAAGAGTCCACATGTGCTGCGTCACTCTTTTGCCACCGGGATGCTGAACAACGGAGCAGAGATAAACGCGGTAAAGGAATTACTCGGCCACTCCAGCCTTGCGTCCACGGAGATCTATACCCATGTAACGTTTGAAGAGTTGAAAAAAGCATATCAAAACGCTCATCCAAGAGCAAATAATTAAAGGAGGAATAGTATGGAACTGACAATTCAATCTGTAAACTTTGACGCTACCGACCAGCTACAAGCGTTCGTAGAGAAGAAAATGAAGAAGCTGGAACGTTTTTCCGAAGATATCATTCTAACAGAAGTCATTCTGAAAGTAGTGAAACCCGAGACCGCAAACAACAAGGAGGCTGCGGTAAAGTTAAGTCTCCGGCATAGCGAGGCTTTTGCAAGCAAAACAGCCGACACCTTTGAAGAGGCCATTGACCTGTGCACGATGGCTATTGAGAAACAAATCATGAAAACTAAAGAAAAAAAGGAACGATAACGCCCAAAAATTTGAAGGAAAAGTTTTGGCATCATAAAAAATATCACTACCTTTGCGACCGTTTCTCTCTTTTCGGGGGAGAAGCGGTTAATTTCAAGATATAAGCCTCTTTAGCTCAGCTGGCCAGAGCACGTGATTTGTAATCTCGGGGTCGTTGGTTCGAATCCGACAAGAGGCTCAGACTTGGGCAGTTACCAGAGTGGCCAAATGGGGCTGACTGTAACTCAGCTGGCTTACGCCTTCGGTGGTTCGAATCCATCACTGCCCACAAATTCGATTCGATGATTTGCAAATTTACTGATTCGAAGATTTAAAATCTGCTAATCAACCAATCATCAAATCAATTTTCGCGGAAGTAGCTCAGTTGATAGAGCATTAGCCTTCCAAGCTGAGGGTCGCGGGTTTGAGCCCCGTCTTCCGCTCTGATAAAGAGTGTACAGAGCTGCACAGGCCTCCACGATATACCGATGAGGGTATTGGTCTTCTGCTCTTTTGCCTATGTAGCTCAGTGGTAGAGCACTTCCTTGGTAAGGAAGAGGTCGCGGGTTCAACTCCCGCCATCGGCTCAATAACAGGAATTCATCGTATCATCAAGATGAGGGCAGTATGCCGGGTGTCTTGAGTTTTACTGTTTACAAACAACAAGAATAGAAATACAATATTTTATTTACACTAACTAATAGGACATTTTATGGCAAAAGAACATTTTAACCGGACGAAACCGCATGTAAATATCGGTACAATCGGTCACGTTGACCACGGTAAGACGACTTTAACAGCTGCTATCACTACTGTTTTAGGGAAAAGAGGATTCTCTGAAGTTCGCTCGTTCGACTCAATTGACAACGCTCCGGAAGAGAAAGAAAGAGGTATTACCATCAATACTTCGCACGTTGAATACGAAACTGAAAATCGTCACTACGCACACGTTGACTGTCCGGGTCACGCCGACTATGTGAAGAACATGGTTACGGGTGCTGCCCAGATGGACGGTGCCATCATCGTGGTTGCCGCTACCGACGGTCCCATGCCCCAAACACGTGAACACATCCTGTTGGCCCGTCAGGTAAATGTGCCCAAGCTGGTTGTTTTCATGAACAAGGTGGACCTGGTTGATGATGAAGAAATGTTGGAACTGGTAGAAATGGAAATGCGTGAACTACTTTCTTTCTACAATTTCGACGGCGACAACACACCTGTTATTCAGGGCTCTGCTCTTGGCGGACTGAATGGTGATCCCAAATGGGAAGAAAAAATCATAGAGCTGATGGCAGCCGTTGACAGCTGGATTCCGCTGCCTCCGCGCGATGTGGACAAACCGTTCCTGATGCCTGTGGAAGATGTGTTCTCAATCACCGGTCGTGGTACAGTAGCCACAGGTCGTATTGAAACCGGTATCATCAAAACAGGTGAAGAAGTACAGATTATCGGACTCGGTGCTGAAGGCAAGAAATCAGTGGTTACCGGTGTGGAAATGTTCCGCAAGATTCTGGACGAAGGCCAGGCTGGTGACAACGTAGGTTTGCTGCTTCGCGGTATCGACAAGGACGAAATCAAGCGTGGTATGGTTATCTCTCACCCGGGAAAAGTAAAACCTCACTCCAAATTCAAAGCCGAGGTGTATATCCTGAAGAAAGAAGAAGGCGGACGCCACACTCCGTTCCACGATAACTATCGTCCTCAGTTCTACATCCGTACGCTCGACGTGACCGGTGAAATCAAATTGCCGGAAGGTGTAGAAATGGTGATGCCCGGTGACAACGTAACCATCGAGGTGGATCTGATCTATCCGGTAGCATGTAACGTAGGTCTTCGTTTCGCTATCCGCGAAGGTGGCCGCACGGTGGGTGCAGGACAGATCACTGAGTTGATCGACTAAGACGTACCCCCAATCCCTCATGGGGGACCAGGGGTTCACAAATAGCAGATTTCCCTCCAACAACCCTCCCTTCGGGGAGGGACGGGGAGGGTATCTCATACGGGTCTAGCTCAGTTGGTAGAGCACTGGTCTCCAAAACCAGGTGTCGGGAGTTCGAGTCTCTCGACCCGTGCACAAACGATCCGAATTAAATGAAAAAAATAGTTGCATATTTAAAGGATGCTTATAACGAATTGGTTTATAAAGTATCCTGGCCAACAAGAGAGGAACTCTCCGGCAGCACGGTAATTGTATTGATAGCTTCCCTTATAATTGCCCTTATCGTGTTCGGGATGGATTCTCTTTTTGAGTGGATTCTGAAACTCCTCTACGGTATTTTATAAATTCTGAACTGAGAGATTATGACTGAAGAGAGAAAAAAATGGTACGTGCTGCGTGCTGTTAGTGGAAAAGAAAGTAAAGTCAAAGAGTATCTTGAGTCAGAAATTAAAAAAACCGATTTAGGAAAGTACATTTCTCAAGTTCTCATTCCCACAGAAAAGACTTATACTGTACGCAACGGAAAGAAAGTGATGAAAGAACGCGCTTATCTTCCCGGATACGTATTGATTGAGGCTGAACTGACGGGCGATGTGATTCACGAGCTGAAGAGTATCAATTACGTGGCAGGCTTTCTGCCCAACACCACATCACCCCAGCCCTTGCGGGAATCGGAGGTGAAGCGTATCCTGGGGACGATGGATGAGTTGGAAGAAGCCGGTGATGAGATGGATATGAAATACTACGTGGGTGAAAACGTGAAGGTGATTAGCGGTCCCTTCAGTAGTTTCTCCGGCGTGGTTGAGGAAGTGAACGACGAGAGAAAGAAGCTCAAAGTGATGGTGAAGATTTTCGGAAGAAAACAACTCCTCGAGTTGAGTTATATGCAAGTAGAGAAAGAATAGTCAGCAATTTGGTTACGCAGATTCTGTAAGTTCTTGAATGTGTTTCGAAAACCGTAATTAATTAAAATCAAGAAAATGGCTAAAGAAGTTGCCGGACAACTAAAATTACAAATCAAAGGAGGAGCTGCAAATCCATCTCCCCCGGTAGGACCCGCGCTGGGTTCCAAAGGGATCAACATCATGGAGTTTTGCAAGCAATTCAATGCCAGAACTCAGGACAAAGCCGGTAAAGTGTTGCCTGTGGTAATCACTTACTATACCGACAAGTCTTTTGATTTTATTGTTAAGACACCACCGGTTGCAATTCAGTTATTGGAAGTCAGCAAACAAAAAGGAGGTTCGGCAGAGCCCAATCGCAAGAAAGTGGCGGAAGTTACCTGGGAACAGGTAAAAACCATTGCCGAAGAAAAAATGACCGACTTGAACTGCTTCACACTTGAATCAGCAATGAAAATGGTAGCCGGAACGGCTCGGAGCATGGGTATCACAGTGAAGGGTGCCTTCCCTGAAATTATTAATTAATTAAACTTCAATTGAGAGATGAGTAAACTGACAAAAAATCAAAAGTTGGCTTTGAGCAAGATTGAAGTAGGGAAATCCTATACACTCAAAGAAGCATCTACCCTGGTGAAGGATATAACCACCAGCAAGTTTGATGCATCTGTGGATATCGATGTACGCCTCGGCGTAGATCCGCGAAAAGCCAACCAGATGGTCAGAGGCGTAGTGTCTCTGCCCCACGGCACAGGAAAACAAGTAAGAGTTCTTGTATTATGTTCTCCAGAGGCTGAAGCCGACGCAAAAGAAGCGGGCGCAGACTATGTGGGACTCGATGAATATATCGATAAAATTAAAGGAGGCTGGACCGATGTGGATGTGATCATCACACAACCGCAGATCATGGGTAAGATTGGTGCACTTGGCCGTATATTAGGGCCTCGCGGACTGATGCCAAACCCCAAGAGCGGTACCGTTACGCCCGACGTGGCAAAAGCTGTGCGGGAGGTAAAGCAGGGAAAGATCGACTTTAAAGTAGACAAAACCGGTATTATTCACACCTCTATTGGAAAAGTATCTTTTACGCCCGAACAGATTCGAGACAACGCAAAAGAATTTATTCAAACGTTGATCAAATTAAAACCGACAGCGGCAAAAGGTACTTATATCAGGAGTATTTTCCTTTCCAGCACGATGAGTCCCGGCATCAAAGTGGACCCCAAATCGGCAGAAGAATCCAATTAACAAAAAAGATTTATGAAGAAGGAAAATAAACAACTGATTATAGAACAGATAGCGACGAATCTTCAGGAGTATGAAAATTTCTATCTTGCCGATCTCGCCACATTGAATGCGGTGAAGACAAGCAATTTACGAAGAGAATGTTCCAAGGAAGATATCAAGCTGGTAGTGGTAAAAAATACCTTGTTGCAAAAGGCATTCGAATCGCTCGACAAGAACTATGAAGAGCTGTATCCCATATTAAAAGGAAACACGGCCATCATGTTCTCTAACGTGGCGAATGCTCCTGCCAAGCTCATTGACAAGTTTAAAGCAGACAAAATACCCTCTTTCAAGGGTGCTTATGTGCAGGAGAGTTTCTTCATCGGCCCCAAGGCGCTGCAGGATCTCGTGAACATCAAGAGCAAGACAGAGCTTATTGGAGATGTCATCGCACTGTTGCAGTCACCTGCAAAGAATGTGATTTCGGCGCTCCAATCCGGCGGAACAATCCTCCATGGAGTATTGAAAACGTTGTCGGAGAAAGAACATTCTCATTAAGCAAAACGAGCAGAAGGCAAGGTTACTTGCTTTATGCCGTTGCGAGAGAATGTAGAAGATTTCAAAATTAATGTGCATACAACAAACAGAATTAAGTAATCAATTTAAACAAATACAAAAATGGCAGACTTAAAAAAATTTGCTGAGGAATTAGTTAACTTAACAGTGAAAGAAGTTAACGAACTGGCTGAAATTTTAAAAACGGAATATGGTATTGAGCCGGCTGCAGCAGCAGTAGCAGTAGCCGCCGGACCTGCAGCTGCAGAGGCAGCAGTAGAAGAGCAAACCGCATTCGACGTGATCCTGAAAAGTGCCGGTTCAGCTAAGCTGGCTGTAGTAAAGGCAGTGAAAGAACTTACAGGACTCGGCTTGAAAGAAGCCAAAGACTTAGTGGACGGAGCTCCCAGCGAATTGAAAAAAGGTGTAACAAAAGACGAAGCGGATGCTTTGAAAAAACAACTTGAAGAGGCTGGAGCAGAAGTTGAACTTAAATAACATTTACCTAAATTAGGTTAATATGGTTAGGAATCTTCTTCCGGAAGATTCTTAACCTTTTGTGTCAATATATATTAGGTTCCAAAACTCATTTCCATGTCTTCAAATAACGCCAACCAAAGAATAAATTTCGCGTCGATTAATAATCCGCTCGATTTCCCAGATTTTCTGGAAGTACAGTTGAAATCGTTTCAGGATTTTATTCAGCTTGACGCCCCCCCCGAAAGTAGAAAAAATGAAGGATTGTATAAGGTTTTTACGGAAAACTTCCCCATTGCAGATACCCGTAATAATTTCGTCCTTGAATTTTTGGATTACTATGTAGATCCTCCCCGTTATAGCATTGAGGAGTGTGTTGACAGAGGACTCACCTATAGCGTTCCGCTAAAGGCGAAGCTTTATTTGTACTGCACCGACCCCGATCACGAAGACTTTACGCCCGTCATACAGGATGTTTATCTGGGCACCATTCCCTACATGACCGAAAAGGGAACATTTGTGATCAACGGCGCCGAGCGTGTGATTGTATCGCAGCTGCACCGTTCTCCCGGCGTGTTTTTCGGACAGAGCCTGCATGCCAACGGTACCGTACTGTATTCTGCCCGCATCATTCCGTTCAAAGGATCATGGATTGAGTTCGCAACCGATATCAACAGTGTGATGTATGCATACATCGACCGTAAAAAGAAACTACCTGTAACCACACTGCTGCGCGCCATCGGCTTCGAGAGCGATAAAGATATCCTCGAGATCTTTGACCTGGCAGAAGAGGTGAAGGTGAACAAAAGCAATCTCAAGAAAGTTGTCGGGCGCAAATTGGCTGCCCGTGTACTGAAATCATGGATGGAAGATTTCGTGGACGAGGACACCGGTGAGGTGACTTCCATTGAAAGAAACGAAGTAATCATTGAAAGGGAAACCATCCTCGAAGCGGATCACTTGGACAACATCATCGAATCGGGTGTGTCCTCCATTCTGCTTCACAAGGAAACCGCCAACACCTCCGATTACTCCATCATCTACAATACCCTGCAAAAGGACCCGAGCAACTCGGAGATTGATGCCATCCGCCACATCTACCGCCAGCTGCGCAGTGCGGAGCCGGCCGACGATTCCAGTGCAAGGGAGGTAATCAACAACCTTTTCTTCTCTGAAAAGAGATACGACCTGGGTGATGTGGGACGTTACAGGATTAACAAGAAACTGAATCTCGATATTGATGTTGATGTACGGGTACTGACCAAGGAAGACATCATCGAGATCATCAAGTACCTGATCGAGCTGATCAACTCCAAGGCAGTGGTGGACGACATCGACCACCTCAGCAACAGGCGTGTACGCACGGTAGGGGAACAATTATATACCCAGTTCGGTGTGGGATTGAACCGCATGGCGCGCATCATCCGTGAACGGATGAACGTGCGTGACAACGAAGTCTTCACGCCCATCGACCTGATCAACGCGAAAACCATCTCTTCGGTAATCAATACCTTCTTTGGTACCAATGCGCTTTCGCAATTTATGGATCAGACGAACCCGCTGGCTGAAATCACCCACAAGCGTCGTCTTTCGGCTCTCGGTCCCGGTGGGCTCTCCCGTGAACGTGCCGGCTTTGAAGTGCGTGACGTACACTACACGCATTACGGACGTCTTTGTCCCATTGAAACACCGGAAGGTCCCAACATCGGACTGATCTCCTCGTTATGCGTATACGCGAAGATCAACGACCTGGGATTCATTGAGACTCCTTACCGCAAAGCGGAAAACGGCATTGTGAACATCAAGAACGAAGAAGTCATTTACCTTGCGGCAGAAGAGGAAGAGAAAAAAATCATTGCCCAAGGAAATGCTCCACTCGACGAGAAGGGACATTTCGTAAACCCGCGCGTGAAAGCGCGTCAGGATGCCGACTATCCGGTGATCGCCCCGGAAGAGGTTGAGCTCATGGATGTATCACCCATGCAAATCGCTTCCATCGCTGCATCGCTGATTCCCTTCCTGGAACATGATGATGCCAACCGCGCCCTGATGGGATCGAACATGATGCGCCAGGCTGTGCCACTGATGCGGACAGAATATCCAATCGTAGGTACCGGTATCGAAGGACAACTGATCAAGGACTCCCGTTCGCAGATCATGGCCGAAGGTAACGGTGAGATCACCTATGTGGACTCCACCACCATCAAGATCAAATATAACAGAACGGAAGAGGAGGAGTTTACCAGCTTCGACGATGCTGTGAAAACCTACTCCATCCCGAAATTCCGTAAGACAAACCAAAACACCACCATCGACCTGCGTCCTATCTGCAAAGTGGGACAGAAGGTAAAGGCTGGTGAGATACTTACCGAAGGGTACGCCACACAAGATGGTGAACTTGCACTGGGTAAGAATCTGAAGGTAGCGTTCATGCCCTGGAAGGGTTACAACTTCGAGGATGCCATTGTATTAAACGAAAGAATGGTGAGCGACGATGTATTCACCTCGGTGCATATGGAAGAGTTCTCTCTGGAAGTGCGTGAAACCAAACGCGGACTCGAAGAGCTGACCTCCGACATTCCCAACGTAAGCGAAGAGGCAACGAAGGACCTCGATGAAAAGGGAATTGTACGGGTGGGTGCCCGTATCAAACCGGGAGACATCCTCATCGGCAAGATCACTCCCAAGGGAGAATCGGATCCTTCACCCGAAGAAAAACTGCTTCGTGCCATCTTTGGTGATAAAGCCGGTGATGTGAAAGACGCTTCACTGAAAGCTTCACCTTCACTCAAGGGTGTAGTGGTACATACAAACCTCTTCTCAAAAGCATCCAAAAAAGGGAAAACCAAGCTTTCCAATAAAGCACTGCTTCCCAAGCTCGATGAAGAGTATGAAAACAAAATGGAAGAGCTCCGGAAGGTATTAATCGATAAGCTTCTGATGCTCACCGATGGCAAAACATCGGCCGGGGTCAAGGATTACACCAATATGGACATCGTACCCAAGGGTGCCAAGTTTACACAGAAGGTACTCAGCGACATCGATTTCCAATCGGTTCAGTTGAATAAATGGACCGCCGACAGCCATAAGAACGAACTCATCCGTGCCACGGTAATCAATTACCTGCGTCGTTACAAAGAGCTGGATGCGGAACTGAAACGCAAACGTTTCGACTTCACCATCGGTGACGAGCTTCCCTCGGGCATCATGCAGATCGCCAAGGTATATGTGGCCAAGAAACGGAAAATACAGGTGGGCGACAAAATGGCAGGCCGTCACGGAAACAAAGGTATTGTTTCCCGTATCGTGCGTCAGGAAGACATGCCTTTCCTTGCCGACGGAACACCGGTTGACATCGTTCTGAACCCGCTGGGTGTACCTTCGCGTATGAACCTGGGACAGATCTTTGAAACCGTTCTGGGATGGGCTGGAAAAGAAATGGGCTTGAAATTCGCCACTCCTATCTTCGACGGTGCATCGCTGGATGATCTGACCGTATGGACAGACAAAGCCAACGTACCGGCCTACGGTAAGTCGTATCTCTACGACGGAGGAACGGGAGAACGTTTCGACCAGCCGGCTACGGTAGGTATCATCTACATGCTGAAGCTCGGCCACATGGTGGAAGATAAGATGCATGCCCGTTCCATTGGCCCTTACTCACTTATTACACAACAACCGTTGGGTGGTAAGGCACAGTTTGGGGGTCAGCGTTTCGGAGAGATGGAAGTCTGGGCACTTGAGGCATTCGGTGCAGCACACATCCTTCAGGAAATTCTTACCGTGAAGTCTGACGACGTGGTAGGTCGCTCCAAGGCATACGAAGCTATCGTAAAAGGGGAAGCCATGCCACCGGCAGGAATACCCGAATCGTTGAATGTATTGCTTCACGAGCTGAAAGGATTGGGACTCAACATCAGTCTCGACTAAATTGATTTGTTGATTTGTAGATTTGCTGATGTATAATTTTACAATCATCATATCAACGAATCATCTCATTAGTCTTATTTGCACATTAAACATTACAACTCTTTATACAGATTATATATATGGCATTTAGAAAAGACAACAAAATAAAGAGTAGCTTTTCAAAAATTACAATTGGGCTGGCGTCGCCGGAACAAATTCTGGAAAACTCTTTCGGTGAAGTGTTGAAACCCGAAACCATCAACTACCGAACCTACAAGCCTGAGCGTGACGGTTTGTTCTGTGAACGTATTTTCGGGCCCGTAAAGGACTACGAATGTCATTGCGGCAAATACAAACGTATTCGCTACAAGGGTATCGTGTGCGACCGTTGCGGTGTGGAAGTGACCGAGAAGAAAGTACGTCGTGAACGCACCGGACACATTCATCTGGTTGTCCCCGTAGCCCATATCTGGTATTTCAGGTCGTTGCCCAATAAAATAGGTTATCTGCTGGGTATTCCCACCAAGAAGCTGGACACCATCATTTACTACGAACGCTATGTAGTGATACAGGCAGGTGCGCTGGAAGAAAAGGTGACCGAGAGAGATCTGCTCACCGAAGAAGAATATCTGGACCTGCTGGAGACATTGCCCAAGGAAAACCAGATGCTTGAAGACAGCGACCCCAATAAGTTCATCGCCAAGATGGGCGCTGAGGCCATCCTCGACCTGCTGGAGAGGCTGAATCTCGACAAGCTGGCCAATCAGTTGCGTCACCGTGCCAGCACCGACACCTCACAGCAGCGCAAGAACGAAGCGCTCAAGCAGCTGCAGGTAGTGGAAGCTTTCCGCGGATCAAAGAACATCAACAAGCCAGAATGGATGATCATGAAAGTGATCCCTGTGATACCGCCTGATCTGCGACCACTGGTACCCTTGGATGGGGGCCGTTTTGCCACATCCGACCTGAACGACCTCTATCGTCGTGTGATCATCCGCAACAACCGATTGAAACGATTGATCGACATCAAGGCTCCGGATGTGATCCTGCGCAACGAGAAACGTATGTTGCAGGAGGCCGTGGACTCTCTGTTCGACAACTCACGCAAGTCGAGTGCCATCAAAACCGAGTCGAACCGTCCGCTGAAATCACTCTCCGACAGTCTGAAGGGGAAACAAGGACGTTTCCGTCAGAACCTGCTCGGTAAGCGTGTGGACTACTCGGCACGTTCGGTAATTGTGGTGGGACCCGAATTGAAGATGCACGAATGCGGACTGCCCAAGGATATGGCAGCCGAACTGTATAAACCGTTTATCATCCGCAAACTGATTGAAAGAGGAATCGTGAAGACGGTGAAATCGGCCAAGAAGATTGTAGACCGGAAAGAACCGGTGGTATATGATATCCTGGAGTATGTGATGAAAGGGCATCCCGTGCTGCTGAACCGTGCCCCTACCCTGCACCGGCTGGGTATCCAGGCATTCCAGCCCAAGCTGATTGAAGGAAAGGCCATTCAGTTGCATCCATTGGCATGTACGGCGTTCAATGCCGACTTCGACGGTGACCAGATGGCGGTACACCTGCCACTGGGTAACGAAGCCATTCTGGAGGCACAGCTCCTGATGCTTGCATCACACAACATCCTCAACCCTGCCAATGGCGCTCCCATCACCGTGCCTTCACAGGACATGGTGCTTGGATTATATTACATTACAAAAATACGTCCGGGAGCAAAGGGTGAAGGAATGACTTTCTATGGCGAAGAAGAAGCCATCATCGCCTACAACGAGAAGAAAGTAGATATTCACGCATTGGTGAAAGTGATTGTGGACGACATCGATGAGGAAGGAAATCCCATCCGCAAGATGCACGAAACTACCGTAGGTCGTGTAATCACCAACGAAGCCATCCCCAAAGAGGTAGGTTACATCAATGAACTCCTCTCCAAGAAGTCGCTGCGCGACATCATTGGCAAGGTGATCAAGACCTGTGGTGTGGCCCGCACGGCACAATATCTCGACGACATCAAGGATCTGGGTTACACCATGGCCTTCAAGGGGGGACTCTCGTTCAACCTGGAAGATGTGATCATTCCGGAAGAGAAGGAAACACTCATCCAGGAAGGATATGCCGAGGTGGAGCAGATCATGGAAAATTATAACATGGGATTCATCACCTATAACGAGCGTTACAATCAGATTATCGACACCTGGACACATATCAACTCCAAGTTGTCGAATATTCTGATGAAACAGCTTTCTGAAGACGACCAGGGATTCAATTCGGTCTATATGATGCTTGATTCCGGTGCCCGTGGTTCACGCGAACAGATCCGCCAGTTGTCGGGTATGCGTGGACTGATGGCCAAGCCGCAAAAGAGCGGAGCCGAAGGAGCCCAGATTATTGAGAACCCCATTCTCGCGAACTTCAAGGAAGGTCTTTCGGTGCTTGAGTATTTTATCTCAACCCACGGTGCCCGTAAGGGTCTTGCCGATACGGCCCTGAAAACAGCCGACGCCGGTTATCTGACCCGTCGTCTGGTTGATGTTTCGCAGGACGTGATCATCAACGAGGAAGACTGCGGCACGTTGCGCGGGCTTGTGGCTACAGCCATCAGAAACAACGATGAGGTGATTGCTTCACTTTACGAGCGCATCCTGGGTCGTGTCTCCGTACACGATGTGCAACATCCTAACACAGGAGAGATCCTGGTGAATTCCGGAGAAGAGATTACCGAGGATATCGCCAGCAAGATTGACGAATCGCCCATCGAACGTGTCGAGATTCGCTCGGTACTTACCTGTGAATCGCACCACGGTGTATGTGCAAAGTGCTATGGCAGGAACCTGGCCACCGGAAGGATGGTTCAAAAGGGCGAAGCCGTGGGTGTAATCGCTGCACAGTCTATCGGGGAACCGGGGACACAGCTTACACTGCGTACCTTCCACGTGGGAGGTATTGCTTCAAACATTGCGACGGAAAACCGCATCATCACCAAATACGATGGCGTTGTGGAATTCGACGAGTTGCGCTTCGTGGAAACAACCGACAGCGAAGGCAGTCCCTATAAGGTTGTCGTGAGCCGTCTTGTGGAAATGCGCATCATTGACCTCAACACGAAAATTGTACTGGTATCGCACAATATTCCCTATGGCTCCAAGCTCTATTTCAACGAGGGAGACAAGGTGCAGAAGGGTGACCTCATCTGCGAATGGGATCCGTTTAATGCCGTAATCGTCTCGGAAGCAACCGGTAAGATCCGCTTCGAAAACTTCACCGAAAATATGACCTACAAGGTTGAATCGGACGAACAGACCGGCTTGAAGGAAAAGGTGATCATCGAATCGCGCGACAAGACAAAAGCTCCGTCGGCACATATTGTGGATGAGAATGACGATATCCTGCGTACCTATACGCTTCCGCTGGGTTCACACATTGTGAAAAACGAGAACGATGACATCAAGGCTGGAGATACACTGGTGAAGATCCCGCGTGCCGTAGGCAAAGCAGGTGACATCACGGGAGGTCTTCCGCGTGTGACCGAATTGTTTGAAGCCCGTAACCCGTCTAATCCGGCCGTTGTTGCCGAAATCGACGGAGAAGTGTCGTATGGTAAGATCAAACGGGGTAACCAGGAGATCTCCGTTACCTCCAAGACAGGAGAGACCAAAAAGTATATGGTTCCGTTGTCCAAACAGATACTGGTACAGGAGAACGACTATATCCGCGCGGGAATGCACCTCTCCGACGGTGCCACCACACCCTCCGATATTCTGGCCATCATGGGACCGACTGCCGTGCAGGAATACATTGTAAATGAGGTACAGGATGTATACCGTCTGCAGGGCGTGAAAATCAACGACAAGCACTTCGAGGTGATTGTTCGTCAGATGATGCGCAAGGTGGAAGTAGTGGATCCGGGTGATACCCGCTTCCTCGAGCAGCAGCTGGTCGACAAGCACGAGATGATGGAAGAGAACGACCGCATCTGGGGCAAGAAGGTGATCATGGATGCCGGCGACTCGCAGGTGTTTGAGCCGGGACAGATTGTGACCGTGCGCAAACTACGCGATGAGAACAGCTCGCTGAAACGTCGTGACCTGAAAACGGTGGAGGCACGTGATGCCATCCCGGCAACAGCAAATCAGGTTTTGCAGGGGATTACCCGCGCAGCACTTCAGACCACCAGCTTCATGTCAGCCGCTTCGTTCCAGGAAACAACCAAAGTGTTGAACGATGCTGCCATCAACGGCAAGACAGACACACTGGATGGACTGAAAGAGAATGTGATCTGCGGACACCTCATTCCTGCCGGTACCGGTCAGCGTGAGTTCGACAAACTCGTGGTAGGTTCACGTGACGATTTCGAGAAGCTGAGCGCTAACAAACGCAGCAACCTGTTCCAGGAAGCAGCGGTGGAAGAATAATTTTCATACACACCGATATTTTAAAAAGCCGCGCCGGATTATTGCCTGCGCGGTTTTTTATTGTTCTTCCTTTCATGATAGAACAAAGTACAACTTTAGATATTCATGATAAAACAAAGTTGCACTTTAGATTTTCATGATAATATTCATAACTTTGTCAATGATCATCAATTCAATCCTCTGACCCCATGAAACAATCTGTTCCTATTTTTTCGATTGCAGCAGCAATCCTGTTGATCTACCTTTTGCCATTCCAGGTGCCGGCACAAGTAAGAATCATCGACAAGCCCCATTACCTGTTCAAAAACACCGGGATAGAGACCATCTCCAGGATCGAACTGCATGATACCATCACGAAAGTGCATATGCATGTAACCTTTCTTCCCAACTGGTGGGTAGAATTTTACCCCACCGATTTTATAAAACCGACCAACAGCAACAAAAGATATCATTTGCTCGGATTAGAAAATGGGGAGATGAACAAGCAACTCTCTACCTCCTCGGGAGAGGCTCACTACGTGTTACTCTTCCCTCCCTTGGATAAATCAGTAAATGAGATCCATTACGGAGATATAAAAAACGGACAAGAAGTAATCTCAATATATAATATATCGCTGCAAAACAGTTTCGATTCGCTGCGATACGAGCAAAACCGGGCAATACCGCCGGCCATTGCAGAACAACTGAAAGAAGAAATAAAAAAGGGGGCGGGAGCCCAACTGGCCGATTTTGATTCAGACAACTTTTTCAATTCTGCTCCCTCCCGTTTGGTTGGTTTTATCAAAGGATATCGGAACGATACGATACAAATCCGCCCGATCCATACTCGCAATTTGAGCGGAGTGGTGCAGTCTTTCCTGCTGAAAGTGTACCCTTACGGGTACTTCGAAGCCGATATACAGCTTGAACACCCCAAAATGCTCTCTTTCTCTCTGCTCAAATCGGGAGAAGTAAGCCTCTACATTGAACCGGGACATACCCTTTCAATGATCCTGGATTGGGAAAATATACTGGAAGGCGACCGGTATCGCGACCGACGCTATATCTTTACTAAAACAACATTCGAAGGTACGCTTGCGGAAATAAACCGTGATTTGTTGAAACGTTCCATTTATAAACCGAATGAATTTGAGATTGATCACCGCATGAGAAATTGGAATCCTACCGAACACAGGAATGACCTCGAGAGCAGGATCACAACCAATCTTGAGGCTCTCCGCAAAACCGAAGCCGGCAGCCCGCTCACTCCCAAAGCCAAGAGACTGATCAGTAACGAGATAAAAATGGATGCT
Organism: Bacteroidetes bacterium GWC2_46_850; assembly: GCA_001768325.1. Classification (GTDB taxonomy): domain Bacteria; phylum Bacteroidota; class Bacteroidia; order Bacteroidales; family Dysgonomonadaceae; genus Proteiniphilum. Next base: position 85,800 of record MENQ01000001.1, on the reverse strand, counting down.
CTGGAAGAGCTGCTCCTATTTTCCATGTATTACCTGCAACGTGAAAATGAAGACGACGAAGTACCCCTTACCACAGACTACTATTCTCCACTGAAAATGATTTCTGACGACAGAAGTTTGCTATCGGCCATCTCGGCCGACAGGATGCTAACCTCCCTGAACAACGCCGGTATCTTCTTCCGACCCTGGAATGTACATATCCCAGCGTTTAAACCGGAGCAATCATTCAAAGATTATCTTATTGCAGAAGAGAAAACATTGTCGGAAGAGGAAGATCAATTGGTCTCACTTATTCAAAGCACACTTGAAATATCAAATGGGAGAATCAGTGAAACGTTGAAGACGAAATTGCGGAAAAATAGCGAAGCCATCCAAAAGTTCCTTCAAAGCCACATCAATGAATTCATGGCCTACCGCAACAAATATACGAAACAAGATCCGGTTGGAGATTACAAGATCAATATGCAAAAAAAGGATGAGATCATCACCGATTCATTGGGCATAGACGGCATCTTGAAAGATGTTTTGCTATTTCATAACCACTACGCATGGTTGCTTGCCCATATAAAACTTCCTTCTGACGAACTGAATAGCATGACAAAGCAGTGCGCTGAGCAGTTATCCAATCCATTCCTGATGAAACATCTGTCCGAACTATCCTTTCAGACAGTAAGATCTCGTGCTGACGACTTTACAGAAAAACCATGATAGTTGTTATTGTCCGGTAGATTTCTTCAGATATTCATAAATGGCCAGCTGGGCACGCAGGGGTGGCCGGTCGTTGTGCTTGAACTGGTTGTTCAGGTTTTCATCTACCCACACCGCACTCTGGTTATCGGCGAGCTGGATATTGAGAATATCGACAATCTGCCGTTTCAGCGGTTCCGAGTAGACCGGGAAGGCCACTTCTATGCGGCGGTGCAGGTTACGTTCCATCCAGTCGGCAGAAGTCAGATAGATACTTTCTTCACCCCCATTAAAGAAATACCATACCCGGGCATGTTCCAGGTAGGCATCCACAATGCGGGTCACCGATATGTTTTTGCTGAAAGGCTGGTCGGGTATCAGGCAACAAATGCCCCGGATGATCAGGTCGATCTTTACGCCCGCCTCACTGGCCCGATAGAGCGCATTGATCATCCCTTTGTCTTCAAGGCTATTCATCTTCAGAATGATCCTGCCAATGCCTCCATCCTGCACATGCGCAATTTCCCGCTCAATCATATGGTGAATCTGGGGGAGCATGTTAAACTGTGTGACCAGCAGATGTTGAAAATCGTGTGTATGTGGTTTTCCTTCCAGGACACGGAACACCTCGTCGATGTCTTTGATAATTTCCTTGTTCGATGTCAGCAGCCCCTTGTCGGAATATATGCGGGCAGTTTTTTCATTGAAGTTACCGGTACCCAGGTAGGCATATCCTTTTAAGGGATCGGCAGGATTGTTGCTGCGCTTGCGTACATAGGCCAGCTTGGCATGCACCTTCAGACCGGGCAGACTATAAATGATCTTCACACCTGCCTGCTGCATCAGTTCGGAGGAAAGATAGTTGTTCTCCTCATCGAAGCGGGCTTTCAGTTCCACAAACACGGTCACTCTCTTACCGTTCTTTGCGGCACTGATCAGGCTGTTGATCACAGCCGAATTTTCAGCCACCCGGTATTGGGTCACCTTTATTTCGATCACCTTCGGGTCGAATGCAGCCTGCATCAAAAAACGAAGCAGATAATCAAACGATTGGTAAGGGAAATGCAATAGCACATCCTGCTTCCTCAGCACACGCAGGATGGAGGTGTTCGTCTCCAGCTCCGGCACGCGCAGCGGTTGAGGTAGTTTCTGTTTCAATGAATCACCCACCGGATTGGGCAGACTGGCCAGGTCCGCCAGGTTCAGATATCGACCCGAAGGCAGAAGTTCCTCCTCTTCAATCTCGTACGCTTCGCACAGATAGCGCAAAAAATAATCGGGCATATCCTTGTCGTACTGAAACCTCGTTACCGCGCCAATCTTCCGTTTGCGTACCTTGCGTAATATCTTTTCGGCAATATCCTTCTGATCCTCATCCTCCAGTGAGAAGTCGGCATCGCGCGATATCTTGATGCTGAAGCAATCCACAATCTCGTATCCCGGAAAAACACTCTGCATATTCGCCTTGATCACATCGTCGATGAACATGATATAGTAACTATCTCCGTTGGCGGGTAGTTCAATGAAGCGGGGTATCTTCGTGTAGGGTATCTTCATGATGGCATATGTATAACTCAGACCATCGGCATCCTTCTTTTTTCTCTTTTTCAACAAGCTGACAACCTGGTAGATGCGACCATCCTGAATGAATGAATGGATGTCGTCCTTCATGATGACCATCGGTTGCAGATAAGGAAATACCTCTTCATTGAAATATTTCTCCACGTAGGCCCGGTGAAAAGGTTCCACCTTGTCTGTCTGGTATAACACAATACTGTTCCGCTTGAGTTCAGGCAATATCATGTTGTTGAATATCGCATAATACTTTTTCTCCTGGGAAGTTACTTCACTGTTGATCTGCACGATGGTTCTCATAGCCTCCTCCACCGATTCCTCCCGTTTAATACTCTCCAGCAGGGAGCTGTGGTAACCCGAGACACGGATCTTGTAGAACTCCTCCAGGTTGGACGAGTAAATAGAGAGAAATTTAATCCGCTCATAAATGGGAAGCCGTTCGTCCTTTGCCTCCAGCAATACCCGGTAGTTAAAGGAGAGCCAGCTGATATCGCGTTTAAAGTACCTGTACTGATTATTTTCCATAGATCATGTTTCGTAACTTTTTAAACTTCAAAAATACAAAGTTTGTTCGAATAAAAAACTGAAATAATTTACCTTTGCTGCAAACAGGATGTAAAAGATGAAAAAAATAGGATTGCTATCCGATACGCACGGGTATTGGGATGAAAAGTTTGAAACTTATTTCGCATCATGCGACGAAATATGGCATGCCGGTGATATCGGCTCCATGGAGCTTGCAGCCCGTTTTGAAGCTTTGAAACCCTTCCGTGCTGTCTATGGCAACATCGACGATTACAAAACCCGTGTCGTCTATCCGCAAAACCTCCGGTTTACCATTGAAAAGGTAGAGGTGTTGATGACGCACATAGGCGGTTATCCGGGGCGTTATGACCCCTCCATCCGTGGACAGCTCCTTGCCCGTCCACCAAAATTGTTTATCTCCGGTCATTCGCACATTCTGAAGGTGATATACGATAAAAAGCTGGACTGCCTGCACATGAATCCCGGTGCTGCGGGAAAGTATGGCTTTCACCGTGTGCGCACGCTGCTCCGTTTTGTACTGGATGAAGGCGACATCAAGAACCTGGAAGTGATAGAGATAGGGAAGCAGGGGTAAATTAAAATAAAACAGAAATATTTTATATATATTTTGTTATATTCACTTTTTTGGGTAACTTGCCCGCAAATAAAAATTAATGGGCTCTGCATGCAGTTCACTCTTACATTTGTGGCTTGCCTTTATTTCTATTGTACTCATTTCCTGCGATAAACCACAACCAGAAGCTATCAGGTTATTGACAGTTGCTGAACAATTGGCAGATAACCATCCTATCAGTTTTCCAAGATTAAATCCCAACTACCAGACTGGATACTATCGGGTATATATAGCTCCTATGCAACAATAAAATTATAATAAAATCATAATTATGAAATTAGATCTACTTAAAATTTCTATTTGTTTAATGTCATTTTTTTTAATCGGTTGCAGTAATAATACTGAAATTGATGATATTGAACCTTTAAAGATTGAATTTAAGGTGTTCTACACAATAAACGGGGATACTATAATTGATGTGGGTTCAAAAGTTTTTGTTTACTATAACGTTAACCAGTCAGATATTTTAGATTATTTTATTCAATCTGATGGAAAACTCATTGACTCAAAGGATAGTTCAAAAAATATTTATCCAAGTACCGAGAACAAAGTTGACGGTTCGGGAACATACATTCTTGTTCCGCCAAAAGGAACAGAGGAATTGTTGGTTATCATTTGGAGTAAGTTTTATGAAGACAGAAAATTGAAATCAATATTTACTGAATATGATTTTTACCGTCATGGCGAAAATCAGACAGTAAGACTCTATTTCACGGAGAAGAATCAAGGTGTGGAATAACTCACACCGGGAAAACTGAGAGCAGGATACCACCTGCTCCCACGATCATCAGCAGGATGCCGATAATCCTGTTAAGCAGGATCAAACCCCGTCGGTTGAAATGCTTCCGCAGGCGCGACACCAGGGTGGTCAGCACAAACCACCATATCATTGCTGCAACAAGAAACGATACCAATCCGGCAATAACCGAAACCGGGCCGTCGGTCAGAGGATGGAATGAAAAGCGCGCAAAAAGCCCGACAAATACAAGAATGATCGCGGGATTGGAAACGGTAAGCAGGAATGCCGAAATAAAATCTTTCATATACCTTGTTTCACCCGCTATCCTGTCGGGTTTCCACCCTTTCAGCGGATTGGTCCGAAACACACCGATTCCAAAAAAAATCAGAATGATGCTTCCCAGCAACTGCAGGCTGCTTTCATATTCAGTCAGTAAGTCAGACACAAAACTCAATCCAACCAGCGTGATTATGGCATACGTAAAGTCCGACAGCACGGCTCCCAGTCCGGTGACAAAGCCATGCCACCTTCCCCGGTTCAGGGTGCGCTGAATGGTAAGCATGTTAATTGGTCCCATGGGTGATGAGACCAGGAATCCGATAAGAAAACCTTTGGCGATGGTTTCGAGCATAAATAGTACAGTTTCCGGCAATGAAGCGATGATTGTCCGGCCGCAAAGATACGCCCAATCTGAAAACGAACAAAATGAGTTTTAGTTTTCATTTCACCTGCTTGGAAATGCCTCGATTTTCATGTACTTTTGTATACTCAAATAGAAGAGATATGATTTCATTTTTCCGCACCCCCTCCCAAAGCGTAATCGCCGTAGAATCAGCATCTGCTTTTTCTCCTGAAACAAACGAAAAACTTAACTGGCTTTTCGGGAACGCAACGCAGCTTGCTGCAGAGACAATCCCTTCCCCCTACATCGGCCCACGCAGGGAGATGATCACACCCTGGAGTACCTGTGCCGTGGAGATCACCCAGAATATGGGCATCGAAGGTATCACCCGCATCGAAGAATATACGCCCCTTCCGGAAGGGGTTCCGTTCGATTTTGACCCGATGTTGCAGCGAAAATACGAAAACCTCGACCAGAGGCTTTTCACCATCGACAAGCAACCGGAAGAGATCCTTTATATCGATGACATCGCAGTATACAACAGTACGGAGGGACTCGCGCTGAGCGAGGATGAGATTGAATACCTGAACGGCGTAAGCCGCAAAATGGGGCGCAAGCTAACCGACAGCGAGGTGTTCGGCTTCTCACAGGTAAACTCTGAGCACTGTCGACATAAGATATTCAACGGAAAATTCATTATCGACGGGGAGGAGAAAGAACTCTCCCTGTTTCAGCTGATTAAACGGACATCACAGGTAAACCCCAACAGCCTGATCTCTGCTTACAAAGACAACGTGGCTTTCGTGCAGGGTCCGGTGATTGAGCAGTTTGCCCCTGCGAGCGGCGACAAGCCCGATTTCTTCCGGACTACAGAGGTAGAGAGCGTGCTCTCGCTCAAAGCCGAGACCCATAATTTCCCCACCACCGTGGAACCATTCAACGGTGCCTCCACCGGGACGGGCGGAGAAATCCGCGACCGGCTTGCCGGTGGCAAAGGATCGTTGCCCGTGGCCGGAACGGCCATCTACATGACCTCCTACCCCCGCATGGAAGAAGGCCGCGAATGGGAACAGACGCTTCCGCCGCGCAAATGGCTCTATCAGACACCGGAGCAGATTCTGATCAAGGCATCAAACGGTGCCTCCGACTTTGGCAACAAATTCGGCCAGCCGCTGATCTGCGGCTCGGTACTCACCTTTGAACACGCCGAGAACTACAAGAAGTTTGGTTACGACAAGGTAATCATGCTTGCCGGTGGCGTGGGCTATGCCAACAAGCGCGATGCCCGAAAAGGCGATCCCCACAGCGGCGAGAAGGTGGTGGTGCTGGGTGGTGACAACTACCGCATCGGCATGGGCGGCGGTGCCGTATCTTCGGTCAATACGGGAGAATATTCCTCGGGCATTGAGCTGAATGCGGTGCAGCGGGCCAACCCCGAGATGCAAAAACGGGTGGCCAATGTGATCCGCTCCCTAGCTGAGTCTGAAGAGAACCCCATCGTCTCAATCCACGACCATGGTGCCGGGGGTCATCTGAACTGCCTCTCCGAGTTAGTAGAAAAAACCGGGGGAGTCATTGACATCGACAAGCTCCCAGTAGGCGACAAAACCCTCTCTTCTAAAGAGATCATCGGCAACGAGAGTCAGGAACGCATGGGACTCCTGGTAGAACAAAAGGACATTGAACGCATTGAACGGATCGCTTCGCGTGAACGGTCTCCCATGTATGTGGTGGGCGAAACCACCGACGACATGCGGTTCACCTTCCGCGAGCCGGGCGGCACCCACCCCATCGACATGGAACTGGATGATTTCTTCGGAAAACCGCCGGTGACCATCATGGAAGACAATACCCTGGAGGAGACATATGAAGCAGCTGCATACAACCCCGAACAACTGGGAACCTATATCGAAAACGTACTGAAGCTGGAAGCTGTGGCTTGCAAGGACTGGCTCACCAACAAGGTGGATCGCTCGGTGACCGGAAAAATTGCACGACAGCAGTGCCAGGGAGAGATCCAGCTGCCGCTGAGCGACTGTGGGGCCATCGCCCTCGATTACAAAGGGTATGCCGGCATGGCGACCTCGCTGGGCCATGCACCCCAGGTAGCGATGATTGATCCGGCTGCAGGATCGGTAATGGCTGTGGCCGAGGCACTGACAAACCTGGTTTTTGCGCCGCTCACCCACGGGTTGCAGGGGGTCTCCCTCAGTGCCAACTGGATGTGGCCCTGCCGCAACCCGGGCGAAGATGCACGACTTTATAAAGCGGTGGAAGCCTGCTCGGAGTTTGCCGGTGAATTGGGCATCAACATTCCCACCGGAAAGGACTCACTCTCCATGACACAAAAATATGGAGACGACAAGGTTTTCTCTCCCGGCACAGTCATCATCTCGGCAGCTGCCGAGGTAAAGAACATCCGTAGGATTGTTTCGCCGGTACTGGCTTACATCAAGGGTACCTACCTCTATTATGTCGATTTCTCATTCGATACCTTCAAGCTGGGAGGATCTGCCTTTGCACAGACCATGAGCAAGATTGGAGATGAGGCTCCCACCGTGACCGATACCGAATACTTCAAGAACGCATTTGGTGTCATACAGGAACTCACCAGCCGCGGCCTGATCCTTGCCGGACACGATATCTCAGCCGGTGGCATGATCACCACCATGCTGGAAATGTGTTTTGCTAACCCGCAGGGAGGACTGGAGGCGCACCTCGACAAGATCCGGCATGCCGACCTGATCAAGATTCTCTTTTCAGAAAATCCCGGCGTCCTCATTCAGGTAAAACATCATCGTCTGGTAGAAAAAATATTCGATGATTATGGGGTGGGATTTGCCATCGTGGCACGCCCCATCGAGGAGCGCAAGCTGATCATCGCCAAGGATGAATTCCGGCAGGAGTTCGATATTGACCAGCTCCGCGACGTATGGTATAAAACCTCCTACCTGCTCGACAGGAAACAAAGTGGTGAGACCTGTGCATCTGAGCGTTTCAACAACTACAAACAACAGCCACTTCAGTTCGACATCAGACCCACCTTTACCGGCAGGATGGAGGACCTGGGACTGAATCCCGACCGCAAGGAGCGGACAGGGCTTACCGCAGCAATCATCCGAGAGAAAGGCACCAACGGTGAGCGTGAGATGGCCTATTCACTTTATCTCGCCGGCTTTGATGTGAAGGATGTGCACATGACCGACCTCACCTCGGGCCGTGAGACACTGGAAGATGTGCAGTTTGCCGTCTTCTGCGGTGGTTTTTCCAACTCCGATGTACTGGGTTCTGCCAAGGGATGGGCGGGCGGCTTCCGATATAATGAAAAGGCAAAAAAGGCGCTCGAAAACTTTTTTGACCGTGAAGACACACTGAGTCTGGGCATCTGCAATGGCTGCCAGTTGCTGATGGAACTGGGGCTTATTTTCCCGGAAATGGGCGATCAGCATCCCCGGATGGAGCACAACCTGTCTCACAAGTTTGAGTCGACCTTCGTCAGCGTAGAGATTCCCAAGAACAATTCGGTGCTGTTCGGATCGCTCGAAGGTACCAAAACAGGTATCTGGGTTGCGCACGGCGAGGGACGTTTCGTGTTGCCGGAAGAAGCATCGGCTTACAACATTTCCGCCAAATTTGTATACGACACTTATCCCGGTAATCCCAACGGATCTGACTATGCCACAGCAGCCGTATGCTCGGCCAACGGCCGTCACCTGGCCATGATGCCCCATCTGGAGCGTACCATCTTCCCCTGGCAAAATGCATACTACCCATTTGCCTACCGCAAACATGAGGTGACTCCCTGGATGGAGGCGTTTGTCAACGCGAGGGAATGGGTAAAAAACAAGAAAAGCAATTGACGTGGCCGAGCCGGTTTTTGAATATACATTGAAGGTGCGCGACTATGAGTGCGACACGCAGGGACATGTGAACAATGCGAATTATCAGCACTATTTCGAGGTTACGCGTCATGAGTTTCTGGAGAAGGTGGGATTGAATTTCCACCAACTCCACACGCAGGGCATCGATGCGGTGGTGGCAAAGGTGGAGATCCGGTACAAGGTACCCCTGATAGGGATGGACAAGTTTAAATGTACCGTGACCCGCATCGAGAGAGTGAATGTAAAGTATGTCTTTCACCAGGAAATAATCCGGTTACCCGATGAAACAATCTGCGCGAAGGCAAAGATCGAAGTGGTAAACCTGGTGAATGGCAAACTATCGGATCCGGATGTCTTTGACGAAGCATTCAAAGATTACATCCGCTGAACTTTGTATTTCCTTGCTAACCGCTGGAAGCACAATGTTTCTACAAAAAAAGCTGAAAGCTGAATCCTGAAAGCTGAAAGCTGAATCCTAAAAAACATGCCCGACAAATCTTTATACCGAATCGCCCTCACGCAGATAAAAGGTGTGGGAGTGATGCACGCCCGTAACCTGATGGAGGTCGTAGGCGATGAAGAAGCTATTTTCAAGGAAGATGCACGTACACTGGAATCCATACCACGGATTACCAGGCGGCTGATACAGGAGATCCGCGATCCGGAAGTGCTGCGACTGGCGGAGAAAGAGCTGGAATTTGTAATGAAAAACAATCTTCGGCTCCTGTTTTACACAGACGAGGATTATCCACAACGACTTACGCCGTGTATAGATGCGCCAATATTGCTGTACGCCAGGGGAAGGGTCGACTTTAACCGGGAAAAGGTGATCGCCATCGTCGGCACACGCAACGAAACCCGGTACGGGCAGGAGTTCTGCCGCACATTTGTCCGGGATCTTGCCGCACAGTTACCAGGAATACAAATTGTAAGTGGCCTGGCCTACGGGATCGACGTTCATGCGCACCGTGCTGCCCTTCAGAACGGATTGTCTACAGTCGGCGTGCTGGGCCATGGTCTGGACAGAATATATCCGTCCATGCACCGGCAGACAGCCATTGAGATGCTGCAGCAAGGGGCACTGCTCACCGAGTTTCCCAGTGGTACCAACCCCGACCGGCACAACTTTGTGAGACGAAACCGCATTGTAGCAGGCATGTCAGACGCGGTGATTGTTGTTGAGTCGGGCGAGAAAGGAGGATCGCTTACCACTGCCGACATAGCCAACTCCTACTTTCGGGAAGTCTTTGCCCTACCGGGACGTATTCACGACAAGATGTCCTCGGGTTGTAACCGGCTGATATCAGACAACAAGGCGCTGCTTCTGCAGGATGTGGACGATCTGCTAAAACACATGGGATGGATGGAGGACAGGAAAAAGGAGGCTCCAAAACAGCGGGATCTTTTTGTGGAATTGTCGGAAAGTGAAGAAAAGGTTTACCAGGTGCTCCTCCACTCCGGAGCCATGCAGGTTAATACCCTTGCCATTGCACTCAATTTGCCGGTGACCGAACTGTTTATGACATTGCTGGAACTGGAGATGAAAAATGTAGTGACCTCTCTTCCCGGAGGTATGTTCAAAACAGTATAATTGTTTCAACCGCGCAATCTCTTTTTTAAGGAAACGGTACTTTTTCCTCGAACTGCATCGAAATTTTTGGTTTTTTACTATCTTTGAGACATGAATTTTCAACAGATAAAAATCAATGGCACTACAAATTGGCGATAAAATACCCGAAGACCTGGGAACCGATCAAAACGGACACCCGGTAAAAGCAAGCAGTTATACAGGCAAAAAGCTGGCTCTCTATTTCTACCCCAGGGATCACACACCGGGTTGTACCGCTCAGGCATGCAGCCTGCGCGATGGATACACTGATCTCATGGAGGGGGGATACGCGATTTTGGGTGTGAGTGTCGATAGTGCAAAATCGCATCAGAAGTTCATCGACAAATACAAACTACCCTTTCCGTTGATTGCTGATACCGACAAAAAAATGGTAGAAGCCTTCGGCGTATGGCAGGAAAAGTCGATGATGGGCAAAAAATTCATGGGAACTGTGCGTACCACTTTTCTGGTTGATGAACAGGGCATCATCAGCCACATCATCAAAGGAAAGGGAGTGGATACCGGAAACCATGCCGAACAGATTTTGGGGATTCAATGATGATTTCCTGAAGATGATTTTCAGGGAAAAGATTATGTGTGAAACGACAAAAAGAAAAAAAGGAAGAAACTGTACATCATGGAAGAAGAAAAAGAGAACAAGAACAGTGAAAAATTAAAGGCGCTGCGGGCAGCGATGGACAAGATTGAAAAGACATACGGAAAAGGATCCATCATGAAAATGGGAGATGAAAAGGTAGAAGAAATACCGGTCATCTCATCCGGCTCACTTGGACTGAATGTAGCACTGGGCGTGGGTGGCTATCCCCGCGGACGTGTCATTGAGATCTACGGCCCTGAGTCGTCGGGTAAAACCACGCTCGCCATTCATGCCATTGCGGAAGCACAGAAAGCAGGAGGCGTTGCTGCATTTATTGATGCAGAGCATGCTTTTGACCGTTTTTATGCTGACAAGCTGGGTGTCAACACCGATGAGCTGTTGATCTCACAACCCAGCAACGGCGAGGAAGCATTAGAGATTGCGGAGCAGCTGATCCGTTCATCGGCTGTCGATATCATTGTCATTGACTCGGTGGCAGCCCTCACCCCCAAGAAAGAGATTGAGGGCGATATGGGTGATTCCAACGTGGGGCTGCAAGCCCGTCTGATGTCTCAGGCGCTCAGAAAACTCACTTCCGCCATCAGCAAGACCAACACGACCTGTATCTTTATCAACCAGCTGCGCGAGAAGATCGGCATCATGTTTGGCAATCCGGAGACTACCACGGGTGGAAATGCATTGAAGTTTTACGCCTCCGTACGCCTCGACATCCGGGGCAACGGTTCTCCCATCAAAGAGGGAGAAGAGCAAATCGGGAAGCCCACGCGCGTGCGGGTTGTCAAAAATAAAGTTGCTCCGCCATTCCGCAAGGCCGAGTTCGACATCATGTACGGGGAGGGCATCTCCCGTACTGGAGAGATCATCGACATGGGATCCGAGTTGAACATCATCAAGAAAAGCGGATCATGGTACAGTTATAACGATACCAGACTTGGACAAGGTCGTGATGCTGCCAAGATTGCGGTCAGGGACAACCCCGAATTGGCCGAAGAGCTGGAAGGACTTATTTATGCTGCTCTCAAAGAACAGAAATAATGTTACAGAGAGGTTTCCTTCCGGAAACCTCTCTTTTCTTAGCGTAACGCTTCCGCAAAGACGCAAATAGCTGCGGGAGTGGGAAGGATTAAATAAAAATTATCGCGTATGCATCAACAGAGGAATTTAACACAAAGAGAGATAGAGCAACTTGAAAAGCAGGGATGCAGCTGTCTCGACTGGGGACAGGTGACGGTAAAAGATGGATTCGACCCCAGTTATGTAAAAAATACACAGTTCTCGGGAAAGGTCAGTCTTGGCATTTTTGAAAATTGGTTTGAGCTTGCCGGCGGTCTGCAAAAACATACCGGGATAAACAATGCCGTCATTCACAATTGCGATATCGGAGACAATGTTGTCATTGAAAATGTACAAAACTATATTGCCAACTACAGGATTGGCGATCATTGTTTCATCCAGAATGTGGATGTGATCCTGGTCGACGGCATGACCACTTTTGGCAACGGGGTGCAGGTAAATGTACTGAACGAAACCGGCGGGCGTGAGGTGCATATCAACGACAAGCTGTCGGCACACTTTGCCTACATCTACTCCCTCTACCGTCACCGGCCGGTACTGATTGAGCGCATGAAGGCGATCATCGACTTTTACTGTGACAAGCATGCATCCGACAGGGGTACCATAGGCTCACACTGCAAGATCGTGAACGTGGGATACATCAAGAATGTGCGCATCGGTGAGCATTGCAAAATCACCGGTGCCATGAAACTGAAAAACGGAAGCATCAACAGCAATGTGCACGATCCTGTCTATATCGGTCGCAATGTAATTGCCGAAGATTTCATTGTCTCCTCCGGATCCACAATCGACGGCGGCTCTTTCATTACCCGCTGTTTCGTGGGTCAGGCCTGCCACATCGATCATGGTTATTCTGCCTCCGACTCTCTCTTTTTCAGCAACTGTCAGGGTGAGAACGGGGAGGCATGTGCCCTCTTTGCCGGTCCTTACACGGTAACGCATCATAAATCCACCCTGCTTATTGCCGGCATGTTCTCCTTCATGAATGCCGGTTCAGGATCCAACCAGAGTAATCATATGTATAAGCTCGGGCCCATCCATCAGGGTATCATTGAGCGGGGTGCCAAAACGACCAGTAATTCTTACGTGCTGTGGCCGGCCAAGGTGGGTGCTTTCTCGCTTATTCTGGGACGTCACTCACAACATGCCGACACATCCAATCTTCCCTTTTCATATCTTATCGAGAAGGATAACGGCACCTACATCGCCCCGGGAGTCAATCTGCGCAGCGTGGGTACCATCCGTGACGCCAAGAAGTGGCCGGAACGGGATCGACGCAAAGATCCGAACCGGCTTGATTGCATCAATTTCAATCTGCTCAGTCCCTATACCATTCAGAAGGTGTTTGCCGGCATGGAGATACTGAAGAACCTTCAGGCTACAGCAGGGGAAACCTCTGAATTATATACATATCAGAGTTGTATCATCACTAATTCTGCCCTGCGTAAAGGTCTTCACCTTTATGAAATCATCATCCACAAGTTTCTGGGAAACTCCATCATTAAAAGGCTGGAAGGCATCCGTTTTGGAAACAACGAAGAGATCAGGAAACAACTTGAACCGGGAGACAGGCCGGGACTGGGAGAATGGGTCGATATCTCGGGCTTGATTGCACCCAAAACGGAGATCGACGATCTGCTGAACAAAATTGAGTCGGGCGAACTGACAAAACTGAAGGAGATCAATCACATCTTCCAGCGGTTGCATCAGGATTATTACGAGAATGAATGGACCTGGGCATGGGATAAGATTCAATCGTTTTATCAGCTTGAAGCAGACGAGATCACTGCAGCAGATGTGATCGGGATTGTGGAAAAATGGAAAGAGAGCGTAGTGAGTCTCGACGAGATGATCTATTGTGATGCCAAAAAGGAATTTTCCCTCTCTTTCAAAACAGGCTTTGGCGCCGACGGCAACATTCAGGATCGGGCAATGGATTTTGAATATGTGCGGGGTGCTTTCGAAAAGAATCCGTTCGTAATAGCCACCCTCAAACACATAGAAGTGAAGAAGGTTCTGGGTGATGAGTTGATTTCTCGCCTTTTACCCTTAACTTTGTGAACGGGATTTATTAGATTTACATTATGACAGAGAATACCTATAAACTGATTGAGCAATTTCGTCCCCAGTCCATTGATATACCCATCGATAAGTGCGAATTGGAGAAAGTCATCGAGACACTGGTCTCGCTCATGTTTCCCATTTGCAACTGCCCCGACTCCCGGGAGGTGCAAGTGGAGCTGCGGGAAGCAGCGGAGAAACTTCATGCGAACATAGCCAGCATACACGACAGGGAGGCAGCAGACAAAAAAACGGAAGCTTTCTTTCAGAAACTACCGTCACTGCAACAACGATTATACAAGGATGCGGCTTGCTACCTGCGGTTTGATCCTGCCGCCAAGACACTGGAAGAGGTGATTATCACCTATCCCGGTTTTTTTGCACTCTGTGTACATCGCATTGCCCACGAACTTTACCTGCTCGGTCTGCCGCTCATCTCGCGCCTTTTTTCGGAATATGCCCATTCGAAGGTAGGCATCGATATCCATCCGGCGGCCAAAGTAGGCAAGAACCTGTTCATGGATCACGGAACGGGTATCGTGATTGGCGAGACGGCAGAAATTGGCGATAACGTAAAAATCTACCAGGGAGTGACGCTGGGAGCGCTTTATGTAGAGAAGAAACTGTCGAATGTGAAGCGTCACCCTACCGTTGAAGACAATGTGGTCATCTATGCCAATGCCACCATCCTGGGCGGAACGACTATCATCGGGCACGACTCCACCATTGGCGGGGGTGCATGGCTTACACGGAGTGTGATTCCCTACTCGCTGGTGACCAACCCCGTGGATGTAAGGATCAGGGCAGGCAAGGAATTTAACGGACCTTTTGACTTTGTGATTTAAGCCGGTACTGCTGTCCCGACCATCTCCTCCAGCGCCGCAACGGCAGTCTCCACGGTATTGATATCCCGAATGACGACTGATCTCTTTTTTCCTGTTTCGCGAAGGCGACACTGGCGGGCATGTGCCTGCACGAACCACAATAGTCTATCGAATGCGGGAGAACTATAATAGGGTGAATTCTCATCCGCCACCAGGTTCAGGATCATTTGCTCGTTTTTCAGGACGATCTTTTCAATTCCCAACGATTTGGCCAGGCGCCGCAGCCGCACAATACGAATCAGCTCCCTGCCCTGTGGCGGTATCTTCCCGAAGCGGTCTTCCAGGCGTTTCATGAAATCGATGATCTCAGTCTCCGTCTCCATGTTATCCAGTTCACGATAAATGGCCACACGCTCGGCATCGTTGGGAATGTACATCACCGGGAACATCAGTTCCAGGTCGCTCTCCACCAGCACATCTCCCACGAAATCCTGTTCTTCGGCCTTCGCCATCTCCTGTTTCTTATACAAGTCGGCAAACTCATCCTTCCGCAGTTCCTGTACGGCTTCCGTAAGTATCTTTCGGTATGTCTCGTAACCCAGGTCGGCAATAAAACCGCTCTGTTCGGCACCCAGCAGGTTGCCTGCACCGCGTATATCGAGGTCCTGCATGGCGATGTGGATGCCGCTGCCCAGTTCAGCGAAGTTCTCGATGGCCTGCAGACGGCGTCTCGAATCGCTGCTGAGGGTATACAGCGGTGGTGCCAGCAGGTAGCAGAATGCTTTCCTGTTGCTGCGCCCCACCCTGCCACGCAGTTGATGCAGGTCGCTCAGTCCGAAGTTCTGCGCATCAATCACGATGATGGTGTTCACGTTGGGCATATCTATTCCCGACTCAATGATGGTGGTGGCAATCAGCACATCCTGTTCATAGTTCATAAAATCGGCGATCACACCCTCCAGTTTTTTCGGATCCATCTGTCCATGTCCCACGGCGATGCGTATACCCGGTATCTCCCGCTTTATCAATGCCTCAAGCTCATAAATATTCTGGATGCGGTTATTCACGATAAAGACCTGTCCATTGCGGCTTACTTCAAAGTTCACCGCGTCGCGGATGATTTCCATGTCGAAGGTATGTACCTCGGTCTGCACCGGATATCGGTTTGGCGGTGGCGTGCCGATGGTTGAGAGGTCGCGCGATCCCATCAGGGAGAACTGCAGCGTTCGTGGAATAGGAGTGGCCGTCATGGTGAGCGTATCAACGTTTACCTTTATTTGCTTCAGTTTCTCTTTGACGGAGACACCGAATTTTTGTTCCTCATCAATGATGAGAAGCCCGAGATCTTTAAATTGCACATCCTTACCCACCAGTCGGTGTGTGCCGATCAGGATATCAATTTTACCCTCTTTCAGCCGGTCAAGAATCTCCTTCTGTTCTTTCGATGTACGCGCGCGGCTCAGGTAGTCCACTTTCACGGGGAAGTTAGCCAGCCGGTCGCTGAACGTATGGTAATGCTGTGTAGCCAGCACGGTGGTCGGCACCAGCACAGCCGTCTGTTTCCCGTCGGTAGCCGCCTTGAAAGCGGCACGGACGGCGATCTCCGTTTTTCCGAAGCCCACATCCCCGCAGATTAGTCTGTCCATGGGTTGCTCGCTCTGCATGTCGGCCTTTACATCGCGTGTGGCTTTGATCTGGTCGGGTGTATCCTCATACATGAATGAAGCCTCCAGCTCTGTCTGCAGGTATGTATCTTTCGAATAGGCGAAGCCCTTTTCCTGCTGGCGCTGGGCATAGAGCTTAATCAGGTCGCGGGCGATGTCTTTAATCTTCGACTTGGTCCGCTCCTTCACTTTCTCCCATGCGCCGGATCCCAGCTTGTTCAATTGTGGCGATTCCCCTTCTCTACCCTTGTATTTCGACACCTTATGCAGCGCGTGAATCGACACAAACACGGCATCATTGTTCAGGTATGTGAGTTTGATCACCTCCTGCACCTTGTCGCCGATGCGCAGTCGCACCAGCCCGGCAAATTTACCGATGCCATGATCCATGTGTACTACAAAATCACCGGTCTGCAACTGGTTCAATTCCTTGAGTGTGAGTGCAATCTTTCCCGATCTCGCTCTATCGGATTTCAGGCTGTATTTGTGAAAGCGGTCGAATATCTGATGATCGGTAAAGCAACAGATTTTCAATGTCTCATCCGAGAAACCTTCGTGCAGGGTTTTGCTCACCGGCGTGAAATCGATCGGGTCGTTTCGGTCCTCAAAAATATGATAAAGCCGCTTTTGTTGTTTTTCACTGTCACTAAGGATATAGAGTGCATAGCCCTCTTCCCGGAAACGGTGAAGCGATTCACTCAGCATATCGAAGTTCTTGTGGTAGAGTGGCTGCATGGATGTATGAAAGTCGATGACAGCATCGGGTGTATCCAGCATTCTGGTATCGAACCGAACCTGTTTAAAAGATTTTATGCCCTGCATGAAATCCTTTGTTGAGAGGAGATCTGCCTTCACAAACTCCACATCTTTCGGGTCGATATGCAGTCCATCTTCGTTGAGCGACTCAACGCGACTGCTTATCCAGCGAATGTCTTCCACGCCAACGATTGTGGAAGATGGAAGCGAATCGAAGAGCGAAGCCTGCTTCATTCCGGTGCGTTCAAAAGCGGGAACAATGCGAATATCATGAAATTTTTCTTTCGAGAGCTGCGTTTCCAGGTCGAAGTTGCGGATGGTCTCCACCTCATCGCCAAAGAAGTCGATCCGGTAAGGATACTCGGCAGAAAAAGAAAACACATCGAGAATGCTTCCCCGCACGGCATACTGTCCCGGTTCATACACATAATCCACATATTGGAAGCCGTAACTGTCGAGCACCTCACCCACGAAAGAGGTATCCAGCCGTTCACCCGCCGTCACCTTCAGTGTATTTTCTTTCAACTGTTCGCCTGAAACGGTTTTTTCCGACAACGCATCGGGATAACTTACGATGATAAACGGTGCATCCTCGCCTTGCAGCCTGCTCAGTGTTTCCGTGCGAAGCACCTCACTGGCTGCATCCAGCTGTCCGTATTTCGATGCCCTCCTGTAGGCCGACGGGAAAAAAAGTACTTCTCCCGTTCCCATTATCTGAATGAGGTCGTGGTAGAAATAACCGGCCGTCTCGGCATCATTCAGGATGTAAAGATATACACGGGGAAGTTTATGAAACAGGCCGACTGAAAACATGGCACGTGACGAACCGTGCAAACCCGTTACCGATAAAACATGCACGTTTTTCAGCAAAGAGCCTGCCGCTGCCATATTGGGGTGCTTCTCCACCCGCTGCTGCAACTGCGTAATGTCTAATGTTTCAGCCATTGAGATGAAAGTGCAAAGTTAACTCATTTTTTTATTACCTTTGTACCTTTGAGACAAGAATATATAAATATGGAAATAGATTCCAGGTATACCCCCGGCTACATCTTCGAAACCAGCTGGGAGGTATGCAACAAGGTAGGGGGCATTTACACCGTTTTATCCACACGTGCCCGTTCACTCCAAAAAAGCTATAAAGACAGGATTTTTTTTATCGGTCCCGACATATGGAAGGAGCAGGAGAGTCCCTGGTTTCGTGAAGATCAAAGCCTTTATCCCTCATGGCGCGACTATGCGTTTCAGAGCCAGCATCTGGAGGTTCGTGCCGGCAGGTGGGACGTGCCGGGACAGCCGATTGTCTTTCTGGTAAAGTTTGAACAATTTCAGGAAAGTCAAAATGAGATATATGCAAAGATGTGGACAGATTACGGGGTAGATTCCATTCTTGCTTACGGCGATTATTTTGAATCGACCCTATTCGCTTATGCCACCGGGCTTCTCATTGAAAGTTTCCACCGTTTTCATCATTTGGAATCAGATAATGTGGTTGCCCACTTCAATGAGTGGATGCTGGGTGCCGGAGCACTCTACATCAAAAAGCATGTCCCTAAAATAGCTACCCTGTTTACCACGCATGCCACCTCCATAGGCCGTTCTATTGCCGGAAACAACCTGCCTCTCTACGATCATCTGAAAGAGTATAACGGCGACCAGATGGCGCGTCAGCTGAACATGGTTGCCAAGCACTCCATTGAGAAAGCAGCCGCCCAAAATGTTGACTGCTTCACCACCGTGAGTGAGATCACTGCCCGGGAGTGCGCGCAGTTTCTGGAGCGCCAACCGGAAGTGGTTACTCCCAACGGTTTTGAAAAGGATTTTATTCCAAAAGGCAATGCCCACGTACAGGCACGCAAGAGAGCCCGGAAAGTATTGCTTGCTGTAGCGGAAAAGACCGTCGGCTATACATTGCACCGCGATGCGTTGCTGATAGGGATCAGTGGCCGCTATGAATACAAGAACAAGGGTATTGATGTGTTCATAGAAGCCATGCATC
Source organism: Bacteroidetes bacterium GWC2_46_850 (assembly GCA_001768325.1). GTDB lineage: Bacteria > Bacteroidota > Bacteroidia > Bacteroidales > Dysgonomonadaceae > Proteiniphilum. The sequence goes on along the minus strand of MENQ01000001.1, from coordinate 66,534 downwards.
ATCTGCGCACAATGCCGGAACTGACCAAAGATGTCATTGCCTTCATCATGGTTCCCGGCTGGATCAACGGACCCCGGAAAGATCTTCAGCAACTGCTCTCGGAAGACAGCTCTCCGGAAAGGGTCGGTTTGCAGCAGGAGCCTTCCTTCATTACGCACAATCTGGTTGACCCTCAGCACGACATGGTTATGAACCAACTTCATCATCTTGGTTTCACCAATTCAAAGGAGAGCAGCGTGAAGATCATCTTTGTCCCCTCTTATTTAAACGGGAACGACGGGGTTTTCAACCTCGATTATTACGATCTGTTGATTGGCCTTGATCTCTCTGTGTTTCCCTCCTACTACGAGCCTTGGGGATATACACCCCATGAGAGCGTGGCTTTTTCCATCCCCACCATTACCACTTCGCTATCGGGGTTTGGTGTGTGGGCAGAGAAACAGAGTAACCGGAAAGGGCTGGATGACGGGATAGAAGTGATTCATCGCAACGATCACAATCAGGCGGAGGTAGCAGAAGAAATTGCATCCATCATTCACGACTTTTCCCTGAAGAGCGTTGAACAGATAAAGATGCTGAAGCAGGCTGCAGTCCGTTTATCGGATCAGGCCGACTGGTCGCACTTCATTGCCTTGTATCAGGAGGCATACGGCAAAGCTTTGCATAACTCATTCATCAGATTATCGAAACCGCATAAACTTAAAGCAGATTAAAAATGTTATATTTGTCGTAGTAATGTAATTTTATGTTTCTCAACGACATCATAACTGGTTATTGTAAAAAGACAGCAAAATGATCATAAAAACAAGTTATTCCAACACGCCCATCTGGAAAGATATACACGTACATGCAGAACTGCCGGCTCCGTTGCGCCCTCTGGAGGAAATCATCCATAATTTATGGTGGGTATGGAACGAAGAGGTAAAAGCCATCTTCGAGAATTTAGATCCTGAAGAGTGGGAGAAGAGTGAAAAAAATCCAGTCGTGATGCTGCAGAACCTGCAGTCTGACATTACGGAGAATGTGGTAAAAAACGCCGAATTAATGGATCGCATCTACCGTGTATACGACAAGTTCAAACAATACATGGCTGTGCCGCACAATCCAGATCGCCCCAGTGTGGCCTATTTCAGCATGGAGTATGGCTTGACGCACGTGTTGAAAATCTATTCGGGCGGCTTGGGCATCCTGGCGGGTGATTACCTGAAGGAGGCAAGCGACAGCAACGTAGACATGACAGCAGTTGGTTTTCTCTACCGTTATGGCTACTTTACCCAGACACTCTCCGTGGAGGGACAGCAAATAGCCAACTACGAAGCGCAAAACTTCGGTAATCTTCCCATCACCCAGGTAATGAACGAAGATGGCACTCCCATGATTCTGGAAGTGCCCTTTCACGATCGGCCCATTTATTCCAACATCTGGAAAGTAGCTGTCGGCCGCATCAATCTCTACCTGATGGATACTGATATCGAGAAGAACAGCGAATTTGACCGTTCCATCACACACCAGCTTTATGGAGGTGACTGGGAAAACCGTATGAAGCAGGAGTATCTGCTGGGAATCGGCGGGATACTGCTTCTGAAGAAACTGGGTATACGGAAAGAGGTATACCACATGAACGAAGGGCATGCGGCTTTTATCAGTGTGCAACGTCTTCGTGACTACGTGCAGGAAGAAAAACTTTCTTTTCACGAAGCGCTGGAGGTTGTACGCGCATCCTCGCTCTATACGGTGCATACCCCCGTGCCTGCAGGTCACGACTACTTCGATGAGCCATTGATCGCCAAATACATGACGCCCATCGTACAGCGAATGGGCATAACCTGGCAGCAGTTCATGGATATGGGCCGTGCCAACCCGGGTACCAATGAGAAATTCTCAATGAGTGTATTCGCGCTCAATACAGCCCAGGAGACGAACGGTGTGAGCAAGCTGCACGGCACTGTCTCCAAGAAGATGTTTCAGCCTGTATGGAGCGGATATTTCCCCGAAGAGCTACACGTGGGCTATGTGACCAATGGTGTGCACCTGCCCAGCTGGGCTACCTCTTCGGTGAAAGCGCTGTATGAGAAATTCTTTGGTGATAACTTCTACGCTGATCAGTCGAATGCCGACATCTGGAAAAACATTTATAACGTGAGTGACGATGAGCTTTGGGAGTTACGCATGCATCTGAAAAAGAAACTGGTTGATTACATCCAGGTAGAATTTAAAGAAGGATGGTTAAAAAACCAGGCTGATCCGTCGCGCATCATGACGATGTTGGAAGAAGTAAATCCGAATGCGCTGCTGATCGGGTTCTCCAGACGGTTTGCCACCTATAAACGGGCTCATCTGCTGTTCACCGACCTGGATCGTTTGTCCCGCATCGTTAACAATCCGAAACACCCGGTACAGTTTATCTTCGCCGGAAAGGCACATCCTGCCGATGGCGGTGGCCAGGGACTGATCAGGCAGATTGTGGAGATTTCACGTCGTCCCGAGTTCCTCGGAAAGATCATCTTCCTGGAGAACTACGACATGCGTTTAGCCAAACGGCTTGTTTCCGGTGTGGATATCTGGCTCAACACGCCTACTCGTGCCCAGGAGGCTTCAGGCACCTCGGGAGAGAAAGCCGAAATGAATGGGGTGCTGAACCTCTCGGTGCTCGATGGTTGGTGGTATGAAGGATACAAGCAGGGTGCCGGATGGGCATTGACCGACAAAAAAACATACGACAACCAGGCATATCAGGACGAGCTGGATGCCACCACCATCTACTCGCTGCTGGAGAACGAAATTGTCCCACTCTATTACGCGCACAACAGCAATGGCTATTCGGCCGAGTGGGTACAATACATCAAGAAGTCGATGGCAGAGATTGCGCCCCAATTCACCACCAAACGCATGATGGACGATTATTATCACCTTTTCTACAACAAACTGGCTGAGCGTTCGGCAAAGTTGCACGAGAACAATTACGCAAAAGCAAAAGAGATTGTGAAATGGAAGGAAGACACTGCCTCTAAATGGGACAGGTTTGAAGTGGTGAAGCTTGAATTCAATCCCAATCAGAAGATGGATTACAATAACACCAACAGCGAGGTTTACGGCCAGGTTGTGATCGATCGGAAAGATCTGCGGTGCGATCTTGCAGTAGAGTGTGTGGTTGTGGATCACGACAGCATAGACCAGAATCCGGTGTTTGTTGAGTCTTACGAATTCGAGCTGGTAAAAACTGAAGGGCAACTGCTTTATTTCGAGACCCGCAAAGCGTTGAACGATCCCGGGAACCATCAATACGGATTGCGGGTATACCCTGTGAATGCTGATCTACCGCATCGCATGGATTTTGCTTATATGAGATGGATCTAAAGAGATCTGTCACCGCATACAATGTTAAAAGCGCCTCCTCCCGGGGGCGCTTTTCTGTTTCACCTACAGTTATGAGAATGTTTTATAAAGATTGTGTTGACATAATTGTCTGTAAAAAAGGTAGAGTCAGATAGCACTCGATAATCTGTTTTTATGCGGTGAAACACCGTATCGTTTGGTATAAGCATTAACCAGATGCGATACATTTTTAAATTCATACATTTTGGCAATCTCGGTGATGGTCATGTCGGAACTGAGTACCAGTGATTGAATTTCCTCCATTTTGCGGTCGAGCATCCATTGGTATGGAGTTTCCCCGAAACTTTTCTTGAAATGACGTGTGAAAGTTCTTACGCAATCATAGCGACACATGCGTGCGAGTTCGTTCACGTTTCTTGCCGTCATGAAATTACGGAGGACGCTGTCTTCGAACTTCTTCGATTTGGAAGCCCTCGGAATCAGTTTCACCAGCACAATTTCTTTATCGGGTGACGGCTCAACCCTACTTTTAAGGCCATCTGAAAATGTGAATGTGCAAGATTCCACATCTGTCAGCAGGTATTTCCGTACCTGTTTGTAGTTGGCATTTTTGCTGTTAGCGATGTCCATTTTTTCCTTTGTTTAATGTTCCTGTAAATACTTCGTTACCCAAGGTAATGCGCAGGGTATATTCTCCGGCCGGGATACCATTGAGCGGGATGGCTTCAAATCCCATATCATATACTTCGAAAAAGCTCTGTTTTGCTCCCCTTTTGCCTATAATTTCAACCAATGCAGTGCCACGATAATTTTGCACTGAGATGGTAACAACATTCCTATAATTATAAGCTTCAACCTCCGGTTCTACAGTTACTGACTGTATACTGAACATCCGGCTGGCGCTCGCGATCCGAGTGGTACCTCCTTCACGGCTCAATGCAATTTTGTCTTCTAAATCATCTTTTACCTCATTCCGACCGGTGGAAGAGAAAACGAACGCGCTGCTCATGGCAATCAGCAATAACGAGAAAATTGTCCTTTTCATTTTTTTACTTTTACGAAAATTCATTGAATAATCAAATCAACCACGTCAATATATGAAACTTGTACATTTTGTATATTTCAGACACAAAGATAACATATTCAACGCATGAAAAACAATACCTGAACGGAAATTTAACGCCAAAATAATACCTACAATCCTGTTTTTCTGATGATTACAAATCCTGTTTTTAACGGCGTTATTCGGAGAAAATAGCGGTATCCAGTCCTTTTTCCAACATTTTTTTCTTCAATTGTGACTTCCTAACCCGGATACTCTCCAGGGTGGTATTCATAAAAGTGGCCAGCTGACGGTTGTCGGCATCACACGCCAGCAGCATCAGCAATATTTTTTCATTGGCATTAAAAAGACCTTCTTTATCAGTGAGGTGGGTGTATGCATAAAATGTCTCATCGTCGGTCGCGAGCATTTTGGTTATATCCCGCAATTCTGCATCTGTATTTTTGACAATTTTATCCATCTCTTTATAAACCTTGGGATGGGAAGAGATATATCGTTGCGAAAGTGCTTCCATCTCGCCGTGCAGGGAGGTGAGCTTATCGGAAATATGGCTGTAAAGCTGTAACAACCATTTACGTTTTCCTGCTTCTTCTTTCAATATGTTTGCCTGTAGTTGTTGCTGTCGCAGGGTTAATTCTGCTTGTTGCAGCTTCATCTTACCGATCTTTCGGGTACGCCAGGCGTACATTATCACAATGATCAACACGATCACCAGCAACAATCCCCCGATTACAATGCGAAAGTTTTGTTGTCTTACCCTCAAAGTAGCGTTCTCAGCCTCAGTCAGGTCATATTTCTTTTCCAGTTCTGCAATCTGGGTGTTTAATCGATCGTTGACTGAATTCTTGTAGAATTCCGCTGCTTTCTTTCTGAAACTGTTAGCCAACTCAAAATCTGATTGTTTTTCAGCAATATTTGCTATGTTCTGAAAATAGAAATGATTATAAAAATAAGTACTGTCGTCTATAAAATCAATTGCTAGTTGGGCATAAAACATTGCGCTATCGAGTTGTCCAAAACCGACATATCTATCCGAGATATTAAAATATACTCTTGATATATCCAAAATCTCCTCCTGATCATTGTAAAGTATCAACTTGGCTTTCTCTCTCTCCAGCGCTTTTTCAGGTTCACCAATAATATCAAAATAAATTGACTGTGCATTCAGTATAAAATAATCTTTATCAGGAAGTTTGTCAAAATATCCGGAAAGTGAATCGAGATATAATTTTCCTTTTATAAAGTCTTTTTGTTGCATTTCATTCCAATAGAGTGCTAAATGGGTGTCAAAAACATGCGTAGAATCATCTTCCCGACGTGCGTTTGTAAGTGCACGCTGAAAATAATCGTTGGCTGTAGTATAGTTACGGTTATTGTAGTGGATATTTCCCAAAAAGTAATTAACGAGATAGCCTAATGACGGATCTACAGGGGACATGACTTGCAGTAGTTTGTCTGCTTCTCTGAGCGGTTCAAAAACAGTACTGTCTTTTATTCCCATCCGGGTACGCACAATTCCCTGGTATGCCAATGAGCGGATATAATTCCTGTTCTTTCGATCGTGTAGCCTGTAGTATTCACTGACGGTATTGATCAGTGAATCGCTGGTAAAATTGACATAAGTTTTATCGTCTGAAATTACTTTTAAAAGATTATAATAAGCTTTATTTGATCGGGACAAAGAGTTATAAGACAATGATTTTAGACTATCAGAAACCCGACCTGGTGCCAAATCGATTGCTGCATCTAACGCTGTCAAACGTTGAAGCATATCCCTCTGACTACCATTTTCGCATGAGTTCCCCAAAACAAAGATAGTCAACAAGACAAATATAAAACGCCAAAGCCGCATTTCTTCCTTCCGATCTAGGCTACAAATATACTCTATTCTTCAGGAAAGAACTTCAATTATTTTGGTTAAAAGATAAATATGATATTTCTTTGCTATGAACTCTAAATAAAAAAACCACCCCAAAGGGTGGTTTTTTTATTTTTATGGGAAATAAACTTATTTTCGAGTGAAAATAAAATTATAACTTCCAAATGAACCTTGATCTACCGTAATTTGAAATTGCATCTCAAAAGCACCGGTACATGATCTGTATATACCTCGGGTTGGCGTATAGTAATAATTCGTATACGCACCCCATGGTGCATTTGGCCCAAGTTGAGAGCGAGGTCCCGTTACTTCGAATGAAGTGGGACTAATGTTTAATTCCAGTTTATAATTATTGGGGGCGCCGCCTTCCATTTCAAAGATACCTGAAACATATACCTTATATGGGTTTTGGGGATCTGCTGTAAATGTAACATCGCCTTCAACTTCCCAATCACTCGAAACAACATGATAATTACCCACTACCATTTGAGGATCGAATTCACACGTTACCAAAATCTTAACTGATCCAGATTTTGAACGGGTACTAATTCCGCCATTGGTTGTAACAACATAGAAAATAAATTCATTGTTATTTTCTACATCCACATCACTGTCTGAAAGGCCCAATTTATTCATTACATCTCGGGCCGGTAGTTCAATGGTGGCTGGGAAGGATGAGATTGACTGAATAGTTACAGTTTTCCCTTTAAAGCTCGCTTGCAGTTCAGCAGATTCAACCGTCTCTCCTTCAGGCAAATTAACATCAAATTTAATATATGTGTTATCAAAATCAGTAGTATAAAATGCCGGTTCAATATTAGAAATTGTAGCAGCCACGCTTACTCCTCTTTCTTTAACGAGAATCTCGTTTGTATTTTCACAAGAAATACCTACAAACAGCAGAATCAATAAAGAAGCGATTATTTTTAACGATATTTTTTTCATATTCAATATTTTATAAATTATCTTGAACCTCCTGCCCACCAAACCTTCTCGGTATATACATAAGATCCATCTCCATATGCACTTCTTACATTTTCGTTGGTGGTGACATCAGAAGAACCATAAGTGAAACGATGTGGGAACTTATTACTATTAAGAGGATTACTCAATTGAATAAAGTTGTTACCCATAGCGGTTAACCTCCTGTAATCATTATAGGCCTCAATAGCTTCTTCTTCGTAGAATGCCAGGTACTTTTGTACCATGATCTCTTGAAGAGCCGCTTCGGGAGAAGTCAGTCGACCTGCAACACTTGTATTAAAGTAATCTTCAGCATCTGCAACAGTAAAACCGATATTGGGTTTAGTGAAGGCTGCAACTATTGCCTTCTTCAATGATTCTCTTGCAAGAGTAAGTGATGCTGCACCTTTACGTGCATAGGCTTCTGCCTTCAGAAACTCAAGTTCATGATAACTCATCAGATAGGTGGGAGCTGTATTCGTTGTAATAGCAGAGATTCCATATCTATTTTGCACTTGACTTGGCAAACCATTAGGCGCAAATTCGATTGCGGATTGGCCGGGAGCAGGCTTAAAGAAAACCTCATCACGTGGGTCATTTCGTGAAATAAGCTTTTCATTAAGACTTTTACTTGCTCCAAAGTAATTCCTATCGGTAAAGAACTTATAAAAGGGACTAATGGATGTGGTTCCGTTGTATACGAATTTCGCCTCTTCCGATTTATTTGTGAATGAACTAGAAGCAAATGTTATTACATCGTCATACTTGGGAGTTTTAGCTGATAACCTCATCGTATACCGAGCTTTTAATCCATTTCCAAATTTAATCCACTTGCTAATGCTTGCTGCATTTCCTCCATAAATGAAATCCTGCGTTCCTAATAACGGGAAGGTAGTCTCTTTGGACAGATTTTCTATTCCTTCGTTGAGGAAAGTAAAAATATTACTATAAATATCTTCCTGAGAATCTATAACCGGAGTAAAAATGATACCAGGCTGCAATGCTTCGCTCCAAGGTACATCTCCCATCAAATCTGTAAGAATAGCCAAATTATATGCGGTAAGGATTTGAGCAATTCCTAAATTATGAAAATTGCCTTCCTCTTCCCCACCTTCCGAGCATTTCTCGATAACAATTTTCAAATTTCTTAAATTCGAATATAATGCATTCCAGGAATTATTATACGTAGTACTGCTGGTGGGCTCGTTTGATCTAATCTCAGCGTTGTAGGACTGATTGTAAATCCCCACGTTATGTTCAATATATACTGAAGAATAGAATGCCAAATCACTGCCTGTCACTGAAAAAGCAGTTGAAGTCATCAGATCAGTAAGTATAAGACGAGTACTCATATTCTCAGGGTCGTTTACATTCTTATTCAAATCATCCATCAGATTCTCTGAGCATGAGATATTAAAAAGAATCAACCCTGTTAGCAAAAAAGATTTTATTATATTTTTTTTCATAAATTCAAAATTTGTTTAAAATACAACATTCAGACCAACGCCATAACTACTAGCCTGAGGTAATGAGAAACGTTCAAAACCTCCAGCCATATTATTATTTCCTTGAGATGACTCAGGATCCAAATTTGGCAATTCTGTCCATAAGAGTAAATTTCTGGCAAACAAGTTTAATGAAAGATCTAATTTAGGAAGTACCGACTTGGGGAAGAAATACTTTACAGAAAGTTCTCGCAGTTTTACGAAAGAATTCCCATAGATGTAATACTCATCGATATTGGACAATACATCTGAATACAATGTTTGATATGCACCCAAGTCCGTCTTACCGCCCCTTGCAATATCATTTTTAGATCCATCTGCCTTATATCCATCAAAAATAAAGGTAGATTCTCTATCCTCTGTTCTTTGAGAAAGACCATAAAGATCAAGCAAACCGTTTGATCCTGAATACATGCTACCTCCATTCTTCCATTCTAAAGTCGCTGCCAATGATATATTCTTGTAGGTAAAGACATTCGTTCCACCCAATAAGAAATCAGGAGTAACTTCTCCTAAGACACCAGGATCACCTGCCATTGGCATACCATAGGATGGTGAACTTGGATCTTCATCTACCAATATTTGACCTTTCTCATTTTTCTTGTATTGAGTTCCATAAATGACAGGGTAGGTATTTCCGATTCCTGCACGAACTTGCGGTGTCACAAACCCTCCCAGAAAAATACTTTCGACTCCGGGAGCTAACTCGTCAACCATATTGATGATTTTTGACAAATTAAGATTGATATCCCAACTAAAATCCTTTGTCTTCACAGGAGTTGCATTCAATACAAACTCATGGACATCGGTATGAACAGAACCACCGTTCATTACCAAACTGGAAGCTCCGGTAGAACCTGCCAATGGTACAGCAAATATTTGATCTTTCACGTTCTGCTTTGAAAAGGTATAATCAAAGCCTAATCTGTTATCAAATAATTGCAGCGTTGCTCCAAATTCATATGATTTCGTATTCTGAGGTTTCAAATTGGGGTCGTATAAAACATCATATGAGATATATGAGTTTACTCCACCAACCGGATAAAGAATTGGATCCGAAGTCCAGAAGCCACCACCGTAGGCCGGTTTAGAATAGTAGTTATTCAAATATGTACCTGCTTGTCCGACTTCAGCATAAGAAGTTCTAAGTTTTGCAAATGTAATCCAGTCAATTTCTTTAATGGCGCTCAATTCGCTAACAATAAAACTTAAAGAAGTTGAAGGATAAAAGAACGACCTATTATCTCTTGGCATTGTGGAAGCGATGTCATTTCTTCCGGTTACACCTAGATACAACATATTTTGCCAGGAAAGTTCCAAATTCGTGAAAAACCCGACAGTTCTTTCCCGAGACTGAGATTCACTTGCAGTAACGGTATTTGCATTGTTAACATGATTCCAACCTCCAAAATTGAATTCGGTACCATATTGATCATAGCTTTTTCTGGTGATGTGATTTATTTCATTACCAACAAGGGCGTTTAAGCGAAAATCATCATTTATATGCCAATCCAATACTGCCGTCACCAGCGAATTGTATGCACTGCGGGTAATACCGTAATTATTGATTTCACCTTTGGCACCCTTGGAACCATACCCAAATATGTCTTGATAATGTGTTGTATAGTTATCCAAACCTAGTTGATACTTCACATCCAGACTCATTGCTTCAGTCAACTTCGTAGCATACTGTAAATATCCGTTGCCAAAAAAACGGTTTGTTTTTTCATTAAACGTATTATTTTTTGCAACCCAGTATGGATTATCGAATGTAAGAGAGCGATAGTAAATTTGTGTATAAGGATCTCCTGGAATGTGAAAAGGAATACCTTTCAAATCATAGCTGGAAGGTGCACCCAAAACACCAGCCAAAGAGCCGTCATTGGCACCGGATAATTTATCAATATCAGTAATAGCATAATTTGCAGAAAAACCCAATGTGAAATGGTCACTTAACTGCGTTTCGGCGGCTGCCTTGGCGTTGATCCTGTTCATCCCGGTATTAAGTGCAATACCTTCCTGATCAGTGTATCCAAGACCAAATGAAAAGTTCCCTTTATCTGTTGCTTGACTAAGGTTCACTCCTGAAGTAGATGTGATTCCAGTTTGATAATACTCATCCCAGTTATTGTAAACCTGCGGCAACACCCATGGATCTAAACCCGCTTTTTCACGTTGAGGAACAAAATACATACCTTTATACTTTGTTGCATCATTACCATTTCGACTATTAGCTACATTACCACCATATGTAGGGTTATTCGGCAAGTCTGATATTTTAGGTCCCCAAGCCATAGAACTATTGGGACTATAATTCCGGTCAATCCCTTGCGCCCATGTCTGTTGATAGTCAGGCGTTCTTGATACTTGTTCAAAGCTGGTGGTCTGGTTTACTGAGATAACTGGTTTCCCTTTTGCAACTCCCTTGCCACTTTTTGTTGTAATAATAACCACACCGTTTGATGCCCTCAAACCATAAAGAGCAGCAGCGGCCTGTCCTTTTAGAATATTTATACTCTCAATGTCATTGGGATTGATGTCCAAGGCACGGTTAGAAATATCCGAACCCGTTACACTACTACCGGTACTATATGCAGCTGTACTTGCTATCGGCATTCCATCTATTACGTACAAAGGTGTGTTATCGCCTGTAAACGAACGGGCACCCCTAATTACAATTTGTGATGAAGCACCAGGCATACCACTAGTAGACTTAATATCAATACCTGATACTTTTCCTTGTAAAGATTTGGCAAGATCAGCAGATCCTGTACGCTGTAGGGACTCTGAGCTAACATCCTGAACTGCATATCCCAGCGCCTTTCTCTCTCGTCTGATACCCAACGCAGTTACTACAACTTCGTCTAATAATTCAGTATCCTGAACTAAAACAACTCTTGGATTGGCCGTCACAGCCACCTCCTGTGTCCGATAACCTACATAGGAAATTACAAGCGTTCCGTTTGCAGGAGCAGGCAGGGTAAAATTACCGTCTATATCGGTAACCGTACCCTGTGCAGTGCCTTTCACTTGGATTGTTGCACCAATTACAGGTTCACCTGCATCGTCTACCACAATACCCCTTACCTGGGTCTGAGCAGATATAATCCCTATCCCAAGAAAGAACAGGGTCAAAAACATTGTTAGTTTTCTTTTCATAAACTCTACTTTTTAATTAATCACTTTCATTATTATATATCGATTCTTAATACAGGAGGCGTGGTTTGCATAAAATTTAAATTAGAATAAATTAAATTTCCCCTATCGTTAAACAAATCAATTAACATTTGTACAGGAAAATTTCGATTCACAAATATAAACCATTTATTTTAAATACCTTTTTTTTTGCATTCTTTTTTCAAAAAAAAACGTCATTCAAAATAAAATAATCTATTTTATTTTATAAACCTCACTACATCTTTTCAATACCACAAAAAAGGAGCGTCTCTTCACAACAATTTAACAAATAACCAACCAAAACAATCTTTCTTTTTAACGAGACGCAAAGATAGTATTTACAGAATCATTTTGCAACTATACAACCATCCTTTCTCTCATTTTAGACATCAAATAGAGAAAATCGATGAAAAATAGTCACTCTATATGGAAAATTGAAATGAAGACGTTATAGCCCATATCTGTCTGCAAGGAAGAATCAATATCCTATTTCGATCTAATTCTCTCCGCCTATCCTCCAATAATATTCGAACGAGATCCCCGGACATACGATTCTCGTGTACAGCATATACGAAAAAAGCCGGCTAAAAAAAGCCGGCTTCTAATATTCAAGATGTATCTTCAGAGAAATATCTAATAAAACAAGTTAATTAACACCTTGACGTGTATCCCACCACATCTTTTTCCCCCAGAAAGCATCCACAACTTCACTCTCAAAAGGAGTCGCATTGGCACCATTCAGTGTGAGTTCGTTCTGCGGATAAGGATAACGGAACGGAGGACTGTTATGTCCCGGATAGATCGAAGCAGGAGCCACATAATGTGTAGTAGGAATACCGGTACGCCGATAAAGCGACCATGCTTCCATCCCCTGCTTAAATAAGGCAATCCATTCCTGTAGATAAATCTGGCTCAATGTCCCATTGAATTTTCCTTTATCGGCAAGATAGGTAGCAACATCTGCATTAGAAACTCCGTTTTCGAGTAACGAAGCCTTCACAGCTTCATTGTATGCAGCTGCTGCAGTCACACCTCCCGTATTAAAGCCCTTTAATGCAGCTTCTGCCACATGAAACATGACTTCTGTATACCGCATATAAGGTGTGAAACCTGCCGGATCGAGCCTGAATCGTTCCCCTATTCTGGAAACAGTGGTAAGATTGGGTTGCGCAGCTGCACCGATCGTGAATCCACGATAAGTACCATCAGATTCAGCGGGGATTGCATAAACAGGAAGCCTCGGATCTTCCAGCTGAAGTAATGCATTAACCAGCACATCACTAACTGCATGATCATCACGACCTTTTGAATCGGTATACCAAGGTTCTTCATATGGATCGCTTCCTGGCCACCAGAAAAATGCATTGTCATCGTTACTTTCCATTACAGGATAAGTAGCCGGAGAACCAAGGATTTCCGCAACTGTGGATTTGGCGAGTGTTTCACTTACACCGGATATTCTCATTGCCAATCTTAATCTGAGAGAATTGCCAAACTTCTGCCACTTTTCTGTATCTCCACCAAAGAGAATATCACCATCGCCCAAATCACCTTTGCTGTTCGTGGCAAAAATATCAGCAGCAGATTTCAGTTCAGCCAAAAGTGCGGGATAGATATCTTCCTGTTTGTCATATCTTGGCAACAGCGTACCTTCTTTAATCTTCAAAGCATCGGTATATGGAATATCTCTCCATGTATCGGTGGCTGTTTGATAAAAATAGGCCCTTAATATTTTTGCAACAGCAAGCAGATTCTGGTTATCATCGGCTTCCGCCTTGGCTATAATTTCGTTTACGTTGTTTATAGTAAGGTACACGTCATACCATTTTGACTCAACAACACCCGGTCTGAAGTTGTATTTTGCTTCGTCGATATATTGAATCTTGGCCAAATGACCGGCATAGGTAGAAGGCTCGTTCATATCTGCCCACACATCATTCAGGTTATCTGGCCAATTTGTAAGTACAAATGCCAGCACGTTTGTCGCCGGAGCATCTTTTGCCCTGTCCGGATCTGTATTAATTTCTTCAAACTTGTCGGTACATCCGGCCAACATAAGTATAGGAAGAATTAATAGGGCAAATCTTGTTATATATTTTTTCATATTCATATCCAATTATGTTAGAATTTTAAATTTAACTTTATACCTATACTGCGGGAAGGAGGATAACTTGTTGTTTCGAGTCCCACGCCATTGTTATCGGCTGTCACCGTATTTTCAGGATCCAAACCGGACATATTTGATTTATGCAGCCAAAGATTTGCCAGATTAGTGCCGACCAGCGAGATAGTGCCACCTTTCACAAAGCCGGATTGTGAAAATAAATTCTTCGGCAACTGATACGATAAATAAGCTTCTCTCAATTTCAGATAAGAACCATCGTATACTGACAATTCCCTGTTTCCATAATAAGATTCAAAGAAATCTTGTGCTCCGGTTACAATATCATTTTCTGCAAATTCAGACTTCTGAATATCTTCCGAATTCAGTTGTGTAACTTTTACAAACTTTTCGTCTGTAAGGAAATCCTGTCCAAGTATAAGGCCGTTTTCGCGGAAATCATCCAGTGCAGTAAACTCAAGAAGACCGGAATAAGCGCCAAACATGTTCGACACACTAAAGATGTCTCCACCTTTTCTCATATCTAGTAAAAAGCCAAAACCAATGCTTTTATAGGTAAAATCATTTCGTAAGCCACCCAACCAGTCTGGCGTCACATTACCCAACTTCATGTTGGTCTTTGTGCGGGGGCGTCCTCCGGCATTTACGATTATCGCATTATCAGATTCCCTGCGAAGCATACCAGTACCGTAAATTTCACCCCAGGGAGCTCCCGGGCGTGCCTGGACGAATGTACTCCACTGGTTACCAATTTGATAAGACGTAAGTTCTTCGCCAGTATTGGGATCAGTATAAAGTTCGATGATCTTACTCTTGTCCTTAGCCCAGTTTAGTGTAATATTCCATTCAAAATCCCGTGTTCTGACAGGTGTACCTGTTAGTTGTAACTCTACTCCCTTGTTATTGAAGTTTCCGGCATTTACCAACATGGCATCATATCCGGTTGCCTTAGAGACTGCAACAGACAGAATTTGATTGGTTGTTGTTTTGTCATATAATGCTAAATCAATTCCTACTCTTCCATTTAATATACTTGCTTCAAAACCTATTTCAGAAGTTTCCACTTTTTCAGGTTCAAGTGATGCAGGCGGAAATGTCCTTGCCTGGTAATACTGCGTAACACCATAAACAGTGGAGGTTTCTGCTGTAAAGTAAGGATCGATCATATAAGCTCCAGTGGCAGAACCTACCTGTGCCCACGATGCACGCAACTTAAGGAATGTGAATAAATCCGAATCAATATCAAACGCATCCAAAGGTAGGAAACTCATACTGATTGAAGGATAGGAAAACGGCGTCCGCAAAGTGGAAGACCAGTCCTTCCTGAATGTTCCATCCATATAGATAAAACTCTGATATCCCAAAGAAAGTGAGCCATATACACTGTTGGTGCGAATCCATGAATTATCCATATTCGTGTAGGGAGATCCTTTGACATTGCTGATTGTGAAGAGATCAGGTACGGTAAGTGAATTTGCACCCATAATACTTCTGGACCATTTGAGGTTTCTGTAGTTAGCACCAGCGAATGCATCCACTGACAATTCTCCGAAATGTTTGTTGAAGTAAGTGATAAAATCAAGGTTCACTTCTGTATTTTTCTCGTTAATCAGACGAAACCATCCTCCATCCCATTTTCCTGTTCCAGCCAAAACTTCATTAGAACGGTAGGTTGTGATTGGGTTCATTTCTGAATCGTAATAATCCAATCCAAGGCGTCCTTCAAATTTCAAAAAATCAGTTGGCTTTATAAACAGTGATGATTTACCAAATACCCTGTTCTTCTGTACTGAATTGGTGTTTTTATTCAAACTCCAATACGGATTGTTGTGATAATTGCTGTTCCAGTTATATGGATACCCATTTGGCAGATCTTCCTGCCAGTGGGCTTTCAGATCCTTCATATTGATCTGTCGTCCCGTCCATTGTCCAAGAGACTGCATTGGATTACTGGCATTGTATTCCGTTACGGGTAAATTATCACTTTCCGTACGGGCATAATTTAGTGCAATGTCGAAATCCACCATTTCATGAATCTTCATCATGGAATTTATGTTGGCGTTGTATCTTTTCAGATCGGTATTCGGCAATGTTCCCTTTTGATCACGAAATCCCAGAGACAAACGTGTGGTGGCTTTTTCAGTATTGGAGGTTAATGAAATATTGTGACTCATTGAATAACCTGTCTGATAAAGATCTTTCAGGTTATTCGGATTTGAAACCCAGGGAGTAGGCTGATAGACACCATTTGCACCAATGGGACTGTTAAACTGAGGTATCATCAAACCAATATCAAGTCGCGGTCCCCAACTTTCATCCACACCGTCGTTGGTTCCGCTACCCAGACCATCTACGTAACTGAATCCAAATCCATTACTATAGGCTCCGGACGCAAAGTCGGCATAACTTCCGGTAAAAATTTCATCACCCGAAATTTCATCATCACCGTCGAGATCAAAACCCTCCGTTTTTGCAAGATTGTAGGTCCATTCATCACCCAGATAACCCTGTCCGTATTTATTCTGCATCCGTTGAATGCCGTAAATCTGATCTACATTGAAGTTGGCATCATAGTCCACAGATATTCCCTGTTTGGCCTTTGCTCCGGATTTTGTGGTGATCAAAATAACGCCATGACCTGCACGCATTCCGTAAAGTGCTGCAGCAGCACCTCCTTTTAGAACAGAAACAGACTCAATGTCCTGTGGATTGACATCATTTAGCCCACTACCGAAATCGACACTGTTCTGACGGGTTGTGCTATTTGAAACGGGTACACCATCAATAACCACAAGTGGCTGGTTGTCCCCTAAAGAACTATTTCCTCTTAAAACAATACGGGATGAAGCTCCCAATTGACCACCAGCCTGATTCACCTGCATACCTGCAACTTTTCCGCTGAGAGATGAAATTACATTGGGTGAGGCTGCTTTCACCAATTCATCGGCATTGACATCCTGTACCGCAGAACCGAGTGACTTCTTTTCTCTTGTAATGCCCAATGCGGTTACTACAACTTCTTCAAGAAGTTCAGTATCCTCCCGCAAACTTACTCTCACATTAGCACTAACAGGAACCTCCTGTGTCTGAAATCCCACATAAGATACAACCAGTGTACCAGTAGCAGGTGCACTGAGGGTAAAATTACCATCGAAATCGGTAACGGTTCCCTGCGTAGTACCTTTTAGCTGGATAGTTGCACCGATTACAGGTGTTCCTGTACCGTCCACAACAGTACCACGAACCTGCGTCTGAGCGGCTGCGATCCCAATCCCCACAAAGAAAAGGGTTAAAAACATAATTAGCTTTCTTTTCATACTCTACTTTTTAATTAAACTCAATTAATATTGAAAATCATTTGAATAAGCACTCGTTAAAACGTTCTATATCTTTATTATCTGATTTAGGTTGAAACATACTTTGTTCAAATCTTACAAATATATGTGAATTTATCCCAATAATATATATAAAATTCCCACTTTAACGTTTAAATCTATTTATAGAGACTATAAATCTTACATATTATTATTTTTAACGATAAAAATATTATAGAATGCAAGCAATACGTCTTATCAAATAAAAGAGTTCGCTTAGCAATTATTTTTTTGTAGAATAACCTAAAACATCGCAAAAATAGAATGTATTATGATATTATGCAAGAATATTCTGTTAAATGTGTGTTTTTGATTATAGATTATGGTTTAAAGTACCATTAAGACAAACCAAATACACTCATAAGAAAGATCACCGCAAAAAAAAACCACCCCGGAGGATGGTTTTTGATATTGTTTTATTTTAACTACTTCTCTATTCCCAGCAGTTCTACATCGAAAATAAGATTGGAGTAAGGTTTGATGGTTCCTCTGTCGGCTGAACCATAAGCGAGGTTATAAGGAACATAAAGTCTCCATTTGGAACCTACGGGCATCAGCTTCAGTGCTTCTGTCCAACCGGCAATCACCTGGGTAACGCCAAAAGTGGCAGGTTCGCCTCTGTCAACACTGCTGTCAAACACCGTGCCGTTGATTAACGTGCCGTGATAGTGTACTTTTACCTGGTCGGTATCAGTGGGCACGGCACCAGTTCCTGCACGAAGAATTTCATACTGCAACCCGCTGGGCAAAGTTACCACACCTTCTCTTTTGGCATTTTCAGCCATATAGGCGTCACCCGCAGCAATGCTGTCCTTATACTGAATCTTCAGATCTTCTTCCTGACGTGCTGTCTCAGCTGCCTGGGCTTTTTCAACTTCAGCCTGAATTAAACCATTGGCTGCCATTTTATCGATGGCGAGTTGTTGATTTTTTAATACGGAGATAAGACCGGCCAGTATCTGATCATTATTTACCTTTTTAGTGGAATCGGAGCCGAAAAGCATGCTGTTGAACTGAGGAAGCATTTGCTGGGAGAACTGTACGCCAATGCTAAGTCCATTGGCATAAGCTGACTTCTCTTTCTGGTTCATCCCTTCGGTCATCCCTTTGATAAAATCATTGAGCTTGGGAGCATTAATTTTGTTCACAGAATCGATCTTCGCTGCCAACTCTTTCTGAAGAGCCGCTTTTTGAGTGGAGTCGGCGGAAGCAATTCTCATCTGATAGTCATATTCGATATTAGATGTGTTCACCAGGATACCGCTTTGCTCTAAAAATTGCACCAGCCCCTGATCTGCCATGCTTACACCGTAAGCGTAAGAAACACTGTCTACTGAATTCTTCAGGGATGCTTTGGGCGTTGATGCCCCACCACAGGAAACCATCGTGATGGCCATGATAGCCACTACACTGAATGTAGTCAAAATTGTTTTTTTCATTTTTTGTCAATTAAAATTATTTATTCGTTTGAAATTCTCTTTTCGTTTTTCTTATACAATATCCAACAGCTCCACGTCGAAGATCAGGGTAGCGTTGGGTTCAATGGAACCGCCTGCGCCCTGTTCTCCGTAAGCCAACTCGGAAGGGATATACAATCTCCATTTTGAACCGACAGACATCAGCTGCAATGCTTCCACCCATCCTTTAATCACCTGATTCACGCCAAACACAGCAGGCTGCCCGCGATCTACGGAACTATCGAAGACGGTACCGTCGAGCAACGTACCATGATAGTGACATCTCACCTTATCGGTTGCTTTGGGTTTAACTCCGTCACCTTCTACCAAAACCTCGTACTGAAGTCCGCTGGGGAGGGAAACCACTTGCTCTTTCTGGCGGTTTTCATCCAGGAAAGTCTTGCCCGCT
This sequence comes from Bacteroidetes bacterium GWC2_46_850, assembly GCA_001768325.1. GTDB lineage: Bacteria > Bacteroidota > Bacteroidia > Bacteroidales > Dysgonomonadaceae > Proteiniphilum. The sequence continues at coordinate 47,249 of MENQ01000001.1, read as the reverse complement.
TCCAGATTCTTACTGAGCATTTCATTCTGTTGTTTGCTGAAATAGTCCTGTATCACCTGATTTGCTTCCTGAGGACTCATAGAGGGAGTTGTGTTGTTCATTATACCTGTAAAGGCTTTCACAAAAGATTCTACATCCAGTTGTCGCAACCCTGAGTTCATTAGGTTGGCAGCCATGCTCATCCCCAATGCGTAACTTAATTTATCCATTCACTTTTTTCTTTTTCAATTCGGAGACAAAAGTACGATTTTAATATGAAATAACTTCGACTTCTGCCGATAAAAAACTATATTTGTCTGATCTCAACGAAATAAGACGATAGATGAAGAAGAAATTGGTCGTACTCACAGGGGCAGGCATGAGCGCCGAAAGCGGGATCGCCACATTCCGGGATTCCGGAGGTTTGTGGGAAAAGTATCCGGTGGAACAGGTAGCTACACCAGAAGGGTTTGAAGCAGACCCTGAACTGGTGTTGAACTTCTACAACATGCGTCGCAGAGAGCTTCTGAGCGCAAAGCCCAATGGGGGACATCGGGGGCTGGCCGAAATGGAGAACGATTTCGATCTGCATATCATCACCCAGAATATCGACAACCTGCATGAACAGGCGGGAAGCACCAAGGTATTACATCTCCATGGGGAATTGATGAAGGCACGCTCCACGGGTGATGAATCACTGATTTATGAGATCGACCCTTCAAAATGTGACATTCACCTGGGCGATTTATGCGAAAAAGGTTTTCAGTTGCGCCCGCACATCGTCTGGTTTGGAGAAGCGGTGCCGGCGATACAAGAAGCGGAGGAAATAACCCGCCGTGCCGATCTGTTCGTGATCATCGGCACCTCCATGAATGTATACCCTGCTGCCGGACTGCTGCACGATGTCAGAAAAAATGTGCCGGTCTATCTCATCGACCCCAAAGATGTGCATACCATGCGATACGACATCCACCACATACAAAAAGGAGCTTCGGAAGGAGTAAAGGAACTCAAAAAATTGCTTCTGTAATTTATCGATAGATGTACATTCCTTAGCATTCTCCATGCAAATATATAAATCGTTTTTTAAATTTGCATGGATGAGTGGCTATTTTTTGAGGAAAAAATTCATTCAAAAAGTTCGGAATGGGAACCAAGCCTGATAAGTTTAATAATTTTTTCTTTCTCGTCACTTAACCAAATCAAAAGCAAGTCACTTTCGATGTGACATTCTAAATAGTCCTTGTAATTCCCTTTTAATCTGTGTGGTTTGAATTCTTTCGGAATTGAATCTCCACGTTCCAATAATTTCAAAAGGCTAAAAACTTCTCTGACTTTAACCGGATCTGATTTATATCTTTTAAAGTCTTTTTTAAACTGTCTTGTAAATTGCAACTCAAACATTAGTCCAGGTTTTTGGTAAAATCCTCCAGACTGTCAAGATTTAGTTTTTCCAATTCAATGCCTCCTTCAGCGTCTTTCATTGAATTGCGTGTTATAATATTTGGAGTTCTTTCCAAACTCTCATACAAAATACACTCTACATAATTACTCAAGCTCCTGTTTTCTTTTTTTGCCGCTTTTTTCAATTTAACCAAAAGCTGCTCGTTCAACCTAAAAGCTGTCTGTTTCTTTTTCTTTATAACTTCGATCTTCATTTGTTATACATTTACATACACATGTAAAACAAAAGTAGAAAATAAAATTGAATACGCAAAATAAATACAATCATATATTGATTAATTTTCATACTGCAGACCACTGATTACAGACAACTTACAAAGAGAAAATATCCAAGTTTGGAGAACACTTTTTGAAAGTCCTGTTTTTTTTGTAATTTCGCTTCTTTATTAAGTTTGGCACGTATTTTTAAAAATGTGTGCGATAAACTGATCGTTATGCGCGAAGATTGAGTTCTTAATTACAAACAGAGAGGAAGCCCGTGGGAAAGATTGCAGAAACACCAATGATGAAACAGTTTATCGAGATAAAGAAAAAACATCCCGATGCCATCCTGCTGTTTCGCGTGGGTGATTTTTATGAAACTTTTTCGGATGATGCCATCATGGCATCTGAAATATTGGGCATCACCCTTACACGACGGGCAAACGGAGCTGCACAATTTGTGGAGCTGGCCGGCTTTCCGCACCATGCGCTCGACACCTACCTGCCTAAGTTGGTACGTGCCGGCAAACGGGTGGCTATCTGCGACCAGCTGGAGGATCCCAAGCTGACCAAAAAACTGGTAAAACGGGGTATCACGGAACTGGTAACGCCGGGTGTATCTTTTAATGACACGGTACTGAACCACAAGGAAAACAATTTTCTTGGTGCCCTGCACATCGCCAAAAACAACCAGTACGGCATCTCCTTTCTCGATATATCTACAGGAGAATTTCTGACTTCTCAAGGCGACAGGGATGACATAGACAAACTGCTTGCCAACTTTTCACCGAAAGAACTGCTCGTGGAACGTGGCAACCGGAAGAAAATGGAAGAAGCTTTCGGCAATGGCTGGCTCCTTTCTGAACTGGAGGACTGGATCTTTACCGACGATGCTGCACGTGACAAGCTTTTATCCCATTTTCAAACATCCGGCCTGAAAGGTTTCGGCGTAGAAAACATGCCGCTGGGAATCATCGCATCAGGGGCAGTGCTGCATTATCTCGACATCACACAACATCACAACACGGCACATATCGTCTCGCTCAAACGCATTGAAGAAGAGCGTTTCGTGCGACTCGACAAGTTTACGGTGCGCAGCCTGGAACTTATCTCCACCATGAACGAAGGAGGCAAGACGCTGCTCGACATCCTCGATAAAACCCTCTCTCCCATGGGATCACGTCTGCTGCGTCGCTGGATCGTCTTTCCACTGAAAGAGACCAAACCCATTGAAGACCGGCTGAATGTGGTGGAGGATTTTTTTCGTGAGCCGGAACTGAAAAAGCTGCTCGAACAACAACTACAACTTATCGGCGATCTGGAACGGATCATCTCCAAAGCGGCCGTGGGCAGGATTACCCCACGCGAAGTGGTACAGCTGAAAGTGGCACTCACGGCAATAGAGCCCATCAGGGAGGCATTTCTCACTTCGGAGAATCACAGCCTGCAGGAGATGGGCGAAAAGCTGAATCCTTGTTCCGATATCCGCGACCGTATTGAAAGGGAGATCATCCCCGAGCCGCCAGCACTGACCGGTAAAGGAGGGTACATCTGCGACCGGATAAGCAGTGAACTGGATGAGCTGCGTCGGATTGCCTACTCCGGAAAAGACTACCTGCTGCAATTGCAACAGCGTGAGAGCGAAAAAACGGGAATTCCGTCACTGAAGGTAGCCTATAACAATGTATTCGGCTATTACATTGAGGTGCGCAACACACACAAGGATAAGGTTCCGCCCGAATGGACAAGGAAACAAACCTTGGTCAGCGCAGAGCGGTATATCACAGAAGAACTGAAGGTATACGAAGAGAAGATACTGGGCGCAGAAGAAAAAATTATTGCACTGGAAGATCAGATTTACGGAGCACTTGTGGAAAGCCTGATGGCTTACATCCCCGCCATCCAGTTTAATGCTTCCGTCATTGCCCGTGCCGACTGTCTGCTTTCCTTCGCGAACGTGGCCCGACAGAACAATTACATCCGTCCGGAGGTCAACAATTCAGACGTTATCGACATAAAAAATGGCCGTCATCCGGTCATTGAACGCCAGCTACCGCCCGACCAGCCTTTTATCGCAAACGATGTTTATCTGGATAACGACACCCAACAGATTATCATCATCACCGGACCAAACATGGCCGGCAAGTCGGCGCTGCTCAGGCAGACAGCCCTCATCACACTGATGACGCAGATAGGCTCCTTTGTTCCGGCAGAATCTGCTAAAATAGGGCTGGTAGACAAGATATTCACCCGTGTGGGTGCTTCGGACAACATCTCACAGGGTGAATCCACCTTTATGGTGGAGATGAACGAAGCGGCCAACATTCTCAACAACCTGTCGGACCGCAGCCTGATCCTCTTCGATGAACTGGGAAGGGGTACCAGCACCTACGATGGCATCTCCATTGCATGGGCCATTGTAGAATACATTCACGAGCATCCGAAAACGCGGGCCAAAACACTCTTTGCCACGCATTACCACGAGTTGAACGAGATGGAGAAATCGTTTAAACGAATTAAAAACTACAACGTGTCGGTGAAGGAGATCGACAACAAGGTGATCTTTCTTCGAAAACTGACACCGGGAGGCAGTGAACACAGCTTCGGTATTCATGTAGCCCGTATGGCCGGCATGCCGCAAAGCATCACCAAACGCGCCGAGGCCATCCTCGCCGCCATGGAGTCGGCAAACAGGAAAGAGGGAATCAGAAAGCCCATCAAAGACTTCATCGAGAAACGCGAGGGTTATCAGCTGAGCTTCTTCCAGCTTGATGACCCCATCCTCAGTCAGGTACGCGACGAGATACTCAATCTCGATGTCAACAACCTGACTCCCATGGATGCCCTGAATAAGCTGAACGAGATAAAAAAGATTGTAAAAGGAAAATAACACCCATCACATCCTGCTGTGGGAGAAACCCCGCTGCAGGCCGACTCAAAAAGATGTACAACGAACATTACCCCAATGAAACCCGTCGCACGGGTCGCATCGAAATAATCTGCGGCTCCATGTTCTCAGGAAAAACAGAAGAACTTTTACGCCGTCTGCGCCGTGCAAAGATAGCCAGACAGACGGTTGAAATTTTTAAACCGGCCATTGACACACGTTATTCTCAGGATGAAGTGGTTTCACACGACAAAAATACAATTCTCTCTACCCCGGTGGAACACTCCAGCAACATCCTTTTGCTCTCATCGGAAGTAGAAGTGGTGGGTGTGGATGAAGCGCAATTCTTTGACAACGGCCTGGTGGAGGTGTGTCAGCAACTGGCCGACCAGGGCGTTCGGGTGATCGTGGCCGGACTCGATATGGACTTCAAACGAAATCCTTTCGGCCCGATACCGGCATTGTGCGCCATTGCCGATGACATCACCAAAGTACACGCCATCTGCGTGGAATGTGGTAGTCTGGCCAGCTATTCACACAGACTGGTAAAAAACGACAAACAGATCATGCTCGGTGAAACCGAAGAATATCAGCCACTTTGTAGAAAATGTCTCCTGAAAAAATAACAGGACGGGAATATCTTTTTTGACTTCTAATCAAACAATCCCGGTGATTATTTGTTATGACCTTATTAGAACCAAAACTTAAAGATTGATTAAAGTCAACAACAATATTCATTTTTAAACATTATCGTAAGAACGGACTTACACATCATGTCAACATCCGGCATGATTTTGCGAGTTCAATACACATTCAAAAAAAAAGGAATCATATGAAACTAAAAAAACTTTTTTTCACAGGACTTCTGATCGTGGCATTTACCACAGCAATCAATGCCCAGCAATACAATACCGCCTTCGGTGTGAGACTGGGATATGATAGCGGATTAACGCTAAAACATTTCTTTGCACCGGCCAGCGCGGGTGAGTTCATTCTCTCTGCATCTCCCCGTTATTTCCAGCTGACAGGTTTGTATGAATACCAGCAACCGGTACCGGGAGCACCCAACCTCGACTGGTATGTGGGTCTCGGCGCACACATCGGCGGAATACATTACCACAAAGATAGTTATAACAGTGCTTTCCTGCTTGGTGCCGATCTGATAGGCGGACTCGAATATGTGTTCCCGAGAGCTCCATTCAACATTTCGCTGGACTGGAAACCGTCCTTCAACTTTACCAACGATTACAACGATTACTGGTACAGCGGTTTCGCGCTCAGCTTGCGTTACACATTCCGATAACCGGTTTATCAAAAAAGATGCAAAAACCGCTTTCAGCCGAAAGCGGTTTTTTTATGCCATTCAAACAGAAATGTCTATTTTTGTACCCATGCAAAAAACAGGAAAAGAGAGTGCATCGGTGCTCCTTGATCAACTCAACGACGCACAGCGTGCCGCCGTGGAGTTCTGCGACGGACCTTCGCTCGTGATTGCCGGTGCGGGATCGGGTAAAACACGTGTGCTCACTTATAAAATTGCTTACCTGCTCGAACAGGGACTTCCTCCCTTCTATATCCTGGCGCTCACCTTCACCAACAAGGCAGCACGCGAAATGAAATCGCGCATCGCGGAGCTGGTCGGCGAGAAAAGAGCCCGCAGCCTCTGGATGGGAACCTTTCACGCCATCTTCTCCCGCATATTGCGGAACGAGGCGGAAGCCATCGGCTTCCGGTCGAACTTCACCATCTTCGACTCATCCGACTCCAACAACCTGATCAGGCTCATCATCAAGGAGATGAACCTCGACGACAAGCTTTATCGCCCGGGACCTGTACATGGACAGATATCACGTGCCAAAAACAGCCTGATCACCCCGGCCATGTATGCGGCCAACGAGGAGATTCTGCAATACGACCGCATGGCCAAACGTCCCCACCTGTTTGAAATATACCAGCGCTACCAGAACAGGCTCCGCTCCGGAAACAGCATGGACTTCGACGATCTGCTGATGTATACCAACATCCTGTTTCGCGACCATGCGGAGATACTGGAAAAGTACCGCAACCAGTTCCAGTATATCCTGGTGGATGAGTACCAGGACACCAACTTCGCGCAGCACCTCATCGTGAAGCAGCTTGCCGACATACACCACCGTGTTTGTGTGGTGGGCGACGATGCCCAGAGCATCTACTCCTTCCGGGGCGCCAACATCGACAACATCCTGAAGTTTAAATCGAACTTCAACGAGACACAGATCTTTAAGCTGGAGCAAAACTATCGCTCCACGCAAAATATCGTGAATGCCGCCAACAGCCTGATCAAAAAAAACAGCGAACAGATTTTCAAAGATGTCTTTTCAGAAAACGAACCGGGAGAAAAAATAGAGATCAGAGGCGCTTTCTCCGATTTTGAAGAAGGACTTATCGTCTCCAACAAGATTGCCCGGATGCGGATGGAAGAGCATGCGTCTTACGGTGATTTCGCCATCCTCTACCGCACCAACGCACAATCACGTATCTTCGAAGAATCATTACGCAAAAACAACATCCCCTACCGGATCTATGGCGGCCTCTCTTTTTATCAACGCAAAGAGATCAAAGATGTGATCAGCTACTTCAGACTGATCGTGAACCCCGACGATGAGGAGGCATTCCGCAGGATCATCAATTACCCCACGCGCGGCATCGGAGATGTGACAGTCGGCAAGATCTCTGCAGCAGCCGCTTTACATCAGGTCAGCCTGTGGCAGGTTTTGGAATCTCCTCTCACATACAATCTGGACATCAACACGGGGACTGCCAGAAAGCTGGCTGATTTTCAATCGCTCATTGCCGACTTCATCGATAAAAACAGCCAGATGAACGCCTTTGAGCTGGCACAGGAGGTAATCAGGAACAGCGGTATCGCCAAAGAGGCTTACGAAGATATGACACCCGAAGGAATGAGCCGCACCCAGAATATCCAGGAGCTGCTCAATGCCATGAATGAGTTCGTGGCTACAAGACAGGAGCAGGGGGAGGAGAACAACCAGCTGGTCGATTTCCTGTCGGAAGTATCGCTGCTCACCGACCAGGATACCGACAAGGAAGGGGAAAATGAAAAAGTAACCCTGATGACAGTACACTCCGCCAAGGGACTGGAGTTTGATCACGTGTTCGTGGTGGGCATGGAGGAAGACCTGTTTCCCTCGGCGATGGCCAAGTCGGAGATGCGCGGACTGGAGGAGGAGCGGCGTCTCTTTTATGTGGCCATCACCCGTGCCAAGAAAACCTGCACCATCACCCATGCCAGAAGCCGCTTCAGGAATGGCGTTACCAACCCGGCTGTTGCCAGCCGTTTTCTGAAGGACATCGATCCGAAATTCCTCTCTACAGACAGTCAATTGGGAGGTGAGATATCCTATCCGTCTCAGGCAGATGATTTCTGGGGCTCGATGCGGGCTGAGCGGCTGCAAAAACAGGAAAGGAGCATCAGTTCACCCAACAGGGTCACACCGGTACAACGAACCACCTCTACCCTCCCCCTGTCGAAAGAGGCGAAAGAGTTGGAGGTGGGTCATCTCATTGAACATGAACGGTTCGGACGTGGCGTGGTCACCTCCATTGAAATGGGCGGAAACGACCGCCGTGCATTTGTGGAGTTTGAATCGGCCGGAAAGAAACAGCTTTTATTGAAATTCGCAAAGTTTACAATCATTGGTAGCACCGGCAACAACCGGTGACGCTTCCGATTCCGGCTTCTATCACCACAGCTGTGTATTTATTATATTTCCAGCAAGGCCTTCTCGCTGCTACCACCACTTCCAAATAACATCTCCGCCGGATTTTCCAGCAGCTGTTTCACCCGTACCAGGAAGCTGACCGAATCCTTGCCGTCTATCACGCGGTGGTCATATGACAATGCAACATACATCATCGGCCTGACAACCACCTGGCCTTCCAGGGCTACGGGTCGTTCCAGGATGTTGTGCATGCCGAGAATGGCTGACTGCGGCGGATTAATCAATGGGGTTGACATCATGGAGCCAAAGACTCCTCCGTTGGTGATGGTGAATGTTCCGCCAGTCATCTCAGGGATCGAGAGTTTTCCTTTGCGCGCTTTTTCGGCCACATCGGCAATAGCCAGCTCAATCTCGGCCAGCCCCAGGCTCTCCACATTTCTCACGATGGGTACCATCAAACCTTTCGGTGTGCTCACGGCCACGGCAATATCGGCATAATCGTAGGTCACCAGGTTCTCTCCATCGAGCATGGCATTCACGTTGGGAAACTCCTGCAGCGCAATGGCGCTGGCCTTCATAAAGAATGACATCATACCCAGCTTGATGCCATGTTTCTCCACGAACGCATTTTGATACTTCCTACGCAGGTCCATGATCGGCTTCATATCCACCTCGTTGAAAGTGGTCAACATGGCCGTTTCATTCTTCACCGCCACCAGACGTTCACTCAATTTCCGACGTAACTGGCTCAATTTAGACGTATTGGCATTGCGGGTGGCGGGTCTTTTCAGGGTGCCGCCGGTTTCACCGCCCTGAGACACGATCGCTTCCACATCTTCACGCCTGAGCCGCCGGAGACCATTGATGACATCATCTACCGACAGGTCGTTCTCCTCCATCACTTTCTTCGCAAGCGGGGTTAACCTCACCTTGTCGTATTCACTCTTTCCCGGGTCACTTTTTCCCGGGTCGGCAGCAGGAGCCTTCGCAGTTGCCGCTACTGCCACCTTTTCCAAAGGTAAACCCTTCTCCAAGGCTTTCTCTGTTTTTACAGATGCTTCCTCCGATTTAATTGATTTCCCCCGGTTTGCTGATACTTCCTGCTTCAAAGATTCCTCTGGCTGAACTGATTCCTCCGGCTGAACTGATTCCTCCGGCTGAATGGAAGTATCAATGGTACAAGCCACTGCACCCACCTCAAGCATCTCACCCTCGGCAGCCTTGAAACTGATTTTTCCGGATTCTTCAGCCACAAGCATCAACGTGGCCTTGTCGGACTCCAACTCAGCGATTTCGGTCTCTTTTTTTACGACAGCCCCATCTTCCACCAGCCAGTGAAAAAGCTCCACATGGGTGATGGATTCGCCCGGGCTCGGGACTTTTATTTCGATCAGTGCCATAATATTTGTTATTCAATTGTTATTCAGAACTAAACCGAGAGTGCTTGGTTGATGATGAGTGCCTGATTAATCTTATGCAAGGCTGTCAACCCCTCGGCCGTCACACCACTGGCCGGCCTGCTAATCACCTGTAGCGCAAGATCACTCAAATACTCCTTCATGTAGTTTGCAGCTCCCATGTTTGCCGGCTCTTCCTGTACCCAGACAAGTTCCACGTTGGCAGCGTAACGGTTCAGAAGGTTGCGAAGCTGTTTGTCGGGAAAAGGATAAAGCTGCTCGATCCGGATGATCGATACATCCGCTGTTTGAGTTTCCTTACGGGCTGCTTCCAGCTCATAATATATTTTCCCTGTGCAGAGCAGGATTCTTTTCACCTTTGTATATTCATCGTGTTGCACATCCTCCATCACCTCCCGAAATCCACCTTCGGTGAAGTCAGCCAGTGAGGAGATGCAGGCGGGGTGACGCAACAGGCTCTTGGGAGTAAAGACAATCAGCGGCACACGGATGTCGCGATGCAACTGACGGCGCAGTGCATGGAAGAAGTTGGCAGGAGTGGTGCAGTTTACAACCTGCATATTCAGGTTGGCACACAAACTGAGAAATCTCTCAAGACGACCACTGGAGTGCTCTGCACCTTGTCCCTCGTAGCCATGGGGCAACAACATGACCAGTCCCGATTTTAATCCCCATTTTTCCTGCGCCGCGGAGATATATTGATCCACAATCACCTGCCCCACGTTGTAAAAATCACCAAACTGTGCCTCCCACACGGTAAGTCCATCGGGATGAGCCAGCGAATAGCCATATTCAAAGCCCAGTATACCGTATTCGTTGAGTGGCGAATTATAGACCCGCACCGGCTCCTGTTCTCCACCCAGGTTCTTCAACGGGAAATATTTCTCTTTGCCATCCTCGGTAATGATCTCCGCATGACGGTGTGAAAAGGTACCGCGCTCGGAATCCTGACCACTTAGCCGCACACTGTGTTTCTCCCAGGCCAGCGTGGCATAAGCCATCAGTTCACCCATGGCCCAGTCATACGCATCGGCCTCTATCATGGCCGCGCGTTGCTGAAACAGACGAATGGTTTTGTTGAAGAACTTCTTATCTTCCGGTAAAGCTGTAATACTTTTGGTCAACTGCAGGAAAAGCTCTTTGGAAACAGCAGTATCAGATGGTGATTCAAAGTCGCCCGCCTCCGGCAGACGTATCTCTGGGAACCTGTTAGCCAAAAAGAGATGCAGATTCAACGAGGAAGTGGCCTGCGACTCCTCATACGCTTTCTCCAGGAGCTGATGAAAATCAGATAACCGGGATTCAAAAGCCTGCGGTGTGAGCACTCCCTCTTTCATCAGCTTTTCGGCATAGATGTCGCGGGGATTTTTATGTCTGGCGATGATATCATACAACTCAGGCTGGGTGAAACGAGGCTCATCACCCTCGTTGTGCCCGTATTTACGGTAAGACAACAGATCGATGAATACATCGATATGAAACTTCTGCCGAAACTCGAGCGCCAGCTTGGCCACGTATACCATTGCCTCAATGTCATCGCCGTTAACATGAAATACAGGCGACTGGGTGACCTTGGCCACATCGGTACAATAAGTACTGGACCTGGCCTGCAGGTAGTTGGTGGTAAAGCCCACCTGGTTATTGATCACAATGTGTATGGTGCCTCCTGTTTTATATCCTTCCAGCTTCGAGAACTGAATGGTTTCATAAACAACACCCTGTCCGGCTATGGCCGCATCACCATGCACCAGGATAGGCAACACCTCCTCGTAATGATAGGCATGCTCATTCTCCAGTCTTGCACGCGCAATGCCCTCCATCACCGGCCCCACGGCCTCCAGGTGAGACGGATTGGGTGCGAGACTTACTGAGATGGAACGACCTTCATAATCGATGATATTGTCATAACCCAGATGGTATTTCACATCGCCATATTTGATCTCCTCCTCATAATTTTGGGCATTGAACTCACGAAAAATCTGGGAATAAGGTTTCTCCATGATGTTGGTGAGTACGTTCAACCTGCCACGGTGAGCCATGCCGATCACAATCTCGTTCACTTCATAATCTCTGCCTTGCGCAAGAATCGCATCGAGTGCAGGAATAATCGATTCTGAACCTTCGAGAGAGAAGCGCTTCTGACCTACAAACTTCTTGTGCAGATAATCCTCAAAACCGGAAGCTTCCACCAGTCTGTCCAGAATGCGCAACTTTGCTTCATTGGAGAATGATTCCTGATTTCGGGAACTCTCCATTTTCTCCTGGAGCCACTTCACAACCTCGGGTTTGGTCATATAGCGGTATTCCACCCCGATGGATTTACAATAGGTTTCATCGAGATGGTCCACAATGTCTTTCAGTGACGCCCTGCCTATGCCTATTTCCTTACCTGCTTCGAACAGGGTATTGAGATCATCCTGCGTCAGGTCGAAATTTTCAATCTCCAGCGTGGGGGTATAGCTGCGTCGGGTACGCACCGGATTGGTTTTGGTAAAAAGATGGCCGCGACGTCTGTATGCCGTGATCAGCCGCATGACGGACAACTCCTTGGGAGAATGCTCCAGAGCGGTTTTTCCATCCATAGGCTTCACTGGAAAATGCGACGTGGCTAAATCAAATCCCTGAAAAAAGTATCGGAAGCTTTCATCCACATTGTCAGGGTCTTCTTTATATTTTTGGTATAAAGCCTCGATGGCTTCAATATCCATTGTGCTGAATTCGTTTTGGTCATTCATTGGTCACTTCTTCATCATTTTGATATAAATCGTAAAGATGGCTAAATTGTTCATTTAATCCAATACTTTTTGTAGAAAAGAGTTTATTTACAGTTCGCTTCATTTCTCTATGTCCCGAAAAAATGCTATTTTTGACGTCCTAAATACAGTTGTCTGCAATAAGAGAACAAATCATCATAAAATCAACTCTATGACAAAAAGTGCTTTACAGATTGCAAGGGCAAGCTATGAGCCCAAAGTACCCACAGGATTGAACGGCAATGTGAAAATTGAGGAGGGAGCTGCCACAGAATCGGTACGCGACCAGAAGGAGATTCAACAACTTTTTCCCCATACGTATGGGATGCCCATTGTGAAATTTACACAGACTACCGGCAAGCCTGGAATAGAAAAACCGCTGAATGTAGGTGTGATCTTGTCGGGCGGACAAGCTCCCGGTGGACACAACGTAATCGCGGGAATCTATGACGGCGTGAAACGGCTTCATCCCGATGGTAAGCTCTATGGTTTCATCCTGGGACCGGCCGGACTTATCAACCACGAACACAAGGAACTCACCGGCGACATCATCGATGAATACCGCAATACGGGAGGGTTTGACATCATCGGCTCAGGTAGAACCAAACTGGAGACACAGGAACAGTTCGACAAGGGGCTGGAGATTCTGAAGAAACTCGATATCAAGGCACTGGTTATCATTGGAGGAGATGACTCCAATACCAACGCTTGTGTGCTGGCAGAATATTACGCCGCCATCAATGCCGGTGTGCAGGTCATTGGCTGCCCCAAAACCATTGACGGGGATCTCAAGAATGAGCAGATCGAAACTTCTTTCGGCTTCGACACTGCTTGCAAGGTCTATTCTGAGTTGATCGGCAATATCCAGCGCGACTGCAACTCGGCCCGCAAATACTGGCACTTCATCAAGGTGATGGGACGTTCCGCATCGCACATCGCCCTGGAATGTGCACTGCAGACACACCCCAACATCTGCCTCGTCTCGGAAGAGGTGGCTGCAAAGGAACAATCGCTCGACGACATCATCGATTATATCGCGGGCGTCATCAGCCACAGAGCCGAAAAAGGATTGAATTTCGGCACGGTGATTATTCCCGAGGGGCTTATCGAGTTCATTCCTGCCATGAAGAAGCTGATCAGCGAACTGAACGATTTCCTTGCGCACAATCAGGAAGAGTTCGACCTGGTACGCCGCTCCGGTAAGCGCGATTACATCATCAGCAAGCTCTCCCAGGAGAATGCCGACATCTATGCCAGCCTCCCCGAGACAGTGGCCCGTCAGCTTACGCTCGACCGAGACCCGCACGGCAACGTACAGGTATCGCTGATTGAAACAGAAAAGTTGCTGGCTGAGATGGTGAAAAAACGTCTCGACCAATGGACCAAAGAAGGCAAGTACAAAGGTAAATTTGCCAGCATTACCCATTTCTTCGGATATGAAGGCCGTTGTGCAGCTCCATCGAACTACGACGCCGACTATTGCTATTCACTCGGCTACACGGCATCGATGCTTATTGCTGCCGGCAAGACTGGCTACATGTCATCGGTACGGAACACGACCCGCCCTGCAGCCGAATGGATCGCCGGCGGCATACCCATCACCACGATGATGAACATGGAACGTCGTCACGGCGAAATGAAGCCGGTTATTCAGAAAGCACTGGTGGAGCTTGAAGGAGCTCCCTTCCGGTATTTTGAAAGCCAGCGTGAGAAATGGGCCATTGAAACCGATTATGTATACCCCGGCCCTATCCAGTACTTCGGGCCTACGGAAGTGTGCGACCAGCCAAGCAAAACATTGCAGCTGGAACAAAACGGCACAATCGGGTTGTAACGATATCACTATTCGTAAAAATAGGCGGCCTCGTTGAGGCCGCCTATTTTTTTGCGCTGTCAGAGTTCGTTCAAACCCCGTGAAGCAGGAAGATCAGAAGAACCGGAAACGGTTGTCTTCCACGCCCAGTTTATTTTTCAGGATTTCAACGGATTGCATCTGCATACGATAGGCGTTGTTGTTCAGCATGCTTGCTTTCTGCGTTTCCGCATCGTATGTCTCCGTACCTTCGGTGCGATTGGACACCTGGGTTACGTATACGCCCATATTCCCTTTCATGGGGCCAACCACCTTGTTAACGGGTGCAAAGGCAGATACGGCATTCAATGCAGGCTCAACACCAAGCCCGGTAATATTGCGGGTATTGAAGTTCACAAAACGGACGGTATCCGTAGTACTGTTCATGGCTGCGGCATAAGCATCGAGCGACGTCAGGTTTTGTGCCTGCAGATCGGTGATGATTTTTCCTGCTTTCTTCTCGTTCACCAACTGCATGCGTATGCCGGAAGAAACTTCAGACAGCGGTGTTGTTCCGGCAGGAATCACCTGCTCCATGCGTGCGATCACACGCAAATTGGTAAGATCGAACTTCTTCACTGCACCACGTTCAGACTCGTTTGCCGCCCAGGTAATAATCTGGCGCGATCCGGGTATCTGGGCCAAAGAAAAGTCGTTGGCCGAAACGGTGACATTCGGAATCACCATAAAACCTTTTTCCGATGCCAGCTCGTTGAATTTGGTTTTCACATCGGGTGCCGAGACAAACTGATTCAGTTCATTGTCGATGTTGTTCGAAGTCTTCTCACTGGCAACAACCGGCATATTGATGATGGCAACCTTGTATTTATTGATCGGACTGGTTCTTTCTTCCACCTGAAGAATAAGCTGCTGACCGGGGACAGAAAGTTTCACAGGTTCCCCTACCGGTGTATTGAACGCTGCCTGCACCAGGGCTGAGCCCATCTGAATGAGATCTATTTCCCTGGCCCATCCTACTTCACCACCATTCGAGTTTGGATTGAGGCTATTTGCAACGTCAGCGAAGGAGCTTCCTCCCTGCAGCAAACCGTAAATACTGTCTGTGAAATTGGTGACAATCGAGTCCTGTCCTACTGTGGATGCACTCGGAATGGCCATGATGCGCAGACGAACCGAGTCGGGCGCAACCGTCTTATCGATTAATTTGATAATCTGGAAAGCATCATCTTCGCGTTTGGGACCGGATATTTCATTGATGGCAGCACTCCGCACAAATTCTATCTGGGAAGGAGTCAGCATAAACTCGCTCACAAACACATCGCGGTAAGGTGTATCGGAATAATCGGCTACGACGCTCATGGGATTAGCCGCATTTTGTAATTCTGTGAAGGCTTTCTTTGATTCGGCCTCCGCTTCGGCAAAATCTTCACTGCTGGGAACAATTTCTTTGGAAAAGTAGGATAATTTTACCAGGGGTGCCTCCAGCCTGAACGATGCCTTGTGCGCATTATAATAGTCCTGTATCTCTTTGTCGGTCACTGTTACAGCCGAATCAGGAATTGTAAAATAACTCTGCATCACATAGGCTATATCGGCGTTCTGCTGAGAAAGATCGAACGATGTCCTGGCTTCCAGGTCATTTACAATTACAGCGTGGGTCAACAGTGTGATATATTTTTCTTCCAGCCGCTGCGTACGTACCATCTCCTCGATAAACAACCAGAGCGTTTTATACTGATCAACCAGCGCCTGTTCCTGCGGACCGGGGCTGGGCATGTTGATGGTATTGATAAACTCGATCAGCGCACTGCGGCTAAACATGCCTGTTTGTGGGTCCAGAAAGAACGGGAGTTGCTGCAGAACCGGTGAGATGTTTTCACCATGCACCAGGTCGTTCAGCTCTGCCTTGGTTACGGTGAGTCCCAGCTCTTTTGTCTGATCATCGAGCAGCCGTTCACGTACCATCTGCTGGTATACCGCTTCGCGTATCTGCGATGAGGTGTTCTCATCGAGTGAGGACTGACCGCTGATCATCTTCTGGAATTCTTCGAATTCAGTAATTTTATCGGCATATTGCTGTGTAGATATCACCTCACCGTTTACCACGAATGCCTTGTCGCGTACCTTTCCGAACAACGTGGTGCCTGAGGTGAACAAATCTCCCAAAACAAAGGCCAACAATGCCACACCAATTACGATCACCAGCAGTGTGCCTTTGTCTCTAATTTTCTGTAAAGTAGCCATTTAACTATTTTTTAGCTTTGTTTAAACGTTAAAAAGTAAATCGATTCAAATAAGGGCACGAAGTTAGTAAAAATAAAGTAGATAAAGATATTTTTTTATGGAAAAGTGTGACGGCACGGTGTTAAAACGAGCTGCACTATGTTGCGCTGTCATGGACACTCAGGCGCACGACCTCTATCTTACGTGCAGTAACTTTCAGTATTTTAAAGGTATATTTTCCAATGATCACCGTTTCATAGGTTTTGGGAAAACGTTGGGTATGATGGAGCAGGTAACCGGCTACCGTGGAGTAATCATCCGATTCGGGGATGTCGAGACCGTAGATTTCGTTCAGATGGTCGATTTCCACACGACCCGACAAAACAAACTCATCCTTCCCCTCCGGCTTCACAAATTTAGATTCCACATCATATTCATCTTCGATCTCACCGAAAATCTCTTCCACCAGATCTTCCATGGTCACAATGCCAGAGGTCCCGCCGAACTCGTCGACCACCACGGCAATGCTTTTTCGTTGTTGCATCAGGTCGCTCATCAGTCGATTTGCCGGCATGCTCTCGGGAACAAATGAAATGGTGGCGATACTGTGGGTCCAGTCCCGGGGATTGTTAAAAATCTCCCACATATGAATGTAACCCACAATGTTGTCTATATCATCCTTAAATACCAGGATCCGGGAGATTCCTGTCTCTATAAATTTCTCTTTCAGGGTATCGGGATCGGTATCAACATTTACGGCCACAATATCGGCACGTGGTACCATGCAATCTCTGATTTTCATGGAAGAAAAATCGAGCGCATTGCGGAAGATTTTCATCTCAGAATCCACCTTTTTTTCTTTCGACATGTCGTCGATGCTTTTCTTTACATATGTATCCAGATCCGTCCTGCTAAATACCGCTTTGTTTGATCGTGGATCATGGATCCTAAACAGATTCAGAATTCCCTTCGACAACCCGACAAAGACTTTGGCAATGGGATACATCAATATGTAACCAATGAAGGCTGGAATTACAAACAGGTTCACCCAGAAATTGGCATTTTTCCGAAAAAGAGTGCGCGGTAAAAACTCATCGGTCAGCAGAATAATAAAAGTCATGCCAACAATAAAGACCAACATCAACGGTAATCCACTCTCTCCGCCAAAAGAGAATCTATGGCGGACAATGATGCCGCTAAGATACACCAACAATATCAGAACAATTACTTTCCAGACCAACAAGGTAGTCAAAAACTGGCGCGGGTGTCCATAAATGCTGTTCAGCATGTAATTGTAGATGCCGGTCGATTTTTTTCTGACGGCATAGCGCAGCTTATCGGAAGAAACAAATGCGATCTCCATGCCTGAAAAAAAAACAGACAGAAATAAGGTAACCCACCAACCTGTTTCTACAGATACTGACATGTTTTTTTAATTAGGGTTCTGAAATTGTTGCAGAAGGTTTTTCGCTTTGAATTGACTCCGGCTGTAGCGGGTCGTGCTGCAGCGAGTCGTCCGGCACCTCTTCCGAAAAAGGCAACTTACCGTCGTGAGGACGGAAGATCCTGTATTCTGTCATCGCCTGATTCGACTCAAAGCCATACCCTTTTATCTCGGTGACACCTCGTTTTATTTCGATGTACTTATCTGAATAAACACGTTCATTTTTCTGATCCCAGAAAAGTTCCTCACTATCGAACAGTTCTCCTTTGATATTTTCCACATGCACGTTGTCTTTCAGCTTCCACAGGTCCTGATTGGTGTAATACCAGGCTGTGTCGGCTGTCACGGTCGCTTCGATGCTGAAATCGGGGGTAAAGCGTTCCAGATAGATTCCTTCGGGAAAAAACCAATAAGGTTCCTTCGCCTTGTCAAACACCTTCCATACATCGGCCACAAGCTTATAGCGCGTAATACCCGAATCGGATATCAGGGTAGTCACCGTATCCGTCACCATCGTGGGTACCGCCTCTGGATCATAGGCAAAGGAAACCAGGTTATCGTTCTTGTCTTTGCATGACAAAAGAAGAAGAAGCATAACAACCACGAAGACAGTGGTTGTTATGCGTCCTGCAAGTAATATGTTGTGTTGTTCTTTCAACACGTTATCGTTTTTAATATTATCTCAGGCGAACCGTTGTACTCTCCCCGATCCAGCCGGGAATAAATACGGTTTCTCCCGATTTGATTCCCATCATAAATGCAGTCTCCGTATCCATGAAGGCTGCAGAATAACGGTTAATCAGACTGTTGGCTTTTGAAGCTACGCTGGGGTCTACGGCTCTTGCTTTTTGCAATTTGTCTACAGCTACCAGATAAACCAACCCGGCTTTCTCCGGCTCTGAGAAGATATTATTCGCCGAGCTTGCATAAAGCTGGGCTATCAGGATGTAAGCCTCACCATTATTAGGATTATATGCCGTAGCTTCAATGGCGGCTTGCCGTGCTTTGGCAAAGTTACGCTGATTGGAGAAGATACCCGCCAGCTGCATCATGTAATCCGATGCCTTGTTCTTGTCGGTCTCCAGATTTGCCGCTTCATCGTAATACTTTAATGCAGTATCATAATCCTTGTCTCTCAGGCTCTTGTTGGCCAGTCCGATGGCTGCGCCGGCAGAGGGCTCAAGTCGATAAAGATATTCCGATGCGGCAAAATAAAGATCCGTTTCTGAACAACCGACCGAACCCAGGGCGTTAATCACCTCATTCAGGAATTCTTTATTAGCCTTATTGGGCTCTACCTTGTCGGCATAATATTCGGTCAACGTCTTGCAATCTCCGGCACCACTGTTTACAAAACCTTTCACAATGCCATCTTTCACCATGCCCAGATAATCGGCGTTTGCCTGATCATTGGCACTCTTCGCATTCGCTATTGCCTGATCTACGTAGCCTACAACGGCAAAATAGTCCTTCAGATACTGATCTTTTTTAGAATTATCGCTCAGGTATTGGCTCAACGAAGCGACCATATAATAAGAGTACGCATCAAGTGGATTCATATTCCCTTTCATCTCGCCAATTGCCTCACCCAGCCAATCGTAGACCACAGCCTGATCGGTTTTCTCACCCATCAGTTCCATGTAGTCGTATGCTTTGTAAGCCAGAATGGTACCCTTTGCATCATCTTCTCCGTAATACTTGATGCGTGTATCGTAGATCTCCATTGTCTTGTCGAGATACTCTTTCTTCTTTGCCGCATCGGGAGTAGCCTCATAAAGAGCCTTGAATATGCGTGGTCCATAAATATATATATTCTTGCTCGATGCGGGACAGTTTTCATAGACAGCCATCCAGGGCTTCAGTGCACTATCATATGATTCTGCTTTGGCTGAAGTCTGCATAAGACTTAAATTGAGTCGGCAGTTGACACTATCTTCGCCATGTCCAAATGGAGCTTTAACAGGGTCATATCCTGCCTTCTGGGCGTTGACACCAACGACCGTTGCGATAGCCAGGAGTCCCGATAATAATAATTTTTTCATATTCGCTGATGTTTTAATTAGTTCAATAAATTTAGACTATTCCTCGTCATGGTGTAATCCAAGCAAGCTTGGCTTGTACTCATTTGGCTTAACAGAATAGTTCCTTTCAATTGGTGTGATTTTGACGGATTGTTAAAAGGAAAGTTTAATCTTTCCTGTTTTTTTATTCCGATAACACCTGCTTTCCGATTAATTAAACTGTCTCTTAAAAAACCAGAATTCATTGATATTCATATTAATAGACACCTTAAACATATCCTGACTGATCATAAATTTGTGATCAGGCTGTTGCCTTGAGTAGCCCAGTCCGATATTAAGCATCGATATGTGTCCCGACATATAGTCATGAAATGGCAATCCTAACCCAACACTTACGCCATACTCCTTAAAACTGCCCATCACAGACTCACCTGTTCCACTGTCTGGCGTGGTGACGCTGAAGTTCGCGTAAGAGTTGGCAAAAGAGAGCCCTCCCCGGAAACGGATGCGCTGAAAAAAATTCTGACTCAGCGGGTCAATTACGTACTCCATACCGGCATTAAGACGATAAGCATTGTTAAACCGGTTCTCTGCCGTGAGATCATCAAGCTGCGCTGGATAATCCAAGTTCTTCCAAAGCTGATACGTACCATCCAGTCCAATCAGGAATTTGTCGGTACTATATGTAAATCCGACACCAAAAGTGTGTGGCAACTGAAATGAAGCATCCTTCAGGGTATCCGTAATAAGTATCTGGGAAGGTGACAACCAGGGATTTTCGTAAGGATCTCCGGTATAAAGCATTTCCGTTGGGTTCACATCCGCCCGCGCATTCACCTGGGGGGTATATACCGCACCGAGTGTAACCGAACGGTTCTTGTCGATCGGATAGGTAAACTGAAGTCCCAGATCGTATTTTAATTCACGAAAAGCATAACTGTATTTTGTCTCTCCAATCAGTGCAGAAGTGGCAACAGGCGTTACCACGCTGCTGTGGGAGAAGCTACCGAACAGATAGTGAATGTTTGCACCGACGGATATATATTTGACAGGCTCCCAGGCTAAACCACCATATAGTTGTGTTAGCCCTCCCGTACCGCGATAAGTCTCCAGATATTGTATGCCTGCAAGAGAACGCCGGTCGCCGAAATTATATCCCGTTTTGGAGAAGGGAAGCAAACCAATGCTGGCTCCCACATTCCGGATCAGCGGAAACTGGATGGCTACGTAATCGAGATTGCCGTTGTAAAAATCCCGCCTGTTTACGTCATCATTCAATCGGGCCATATGTCCTGAGACGCCAAAATCGAATATAAAGGTAAGGGAATCAAGTTCGGAGTAGGATGCCGGATTACCGGGGTTGACCTGTTGGCTGCGACGCAAACCGTAGCTGATTCCTCCCATCCCCTCTGAGGCGCCAAGGGCGGGGTTCGATAACAGACCGTATCCATATCTGCTGTAGGGTGAGTTGGAACCTACCTGTTGCGCAAAAGTTACTACGGTAATCGTGAGGAGAGCGATCAACAAAAAGAAACGTTTTTTCCTAATATTCATCTGTTTCTATATAATAAACCAGCTCTTGGCCGCCTTATTCTTAAATATATTTGAGAGTGCAAAGATGATATAATTTTACGATGCCACCAACAAAAGAATGAAAACATCGTGTTAAAAAGATTAAAGTTTAATGATTCTAAACGATTCAATCTCCCTCATCTTATGTTTTTTGTCTTTTATTTTCCGGAGTCTGTTTTGTAACCGTTATAGGAAACTACCTCCGGCATGAGCTTGCGTTTCTTTTGTCTCAATGGCTGCACGCTATACCCGACTGCAATGTCCAGCCAGACTCTTTTGGTATCGGGTATTGACAACAGTTCCCGCATTTTGGGTTCGTTGAACCATCCCAAGATGCAGGAACCCAATCCTTCGGCGTGTGCTGCCAGGATAACATGTGCGGCAATCACACCCATATCCATCTGCGCGTAATCCTTTTGCTTTACCCATCCCCCCACACCGGAAGTAAGATTTACCTTCTCCTCCACCAATACGATGTGAACAGGTGCCTGCTTGGTGAAGTGGTTCATCCCCAGGGCACGGGCCGAAGTGGCGTCGGCCACCTTATTTTTTAATTCCGGATCATCCACCACGATAAGATGCCATGGCTGGGCATTGCATGCCGAAGGAGCGAGACGTGCAGCAGCAACAATACGCTCAATCTTCTCTTTTTCTACCTGTCGTTCCGTATCAAATGCACGGACACTCTGCCGGGTGGAGACAAATTCAAGAAAATCCATAATCAAGCATTCAATGCGGTTATGCGACTGATATATTTACCGATAATGTCAAACTCGAGATTCACCACTGTTCCCTTTTTTATCTGATGAAAATTGGTATAACCATACGTGTAGGGTATGATGGCCACTTTGAAGCTATTCTCGGTAGGTTCCACTACGGTAAGACTTACACCATTCACTGTTACAGAACCTTTGTCTACCGTCAGATATCCTTTTTTCGCCATCTCCTTGTCGAACGTGTAAACAAAAGTGTAATACCAGCTTCCGCCGGCTTCGGTTACATTTTGACATATCGCCGTCTGATCCACATGTCCCTGCACAATATGTCCGTCGAGACGGCCGTTCAGTGGCATGCTGCGTTCCAGATTTACTTTGCTGCCGATCTCCAGCAGGCCGAGGTTGGATCGTTCCAGTGTCTCCCGGATGGCCGTCACGGTATACGTGTCTCCTTCGATGGAAACCACCGTGAGACAGACACCGTTATGTGACACACTCTGATCGATTTTCAACTCACCGGTAAAAGAACATCGCAGTGTGATGTGCAGATTATCCTGTTCCCTGTTGAGTGCCACCACGGTGGCTGCTTCTTCTACAATTCCTGAAAACATATTTGTTAATGATTCGATGATTCGATGATGTGATAATTGGTGCTCACCAGATGGATGCCCGCGCATCTTTTGGGAGATACATGGGGTCGGATGGCTGAATTTGAAAAGCTTCATACCAGGCATCAATATGAGGCAGGGCTCCATCAACACGCCATTTTCCGAGGGAATGAGGATCCATCTTCGTGAGTCGGAGAATTTCCGCATCACGCACATTGCCCGCCCATAGGTTGGCATAACTCAGAAAGAAACGTTGAGCAGGCGTAAATCCACCAATGACATCGTCCGATTCAGCCTGTGCGGTTTTTTGAAAAGCCTGGTAGGATACCTGCAGTCCGCCATGATCGGCAATATTTTCCCCAAGTGTAAATGTACCGTTGGCATGCACCGTATCGAGGACGACAATATGATCAAAATGGTTTACCAGTACGCCGGCACGCTCCTCAAATCGCTGCGCATCACCGGCTGTCCACCAATCGGCAAGATTCCCGTCTTTATCAAACTTCCTTCCCTGATCGTCAAAACCGTGGGTCATCTCATGTCCGATGACCACCCCAATGCCGCCGTAATTAATGGCATCGTCCCCATCCATGTAGAAAAAGGGAGGTTGCAGGATTCCCGCGGGGAAGCAGATCTCGTTGGAGGAGGGGTTATAGTAGGCATTCACCGTTTGTGGCGACATATACCACTTGGTCCTGTCTACCGGTTTTCCCAAGTCAGCAATCATCTCGCTGTATTCAAATTCGGAAGCGCGTACCATATTCTGCCAGTAGGAGTCTTCCTTGATCTCGAGAGAAGAATAATCTTTCCATTTATCGGGGTATCCAATCTTGACGATGAAAGTACCCAGTTTTTCCTGAGCTTTACTTTTTGTCTCTGCATCCATCCATTCGAGCTGATTTATCCGCTCACCCAGGGCAGTCTTCAGGTTATCCACCAGGTTGAGCATCCGCTCTTTGGCCTGAGCCGGGAAATATTTTTCCACATAAAGCTGTCCCACAGCTTCTCCCATCGCACCGTTTACCGCATCAATGGTTCTGCGCCAGCGTGGACGGAGCTCCTTGCTGCCACTCAGTGTTTTTCCATAAAATTCAAAATTGGCATTCACGAAATCATCACCCAGGTAACCGGCTGCCGAGTTGATCACTTTCCAGCTCAGGTAGTCCTGCAGAACGGTGACCGGTTCGCGTTTGATGATCGCAATAGCAGTCTGCACCGGTTCAATCTGCGATACGTTGAGACTGTCGAGATCAGTGGCGCCCATGGCCTCAAAATAGAGAGTCCATTCAAAAGGAGCAACCTTGGTGTTGAGGTCGCTTACCAACATCTTGTGGTAATTCAGCTCAGGCAGGCGACGCATCTCTTTGGTGACGTGCGCCTTTGCCAGTTCCGTTTCAATTTTCATTACATTGGCCGCCGCCTGCTTTGCTGCAGCTTCGGCATATCCGGCATTCCGGAACTGGGTTTCCATAAGGGTAATATAAGCATTGCGCAGCATTTGGGAGTGATCGTCGGCGAGCAGGTAATAATCCCTGTCGCCCATACCGATACCCGACTGGTAAATGTGGGCAATGTTCATCCCGCTGTTTTTATCGTCTGCACCCACACCAAATCCAAAAAATGGATTGGAGGCATAGTGACTCACCTTGGCCATCAGCAGTACGATATCTTGTTGACTTTTTGCTGCGGCAATTTCCGTCAGCTGCCCGCGGAGCGGCGCCGAGCCATCGCTGTTCAGCTTCACACTGTCCATCCCCAGCGTATAGAGGTCGCCCACCTTCTGTGCATTTGAGCCGGCAGGATTCTCCTGTTCACCCAATGCCGTGATCAGAAGCTGTATCTGCTCCTGGTTTTCCTCCCGCAGCTTGTCGAATGAACCGTAACGTGCATGTTCATCGGGAATAGGATTGGCTTCCTGCCAGCCCCCCGTGGCATATTGGTAGAAACTCCTTCCGGGAGCAGCGGTGGTATCCATGTTGGCAGGATTGAGACGATCTGCCTCTGCTTTTTTTTCTGTACAGCTTGTGGTCATCATTACAGAGAGAATAATAAGGAAATAAGAAACCCGTTTCATATTTTTGAATTTAGACAAGAGAAATTGGGATCAAGCGACAAGACATTTATAGGAATGTTGTATATACACATACATCGTTCATAAATATTTCTTGTCAATGTGATGTGCATTTATAAATGTGTATCTGCAAAAGTACAAAAAATATTTGTTTAACGCATACCAAGCAATACTGAACAACGAAATCAATTATTTGCATTTATTTCAAGAGATATTTGGATAAAGTCGGGAATAACAACAAAGTAAAAGCAGTATTATTATGATACTTACATGTACGAAAATCCGATCCGGAAGCTGAAAGGAATTAAATACTGCAAAGCTTGAATTTATAAGGGAATTTCTGAATGAAGGGAATGAAGATCTCGTAAAAAAACAATAAAGCAGAAAAGGATTATCGAAATAATATTTTCTTTTCAATGGAAGAAGTGTTTGAAAAATACAAGCGTTGAGATACCGAATCAGTTGAACCTGGCAAGTTCTTCTTTGATCTCGAGCAATGTTTTTTCGCTCACCGGCACCAGAGGCAGACGAAGCCGATTGTTGACCATTCCTTTGAGATGCAGGATACACTTTACTCCGGCAGGATTACCTTCCACGAAGATCAGATGAAAAAGCCGGTTGAAATCCTGTTCCATCTGATTGCGGACATGCACAGCATTGCCTTCAAGCGCACTGTGTACAAGCCAGGCCATCTCTTTGGGGAAAGCATTCCCGAATACCGAGATCACGCCAATCCCACCCATCTCAATCACAGCCGTCGTAACGGCATCGTCACCCGAGATCACATGAAATCCCTGCGGAGCTCCGTCGATAATAGTTTTTATCTGATCAAGATTGCCCGAAGCCTCCTTCACAGCAATCACATTGCTACAGCTGCGGGCAATGCGCAGAGTAGTCTCAGCGGTCATGTTTACGCCGGTTCTTCCAGGTACATTATATAGAATAATCGGCAGTGGCGATGCTTGCGACAGTGCGCAATAGTGCTGAAAGAGACCTTCCTGGGTCGGCTTGTTATAATAAGGGGTTACCGAGAGTATTGCACTGATCCCTTTGAAATCGATATTTCTTAGATCCGCTGCTAATTCAGCCGTATTGTTCCCACCAACACCCATTACCACTGGCTTCCGTCCATTCACTTTCTCCACGATAAACCGCACGATCTCTGCTTTTTCATTTTTATGAAGGGTGGGCGTTTCGGCTGTGGTACCCAACGCCACAATATAATCGGTACCATTCTCCAACTGAAAATCCAATAACCGGGATAGTGCATCAAAATCGATCGATCCGTCCTCCCGGAAAGGAGTAATTAAAGCTACCCCCAAGCCTTGAAAGTGAATATTTGACATGAAATGGCTATTTTTTCCTACATTTTATTCCCGGAATCCACATTTTAGTCTTAAAATGTTTCCGAAAAGGCAAAGGTACATATTTTTCAAAAAGCACACCAATATCTATATAAAAAAACAGATTTATCGTCATCATTTTTCATGAGATTGATACCCTCTGCAAAGTTGTAACCCGAAAAAAACTCGCCTAAAATCTGATTGCGTACATTGCGAATAAATCATATCTTTGTAAATATATTTAGTTGCTTATTGCCATGCAATTCCAATCTGAAACATACCGACTTCCCGATGTATCCATGCAGCCGTTTATCGATGCGGATGAGATCTGGGGGTATTTGCACCAGACAGTACCCACTCCTGAGAAAGTAAGCACAATTATTCAAAAATCACTGGCCAAAAACAGATTAAACCTCGAAGAGACGGCAACCCTCATCAATGCGACAGATAAAGAATCGGTGCAACGCATCAAAGAGGGTGCCAGGGAACTGAAAACGAGGATATATGGAAACAGGATTGTCCTGTTTGCCCCGCTTTACATAGGCAACAAATGTTCCAATAACTGCACTTACTGCGGATTTAGGGTTACGAACAGTCAACAGGTACGCAAAACGCTTACCCACGACGAGCTGGTGAAAGAAATTGAAGCTTTGGAAGATAGCGGGCAAAAACGCTTAATCCTGGTTTATGGAGAGCATGCGCAATATAACCCTGAATTTATAGCTGATAGCGTAAAGATAGCCTACGGTGTGAAGAAGGGAAACGGCGAGATCCGAAGAGTGAACATCAATGCTGCTCCGCTGGAGATTGAAGGTTTCCGTACCGTGAAGGCGGCAGGCATAGGCACTTATCAGGTGTTCCAGGAGACCTACCATCGTGAGGCGTATAAAACATACCATCTTCGGGGAAAAAAAGCCGACTTCGACTATCGGCTGACGGCGCTCGATCGGGCACAGGAAGCAGGCATCGACGACGTGGGCATTGGCGCTTTACTCGGATTGTATGACTGGCGCTTTGAGGTGATGGGACTGATACGCCACACCAACCACCTTGAAGCATGTTACAACGTGGGACCCCACACTATCTCATTTCCCAGGGTTAAGGATGCGTCGATGCTACAAATGGGCAGCCGTTATTTTGTTTCAGATGAAGACTTCTCCCGTCTTGTGGCTATTCTCCGGCTGGCTGTGCCTTATACCGGCATGATCCTCACTGCGCGTGAGCCGGCCGCGCTACGCAATGAACTGATACAGTTTGGTATATCGCAGATCGATGGCGGAACCAAAATAGAACTGGGTAGCTATGTGACCGAAGAAAAAGATCATGATCTGAACAGGGGACAATTCCGAATTAATGACGATCGTTCGCTGAACGAGATGATCGACGAACTGCTTGCCCAGGATATGCTGCCATCGTTCTGCACAGCCTGCTACCGTCTCGGGAGGACCGGCGAACATTTCATGGAGTTCTCGGTACCCGGATTCATCAAACGGTTTTGTACTCCCAACGCCATCCTCACATTGGCTGAATACCTGGAAGACTATACCCCTGAAAGTACGGCAGAAAAGGGATGGAAAGTGATAGAAAAAAATATGGACAGCCTCAATAAAAACACACAAAAAGAGGTGCGTCAAAGGATCGTAAAAATAAAAGAGGGGGAACGGGATCTGTATTTTTAGCAATTGGCTGTCTGATGACCGAAAGCTATCTTGCCAACCGCTGAATGTATAAAGCCTGCTCATCAAAAGCTGACCGCTGATCCCTGATTCCTGATCCCTGATTCCTGATCTCTGATTCCTGATCTCTGAATCCTGATTCCTACAGCTTCAAAATTATACAAAATGGGCGTCGACTACCTTCATATTGGTATATTTGGCCGGAGAAATACCGGCAAGAGTTCGTTGATCAACATGATTACCGGGCAGGACATCTCCATTGTCTCCGGCGTTCCGGGAACGACTACCGATCCGGTGAAAAAATCGGTGGAGATATTTGACATTGGTCCGGCCATCCTGATAGACACTGCCGGGATTGATGACCTGGGCGAAATTGGCACAAAGAAGATTCAAAAATCGCAGGAGGTGATCCATCGGGTCGATTGTGCCATCTTGCTGATTGCAGGTAATCAGTTTGGTGATTATGAGGTGCGGCTGATTGAACAGTTTCAAAAGGATGAAGTGCCTTACCTCATTGCCCACAACAAAAGCGACATTGATAAAATTGCAGCGATTACCAAAAACACCATCCAACAACACTGCCAGGCAGAAATCATCGATTTCAGTACGATCAACCCGGCAGACAAGGAACGGTTGATTGCCGCACTAAAGCAGATCGTACCGGAATCAGCCTTTCAAAAGAGCTCGCTGATCGGCGACCTGATAAAACCCGGTGATGTGGTGTTACTCATCACGCCCATCGACACAGAAGCACCGGAAGGGCGGATGATCCTGCCACAGAATCAAACCATTCGCGATGCACTGGACAACAAATGTATTCCGATTGTGGTGACAGAGAATGAACTCGCCGACTTTCTGAAGCTGGGCATCTCCCCCGCATTGGCAATCACCGACAGCTCGGCGTTTGGCATTGTGGATAAAATGCTTCCGGAAGAGATTCCGCTGACCAGCTTCAGCATTCTCTTTGCCCGTATGAAAGGCAATTTTGAGGTTTTCCTGGAAGGAACACCGTCCATTGACAGGCTTCAGGAGGGAGACTCCGTACTTATTCTGGAGAGTTGTACACACCAGAACAGCTGCGATGATATCGGCAGAGTAAAAATTCCGAAACTGCTGCAGCAGTTTACGTCAAAAGAATTGCACTTTACTGTTGTTTCAGGTCTCTCAGAACTTCCGTCGAACGTAAGCGACTTCTCCCTTGTCATCCAATGCGGTGGCTGCATGATCACGCGGAAACAGTTAGCCAACAGGCTAAAACTCTTTGTCACAGCGGGTATACCGGTTACCAACTACGGAATGACACTGGCATATCTGCATGGCGTTTTTGAGAGGGCAACCGCCGTCTTTGGCAAAAAAAGAGGTAAATAAAAGTCATCCCATGTCAGAGGCACTTCAAAAAAGTAAACTGTCAAAACAGGAGATTGTCACAATGCTCTCCCTTGTTGGCGATGACCGGCAACAACTGTTTGATCATGCTGCAATAATAAAACGGCAGCAGACAGGTAATACGGTTTGGCTGCGCGGGCTGATCGAACTTTCCAACGTGTGTGAAAAAGATTGTTACTACTGCGGCATCAGAAGCTCAAACCAAAGAATAGTCCGCTACAACCTCAGTCACGATGAAGTGATGCAGGCAGTGATACAGGCTCATGAGAAAGGATATGGTTCGGTGGCAATACAGTCGGGTGAAAACTCTTCGAAAACTTTTACCCAAAAGATCAACAAGATCGTGTTGGATTCCAAGAAAGTGACCAACGGGGAGATCGGCATCACGCTCTCCTGCGGCGAACAATCGGAAGAAACCTATCGCCGCTGGTTCGAAAGCGGAGCCGACCGTTATCTACTGCGCATCGAGACCTCTTCGGAAGAGCTTTATAAAAAAATACATCCCCAGGATGACTTACACAGCTATTCCAAGCGTTTGGGTGCACTTGAATCTATTCGGAAAACAGGATATCAGGTGGGTACGGGCGTCATGATTGGATTGCCGTTTCAGACAAAGGAGATGCTGGCGGACGATCTGCTCTTCATGAAGCGGTTCGACATCGACATGTGCGGCATGGGACCCTATATGGAACACACCGACACACCCCTATTTGCATTCAGGGAACAGCTTCCATCCCCTGGGGAGAGGTTCAGTCTGAGCCTGATGATGGTTTCACTGCTGCGCATGCTGATGCCCGACATCAACATTGCAGCCACAACCGCGCTGCAGGTTATCCATAAAGAGGGACGTGAACAAGCCATCCTGGCAGGAGCCAATGTGCTGATGCCGAACATCACGCCGAAACAGTATCGTGACGACTACTTTTTATATAACAACAAGCCCGTTTCCGCCCGAAGCGACGACGATGAGCTAGCCGCATTGGAACAACGGCTACGGGCTATCGACCATGAAATTGGTTTTTTCAGGCAGGGAAACTCACTCCATTTTTATCCTCTCTCCACATAGTAGGTATGCAACAGATGATGCGATTTCTCTCCCAGGGGTTCCATAAGAAACTCCTCATACAGACTTAAAATTTCGGGATTTTTATGTGATTTCCGGTTCGTCTTGTGCTTATCCTCAAGGTAGATTGACGCTGCTCTTTTTTCGCGTATTTCCGCATTGGTCGGTATGGGTTGCCCGCCTCCGCCCAGACACCCTCCTGGGCAGGTCATCACCTCGATGAAGGTGTATGGCGATGTGCCGTCTCTTATCTGATCGAGCAGGATAGCCGCATTTTTTAACGTGTGCGCTACCGCTACCTTTATGATGGTTCCGTTCAGATTAATATCGGCTTCCCTAATCCCATCCAGACCCCGGACAGCGTAAAAATCAATATCCTCCGGTGGTTTCCCTGTATAGAGTTCATAAGCAGTCCGCAATGCTGCCTCCATCACACCGCCCGTTGAGCCAAATATCACTCCCGCACCGGACGATTCGCCCAGCGGATTGTCGTACTCCTCTTCCGGAAGTTGTGTGAATTCAATACCGGATTCACGAAACATGCGTGCCAGTTCCCGGGTGGTTAGCGCATAATCCACATCAAAAAAACGTTCCTCTTCCGAAAGATTCATCTTATTTTTCCAGTATTGAAAAGCTCCGACCATTTCGGGCCGGCGTGCTTCATATTTTTTTGCCGTGCAGGGCATGACAGAGACTACCACGATCTTTCTGGGATCTATGCCCGTTTTTTCGGCATAATAGGTCTTGGCTACTGCACCAAACATTTGTTGCGGCGATTTACAGGTGGACAAATGGCCCAGCTGTTCCGGATAAAAATGCTCAATAAACTTGATCCATCCCGGAGAACAGGAGGTGATCATCGGCAAAATACCGCCATTATTTATGCGACGAAGTAATTCGTTTCCTTCTTCCACAATGGTGAGATCTGCCGCAAAATCGGTATCGAAGACCTTCGAAAAGCCAAGACGTCTTAACCCGGCTACCATCTGTCCGGTAACGAGGCTTCCATAAGGCATGCCCATTGCCTCTCCGATACCCACACGCACAGCAGGTGCGGTTTGTACAAGTACCACTTTTCCCGGATCCTGTAAAGCTTTTCTCACATCGCCTACGGCACTTTTTTCCGTAATGGCTCCGGTGGGACATACGAGTGCACACTGGCCGCAATTCGTACAGGCTACAAAACCCAGACCTTCGTCGAGAAAAGTAGAGATCCTTGTTTTAAGACCTCGTCCGGTGAAGTCGATTGCTTTCACTTGCTGCATGTCACTGCAGACAGCGACACATCGTCCGCAAAGAATACATTTTTCCGGATCGCGCACCAGGGATAGAGACGAATCATCTTTGACATACCGTTCTTTCCTGGTTCGATCAAAACGTCTCGAGCTGATTCCCAGCGTGAAGGTCAGCTGCTGCAGTTCACAGTTCCCGTTCCGGTCGCAGATCAAACACTCCTGCGGATGGTTGGCCAGCAAAAGTTCCACATTTATTTTACGCGCCTCCATGGCACGGGAGCTGTCGGTAAATATCTCCATTCCTTCGGCAACCTTGGTAATGCAGGAGCGCAACAGCGACCTGGCCCCTTTCACCTCCACCACGCACACACCACAGGAAGCGTTCTGTGATACATCCTTCAGATAACATAACGTAGGCACATGAATACCCGCCATACGGCACGCCTGCAAGATGGTACTTCCCTCGGCCGCCTGAACTGTTTGATTATTTATTCTGACTTCCATCGTATGTTTATTTTATCTATTGACATCTCACATCACACCGAAGACACCGCTCCACTTCATTCCTTGCCTGTTCACCCGTAAATCCGAAAGAGATCTCGTTGAAATTATTCACCCGGTCTCTCACGGAGAGCCTTCTGGCCACATTCTTCGGACTTGCCTTCGGATTTTGGGGAACCTCATTTCCATAATGGAATTCGCGCGACAAAAGGTGGAATCTCTCCTTATTCATCAGCACCTTGTCGATGGCCGCAACTGCTCTCTTTGCCATTCCCATGGCTTCAGCAGCAGTAGCAGGGCCGCTGACAGCATCACCGCCGGCATAGATCGCGGGGTCAGACGTCCGGAAGGTAAACCGGTCTACAGCAATCCGACCATCACCTGTAAGCGACATACTCTCTGCCAGTTCCTCAGAAGAGACCCGTTCTCCGATTGCCAAAATCACGGAATCACAGGGAACTTCCTCAAACAATCCTGTCGAAACGGGGTTTCTTCTGCCGGAACGATCAATATCCCCGGGTCTCATTTTTTCGATGCGCAGTGCCCTGACAAACCCGGAACTGTCGGCTACAATTTCGTGTGGGGCTGAGAGAAAGCGGAATTTTATCTGTTCCTCTTCCGCCTCTGACATCTCCACAGCGTTGGCAGGCATATCTTTCTTTTCACGCCGGTATACAAGGATCACCTCTTTGCCCAGCCGCAGAAGAGATCGCGAAGCATCGACAGCCACATTGCCAGCACCCACGATCACGATCTGTTGTCCTATCTGCGGGATTTTACCCATTGACATCTCCTTCAGTACATCACTCCCTGCAAATACTCCTTTCGCATGTTCACCCGGGATGTTTAATGCTACATCTTTCCAGGCTCCAATCGCCAGAAAGATCGCGTCCGACTCTTTTTTCAACTCATCCAGCGAAAGATTCCCTCCCAGCCGGCGATTCATTTTAAATTTGACTCCCAGTCTTCCGATCATTTTTATCTCTTTCTGTAAAAGTTCCTGGGGCAGACGATACTGTGGTATGCCGTAGCGGAGTATCCCGCCTGCCTCAGGCATCGCATCATAGACCGTCACGTCGTGACCCAGACGCACGAGATAAAAAGCTGCAGTAAGCCCTGCAGGGCCTGCACCCACAATGGCAACCCTTTTTCCGGTGGGTGGCAGTTTCTCTTTGATCAGTTTCCGGTATATATCCTCTTCTTTTCCGAGTTGATAAATGGTATCGGCCAGATAGCGGTGTATTTCACCTTGCGAAACAGGCTGGTCGAGCATATCCCGGCGGCAACGCATCTGGCAATGGAAGTGACATATTCGCCCCAATGTACCTGGCAATGGATTATCGCGCAGGGTGAGCTCAAAAGCATCTTCCCACCGCTCCTCCTTTATCAGTTCTATATATCCGGGAATATCCATATGCAGCGGACAGCTGTTTTCACACAGCGCCGGGAACAAGGACTCACAGGTACCGGCATGACACCGTTTTTCCCTGATATGCTCCTCATACTCATGCCTGAAATATTTTAAAGTTGTCGTCACCGGATTGGGAGCAGTCTGCCCGAGCGCACAAAGCGACGAGTCTTTGATCACGCCGCCAAGCAGTTCGAGCATGGCCAGATCGACAATAGTACCCTGACCCCTGGTGATGCGGGTAAGGATGGCAAGCGCCTGAGCCAGTCCTTCCCGGCAAGGAGTACATTTACCACACGACTCTCCGGCATTGAATTCGAGGAAATAGCGGGCCACATCCACCATGCAGTTGTCCTGATCCATCACCACCATACCTCCCGATCCCATGATGGCTCCTATGCCATTCAGCGATTCATAGTCGACCGGCGTTGAAAAATGCGCCAGCGGTATGCAGCCTCCCGAGGGACCTCCCGTCTGCACCGCTTTCACCCGCCGGGAAGTGCCCGTTCCTCCACCGATGCTAAACACGAACTGTTCCAGCCTGGAGCCAAGCGGAAGCTCCACCAGCCCGGTATTTTTCACCTTGCCGACCAACGAGAAGACTTTGGTACCGGCACTTTTCTCCGTCCCGATCGCTTTGAACCATGCACTCCCTTTTTCCATGATGACCGGCACGTTGCACCAGGTTTCCACGTTGTTGATGTTTGTCGGTTTACCATACAACCCCCTGCTTGCCGGATAAGGGGGGCGCGGCGTCGGACGACCGGCTTTTCCTTCAATCGAAGCGATCAGCGCCGTCTCTTCACCACAAACAAATGCACCGGCTCCTTCCACCACATCAAGTCTGAAATTCAGTCCGGAACCCAGTATATTCTCACCCAGCAAACCAAGATCGCCTGCCTGTTGGATCGCTCTTTTCAACCGCTTCACGGCGAGCGGATATTCGGCTCTTACATAGGCAATCCCACTGTCGGCACCCATTGCGTAAGCCCCAATCAACATCCCCTCAATCAACATGTGGGGATCGCTTTCAATCTCATTGCGGTTCATATAAGCGCCGGGGTCACCCTCATCGGCATTACAGATAATATATTTCTGACCTGATTCCTGTTTCTGCATGATGCCCCACTTTACACCGGTAGGGAAACCGGCACCTCCCCGGCCGCGGAGCTTCGATTCAATGACTTCATTGACCACGTCAGCCGGCTCAACGGTTGAGAGCACCCTGGCAAGCGCATTATACCCCCCGACTGCAATATAATCTAGAATCTCTTCAGGATCGATGAGCCCGGCATGGCGCAACACCACTTTCTGTTGTCCCTTGAAAAAAGGAATCTCATCCCAGTGAGGCAGCTCTGCATATCCCTGACCAAATTCAACCTTAGAGGTCAAGAAGTCCCATTTGTCGATCCGGCACAAAAGCTTATTCCGGTAGATCCTGTCCTTCCCAATGCTTTCCACGATGCGCGCCGCATCTTTTTCGTTCACTTTACTGTAGACCAGCATTGGCGCACCCGGCCGGTAGAGCATCACCACCGGCTCCTCGGCACAGAAACCGAAACATCCTGTCTGTTTAAGTTTACATTCGATACCGTCTTCCGATATCTGTCTCATAATCCGGGCATAAACCGCATCGGCTCCATTTCCGATTCCACAAGTACCCATCCCCACCAGTATCATTGGCACGACAGGGAGAATCCTCCCCCGATGCTGCTCCTGTAATATTTTAATTTCGGACGGTCTCATATGATTATTTTTTTTCGGTTTTTCCGTTTTTTATCCGGCTCATGATCTTCAGTAACTTCTGTGCATTCACATTGCTGTGAATAACACCATCCACCTCCACAACAGGTGATTGAGCGCACTGCCCGAAGCAGGCTACCGTCCTCACAGTAAATAGATTATCGGAGGTAGTAAAAGAAGAATCCGCACCATCTACATCTCTTCTTATACCCAAAAGGGCTGTGACATCATCCAGCAGGCCTTTTGATCCTTTGGTATGACAGGCCGTGCCCCTGCAGACTACGACAGTATGCTTACCCTGTGGCGTAAGATTGAAGTAGGAATAAAAGGTGGCCACACTATATACCTGGGTGTAAGGTATATTTAATTTTCCTGAGACTTCCACCAACGTTTCACCGGGAAGATATTTCAGTGGGTTCTTCTCTTGTGCTTCTTCCAGCGTAGTAAGCAGCATGCCCGGCTTTCCCCGGTGTTTTTCTATAATCTCATCGAGGATTTCTCCCGCAAGCGGAGTGTTTATTAGTGTTTCCATAAGACAGATTTTAATAAAAGGCACATCACAACAGATAAATACTATGGTCTACAGCATCTTTGTTAATCCATACTATTTTCATTACAAATATAATATGCTTTCAGCAATTAAAGAAATATTTCTTTAATTATTTTCAATCCACATTTTTATCATCTCATATTTTCCACTTCACCCACTATGCAATCGTGACCACTGTTTTACCCGGTGAAACAGGAAGCAGAACTTGTCGGGATGATGCCGGACGTCGAAATTACCAGGAAGTGGGAGTCTCCGGAAAAAAGTATGCATTCGTACTGAATTATTTTGTACTTTTGTGGAAAATTTGGGTGTGGTGCCCAACTATTTAACAGAGCATGCAAAATTTAGAACTTAGCGAACAGGAAATCATACGCCGGCAAAGCCTGGATGAATTGAGACAGGTGGGAGTGGAACCTTATCCCGCCGCCAAGTATGAAATAAATGCCTGGTCTACAGACATAAAGTCAGAATTCACAGATGAGGCGGATCGCCGTCAGGTGAGCATTGCGGGTCGCATCATGACACGCCGCATCATGGGAAAGGCCTCATTCATTGAACTGATGGACTCCAAAGGACGCATTCAGGTATATATCACCCGCGACGACATCTGCCCGGGAGAAAATAAGGATCTTTATAACGTCATATTTAAGAAACTGACCGATATCGGTGATTTTGTAGGAATCACCGGTTTCGTCTTCCGGACACAAACCGGCGAGATATCGGTGCACGCGGAAACGCTCACCATCTTGTCTAAATCGCTCAGGCCATTGCCGGTAGTGAAGATGAAGGATGGTGTGGCCTTCGACAAACTCACCGATCCCGAATTACGCTTTCGTCAACGTTACGTAGATCTATTGGTGAACGAGGGCGTGAAGGATATATTTGTGAAACGCACCCGTATCTTCGATGCCATGCGGACGTATTTCAACAACGAAGGTTATCTTGAAGTGGATACTCCGGTGCTCCAGAGCATCCCCGGAGGTGCTGCAGCACGTCCCTTCATCACCCATATGAATGCGCTCGACATCGACCTTTATCTGCGCATAGCCAATGAATTGTATTTGAAAAGACTGATCGTGGGCGGGTTTGAAGGAGTTTACGAATTTTCCCGCAACTTCCGGAACGAAGGGATGGACCGGACGCACAATCCCGAATTCACCGTGATGGAGATTTACGTGGCATACAAGGATTACCGCTGGATGATGGAATTTACCGAGCAGATGCTGGAACATATCGCACTGAAGGTGCTCGGAACAACAAAAGTAACGGTGGGCGATCATGAAATCGACTTCAAGGCACCCTACAGACGGGTGACCATGATCGATGCCATCAAAGAGCATACCGGCATCGATATACACGGGATGGATGAAGAAGCGCTCCGTGATGTATGCAAAAAACTGGGAATTGAACAGGATGAGACCATGGGTAAAGGCAAGCTGATTGATGAGATCTTTGGCGAGAAGGCAGAAGGTCATTACATTCAGCCTACTTTTATCATCGATTACCCCATAGAGATGTCACCCCTTTGTAAACGACACCGCGACAATCCGGAGCTGACAGAGCGTTTCGAACTGATGGTCAATGGAAAAGAACTTGCGAACGCCTACTCGGAGCTGAACGACCCCATTGACCAGCGTGAGCGCTTCGAAGAGCAGCTCCGTCTTTCCGAGAAGGGTGACGACGAGGCAATGTTTATCGATCAGGATTTCCTGCGTGCCCTTGAATACGGGATGCCCCCCACTTCGGGCATGGGGATCGGCATGGATCGGCTGACCATGCTATTGACCGGTCAGACCACCATCCAGGAAGTGATGCTGTTCCCGTTGATGCGCCCCGAGAAGAAAGCGAAAAGAGATACTGTGGCAGACTATATGCAAATCGGCATTCCCGAAGAATGGGTAGCTCTGATTCAGAAAGCGGGCTACACGCAGGTGAAAAGCCTGCAGGAACTGAACCCCAACAAATTTCATCAGGAGATTTGCGGGTTGAACAAAAAGTTCAAGATGGGATTGAACAATCCCACCCCTGAGGAAGTTAAAAGCTGGATAGCCAATATATCAGAATAATCACAACCGGACTTCTGGTCCAATATTATCATGACGGATTCAATCGGAAAAATCTGTATTTTAGGTGGTGGTACATGGGGTACGGCACTGGCGAAAATTGTATTGATGAACCAAAAGCATATGAACTGGTTCATTCGCCGCGACGACCAGATTGAAGGGTTTTATAAACTTGGCCACAATCCCAATTACCTGACTAATGTAAAATTCAACCTGGCACAGATTACCTTTTACTCCAATTTCGAGAAAGCGATCAAAGAATCCGACACCATCATCATCGCCATCCCCTCTCCCTTCGTGAAACAATATTTCCGCAGGATATGGAACAGCACCTTCCGCGACAAATTTATGGTGTCGGCGCTCAAGGGTATCATTCCCAACGACAACATGGTGATGAGTGAGTTTCTTGCTTCCAATTTCAAGATTCCCCTGGAAAATATTGGTGTCGTTTCGGGTCCTTGTCACGCCGAAGAGGTAGCCCTGGAACGACTCTCTTTCCTCACGGTAGCAAGCAGGGATGAATCAAAAGCAACGCTTCTTGCCGAAGGAATCACATCGAGGTTGCTGAAGGCACGCGTATCAAACGACGTGGTGGGCATTGAACTGGCCGCAGTCCTAAAAAATATTTATGCCATTGCCGCCGGCATCTGTCAGGGTCTGTTGTATGGTGATAATTTTCAGGCGGTACTGATGAGCAACTGCGCCAGTGAGATGTCGCGCTTCCTGAATGGTGTGGTACCCATTGAACGAAATATCACCGAGCAACATTACCTGGGAGATATGCTTGTGACCGGTTATTCACAGTTCAGCCGCAACAGGACCCTTGGTGCCATGATCGGAAAAGGTTATTCGGTGAAAACAGCACAGCTGGAGATGGAGATGATTGCCGAAGGGTATTACGGTGCAAAGTGTATTTATGAACTGAACAGTCGCTTCAAGATTGATATGCCCATTGCACAAACTGTATACCAGATTCTGTATGAGAAGCTGGCACCCCAGGCTGCCATCAACAAACTGATCAGTGTTTTTTAAAAAATTGTACCGGTCGACATGAAATGTCAAACAGGTTCACTCTGAATATAGGAACGACATTCTTATGGACTAAAACAGCATATACAATGGATAGTATTCAATTAAACATCAAACAGGTATTCGGTTTTCTCTCAGACGAGGTAATTTTGAATCAGGCAGGACATGCCGCAGCCTGCAATCAGGCATTACACGACGGCTCACGGGAAGGAAGCGACTTCCTGGGCTGGGTAAATCTCCCCTCTTCCATTACCGAAGAAGATTTCAGGGAAATTGAAGATGCGGCAACCGTATTGCGCACGCGCTGCGACGCCGTCGTGGTGGTGGGTATCGGCGGT
Organism: Bacteroidetes bacterium GWC2_46_850; assembly: GCA_001768325.1. Lineage (GTDB taxonomy): Bacteria > Bacteroidota > Bacteroidia > Bacteroidales > Dysgonomonadaceae > Proteiniphilum. Next base: position 8,022 of record MENQ01000001.1, on the reverse strand, counting down.
AGCTATCTGGGGGCCCGTGCGGTGATCGACGCCCTATCGGGGTCGTTTGACTGGCTACAGGATCGCGATAAACGCAAAAATCCTGTGATTCTTTATGCAGGAAACAACATCGGCGAAGACTACCTGCATGAGTTGATAGACTGGCTGCAAGACAGGGAGTTTGGCATCATCAATATCTCCAAATCGGGAACTACCACCGAGCCGGCCATTGCATTCCGCCTGCTGAAAGATCAGCTGGAGAACAGGGTCGGCAAAGAAGAAGCCTGCCAGCGGATTGTCGCCATCACCGACGCATCAAAAGGAGCACTCCGTTCCCTGGCTACCACAGAAGGGTACAAGACGTTTGTCATTCCTGATAACGTAGGAGGACGCTATTCGGTGCTTACCCCCGTTGGGTTGCTGCCCATTGCCGTTGCCGGAATAAATATCCGCAAGCTGGTGGGTGGTGCTGTTGAAATTGAAAAGGCTACGGTTCCCTCTGTTTCCTTCGACTATAACTTGCCAGCCATCTACGCGGTAATCCGGAACGAGCTCTACAAACAGGGCAAGAAGATTGAGATTCTGGTAAACTATCATCCCAAACTTCACTTCCTGGCAGAATGGTGGAAGCAACTTTACGGTGAGAGTGAAGGAAAGGATAACCTGGGCATTTTCCCTGCGGCAGTAGACTTCACAACCGACCTGCACTCCATGGGACAATGGATACAGGAGGGTGAGCGTACCATCTTTGAGACGGTGATTTCAGTGAAAGAACCCGACAGGAAAGTACAAATACCGCATGACGAAAGGGATCTTGACGGGTTAAATTTCCTGAAGGGCAGACGGGTAGATGAGGTAAACAAAATGGCCGAACTGGGTACCCGCATAGCCCATGTGGATGGCGGAGTACCCAACCTGCAGATCGAACTGCCGGAGTTGAATGAAAAATATATCGGACAGTTGATCTACTTCTTTGAGAAAGCGTGTGGCATCAGCGGCTACCTGCTGGGAATCAATCCGTTTAATCAACCGGGTGTGGAAGCATACAAGAAGAACATGTTTGCCCTGCTCGAAAAACCGGGATTTGAGGAAGCAACAAAGGCCATCAAGGCTAGGCTTTAATAGTATAAATAATTTGAAAAACCGCCGGGCCGCAAAACAACGGCTCAGCGGTTTTATCGTATGAACATGAATGAATTAATAAAAGAATACCTGCGGATTAAGCAGTATCGCAGTTTCTCTCTGAAAGCCGTCATATTTGATATGGACGGTGTGCTATACGATTCCATGCCCGCGCATGACAAATCGTGGCGGGAGACGATGGACGAACTCAATCTGCAACATATTCCCTATGAGTTTTACCTTCAGGAGGGAAGAATAGGTAAATCCACCATAGATGCAGTTTTCCAAAGAAACCTGAATCGTAGCTCTACTGAAGAAGAGGAGCAGAAGATTTACGCGCGTAAATCGGAGCTCTTCCAGCAATACAACAGCGGCGCCACCATGCCGGGAGCGAAGGAGGTATTGAACTACGTAAAAGAGAAGGGACTAACACCTATACTGGTGACAGGATCCGGCCAGCCCTCCCTGCTTAACAAACTGGATACTCATTTTCCGGGGATCTTCACTCCCGCCACCATGGTTACTGCTTTTGATGTGGTTCACGGTAAGCCTCACCCTGAGCCATTCCTGATGGGCCTACAAAAAGGTGGCAATCTCGCACCCAACCAGGCCATCGTAATCGAGAACGCTCCGCTGGGAATTGAGGCAGCAGTGGGAGCAGGGATCTTTACCATTGCAGTGAATACCGGTCCGCTCCCCGACTCGGTACTGAGAGATGCGGGCGCCTCATTGGTCTACGACTCCATGACAACACTGTTCACGGAATTACCCGGCATACTCAGTCTGGCTGAAACCCTCCACTTCTGAGATTTCATGATCCGGGGAGACGACTGATCGAGAATGGTCTTTGCGAATGAATATGCCTGATCTTAAAACCAAACAAGATGAAACAGATCGTCTTTATTGTTCTTTCCGGCCTGCTTTTCGCATGTTCCGGCAATCGACAACCTACTCCTCCCTCTCGCTATACCCTCGATTCAATCAGAAGGGTGGAGCTCGACTTCAACCGGAGCCGGGAAGATGTTATTGGCTGGATTCAGGAACACCACCGGTTTACCCCAACAGATAAGCAGCTCAACCGGTGGGAGAAATCCAGGGCGCTTGAGTTCAGGATTATCAACGGAGAGAAACGCTACTTCCGCAACGCGGCAGCCAACCTTTTCCGGGTGGACTCCCTGGCAAGAAGTCTTTCTCAGGCTCTGCCTGACACAGCCGGGAACAGCACAAAAGAAATTCTGGACAGACATCTTACGCAACTTATCCCCACAGAGATAAAAGGGAAATATCTCCTGCCAAAGGTTACCATGCAGGTAAAATACACCCTCAAAACGCATTCCGGTATTGGAAGTGAGGAAGAGATCTACCATGTCTGGCTGCCCTACCCGCGACAGGATATCCGCCGTCAGACCGATGTGAAACTAATCAGGACTTTCCCAACATTCCATATCTTATCGGAAGACAAGACCGGACATACCTCCATCTATCTGGAACGAATAATTTTCAGGAGAATGGTGGCATTCTTTCAGGTGGAATATATGTTTACCTCACAGGGAGAGTGGTTCGATCTTTCTCAGATCGACATGCAACCTTATCATACGCATACGGAGGAATATAAAAAATACACCTCGGAACGGACTCCCCATATCCGGTTTTCTGATAAAATCAGGACAATCACCGACAGCGTCACCAGAGATGCGGTTACACCGGTTGAAAACCTGCAGGCAATTTATCGTTACATCACGGCAAACTATCCATGGGCCAGCGCCCTGGAGTATTCCACCATCCCCGATATACCCGCCTACGTACTGGAAAACAGAAAAGGGGATTGCGGGCAGGTGACCTTGCTGCTTATTGCCATGCTACGCTACAAGGGAATTCCGGCACGCTGGCAGAGCGGCTGGATGATGCATCCGGGAGAGGTGAACCTCCACGACTGGGCAGAGGTATATTTCGAAGGGACTGGCTGGGTGCCGGTGGATGTATCTTTCGGGCGCGGGGAACCGCTCATGAACAAAACCGGCAGGGAGTTTTTCATGTCGGGGATCGATTCCTACAGGCTATATGTCAACTCTGATTTTTCAGACTCATTTTTCCCGGAAAAACAATTTCCGCGCAGCGAAACGGTCGATTTCCAACGCGGAGAGGTAGAGTCTGAGAGGTGGAACCTCTATTTCAACCTATGGAATTATAAGATGGAAGTGACCTATCGGTAGTTCCCCTGTTTTTATTACCTTTGTAGAAACTCACCTGTAAACCCGACGGAATATGGATATAAATGATTTCGGTTTTTTACGCGTGGCAGCCGCGTCACCCACACTGAGGGTTGCCGACTGCGACTATAATATCCGGGAAATAAAATCGGTCCTGGAACATGCCGGACGGGAAAGTGTACAGATTGTCTGTTTTCCTGAACTCTCCATCACAGGGTACAGTTGCGGCGACCTCTTCTTTCAGGAAGCACTGCAGCGCAGGGCTGTAGCTGCACTGGCGGAACTTGTCGCCTTTATGAAAGAGGAGGCTTCCCTCATCGCCATCGTAGGCCTGCCGTTGCGCATCAAAAGCAGCCTGTTCAACGTGGCTGCCGTGATATCGGCCGAGGGCATTCTGGGTGTGGTACCCAAAACAAATATCCCCAACGATAGGGAATTTTATGAAAAAAGATGGTTCGCCGCAGCGGCCGACCTCAGTGACTTTTCGGTGGAAATAGGCGACGAAGCAGTGCCGGTGGCTTCCGAAGGAATGGTCTTTCGCACACCTTTCGCCAACTTCGCGATTGAAATATGCGAAGATTTGTGGTCTCCCAATCCCCCCTCCTCCTCCCTCGCACTGCAGGGAGCAGATATTCTGTTCAACCTCTCGGCCAGCAATGAGCTGGTTGGCAAACACAGATATAGGAAGTCACTTGTACTCCAGCAGTCCGCGCGCTGCAACGCTGCCTATGTGTATGCTTCGGCGGGATGGGGCGAGTCGACCACCGACCTGGTTTTTTCAGGTGCCTGTCTGATTGCCGAGAACGGGTCACTGCTGGCAGAGTCAAAACGTTTTTCAACAGAAAGTGAGCTTATCATTGCCGATATCGACATTGATGCGCTGCGTCACGACCGGATAAAAAACACCAACTACCTGGCAGCTGCTTCCGGAACTATTACAGAGACAGATTGCAACCTTCCTTCTGTCACTCCCGATCAATGGTATCGCACCTTTAACCCCTACCCTTTTATTCCTTCTGAAGACACAGCCGAAGAACATCTCTCTGAACTGTTCCTTATTCAGACAAACGGCTTGGCAAAACGCCTCCAGCATACAGGTGTGACCACAGCTGTTCTCGGCATTTCGGGCGGACTCGACTCCACCCTTGCCCTGCTGGTAACAATCAAGGCATTCGATACCCTGGGCCTTCCCCGTGAAAATATCCACGGAATCACCATGCCGGGGTTTGGCACCACAAAGCGAACCTATCACAATGCTGTGGAACTGATGAAGTCGGCAGGTGTGACCATGAAGGAGATTTCCATTGTAGATGCAGTAACCACCCATTTCAAAGATATCGGGCACGACATCAACCTGCATGACGTGACTTACGAGAACAGCCAGGCGCGCGAGCGTACCCAGATTCTGATGGATTACGCCAATAAGACAGGCGGACTGGTGGTGGGCACGGGAAACATGTCGGAACTTGCCCTGGGATGGGCTACTTATAACGGCGACCACATGTCGATGTATGCGGTCAACGCCAGTGTTCCCAAGACACTGGTGGCCACACTGGTGCGGTGGATTGCCGACAACCGGATGGATGAACCGGCCCGGCGCACTCTGCTCGACGTGCTGGATACGCCATTCAGTCCCGAGTTGCTACCTGCCGACAAGGATGGTAACATCGCACAAAAAACGGAACATTTTGTAGGCCCCTATGTATTGCACGATTTTTTCCTGCATCGCATGCTTCGCTATGGCGACAGCCCAAAACGTATTTTTTTCCTGACCTGCCAGGCTTTTAACGGGATTTATTCCGCAGACGAAATAGGCCAATGGCTACGGGTGTTCTACAAACGTTTTTTTACCCAGCAATTCAAACGATCCTGTATACCCGACGGACCCAAGGTGGGATCCGTGAACCTCTCGCCCCGCGGCGACTGGCGTATGCCAAGCGATGCGATGGCCGACACCTGGCTAAAAGAACTCGAAGATTATCTCAACAGATAAAATTCCAAGCCCTACACATCGAAACCTGGAAACGTTCAAACCCCGAAACGTTCAAACTTTTAAACATGCAACAACTCATTTCTCTTTTTACAGCATATACCGGAAAAGAAAACCCTGACCCGGTGACACTTCCTTCTTCCGGTTCCAATCGAAAATACTATCGGCTTCAGCATGACGGAATATCACTGATTGGCGTGCACGGAGAGTCGCGCGATGAGAACCGGGCATTTATCCGGTTAGCCCGGCATTTTCGGGAAAAGCAACTGAATGTCCCGCAAGTGCTTGCCGTATCGGAGGATGAGATGTTCTATCTACAGGAGGACCTGGGTGACACCCATCTGTTTGATTTAATCAAAGGAGGCAGGCTGACCGGCGTGTTCAGTCACGACGAAAAAGCGCTCCTGCACAAGACCATCTCCCTTTTGGTCGACTTTCAGTACAAAGGCGCCCGTGATCTCGATTTCAGTGTCTATTATCCGTTATCTGAATTTAACCGGCGCTCCGTGATGTGGGATCTGAATTATTTCAAGTACAGTTTTCTGAAGACCACAGGCATGGATTTTCGGGAAGACCTGCTGGAGAACGATTTTGAGAAACTGGTCGGTACCCTGCTGGAAGATGAAACGGATACGTTCATGTACCGCGATTTTCAGTCGCGTAACGTGATGCTGAAGGATGAAATGCCTTATTTTATCGATTTTCAGGGCGGCAGGAAAGGGCCTGTTTATTATGACGTAGCGTCGTTCCTATGGCAGGCAAAAGCCAACTTCCCGACGGAACTGCGCGATGAGCTGATACAGACCTATATTGCTTCTCTGCAAAAATATCGTCCTGTCGTTGCAGTCGATTTTCTGAACCGGCTGCGTCAGTTTGTGCTCTTCCGCACGTTGCAGGTACTCGGTGCCTACGGCTTCAGGGGCTATTTTGAGAAAAAGCCACACTTTATTCAGAGCGTGCCCTTTGCGCTGGACAACCTGCGGGAACTTCTCAAGGATGAATTTGACGAGTATCCCTATCTGTGCAATCTGCTGAAAGGGATGACCGAGCTGAAACAGTTTGCCGACTCCCGCAAAAGGGAACTGGAAGTACGTGTATATAGCTTTGCCTACAAGAAGGGTATCCCCGATGATGCATCGGGCAACGGAGGCGGGTATGTGTTTGACTGCCGCGCCATCAACAATCCCGGGAAATATGAACGGTACAACAATGTGACAGGGCTCGATGAGCCGGTCATCAAGTTTCTGGAAGAAGATGGCGAGATGATGACCTTCCTGGATAGCATCTACCCCCTGATCGATCAGCATGTGAAACGATACATGGAACGTAACTTCACCAACCTGATGGTTTCCTTTGGCTGTACGGGTGGCCAGCACCGGTCGGTGTATGCCGCCCAGCACGTTGCGGAACATATCTCCAGGAAATTTGGTGTAAAAGTATCGCTGATTCACAGGGAACAAAACCTGGAACAGGAATTCCGGAAACGATGAAAGCAATGATCTTTGCCGCCGGGCTCGGCACACGCCTGAAGCCGCTGACGGACACCATACCCAAAGCATTGGTGCCGGTCGGGGGAAAACCGTTGCTGCAACATACCATCGAAAAACTCAAGCTGTCGGGTTTTGATGAGATCATCATCAATGTACATCATTTTGCGGAACAGATTATCGATTTTGTGGAGCAGAACAACCACTTCGGTATCCGCATCGAATTTTCCGATGAGCGGGAGAAGTTGCTGGACACCGGAGGAGGAATAAAAAAAGCATCCTGGTTTTTCGATGACGACAAACCATTTCTGATTCACAATGTGGATATCCTCTCCAATATCGACCTGCATGATCTTTATACCTTTCATCTGAAAAATAATAGCGCAGCAACACTCCTGTGCAGCGACCGCCAGACATCACGTTATCTGCTGTTTGACCACAACAACTACCTCAAAGGCTGGATCAATCAAAAAACCGGAGCAATTAAATCGCCATACCCCGATTTCAAACCGGAACTTCACCAAAAACTTGCTTTCTCAGGGATTCATATGCTGCAACCTGCAATTTTCCGTTATATGGAGAATTTCCCTGACCAATTCTCTATCATCGACTTTTATCTTTCAATTTGCGACAAAGATCACCTTTCCTGCTATGCACCCAAAAAACTGTTGATCATGGATGTGGGCAAACCTGGCTCTTTGCAGGAGGTTCGAAATCTTCCTGATTTTTACCATTCTTATTAGATCCATAGTAGGCTTACTTTACAAAATATATTAGCTAAATCTGGATTATATAATAAAATGTTTTCATTACTTCTCTTGTTTATATAAGTTTTTTATCCTTAATTTGCAAACACTATACAACAATTTAAAGATAAAACCACAATCTCATGGCACACCTTCGCTTCTTAGAAGAGCTTTACAGAATCGAGTTACTTGATAATGTGCTGCCATTTTGGTTAAACAAGTCCCAGGATCTTACCTTTGGTGGTTATCATACCTGTCTCGACCGACAGGGAAATGTCTACGACACCGATAAATTTGTCTGGCTGCAGGCACGACAAGTATGGCTCTTTTCCATGCTGTATAATAACGTGGAAAAACGCCAGGAGTGGCTCGATTGTGCCATCCAGGGTGGAGAGTTTCTCAAAAAATATGGCCACGACGGCAACCTGAACTGGTATTTCTCTCTCACCCGCGAGGGGAAACCAATCATCGAACCCTATAACATATTC